>NZ_JADBHF010000004.1 GCF_017808105.1 Brevibacterium renqingii | reverse complement strand
GACAGGGCAAATCAGCCATACCAGGACCAGCGACCAGACCCCGTTCAGGGCCTATGAATAAATATAGGGGCACCCCCTTACGGGAACAGGGCAACTGCGCTATCGTCGGTGGCACCGTGACCCGAACGAAGGAGAAGCTGATGAATACACCAGAGAACATCGTCTACACCGCCAAGGCAGAGATCACCGGAGGTCGGGACGGACACGGAGCCACCGACGACAAGATGGTCGACGTCGACCTCCGCACTCCCAAGGAGCAGGGCGGCCCGGGCGGCGGCACCAATCCCGAGCAGCTCTTCGCCGTGGGCTACGGAGCCTGCTTCCAGGGCGCACTCGGCCTGGCGGGCAAGGAGCAGGGCATCGACACCTCGAAGTCCGTCGTCAACGCCCAAGTGGGCATCGGCAAGGAGGGCGAGAGCTTCGGCCTGTCGGTCAGGCTCGAGGTCAGCCTGCCCGATGTCGATCACGAGACCGCGCAGAAGCTCGTCGATCGCACGCACGAACTCTGCCCGTACTCGAAGGCCACCCGCGGCAACATCCCGGTCGAAGTCGTCGCCGTCTGACAGCGGTGCGGGACTTCAGCCCTCCTCGTCGTCTTCGTCGAGGGTGCTGAAGTCCTCGACCTCGCCGGGGCTGCCCGCGATGAGGATCTCATCGTTGG
Source organism: Brevibacterium renqingii (assembly GCF_017808105.1). GTDB lineage: Bacteria > Actinomycetota > Actinomycetes > Actinomycetales > Brevibacteriaceae > Brevibacterium > Brevibacterium renqingii. The sequence continues at coordinate 251,294 of NZ_JADBHF010000004.1, read as the reverse complement.
CGTAGAGGGTGACATCCTGGTCGGCGATGTCCCAGCTGTCCTCACCGTCGCGTCTGAACGCCACGACGCTGACCCCGTACTCGCGCCGGACATCGAACGACGCCAGCGGCGAATCCGAGATGCGCACCGGCGGTGCCGTGCGCGCCAGCACGAAGTCCTCGCTGACCGGCATGAAGTCCGACATGTTCCCGCGGATGAGATGCGCCGTGCGGCGCCCCATGTCGTTCTCCGGGCGGATCACATTGTCGATGCCCAGCTGACCGAGGATGTCCGCGTGCGCCTGGCTGACGGCTTTGGCCCAGATGTGCCGATTCCCGATCTTGAGGACCTTCGAGGCAGTGAGGATGCTGGCTTCGAGGTCGTTGCCGATGGCGATCACCACTTGACTGACATCCTCGAGGCCGAGCTGGCGCAGCACGGTCTCATCCGTCGCATCCGTCCGGGAGACGAAGGCCAGTTTGTCAGAGTACTGGGCGACGACCTCCTCGTTGATGTCGATGCCGATGACGTCGACGCCGTAGGCGGCCAGCTCCGTGGCCAACGACCCGCCGAAGCGCCCCAGACCGATGACGGCCACGGCGCCGTGATGTGCCATGGGGTGAGGGTTGCCCATGAAGAACGCCGCCGGTCGCGTGCGCCACTTTCTGCTCTTCATATCCATTGTCCTTTCCGAACCGGGATGAGGTCTGACTGCGAGGAGCCGAGGCGGCTCCGGGCCGCTCAGCCGATGAGCGGCCGTTCGACGGGAAGCTCATAGCGGGTGGCCCGTGCCCGCAGCGCCAATCCGGAGGCCACGGTGACCGGCCCCAGACGTCCGAGGATCATCACGAGGATGAGGACGATCTGGCTCATTGCGGGCAGCCCGGTGGTGATTCCGGTCGACAGGCCGACGTTGCCGAACCCGGAGATCACTTCGAAGAGGACCCGGTCGAGCCCCAGCTGCGGTTCGTCGAGCATGAGGAGGGTCGTGGCCGTGGTGATGAGAGCCAGGGCCAGCACGATCACTGTCGTCGCCTGTCGATGAGCCGAGTGGGCCACGCGGGCTCCGAAGAGGTTCGTCGTGGTGCCTCCGGTGATCTCGGCCCAGGCCATGGCCAGCACCACCAGAACGGTGGTGATCTTCACGCCGCCGGCGGTGCCTGCCGGGCCTCCGCCGACGAACATGAGGATGTCCATGCCGAACCAGGTGGCAGGGTGCATCTGCGAGATGTCGACCGAGCTGAAACCGGCCGTGCGCGTCGTCGTCGATTGGAACGCCGCCGCCTGCAGCTTGCCCCACCAGTCGAACCGGCCCAGAGTGCCGGGATTGTTCCATTCGACGGCGGCGATGAACACGGTGCCGGCCAGGAGCAGCACGGGAGTCGCGACGACCACCGCACGCGTCGTCATACTCCACATCAGCGGAGCCCGGTAGCGGCGGACGATCTCGACGAACACCGGATACCCGAGCCCGCCGAGGATGATCGCCGCGGCGATGGGCCCGCACACGAAGGGGTCGGCGGCGTAGTCGGCGAAACTGTTGGAGCGGAGACCGAAGCCGGCGTTGTTGAACGCCGAGACCGCATTGAACACCCCCTCCCACACCGCGTTCCCCGCCTGTTCGCCGTAGTGGGTGAAGAAACGCAGGAACAGCAGCACCGCGACGATGGCCTCAGTGACGACGGTCAGGCCGATGATGCGCAGCACCATCGGACCGACGCCTCCGATCGCGGAGGTCTTGGCCTCGACGGCGGCCGACTCCCGGAGCCTGAGACCGGCCTTTCCCGCAACGAGCATGGCCAGCAGAGTGGTGAGCAGGAGGACGCCGAGCCCGCCGGCTTGGATGAGACCGAGGATCACGGCTTGGCCGAAGAACGTGAAATCGCTGCCGGTCGTGAGCACTTCCAGACCCGTGATGCTGATCGCCGAGGTGGCAGTGAAGAGCGCAGACAGCAGGGAGATTTCGCCTGGGGTGGAGGTCGCGACGGGCAGCATCAACAGGCCTGTGCCGACGAGCAGAGCCGCGAGGTAGGCCACGAGCACGCGGTCGATGGCATTGCGATGGGGATTATGCACTATCGGCATGCTGTCGACTCCGAATGACTTCCGCCATTGTCACCATGGCTCAACAGTACCCGTCATACCGCTTCCGAAGCGCCTCCAGCAGCATTGCCAACGCCCGCTCCTGGGCCTGGGACAGGATGTCGAGCGGTTCGCCCGAGAAGTGGTGAACCGCGGTCTCGACCTCGCCGTCGACGATGACGGCCAGACACGTCGTCCCCGGCTCCTGGCCGTCCTGACCTTCCGGACCGCCGGCGCCGGAGGCGGCGACGACCGCGTCGGCGTCCATCATGTCACTGACGGACCGGGCCATCGCCTCCACTGCCTCGCGGGAGATCACCGAGCCGCGCGGGACCTTGAGAAGTCGATGCTTGACCTCACTCGAATACGCCACCACCCCGCCCGCGAACCAGTCTCCGGACCCCGAGGCTGCGGAGAGGTGGCTGGCGATCCTGCCGCCGGTGAGCGACTCCGCTGCCGCGACCCGGATGCTGTGTTCGGTGCAGAACTCGGAGAGGCGCTCGGCGACCTGCGCGGCGCTGTTCTCATGCTCTTCAAAGCTGGACACGTGCGTACTCTACTCCGGATCGTGCGGACCCGGTCGCGGCGAGGAACGGGTGCGGTGACTCACCTTATGGGCGGACGGCGCGTTCGTCGCTGGTGTGGCCGGGAGTGAGGTCTCCCAGCTGGGAGGCGTGCAGGGGTGTGAAGTCTCCCGCGGATTCGGCAGAGAGCACGTGTGCTGTGGTGCACACGTGGTCGCCTCCGTCGTCGAGCATCGCGACGCGATCGACGAGGAGGCGATTCGGCAGGTCCGCAAGCAGCGGTACGCCCTCCTCGGTGACGGTGACCTCGAGGTCCGTGAACTTGTCCGCCTCGGAACCGGAGCGGGAGCCGAAGTGGCGCGCCAGCTCCACATCGCTGCTCGTGAGGAAGTGCACGGCGAAGTGGTCGGAGCGCAGAGCCACCCGGTAGGTGTGGTTGGCCTTCGACAGCCAGAAGCAGTACCGCTGCGGGCTGATGCTCGCCTGCGAATGGAACCCCACGAGGCAACCGGCCCGTTCGCCCTCCGCCGAGGTGGTCACGACGATGAGCGGGGCATCGACCGAGCCCATGAGAGCGTCGAAGCCGGTGCTCATGACCGTCCCTCTTCCGGCGGCTTCGCCTCGTAGCGGAGGAAGAGCGTGTCATCGGCGACCATCGTGGACTGCAGGGCGAACTGCGCGATGCCCGTCCCGGGCGGGGCGACGCTCACCGGCAGCTGGTCACCGCCCATCATCGGTGAGATCGACAGGCACAGTTCGTCGAGGCGGTCGGCTGCGACTAGCTCGCCGAGCCAGCGCGGTCCACCTTCGCAGAGCACGACGCGGTAGCCGAGACCGGCCAGAGCCTGCAGCGCCTTCGCCGGTTCGACGCGGTCCTCGCCGGCGATGATGATCGTGGCCGCCTGTTCCGCAGCGGCCAGCCGCTCGGGATCGGCTTTCGCGCACGTGATGACGATGGTGCGCGCGTGCTCGGGTGCTCCGGCGAAGACCTGGGAGGACCAATCGAGGTCGAGGCTGCGACTGACCACCGCCACCGGCGGCATCTCGGACTGGCCCCGAACCCGGCGCTGCGTCTGGGCGTCCTCGTCCAGCCGCATCGGCGCATACCCTTCACTGCGCACCGTCTGGGCGCCGACCATGACGACATCGGCGATCTGCCGCATCCGACGGAACAGGTCCTGATCGGGTGCGGTCGACAGGGCGCCGACGCGTCCATGGATGGAGGCGGTCCCGTCGAGACCGGCCACCATGTGTCCGGCCACCCAGCATTCGTGCCGCGGCTGGGAGCGGTCGACTGCGAGATAGGGCGCCAGCGGATCCGGGATCGGTGCACTGCGTTCGAGAGGCTCCATCTGTGCAGTCTACTCAATCGCTCTCTGCTCAATCGCTCCATGCGTCGTCGGTGAAGAAGCCGTCGATCCAGCCGGGCAGTCGGTGGCCGTCCTTGGCAGTCGGCAGCGTGTAGGGGGCGACGTGGAAGCCTGCCTTGTCGAGCTTGCGCATAGTGTTCGTCGGCAGGTTCTTGCTCGGTCCCACCCAGTCGATGCCGGCGTCCTTGATCTCGGAAGGTGATTCCTTCGGCAGGGTCGAGCCCATGAGGTAGAGCGAGGTGTAGCCGCGGTCGGCGATCGTCTTCGCCGCCGAGAAGTCGAAGGACTGGACGATGAGGGAGTCGGCGAGGCCGCGATCGTCGAATTCGTCGAGCACCCGGTCGACCTCCGCCGAGGTGGCCCCGGGCTTGATCTCGGGGACGAGGACGACCTCGCCGCCCAGCTCGTCGAGCAGCTCGTCCAGGGTCACCGTCGCCGCCTCGGGGCCGCCTGTCGGATGCTTGATCGTCGCAGAGTCCCACTCCTGCCGGCTGAGCTCGCGGACGGGTCCGCTGACGCCGTTGAGTGTGCGGTCGGCGGTGTCGTCGTGGATGAGCACGGGCGTGCCGTCGGCGAGGAACTGGATGTCCATCTCGGGCAGGAACCCGTCCCGCGCCGAGGCGGTGAACCCTTCCATGGACTCCTCCGGATAGACGTCGGCACCGCCGCGATGGGAGATTGTGGTCGGGAATCCGAGCTCGGAGACCGTGTCCGGAGCGGCATAGTCGTGTGCTGCCGGTGAGCCGAGGGCCGCGGGATGATCGGTGGCGGCCGAACCGGGGCCGGAGGCAGCCGCCGGGGTGAGAGCGGTGCCGATAGTCGCGGAGGCTGCGAGCACCGCAGTCGCGAGGAATGGACGCATATGTGTCGAGGTCGTTGTCTGAGTAGCCACGCTGGTGAGGCTACGGAGGTCAGGCGTCCGAACGGCGAAGAGCCGGTGAACGCGACCGGCAGAGGAGGCGAACGGGCAGCGAACCGTGCCAGGCGTCGGAGTGCCGGGCATCGGACAGGGCGCGAATTCGCGGGCATCCCGCTGAGGATCGTGCACACCTGGTCAACGCCGACCGGTGACTCTAATCTCTGTGGCATGGTTGCAGACTCGACGATCGGAAACCCCCCGGTCGATTCCCGCCCGGCTCGGGGTCGGCAGGACGAAGCGATTCTGCTCGAATACTCCAGGCCGGTCGCGTTCTACGTGTGGGCCACGGCACTGCCCTGGGGGTTCTGGTTCGCAGCGGCCTATCTCAGCCATCTGCCGGTGCAGAGCACGGAAGTGCTCGTCTCCACGCTCGTGTTGTCATTGGCCGGCCTGTTCTCTCCTTTGGCAGTGGTCGTCGCTCTCATCCGGCGCAGTCCGAGGCTTCGAACGGATATCGTCGAGAGGCTGAAATGGCCGAGAGCGGACCGAATGCCGTGGGTGCTGACCGCCGTGCTCCTGGTCCCGGTCAGCCTCATGGCTGCCCAAGGGCTGTCGTTGCTCTTCGGCCATGGTGTGGACCAGTTCTCCCTGCGCGGAGGCTTCACATTCTCGACCGGTCTCATGCCTGCCTGGGTGACGCTCATCGGAGCCGCGATCGTCGAGGAGCTGTCCTGGCACAGCTACGGCACCGACACTCTGGTGCGGAAGATGCGGGTCTTCTCCGCTTCGATGCTCTTCACTCTCATCTGGGCGCTGTGGCACGTGCCGCTGTCGTTCATCGACGGCTACTACCAGAATGAGGTGGTCGAGTCGGGTGTGCTCGCCACTCTCAATTTTCCCGTCTCGATGATCGCCTTCGTACTGCTGATGAACTGGCTGTACTACCGCTGCGGACGCAGCATTCTGGTGCCCGTCGTCTTCCATGCTTCGGCGAACATGTCGGCGGAGATCTTCATGACCGAGCCTGACTCGAAGCTCATCCAGACGGGGATCCTCCTCGTCGTGTCGGCAGTGATCCTCGTCAGGGAGCGCTCGCTCTTCTTCGACCGGCCGACACCGTCCCAAACGGTCTGACTTCAGAGGATTTCGGCGAACGTGCAGAGAATGATCATGACCAGAAGAAGAGGTGTGCCTACTGGCATTTGGAGGGTCATTCATTAGCATTTCTATAATGGACACCGACCCCAGAAGCACTTCAGCGCGCCCCTTCCCTCACCGCTTTCCCCACCGCGGCCTGCTGCCCGAAGGACGCTACTACACCTTGACATGGGGCATCGGTTACGACTTCGGCGGGATGACCACGGTCGCCCTCGAACGCAGCTCGGCGTTCGCGCGCCTGGACAATCGCCGGGTAGACATTCTGACCTTGAGCCCGGAGCTGAAAGGCCAGGAACGAGAACTCGAGCTTCGTGACGAAGGGCGCATCGATCGCCGGGTGAAGGTGCAGAATCTCTGGCAGGACCTGACCACATGGTCGGATCGGAAGCTGCGCAGAATGATTGGCACCGAGGAAGCCGACCCGAGGTCGACTGCTGACGTGCTGCAGAGAACTGGGCAGGACTGGTCTGAGTTCAGGCGAGACTCTGAGAAGCGACTTCTCCAGGTCGACCGTTACCACGATCGCGGCCACCTACTGGTCGTCGATCGCCAGGATATGAAGAAGCGCGGCCGACGGGGAGGACGTCGGATCACCCTGTTCGACCGCGAGCAGAAGGCTATCGCGCAGTGGTCCACGGCCCGCGAGTTCTATCAGGCGTGGCTCGACGTCGTCATCGGAACGAGGAAGACCTTCCTCATCTGCGATTCGGCTTTTGTCGGCAACTTCGTTCATGAGTATCGACGCGACAATGTCATGCTCTGCCAGGTGGTTCACAGTCACCACCTCGACGGTGCGGGTGACGGAGTCCACAGAACGTTAGCCGAAGGTAAGTTCGGTCTACTGAGCAATCTCGATGCCTTCGACCTGGTCACAACGCTCACAGACGAACAGCGTCGAGACATGGACGAGCTTCGGCTGACTACAGACAAGCTGAGGACGGTCCCGAACTTCACAGACGACCTGCACGGTGATCCGACACTGCTTCGGCCGCGCGGCAGGGGCGCGATGATCGCGCGTTTGGTTCCCGAGAAGCGAGTCGAAGATGCCATCACGGCCATCGCACACGTGAGAGCCGACAATCCGGACGTGACTCTCGACGTCTACGGAGAAGGCGAGGACAGACCGATGCTGACTGATCTCATCGATGAGTCCGGTGTGACGGGTGACATTCGGCTGCACGGTCACACGACAGGTGCCAAATCGAAATTCCACACGAGCTCGTTCAGCCTCCTGACTAGTCGGTTTGAGGGGCTGCCCCTTGTCGTGCTCGAAAGCATGTCCGCAGGCTGTATCCCGATCTGCTATGCGATGGATTACGGCCCGGCGGATATCATCGAGCACGGGGTGAACGGCTTCACAGTTCGTCCCGGAGATGTCGACGCTCTGACAGAGACCATCCTGCAGTTCCTCTCGATGTCGGATGACGAGGTGCGGACGATGAGACAGAGAGCGATCGAGAGAGCCGCCGACTTCTCTGAGACTGCGATCGTGCAGAGATGGGGGCAGGTGTTGGCAGAGCAGTCTTTCACGCCCATCGTTCACCTCGATGAGCTGCATGCCCAACTCCGAGGGGCAGAGGCGGCCGCCACCGGAATCCAGCTCGACGTGGACATCTCCGGACTCGGCTCGTTCGTTCCCGAAGCTGCGTATGTCTCGTGGAAGTCGCGTGCAGGCTGCTTCTACGGACGGGTTGCAGCCAGTTGCCGGAACAGACTGCTCACTGTCACGCTGCCGGCAGCCGGATTCCCTGACGGCGTCGATGGATACCTTGACTTCTCGGTCGATCTCATCGACGGAAGAAGCTTCAACCGGGCCCGCATCGCCGGCGCCGATGACGCGATCGCGAATCAGGCCGGCAGGATGGAGCTCTATACGACCAAGCATGGGAACCTCAGCGCTCGAATGGCTCACAGGCCGGTCGATGTGACCGGCGGATCAGCTGACCTCACATCCACTTCTTCGTCTTGAACACGACGTAGAGCACGATGCCGAGACCGAGCATGAGGCCCAGCGCCATCGGATAGCCGAAGGCCCAGTGGAGTTCGGGCATATCGTCGAAGTTCATACCGTAGATCGCGCCGATGAGGGTGGGTGCGAAGAGGATCGCGGCCCAGCCGGAGATCTTCTTCATATCCTCATTCTGACGCTGGGCGACGAGCGTGGAGTTGACGTTGAGGATCTGGGACAGGGCCTCCCGCAGCTCACCCGCCTCGGCGAGGACCCGGGTGAGGTGGTCGGTGACATCGTCGAGGTAGGCACGCAGCTCGTCGGGGATCGCATATTTGGCGGCCCCGTTTCCCAGCGCCTGCGTCAGGCGATTGAGATGCGTGGAGTTGTGGAGGACGTCGATGACCTCCTGACTGAGCAGGTAGATGCGTTCGGCCGCGGCGGTGTCTCCGCTGAAAACCTGCCGTTCGATGCCGTCCTTGTCGTCCTGCAGACCGTCGAGGACGGGGAAGTACGTATCGACTGCGGTATCGAGGAGCCGGTACACGAGGGCTTCGGGGCCCAAAGAGAGCAGCTGACGGTCGGTCCTCCAGCTGCGCTTCTCGTTCGTGAAGTAGGCGGTGATGTCCTCGACGCGTTCGGGGATCGGAGTGCCGTCGATGAACCGGTCGCCCTGACAGATGATGACCAGAACGTCGTCCTTCATGAGCAGGTGGAACTCGTTGAACTCGACCTCTTCGATCGCATCGCGGTACACCGCTGCTTTGATGACGACGAAGAGGACCTCGTCGTAGCGATCGACCTTGGCCCGCTGGTTGGCGTGGAAGAGATCGTCGACGACAACGGGGTGCAGCTGCCAGGTCGAAGCGATCTCCTCGAGCAGTCCGGGAGTGGAGCGGGGGATGACGACCTGCGTGATCGAGCTGGGAGCGCTCGGACCGGAGTCCTCCGGGTCGTGTGCCGACAGTGCCTCGGAGAAGGACCGGGCGACGCGCATCTCCTGCGGTTGGCTGTCGATGATGCGGCGGCTGAAGAGCGTCGGCGCCTCGGGGACCGTCGCCTTCGAGGCCATCGACGATCGCTTGCGCCGCGTCGGCCGTTCGGACTTGTGCCTGCGTGCTCTGGCCATTGGGCTCCCTTTCCTCTGACAGCCCTTCAACGGTACTGCACACCACCGCCGGCTTCAGGAAGCAGCAGGACGGACGCGGAACCTCAGCATCGACAGATTCTCCGGTGAGGGGAAAATCGCTGGGTCCATCTCCTGGGCCCGGCACTAGACTGGGAGACAGCAGCGCTCGAATGAAACGATTCAGCAGACTCCTTGTCTGCTGAGAAAGAAGGCGAATACGGCGAAGTGCGCCGAGCTGAGCAGGGGGATGCCGCTCAGACATGTTCTTCAACTTCCACGTCGCACATACGGTCGAACTCACCGAATAGACGCGTCATCTCATCGATGAGAGCAGCGTCAGCCAGTCCGACCCTGAATGCGATCGCAATTGGTACCCGAAAGAAGGTGCTGAACAATGACCGCCACAATCGAACAGGCGACTCCGGACGCTCCCGAGGTCCCACGGAGCAAGGGCAAGATCATCGTCGACTGGATCACGTCGACGGACCACAAGACGATCGGGTACATGTATCTGCTCGGTTCGTTCTTCTTCTTCTGCGTCGGCGGCGTGATGGCGCTGATCATCCGCCTCGAGCTCTTCGAGCCCGGCATGCAGATCGTCGAGACCAAGGAACAGTACAACCAGCTGTTCACCATGCACGGCACTCTGATGCTGCTGATGTTCGCCACTCCGCTGTTCGCCGGCTTCGCCAATGTCATCATGCCATTGCAGGTCGGTGCCCCGGACGTGGCGTTCCCACGTCTGAACGCCTTCGCCTTCTGGATGTACCTCTTCGGGTCGCTGATCGCGCTGTCGGGCTTCCTCACCCCGCAGGGAGCCGCGGCCTTCGGCTGGACTGCCTATGCTCCGCTGAACAACACGACTTTCACGCCCGGCGTCGGCGGCAATCTGTGGGTCCTCGGACTCGCGCTGCAGGGCTTCGGCACGATCCTCAGCTCTGTCAACCTCATCACCACCATCATCACGATGCGCGCACCGGGTATGACCATGTTCCGCATGCCGATCTTCACCTGGAACACGCTGATCACCGGCATCCTCGTGCTCATGGCCTTCCAACCCCTGGCCGCGGCGCTGCTCGTCCTCGGCGCAGACAGGATCCTGGGCTCCCATGTGTTCAGTCCGGGCAACGGGGGACCGATTCTCTGGCAGCACTTGTTCTGGTTCTTCGGCCACCCCGAGGTGTATGTGATCGCGCTGCCGTTCTTCGGCATTGTGACAGAGATCTTCCCCGTCTTCAGCCGCAAACCGGTGTTCGGGTACAAGGAACTCGTGTTCGCGACCATCGCGATCGCCGCGCTGTCGGTCACGGTCTGGGCCCACCATATGTTCGTCACCGGTGTGGTCGCGTTGCCGTTCTTCGCGTTCATGACAATGCTCATCGCGATTCCGACGGGCGTGAAATTCTTCAACTGGATCGGCACGATGTGGCGAGGGTCGATCACCTTCGAGACTCCGATCGTGTGGGCGATCGGCTTCCTGGCGACGTTCCTGTTCGGCGGACTCACCGGTGTGATCCTGGCCAGCCCCGCACTCGATCAGCAGGTGTCGGACACCTACTTCGTCGTCGCGCACTTCCACTATGTCGTCTTCGGCACCGTCGTGTTCGCGATGTTCGCCGGGTTCTATTTCTGGTGGCCGAAGTGGACCGGCAGGATGCTCAACGAGAAGCTCGGTCACATCCACTTCTGGATGCTGTTCATCGGCTTCCACGGCACTTTCCTCATCCAACACTGGCTGGGTGTCCACGGCATGCCGCGTCGCTATGCCGACTACCTGCCTCAGGACGGTTTCACCTGGTTGAATCAGGTGTCGACGGTCGGTGCGATGCTGCTGGGTCTGTCCATGGTTCCGTTCTTCTGGAACGTCTGGATCACCGCCCGCAACGCGCCGAAGGTCACCGTCGACGACCCCTGGGGCTACGGAGCCTCGCTCGAATGGGCGACCTCCTGCCCACCCCCGCGCCACAACTTCGCCACGCTGCCGAAGATCCGTTCCGAACGCCCCGCGTTCGATGCGAATCACCCGGAGCTGCTCGAATACGCGGCTCCCGAAAGTGGACCCCACCTGACAGGAGACAGCACACGGTGAGAGCGAACTCCTCGGGCTTCCGTACGCACGTGGGTTAGAGTGGCAAACGGTCGGCATCGCCGCGGACCGGAAGCCCACCATGAGGGAACTGCGAGCACGGAGCGGTAGAACATGACACGAATCCTCCTCCGCATCTGGCGCCGCTACCGGGATACAGCGCTCTTCGTGAAGATGACGGTCGGATTCGTCCTCGGACTGATCGTCGCCCTCGTTTTCGGGGAGCAGGCGCAGGTGCTGTCACCGATCGGCGACATTCTGCTCAACCTCCTGCAGCTGATCGTCATCCCGATCATCATGGTGACGCTGATCGACGCGGTCAACAGCACGCGCCCCGGAAACCTCGTCAGGGTCGCTTTCAAGACCTTCGCCTTCTACATCCTCACGACGATCGCCGCCGTCGTCATCAGTCTGTCCCTGGCGCTTCTGGTCAAGCCGGGGACAGGGCTCCACCGCCCCGAGAAGGGCGCAGAGACACCCAAGGCGCCCTCGTTCGTCGATCAGCTCGTCAGCATATTCCCCGAGAACCTCTTCAAGGCTCTGGTCGACGGCAACATCCTCGCTCTGATCTTCGTCTCCATGGTCGTCGGCCTCACCCTTGCAGGGATGCGCCGCTCCTCGGATGAGACGATCTCCCGTTTCGGGAAGCTCGTCTACGATCTCGTGCTCGCAGCCAAGGAAATGACGTTCCGCATCCTCGCCGGGATACTCCAATTTGCGCCGTTCGGCGTACTTGCCCTGGTGGCGAGTGACATCGGCAGCCAAGGATTGGATGCTCTGACGGCCCTGGGAAAGCTGACCGGCGTCGTCTATGCGGGACTGGCCGTGCAGATCCTCCTCATCTATATTCCGCTGCTGCTGATCAATCGGATTCCGATCGGCGGGTTCTTCCGCGTCGCCGGGGCGCCGATGGCCACGGCATTCACCACGCAGAGCAGCTCCGGGACCATCCCGGTGTCGCTCGAGGCGACGAGGAAAGCGGGAATCCTCCAAGAGGTCGCGGGCTTCGTCATCCCCTTGGGAGCGACCATCAACATGGACGGCGCTGTCATTCGATTGGGAGCATCGGTGGTGCTGGCTGCCAATATCGTCGGACATGACATGTCCGTGCTCGAACTCGGCGCAATCGTCCTCACTGCCACGTTCGTCTCGATCGGCACTGCGGGAGTCCCCGGTGCCGGTCTCATCGGGTTGACGATCCTGCTGCAGCAAGCCGGTCTGCCGCTCGAGACCGTTGCCTTGGTGGCGGGTGTCGACGTCCTCCTCGGGATGGGCGCGACGATGATCAACATCACCGGCGACCTTGTCGGAGTCCATCTCATCGACAAGAGCGAGAAGCGCATCAGCGAGGGCAGTCGCGGATTGTAGCGTCTTCACTGCATTCACGGCAGGGGTAGCGATGACCTTGACCTTCTGGAATCGTGAGGCACAGTCCGCATTCGTGCTCACCCGAAGATATGACGAGGAGGAGCTCCCAATGGACTACACCCGACTCGGGGATTCGGGCCTGTACGTGTCGCGACTGGCACTGGGCACCATTCCGTTCGGATCCGGTGGAGGATTCGAGAAGATCGCAGGGATCCGCGGAGACGACGCGCGACGCCAGTTCCGCGAAGCTCTGGATCGCGGAGTGAATTTCATCGATACAGCCAATCTCTACTCCGCCGGCGATGCGGAAAGGGTGCTCGGCGAGATCATGGGCGATAAGCGCGATGATGTCATCCTCACGTCCAAAGCGCGGATGCCCACCGGGGAGGGACCCAATGACTCGGGGGCAAGCAGACAGCATCTGACGCGAGCGGTCGAAGACAGCCTCGAACGACTGCGCACCGATCACCTCGATCTGCTCTACATCCACCAATGGGACGGGCAGACGCCGATCACGGAGACCATCTCCACCGTCAACGAGATGATCCGGGCCGGAAAGATCCGGTACTGGGGAGTCTCGAACTTCAGCGCCTGGCAGCTGACGAAGACGGTCTATGAAGCGCGACTGGCAGGACTCGTAGGTCCGATCTCCCAGCAGGTGTACTACACGCCCGAGGCCCGCGAGATCGAATACGAGATGATCCCGGCCGCCCGCGACCTGGGAGTGGCGACATTCGGCTGGAGTCCGCTGGGAGAAGGACTCCTCAACGGGAAGGTCAGGAGAGGTCGGCAGACGCCCTCGGACACTCGACAGGGGACCGGTTGGCCGGAACCGCACGTTACCGATTGGAAGCGAGCCTATGACCTCATCGAACTGTTCGCCCAGATCGCCGATGAGCTGGGCTGGTCGATTCCACAGGTAGTGATCTCTTGGATCCTCGATCGTCCAGGTGTGGACGGCACGGTGATCGCGGCTCGGAAGTTCGAGCATCTCACCGAGGACCTCGATGTTGCGGAGCTGACGCTTCCGCCGGAGGCCCGGGATCGGATCACCGCGGCAACGCAGCTGCCTGCTTATTATCCGCACTGGCACAGGATGATGACGGCGCAGGACCGCCCCGAACCGGCCGAGGCCGAATTCCACGCCGAGCAGCGCCGACACGTCTTCGGTGACGATGCTTAGCTCGACATGACAATGAAGATACGAACGGGGAAGAAGGTGCCTGACCATGCGCAGTGATGAGTTCCTCAAGAACGTCACCGAAGTCGGCGGGCCCAGCGATCCGGAGAGCGCTGCCGTCGTGACCCGGACGGTGTTGGACGCTCTCGGCAAACAGTTCAAGGGCGGAGAAGCGGCGGATCTGGCCGCGCAGCTTCCTGCTGAACTGCAGGAACCGCTCCAACGGCACGGTTCGGAAGCACCGCTGACCGACGATGTGGATGGTTTCCTCCGCCGTCTGGCTGATCAGCTGGGCGAGGGGATCGACCCCGAAACCGCGAGAACGTATGCGCGTGCAGTGCTTTCAACAGTGGACGCAGCAGTGTCCGAGGGCGAGAACGACGATCTTCGCTCACAGCTACCCGCTGGGTTCGCCCCGCTCTTCGAGGACTGATGACTGAAACCGCAGTGGCCAACACTGGCGGCATGAACACAGGTCGCACAGCGCCCATCGGAGGCAGATGAGGATGCGCAGCAGCGACCTGGTCGCCGGGAAGACCCATCCGTTCCTCTGAGGGCTGCGAATACTCAAGTATGGACAAAGCTATTCAGACACGAGGGGCGAAACTGGCCGGTGTCATCGAGTACTGGAATCTGTCTCTGGAGGGAGTGTGGCTGCACTACGCGAGCTTGGGCGGTGAGATGAGCGAGCTCGAACTCGACGCCTATCTCCACGGGGCCTACGGACTCTCCGGGTACCAGCACGACATCATGGCGCAGGCCGTCAACGAACTCATCGACATGCTGCCGGTCCCGCCTCGGGCGTCATTCAGCAGCGAACCCGATTTTAACGAAGTCGAACCGCTCGCACCGGGTGACGTCTTCGGAGGATAGCTTTCACACAGGTGAGTCGGCGTCCTGAGACTGTCAGGAAAGGTTCTGTTCCATGTATCCGGTGTAGACGAGCCTTTCCGCCTGTTCATGAAGTTTGATGTTCGATACATTGCTCACTTTGACGAGAAGTAGGAAAGCCTTGTGCTCGTCGATCCTGTAGCGCTCCATGAGGATTCCTTTGGCCATGCCGATCATGTCGCGCGAGACGAGAGCCGAGTGGAGCTGGGACACTTCCTGGGAACCGGCGAGGGCGACCGCCGCGTGCGCTGCGACGATGAGTCCGACATGTTCCGATTCGTCGGAGAACGCCTGTGGTCGACTGGAGAAGATGTTGAGCGCGCCGAGGGTCTCGGCCTCGACGAAGAGCTGGAACGCCAACATGCTGCGGATGGGAGTCTCATCCGCAGCCCGCCGTGCGAAGTCGGGCCAGCGCGTCTCGGTCCGCATATCGGGGATCCGGACCGTCTTCTGTTCATATATGGCGTCGAGGCACGGCCCTTGGCCCTCAGCCGTCTGGATCTCATCGACTCGTGTCGGAAGCTCGCTCGTGGGGGCCTTCGGGGTGACTGTCCTGCGTCCTTCGACGAGGCTGATGGAGCTGTGCTCCGCACCGGGGATGATCGACACGGCAGCTTCGGCGATGGCCATCAGGAGCTGGTGAGGAGTCTGATTCTGAAGCTCGCGTGCCATCTCTCCGAGGGCGATCGCCAGTACGTCCTCGCCCGCCTGTTCACCCCGGTCGTGTTCGGACGGGAGTCCTCGAGTGTTGTCATCTGAGCTCAATTCCTGCTCCTTCTCGTTGTACAACTTCACGCCCGGAGCTGCTGTACTCGTCATTGTTCAATATTCCAGCACCGCCCGGGCCGCTTCAAGAGTATGAGGAGGGTGAGATCGAAATCAGGAGTGTTTACCGGAGTTCAAGCCTGGAGACATGCTCGACAGAGGGCAGTCAAGGGGTTCGCAGATGGAATTCAGGGTGAGCACAGACGGGCATGCACAATAGGGTGCATGACCTTTCTTCCGGCAGAACTGCCGCATACCGCAGTCCGTGGTGCCAATTTTGCGCAGGCGGTAGCCAAACTCGCTGCACAGAGACTGCGTGAACGGGTTCGCGAGTCACGGCTTTCGGATGAGTTCACCCCCAAAGACGACGACGAGTTCGTCGCGGCCGTCCATTTTGCGGGAGATCTCAGCTCGGTCTATCAGCTGGAACAGTGGCTCTGGCCTTTCGAACAGTTGGCCGCCCACCTCAAGGATGAGGGCTACAGCAGTCGGCCTTTCGGAATCATCGTTCGGAATGCGACGGTCGCGGAGTATCTCAAAGGCATCACTGAGTTCCCGGTTCGGTTCTCGCGTCTGACGTGCGGACTGGACAAGTTCATGAACTCCTCGAGCCTTCGCGTCGTCTTCTACGTCAATCAGGCCACCAGTAACTTTCATTCGCTTCGGTATCCGGAGCCGGCCCACGTTCACCTCAGCCACGGTGAGAGCGAGAAGATCTCGATGATCTCCAATCAGCTCAAGGCCTATGACTTCGTCTTCACCGCAGGACAGGCGGCCAGAAAGCGGATCGGCTGCACGCTCTACGGAATGAGTGACGATCGCATGCTCGACGTCGGACGGCCGCAGCTCGATCAGCCGCGCTCCATTCCCCCGTCCTGGAAAGAGTTCAAGCACGCACACCCTGACGGGAAAGTGGTGTTCTATGCCCCGACGTGGGAAGGAGACTCTCCTTCGATGGCGTATGGGACAATCGCCTACAATGGCGAAGCCATCGTGACCGCGCTGCTCGAAGCCGGCTATCGAGTGATATTCCGCCCTCATCCGCGGACCGGAGTCATGAAACATGACTTCGAAAAGGCGCTGGAAACGGTGACGGAGACTATTGAGTCTCATCCCCGTGGCTTCCTCGACCAGAGTTCCGATGTGTCGTGGCAGTTGGACGAGGCTGATGTCGCTGTTGTCGAGATGTCGGCAGTGGCCTTCGACTGGCTCGTCTCCGAGAAACCATTGGTCATGGTCCGGCCCCATGAACCACGAGCCGAAGTCCTTGACGGCGGACTCCTCGATCGATGTCCGACCATCGGGCCGGCTGATCGAGAGAACATAGTCGACCTCATCGACGAGTCGATCGCACAAGGAGACTCGATCCACACTCTGGCGAACTTCTACCTGGGCGAGACAGCAGCAGGCGCCCAGACTGCACGTTTCATCCGCTCGAGCGAACAGGTGATCGAGCGGCGAACCGATGAGCACCGGCTGAAGTGCAGCGGTTGAAGCACGTTACGCTTTCGTAACCTGACGTTACAGAATGGTAAACTACCGCAGGACAATTTCTGCGGCCCACTTGGTGGGCAACGAACACTGGACGGATTCTGCAATGCGACGAGTCATCACGTACGGAACTTTCGATCTGCTCCATTACGGACATATCCGACTGCTTCAGAGGTGCAAGGAACAGGGCGACTACTTGGTGGTCGCGCTCTCGAGCGACGAATTCAACGCCGGCAAAGGCAAGAAGTCGTACTTCTCCTACGAAGAGCGCAAGCACATGCTCGAAGCGATCCGTTACGTCGACCTCGTCATCCCGGAGGACAACTGGGAGCAGAAGGAGACCGATGTCGACAAATACCATATCGACACCTTCGTCATGGGTGACGACTGGGAAGGAGAGTTCGACTTCCTCAAGGACAAGTGCGAGGTCGTCTACCTGCCTCGTACGCCCGAGATCTCGACGACTCGCATCAAATCAGAGCTGGGTAAGCCCTGACCACAGCGGTGTGAGCTTCGCGCTATCGTGGCTGGATACCATCCATGGATCTGAGAGGAACGGACGTGCCCGAAGAGTCTCCGGCGAAACATCCGACTTTGGCGGAGCTTCGGGCCAAGGCGCAGCCGATCGAAGTTCGCAGCAGAAAGAATGCAGAGCACTGGTCGGCCCAGCTCTATCTGCGTCATATCTCGATCTATTTCACGATGCTCCTGGTCCGCACGAAGATCAGTGCCAATGGTGTCACCGGTCTGATGATCCTGGCGGGTTGGTGCATCGCCGCCAGCCTGCTGATCCCTGGCATCTGGGGTGCGGTCCTCGCCGTGTTCTTCTCTCAGGTGCAGATGTACATCGACTGCTGTGACGGTGAGGTCGCACGGTGGAGAGGCACCAGCGGTGCCAAGGGAGTGTTCCTCGACAAGGTCGGTCACTACACCACCGAAGGGCTCGTCGCAGTGGCTCTCGGAGTGAGGGCTGTGGGGGAGTGGAACAACCTGATCGATGACCCCGCCGGCTCGTACCCGCTGCTACTTGCCGGAACCGCTCTGGCCGCTTTGGTCCTTCTCAACAAGGCACTCAACGACATGGTCCATGTTTCACGAGCATTCAACGGCCTCGACAAGCTCGCTGATTCCAAGGAAGCCACCGAACTCGTTCCGGGGACGGTCGCCACACTCAAACGGATCGCACGCTTCGTTCCCTTCCACCGCATCTTCCATTCGGTGGAGATGTCACTGATGGCGCTGCTGTCGAGCATCGTCACCGCAATCGCAGCATCGGCAGGGGCCGAACCGCTGTTCGGCGAGCGTTGGCTTGTCATGGTGATGGCTCCGCTGTGCCTGCTGTCCGTCATCGGACACTTCATGTCGATCATGGCATCGAGGAGGCTGTCATGAACGACCGCAAGTACACCTTCGGCGTCGTCGTGCTGAGCCAAGGCAAGAGACTGGCCGAGCTCAACCGAGGGTTCGAATCGCTTTTGGCACAGAAAGGCGTGGAGCTCGACATCGTCTGCGTCGGCAACGGTTGGGAGCCCGAAGGCATCCCCGAGGAAGTCAAGAAGCTGGGACTTCCCGAGAACCTCGGAATCCCCGCCGGGCGCAATGCCGGCGTTCCCCATGTGGCCGGTGAGTTCCTGTTCTTCCTCGACGATGACGCCTGGCTGCCCGACGATACGACACTCATGCGGATGGCGCAGCTGATGCGCACCAAACCGAGAATCGGCCTGGTCCAACCTCGGGTAGAGGAACCCGGGGGACCGGACGCGCCCAAGCGATGGATCCCGAGACTGAAGAAGGGCACGGCCGACCATTCGTCGAACGTGTTCTCAGTGTGGGAAGGCGCGGTCTGCATGCAGCGACGGGCGTTCGACGAGTGCGGCGGATGGCCCGCACCGTTCTGGTACGCCCATGAAGGCATTGAACTCGCCTGGCGAGTGTGGGACGCCGGGTACATCGTCTGGTACATGGGCGACCTCGCAGTCGCCCACCCTGTGATCGACCCCAGGCGCCACGACGAATACTTCTATATGAACGCCAGGAACCGCGTCTGGCTGGCCAGACGGAATCTGCCGTGGCCCTTCAGCTGGGCGTACGTTGCCTCATGGACACTGATGCAGTGCCTCAGGTGGGCCAACAAGCCCCACCAGCTCAAGGCCTGGATGGAAGGATGGCGTGCCGGTTGGCGGCTCGACCCGTGGGCCCAGGACGAAGACCGCCGGAAGCTGTCCGGAAGAGGGGTTCTGCGGATGTCGCGACATGGCCGGCCTCCGATCGTATGAGCACGGGCAGACGCCGCCTCGGCGAGTGTCGTGGGCGCTCATCAGGCCAGTTCAGTTGACCGCTGAGACGCCAGCACCAGCGAACTCTCGCTTCGAGGAATGACAGGGACCGCAGTCGGGTCCGATCCAACCGACTGAGAAACCGAGTGGAGCCGATTCATGCAGTCGTCAGCCCCCGTTGCTGAAAACTCCCCCCAAGCGACCGCTGCACCCAAGACTTCGGGCTTCCGTGCCGATATCCAGGGGCTGCGAGCCTTGGCCGTGGGAATCGTGCTCCTCTACCACCTCTGGCCGGATCGCTTCCACGGCGGGTTCGCCGGTGTCGACGTCTTCTTCGTCATCTCGGGCTTCCTCATCACCAGCCACCTCATCAATAAACCCCCACGGAGCTGGGGCGACATTGCGAGATTCTGGGCGCGAAGGATCCGCCGACTTCTTCCGGCCTCACTCCTCGTCCTGTTCGTCGTCGGTATCGGCACCTTCCTTGCAGCCCCCCAGTCGATGTGGGCCGATACGGGACGACAGATCGTCTCCGCGGCGCTGTACGTCGTCAACTGGGACTTCGCGATCTCGAGCGTCGACTATCTGGCAGCTGACAACGCTCCCTCTCCGGTGCAGCATTTCTGGTCGCTGTCGGTCGAAGAGCAGTTCTACTTCATATGGCCGATGATCATCGGGCTGGCCTTCCTCATCGCCACGAAGGTCGGCCGGTCCAAACGGATCGTCGGCTTCACGATCCTCGGCGTCTTCCTCGCTTCCTTCGTCTTCTCTGTGTGGTACACGGCCGCAGAGCCGGCGATGGCGTACTTCGTCACGCCGACTCGGATGTGGGAGCTGGCAACCGGCGGCCTCGTCGCAGTCTTCGTGATCTATGTCCGCCCTCAGCGCCTGCCATTCAGCTCGCTGCTCGGATGGATCGGACTGGCCGGAATAGTCGTGGGCACGTTCCTCATCCGTGCAGACATGCCGTTCCCCGGCTACATCGCCCTCGTACCGGTGGTCTCGACGGCCCTGGTCATCCTTGCTGACTCGCGTGGTCGCAGGTCCGTACTTCCGCTCCTGTCATTGAGGCCGGTGCGCTTTCTCGGCGATATCTCGTACTCCGTCTATCTCTGGCACTGGCCGCTCATCGTTCTCGTGCCGTATTTCTCGGAGAAGATGGGTGCCTCGGAGAGCCTGGGAGTCCTGGACAACATTGCGATCATCCTCGTTTCGATCCTGGCGGCGTGGGCTTCGACGACGTGGGTCGAGAACCGGTTCCGCAAAGCCTCGCTCTTGGACAGCTCGCAGAGGACCTTCGCCTTCGCGGCACTCGCCATGGCCCTCGTCGCCGCCCTCGGACTGAGCCAGATGGTCGTTGCCAACAAGATCGTCGAGCAGAACGAGGATCGGCTCCAATCGGCACTGGACGATCCGGACTCCTGCCTCGGCGCTGCGATTCTGCTTCCCGGGGCGAAAGACAATCCGAACTGCGAAGGAATGGACTCCTTGCAGATGGAACCGGCCGCTGCCAAGAACGACAAATCGAAAGCCTACGCTGACGGCTGCTGGGCAAGCGCCCCGTATCGCAAGAAGCCCGAATGCACCTACGGCGACGGTTCGAAGCATGTGGCCCTTGTCGGCAACTCTCACGCAGGACATTGGCTGCCGACTCTGGAGCGGTTGGCCGACAAGAACGATTGGACCATCACCACGTTCCTGGCATCGAACTGCGGCATCTCGACACTGCCGCAGCAGCTGTCGACGCAGGGAGAGACCAAGGGGTGTCAGGACTACTCCGACTGGGTCGTCGATCGGACGACTCAAGGCGGGTTCGATGCAGTGATCACCTCCGAACGTCAGTCCACACCGCTCCAGGGCATGGGGTGGGACGAGACCGAGAAGAAGGCACCTGAAGGGCACCGTGACATACTTCAGAGCTGGATCGACGCGAAGCTCGACGTCGTGGTCGTCAGGGACACCCCCTACCCGGGCGGGGAAGACATCAGCGTGCCCGACTGCGTGGCCAAGCATGAGGACGAACTCGAAGAATGCTCCGGAACTCCGGAATCATGGCACTGGATGGACCCTCTGGCCGCCTCGGCCAGAACCTTCGATTCGAAGAGGATGTCCATCGTGTACCCGCAGGACTGGTTCTGCCCTGACGGACGCTGTGAACCGGTCATCGGCGGAGTCATCACGTATTTCGACACCGCCCACATCACCGCCACCTACGCGAAGACACTGGCGCCGCAATTCGATGCAAGCCTCCGTCGAACCGGACTGGGCACTTTCGACTGACCCAACCGGAAGCGTCAGTTCATCGAACTGACAGTCAAGTCGGATACTGTGACCCTGATCGATCCCGACTACCGAATGTTCACCGAGACCTCTGCAAAGGACGAGACGAGTGACCGATAGACGAAACACCGCCGACCGGTACATCAGCAAAGGAAGAGAACTGATCAAACCTGTAGTCCACGGCGTTGCTCGTCGTGCCCTGCCGGTGGTGGAGCGAGCATCAGGCACGAAGTACGTCCGAGAACGCGCTGGCGGGGGAGCAGGGACTGGGAAATCGGCTGGAACTCCGAAGAAGACCGCGGCAGCCACCGCTCGGGCGTACCGCAAGCTTGCAACCTCTCTCAAAGGCAATACAGCCAAGGACATCGACGGTTGGACCGTCGCACCCTCCACGCGAGAGGTCGACGCCAAAGCACGACAGCTGACGCGGATCAAGGCACACGCTGCCCTGTCAGAATCCCTGGCAGGCGGCGCGTCCTTCGGAGTCTCGACCGTCGCGTCGGGGAGAGCTCTCATCGCGGGTGGTCTGCAAACGGAGGCAGTCTCCATCGGACTGAGTCTCCGCAGTCAGCCCGGGAACGAGGAAGCCGGCCGAGCCCTGCTGGGAATGGCGTATCAGCGCTCTTCCGATCCGGAGGTGGCATGGTCAGAATTCGCCCGGATCGACGATCGGGAAATCATCGTCGCCGCAGCCGAAGAATACTATCCGACAGCCATCGATTCCCTTGGGCGTGATGCACTGCCGCTCGTGGAACGTTCGAATGAGTCGGGAGAGACGGACAGGTGGAGCGACAGGGCCGTACTGCGTACTGCCGAGTCAGTCTTCTGCATCGATGCTTTCGACCATGTCCGCACACTTGCCGAAGCTCGCCTCGAGCAGGACTCGGACGAACTCGACCCTGCAGTGGGCTATGAGCTCAAGCGAATGCTCGACTGGCTGCCCGGCGGAAAGCACTTGGAACCGCTTCCGACGACTGCAGGCAAACGCAACTTCGGGGTGCTCAGCTACGACCAGCCGGGCATCCGATCCCGCAACATCGGCGACTACATTCAGACGATCGCCTCGATCGGACATCTGCTCCGCTATGAGAACCTCAGCTTCTCCGGCGACCAAGGGCTCACTGGGCTCTTCGCGAAACTTCGCCAATCGGTCAAAGACGAACGGAAGTACGCGGGACCGGAAGCTGAACTCAACCTCGTCGAGGTCTACCGCGACGGCAACGTCTATCAGGACATCCCCGAAGACACGTGGTACATCGCATTCGGCTGGTACATGCACGACATCTTCGGGAAGTCATTCAACATCCCCTTCCACCCGAACCTTCGCCCGATCCTTCTGTCCGTATTCGTCCGCTATCCGGAGATGCTCACGCAGGACGCCATCGCCTACCTGAAGAAATACGGTCCCGTCGGATGCCGTGACTGGCAGTCCGTCGCAGTCCTCCGTGCCGTGGGAGTGCCCGCATTCTTCTCCGGCTGCCTGACGACAACCGTCGATACGCTGTTTCCTGCGCCGTCGGCGGACCGTCGCACCGGTACGCTGCGCGTCGACTGGACGAAGGACGGCAAGGGACCGAAGAAGAAGCAGACCGTCACAGCGATCCGAGATAAGTCGTTCCCGGAAAACCTCGAACTGGCCCGCAACTGGGTCGCTGACTATGCCTATAAGTACAAACAGGTCCTCACGTCTCGCCTGCACGCGAATCTTCCGGCGCGATCGGTAGGCGCCGAAGTCCAATTCGAGCCGAAGAACAAATCAGATTCCCGCTTCGGTGGGCTGATCGGTATCGATGAAACCGAGTTCGACGCCATCCGGGACGGTATTCTCGACAAGCTGTCCGTGCTGCTGCCGCTCATTGCCGGCGGCGCTTCCGAAGACGAGATCTACGCGAAGTGGGTGGAGATCACCGCGGACGACATGGCTGTTGCGGACGAATATCTCGCTTCGGCACAGCTGCCTCGTGCAGAGAGCACAGCTATCGCAGCAGGGGTGAGCAAGGTCGAACGACCAGTGCCCGAACCTCAGGTCACGGACGTCTTCATGACGGTCGAGAAGGGTGAACAGACTCTGGTCTCCACCGCGGTTGAGACCCTCGACGCTCATGCTTCACAGCGTTATCGAGTGTGGCTGCCGTCGGGTGCGTTGAGTGCGGCGCAAGTCGACGATCTGCAGCCGCGCCTGTCCAAGGGAGACGTTCACGTCCTCGCACCTGTGTCCTTCGACGACATTGCGAACACGAACGATCTGGTGCAGGCTCTGCTGCCGGCCTTGTTCCCCGACCACGACCGCCTCGTCGTCATGCCCGCCGCAGCAGAAGTGTGGGCCGACGTCGCCGAACTCTCGACCATTGATCTCGACGATGCTCTTGTCGCTGCGAAGCATGATGTCAGGAAGAACCGGACGAGTGGGCTCACCCTGATGAGGCGGATAGCCAGCTCCTTCGGAGAAGACCATGTCGGTGCTCTCAAGTTCGTCTTCGCGAGCCACTCCGGCATGAGCGAGGACTTCGTTCCCTTCGATCCGCAGATCATGGTGCTCAACCTGAACGAGCTGCGCAGCGACAGCATCGTCGAGCGCGTCGTGGGTCTGCTGTCAGACGTCGATATCAGCTACGTCGATGCGCTGCAGATCGCAGTCGGCGGCCGGTATCGCGAACTCGACAGCGAGTGGAATGTCTGCGCACAGTGGGAGACATCGGACAGCCCCAAGATCGTCAATTGGCGTCGTCAAGCACATCACTATGGTCAGATGGCATTGAACCGGTGAACTCCGTCGTTTGCAGCACGGCTCTGAGCTCCATCTGAGGAGAGGTAACAACTGTGGAAATGATTGCACGACCGTCCCGCGGCGCTGACGACAACAGCCGATCGTGCGAACCTCCTCTGGGGACCGACGAAGTGCACGTCTATAACGTCTTATGGGGCATTCCCGAATCCATGGGAGGAATGACGACGGCTGCGCTCCGGCGGATACGGAGCTTCCAGAAGTACGGCAGACCACTGTCTCAGACGGTCCTGACCTTCAGCCCACGGATGGACCCCGATGAGACTCGAGCTCGGCTGGTCTCCCAAGGTAAGATGCAAGATGACGTCGAGCTGGTCAACATCTGGCAGGATCTGCGCGGCAGAACCGAAACGGAGCTGAACGCATTGGCAGGAGAGCCATTGCGTGCCCCGGTTCCCGAAGAAGACGGTGAAGTCGCGAACATCACCGCTTTCTACGACACGTTCCGCAGTCCACGCACCGGCAAGGTTATCCGCCGCAATTATCATCGAGCCGACGGGAGTCTGCTGCTCACCGACGTCCGGGACCCGAAATTGGGAACGCGCTTCATTCTCCATTCTCCCTCGGGATCGCCCATGACGGAGTGGAGCCGACCGCGTGACTTCTACAATGCATGGATCTCTGCATTTGTGACGAAGGAACCGGCCGTGGTCATCGTCGATGACAAGAAGGTCAGTGAGTTCATCCACGAAATTTCGGACCGGAGTTTCGGCCTGGTCCTGTTCCTCCACGGAAGTCACCTCCGCCACCCGTGGAATGGAAACCACGGGCAGGTGCTGCCATACAGGGCAGACACGATGCGCAACTTCGATCGCTTCGACATCGTCGGAGTCCAGACCAAGCAACAGGCCGACGCTATCAGAGCCATGGGCTTCTCAGGAGACAACATCAGGCTGCTGACGGGGGAGCTGCCAGCAGGATCGGTTCTGTCCGACGCGCAGATACAACGGCCGTCGAACCAGGCGGTGATGATCGCGAACCTAGTTGCCCTCAAACGCGTGGATCATCCGATCCGCGCAGTGTCGAAGCTGCGGGACCGAGGAATCGACGTCTCCCTGACAGTCCTCGGCGAGGGGCCTGAGAGACGGAAGTTGGAGAAGCTCATCGCCGCGCTCGATGTCGGAGACCGTGTAGAACTGTCTGGGTACGTCAACGATGTGCCGAACAAACTGAAGTCCGCCTCATTCTGCATGCTGACCAGTGCGAGCGAGGGACTTCCGCTCTCGCTCATGGAATCGATGGGAGCAGGCTGCATCCCCATCGTGTACGACATCACCTACGGTCCCAGGGACCTGATCGAGCCGAGAGAGAACGGTTTTATCACGCCAAGAGGCGATATCGATGCGCTTGCCGACAGGATCGAATACTTTCTCTCTCTGAAACCAGAGACAGTCGAGACTATGCGCAAGTCGGCGAGGAAGACTGTCGAACGCTATCTTCCGGAAGTCGGCTACGAACGGTGGAAGACCGTCCTCGAAGAGCTGCGTCCCTCGAGCAGGCACAATGATCCGATCAGGGAACCGGTTCCACCGATCGAGGCGAAGAAGCTCAAGTGCGAGCAGACGGTTCGGGGAAGCCGAATCGAGGTTGAGCTCGACCAGGTCGATCCGTCGATCGCTGAGACCCTGGAGATGGTCGTTGCAGCGCGCCACCTCAACACATTCTTCATCTGCCGGAACCCCGTGGTTTCAAGTCGCAGACGAGGCCGAAGGCTTGTCCTCTCATTCGATGTAGACGATGAGAAGTTCTCTGAATCAGCTGGTGAGACTTTCGACGTCTACTTGCGGAGGCCACAAGATCTGTGGTCGTCGAATCGACGGATCAGGACTCCGAGACGGTACGGGTCCGACCGCACCGGAGCGTGGGAATGGTACACAACGAAGCGCGGAAACCTCTCCGTTCGCCCCTGCACATAGACTGCGACGGCAGAACGACCTTGCTCCTCCGGTGCAAAGGTGTCGGGAGCTCAATAGCTATTCGGCAGTGGATTCGTCACTGGACTCAGCGTTGATGCTCTCAGAATGGAACTTCGTCAGTTCGACGGCTCGATTGGCAATGAGCTTGGACACGGCCTCAGTGAACAATGCCATTGAGGTTCCTCTCTCGCCTTCACCGAAATAGTGTCGTCTGAGCTCGTGCCTGGCTCCAGCCGAGGCGTCTATATTGAGCATGTCGATAAGCATCGACTTCACGCCTTCGACCGTCGATTCGTCGATAATGGGGGTCGCCCGACTGATCGGAGCCTCAGCATTGAGTTTCGCGGTGTCGCTACGACGATCCGTCAGAACCAGTGGCTTGTTCGACTGAAGATAGAGAAAATCAAGCCCGACACTGGAGATATCAGTGATGAGCAGATCGACCGTGTCGAACATGGCAAGAATGTCTCCCTGCATGAGCACTTGGTGTTGCAGAGACTCGTCGGCAATGAATTCGTTGGCTCCTTCAATGAGCTCAAGGATTCGGGCGTTCGCCTGTGCCATAGCAGGGTCTTTGGACGATTCGACACGGGGGTGAGGCTTATAAATCAGCCGAGTATCTGGGATCTGAAGGGCGGCTTCGACGATCTGTGGTCCGAAGAGGTCGACCGACGTGTAATTGTTCGAGTCATTCTCACCCTCCCAGGTGGGCGCATACATGATTGTCCACACCATCGAGGGCTCGAGCTCCAATGGTTTATCGATATCCAGCTGTGGCCGGCCCACCTTGATCAATGAGCTTTCGTCGAAATCGATGAGAGCGCGTCGATGTCTCTCAATCGCAGCATCGCCGGCGACGAACACCTTGTCGTAGGATTTTGCCTGGTTGGAGACCATGCTCAGCTTGTCTGACTCGCCATGATTGACATGGACGTGCACCATCGGGGCGAAGCCCAATGATTGGAAGTTCGTCACCCCATTGTTGACGTAGAGGGCCAGTTTGAAGTTGTTCGCATGATAGAAGGTGTGCAATGGGTCGAAGCGTCGTTTGAACACGACGGGCAGGCGGGTAGTCTCCAATGCTCTCAGCAAGGCAGATCCCTTGCGCAGGACCAATACGACTCTGTGTCTCTTGTGCAGCTCCTCGAGGACGGGAATCCACTGTTCGAGCTGGTAGAACTTGGAACCCCGGTCGCCGAAGTAGACGACGACTTCGGCCCTGATATAGCTGCCATCATATTCATCTTCGAGACGGTTCCAACGCTCAGTGCCTCTGATCCACTTGCTTGTTGTCTTCCAGGCAGACGATCGGACAGCCATAAGAGCCGTCTTACGGAGCAGGTTCTTCACAGTGAGCCTTTCATCGGCGAACAATCATCGACAACACCTTCGCGTGGGTTGAACTCCTCAATGATAATTGCAGACGTCTAGGGCTGTCTGCTCGTTCAATGGGAAGTTGGTCCGGCGCAAGCGGGTCCACTCGCGATGTTTAAGTCATTGAACAAATGCACCTGCCGTTGTCGACAGACTTGTTTATAGGCGCAGTCTCAAGGGTGTTGTCTCTTCTTCGAAACAGAATTCTCTACATATTCGCCGGGCAGGAAAGGCATGAGGTCGTAAGGGAAGGCGTCAATCAAGGCATCGGAGGAAAAGCGCGATTGAGGTAAAGTCGCCTGCGCTGCCAGACCCACAATATCGAGGTTCGCCGCCTCGTTTGTAGTAGTTTCGACTGATGCAACGCCAGACTTCTCAACAGTCGAGAAAAAGTCCTCGAACTTGAAGTCTTCACCGATCAATTCCTGGTCGGTGATGCGAAGCCAAATCCACGGGACACCGTAGGCTTGAGCGATAATAAGCCCATGCAGAGACGTCGACACAATAGAAGAGGCATTAGCGATCTGAGCGACGACGACCTCTGGTGGCTTGCGGACATCAACAGTCTCGAAACCATTTTCCTCACGGTTTTCAGGGAGCAGCTTTCGATGTGCATAATGCGGGACAAGCGCTGGCAGCTTCGACGATTCCGAGCGCGAGTATGGTGTGAAATACGTCGGTAAGAGCAACGCCGGATCTCCGAGGGTGGCGGGCACGTCCCAACCGAGTCGCGTTGTGAGTTCGGAGCGAGTGCGCTCTCCACGTACTGCAGCGATCTTGCGTGGTGCACGGCTTCGCAGGATCTCCACTTTCAGATCATCGAGCGGAGAGATCAATCCAGAGCCCCAGACCGTCATGTCTCCCCGGTTCATTCCGGTGATGATCGACCCCGCAGCCATCACCGCCTGACCCGCTCGGGGGAGACCCATGGTGTTGTATGCTGGTCGGCCCGTCAACATTTCAATGAGCCACGGGGTGATCTGATCTCCGAAATTGCTTTTCAGATCCCACCAGTAAGCGGGGATGTTCCGGTTTGGCACGACCGGTTTTTGGGACATCAGCGCACAGGCCCGGCTGATGGAAGCCAAAGTCTCCAGAACAAGATTGCGATTGTTGATAGGCAGCGGCCACGTTTTCAACTGGCGCTTCTGAGTCTTCCTGATCGATTTGGTCATCGATCCTAATCGAGCCCTTACTGCGTACCGCGAGGGGTCATCCCGGCCCACCACGTCCAATGTAAATCGTTTGTCCGTGAGAACCAGATCAATCCCATATTTCACCCCGTACGAGGTCATAAATTCGAGTACGAGGGTGCTCTCTTTCCAAAACCACGATTTGATGTAGGACGACTCGGTTTGCAAGTGCGGGACGAGAAGACTCTGAATTTTCGCCAGTCGCTTTGCAGGCGGAAAAACATCCAAACGAGGGAATCTCATATTGCTCTCCTGAATCTATGCCTGTGGGACTTCTCTGGTGTCGATCACAATAACGTGATTATCTTCTGCATCAATCAAACGGATTTCATAGCTCGTCCTTGAGGAGACCCTTCGAGGCATCACGACTGCAATGCATGTCTCGGTCAATCTATGCCATTCAGTTTGTATTTCTTTGGCCGATGAACCGATTGATATTGCGACAGAGACGACATTTGACAGCTGTCCCTCAACAATCACTGACTGTCTCTTCGGCGACGGGAAAGAGCCGACAATTTGCGGGGCCGCTGACGGGAGAGCTCTGGAGTATTCTCTCGTTGGACCAATGTCGACGCTCAGGTTTCCGAACTTAGTGAAAAATGCAACGGCGAAATTAGGATTTCCAAAAAATACGGGCTGCGTCGAGATTCCCTTGCCTTTGGACCTTCCGAATCTCTCACGAATTATGTAAGAATCCCAGCGGACTTCAATGAATGCGTCCCATTCGCTGCTGAGATTCAGGTGGTCGAGATCAAGCGTCGAGCTGAACTCAGTGCGGATGCCTCGATCAGTAAGGTACTGCGAATCTGTTTGACTTGCGGCGGCAAATCGTTCTCCGCTGCGCCTATGAATCCAAATCAAGGAAATTTCATCTGGTGCGTGACTGGAACCGGGCAGAATAGCGTTGCCCTTGAAGCCTAAGGTTGAGCCGTGGCAACCGATTTGCGCGAGATACGGTTCGACCGATAGAGACAACTCCGTGATCGGCGAACCTTTCGTTGGTTGATAGACGAATTGTTGAGAGTTCTGGTCGAAATCCACTGGAATCGGTTGTCGTTCGGCCAGAATTCGACATAGGTGTTCGATGGATTCGACATCGTCTCTGCAGATGAGATCGGAGATGATCTGCGATACTGCATTTCCCTTTGCACGCAGGGACTTTGTCATCAAGGGGTTCACCAGGCGGCTGAGTTCGTGGACGACTTCTTTGCGCCGACCAGCGTCAAATTCAGTCAGGAAAGAGCTGTCAAATACTGTTTGGAACCCGGTGGGGGCGACGGTGGGCCTCTCGAGAAGGGGAGTGCTCCGCTTGGACGGTAAATCAAAAGATGCGACGACTTCAATAAGCGCTTTGATCTTCTTGAAATGCTCTGGAGCGGGTTGACCAATGCTTGTGACATTGGTTCCGTCGGCCCGGCCACGGGCCCAGTAGTAGATTCGGTCTGAAAGTATCGAAACATGCGGGCTGTGAAAGTATGCCTGCATGGTAAAGGGTTGATCTTCGCCGACGGCGTAGCCTAGCGGAAAACGTATCTTGTGTTCTTCCAGTATCGATCTGCGGAAGAGCTTGAGAGCTCCGAGAGTCGTGAAAGCCTTGGAGTCTATAAAATCGACGGCGAGCTGTGTCTTCTTGAACGCTCGGGACGGTAACGCACTAGCTCGTTTGCTAGGGCCGAAGGGACCGAGCTTGCAAGCAATAACTCCCGATCCCGATTGCTCAGCGACCTCCAGTAGCCGTTCGAGTGTCTCTTCCGCCAGCTTGTCGTCTGCGTCGAGGAAGAAGACGTACTCACCCGTCGCCAAATCAAGACCAAGATTTCGAGGCGCCGAAGCGGATCCGCTGTTTGGTATCGACTCGACGCGCATGTTCGGATGTTGCTCCGATATCTGTTTCATCACCGCGAGGCTGTCATCAGTTGATCCATCGTCGACTGCGATGACTTCCAACCGCTCTTCCGGCAAGGTCTGGTCGAAGACTGATTCAAGTGTTTCGGAGATGTACCTCTCACAATTGTAGACCGGAATGATGACGGATACCTCTGGCCGAGTGGCGATCGTATCAGATGCTTCGCTAGTGAACTCCGTGACTTCGATTGTCATGTGGCTCCGTGGTGTCATTGAACTGTCAGGCTGGCCGAAGGGCAAGTATGATGCCGATCCGGGGTTGGAGGATGGAAACTTCTAGGCAGACCCATTACAGCACGAGGAGCGGGCGGCCGCTCGCAACGCCAAGACCTACAAGCGTAGGTGGCGAGGGCACACCACTTCTCTTGCGAGCGCATTCTCTACGTCTTCGCGGCCGACGAATATTTCATGAATAGTCGGTTAAATCTCGGCGCTGGTAGACTGCCAACGGCTGTCCGCAGTACTGCGGAGTGTCTGTGTCAAAAATCGTGGGAGTGGGTCATTGGAAAGTACACGCAATATTGCGGTCATCCTCGCCGGGGGAGTCGGTACCAGAATCGGTCTTGACACGCCGAAGCAGCTGATCAAGATCGCCGGACGTCCGATCATGGAGCATACTCTGGCCATTTTTGATGAGCACCCGCAGATCGATGAAATCGTTGTGCTCATGGCCCGTGGTCACCTCGACAGAGTGCACGAAATCGTACGGAAGAACGGGTTCGAGAAAGTAACAACGGTGCTCGAGGGCTCGGGTACACGAAATGACACCACCCAGGTTGCTCTTCGAGCAATTGCTGAAAAGTATGACGAAGACTGCAATGTCATCCTTCATGACGCAGTACGTCCGTTGCTTGCCCCCTCGATCATCAACGATGTGGTTCGTGCTCTTGAAACGAACGATGCCGTGGACGTTGCGATCCCATCGGCGGATACGATCATTGAAGTTGAACCCGGAAGCGGCTCATATCCCGTGATCAAAGACGTACCGCCGCGTGCAAATCTGAGGCGGGGGCAAACCCCGCAGGCATTCAAACTCTCTGCGATTCAGCGCGCTTATGATTTTGCGAGGAATGACGCCAATTTCGAGGCCACTGACGATTGCACTGTGGTGCTCCGGTACACTCCCGACGTTCCAATTGCTGTCGTCACCGGCGACGACAGCAATATGAAGGTCACAGAACCGATCGACATCTATATTGCAGACAAGCTATTCCAGCTTCCTGCACGAAATGAGCATGCGGCAACCGAAGAGAAGTTGAAAGCCGCACTGACAGGCAAGACAATGGCAGTTTTCGGCGGCTCCTATGGCATTGGGGCAGATATCGCGGCCTTGGCAAGTGAGTACGGAGCGACTGTGAAATCGTTCTCACGATCGATGACGAAGACTCACATCAACAATCGTGATGATCTCGTTGCTGCCAGAGACGAGATACTGAGGGAGACAGGACGCGTTGATTTCGTTGTGAATACGGCAGGTGTGCTACCTCTTGCCCGCTTGGAAGACACAACAGATGAAACCATCTACGAGGCCACCGAAATCAACTATATCGGCCCGATTCTACTGGCCCAGACGTTCTACCCGGAACTGGTCAAGACGCAGGGGTCGCTATTGCTCTTCACGTCGAGTTCTTATACACGCGGACGTGGCAATTACAGCCTATACAGCTCCGCGAAGGCGGCAACGGTGAATTTGACCCAGGCGTTGGCTGATGAATGGGCGAACGAAAAGGTCAAAGTGAACTGCGTCAATCCCGAACGCACCGGAACTCCTATGAGAACCAAGGCTTTCGGCAACGAAGACCCGGACTCGTTGCTCGAATCGAAGACTGTTGCCAGGGCATCTCTGGAGGTTCTGGTGGCCAACAAAACGGGACATGTGATCGACGTTCGCCGTGAGGACCCTCTTTCGGCATACGCCGACCACCTCGATTGACAGCGCCGACAGGCGAGTCCGGTCCAGTATTCGGGCATGTAGAAGCGGCTGGGTGGATTTTTCGGGCTTGCTTTCGAAACGATTGTCCAGAACCAGACAGGGTATAATAGTGGCGAATACTGAGATCGCGTCAGAGGCTGACGACGGACTAGCAAATAAGTTCGTGAGGAGCGCACTAACTTCGCTCGTATCATACGTAGCACTAGCGCTGCTGGCGCTTTTCTGTGTGTTCGCAGCGGCAGAGGGAGCGTCAGGCCCGTTCCTTTTCGGCGTGTTGGCCGTTACAGGGTGGGACACGTTCCGAATTTGGAAGAAGCGGTCACGGCTGGGGCATCGCGCAGTGGTCCGGGCACTGTTGGCAATTGCGGTCGGTGTCGCATTTGCGTCCGCGCCAAACGACATCGACGTTATTGTCGGTGCTATCGCCGGAGCCTGTGTAGTTGGGCCGATTTTTTTTGAAAGCCTGTTGGCCAAGGGGACGAACAAGAAGGAGACGTTCGTCGCGCACCTTCCCGGCATTCGAATCTATTCCTCATTGAAGAATTTCGACAGACCGCTCCTCACCGCCAGCGAAATCGCAATCGCGTTTGGCGCCCTGGTAGCCTGGAGTGGCGTCGAGCCGCTGTTGTGGTTGATTATTGCGCTCGCACTCGATGTTCTCTATCTGTCTTTGGCCATCGCAACCTACATCAGAATTCGTCGGAATGCACTGGCTAAGTCGGGCCTCCACGACGCTGTCGAGTCGTATGGGCCTGAATTCTATATATATACCTCGAGACCAGATGATGCTTCCTACCAGGTGGCGATGTGGTTGCCCTATTTGGCGCGAACCGGCAAGAGGTTTGCGGTCATTACACGAAACAACACTCCAGCAAAAGCGATCGCAGAATTGACGGATGCGCCGGTCATCACCTGCCCGAAGTCTGCTGATCTTGAGAAGATGCTGATTCCGTCATTGGGAGCCGTGTTCTACGTCAACGCATCGTCTCGCAATGGCGAGATGATTCGTCACCAGGAATACACTCACGTGTATCTGGGCCACGGTGACTCCGACAAGCCGCCGTCATACAACCCGACTCATGCGATGTACGATCGGATCTTCGCCGCCGGCCAAGCCGCAACGGAACGATACGCGGCGCATGGAGTGACGATCTCACCGGAAAAGTTCGAGATCGTGGGACGCCCGCAGCTGGAGACGGTCGACGTGACGACCGAGCTTCCTGAAGGGGGTAGCACAACCGTCCTGTACGCCCCTACCTGGCGCGGACACGTCGATGAGACAATGCTTCACTCACTGCCCGTCGCTCCACAGATGATCACTGCACTGATCAACCGTGGTATGACCGTAGTGTTTCGCCCACATCCTTTCAGCTACGAGTTCGAAGAAGATGCTGAAACGATTCGTCAGATCCATCTCATGCTTGAAGAAGACCGCTCTCGGAGCGGTCGACAGCACATCTTCGGTGAAGCAGCGGAAAGGGACATGGATGTCATCGAGTGCATGAACTTGTCAGATGCCATGATCTCTGATGTTTCGAGTGTAGTGTCCGACTACCTCTATTCCGGCAAACCGTTCGCGATGACTGCGGTCAGCGCCCAGGGCGATGACTTCGTTGCGCAGTATCCGATTGCTCGTGCGTCTTACGTCCTCAACGGGGACCTCAGCAACCTCGACAATGTGCTTGATGAGATTCTGGTGACTGATCCAGGGCGACGGAACCGCCTGCAGTATCGAAGTTTCTACCTGGGTGATTTTCCCGATGAAGGCTACGCCGAGAATTTCGTTTCGGCAGCCGCACGAATGGTAACGGAGTCGCAGAACGACGTAACTGACATTGACGAGCCAGGCGCCGATGTTGAGGATCTCGGGACCGAAACGGAACTCGACGACAATGCAGATGAACAAGGGGCAGCAGCTTCTTCTGCTGATGTTGAGACTGAGTCCCCCGAAGAGGCAGCCGATCTGACCGACGCGAAGACTCCTCGAGCCACGCTTTCTCTGATCTACCGCAAACTCGGCGGCAGAACCCTTGTCCCGGCCGGTTTCGCTGTGCTGACATTCGTCTTGGCATTAGCTGAGGCTCCGAAGATGGTTGTGTGCACATCCGGCATTTTGATCGGTCTGGGATTTCTCTTCGTCCACCGTCGTAGCTTCAAGTCACGCGGCCGACTGGCAGGGGTCCTTCGGGCAAGCAACTCTGCGCGAGCGGTGGCAGCGGCAACGCTAACAGTATTCTGGACAGTTGAATACGGAACGAATTGGGGTCTGAATACTGCTGTCGCCATCCTCATCGCCACCATTGTGCTGGAATCCAGCCTGGCCAAATCGTGGAAGGTGACCGGACTCGAAGCGAGGAACCTGCCGAATGCGGAGACCCGCGGATTCCAGCCGATAGGTCGAGGCATGGTGGCAATCGCGAACGTCACGGTGATTACGCTGGGATGGTTGTTCGCGATAGTCGGCGGTCTGACAACTCTGTTGCTGATACTCTCGCTTCTGCCGACGGCCCTCGCCGTAGTCCTCTTTGCCGCCGGACTCAAGCGGGGAACGCGCAGTCTCCGTTTGGACAGCCAGCTGTACGAGATTCTCTCCAAATATGACGCAGAGTTCGTCGTCTACTTCGGGTCGAACGTTGGGATCACATACCAGCTGGGCATGTGGCTCCCGTACTTCGAGCGAATCGGCAAGAAATTCATCATCGTCACCCGGAGCCTGAAGATGATGAGGGCCGCCGGGCAGATCACCGAAGCTCCAGTGATCAATCGTCCGACCTTGCGCAGTCTTGAGGAAGTGATCACCCCGTCGGTCGGCGCGGCCTTCTACGTCAACAATGCGGGCAAGAATACTCACTTCATCGAACGCCGAGAGATGAAACATGTTTGGCTCAATCACGGAGACTCAGAGAAGCCTGCCTGCTTCAACCCTGTGCATGCGATTTATGACGTAATCTTCGCCGCGGGCCAGGCCGGAATCGACCGCTATGAACGCCATGGTGTCATAATCCCACGTGAAAAGTTCGAGATCGTCGGACGTCCACAAGTCGAGCAAATCGAATTCGTAGGACCTCGTTCAACTGCTTCGGGCGCAGGAAAGACAGTGCTCTATGCTCCTACATGGAAAGGCGCATACAAAGACTCGGAACTGTATTCTCTCCCGGCCGGAACCGTAATTGTCCAGGAACTCATCAACAGAGGCTGTACGGTCATATTCAGAGCGCACCCTCTGAACTACAGGTACGCAAACGCCAAAGAATACATCGCTGAAAACCAAGAGCTTCTGGCAACCGATGCCGAAGCCAGTGGCCGCCAGCACATTTGGGGGGCTGCGGCAGAGAAGGAGATGACGGCCGACGACTGCTTCAACGCATCGGACGCCATGATCTCCGACGTCTCCGCGGTCGTTACCGACTACCTTCAATCGGGGAAACCTCTGTCCGTCGTGTCTGTCTCGAAGACCACAGAGGAACTTCTGAATGAGGTTCCTGCAGCGAAGGCTGCCTACATTCTCGAGGAGGACCTGTCGAATCTTTCGGAGGTCTTGGACGGACTGCTCGTCGACGATGCCAAAGCCTCAGAGCGCGACACGATGCGAAAGTACTACCTCGGAGATTTTCCTCCCGAGACGTACGCCGACGCGTTTCTCAAGGCCTCTAGGCAGATGATTGCGGCGGGCCAAGAACGGTATCGAAACAATGAGGAATCCGACGCGGCACAGGTTGGCGACGATGACTGACATTCTGCTTCGAGCCTCCAAAGAACCCTGGGAGTTCATCTCGGCCCCAGACGTGCTGAAATCGAACTCGATTGCGAACAACGCAGGGAATCTTCTGTTCGGCCAATCCGTATATCGAATGCTTTCGGCTTCGGGGACGACCATCACCCCCGACCGCTACGCGAGCCATCGAACTCAGAACGCAAGCGATTACGCTGCCTGGATAAACGAATCCTTTGACCACTTCGTCATCCCTTTGGCCAATGCCTTTCGCCCAGCCTTCAGACCCGCTCTCCGACGCCTGACGAAAGTCGTGCGAAGGCTGGAAGTCCCCGTGACGGTAATTGGTGTGGGCAGTCAGCACAAACTTGACGGTGGAACAGCCGACGAAGAGCTCGGCCGAGACGTGCAGGCTTTTATGTCGGCTGTACTCGAGCGTTCGGCCAGTGTCGGGGTTCGGGGGGAACGGACCGCGGCATTCCTCGAGTCTCTGGGATTCGGCGGCAACCAGATTGATGTCATCGGCTGTCCGTCCGTATTCATGAACGGGCAACCTCGGAACATTGAGAAAACAGCTTCGTCCCTGACCGATCTCTCGAAGATCGCGATGACAATCTCACCTTATGTCGGCAAACTCAACAGAATGATCGCATCTCAGACGAAGCGATATCAGAATCTCATTTATATTCCCCAGAACCTCAAAGACCTCAACATGATGATATGGGGAGAGGATCGATCGAAACCGAAGAACCGTTGGAATCCCACTCATGTCGCTCATCCTTTGTATACCGAGGATCGGATGAGGTTCCCGCTCGATCCAAGAACATGGGTCGAATATCTTACCGATTTCGACTTCGTCTTCGGCAGTCGTATCCATGGTTCCATCGCAGGGATACTAGCCGGCGTACCGACCATGTTGCTGGCGCACGACTCTCGAACGCTGGAACTCGCCGAATACCATGCCATCCCGCATCTGAAGGTGACTGAGCTGAGTTCGAAGGTGGACGCAAAGCAACTGTACGAGCAAACCGATTATGCAGATTACAACTCGCGACTGCCCGAAATACAGCGAACATTGGTGGACTTCCTGGAAAAGAATGGGCTTGCCCATGTGCTCAACGAAGCCGACACAAGTTTAGAATTCGACGAGAAGCTTGCGGCTGCCGAACTGCCGGACATGGTGACGACGCTCTATGCTGATCGGCAAGAAGGCAGAACGGCTATTCTCGACCGAGTCCGTGCATTGCACCACGAGCAGACCGAGCTCGAGACACGAATGGAACAGCTGGAAAAGTGCGTCGCGGAATACTCCTTCGCAGCAGAAGCCCGAAAACTGGTTGGCTCGTGGCAAAGGCGTGTCGTAGGAAAGCTCAGGCGACGGAAATGAAAAGGCAATTTCGACGAGCGGCGAGAGTGCTGCTGGATTCCAACGCCGGCAGCTATCTCAAGTCCCTGGTCCGCGACAGCGGTCCAGCCCGCCGTAAAGGTATCCACGTGCACGGTCCCAGTCGGTCAGCAGATGTCGTCGCCTATTTCGGGGACAGTCCAGACAAGCTGTACCAACTGGAGCAGTGGCTGCCGGCACTTGAACGTCTCGACCGAAGTCGACGAGTGGTCGTCGTTATGAGGAATGCGGCTTCCTTTGCGGAGGCCAAGCGGCTCACCAGCCTTCCGCTGGTGCTGGCAGAGACACAACCGGATCTCATCGACCTGTATGCGGCCGGTGTTTACAAACTGGCGATCTACGTCAACAACAGCATGCGGAACTTTCAGTCGATGGCAGAACCGTCGATCATCCACGTGCATGTTGACCATGGCGAGAGTGACAAGACCAGTTCGATCTCGAATCAGCTCAAGGCATACGACAAGATATTTGTAGCGGGCCGAGCAGCGAAAGAGCGCTGTCTGCGAGCACTGTGGGGGCTCGACCAGGACAAATTGGTATCGATCGGACGACCACCTCTCGACGGTAGTTTCTCGTCGGTTCTCCCGCCAGACGATCGACTGACAGTTCTCTACGCTCCTACTTGGCAGGGTGAGAACGAAGCGAACAATTTCACCTCACTCGACCTCCTCGGTCCCGACATCATTCAGCAGCTGCTGGCAGTAGGCGTCCGAGTGGTCTATCGCCCGCACCCACGGATGGCAGAGATGGGCGAATCCGAGGTTCAGCGCGCAGACGAAGAGATCCGGCAGCTGCTGGGCTCGGCCAACGTTGACGACGGCAGGCATGTGATCTCCACGGACCACGCGATCTTCGACCTGTTCGAAGACGTCGATGTTCTCGTCACAGACGTCTCCAGCGTCGGACTCGATTTCCTCTATCTGCACACCGACAGGGGCCTGATTCTGACAGATCGCCACAGTGACTCGGACAGAATGAGGGAATCGTCTCCGATCGGCGCAGAGCTTGCCGCAATATCTGCAGACACGATCCGGGACCTCCCACAGATGCTCGAAGAAGTGCGGTCGGAAGAATCAGCGTTCGCAACTCGGCGGAGGCTCAAAGCCCACTATTTCGGCACACACGCGGAGGGGCAGTCGACTGCGGCATTCATCAAAGCCGTCGGCGAGGCGATCGATGAAAGAATCGAAAGTCAGAGAGCTGCCGCCAACGGGTAGATCGATCTGGTTTTTGTTCAAACTTCAAAGCTGCTGGTGACTGGGAAGTAAGCGTTGAGGAACTCCATGACCTCTTCGTCGCTGAGAGGCTCAACGTCCTCGGTTGGAGCATCATTGAGACACAGAGTTGAGCGATTGCGCTGGCGAAGCGTCTCTCGCAGGACCCAGCGATAGTTGTCGTCGCGTATATTGATATAGCGGTACGTGATCGAGGTGGCGACAGATTTTCCGACTATTTGTGAGTAGTAGTGGAACAGTTGGTCGGCGACGATATCGTCATGGTGCCGGAACCGGCTGGCCCATGTGCGCTCGTAGACGCTGCGGAACTTCTCCTCCATTTCGAAATGCACGCTCTTGAGCATTGCGTACGGCGTGTGTTTGACAGCCCTGGTAACCGTCACCCCGAACTCTTCGCGCAGCAATTGGCGGATGTTCCGCGTAAGGTTGAAATGTGGTCCGTCCTCCGCCGTCGGAGCGCCGAACGGACGATGGTTGCGAGATGGAAAGACCTTGACCGTACCGTTGGGCAGAAAGAAGTCCTGCGGGCGCACTGGTTTGCCGAACATCACATCGTCGTTCAGATAAATGAAGTGCTCACTCAATCCGGGGATGTGGTGCAGCCTGGAAATTATCGAATTGCTGTTGAATGTCGGAAGATGTGCCGGATCATCGTAGATGTCATCATGGTTGACCATGACGATTTGCGGATGATCTATGTCCAGCCATGAAGGTACCTGGCCCGCGGTGACGATGTAGATCTTGTTGAACCACGGAGCAAAGTATTCCAACGAGCGAAGTGAGAACTTCAATTCGTCTTTGGACTCGAACCGAGCGTCGTGGTTGGCTTCCGGATGATATTCACGGCCGGTCAAGTGTGCCTCGAGTTGTCGTTTCGATGCTATCCACCGCGGATCTGCGCCGTCGACCCAGGTATAGACGGCATCTATCGGGAAAGTGATGTCCTCGAGCATCGTTGCTTTCAGGACCGCAGGAATCAGACATCCTCGGCCCGCTGCTGTTGCCGAAGGGACCAAGTCGAACTCCGCTTCTGACATCAGCTTCGCGGCACGGTTCTCGGTGGGAGCCTCGATCACGACACGTGATTCCGTCGCCGTGGTCGTCCAGAGCTCGATCGAACACCCGAATCTGAACCCGAACGACCAGTTGGAGTCCCGAATCTTCTTCGGTGCAGTCACTGTGATGACGGTCGTGGCGGGGTCAAATGCGAAATCAGTGACCGACGAGAGGGCGACAGTTCTTGCACGGCCTGACCTGGCATAGATCGGTCTCACCAGGTTTGTTCTCACTAGGGCAGCCGTCACTCGGGGCTTGTCCTCGACATGGACGCCAATGCGATAGCCATGGCCAGCATAGTCTTCGACCAGCCACCATCTGACTTCGCCTGCGTCGAGTGCTTCCACAGTGAAGTCGAAGTTCGCCTTGGCTGCGGCCGCCGGCGTCATCTCATCGACGAGTTCGGTGAGTAATCCGCCGTGCCGAGTGACTTCTCGGTTGAGCGTGAAGCCGAGTTTCTCTGACTTGAGACGTTCTGCAGCTTGCCTCTGGCGATTGAAGGACCGCAGACGTTTCAATCCAAATCGGCGAAGCTTGAGGTAGCGTTTCTCGCCGGCAACTCCGATAACCAACGGTTTCGTGACCCCTGCCGCTTTGGTGATCAATCGTCGATCCATGTTGGTCCTTTCGTCTACTGCAATTCGAAGGTGGAGGGAGACGGGAAACGTGCATTCATGAATTGGCCTACGACTCGGTCAATGGTCTCACGTGATCCGGTGCACAAAGTGGTCTCATTGAGACAGAAGACATCGAGATCGGTGCGTCGTGCGACTCTGAGCAGGCGAAGCTCGAGGTCAGGTTCGCTGAGATCGACGAACTGGTATCCGATTCGTCCTTCGATTGACAGTCCCCGGGCAAACGCGTCGAAGTGGTGAAGAGACGATGCGATCGACACATCTTCAGGAGACCGGAATGGTGCCGCCGCGACGTTGGCGAACAGCTCAGGCTCTTCGGACTCCATCGCCTCAAGAACCGGACGCAGCTGAGGGTGCGGAGTGTGTTTGAAGCGGTGAGTGACCGTGTTGCCGTACTTTTCGAGAACGTGGTCTCGTCCTTGTTTTGCCGCCGAGATGATGGGCAGATCTCGCGGAGTCCAGCCCCCGATGTCGATGGGCACAATCGAGGGGAAATGTTTGGTCAGCCCGTTGGCGGTGAAGAACAGCTCAGGGTCGGTGGGGCGGAGAAAGAAGCAGTCGTCGTTGAGGTACAGGTAATGGTCCGCCAGCCCGGGGATGTGGTGAAGCTGGGATTCGATGGCGTGCGAGTTGAAGACCGGGAGAATGCTCGGATCAGAGAAGATATCCCGGTGGTCGATCACGGTGAGCTTCGGATGGTCAGTGTCCAACCACGAGGGAACTTGACTGTCGGTGACGATGAAGACGTGACGCGCCCACGAAGCGTAGTACTCGAGAGAGCGCAGAGAATATCTCAGCTCATCACGTGAGGTGAACCGCGACTCGGCGATCGAACTCGGTTCTGTGGTTCTCAGATCGAGACTGTCTCGGGTGGCGCTCATTCGTCGTCGCCACGAGGGGTCGGAGCCGTCGACCCAGGTATAGACGATGTCGACCGGTTCATGTAATACGCGAAGATGTGGGGCGGGCAAGCGGAGCCGATTGCCGTTGCGCAAAGCATCGTGCCAGACAGTCGGCTCGATGTAATCGACCGTGAGTGTGTGATCTGTCTGCCGTCGGAGCAGCGTCCCTGGAAGATGGTAAGCACCATCGGTGCGAGGGGTGTCATCCCCTGTCTTCTTCCACATTTCCACCGTGAGCGTCTGCTCCGGGGTGGTCAATTCCCTGCCGTTAGCGGCGTGACGTCGTCGGAGACATGTGACGCTGCCGACTTTATCGGGCCTATTCCGGACTGTTCTGAGACTCAGCTTCGTACCCCGGACGTTGCGGTATCGGATCGTCCAGTTCTCGCGGGCTTCAGATTCGTTCCAGTCGGTCCGCGCGCGCAGCCACGTCAGCAGAGCGGTCAGTACAGCCTCAGTGTTCTTTTCGTCGACCACGAGCGTCGGACGAAAGTGGCTCAATCGAGGCAGTTCCACGAATTCGATACCGGCGTCGGCCAACACTGTGCGCACGGCTGCAAGGGCCTGACTTTGCTCTTCACGAGCATCATAGGAGCTTAACACTGAGGGCAAGCCTGATCGGGGCAACGCTCGTCCGCGGCGGGCGATCGACCTCTGCCACTTTTGCTCACCGTGCCGTGTTCTGGAGAACCAGGCCTTGCGTTCGGGGGTCATCCTGTCCGCCAGGAACGAACGCACTGACGTCGGTGAATACCACAATCTGGCAACGCCTCCTTGCGTTTTACCGGAATTCAGAGGCCGGGCGGGTAATAAGTGGGGATTCCGCCAAGGCATGTTGGATGTGACTCTATCGTTTCGTACTGAAGAAGACCCATCAACTTGCCGAGGGGCCTCAAATGGATGCCCGCCAAATCGAGCAGAGACCCTCGGCTGTGAGGCGCCGTATAACAAACAACTACCAAAAGCCCCTGTAAGTCTTGC
This sequence comes from Brevibacterium renqingii, assembly GCF_017808105.1. Taxonomy (GTDB): domain Bacteria; phylum Actinomycetota; class Actinomycetes; order Actinomycetales; family Brevibacteriaceae; genus Brevibacterium; species Brevibacterium renqingii. The sequence goes on along the minus strand of NZ_JADBHF010000004.1, from coordinate 208,876 downwards.
CAAAATCGCAACTTCTCGGCACACTGTAGTGGTGGTCACGACGAATGAGAGTGCGCACAGCACACAGAAGAGCCTGGTGGGCCGTGTCCGCAGCGCCATCAAAAGCGCCGGGATCAACCACAGCGAAGTCGCCCGCCACATCGGCCTCGACGCCAGCAAACTCTCGAAATCGCTGGCCGGCACGCGGAAGTTCCGAGTCGAGGAGATTTCAGGCATCGCGGAACTCACCGACGTCACCACCGATTGGCTCACGACCGGACGAAGGACACGGCCGCCTCGGCGACATATGGTCTCCGAAGCTCGACCGGAAGAGGCCGGGGAAGCAACGGAAGCCCTGAGCTCGGCGTCGGTTTCGGACGAGACCGAGGCGCCGGATGCCCCGGTGGTCGAAGAGCCGTGGATGTCGAAGGGGACCCGCAACCGGGCGAAGATCATCGCCGCCGCGTGGGAGCTCTACGCCGACCGCGGCATCGACAAGGTCCGCACCGAGGACGTCGCCCGCGCGAGCGGACTGACCGCCTCGGCGGTGAACTACCACTTCCGGACGAAGAACCAGCTGCTGCAGGCGGCCCTGCGCTACTCGCTCGAGGTCATCGGCCGCACCCGTGATCTCAACGAACCCTCCGACCCGGTCTCCGTGCTGCGCCGCTTCGCCCGCATGCACGCCGGCGTCGATGTGCGCATCCGGCGCGTGTGGTCGATCTGGATCCAGAGCTGGGCGCGGGCGTCCACCGACGCAGACGCGCGGGCCAACCTCGCCGGCGTCTACGGCGAATGGCTGGAGATGATGACCGGGGTCGTCCTCGCCGGACAACGCGAAGGCACGATCCGCACCGGCGACACCGCACTCATCGTCAAAGCCCTGTCGATCTTCATCGACGGCCTCGGCGTGGCCCGCAGCACCGAGCAGATGCCGCTGACCGACGAGGAAGCCCTGTGCATGCTCGAGAACTACCTGAACGCCCACATCCTCACCGATGACCTCCCAACCCAGACGAAAGGACGGGGCACCGCACCGGGCTGTCCCGAACTGACGCAGTAGGAAGAAGGCACATGAACACACCGAACCGAAGACAAGCGCTGGGAGCCGGGCTGACCGTGACCGCGCTCGCCGGCCTCAGCGCCTGCGGGGGAGGAACCGTCGGCGCCATCGACGCCGGCGACCCCGTCAAGGGCGGGACCCTGCGAGTGGGCGTGACCGGCGGCAACTCCGCCGACACCGTCGACGCCCATATCCCCGTCAACAACGGCGACGTCTGCCGCGCCGTCAACCTCTACAACGCCCTCTACGGCTGGGACGACGACTCCCAGGTCGTGCCGCTGCTGGCCGAGTCCTTCGAAGCCAACGGCGACTCCACGGTGTGGACCTGCACCCTGAAGAAGGGCATCAAGTTCTCCAACGGCAAGCCGATCACGCCCGAGGACGTGATCTTCACCTTCGAGCGCATCACCGACCCCGATGACCCGAAGACCGCAGCGGCGAACTTCACCATGCTCGACAAGGTCGTCGCCACCGGCGAGCGCACCGTCGAATTCCGGCTGACCGAACCCAACGGCCTGTTCAACGACGCCGTGGCCGAATACACCGCGGCCATCGTGCCGGTCGGCTACGATCCGGAGAACCCGGTGTGCTCCGGACCGTTCAAACTCAAATCCTTCACCCCCGCACAGTCGACGGTGCTCGTGCCCAATGAGCACTACTTCGACTACGACAAGATGTACCTCGACGAGGTCGAGGTGCTGAACTTCAACGACGACGATGCGCTCATCAACGCTCTGCTGTCGACTCAGGTCGACGCCATCGCCGGCATCCCGCTGTCTCTGGTCGAGGTCATCGACGCCGACGAGCGCATGAACATCCTCAACTCCGAGACCGGTATGTGGTTGCCGTTCACCATGCGCGTGGACAAGAAGCCCTTCGACGACGTCAAGGTCCGCCAGGCCTTCCGACTCGTCGTCGACCGCGAGCAGATGATCGAACAGGTCCTGTCCGGGTTCGGCACCGTCGGCAACGACATGTTCGGGCCCCTGAGCGAGAACTACCCGGACTTCCCGCAGCGCAAACAGGACATCGACAAAGCCAAGAAGCTCCTCGCCGAGGCGGGCTACCCCGACGGGCTCGAAGTCGAACTCGTCACCGCCCCCATCCAGTCCGGCGCCGTCGAATCCGCGCAGGTCTTCGCCCAGCAGGCCGCCGATGCCGGAATCACGGTCAAGATCCGCAAGGTGGACGCGACGACGTTCTTCGGCGACGGGTACCTGCAATGGGACTTCGCTCAGGACTTCTGGTACACCCGCGACTTCATGCCGCAGGTGATCTCCTGTGCACTGAGCGAGTCCCCATTCAACGAAACCCACTGGGACGACCCGGAATTCAACAAGATCTTCGACAAAGCCCGTGCCATCCCCGATCCCGGCGAGCGCCGCGACATGGAGCACGAACTGCAGAAGATCCTCTACGACCGAGGCGGCTACATCGTCTGGGGCTTCGCCAACCAGGTCGACGCCTTCCAGAAATACGTCGGCGGTCTCGTCCCCAACTCGACGGGACGACCCCTGAGCGGTTGGCGGTTCGACCGCGTGTGGATCGGAAAGGTGTGACATGTTCGGAAAAGTCATCGTACGCAGGCTGATCTTCTCCGCCTTCATCCTCATCGCAGTCTCGCTGCTCGTCTTCGGCGCCACCCTGCTGCTGCCCGGCGACGCGGCCAGAGCCATCCTCGGCCAACAGGCCACCCCGGAACGCATCGCCGCGCTGAACGAACAGCTCGGCCTCGACAAGCCGGCCTGGCTGCGGTACCTGACCTGGCTCGGCGGACTCTTCGTCGGCGACTTCGGAACCTCCTCGGCCAGCGGTGGATCCGTGGCCGAACTGCTGGGGGAGCGCATCGGCGCCTCCTTCATCCTCATGGGCGTGGCCGCGGTCATCTCCGTGCCCCTGGGCATCGGCCTCGGCGTGTACCAGGCCCTGCACCGCAGCGGTCGGCGCGACCAGGCGATGACCGGCATCAGCCTCGTGCTCGCGGCGATGCCCGAGTTCGTCATCGGCATCGGCCTCATCGCGATCTTCGCCACCTCGGTGTTCCAGATCCTGCCCGCCGTGACCCTGGCCCCGCCGGGCGAGCCGGTATGGAACAGACCCCAACAGCTGATCCTGCCGACTCTGACTCTCGTCCTCGTCGTCACCCCCTACATCGTGCGGATGATGCGAGCGACGATGATCGAGGTCCTCGACTCCGGTTTCGTCGAGATGGCCCGCCTCAAGGGCGTGCCCGAGAAGCGAGTGATCATGCGCCATGCCGTGCCCCACGCACTCGGCCCGGTCGCGCAGGTCGTGGCGATCCAGCTGGCCTGGCTGGCCGGCGGTGTGGTCGTCGTCGAGTTCCTCTTCCGCTACCCGGGACTCGGCCAAGCACTCATCGACGCGGTGACCTATCGTGACGTGCAGGTCGTCCAGGCGATCTCCATGCTCGTCGCCGCCGTCTACGTCGTGGTGAACCTGGCGGCCGATGTCGTCGGCATCCTCACCAATCCGAAACTGAGGAGCGCAGCATGAGCACCGATGCCAACAGCCTGGGCGACCTCAAGGCCGGCGCCACCGACGCCGCCGAGGTGCCCAAGGAATCCCTGACCACCTATGTGCCCTTCTATAAGAGGGTGCTGGCCCAGAAGCAGGGCAAGATCGGTCTGACCATCACCATCGTCGTGGTCGCTCTCGCTCTGTGCGGGCCGCTGCTGCTGCCCTGGGCGACGGGGAACACTGCCACCGAGTTCGTCGCGAAGCCCTTCAGCCCCTACGGGCTCTTCGGCTCCGACAACCTCGGCCGCGATGTGCTCTCCCGGTTCATCGCCGGCGGGCTGACCCTCATCGTCTACGCGGTGCTCGCGACCGTGCTCGGCATGGTCGTCGGTGCCCTCATCGGCATGCTCGCCGCCTACATCGGCGGTCGCTTCGATGCGATCATCATGCGCCTCAACGACGTCATCCTCGCCATCCCGCAGCTCGTGTTCGCGCTGCTGGCGATCACAGTCCTCGGCCCGCAGGGTTGGGTGCTCGTGACCGTCATCGGCCTCACCCACGCCCCGCGCATCGCCCGTGTGGCCAGGTCGGCGACCCTGGGCGTGATCACCGAGGACTACATCAAGGCTGCGGAGATGTACGCGATGCCCCGGTGGAAGATGCTCCTGCGCGAGCTGCTGCCCAACATCACCGGACCGCTGAGCGTCGAGGCCGGGCTGCGCCTGACCTACTCGATCGGCTACATCGCCTCCCTGTCGTTCCTCGGACTCGGCCTGCAGCCGCCGGCTGCCGACTGGGGTCTGATGATCAACGAGAACCGGATCGCCCTGAGCATCCAACCCTGGGGTGTGCTGTTGCCGGTCATCGCGATCGCGCTGCTGACCATCGGGACCAACCTGCTCGCGGACTCCTTCGCCCGAGCCACCGCATCGACTTCAGTGGAGGCATGATGAGCCCGAAGACAGAGACCGTTCGCCACGATGCCGCGAACGAACCGAACGAGAAGATCGTCCTGCGCGTGACCGACCTCAAGGTCGTCACCAACGCCGGCGATGAGATCCTCCACGGCATCGACTTCACTCTCGCCCGCGGAGAGATCCTCGGCCTCGTCGGCGAATCGGGATCGGGCAAGACCACGGCGGGGCTGGCCTGCATGGCCCACTTCCGCGATGGTCTGAAGTTCGAATCCGGGTCCGTGAGCCTGTGGCCGCGCGGGGATGCCACCGCCGTCGAGGTCGTCGAACTCGACGAGGCGGCCGTGCGCGCCCTGCGCGGGTCGCGGATCGCCTATATCCCGCAGGACCCGGCCCTGTCGCTCAACCCCGCCATGCGCGTGGGCGAGCAGATCCGCGAGGTCCTCGACATCCACCAGTTCGGTTCCTCCGAGGCCGAACGGACAGAGCGGGTCGCCGAGGTGCTCGTCGACGTCGGCCTGCCCGGGGACAAGGACTACCAGAAGCGGTGGCCGCACCAGCTCTCCGGCGGCCAGCAGCAGCGCATCGGCATCGCCATGGCGTTCGCCATGTATCCCGACGTGCTCATCCTCGACGAACCGACCACCGGCCTGGACGTGTCCACCCAGTCGGTCGTGCTCGACACGATCCGGCAGATGACAGTGGCCAACAACGTCGCCGGCCTCTACATCACCCACGACCTCGCGGTGATCAAGGACATCTCCGACCGGGTGGCCGTGATGCTGCGCGGCGACCTCGTCGAGGAAGGCCCTGTCGATGCGGTGCTCGACCATCCGGAACACGAGTACACGAAGATGCTCATGGCCGCGGTGCCCGACCTCGATGGCCGCAAAACCATCGGCGACGGTGCCGCCGAGGCGAAGACGGCGCCCGAGGACGATGACAAGACGCACATCCTCGTCTCCACCGGAGCGAACGGCTCGGCTGCGGGGCAGGACTCCGCGGATGAGGACTCGACCGCCGAGTCCGGGGCCGCGGCCGCCTCGGCGGGGGCCGCGGGTGGGGGAGCCGCCTCGGCGGATGCTCCGCTGCTCGAGGTCAAGGACATTGCGCTCGCCTACGGGAAGGCGCAGATCCTCGACGGCATCAATCTCGTCCTGGAGCCGGGGGAGTGCACGATGCTGCTCGGCGAATCCGGCTCGGGCAAGACGACCCTGTCGCAGTGTGTCGCCGGACTCAACGACGACTACACGGGCTCGGTGCGGCTGCGCGGGACGGAGCTGGCGCGCTCGACCAGGAAGCGGACGAACGAGCAGCGGGTGGGCATCCAGTATGTGTTCCAATCGCCGTTCTCCTCACTCAACCCGCGCCGGTCGATCGGGCAGTCGCTGACCGTGCCGCTGGAGATGAGCGGTGACGGCACGGCCGCCAGTCGCAAGGCCGCCGTCGAGGAGGCGCTCGATTCGGTGCGTCTGGGTCGGTCGTTCTACCACCGGCGCCCCGGCGACCTGTCCGGAGGCGAGCGGCAGAGGGCCGCGATCGCCCGCGCCCTGGTCAATGCGCCTTCGGTGATGGTCTGCGACGAGATCACCTCGGCCCTCGACGTCAGTGTGCAGGCCTCGATCGTGGCGCTGCTGCGGACCCTGCGGGCCGAGCGGCAGCTGGCGATGCTGTTCGTCACACACAACATCGCGCTGTCGCGGCACATCGCCGACAACCTCGCGGTGCTCAACAAGGGCAAGATCGTCGACTACGGGCCCACGGCGCAGGTGCTCGAGAACCCTTCGCACGAGTACACCCGCGCGCTTATCTCCGACGTTCCGAAGTTCTGAGTCAGGCGGCCGGGTCGGACGGGATGACCGTCCTCCCGGCCGCTCTGTTGCCGGAGCGTATTCCCATCGATCCATTGTCATCGGAATGAGAGCGTGTCACGATGAAAACCACCGTGTGGTTGGGTGAGCCGACGAGTGGCACCTCCAACCGCAGGGAGCGAAGGAGAGAGTCATGCTCATCGTTCTATGGATCATCGCCGGAATCATGGCGCTGTCAGGCGTCCTCGCTCTGTTCCGGAAAGAATACAAATGGGGCATCGCCCTCCTCGTCGCCGCCGTTATCGTCGGCCCGATGCTGACTGCTTTCCTCGGAGGACCCCCAGCCGGCCCACGGAGCTGAGACCGACTCGGATACGTAAAGGTGCTGCCCCAGATTGTCAAGGTTGTTTACAGGAGCAGTGGACGATGACAGGCTGAGGTCACCGCGCAGAGCGTGGCGGGTCCCGTTCGCGGGCCCGTCAGATGATCCGCAGATTCTGAGGAGGAACAAGCGATGAACTACAGTCACTTGCGCACGATCTACGAAAAAGGCGGACCGTATGCCACGGTCTATCTCGAAGGACGTTCTCCCTCAGCTGACGCTGCCACGCAGATCCGTCTGCGCTGGGAAGAGCTGCGCGAGCAGCTGTCCGACAACGGGGCAGACGAGTCTCTGCTCGAATCCATCGACGCCGTCGTCCTCGTCGACGAACCCACCGAGGTGCACACCGATGGCCGGATCATCGTGGCGACCTCGGAGGGCGTTCTGCTCGATGAGCACTGGGACGCGGCGTTGGGAGATGGGGACGCGGCACATTACGGCCAGGTGCCTGAACTCGGAGCCTTCCTCCGACAGGAATCCCGGCAGTTCGATGTCATCCTCGTCATCGCCGGCCAGGACGGAGCGAACGTCCGTGAGCTGAGCGTGACCCCGGACCGCGAACGCAGTGAAAACGACGGGGTCCACGTGACCGGCGACAATGACGAAGAGATCAACAAGCCCCGCCGAGGCGCGTATTCGCACAACCAGATCCGGCGCCGTGTCGACGAGATCATCAAGGACAACGCGCGCACCGTGGCCGACTTCGTCGACCGTCTCATCACGGACCATGCACCGGACGCGCTCGTCCTGGCCGGAGAGGTGCAGGGCAGAACCGTCGTCAAGGCCGAGCTGTCGGTGAGAGCCGAAGAGATGCTCCACGAGATCTCCGAAGGCGGCGACGAAGACGCAGGCGCCGAAGAAGCGATCGACGTGGCCATCAGGACGCTGGTGACGAAGCTCGCCGAAGAACGCGAGGCCGAGAACTCGGACCGACTGGGCGAGAGCAAGGCACACGACCGCGCGGTCGAAGGACGCGCAGAAGTCGAAAAGGCAGTACGCCGCGGCGCGGTGGCGACCCTTCTGCTCGACGATGCCGAAGCATCCGAAGGAGAAGCAGAAATCGTCGCCGAAGCCATCCTCTCCTCCGCGGAGATCGGGCTCAGCCACGATCCGATGAGCGACGGGATCGCTGCGATCCTTCGGTACGACGTCGGTGCGGCACTGGCCGACTGACCCGAAGCGCGCCGCTCTGATCCGAAGCGCGGCTGCGACAGCATGTGAATCGTGCGGTCGCAGCCGCGCTCATTCTGTTCCGCTCTTCATCCGGTCATAGGCCGCCAGAGCCGCCTGACGTGACTGTCTGAGATCGACGATCGGCTCGGAGCCCGCAAGCGAGCGCTCTGCCGTCGGGCGGCTGCCCGGACCCTGCCCGATCCATGTGTCGACGTATTCCCCATCGGGGTCGAAGCGCTCTCGCTGCCGTTCCGGGTTGAAGATCCGGAAATACGGAGCCGCATCGGCACCGCACCCGGCCACCCACTGCCACGACACCGGGTTGTTGGCTTCATCGGCGTCGACGAGGGTGTCCCAGAACCACTGCTCTCCGTGCCACCAATGCACGAGCAGATTCTTCGTGAGGAAGCTTGCTGTGGCCATCCGCACCCGATTGTGCATCCACCCGGTCTGCCACAGCTGAGCCATGCCGGCATCGACGAGGGGCACCCCTGTCGTCCCGTTCTGCCAATGCTCGAGTGCCTCGGGGTCGTCCTCGTAGGGGAAGTTAGTGAACTCCGACCGGATCGGCTCGGTCTCGATGTGCTGAATGTGATAGGTCAGATGCCAGGAGAACTCCCGCCAATAGAGCTGACGGACCCATGCATGACGATCGTCTTCACGCACCTCCGGCAGGTCCTGCGCCGTCCGCAGCGCCTGCCTCGGGGAGACCTCACCGAATCGCAGCCGCGGGGACAGCCGGGACGTGCTGTCGGGATCGGCAGGGAAGTCATGCGAGTCGGCATAGTCGTCGATGCCATCGGCCAGTCTGCGCAGACTCTCCGTCGCCGCCCGGCAACCGGGTTCCCAGTGTTCTGCCACAGTGGTCTGCCACCACCGCGGAGTCCGGGCCGAGGTGGAATCGTCTGTGCCTGTACCTGTTTCGTCGACGAGGCCGAGACCGTCGAGGTCGGTCGCCCACCGGCGGGAGCGCACCGATGCGGCCCAAGCAGCGGAGAACGCTTCCTGCCGGTGCGGACGAGGAAGGACCTCTCCGACCTCTCGATCGCGGGCGGCCGTGAAGAACGGTGTGAAGACCTTGTAGTGTCCACCGTTCTGGGGGCTGACCGTCCACGGCTCGACGAGCACGGCACCCGGATGGGAGTGTGATGCGCAGCCGACCTCGCCGAGCCGGGCCTTGATCCGTGCGTCGAGCTGCCGAGAGGCAGGGGCGTAGCGGCGCGACCAGCGAACGGCGTCGACATGCAGATCCGCGACGACCTGCGGGACGATGTCTTCGGCAGGTCCGGCGGCGAAGAGCAGCGGGATGCCGAGCTCGGAGAGCTCGTCGCTGAGGGTCCGCAGCGACTCGTGTGCCCACCAGCGGGAGGCCCCGCCGAGAGGGCGCGGCCCCAGACCGGAGGCGTCGCGACGCTCTCTGATCCAGAGTCCGATCACTCGCCCCTCGGCGCGGGCTGCAGTCAGTGCCTCGTGATCGTCGACGCGCAGGTCGTCTCGGAACCAGACAAGCGTGAGATGCTCGTGGCCGTCGTTTGCGCTCACGCCCGGGAGCGCTGTGCTTCTCGGCTGTCGCTTCGGCTGCGGTGGCTCATCCTGGTGGCTGCGCTCGTTCCGCGTCCCTGAGAGGACCGCCGACTCCGCGACGGACGGGACGCCTGATCGCCTCCGGTACTCCGGGCACGGCTCTGACGCTGGCTCCTGTCGCCGCGGCCATGCTCCGGCGATTGACTCCTGCCGGCGCCCGCGGTCTGCTGACCACTGCGGGCGGACTGCTGACCACCGCGCGTGCTCTGCTGTGAACGACCGCTGCCGGTCTCCGACGACTGACCGCCCCGGCCTCCGCGCCTGCGGCGGGGCCGACGCTTGCGTCCCTGTCCTGCTGCTTCCGCCTGACCGGACTGCCGAGCAGGCTGTTTGGGTTGGGGCGGCTGCGGGGCGATGAACTCGGCGATCTCACCGACGAGCTCGGTCACCTCGGGGGAGTCGGCCGTGACCTTCTGCGGGGCGGCCTTGATGGCGGCCTTGCGCAGCAGGGTCTGGGTGTCCTTGCGCTGGTCGGGCGTCATGACCGTGACCACATCGCCGGCGCTGCCGGCCCGGGCGGTGCGGCCCGAACGATGCAGGTAGGCCTTGTGTTCGGTCGGGGGATCGACGTGGACGACGAGTTCGACGGAATCGACGTGGACTCCGCGAGCGGCGATGTCAGTGGCCACGAGCACCTTCGCATCTCCGTCGGTGAACGCAGCGAGATTGCGGTCGCGCGCACCCTGGGACAGGTTGCCGTGCAGGTCGACGGCCGGAATGCCCTGAGCGGTCAGTTGGCGGGCGAAGCGCTTGGCCCGATGCTTGGTGCGGGTGAAGAGGATCCGGCGGCCGGTGCCGGAGGCGAGCTTGTGGACGAGTTCGTTCTTGTCGTCGACGTCGACCTCGAACACGTGGTGGGTCATGGCCGAGACATGGGAAGTCGGTTCGTCGACGGAGTGGAGGACTTCATTGTGCAGGAAGCGACGGACGAGTTTGTCGACGTCGTTGTCCAGTGTGGCCGAGAAGAACATCCGCTGCCCCTCGCTCGGGGTCTGCTTGAGGATGCGGGTGACCCCGGGCAGGAATCCGAGGTCGGCCATGTGGTCGGCTTCGTCGAGGATGGTGACCTCGATGTGATCGAGGCTGAGCAGATCCTGCTGGAGGAGGTCCTCGAGGCGGCCCGGGCAGGCCACGACGATGTCGACGCCGGCGTTGAGGGCGTCCTCCTGGCGCTTCTGTTTGACGCCGCCGAAGATCGTCGTCGTCTTCAGACCGACGGCGCGGGCCAACGGGTCGATGACATTGGTGATCTGGGTGGCGAGCTCACGCGTGGGGGCGAGGACGAGACCGCGGGGGAGGCGGGCTCGTGACGAGCCGGAGGTCTGCGAGCCGGCCAGGCGCGCGACCAGCGGAATGGAGAAGGCGAGGGTCTTGCCCGAGCCGGTCTTGCCGCGGCCGAGCACATCCCGACCCGCCAGGGTGTCCGGGAGGGTGTCCTGCTGGATCGGGAAGGCGGAGGTCTTGCCTTCGCGGTCGAGCGTTTCGGTCAGCTGCGCAGGAACGCCGAGGTCGGCGAACGTGACGGGCTTCGCGGCAGCTGCGGTGCTCGCGCCGCTGCGGGAACGCGAGGAGTTGCGAGTGGTGGTGCGTGTCTGTGAAGTAGTGATGGGGTGGCCCTTCGACGTGCCGGAGGGCGTGCCGGTGCCGTGGTTTGGTGGCAGGCAGCCGCTTCCGGTCATGGAATGAGCGCTGTCGGCGCTCTCGATCGCCGAGAGAAAACGGCTTCGGAAACTTGCGCGGGCGATCTCACCCAGCTGCAGTGACGAGGCGTCCTGACGACGCAGGGAACCCGAAAACGGGTTCACAAGTGACTCCAGTATACATCGGCAGACGGCGATCAGCTTTCGCGGGCCCGGCCCTGAGGTTCGTCGTCGTCTCGACACGGTCATCCGCTGTGGAAACAATGACGGTGTCATCAGGATCGCACGGCGACATCTGAACCGCCGACATGATCTGCCGCACTGAAGGAGTTTCAGCGAGGAGGCTCTCGATGCACGCCCACGGAATCACCGCACAGCGCAGAACCGCACGAGAAGCGAGACAAGGTCTCAGGCTTCTGGCCGCTGCTGCTGCCTGCGCCCTCGTCTCAGGTCTGCTCGGGACCGCCGGCGGCCCGCACGACGCCCGACCGGCGTCGGCGGCGCCGCAGCTGACGACAGGAGGGACCTTCAACTCGCCCGGCAGCGATGAGCTCGTCGAGCAGGTGAAGACGATGATTGACGGCACCGGCGAGGACGAATCGATTGAGATCGCCCAGTACCGCCTGAGGGATCGGGTGATCTACAGCGCACTGCGCGACGCCGTGAGCCGAGGCGTCCACGTGCGGGTGCTTGTCGACCACGGCATGCTCACTGCCGGCAGCGAGGCGCAGCAGAGGGAATTCCGAGATCTCCAGAAGGAATTCAACGCCTCTGCCGACTCCAGGACGTGGATACGGGTCTGCGGGCAGGAGGGCGGTGAGGGAGCTGTCGCTGGACCTGACGGCGCAGACACGGGCTGCAAACAACAAGTTCTACCTCTTCTCCAGCACCCTGGGACACGATCGTGTCGCTGTGACCAGTTCAGCCAACCTCAGCAATGACTCGATCGGTGGGACGGGCGGGTTCAACAGCATGTACACCCACGTCGAGGATCCGGCAGACATCGGCTTCGGCGGCAGCTCTCTCTTCGAACGGTTCCACGAATACTTCGGGCAGCTGAGTGCAGTTGCCGTCGATCCTTCGCAGGCCGACCCCGATTACTACGAGTCGAACCCGCCGGAGATCTCCGGCACGACGAAGAGCTACTTCTTTCCGCGCGCGGACGGCGACACGACGGAGAACACCTTGGGCGTCGTCGACTGTGATGCGCAGCCGAGTACGAAGATCCGAGTCGGCATGTGGTCGATCACGAGGAAGGAGGTTGCCACGGCACTGGCCGAAAAGGCGGAGGTCTGCGACGTCGACATCGTCGTCAACCGGATGAGCCAGGATGTCTGCACCGCCCTCACCGAAGACTTTCCGACGAACCTGCGCATCCGCACGTTCCCGCGCGATGAAAAGGGCAAGGACAGTGATGAGGGCATCCATGAGAAGAACATGACGATCGGCGGCAACTACAACGGCGGCAACCACCGTCATGTCGTCTTCACCGGCAGCGGGAACTTCAACAAGCTGTCGCTGCGGCGCAACGACGAGAACATGGTGAGGATCCTCGGCGACGAAACCGTCTACAACGACTTCATCCGCCATTTCGATGACGAACTGATCAGCAGCGCGACGGTCGAGATCACCAGTGAGGATGACTGCGAAGACGTCGTCGTCGGAGAGCGGAAATCCGACGATCGCTCGGTCAGGCGCTCCGGCGTGCGGGTGCATCCTGAGGCTGCGACAGATCGGCCTCAGGGCTGAGTTCGACGGCTTCGACGAGGGACCGCTTCTCGGCCTCGAGCGAGCTAACATTCGTCTCGACGGCATTGGGAGCCGGGGCGGCCTCGGGAGTCGAGGCGTCGATCGGCTCCGCAGGCTGCGGCTTGCGCCTTCTCCCATGGCCGGTGGCCCAGCCGGCCACTGTCACCGATGCCCATCCGATGCCCATCCCGGCGATGTCATCGAGGATGTAATGCCAGCCGAAGTAGAGAGTGGTCACGATGGTCACACCGAAGAAGACCCAGGTGATCGTCTTGATCAGTCGCTTCTGGTTTGTGCGCATCATGAACAGTGCGGCGGCGAAGGTCACGGAGACATGGAGTGAGGCGAACGCGGCCACCCCTTGGATCGATTCGCTGCCGGCAGGATTGCTGAGGAAGTCGAGCCGAGCGGAGATGAGTGCGTCCTGCAGCCGACTGACCCCGGTGTCGGGCAGGCTGCTGTAGAGCTCGGGGCGGCTGAACGCCGGTCCGACCGAGGGCAGCATGTAGTAGCTGATCGTGCCCAGGACCCAGTTGAGGCACAATGTCGTCGCGTACCAGGCTCCGACGGCGTGATTGCGGCTGAGCACGAGGAACGCGCCGAGGCTGATCGGGATGAGCGGAAGATAGGCGAGGTAGGCGATCGAGAGCACATTCGCCATGATCTCGGTGCCGAAGAGGTCGTGCAGGAGCACAGCCGGGTTGTTCCCGCCGCTGAGCCAGTGGTCGAGCTGCAGCAGCTGCCGGTCGTAGAGAGTGCCCTCTCGGTAGATCGGGAGATCGCTCTTGAGGTTGCGGTAGGCGACGTAGCAGATGTAGAAGCTCAGCAGCCCGGCGCCGATGCACAGGACACGGTGGGCGTTCCACTCCTTCTTCACGATCTCGACGATCGTGCCAGGCAGCTGCCGCCAGCCGCTTCTGCGCAGTGCCTCCACGACGAGCCCCGCTCCGACGAACCCCAGAGCCAACAGGGGCAGGCGGATGAAGGAGGGGCCGAGGAACCCGTCGGGATCCTTGAGCGGCAGATCGAGATAGAGCGAAGAGACCACGGCGATCGCTCCGATGAGGAGAGCGAGCGCCATGGCGAAAGTGTAGGGCCAGCGTCGCATTCGGGTCATCGGGACACCCTATTAACTCTGTTTAAGCGCTTCGTCGGATTTCTCTTGGTGCTCGCTGACAGGAGGCGGCGCTCTGAGTTAAACGGGCCACCCATTGTGTGCCTCGCGGCATTAGTGTTGATGCATGACAGAAGGTTCGCTGAACGCGCCTCCGAATCGCGATGATCCGATTCCCGAGGGCCTCAAACTCGGTGCCCGTTTCACCGGATACCTGCTGGTGATCGTTGCAGGAATCACAGTCGCGGTCTTCATCGCTCTGCAGGTCGCGCAGATCGTCGTCCCGTTCCTCGCCGGACTCGTCCTCTCGGCCCTCCTGGTCCCGTTGTCGTCGTTCCTGCAGCGGCATCGGTGGCCGAAATGGTTGGCCGTCGTCAGTGTCTGGGTCGTCGTCCTCGGCCTGCTGGCCGGGCTCATTCTCCTCATCACCTTCCAGGTCAGAAGCGAGATCCCGGCGATTCAGAAGCAGGTGGCGACGTCTCTGGATGCGGCGAAGCAGTTCTTGGCCACGCAGCCGTTCGGGCTCACCGAATCCAAGCTCAACGACTTCGTCGACTCCTCAGGGCAGTGGCTGCAGGACAACGCCGCCGGACTCGGGTCAGGCGCCGCCGAAGTCGGCTCGACAGCGGCTCACGTCATCGAAGGCGTCATCATCATCCTGTTCGTCACCCTCTTCGCGCTCATCGACGGCAGGGGCATCTGGACCTGGGTCATCCATGTGTGGCCGAAGAGGGCGCATGCGCGGATCTCCGCCGCCGGCGAGGCCGGATGGAAGACGCTGTCGAACTTCATCCGGATCCAGCTCGTCGTCGCGGCCAGCGATGCGATCGGAATCGGGGTGGGAGCACTGATCCTCGGCGTCCCACTGGCGGTCCCGATCGCCACGGTGGTCTTCCTCGGCGCTTTCGTGCCGTTCGTCGGAGCGATCGTCGGCGGCGCGGTCGCCGTCGGTCTGGCGCTGCTCTTCAACGGCTGGGTGCACGGCCTGATCATGCTCGGAATCGTCATCGTCGTGCAGCAGCTCGAAAGCCACGTCCTGCAGCCGTGGCTGACGGGACCGACAGTGAAGATCCATCCTCTGGCGGTGATCCTCGGCGTCACAGCAGGAGCGGCGGTCGCAGGCATCGCCGGAGCGTTCTTCTCCGTGCCGGTCATCGCGACTCTCAACTCGATGATCCGCGCGGCCAAGGACTACAAGGTGGGAATGGGATGAAGCACGCTGACGGGGACGACGAGAGGCATCTCGCTGTCCGGGATGCCGTCCGCTCGGTGCCGGCAGGTGCAGTGGCCACCTATGGTGACATCGGGAAAATGGTCGGAATCGGTCCGCGACAGGCCGGACGCCTGGTGGGGATGAATGCCGACCGGGCACCATGGTGGCGGGTCGTCTATGCCGACGGCTCCCCGGCCACATGTCATTCAGGCACTGCGCCGAGCCTCCTGCAGGCGGAGGGCGTCGGGTTCGACGGGGCACGGGTGGACATGAGGGCACACCGATATGCGAACAGAGTGGAGGACGGCACGGATGACCGCGTTGAATCGGATGCGCATCGTCAAGGGCGCTCTGCGACGTCTGCTCGATGACGAGTGCCTCGACAGAGCCGCCGGCCTGAGCTTCTACGCTCTGCTCTCCGCGGCACCAGCGATCCTCGCCATGGTGTCTCTGCTCGGCGTGGTCGGGGAAGCCGAGTCGACCACGGAGGCGGTGCTGTCCCTGGCTCACGATGTCTCGGCCGAGGCCGCCTCGGCGATCCGACCGATCATCGTCGAACTCACCGAATCGTCATCGGCCGGTGCCACCCTCATCGGCAGCCTCGCCCTGGCGATCTGGTCCTCGTCGAAATACATCGGCGCATTCGGCCGAGCTCTGAACACCGTCTACCGGGTCGAGGAGACTCGGCCCTATTGGAAGTTCAAGCCGCTCATGCTGCTGATGACCGTGCTCACGCTCATCGTCCTGGCCACCCTGGGACTGCTGCTCGTGCTGTCCGGGCCCATCGCGGAATCGCTCGGCGGGCTCATCGGCATGGGGCCGGCAGCCCTGCTGATCTGGAACGTGGCCAAATGGCCGATCTTCGTCTTCTTCATCATGCTGCTCATCGCCCTGCTCTACTACGTCACCCCGAACGTCAAGCAGCCGAGGTTCCGGTGGGTCAGCCTCGGTGCGCTGATCGCTCTGATCGCCCTACTCGCCGTGTCATTCGGCTTCGTCCTCTACATCAACAACTTCAGCAACTACAACGTCACCTACGGGTCGATCGGGGGAGTGATCGTCGGGCTCGCCTGGGTGTGGATGGTCAACCTCGCCCTGCTCCTCGGCGCCGAGTTCGATGCTGAGATCGAACGCGAGCGGCAGAGGGTCGCGGGCGACGCCGGGGAAGGGGCGACCCGGCAGCCGACGAACCTCACCCGTTCTCAGCCCGGGCGACGCGATGACTTTGCACCCGGATGACAATAAGCCCCTACCGTGTTGAACGAAACGATGACAGCATAGTGGCATACCCGAGAAAGGATGGTCTTCATGTCAGACGACAACGAGAAGAACGAGAAGACACCGACCGAGGTCCCCGAAGAGGCCAGAGACGATATCGCGGAGAAGCCCGGCACCGATTCAGCCAGCAAGAAGCGCGAGGACGATCTGGTCGATGAGTGGGAGGAGGAGTCCTTTCCTGCCAGCGACCCGCCGGCACACTACTGACGTCCCCGAACACATGGCCCGGCACCTGCCAACAGGTGCCGGGCCATTCTATGTCACATGGACCAGGCGGGAGCCGAGCTCAGGGCCTCAGAGGTGTGCGGCAGCGAACGCGGCGCTGCGACTGAGAACATCTCCGGCGTCATCGAGCATCCGACCGAAGTGGAGGAAGGAGTGCAGCACTCCCGGATACAGGTGGTAGTCGACCGGAGTGCCGGCCTCCTCGAGCCGCACGTGCAGAGCCTCACTGTCATCGCGGAGAGGATCGAGGCCCGCCGCGGCGATGAAGACCGGGGGAAGGCCTGCCAGGTCGGCCTCGAGGTGATCGACATAGGGCGATGAGGCATCCGCCGCGGAGCCGAAGTGCTCCGTGGTGATCGAATCGAGATCCTCGCGGCTCATCCCGTCCCAGCCGCCGCCGTAGAGGCGCCTGCTCGCGGAATCGACGAGACCGTGTCCGCCGTAGAAGAGCAGCAGAGCGCGGATGGCGGAGAAGGTCCGCGGATCGAGGCCGATGCTTTCCGCATCGTCGCGCAGCAGCAGAGCAGAACCCAGCGTCAGCATAGCCCCGGCAGAGTCGCCGGCGACCGCCAGATGCGATCCGTCGACTCCGAGGTCGCTGCCGTTTCGCACAAGATGATCGATCACGCCCGCGACCTCATGCAGGGCCTGTGGGAACTTCGACTCCGGCGACAGCGAGTAGTCGACGCCGATGACCGCGGCTCCGCTCTCGGCGGCGATGACCCGCATGATCCGATCATGGGTGTCGAGGTCGCCGACGGTGAAGCCGCCCCCGTGGAGGAAGACGATCCCCGGCAGGACCGCCTCGGCGGTGGGACGATGGATGCGGATGGGCACCTGGGCTCCGGCGGTGTCGATGACCTCGTCGACGGTGTCGGCCATCGTCGGTCCGCCCTCGTTCCAGAAGGAGCGCTCGGCCCGGTACTCAGCCCGCATCGCGGCCAGCCGCGCGGTTTCGGTATCCATGCCGGCTTGGACTGCGCGGCGTCCTGCTTGGGTGCATTCGGCCGCTCTTGCGGCCTGGGTGTCGAGCACGGCCCGCATCTGGCTGGTCATCGCTGTGACGATGAATGCGGGGATCTCGGTGCTTTCGGCTCCGGGAGCAGTGACTTCGTCGATGGTCAATTGCGCCTCCGATGGTCGGTCTGGTGGAAAGGCCCCGAAGGGCAGGGTACGACAGCTGAGATCCTCATGATCCGGTGGGGGCCTCTTCGGCTTCTTCGACGGCGGCCTGGCCACCGGTGCGCTTGACCCAGACGATGAGGGCATAGCTGAGTGCCGCGGCGAGCAGGGCGCAGACGATGAGGATGGTGAAGATGATCGGGTAGGCCGCGGAGCCGCGGTCGTCGATGATCGCGCCGAACCACACGCTGGAGAAGGTATCGGGCAGGAACCCGATGACCGAGAGCAGGCCCGAGGCCGCACCGAACATGTCGAGTCCGACCCGGCCCTCGCTCAGCTGGGAGGAGGCGATGCCGTAGCAGCCGTTGGCGAGGAAGCCGAGGGCGACGACGACGACTGCGGCGACGATGACCAGCACCGGTCCCGAGGGGATGACGATCAGGGACGCCAGGGCGACGGCGATGACGATGGAGGCGACGATGATCACGCGCGACGGGGAGCGGACCTTCGTGGCCAGGGCACCGAAGGCCGGACCGGCCAGCAGCGTGATCCCATAGGTGCGGATGACGCTGACGGTGGAGACGACGGCGGCCGGGGCGGCGAAGACCGCCGAGAGGTAGGGGGTCGTATAGGCCACGCCCGTGTAGACGAAGTAGACGAAGAACATCGTGCCTGCGGCCAGCCAGACGACGGGGGAGCCGAAGACGCGCGTGAGGTCGGCGAGCTTGAAGCCCTCGCCGGGATGTTCGATCTCACCGGCGAAGCGCGGAGTGAGCAGATGAGAGGCGATCGCGAGCAGGAAGATGAGCCCGCCGAGCATCATGAGGATGGTGCGCACGCCGAGGTCGGCGCGTTCGGCGAAGGCGGAGAGGATGCCGACCTCGACGAAGCCGAGGACGAGGCCGACGGCCCCGTAGATCCCGTAGCTGAGGCCGATGTTGCGGGCATAGCCGTCGGCGTCGGAGATCAGCCGGACGAGCTTGAAGCGCACACCCCACCAGATGAGGATCGTCGACAGCCCCATACCCACGAAGACCGCGAGCAGTGTGCCGAAGCTCGGCAGGGCAGCGTAGACGAAGGTGAGGATCGCTGTGATGAAGTAACCGGTCGTGGCCAGAGTCCTCACTCGGACACGGTCGGCGATGAACCCGGAAGGCAGGTAGCAGATCGTCGCGGTGATCGCATAGGCGCTGACGAGCCACCCGATCTGAGCGTTGTTGATGTCGAGGGCGTCGAGCAGGGGATCGTAGAAGACGTTCTTGAGGTAGGGCGGGGCGAACAGGATCGAGCTGCCCATGCTGACGAGGATGAGGAGTGTGATCCGTCTGCCTCGGGACAGATCGGCTGCGCTGACTTCGCGCATGGGCTTCTTCGACACGGGCACGTGCTCCCTCGGTTCGACTGCAGTACCCGAACACCATAACTGAATGACGGTTCAGGAGTCTCGTTTCGTCCGATCTGCGGATTCGTCATCTGTGCCCTCGGCGTCCTCCGGGCCCTTCTCTGCGTCGAAATTCTCCCGGTAGCGTCGCTCCGCCTCGTCGAGCAGCCTCGGCGACAGGCGCGCGATCGGTTCGACATCACTCAGCAGCGGTTCGCAGTCAGGGCCGCGTCCCACCTGCGTTCCGCTGAGGATCCAGGCGAAGCGGTCGGGGTTCTTCTCCTGGAGATGTTTGTACTGGCAGAGCTGCCGGGCCAGCCAGTCGCCGAGGGGTCGGGTCCACCATGCTTCCGGGGTCAGCGGATTGACTGCCAGTCCCGGCAGCTCCAGACCGGATTCGGTGTCGATGCTGCCTCCGGCGGAATCGCTCTCATAGCCTTCCGAGTAGCGGACATAGAGAAGCTTGCCGCTCGCGGCGAGTTCCTCCACTTCGGCCAGGCTCTCGAGCATCAGGCGGAGAGTCCGTCGGTGACCTTGAGGGCGACAGGACATGTCACGGCCACGGTCAGCCCCTGACGAGCGACGGCGTCGGTGGCCAGACGCAGGAGTTCCCGGCAGTGGTGGGCGGCCATGAGTGTCTCCTCGATCTCGCAGTAGGCGAATTCGATCTCCATCGTCTCGATGTCGAGCGTGTAGTGGAGGGTGGCGACGACCTCGTCGACGAAGCTGAGTTCGAAAGCTCCTGCTGCGCGATTATCGTTAAGGGTGTATTCGCCGTCTTCGATCACAGGATCGGGAGAGTCGGGAAATCGACCCCGGCCGACTGCGCTTTCGCATCGACCGTCAAGAGGCTTGGGCATACCGGCTCCTCAGAAAGAGTTGGCCGACTTCTTGACCTGCTCAAACTATACGTTTAGTGCATTGGTCCGGCAATAGGGCATCCCGTGTGCGACTAGGATTGCCCGCATGAGCGAGCAGATGCGCAGACACGAGTCCGATCATGAGGTTCCCTGGTCCCTGCCGATCGTCCTCAGACGGTCGAAGTCGAAGATCGCTCGCCACATCGATGTCCTCGAGGCCGCGGCGACGGCCGTGGTGATGTTCCTCGATGATCCGCGGTCCCAGCTCGGCGGAGAATGGCACGAGGCCGTCGACTATTGGCGCGATGGTGCGATCCGCAAGGTCGTGCGCCGAGGCGATGGGAAGAAGCTCGAAGACGCGCGCGAGCTCGGTTGTGTGTCGGTCAGCCTCGGCGGGGATGAGGAGTTCGGCGCGGCCGAGGCACTCGTGTTCCCTCCCGGTCCTGTCCAGCCGCTTCCACCGGAGCTGAAGAAGCTCCAGGTCTCCGGCACCGAGTTCCCCGATGCGGGAGAGAGCTCCGTCCCCGCAGCCGAGGCAGTCGTGCTCATCGAGCTCTCGCCCGGGCTGGACCTGACGACGGGCAAGGCGGCCGCCCAGTGCGGTCACGCCGCACAGCTGGCCTATGAGCAGATGCCCGCAGAGGCGCTGCGGCAGTGGAGGGATTCGGGGTTCAGTCTGCGGGTGACCACGGCGTCTGAGCGATCATGGGCCGACAACGCCCAGCAGGTCAGCGTTATCGATGCGGGTTTCACCGAGGTCGACGGACCGACGGAGACCGTCAGAGCTTCGTGGTGAGCCCGGTTCCGGAACCGATCGTGTGCCGAGGGGATCTTCTGCGAGCAGGAACGTGATGCACCGCAGAACGCGTCCGCGGCGAAGGGATGTCTGGACGGAGGAAAACCCCGTCATTAGTGTCGAGGCACAAGTCGGACCGGCTGGTCCGGAAACCGCACACTGCTCCGCAGCCGACGGCGATCGCATCGCACGGCCGGCCGCACAGGGGCCCGGAGAGGAGAAGGCACAATGAATGAGACCGATACGAGCGACAAGGATGTCGTCGAACTGCTCACCGCCGATCACAGAGACATGCTCGAGCTGCTCCGCCGGATCGAGAGGACCGAGGATCCCGACGAGCAGCGCGATATCGCGGACACCGTCATCGCCGAGGTGATGCGCCATTCCGTGGCCGAAGAGATGATCGTCTATCCGTCCATCGAGGAGTACGTCCCCGGCGGGAAAGAGGAAGTCGAGCACGACAAAGAGGAGCACGACGAGCTCGTCTGCGTGATGAAGGACCTCGAGGACGTCGATGTCTCCGATGGTGCCTTCCTCAAGCTCGTCATCGAGTTGGAGAAGCTGCTCGAACACCACGCTCGGGATGAGGAAGACGAGCAGTTTCCGAAGCTGCGCGCCCATATCCCACAGGATCAGCTGAACGACATGGGCAAGAAGGTCATCTCCGCGAAGAGGGTGGCTCCGACGCGACCGCACCCCAACGCGCCGCATTCTGAGCTGTTCCACAAGAGTGTGGGCCCCGGCGTCGGCATGGTCGATCGGCTGCGCGACAAGCTCACCGGCCGGGAGTCCTGAACCGGCCGGGAATCCTGAGGATCTCCGTGTGACACGGCGCGATGTGACGGCGAAGCGACACGGCGCGATGTGACGGCGAAGCGGCGTTACGAGGCGCCGTTCGCCTTGGCCGTCCTGACGAGGCGTTCGATGCCGCCGGTCCACGGTTCACCGTGGCCGACGAGGACTGTCCCGGCACCGGTCTCGGCGAGGGCGTCTAAGGACTCGAGCGCACGTTCGGGATCGGCCGTCGCCGCATTCGAGACGATCTGCGCTCCCGTAGTGCCCCGGTAGGGATTGAGCGTGACGAGAGCGTCTCCGGCGATGAGCGCGTCCCGATCCCGGAAGTGAAAAGCGCAGTGGCCCAGAGTGTGCCCGGGGGTGAAGACGACCTCGGGGTTGCCGGGCACCGGCAGCGCGAATTCTCGGATGCGGGTGACCTCTGCGATCGGTTCCGGCCACCACGCGCGGTTCCGCACGAAGGCACTGACCATGGGAAGTGCCTTGAACTGCGTGAGGAGGTACCACGTCAGTGCCCGGTCGCGCCCGTACTGCCGAGGGTGACGTGTCAGAGGCACATCGTTGTCGTGCACATACACGGGCACTTCGGCTTGAGAGCGCAGCCGCTCAGCGAAGCCGATGTGGTCGAAGTGGCCATGTGTGAGGAGCAGAGCTCGAATGTCCTCCAAGCTGCGGCCGAGGCGTTTGAGCGCGCCGAGGAGGGACTGCCACGAGGTTGGTACGCCGGCATCGACGATGGTCAGTCCCTCGTCACCTTCGACGATGTACCAGTTGACGTACGAGTCCTCGACGCGATGGATGCCTTCGGCGACCTCGGGGATGAGCATATCAGCGGCCCTTCTCTTCGAACCGGCGATAGCGGAAGACGAGCGCGCAGCCGATCATGAGGACAGCCAGACCGAAATGCAGCCAGTTGTCCGGGGTGTTGAGCGGAACGAAGTTCGCCCCGGAGTCCGAATTGATGAACAGGCCGTAGAGCCAGAGAGCCGCGTAGACGATGCCGCCCCAGAGCAGGTAGTGGAAGGACGCGGTGGGGGAGCGGCGGACCAGGGCCCCGGCGATGCCGTAGAGCAGATGCACGATGTTGTGCAGGACCGAGACCTGGAACAGTCCGAACAGCATTGCCGTCGAATGGTGGCCGGCGAAGCGCATCGACATGTAATGCGTCGTCGTTCCCGGAATGAACCCGAGAATGCCGACGCCCAGGAAGAGCACGGTGAAGATGAGAGCCGCCCATTGGATCGGCAGCCCGCGTTCATATGGGACGTCGCGATCAGCAGGTACGTCGGTGTTCATGCGAACCCCCTCGCTCGTTCCGAATTCGTTGGGCCCTCAGGCTATTGAGCGCCGAACGGGCTCACAAGGATCGTTCGTGACTCACAGATCGCAGACGCTGGGCCTCAGCCCCTGCGGAAAGGCACGTCGTGCAGCGTCGTCTGCACGCTCTGTCCGCTCTCCCAGGTGTTCGCCTCGGCGGCGACGTCCGGCATCGGAATGTCCTCGCGGTGGGCGCGTCTGTCCGGGGTGGATACGCCGACTCGGGCGTCCCTGTCACTGAGCAGCTCGTCATCGGCCTGACCGTCGTCGGTGAAGCCCATCATCAGCTGCGGGATCCCGAAGGGGAAGTCCTCGCGGTCGTACTGCCAGGTGTGGAAGGTCTTGCCGTAGGTCGAGACGAGGTCCTCGAAATACGAGTGCTCGGCGATCTCCGGCACGCCCGGGGCGGTGAGGATGCCCGATCTCACCTCGTAATGGTGGCTGTGCCACAGGCGCTTCTCCTCGGCGGGGAGGGCCTCGAAGCGTTCGGAGCTGATGATGTACTCGATGCCGATGAGGCGGGCATCGGGTTCATTGCGGTCGAAGATCACGCACTGGTGCAGGTCATGCCGCAGGTGGATGCAGAAATGAGCCGCTTCGACCTGCCGCCCCATGTCGTCGGCATACATGTGCAGACCGTTGAGGTAGGTGCTCATGGCCTCGAGCGGGTACTTCGTCTGCAGAGCCCGCGAGGACATGTCGAGGATCCGGTGTTTGAGCGGATGCCCTTTTCCGACCTTGGCCAGTGTCGTGAGTTTTCGGCCTGCGATCGTGCCGAGGACGGCGGTCATCGCGGTGGCGGCACCGAGGCCGAATGATTTCAGCTGTGATGTTCCCATCTCCTCACGCTAACCCCGGCCGACGAGTCTGATAAGCCCCCGCGGAAACGGACTGCGGAGGCGGGCCGCGGCGGTTTCAGTGAGGCTTCCCCACCCGTACCGGGGAGTCTTGACAGGTGTCGTAACCGGGACAAGCCTGGAGGGCCAGGCCGCCGCACAGCACGACGGCTGCTGCACATCCGACATCCGAGACTTCCGGAGGAGAACGCACATGGCGACGTCCGTCAGCGACTTCATCATCGATCGACTCATCGCCTGGGACCTGCACCACTGGTACGGGTATCCCGGCGACGGCATCGGCGGTTTCGACGGCGCCATGGGCCGTGCTCAGAACGAGGGCAAGGACTTCACCTATGTGCGCCCGACCCATGAGGAGGAAGCGGCCTTCATGGCCACCGCTCATGCGAAATTCACCGGCGACGTGGGCGTGTGCATCTCGACCTCGGGCCCCGGAGCCATCCACCTCATGAACGGCCTCTACGACGCCAAGGGCGACAACGCGCCCGTCGTCGCCATCGTCGGCCAGCAGGCCCGGGTATCGCTGAGCTCCGAATTCCAGCAGGAGATCAACCTCGAACGGGCATACGCCGACGCGGCGGTGTTCGTGCAGACCGTGACCACGCCGATGCACGCCCAGCTCGTCGTCGACAAAGCCGTGCGCATGGCCAAGGCCTACCGAGGACCGGCAGTCGTCATCCTCCCCGCCGACGTCCAGACCATGGACATGGAGGAGCCCGCGGTCGAGCACTTCGTCTCCCGCACCGGCGTCGGCTACGCCGAGGATCGACTGCGACCCGATGATGACGCGCTCGCCCGCGCCGCGGAGGTCCTCAACAGCGGCGAGAGAGTCGCCATGCTCGTCGGACAGGGCGCGATCGGGGCGACCGATGAGGTCATCAGCGTCGCCGAGCGCCTCGGCGCCGGGGTGATCACCACGCTGCTGGGCAAACAGGTGGTGCCCGGCGATGTCGGATACCACACTCAGCAGCTGGGGCTGCTGGGTTCCCGGCCGAGCTACGACATGATGCAGAAATGCGACACCCTGCTCATGGTCGGCACGAACTATCCCTACGGCGAGTTCATGCCGCCGACCGGTCAGGCCCGTGCCGTGCAGATCGACCTGTCACCGCGCCATCTGGGGATCCGCTACCCCACCGAGGTCAACCTGTGGGGTGATGCGAAGACCACGCTGGCGGCCCTGCAATCGCATCTGACCCAGCATGAGACCGGTTGGCAGGAGAAGATCGCCGATGAGAACCGGGACTGGATGAAGGAGAACAAGCGGGTCGCGATGACCGAGGCCGACCCGATCAACCCGCGCCGCGTCTTCGTCTCCCTCAACGAACGACTGCCCGAGAACGCGATCATCACCTGCGATGCCGGCAGCACGGCCGACTGGTACGGCTTCCACGTCGAACTCGGACCGAACCAGATGGGCAACCTCTCGGGCCGAATGGCGTCGATGCTCGCTGCGATGCCGTATGCGCTGGCAGGCAAGTTCGCGCATCCCGACCGTCCGGTGGTGTGCACCATCGGCGACGGCGCCTTCCAGATGATGGGCATGAACGGGCTGCTGACGGTCAAACGCCACTGGCAGGAATGGTCGAACTCGACCTTCGTCGTCCTCGTCATCAACAACGGCGACCTCAACCAGGTGTCCTGGGAGATGCGCGAGGCCGGCGACCCGAGGTGGGACACGGCTCAGATGGTCGAATCCATGGACTACGCCGGCTATGCGGAGCTTCTGGGACTCAGAGGCATCGCCGTCGACGACCCCGAGGACATCGATAAGGCCTTCGACCAGGCGTTCGCCGCCGACCGACCCGTCGTCCTCGACGTCCGCTGCGATCGCAACACCCCACCGCTGCCCGCCCACATCGCCTTCGCCCAGGCCAAGGGCCTCGCCGAATCCCTGCTGGCCGGCGATCCCGAGCTCGGGCGGGTGGTCAACCAGAGCTCACGCGCCACCGCGGCACGGCTGTTCGCCCGCATGGGTCTGACCTCGGATGACTGACGTTGCCTCTGCGGGCACGACCGGCAGTGTCGCACCGGTGACCGGAATCGACACCGCGGCCTATCGCATCCCGCTCGACGAGCCGGAGTCCGATGGGACTCTGAGCTGGTCGGCGACCACACTGGTGGTCGTGCGCGTTCGCTGTGGAGACGAGTCAGGTCTGGGTTACACCTATGCGCCGGCCGCCGCCGCTCACATCATCGACGACACTCTGAGTCAGGTCGTCACCGGGCTGAACGCCTTGGCACCCGGAGCCGCCTGGGATGCGATGGCCCGTGCCCTGCGCAATCAGGGTCTGCGCGGGCCGGCGGCCGCGGCGGTCTCGGCCGTCGACGTCGCACTGTGGGACCTCAAAGCCCGACTGCTCGACGTATCGCTGGCGGCTCTGCTCGAAGGCTGCCACGACAGTATTCCCGCGTACGGCAGCGGCGGTTTCACGAACTTCGACGATCGAGAACTCGGGACACAGCTCAACTCGTGGGCGGAGGAGGGTCTGCCGGCCGTGAAGATCAAGGTCGGCACCGACCCTGATGACGATCCGCGGCGAGTCGCGTTCGCCCGGCGGGCGATCGGCGACGGCCTCGGGCTCTTCGTCGACGGCAACGGCGCGTTCGCGCGGAAGCAGGCGCTCGCACTGGCCGAGGAGTTCGCAGGCAACGGGGTGAGCTGGTTCGAGGAGCCGGTGAGTTCCGACGACCTCGACGGCCTGCGGCTGCTGCGTGATCGGGCGCCGGCGGGCATGGAGATCGCAGCGGGGGAGTACGGTTGGGACCTCACCCATTTCCGGGACCTCCTGCGGGCTGAAGCGGTCGACTGTCTGCAAGCCGATATCACCCGCTGCGGCGGACTCACCGTTGTGCTTCGCGTCGGCGCCCTGTGCGATGCGGAGAACATCGACCTGTCCAGCCACTGTGCTCCTCAGCTCAGCGCCCATGCCCTGACGGGAGTGTGGCATTCGCGCCACCTCGAGTACTTCGCCGACCACGTCCGCATCGAGAAACTCGCTTTCGACGGGGTCCTGACCCCGGTCGACGGCGCCCTGCATCCTGACCGCACCCGCCCGGGTCACGGTCTCCTCCTGCGCGAAGAGGCGCTGGAGCCATATCGAATCTGCTGAGGAGTCAACGATGTCCGAAACTGTCGTAAGCAGAACCGCCGATGCCTCGACAGACAGGCTGCCGATCCGATTCGACGGGATCCCGACCATCTCCCGCACCGCCACCGCGCGTGATCTCTCGACGCCGGTCAGACGGCTGGTCGCCGAACTCGAAGCGAACACGCAGGCCGAGGTGCGCTTCGACGACGGCAGCCGCACGGCGTATTCGACGGATGGGTCGAACTACCGGCAGGTGCCGATCGGAGTCGTCGTCCCGCGCACGTTCGACGACGTCATCGACACCGTCGCCCTGTGCCACCGCTTCGAACTGCCGATCACGACCCGCGGCGGCGGGACGAGTCTGGCCGGGCAGACGACGAACGAGGCCGTGATCATCGACTTCTCGAAATACCTCAATGCGGTGGAGTCGATCGACCCGGAGGAGAAGACCGCCTGGATCGAGCCCGGATGCAATCTCGACCATCTGCGTCAGGACGCTGCCGAATACGGGCTGACCTACGGACCCGATCCGTCGACGCACAGCCGCAACACCCTCGGCGGGATGATCGGCAACAATTCGTGCGGCACCCACTCGATCATGTCCGAGTTCTACGGCCACGGGCCCCTGACCGCCGACCAGGTCATCGAACTCGATGTGCTCACCTATCGTGGGGAGCGCTTCACTGTCGGGGCGATGAGCGCCGAGGAACTGGATGCGGCGATCGCCGAGGGCGGTGAGAAGGGGCGGATCCTCGAGGATCTGAGGGCCCTGCGCGATGAGCACATCGCGAAGCTGCGCACCGGCTTCCCGCAGATTCCCCGCCGGGTCTCGGGATTCAACCTCAACCGGCTGCTGCCCGAGCACGGGTTCGATGTCGCCAAGGCCCTCGTCGGCTCCGAGGGCACGTGCGTGACGATCATGCGCGCGAAGGTCCACCTCACCGACGCGATGGCCGAACGGGTCCTCGTGGCAGTCGGCTACGAGGACGCCGCGACCGCCGGGGACGCGGTGCCGATGGTGCGCGAGCACCGACCGGTCGCCTGTGAGGGCATCGATGACAAGCTCCTCGAGTACATGCGGCGGAAGGGGCTGCACCCCGACGACATCGACATCCTGCCTGAAGGAGGTGGCTTCCTCCTCGTCGAGTTCGGCTCCGATGACCGAGACGATGCGCACCAGCAGGCGGAGGATTTCGTCGCCGACTGCAAGGACGACGACCGGGTGTTGGGCACGAAGATCGTAGAAGAGGACTGGGAGGCGCAGAAGCTGTGGCAGGTCCGAGAAGCCGGGCTTGGCGCGACTTCCCATGTGCCCGGTCTGCGGGAGACGCACCCCGGCTGGGAGGACGCGGCGGTCCCGGTCGACAAGGTCGGTGACTATCTGCGTGATTTCAAGGACCTCCTCGAGGAATTCGACTACGAGGCGTCGCTGTACGGTCACTTCGGGCAAGGCTGCATCCACTGCCGCATCACCTTCATCCTCGACACTGCTGAGGGGGTGCGGCAGTGGCGTGACTTCCTCGAGCGGGCCGCACACCTGATCGCGGACTACGGAGGGTCCCTCTCCGGCGAGCACGGAGACGGGCAGGCGCGGGCGGCGCTTCTCGACATCATGTACAGCTCCGAACTCGTCGACGCCTTCTCCGAGTTCAAGCACATCTGGGATCCCGATTGGAAGCTCAACCCGGGCAAGGCGGTGCGTCCGTACTCGCCGACGGAGAACCTCAGGAAGGGACCCGACGCCCGGCTGACCCCGGTGAGCACGCACTTCGCGTTCCCCGACGATGACGGGGACTTCGGAAAGGCCGTCTCCCGCTGCGTCGGCGTCGGCGAATGCCGCAACACCGACACCGGCTACATGTGCCCGAGCTATATGGCCACCCGAGAGGAGGAGGACTCGACCCGCGGGCGGGCACGCATGCTGTTCGAGATGCTGCGTGGACCGAACCTCAAACTCTGGCGTGACAAACACGTCCACGAGGCGCTCGACCTGTGCCTGTCGTGCAAGTCATGCAAATCCGAATGCCCGGTCAACGTCGACATGGCCACATACAAGGCCGAATTCCTCTCCCACTACTACAAGGGCCGGCTCCGGCCGCGCAGCGAATACGCGATCACACTCATCTACTGGTGGGCGCGGATGGCGAGCAAGCTGCCCGGGGTGGTCAATGCGGTGACGCAGACGCCGCTGCTGTCCTCGCTCGTGAAGTTCGGCGGGGGCATCGCCCAGCAGCGAGGCGTGCCGAAGTTCAGACGACCGTTCTCATCGCAGTTCCGCAGCTCGCGCCGGTCGCGCACGGCCGCACCGGTCAGCCCGGCAGACCGTGAGAGCAGACGGTCCGAACGGAGGCATGACGGAACGCATGATCTGCACCATTCGAAGTCGCAGGTCGCCGCCGAGAACTACTCGACATCGCATATGCAGAAGCACGGTCGTGCCGGTGCCAACCATCCGCACGGCGATCAGGCTCCCCTCGAGGTCGATCGCGTGATCCTGTGGCCTGATACGTTCAACAACTACCTCGAGTCGCAGAACCTCGAGGCCACGGCGGCCGTGCTCGAGGACGCCGGCTATGAGGTGACTCTGCCGCCTCGTCCGCTGTGCTGCGGGCGTCCCCTCTACGATGCGGGCATGCTCAAACTCGCGAAGAAGCTGTGGGCGCAGATGCTCGAGGCCCTGCGCGAGGACATCCGCGCCGGCATCCCGGTCATCGGGGTCGAACCGAGCTGCGTCGCGGCCTTCCGGGACGAACTGCCGGGTCTGCTGGCCGATGACGACGATGCGAAGCGCCTGTCCCACCAGACGTATCTGCTCTCGGAGTTCCTCGAGCGGCAGAACTATCAGCCGCCGGTCATCGAGGCATTCGACGGGACGACGGCGATGGTGCAGATGCACTGTCATCACATGGCGGTGCTCGGCACTGATTCCGACCGCGCTCTGCTCCAGCGCCTCGGATTCGAGCTCGAAGTCCTCAACGGCGGCTGCTGTGGACTGGCCGGATCGTTCGGGTTCAAAGCGGGGGAGAAGTACGATGTCTCCGTTCGCGCAGCCGAACGAGTGATCATGCCCCGCATCCGGGAGGCCTCGGACGACACGGTGATCGTCGCCGACGGGTTCAGCTGCACGCAGCAGATCAAGCACTTGTCGGACCGCGAACCGAAGAACATCGTCGAGCTGCTGCATCAGGCGGTGCAGCAGGCCTCCTGAAATCACACTGCGGACACCGGTGAGCCGGTGTCCGCGGTGGCAGCGCAAAGATGTGGGTGCTTCCCTTCTCGGCGTGTCCCTACGCTTCTCAAGCGAATGTGTTGAGCGAAAGAATTACCGGGCTTCGCTTCCCGCAGGCTAAGCGTCGGCGTGACCGGCTCGTGGCATTCTGTTGCTTAGGCTGGTCGCAAGGGGCTGTCGTCAGCATCCCATTCGGGACTAGCTTCTAAACCTTTTGATATATCCACCCACTCTGAAGATTTTGGACTTGGATACGACGCTGGTTCCTTTTCGCCCGCGTATCGCCAATGAGCGTCGAGGTCACTCGTCCCACCTACGCCTAAGTAGAAATCTCCAGGTGTATGACGCCACGCGCCCCAAGCTTGCCCATCGTTGCGCACGCTTAATTGAACGCCGTGGTTTTCGGGCAAATTCGCGAATCCTCCCGAAGGGAAAACAACGATCGGGTCGGCCCAGTATCGACTACCTCTATGGCGATACAGGCCTATTTGCGAGTAGAAAAGACGCTCGAGGGCCTCCTTGGTTTCGTGAAATTCTCGCCGATCCAACCAAAGACCATCTTCGTCCACACCCGTTACTCCAGCGTTCTCCTTGAGGCGACGACGACGTCTTCTGTTTTCCCGGGTGTTGCTACGAATAGACCGCCGATACTCGCGCATTGTTCGCAAAGCTTGGCGGAACGAACTTTGCGTAGCGAGCTCTGGCAACCAACGCCCGGAGAAAGACGTGGCGTAGCGCAAACTGCCGTGTACGTCAGCTAGAAAGCCGAGCCTGACGGGGAGAGGCAAAGCTTCTATGTCACTGTGAAACTTCGCTCTTATCAACGCCGCCTCGCATGACGCGATCAAACCAAAAAGATAGATGAAAGGGATGAGCGAGACAGGAAGCCACACTGATAGCTCGAACGTCGCAAATTCACGTTCCCAGTCGAATTCAGTGGAGTGTTTGAAGACGTGGACTGTGACATAGGCGATTAGGCCAAGAACTATGAAGCTTATAAGTCCTCCGACGAACTTCCCGACTGAAGCCGTATTAGGATCTCGCTTCGCAATGACGGCGACCATCGTTAGAAATAGAAGAGATACCTGAAGTACGAGTTCTCCCCACAACGGGAGTGGCCGTAGGTTGATGTAGAGGATCAGCAGGGCCGTAACGCCAAGTACCTTTTTCGTAACGTGCTTGACTACCTGAAGGCCGTTTTTGAAGTCCGTAGAGTTAAACAGAATTGGTAGTCCCACGAAGAAGCCAATAATAAGGGTGTCCTTAAGCAGGTCGATGGACCAAACCCCGAGGAAGTAAGCCGACAACACTGCGCAACCCAATACGGCCAGGTAGGCGAGCACTCCTGTCCAGACTTTCCAAGCCGCAAAAGCTCTCGCTACTCCAAGGAGGGACTGTAGCAATTCCTTCCGGTTCTCGCTGAGCGAGAACGACAGCAGAACGAAGCTGACTGTGATTATCACTGTCGCGATCTCGCGCGACGTAAATTCCATGGCTGCTCCCGTTCTTATGCCACAGTAGGATTCCTTGTGGACTCAATGCTACGGTTGCCCACTGACGCCCTGTCCCGATTGGCGAAACCCGTCGAGTTTCTCAAGTAGGAGAGCCGAGTCGCCGAGGACTAGCTTGATGTTCTGACGACGGAAGCCGCGCTGGTGCTGGCTGCAACAAATAGGTGAGGGGCCAGGTCTCCGCGACAAAGCTTCTTGTTACTGCGGGCGAGAATCCGAACCGTATTTCGTCGAAGACTATTCTCGATGGCACCTATGCGCGGGGCCAACCCGTACAACGCAGCGACGCAAGACGACCAGGTACTGGCCCGGGTTGTGACAAGCAATCCAACAGCGCCTTGTACATCATCTCGTGTTTTAGAGAATGGCAAATGATCCATCCCAAGAAGACGTATGTCATCAGAGAGCGGCTGAGCAGAACCCGGACAACGAGACCGTTAGGTGTTTGTTACGAGTCGTCGTCGATGAGGAACACCGGCTGATCTTCGATCCGCCTGTTGATCACCTGGATTCTTGGTGCATCTCGAAGCGCTTGGCTCTGAAGGTGGTGGCGAAGCTCCTCGATATGAAAGCGCGCTGACAACTTGGTGGCAGCGCTTGGCGGAGCGCTGCCACCAGTGAACGTTAGATCTCAGTCCTCGGAGTCCTCGTCGAGTTCTTCGAGCTCTTCGTCGGTCAGAGGACGCGTTTTCGTGCCGTTGCCGAATTCGTCGAGGTAGATCATGTGCTTGACCAGCTCACCGGTCTCTTCGTCCTCAACCTCGATGATGTCGCCGGGGCGGGTGCCTGGCTGGTAGAAATCTTCATTGACTCCGGTCATCGTGACTACCTCCTACAGGTGCTCTGACCATACGTCACAGTGATCTGAGTCTCAAGCAGCCCTGACAGCGGCTTTGGTGCGGTCGACGAGATTCTCAGGCCGCTGCGCGTGCCTGTCGTTCCTCCTCGAGCCACAGGCACAGAGCCGCCTTGTTCGCAGCGAGTCCGTTCGGTGCCCAGAGCACCTTCCGCGAGTGGCCCTCATCGTCGGTCATCTGTGCGACACCGAGGCCGGCCGCGGACTGACGATCCGCCTCGGCGTCGGTGATGTCGAATTCGATGAAGACATTGCTGTTCTGCTTGGCGCCGTGGATGTCGAGGATCTGTGACCAGGGGACGAGCCCGGCCTTGGCCGTATTCATCTCCACTCCTGCAGAGGTGACCGTCAGTGCCGGCCGGCCCGCAAAGAGCCGGCGGACCATTACGACGACGCCCCAGAGGAAGAAGACGACGGCGATCCAGCCGACGACGGCCCAGACGAGGCTTCCGCCCGCTGCCATCGCCAGGCCGACGCTGACGAAGATCAGCGAGGCGATGAGAAGCAGGACTGTCTTTCCCTTGGAGAATCTGAAGGACACGGACTCGCCGTTGTTGAGCGCGGCCGCCCAGTTTTCGATGGACTGCTGCTGGGTGCTCATGCGGGAAGCCTCTCCTGAGATCACTGGGCGCCGGTTACGGCAGAACGCCTTAGCCTATCGCGGCCGCGCCCGCAGACTGACCCGGGTCCCGGAGGGCAGGACTCGGTAGTCTGGGGTGATGGAACGTCAGAGATTTCACACCACTGGTGGACGCGAGCGCAATGTCGCCGAGGTGGCCCGCCCCGGAGAGGACGAGTTCCGCGTCGATATCGAACGGATCCGGTTCTCCCCGTTCTTCTCGCGCCTGGCCTCGGTCACGCAGGTCATCCCGCAGGCCGGGTCCGGCACGGTCATCCACAATCGGCTGACCCATTCGCTCAAGGTCTCGGCCGTGGCCCGGTCGATCGCGATCACCTTGAACAATGCGGACGCGCGCACCCGCGAGATCGTCAGCCACCTAGGCGGGTGTGATCCGGTGGTGGTGCAGGCGGCGGCCGCCGCCCACGATCTCGGGCACCCGCCGTTCGGTCACCTCGGCGAGAAGGAGCTCGACCGGGTGTCGCGGACGCTGCTGCACCTCGAGGACGGGTTCGAGGGCAACGCGCAGACCTTTCGGATCCTCACCGCTCTCGACAGCTGCGAAGCCACGGCGCGCGGGCTCAACCTGACGCGAGCGGTGCGCGCGGCGGTACTCAAGTACCCGTGGGAACGCGGGGAGTGGAGCGGTGACCGGGCGCCCTCGGCGGCGCGGATGCCGCGCGGGGTCGGCAATGAAGTGAACGAGGGGGCGATGAAGTTCTCCGCCTATGCCACTGAGGTCGAGGAGATGGAGGATGTGCTCTCGGTGTTCCCGGCGATCGGCCGCTATCAGCAGACGCTCGAGTGTGCGGTCATGGATGTCGCTGACGATATCGCCTATGCGGTGCACGATCTCGATGACTTCTACCGGTCGAACGTGTTGCAGTACACGAGCGTGTCGGCCGAACTCGGACGCTGGCTGCGCGACTGCCGGCAGCTGGCGGCCGTGGAGGACTCGGAACTCGATCGTCGGCGGCCCGGGCACGCGCTCGAGGCGATCCGGCGGCACACGCAGGAGAAGGATCCGTGGATCGCTGATGAAGAGGCGTTCAGGGCCTCGGTGGGGCGGGTGAACCGGGACCTGGTCGAAGGTCTGCTCGGCGTTCCCTATGACGGAGGGCTGGAGGCCGACCGTGCGGTCACCGGGTTCACCAGGCGGTGGATCGACCGGTTGCAGGCCTCGATCGTCGTCGACCCGGATCCGCATGTGCGAACCGGTCATGTCCGACTGAGCCAGGAGGCCTGGCATGATGTCGTGGTGTTGAAATTCGTGCATGCGAAGTTCGTGCTCGAACGCTCCGACCTCGCGGTCTATCAGCGTGGGCAGACGCGGATCATCGCCTCGCTGGTCGAGGGGTTCCACGAATGGCTGCTCGACCCCGACGAGGCGACCCGGATCCCGCGTCGTCTGCTCGATTCCGTCGAGGCGGCGACGCAGGAGTATCAGGACCTGTACTCGAGAGATCCCTCGGCGCTGGGGGAGGAGGGCGCGGCTGCGATCGTCCGACGAGGGCGGGCGCGGGCGGTGGTCGACTACATCGCCTCCTTCACCGATGCGCAGGCGATGTCGGTCAACGCGCTCATCACCGGTGCCTCCGAGGAACCGTGGGAGGCCGGTCGCGGACTGTAGGGGCATGCAAACGGCGGGGCCGGAGTTCTCACTCCAACCCCGCCGTTGCAGCGTCAGCTCAGTGACTGAGCTGGATCAGCCTCAGTGCTTGCCTGCGCGGTAGCGGCGAGTCGCCCACACCGCTGCGGCACCACCGGCGAGGAGCAGTGCTGCGAATCCGACCATGGCCGGGATACCGTCGGTACCCGTCCGCGGCAGGTCTCCGCCGTCGCTGCTGCCCGAGGCGTTGGTGCTCGAACCGGCCGAGGCGTTGGCGCTGGCCGAGGAGCTGGCCGAGGATCCGGCGTTGGCCGATGCGGCCTTCTCGGAATCAGCCGATGCCTCTGCGTCGTCTGCCGACGATGCGTTGGCCTCGTCGCCGTCGGCCGAGGCACTCGCCTCTGCACCGTCCGCGTCAGCCGCTGCCTCAGAGGATGCCTCGGTGGAGGAATCCGCCGTCGACGCTGCCGAAGCGGCGGCACCGGCGTCGGCATTCGCTGCAGCAGATGCCTCGGCGTTCGTCGAGTCCGTGTTGTCGGCGTTGACGGCGGCATTGGCTGCCTTCTGTGCCGAGGCGTTCGGGTCCGACGAGACATCCGCCGAGGTCTCCGAGGAGGCCTCTTCGTTGGCTGCTGCCTTAGCGGCTGCTTCTGCCGACGTGTCAGCTGCTGCCGATGCGGTGGTAGTCGCATCATTGTTGGCTGCTGCCTGTGCAGCGGCCTCTGCGACAGCGTTGCTGTTGTCATCGGCGTTGGCCGAAGCCGAGGCCGAAGCAGCTGCGTTCATATTCGCGTCAGCTTCGTCAGCTGCGTCGGGATCAGCAGCTGCGTTTGCTGCGGCACCGTCATCAGCTCCGTCGTCGTTGCCGTCAGCATCGGCCGCGGCCTGAGCCGAGGCTGCAGTCGAGGAATCGGCGTTGGCTGCCGCCGATGCTGCTGCAGATGCGTTGGCATTTTGAGCGGCAGTGGTGTCAGCGTTGGCCGAATCATTGTCATTGCTGTCAGCGGTGGCCGTTGCAGCTGCCTGAGCGGCTGCGTTGGTCTCCGTGGTCGCATCGGTCGAAGCCTGTGCGGTGGCTTCTTCGTTTGCGGCGGAGGCCGCTGCTGCCTCGGCGTTTTCGTCCGCTGCGGCAGATGCCGTGTTGTTGGCATCCTCATCAGCGGCTGCTTGGGCAGCTGCCTGAGCAGCGGGATCCGTGTCGGCGTCGGCCTGTGCAGATGCGGCGGCCGAAGCGGTAGCGTTCGCATTCGCCGTGGTGTCGTTGCTGGCATCGGAGACCGTGGAATCATCGGCGTCTGCTGCGGCGGCTGCCGAAGCTTCGGACGAGGAATCAGCAGTTGCTGCCGAGCTGGCAGCGGCAGAGGCGTTGGCATTCTTCGCGGACGAAGCTTGAGAGTTCATCGTACCCGAATCATCGGCGTTCGCCGCAGCGTTGGCTGCCTGCTGAGCTGAAGCGTTCGGGTCGGACGAGACATCCGCAGTCGTATCCGTCGATGCTTCCTCGGTGGCTGCTGCCCGAGCGGCCGCTTCGGCCGACGTGTCGGCTGCCGCAGATGCCGTTGTTTCGGCATCGTTGTCGGCTGCTGCCTGAGCAGCTGCCTGAGCAGCAGGATCGCCGTCGACGTCAGCGTCGGCAGATGCCGAAGCCGAAGCCGCTGCGTTCACGTTTGCATCTGCTTCATCAGCTGCAGCCGCGTCGGGGTCGGCGTCTGCGGTCGGATCGGCATCGGCGTCTGCCGCGGCATTTTCCGAGGCCGTTGCCGAGGAGTTCGCGTTCGACGCTACTGAAGCGGCCGCCGCCGGGTTGGCGTTTGCTGCTGCCGAGCCCTCGGCATTGGTGTCAGCTGAGTTGTCCGACTGCGCAGCAGCCGCCACTGTTGCCGAGGCGTTGGACTCTTCGGTGGCATCAGCAGATGCTTCCGACGACGCATCATTGGTAGCAGCAGATTCGGCCGCGGCTTCTGCAGACGCATCTGCCGCTGCTGACTGATTTGTGCTTTGGTCTGCCATTGCTGCAGCCTGAGCAGCTACCTGGGCAGATGCATTCGAGTCATCATCAGCGGTCGCCGATGCTGCGGCAGAGGACGCGGCGTTCGTGTTCGCATCTTCATCACCAGGCTCTTCAGGAGCCTCAGCTACAGCACGTACCGAGGACGACGCGAGGTTGATGTCGGCAAGCGGACCGCTTTCAAGGTTGGGCAACAGCTCAAGGCTCACTGCATTGACAGTGAAGCCTGGACCGTTGTCTCCGGCGACCTCACTCGAACCCAGGGAGGACTGGGCGTTGGCCTCCGACGATGGGTTCGGGGATTGTTCGTTGATCGTCAGGTCGACTACTTGGTTGAGGCCCTCGAGCACCGGTGAGAGTCCATCAAAGAGAGGATCTGTGATTCCATCCAGAGCTTCAGACAGCTGGTCAGTCGTCGCGGTAAGAATTGGACCGATCGCGCCCTTGATCGGCGTGAGCAACAGAGGCACGAGCCGGTCGGTCAATGGATCAAGCAATGCGTCGATCGATAGCCCGAGAAGATTGCCAGACGCGTCAACCTCGGGTTCGCCGTCGGCACTGCCTGCAAACTGACCCAGGGTTCCATTGACTGTGATGGTGATGTCGGATGTGCTCCCTATAGGGGGAAGTCCGACAGTGAGCTTAGCGGGAACAGTGATATCGAGTTCAAGGTTGTTCACGACGTCTGTGACTGCCGTAGTCGCCTTGGAAGTGACTGTTCCGAGTGCGTCGTCGAGCGCTTTGGTGATCGTCTTTAGAGTAGAGGCGCTCAAGACTTGAGTGTTTGGATCCAAGCCGTTGAGATCCGTGGCGTCTTCACCCGCCACGACCTTGGCAAGGTCGACCTTGATATCACCCTGCTTGAGGTCGATTGACACGATTCCATTGTCATCGACGAGTGGTTCCTCGATCAGCGTCTCTGCCGCATCTTTCAGGGCAGTATCGACGCCATTCACTTTGGCGGTACCTCCGCTCAGGTCGACCTTGGCGATGAGCAGGTCGAGGTCGGCCGCGTTTGTAAGGCCCTTGACGATCGAGTCGATTGCACCGTCTGCACCGACAGCCTCGTTAACCGCGGTGCCGGAGTCATTGATAACGCCTTGAAGAGTCGTGCCGAGCTCGCCCACCAGGTCACTCGAGACAGTGAGTGTTCCGTCTGCGACCACGTACTCAGAGTTGTAAGTTTTTCCATCACTGTCGGCGTTCGAAGCGATCGCGCCCAGATCGACGCTGAGTTCGTCGATAATCCCGTCCGTGACGCCATCAATTTCGAGCTGGTCGAAGACAGAGGTGAGATCGACGCTTGCGTTTCCACTAGCCGCAGGATTGTCGGGATCAAGATTGATGGCACCGTTTTCACCGACTGCACCGGTGCCAGCTGTTGCCGATTTGTAGCTCGGTGCGTGAGCGTAGGAGTTCAAGGCACCGGCATTTCCAATGTGAAGCAAACCAGCTCCACCCTCCGGAGCTACCAAGGGGAGGCCGATGTTTGGCAGTTGGACGCCCAGTGTCCGCAGTGCTTCGATGTTGAACGCCTGGTTGTCTGCGGTCTTGCCGTCATCCGTTGGCGAGCTTCGATACGCCGACGAGACGTTGAGGAGGTCAGCTGTGATCAGATCGGTGTCAATCAACTGAGCATATGCCTCCGCGTCTTCTTTCGGATTGACCTCGCCGGCTGTTGCCGGGGACACGGTCATCGCAGTCAGCGCCAACGCCGAGGCAGCGGCGACTGTGCCCACAGCTATCTTTCGACCGGCGCCAGGCCGGCCCCTCAGTATTCTCATGGTTCTCCACATCGTTCGGATCCTGATCATTCACAGACGGGAGTCTGGATGGAAACGGGCAGTCTCCTGGCAGATCCCTCACAAGATTACGGAGTCATTGAAAAGTAATCAGTGAATCACTCACAAAGTTATATGCTTGTTATAGTTACGCACGGGTAGAGGAGTTTCGTGCGCGTCGCAGTCCGTAATTCATCAAAGGTAACTTGTTTAGCACCTCTTGGTGCACGTTTGCGACCTCGTCGCGTGGTGTATCTGACGAAATGGAAGCGATTGGTGTTTTCCGAGGTCAAGCCCGGTGTCATCTCGCGTAGATAGTGTGCCGCACGCTGAGCTGGAGGATGTTCGTGGTCCAGGTACGGAAGCAGTGTGCTTGGCAGAGGGCCGACTCTGGCGGCTCCCAGTAGATGAAGCTTTCGTCAGCAGCATAGTTACGGCTCTGACCGAAATATTTCAGAAACGTTGGAAATCATGGCCTCTGAGCAGCCCGGAGAGCACAACGCTCACTTAGCGGACGCGGATTGCAGCGTCATCATGAGCTGAATAGAGTCTGAACGTCGAGTCATCCAATGGAGAGGTTGCGGAATGGCTGCCGAACGGTGGGCGGTGATCGGTGCGGGAATCATCGGCGCGGCCGTAGCGCGCGAGATCCTCACTCGCCACGAGCACGCAGACGTCACTCTCTTCGAAAAAGAGGGCCACCCGGCCGCGCACCAGACCGGCCACAACTCCGGTGTCGTCCACGCCGGCCTCTACTACGAACCCGGCAGCCTCAAAGCCAGACTCTGCCGCCGAGGCGTCTCCCTGCTCCTCGACTTCGCCCACGAACACGACGTCGCCGTCGACGAATGCGGCAAGGTCGTCGTCGCCACCGATGAGGTCGAGGTCGAACGCCTCCGCGCCATCCACGAGCGTGCACGAGCCAACGGCGTCCCCGATATCGCTATGCTCGACCGGGATGGGCTTCACACAGTCGAACCCCAGGCCGAAGGCTTGGCTGCCCTGCACTCACCCCACACCGGCATCATCGACTATCCGGGACTGACCGAAGCCCTCGTCGCCGACTTCCGTCGACGCGGCGGCCGAGTCCGGCTCTCCACTCCGGTCAGGGACATCGCCCGTCGAGGCAACCCGGCCGGCAGCGACTCCGCCATTGTCCGCACCCCGGTCGACGCTCAGGAGTTCGACAACGTCATCGTCTGCGCAGGCCTCCAGTCCGACCGCTTGGCATCACGATCGGGCGAGAGCCGGAATCCGACGGTCGTGCCCTTCTTCGGCCAGTACTTCATCCTCGAGCCGGAGAACAACGACCTCGTCAACGGGCTCATCTACCCCGTGCCCGACCCGAAGTACCCCTTCCTCGGGGTCCATGTGACCCGACGGATCGACGGGGGACTGATGATCGGACCCAACGCCTTCCTCTCCTTCTCCCGCGAAGGATACAAAGGGCTCGGGCTCAATCTGCCCGATGTGATGGCAGTAGCGACCGACCCCGGATTCTGGCGCTTCGCGTCCGGCAACATGGCCACAGCCGTCAGAGAACTGCCCGGAGTCATCTCGATCGAGAAGTTCGTCGACGAGGCGGCCCGCTACGTCCCCGAGCTCGCCGGTGCCGGCGGCCACCGGGCCACCCGCGGCATCCGCGCCCAGGCGATGAACCGGGACGGCACGCTCGTCGATGATTTCGTCATCGATCGCGCGGGAGCCACACTGTTCGTCAGGAACGCGCCCTCACCGGGAGCCACCTCGGCGCTGGCCATCGCCGAACACCTCGTCGACACAGCCGAGGGTCGGGCCTGACGGGATCGAGCGCACACGACGACGGGCCGCCTCCTCGTCGTGGGGACGAAGGAGGCGACCCGTCGTTGAGTGTGCCGGATCAGCCGCAGCGACTCACTTGGGTACGCGAGTCTCGGCGCTGACGAACCACGCCTGCTGCTCGAGCTGGGAGATGTAGTCGTGGAAGATGTCGGCGGTCGTCGGATCCGCCGAATCGACCTCGTCATGGCAGTTGCGCATCGAGGCCACGGTCGCCTCAATGGCGGCGACCATATGGTCGATGGCGTCGTGGGTGGTGATCTCCCCATTCGGGAACTCCGGCAGACCGGACTGCTCGGCCACCACCGCAGGGCGACCGTCCGGGGAGGCATGGAGAGCTCTCATCCGCTCGGCGATCTCATCGCTGCCGGCGCGGGCGATGTCCGTGACCTCGTCGAGGTTGAGGTGGAGGTCACGGAAGTTCGTCCCCACGATGTTCCAATGCGCCTGCTTGGCAGTGAGGCTGAGGGCGATGAAGTCGACCAGCACCGTCTGGAGGTTCTTGCTCAGAGCGTCGGAGGCGACGAAGCCGCGTTCGGCGTTCTCTCGTGTGGTCTTCTCCGAGCCGTGAGGATCGGGAACCGTAACTGTCTCTGTCATTGCACTTGCTCCAATCTCTTCGAAAGCTGAAGGATGTCTTCACCATAACGCCTGTACTGAAAGCCCGTAACCCCCTTCAGGCCGTGCCGGCCTCGCCATCGTCAGCGGTGTAGATGCGGGAACGCAGACGCTGGGCATGGGTGAGGTTCCGGACGTCGATGTCGCTGTCGAAGCTCGATCCCAAGGCGCCGGCGACGACACCCATCGCGGCGCTCAGCCAGGCGATGTCGAGATAGTTGTTCAGCCGCGCATCCGGGCGGTTGATGGTCTGGGCCATGAAATCCGGGTCGATGACGATGAGACCACCGGCGAGGATGCCCACCACCAGTGCGCCATAGAGCGCTGCCACGCAGACGAGGAGTGTGAGCACCGTGGACAGGTTGTAGTAGAACACGACCTGAGTCAGCCGCTCGTTGACCGGTCGGTCCCACAGTCGGTTGAGCGAGATCAGCCAGCCGACCATCACCGCAATGGCGATGGCGCCGATCGAGATGAGCCGGAGAGTCGACAGGTGGTGGGACATCTGCCAGATGGAGCTGTAGAAGATGCCGAATGCCCCCGTCGCGGTCGCGGCCGCCATGGCGCGCGAGAGCTTGCGGGACATCCGCAGCGGCTCATTGGCCATCGTCATCCCCAGGACGAGGCGCGGCCCGCCGGTGAAAGTGTGCGCGTGGAGCGTGCGCCGACCGGACTCGGCTCGGCTCGACCACCGACCCCAGCGGGGCAGACGATGCGTCTTCGCCGGAAGGTGCTCCTCGGGCAGGAGCTGGTTGAGGCAGCTCATATAGATCTTGAGCAGCCGACTCTTCGTCGGCACACCGAGAGTGGGAAAGGAGATCACGGCGACATTGCGGTCGGGCAGAACCTCGGCGATGAGCGGTTTGCCCTGGGTGTGGCGCGGAATGTCGGTGAGCATGATGACGAGATCGGCATCGGGGTAGCGATCGACGATCGCATCGAGCGTCGACAGCTCCAGCCGATGGTCGGCCTGGACGCGCAGCGTCTCGGTGCAGACGTCGACGGTGACCTCGGCATCGAAATCCTGCCGGAGGTGCTCGCCGAACTCATCCTTGATCGAGGCCACACGGCGGCTCGGGCGCCCGGGGTCGGAGATGAGGAGGAGGTGCATTTTCCCACTCTGGCAGTGCAGGCCGCCCTTGGCCAGGCCGACGGCGAATTCCGACGCTTTCCCCACAGCACTTTCAGGCGCGGCTGATGGCAGGTCGATGGACCCTGCGGCGAGCACGTATTCTGATACCGAGGATTTTCTGATGTCGACGAGTCGACGAGACGAAGGAGAGCGCGGCCCATGGCAGTTCTGGTGACCGGCGGAGCAGGATATATCGGCTCGCACGTGGTGCGGCTGCTGACCGACCGCGGCGACGACGTCCTCGTCGTCGACGACTTCTCGACCGGCCTCGAAGCCCGCGTCGACGGCCTTCCCGTCGTCGATCTCGACCTCGCGGCAGCCGACGCCGCAGAGCGCCTCATCGCCGCCATCGAGGAGCACTCCGTCGACTCGATCATCCACTTCGCCGCGAAGAAGCAGGTCGGGGAGTCCGTCGAGGAGCCGGTCATGTACTACCGGCAGAACATCGGGGCGCTGACGAACATCCTCGCCGCCGTCGAGGCGACCGGGATCGAATCGCTCGTGTTCTCCTCCTCGGCCGCGACCTACGGCATGCCCGACGTCGACATGGTCGCCGAGGACCTCGACTGCCGCCCGATCAACCCCTACGGGCAGACCAAGCTCATCGGCGAATGGATGATCGACAACGAGATCACCGCGGCGAAGATGCGCGGGACAACGTTCAACGCCGTCAAGCTGCGCTACTTCAACGTCGCCGGTGCCGGCTGGACCGAACTCGCCGACACCGCGGTGATGAACCTCATCCCGATCGTGCTCGGCCGCCTCGCCGACGGCAAGGTCCCGATCATCTTCGGCGATGACTACGACACCCCCGACGGGACCTGCATCCGCGACTACGTCCACGTCAAGGACCTCGCCGAGGCCCACATCGCCGCCCTCGACTACATGCAGGCGGGCGGGACCACGGAGACCGTGTTCAATGTGGGCACCGGAACCGGCGCTTCGGTCAAGGAGGTCATTGACACCGTCGCCGAGGTGACCGGTCGTGACATCGTCCCCGAAATGGGCGAGCGTCGTGCCGGAGACCCGCCGGCGCTGGTCGCCGACGTCTCACGCATCAGCGCCCTGCTGAGCTGGAAGGCCGAGTTCGGCCTCGAGGAGATCGTGCGCAGCGCCGTCGAGGCTGCGGGAATGCTGCCCGACCAGGAACGATG
The DNA here is from genome assembly GCF_017808105.1 of Brevibacterium renqingii. Taxonomy (GTDB): domain Bacteria; phylum Actinomycetota; class Actinomycetes; order Actinomycetales; family Brevibacteriaceae; genus Brevibacterium; species Brevibacterium renqingii. The sequence goes on along the minus strand of NZ_JADBHF010000004.1, from coordinate 165,718 downwards.
AGCGCGCCGGACCCGGTCGCCGCAGCGCTTGACCGGGTCCGATCACGCTCTGCGCCGGGGCAGGAGTTGCCGGCTGGTGCGCGGGTGGCGCTGCATTTCCATCCCGAAGCCGACGCCACGGGGGCCGGAGTGCTGGAGTCGATCCTCGAGCGCGGACAGTATGTCTCCCAATTCGTCACGGGCACGAGCAACGGAGGCCTGACCGCGTTTCCCGGTGGTGACCGATGGAACTGGGAGCAGCGGTTGTTCGGCGGAACCTATGATCATGTGGACGACGCGAGTCGACCGGTCTACGGGGCCCTCGACCTCGACGGCGACCCTTATGGTCCGGCACCACGGTTCGGGTCGGCCCACCTGCGGCTTCGCCCGGAGACCCTTGCTCGCTCGACCTTCGCTTACCCGGACAGCACCTTCAGTCCGGAGCTCTTCGGGGTCGCTGACCGCATGGGGCTCATCGCCGAGTATCGTCGCGACGGTCGGGCGAAGAGTGACCCGGGGAGCGGCTGGTGTCGCGACCCTCTCGATCACTACATCGAGGCGCATGTCCACGGAGGGGTGAGGGTGCCCGAGGACGTCGAAGCGCTGGTGATCGACCCCAGCTTCGACGATCACACGGTGGTGGAGGCGGCAGGCCGCTGCGGACTCGTCGTCGAGATTCACCCCGGCTATGTCGCCGGGATCGCCCACATCGCCGCGCATCCGGAATATCGTGGCCAGGACGTGGCCGACCTCGCAGAGCGGATCGCCGAGGTCCTGGCGAACTCGGCGCAGCTGAGGCCCATCCATGTGGCACGAGCCCGCCGGGCATGGGACCTCGACCGGCAGCAGATCAAGAAGGTCTGGCACTGCCTCGCACGATTCGGGCGGACCTGGTGAGCCGCACGGTCACTCGGCGGGCTTCATCTCGCTTTCGATGACCCACTTGTGGTTCGTCATCTCCATCTCGTCGGTCTCGATATCGACCATGTAGACGGTCTCATCGGTCGATGAGTCGATCGTCGCCTTCGCGCCCTTCATCCCGGGCATGTGATCGGCCTCGACGGTCGCCTCGGCGCCGTCCTGCAACGGTGCGTCGCCCGGATCCTTGAGCTCTTCGTGGACGACCCACTTGTGGTTCTTGACCGGGTCGCCGCCATCGGTGGGGGTGTAGCTGATCGCATAGGTCGTCGTGTCGAAGGCTCCGGACACGGTCGCCTCGGCGCCCTTCATCCCCGACATGTGATCGGCCGAGAGGACGACGGTGTCACCGATGTCGAACTTCGGATCGGCGGCCTTCTCGATTCCCTTCGGCGGAGCGCCGCCTTCCTCGGCGTGGCTGCCGTGGCCGCCGGAATCGGCGCCGGAGTCCTTGCCGCCACCATCGGCGGACGAGCAGCCGGCCAGGATCAGTCCGATCGCGGCGGCGACAGCTGAGAGGCGAATGGTGGGCTTCTTCACGTGCGATCTCCTTGCGGTGGCCGTCGTTTCCAGCGGCCGTCGGCAGGGCCGCTGCGGCCACCCTATACCCCTTAAGGGTATGATTGCGAAAACGGCTCTGGTGCTCTGCACCCGTAGTGACATGGGGAAACAGTTGACAATGAAGCGAATCACCATCGGCATCGCCGCGCTCGCCCTCGCGCTCACCGGCTGCTCCGCGCCCGAGGCGGACGGGGATTCGGCGACGGAGTTCCTCGCCGTGCACGACCTCGCCGATATGAGCGCCGCCGAGGTCATCGACCACCTCGACCGGCTGCCGGTGAGTGAACGCCCCGACGACCTCATGGCCTCCGTCCAGAACGCGGAGCTCGTGCTCACCGACGGGGCGCAGGAAGTCGCCATGGCCCTGCCCGAGGAGAAGAGCTACGTCTCGATCGCGCCTTTCGTCGATGAGACGCACGACTGCTTCTATCACAGTCTCACGACCTGCCTGGGCGAGATGAGCGAAAAGCCCGTCGACGTGTCGATCACTGACTCCGCGAGCGGGAAGGCAGTGGTCGAGGAGTCGGCCACGACCTTCGACAACGGGTTCATCGGCTTCTGGGTGCCCTCAGACACCAGCGGCACGATCGAGATCTCAGCGGCGGGCAAGACCGGGTCGACAGAGTTCTCCACCGAGGACGACGGCGCCACCTGCGTGACCGATCTGCAGCTGCAATGACTCTCCCGAGGAGTATGACTGAGCGTTGCGCTAGACGGAACTCAGCGCGCATTGCGCAAACTCTCGGGACGTCGATGGTCACAAATCTCCGCAGAAGCGGCATGATGGCCTTATGACCACAGATATGGATATTGCGCTCAGCGCCGAGCTCGATCCCATCGTCGATGTCGCCGCTGGGCTGGGTTTGGACGCAAAGGACATCATTCCCCACGGGTGGACCAAGGCCAAGGTGCCCATCGACGTCCTCGACAGGGCGGCCGAGAACGCCACGGACGGCAGACTCATCCTCGTCACCGCCATGAGTCCCACACCGGCGGGAGAAGGCAAGACCACGACGAGCATCGGCCTGGCCGACGGACTCAACGAGCTCGCCCGGAGCCGGCCCGAGGTCGGCCAGGCCGTGCTGGCACTGCGCGAGCCGAGCATGGGCCCGGTCTTCGGCATGAAGGGTGGCGCGGCCGGCGGCGGCTATGCGCAGGTCGTGCCGATGGAGGACATCAACCTCCACTTCACCGGTGACTTCGCGGCGATCGCGGCGGCGAACAACCTCGCCGCGACGATGCTCGACAACCACATCCACTTCGGCAACGACCTCGACGTCGATCCTCGCCGCATCCACATCCGCCGCGTCGTCGACCTCAACGACCGTGCCCTGCGCGGAGTCGTCGTCGGCCTCGGCGGCATCAACGGGGGAGTGCCTCGCGAGGACGCCTTCGACATCGTCGTCGCCAGCGAGGTCATGGCGGTGTTCTGCCTGGCCACCTCGCTGAAGGACCTCAAGGAGCGGCTCGGGCGGATCGTGCTCGCCCACAGCCGGGCCAGGGAGCCGATCACCGTCGCTGACATCGGTGCGGCCGGGGCGATGACTGCGCTGCTGCGCAACGCGCTGGCGCCGAACCTCGTCCAGAGCCTCGAGCACTCGCCGGCCTTCATCCACGGCGGACCCTTCGCCAACATCGCCCACGGCTGCAACAGCCTGCTGGCGACGAAGGCGGGACTGGCGCTGGGGGACTGGGTGGTCACCGAGGCCGGATTCGGTGCCGACCTCGGGGCCGAGAAATTCCTCGACATCAAGTGCCGGACCGCGGGCATCTGGCCCTCGGCCGTGGTGGTCGTCGCGACCCTGCGGGCGCTGAAGTACCACGGCGGCGTCGACGTCAAGGACGTCAACGACACCGACGTCGACGCGGTGCTCGAGGGCATGAGCAACCTCGAGCTCCACTGCCGGAACCTCCGCGAGATCTACGGGCTGACCCCGGTGGTGTGCTTCAACCGGTTCCCCACGGACACCGATGAGGAGATGCGTGCGGCGATCGACCATCTGCAGAGCATCGGGGTGGCCGCGGTCGAATCGACCCACTGGGCCGACGGCGGCAAGGGCGCACTGGCGCTGGCCGAAGCGGTCGTCGACGCTGCGACGGGAAGCGATGGGGGCGGCGAGTCCGGTGGGAGATACTCGTACGAACTCGACCGCCCGCTCGAGGAGAAGATCCGCACCATCGCGCAGCGCATCTACCAGGCCGCCGACGTCGATCTGCCGGCGAAGGTCAAGCGCAAGCTGCGCCAGTTCACCGAGGAAGGTTACGGCGACGCGCCCATCTGCGTTGCCAAGACCCAGTACTCGCTGAGCACCGATGGCAGTCTGCGCGGGGCTCCGACCGGACACATCATCGAGGTCAAGGACGTGCGGCTGTCGGCCGGCGCGGGATTCGTCGTCGTCATCGCCGGAGACATCATGACGATGCCCGGCCTGCCGCGGGAACCCTCCGCACTGAAGATCGACGTCACCGAGGACGGGAACATGACCGGGCTGTTCTGAGGCCGGCGGGCGTCCCTCGGACCGGGCCGGGCTGCGCCGCACTCGGCATTCGGCATCCCTCACCGCTAGCGCGAAAACCTCCTGCAGGAACGAGGGGTTGTGGCAGCAACGGTGTGGGATGCTGCGCGGTCGGGAGGGTGTGAAGCTTCCAGGTGGTTGTATCACGGCGGGGAGGCAGTGGCGGGAACGGTGGGGATGCTCTAACCGCGCATCCGCCTCGGCGAGTTCAGTCGGCCGAACCGGTCACGCGGGCGAAGACGGCGTTCAACGCGGCGGCGAGGCGGTCGCGGTTGGCCTCGTCCATCCACTCGTGATTGAGCTGCTCATTGAGCCCGCCCGGCGTCTCGTGGTCGGCGACGAGCTCCGCGATGGGAGTGTCGGTTTCGGCGAGGGTGGTGCCGAGTCCGACGAACTGCCCGCGGATGAAGTGGTCGGCATCGGCCTGCTCCCAGCCCTGGCTGACCAGCCACGAGGTGATCGTCTGCAGGAACGCGAAATGCGCCGACATCGTCGCTGTCGTCGCCGAGAGCGTGCTGAACATCGTCTCGTCCGCGGCCGTGACCGATCCGCCGAGGTGGCTCAGCAGTTCCTCGATCGCCTGGCTCGCGGGGTACATCGCGGTCACGCCCTTGCGCTCGCGCACCGCGGGCAGCGGTATGATGCGCACGATGGTCGGGGAGTGGGGCAGGTGCTCGGCGAGTCGATCCGTGGCCATCCCGGCGACGGCACTGACGAGGGTTCTGTCCGCGGGGATGTCTAGTTCGTCGAGAACGGCGGCCGCCTGCTGGGGGAGGACCGCGAGGACGATGAGTTCGCTGCGATCGACGACTTCCTGGTTGCTGTCGCACACCTCGGCGGTCTCGACCGTCGCAGCCAGATGCGCCGAACGGTCTGCATTGCGCGGGGAGAGGAGGAACGAGTATCTGTCTTCGGGCGCGGCGACGGTTTCGGTGGCCGCGTGCAGTCCTTCGACCATCGCCGAGGCGATCTCGCCGACTCCGATGAATCCGATCGTGGTCATGTTGCCCTCCTGCAGGTGACGTCGCTTCAGTCTCGCATTGTTCCATCGCGTGCGGAGCGCCACCAGTGTGCGTTCCCGACCGAGGGGAGGAGTCGCCTCGGTGAGGGGGTCGCTCGCGCACATCATTCGAAGCTGTGCAGAATCACCTCGGCGACGGCTTCGACGAGGGCCGGCCCCTCTTCGGAGTCGGGGTCATCGGTCTCGGTGAGCACGGACACGACGATCGGGTCCTCGCCGGGAGGGGAGACGACGGCGATGTCGTTCTGGATGCCGTCGGAGTGGCCGGACTTGTCCTTGACCGTCCAGCCCTCGGGAGCCCCGGCGCGGATGAGGGGATCTCCGGTCTCGTTGTCAGACATCCACTCCAGCAGCAGGTCTCTGTCATCGGTCGACAGCCGTTCGGGGTCGATCAGCCCCTCGAGGTCCGAGGTGAAGGCCTCCGGCGTGGTCGTGTTGTCGGCGCTGCCGGACTTGACGTCGTTGAGGTCCGGCTCCTCATTGACGACCTCGGTGGTCGCATCCCCGTGGTCTTCCAGTGCCGCGTCGAGTCCCTCGGGGCCGCCGATCTCGTCGAGCACGATGTTCATCGCGGCATTGTCGCTGACGCGCAGCGCCGCCTCGGCGATTTTCTCAAGCGGCAGGCCGTCATCGACGTGCTTCTCGGTCACGGGCGTCCAGCCTGCTTGATCGACATCGGCCTGTGACCATGTCACACGCTTGTCGAGCTCTTCGGGCGTGGTGCGGTCGAGAAGCTCGGCGACGGCGAAGACCTTCAATGACGAGGCGAAGCCGAAGCGCTCATCGGCCCGATGGCCGACCGTGGTGCCGTCGGAGGTGTCGAGGGCACTGACACCGACTCTGGCGTGGAAGTCCTTCTCGAGGGATTCGAGCTTCGCGGTGACCTCCGCCTGCTGTGTGCGGTCCTCGGTCGGCTCGGCGTTGCCGACCTCCGTCGGATCGGCGCTCGGGGAGCAGCCGCTGAGGGCGAAGGCGGTGAGCGCTGTGGCGGCGAGGATCTGCAGTGATGGTCTGGTCATGGTGTCTCAGCCTCTCATATGTCTGCGTGTGCCTCTGGTCGATGTCGGCATCGTGAACGGCACTGTGCTGAACTGGCGTTCGTCACGAGATGTTCGCATGCTTCTCCTACACATAGCGCCATAACATCCTGCAGGAACAGGAGGTTATGGCGCTAGCGGTGTTGGGTACTTTGCTGCGGGGAGGTTGTGACGCCGCCGGGCGGTACTGGCACTTACGGTGTGTGATGGGAGCGGCCCCCGCGCAGGAGCGGCCCCCGCGCAGGAGCGGCCCGCGCGCAGGCTCAGCCCCCAGTCCAGACCCTTCAGCCTCAGAAGCTCGGCAGAACCGACCCGTCGGACCACTTCTTCTCGATGAATTTCTTCACCTCGGGGGAGTGGAGCAGCTCGTCGAGCTTCTTGATGTTCTCATCGTCCTTGTTCTCAGTGCGCACGGCGAGGAAGTTGCCGTAGGGGTTGTCCTCGGCGGACTCGAGGAGGATGCCGTCCTTGGCCGGGCTCAGACCCGCCTCGAGGGCGTTGTTGCCGTTGATGACGGAGGCGTCGACGTCTTCGAGGGTGCGAGCCAGCTGCGCGGCATCGGCCTCGACGAACTCGATGTCCTTCGGGTTCTCCGCCACGTCGGAGAGCTTGGCATCGACGGCGTCGACTCCGTCCTTGAGGGTGATGACCTTGGCCTCCTCGAGCATCTTCAGCGCCCGGCCCTGGTTGGCGGGATCGTTGTTGATGCCGATCTTCGCGCCCTTGGGCAGATCGCCCACGTCCTTGATGTCCTTCGAGAACAGGGCGAAGGGTTCGAGGTTGATCGGGTCGAAAGCGGTGAGCTCGTACCCCTGGCCCTCGACCTCGGAGTCGAGGTAAGGCTTGTGCTGGAAGTAGTTCGCGTCGAGATCGCCGTCCGACAGCGCCTTGTTCGGCAGCGTGTAGTCCGTGTACTCGGTGACCTCGATGTCGAGCCCGGCGTCCTCGGCGAGGTTCTCATCGACGAAGCGCAGGATGTCACCCTGCGGCACCGGAGTCGCGCCGACGGTGAGCTTCGTCAGCTCCCCGTCCTTCTGCCCGACGGAGTCGGTGCCGCCGCCGACGAGTCCGCAGCCGGACAGCAGCAGTGTCGCACTCGCGGCGATGGCGATGAGCTTGGTCTTCATTGAGATTCTCCTTGGTGTGTTCGCTGTGTGTGGAGTGCGGAAGGCTGCAGTTCGCCGAGGCGGCTCAGCGGTGGTCGACCAGGCGGGCCAGGCGGTCGCCGATGAACTGGATGATCGTGACGATGAGGACGAGGACGATGATGCAGGCGATCATCGTGTCGCCCTGGTAGCGCTGGTAGCCGTAGGAGATCGCCAGAGCACCGAGTCCGCCGCCGCCGACGGCACCGGCCATGGCCGTATAGGACACGAGGGTCACCGAGGTGACCGTGGCGGCGCCGATGAGGCCGGGCTTGGCCTCGGGGATGTAGACCTGACGGACGACCTGGCCGTTCGAGGCACCCATCATCAGGGCCGCCTCGATCTTGCCCTCGGAGACCTCGCGCAGTGAGTTCTCGACGAGCCGGGCGTAGAAGGGGATCGCGCCGATGGTCAGGGACACGACGGTGGCCTGCCAGCCCAGTGCCGAACCGACGACGAATCGGGCGAAGGGGATGAGGGCGATGATGAGGATGATGAAGGGGATCGAGCGGGTGACGTCGACGATGAATGACAGCACCCGGTAGACGAATGCGTTCGAGTTCAGTCCGCCCTTCGATGCGGTGAACAGCCAGATGCCCAGGGGCAGCCCGACGAGCACGGCCAGTCCAGTGGACCAGGCGGTCATGAGCAGCGTCTCGACGGTCGCGGGCCACATCTGATCCGTGATCGCGGGGTTGTCGAACCATGTCGGGTCGTTCATCAGGCTGCCTCCTCCGCGTAGATTCCATCGGCTTCCAGGGCGCTGATCAGGCTCTTCGCCTGCTCGGCCGAGTCCACGGTGAAGCGCAGCCGGCCGATCTGCCGGCCCTCGATCGTCTCCACGGCACCGGCGAGGATCGCCTCGGCGCTCACTCCGGCCTTCTGCGCAGTGGTGAGCACGGTGGGCAGATCCGTGCCGGCCAGGGACACCTCGACGAGGCGGTTCGCCTCATCGTCGATCCCGACCGGGGGAAGGGGGACGAGGTCGCGGGCCAGGTCCGAGCCGGGCTCGGCGATCACCTCGGCGAGTCTGCCGGTCCTGGCCACCTGGCCGTCGGCCAGCAGCGTCACGGAGTCGCAGATCTCGCGGATGACGGACATCTCATGGGTGATGATGAGGACGGTGATGCCCAGACGGTCGCGCAGGGAGCGGATGAGGCCGAGGATCTGAGCCGTCGTCGACGAATCCAGCGCCGAGGTGGGCTCATCGCACAGCAGCACCTTGGGCTCCGCGGCCAGCGCGCGGGCGATGCCGACGCGCTGCTTCTGCCCGCCGGAGAGCTGGGCGGGATAGTTGTCGACGCGGTCGCCGAGGCCGACGATCTCGAGCAGCTCACGGGCCTTGGCCAGGCGCTCGGCCTTGGCCACTCCGGCGATCTCGAGGGGATGGGCGACGTTCTTCAGCGCGGTGCGCGAGTCGAGGAGGTTGACGTGCTGGAAGACCATGCCGATGCTGCGGCGGGCCTCGCGAAGCCCGGCGCCCGTGCGGCCGGTGAGATCGACGCCGTCGATCGAGACCGTGCCCGAGGTGGGGGACTCGAGACCGGTCAGGCAGCGGATGAGCGTGGACTTGCCGGCTCCCGAGCGGCCGACGATGCCGTGGATCTCTCCGGCAGGGACCGTGAGGTCGATCTCCTCCAGGGCGACGGTGTCCGCGAACACCTTTCGCAGTGCGCGCAGTTCGATCACAGGCGCCTCCTCGTGTGGTCGGTCAGCGCCGACCACGGTGGTGGGCGGCGGATCAGGGGATGGGTCGGCCCGCGATCCAGCAGGGCCGACGATTCAGGATGGCAAGGCAGCGCATGAACTTCACAGGCAGATGTCATAAAAGGACGCATAATCGGCAGTTCGTGACCAAGCGCATAACGCGGACGGTCCTGCATCCGTGCTTTTGGGTCATGCTCAGTCGAAGATGCCGTGCCGTTTCCTCCTTCGTAACCCCCAGTCCATGTCCGCCGCGTAGACCGGAGGAATCGACAGAGCAGACTGCCGGCACAGCCTCGGCGGTCGCAGACCCACCACGATTGGACAGGGCATGCACGAAGGACCGGACATCGCGGCGATCGTTCCCTGCCACAACGAGGAGATCACCGTCGCCAAGGTGGTCACCGACCTCAGGGCGGCCGTCCCCGGCATCACGGTCTACGTCTACGACAACTGCTCGAGCGACCGGACCGCGCAGCGTGCGGTCGAAGCCGGGGCCATCGTGCGCAGGGAGGACACCCCGGGCAAGGGCAATGTCGTCCGGCGGGCCTTCGCCGACATCGACGCCGACATCTATGTCATGATCGACGGCGACGACACCTACGAGGCGGCCCACCTGCCGGAGATGATCGACACACTCATCTCCGGCCCCTACGACCACGTGCTCGGCGTGCGACAGGATAATCAGGAAACCACCTCGTATCGGCCCGGCCATGAGACCGGGAACCGGATGTTCAACCAGCTGACCGGATGGCTGTTCGGCTCGCAGGTGTCCGACATGCTCTCGGGCTATCGCGTGTTCTCCCGCCGCTTCGTCAAATCCTTCCCCGCGATCAGCCGCCGATTCGAGATCGAGACCGAGCTGACCGTGCACACGATGTCCCTGCGCCTTCCCAGCACCGAGGTGGCCGTGGACTTCCGCGACCGACCCGACGGCAGCGAGTCGAAGCTGTCGACGTTCAAGGACGGCTTCCACATCCTCGGGCTCATCTCCGCGCTGGTCCGGCACGAACGCCCGCGCCTGTTCTACGGCACACTCACCGTGCTGCTCGCGGCACTGTCGCTGGTGTTCGGGCTGCCGGTGGTGTGGGAGTTCTGGCAGACCGGGCTCGTGCCCCGATTCCCGACGGCGATCCTGGCCGCGGCACTCATGGGGCTGGCGTTCCTGCTCGCCAGCGTGGGACTGACACTGGACGGGCTCCGCCGGGCCAGACGGGAGACCTCGCGGCTGGCCTACCTCAGCCTGCCCGCCGTCGGTGACCGAGCCGCTGCTGCCGGGGTCGACGCACGGGTGCGGGCACGCCTGGCTTCATGAGCGAACCACGACCGAAAACTGCGCGAATTCTCCAGTCCGCTCGTCGCCCCGTCGGCTCGGGGACGCCCCTGCGGCTGGACTCGCCGCTGCTGTGGGATCTGCTGCTGGCGGTGCTCACCGCTGTCTGGTCGCTGCTCTTCATCCGGCTGTTCTACCCCGGACGCGTCAACGTCGATATCGCCGAACAGTACCTGCAGGCGACGGGAGAACACCCCTTCACCGACTGGCACCCTCCGGTCATGGCCGTGCTGTGGCGCGGGCTGCTGGCACTGACCGGAGAGGCCGGAAGCCTGCTCGTGCTGCAGGTCGGCTTGCTGGCCGTGGCATCCTGGCTCATCGGTGTGCTGGTGCACCGCACGGGCGCTCCGAGGTGGGTCTCACTGCTGGGGCCGGCAATCATGATCACCCCGTGGGTCGTCTCGCAGATGACGACACTGTGGAAGGACACGCAGATGGCCGTCGCGCTTCTGCTCGGCGCGGTGCTCATCATCATCACTCGTTTCGCTCCGAAGACGTGGCCGCTATGGTTCCCTGCCTTGGCGCTGCTCGTGTATGCGGTGGCGGTGCGGAAGAACGCCGTCTTCGCCGTCGTGCCGATCGCCGTCTTCGGCGGATACTGTCTGCTCGGCCTGTGGCGAGAACATCGACGACTCGGGCATCGGCAACGCCGAGCCGGTCGCCGGGACCGCCCCTTTCTTCCCGTTGCCGTGATGTCGCTGGTCGTGCTTGCGCTCATCGGCGGAGGTCTCAAGGTCACCGAAGCAGCCATCGCTTCACAGGTGGAGGTCGAGAAGACCGGCCAGATCTCGCAGATCATGCTCGACGACGTGATGTTCTCCGTCCCCGATGCCGAGCTCATGGCCGCCGACGCCCCGACCGAGCTCAAGGAGCACATCAGCTCCGCCCGCGACAGATGCCTGGAGAAGAAAGAGATCTGGGACTCCTACTGGAACTGCTACGGCAAAGGGGAAAGCGGAGAGGACTTCTCTCCGATCGCCTACCAGGATGAGCTCCGTCAGCTGTGGCTGCACGAGGTGATCACCCATCCCTTGCGCTATGCCGAGTACCGCACGGCAGTGTTCTCCCACTACTTCTTCACCTCTGCCCTCGAATACTGGCCGGCCGAATGGCACGGCGAAGCCGAGAAAGCCGGGATCGAGCCCGGCAACGCCAAAGCCGACTACATCGTCAGACCCTATGTGGAGGACTTCGCGCTGGGGACGTTGCCGATGCTGTTCACCCCATGGTTCTGGACGCTCGTCGCCGTCGTACTGCTCGGTCTCGGATGGCGCACGCATAAGAAGAGAAGGCAATCGGTTCTCGAAGAGCGCGCCTCAGCCACCCGCGCACGCTCCTTCTGGCCCGAGATCACGGCCTTGGCCACCTCGGCGCTGTGCTATGTCATCGGATATTTCCCGATCGTGCCGGCCAACCATTTCCGTTACACGTTCTGGCCGGCACTGGCGGTGAGCGCGGCCATGGTGCTCGCGCTCGAGATGTGGCGACGCGACTCGCGAGTGCCGCCGAGCAACGCTGCGGCTTCGTCGGCCTCCGATGCGGTTTCGCCGGACAGCGCAACCACTCCGACCGGCCCGGCATCCAGCGAGTGCGAAACCTAGCGACATAGACTGGGGGCAGTTATGAAAGAGCCTGTTTCGGTCCGACTTCGGCGCCTCGCGGTGGAAGCCTTCAAGTTCCTCACCGTCGGCGGCCTCGGCTATATCGTCGACGTGGGACTGTCCAACGTGCTCGCCTACGGGCTCGGCCCGATCCCCGCACTGCTCGAGGGCAGTCCGATCAAATCGAAGATCATCTCGACCGTCCTGGCCATGATCGTCGTCTGGATCGGCAACAGACTCTGGACCTACGGAGACCGGACCACCCAGTCGAACATGCGCGGCGTCGTCCTCTTCGTCGCCGTCAACCTCGCCGGAATGATCATCTCCGTCATCCCGCTCGGCGTGACGTGGTACCTGCTGGATATGCGCGATCAGCTCACCTACAACATCTCGACGAACATCGTCGGCATCGGTCTGGCCACACTCTTCCGCTTCTACGCCTACCGGACGTGGGTGTTCAAGGACGAAGCCCCCGACACCGAGGTGGTCGTCCCACTGGAAGAACCCCGCACCGTCCCCGACGACCGCGGCTGAGGCTCACGATCTCCTCAGCCCAGGCAGCGCAGCTTCCGGTAGGCGCTGATGACGGGGGCAGGGGTGACCGTGCGCAGCTCGGCGCGCAGCAGCACACGCTTCTGCCTGAGCACGTCGGACCTACGGTTCGGCAGCTGAGCGGTCCGGGCGCGGGTGGCCAGCAGCCCCAGACTGCGGCGCAGCTGACTGTCCTCGGAGTGGAAGTAGTTCTCGGCCAACCATTCAGGGTCGGGAAAGCCGATCGCCCCGGCGGCCACCTCGGCGAGAGTCCCGGTCGCACCGGAATCCGCGAAGACCTCATTGAGCAGACCGGGGTCGAAGCCGAAGTCCGAGATGAGCAAGGTCGGGATGCCGCGGTCGATGGACTCGAGGGCCGCCGTCGACGACACGGTGACCAGCCCGGCCCCGGGAGTCAGGAAGTCCGAGAGAGGGCCGAAACCCAGCTCGATGTCTTCAGCCCCCGGAACACCCCGTCGGCGAAGGCCCTCGAGGATCTCGACGTAGGAATGGTGCTCGTGGTGGGTTTCGAACTCGCCGGGGCGGGAGCGCATCTTGATGATGGCCCTCGAACCGTCGTGACGATATGCGAATTCGGCGAGGGCCGCAACGATCGCCTCTCGCTCCTCCAGGCCGTCGGGAACCTTGGCCTGCGGGGCGAAGACCAGGGTGCGGGGAGCCTCGGCGATGAGCTGCGGGATTCCTGCAGATCGCAGCATCGGCAGACGCGCCAGCAGGACCTCGCAGGGCACCTGCGTTCGGTTGCTGGCCTCGGTATAGGCGGCCGCCTCGGCGAAGGAGTGGGTGATGAACGCATCCATCAGTCGGCGATAATTCATCCCCTTGCTGCGGGCGGGCAGCCCCATTCCCGGCAGGCCCGAGACCAGGGCCGGGCGATGCGCGAGCATATGTGCGGTGAGGAAGACCTGGGCGACGATCGGGCCGGTGGCGGCGCCGAGGACGATGTCGGGGGAGTGGTCGGCGATGACCCGTGCCAGGTCGCGGCGGGTGATGACGGGGATCTCCCGATGCTGCCAGGCGGTGCCGGCGACGGCGCTGGCGATCTGTTCGGCAGTCGGCAGGATCGGGTTGTCGATGAGGACGACGCGACCTTCGACGTCGGGCAGGCTGCTCAGCAGCTGGGTCGCCCATTTGAGGTAGGACTCGCTGTCGGAGACGGAGAGGATGCGGACGGTCTCCGGTGGTTCAGGAATCCACATCTGCCTTGACCGCCTGGGCGTTGAGGGACTTCCGCAGACTATCGGGCGAGGCACCGGTCCACCACTGCGCGGGAACCTCGGTGACGCTGATGGTCACGTCCGGATTGAGCACGGCCAGGGACACCGCCGCGGTCGAGGGCAGGCTGCGGATCGTCGAACCGGGCGGCAGGTTGACCAGGCGCAGTTCGATCGGCAGGCCGACGTGCTTGATCCGCACGCGGTCGTCGCGGGCGAGGTCGGCGAGGAATTCGTCGGTCTCGCGCCGATGCGGATAGTAGGTGATCGAGCCGTGGGTGTCGGTGATCTCGTCGACCCACACTCGGTAGGCGGCTGCGTCGATGAGCCCGTCGGCGGCCAGTGCCGAACCGATGACGGGGTTGTCGCGCGGGTGGCTGCCGCCGGTGGGCAGGGTCTGGAGGTGTTCGAACCTGTGTCGGGTGATCTCGCCGCCGGTCTTGAGGAAGGCCTTGCGCAGAGGTTTGGACACCGGCAGCGCAGTGTGCCAGCGCAGTCGGCCAGCCATTGCCAGGCCGCGCAGACGGTCGGCGACATGAGCGGCCATGACCGTGCGCGAAGCCTTGAGCTTCTGCCTGGGCCGGACGAGGGGACCGCGCTTGGCGGTGAGGATCTCGACCGTCGAGTAGGTGGCCAGACCGTCGTCGAGGATGACGACCTCGGGCATGCGACGCTCCAGATAGGCCAGCGACAGCGCCTTGTGCACCTGTCCCGAGCAGGCATCGCCGAGGTAGATCCGGTCGAAGTTCGCCTTGCGCAGCACACCCGGTTTCGCGCCTTCGCGTTCGAGGCGCACATTCTCCGGCAGCCAGGAGGTGTCGAAGGCGTCGAGGAACGAGGTCATGCCCTTCGCGTTCGCCCGCGCGCGGATGAGCAGGTCCTCGTGCGGCTCATGGGATTCGAGCGCGGAGAGGAACTGCAGCGGGGATTCGACGAACGCAACCGATGCCAGCCGGGTTCGCTTGTTGCCGGGACGCTTGCCGGGCTTCTCGTCGGGCTTCTTGTCGGGCTTCGGGGTGTCGTTCTTCGCAGTCATCAGCAGCTCAGCCATTCTTCCTCAGCTTCGATGCATCGACGGTGATGCCATAGTCCTTGAACACGCGTTGGGTGCGTTTCGCTCCGGCGGTCAGACGTCGCTTGGCCGCGCTGAGAGTCTTCCGGTGCAGCGGTGCCTGCAGCCGTCCCGGCAGGTCGAGCGCGGTCAGGCGCTTGCGTTTGAAGTACTTCATGTCCGGCCCGCCGACCGCCGAGCGCAGGAAGTCGATGGCGCTGCCGCGCAGATGCCCGGCGGAGCTCGGCTGCATGCAGTAGGTGACGGCGTCGATGAGCCCGTTGAGGTCGTCTGCGCCCCTCCCAGCCAGGCCGCCGGGCAGTTCGAACCGACCCGAGTGGAGGGCGTCGACGATCGTCAGCGGAATCCGGTTGCTGTTCTGATATGGAGCCAGATCGGCCAGCAGCCTCTCGGTGCCGACGGCGGCGGTCTGACAGCCATAGAGTCCCTTCGCCGTCGCCAGACCGGTCGAGAAGCAGGAGACGACGAGTTCGGGGCGGGTGGCCGAAACGACGATCTCGGCGAGCAGCGGGACATCGGCGAGGACGAAATCGAGGCCGGCCTCCTCACAGCGGCGACGCAGCGGTTCGATCGTCGTCCGCGCCGAGGTGGGGTGCGGTTTGAAGACCACCGTGCTCAGCCCGCTGTCCCTGACCACGTCGATCATCTGCCGGTGCAGCTCGAGCTCCTCCTCGCCGGTGATGAGGTCGAGCTGAGCGAGGTACTGCCCGAGCACGAGCGCACTGCCATCGATCCGCGAGTCCAGGCCGGCGGCTGCCAGTTCCTCGGCCACCTCGGCGGTCATATCGTCGATGACCGAGGCCAGTTCCGCGGTCGGCAGCACCTCCCTGTCCGGGTTGTGCTCGGCCAGCTGACGTGGGGTGATGCCCGGCAGCAGATCCGTGTAGAAGATCGCCCGCAGCCGCTGCCACTGCGGCAGGGTGAGCGGATTGCGGATCGGTCCGTAGCTCATCAGTCCGTCCGAATGGACGCTGATCGCGGCGGTGGCGAAGATCTGCGTCAGCGCCCCGGCAGGGTGGCCGGGCAGGGACTCGACGATGAGCTCGACCGGCTCACGATCGCCGATGTCCCACTCCCGCCGCAGGGCACGCTCCATGATCGGGGCGCGCTCGCCGGAGATGCCGAAGGCCTTCGGGTGATTCGGCCAGATCGCGGCATTCCAATCGATGACCGCATCGAAGTCGGCGAGCAGACCGCGCGAGCCGGGCATGGCATCGGCGGCCGGGGTCAGCTCCGGGGCGAAGGAGTTGTTGGCCACCACGAGGATGCGGCGAGCCTCGGCCTCACCGAGGCGGCCGGACCGGATGAGGGCGACGACGTTCGCCAGCTGGTACTGGGTGGAGATCTCGATGATCTGAGCCATCAGCGGACCCTCCTGACGATCGGGTCGATGACGGGCAGTCGGCGTTCGCCGAAGTTGGCCAGGGCGAGATCGATGACATCGCCGCCGACCGATCTCAGCGTGTTCACCGCCCCGATGTTCAGCTTCTCGCGCACGGCCCGCGACATCGACGAACCGCGGTTGACGATCTGGAAGTAGAGGATCGACAGGAAGTTGCGCACTGCCTTCTGCTCGAAACGGCGGAGGCCCGGGTCTGCCTCGAGCATCGCGAAGACGGAGCGGAAAGCGGGGATGAAGTCGAGTTGACGCTCGTCGAAAACGGCCGTCAACGAGGTGGTGCTGCCCTTGCGGTAGCACAGCCCCGCGGTGTCGACGACGGCGAAGGAATCGGCCTCAAGGTGGTGGCGCCACGTCCAGGGCCGGTCCTCGCAGGTGCGCAGGGACGGATCGAAGTCGAGCAGTCCGCGCTCGGCCATCGACCGGGAGTAGATGCCCGTCCAGCATTCGGGGAAGTCGACCATCGTCGAAGCGTCATGGGGAAGGATGAAGTCCCGCGGATTCAGGGCCGTGTTGTGCTGGGCGCAGGGGGCTCGGCGAAGCTTGCGGTTGAAGCCGTTGACGATGAGGTAGTTCGTCTTCACGAAGTCCACACCCAGTCCGGTGATGGCGCCGGTCAGGGAGCGCAGGTGGCCCGGGGCGTACCAGTCGTCGGCGTCGAGGTAGGTGATCGTCTGCCCGGTCGCGGCTTCGAGGGCGGTGTTGCGAGCCGTGGAGACTCCGCGGGAGTCCGCGTTGTGGATCTCGATGAGATTGAGCCGCTCGGAGTATTCGCCGATCACCCCGGCCGTGTCATCGGTGGAGCCGTCGTTGACGACGATGACCTCGAGTTCATGGGCGGCGAAGTCCTGGTTGACCAGGCTCGTGAGAGTCCCGCCGATGGTGGCCTCGGCGTCCTTCGCTGCGATGATGACGCTGACGACTGGTGTGGGCATTGGGTCCTTTCGCGCGCCGGATGGGGCAGGTGGTCGCCCCTTCCGCGGTTTCCGGGAGCTGGCCGGGGTCGGGTGCTGTGCACGTCCGAACGATCGTAGAGGCGGCAGGAGAACAGAAGGTGGCGAGCAGGTGTACGCACACGCCCCCGCCTGTTCACCCGGTGTTCTTCCGCCGGCCGTAGTCTTGGCCGATGGCGGCTCTGAGACTCTTCCACTTCGACATTCCGACCTGGGGCAATTTCGGCGACAAAGCACTGTTCCCCGTCGTCAGGGACGCCTTCCGAGTCCTGGGCGGAACGGATTCGGCAGGGACGGCGCCGAGGTTCACGTTCACCTCGGCGGCGGCCCTGCGACGCGAAGTCGACGAGGCGGCCGTCGAGCGGATCAACGCCACCGCCGATGCCGTGGTCGTCGGAGGGGGAGGGCTGTTCCTCCAGGACACGAACCCGAACCGCCTGTCCGGCTGGCAGTGGAAGATCTCCGCCGAGGTGCTCGCCGCCCTCGAGGTCCCGCTTATCGTCTATGCGCCCGGGGACAACCGTTTCCCCGGGCAGCCGGACTTCGACGAGCTCATGCGCTCCCATGTCGGCCGAGTGCTCGAGCGGTCGGTCTTCTTCGGCCTGCGCAACACCGGCAGCATGGAGACCATGGGGCGGCTGCTGGGCGAGCGGGACCGCATCGCCTATCAGCCCTGCCCGACGACGATCCTCGACCACCTCTATGCACCGCTGGCGGGCAGGCGTCCGGACCCGGCCGAGAGGACCGTGGCCATCCAGATGCTCGTCCATCCTCGCCAGATCGCCGCGGGCTTCGATGCGGAAGCCATCCACGAGGCAACGGTGACGGCCGCGCGGATCCTCGCGGGCAGGGGGTGGAAGGTGCTGAGCACGCCGTTCCACCCCGACGACGCCGAGGTGTCCAGGCGCCTGATCGCCGAGGTGCCCGGGGTGGAGGAGGTGCGCCTAAACGGTCATGACGTCGGGTTCTTCACCGGCATCGACGTCTTGAGCTCCGTGCCGTATGTGCTCGGCGGGCGGGGGCACGCGCAGATGATCCCCTTCGGGGTCGGGGCGATCCCGATCTCGCTGGATCTGCACGCCAAGCTCGGCTATTTCGCCGCCGACATCGGCCATCCTGAGTTCGTGGTGCCGGTCGGGCCCGAGGGGATGCGCGGTCAGACGCCGGGTGGGAGCATCGACCCCGCCGAGGCGGCCGCGAGCGGCGATGTGACGGACGGTGCGCGGCCCGCCGATGTGCGAAAGGCGCGCGCCGAGGCGCTTGCCGAGCGCATGGTCGCAGCCCTCGAGGATGCCTATGCTTCCGGCAGTGATCTGCAGGCCGACCTGGCCGATACCCGTGCCCGCTTCGCCGAGGTCACTGCCGAGAATCTCGCCGCCATCAGCCGCTCGCTGGGCCCGTGTTCCGGGGTGAAGGCCGTTCCGGCAGATGACGGCCGAAGCCACGCAGCCTTCGTCGGTGCGACTGGTGGCGTGCTCCGGACCTCGGAGGACATCCGCGCCGAGGAGTTCCATGTCGCCGCGGTCTCCGAATCCGAGGAGGTCGCCGCGCAGCAGTCCCGCACCCTCGCCCGCACTCGTCGAGAGCTCACACACGTCCGACGCGGCAACGAGCAGGCGCAGAGTGAACTGAGGGAGTTGAAGGCGCAGTCCGAGGCGCGACTGAATCTGATCGAGGCCGAGCGCGACGAGGCGCGAGCCGAACTCGCCCGAACACGTATGGACATCGCAGCCCTCGAGCGGGAGAACACACAGCTCGGACAAGAGGTCACGGCGCTCACCGGCGTGGTCGCGCGAGAGCGGGAAGCGCTCGCGGCCGAACGCAGCCGGACCGCCGGCGAAGAGGCGAGAGTGCTCGCTCGCAAGCTCCGGCACGGTGTGCAGTGGCGGGCCCGCCGGGTGATTCGGAGGCTCCGACGCCTCGGCGGGTGACGGCGCAAGAGAGGCACCATCCTCTGGGGACGGGGTCGTATTCGGTGCAGCCGAACGGGATCGGCCCCACCACTTCGGCGGGTGACGGCACCGAATCGGCCCCACCACCTCGGCGAGGTGATGGGGCCGAACTGTCGGCTGCGGTCGCGGCGGTCCGATCTCGGCTCAGACAGTGACCTTGCGCAGCGAATCGATCTTCGATTCCTCGCCCGGCATGACGCGCTTCTCGCCGTCGCCGAACGCGGTCTCGAGCACGCGGACGCCCTTGACGAGCGAGGCGAACTCGCGCGGTTCCATCGACGCGGACTGGTCCGAGCCCCACATCGAGGAGTCGAGGGTGATGTGGCGTTCGATGGTGACGGCTCCGAGGGCTGCGGCAGCGAAGGAGATCTCGAGGCCGAGTTCATGGCCGGAGTAGCCGACGGGCACACCGTAGCGCTGCCGCATGGCGGGGATCGCCATGAGGTTGACCTCGTCGGGAGGCAGCGGGTAAGTCGAGGTGGCGTGCATGAGCACGAGCCTGTCGCGGTCGAAGATCTCGACGGCGCGGTCGAGGGTCTCCCAGTCGGACATGCCCGAGGAGCACAGGACGGGCTTGCCGGTGGCGGCGATGGCCCGCAGCAGCTCGAAGTCCGTCAGCGAGGCCGAGGCCACTTTGAAGGTGAGCGCATCGAACTCGGTCTCGAGGAAGTCGACCGAATCGGTGTCCCACGGAGAGGCGAACCACTGCAGTCCGACTTCTTTGGCGTAGCGGTCGATCTCGGAGTATTCGTCGATGCCGAACTCGACGCGGTGCTTGTAGTCGATGTAGGTCATCTCGCCCCACGGGGTCGAGCGCATCTTCGACTTCTGGTGTTCGGGGACGGCGACCTCGGGGTTGCGCTTCTGGAACTTCACGGCCTGCGCGCCGGCGGTCACGGCGACATCCATGAGCTGCTTGGCGATCTCGACGTCTCCGTTGTGGTTGATGCCGATTTCGCCGATCATGTACACGGGCTGACTCGGGCCGACGAGGTGGTGTCCGATGGCCACGGGGGTGAGTCGATCAGTCATGAAACCTGCTTTCGGTTGGCACGCGCCGAGGCTGCGTGGTTGGTGAGCAACGGCTGTTGCTGTCGGATGGGCGGTTGACGGTCGGGGACGGTGGAGGGGTGTCCGCCTGGGAAGGCGGCGGACACAGGGGCCAGGGTCGGGCTCGGACCTGATCCGGCCGCCTCGGCGGGGATGGGGATGAGGTCGCAGACCTCACGGACTGCGCCCCTGCCGCCGGACCGGTCGAGGACGATGCGGGCGGCGGCGAGGACCTTGGGGTGGGCGTCGGCGACCGCGATCGGCCAGCCGACGACGTCGAAGGCTTCGAGGTCGTTGATGTCATTGCCGACGTAGGCCACGCGGGCGGGGTCGAGCCCGTTGGTCTCGATCCAGGCGCTGAGGATGTGCGCCTTGCTGTCGATGCCCTGCGCGACGTCGACCTGCAGCTTCTCCGCGCGGCGGGTCACGACCGGGTTGCGCTCCTTCGACAGGATCATCACCGGCACCCCGGACTGCACGAGGCGGGAGATCCCCATGCCGTCGCCGCGGTGGACGCGGACCTGCTCGTTGCCGTCCTCATCGACGTAGGCGCCGTCGTCGGTGTGGACGCCGTCGAAGTCGGTGACCAGCGCGTCGACGTCGATGACCTGCGCGGTCTCCTGAGTGGAGGCGATGGCGCGGACGAGGCTGAGGTCGGACATGTCGTCGATCTCGCGGGCGTGTTCGGGCGGGACCTCCTCGATGCCGATGCGGCCGAAGAAGCGGTGCCCGTGTTCGAGCAGGCCGGCGGTGCGCATGACGTAGAAGGCCCCGGTCTCGTTGAAGTGCTTGGCCCGGTCCTGGCGGCGCGGCCGGTAGGCGGCCTCATGGCCGACGGCCACCGCCTGGTCGCCGTCGTCGATCCGCCACAGGAAGGAGTGGTCCTCGACCGCGGAGAACACGACATCGGCTTCGTCGTCGCGGACGGCGCGCACCGCGTTCTCGACGGAGGCGGAGTCGATGAAGGGGGAGGTGCACTGCATGAAGACCGTGATGTCGTAGTCCTCGTCGAGGGTCGACAGGGTGTGGATGAGCGCGGATTCGCTGGTCGCGGTGTCGCCGGCGATCTCTGCGGGACGGTGGGACACCTCGGCGCCGGTGCGCAGGGCTTCGGCGGCGATGCCCTCGTGGTCGGTCGAGACGACCACGCGGTCGATGCTGGGGCTGGCCTGGGCGGCGTTGATGGCGCGAGCCAGCAGCGAGATGCCCGCGACCTTCTGCAGGTTCTTCAGGGGGATGCCCTTGGAGCCGCCGCGGGCCGGGATGATGGCCACCGCCCGATGTGTGCCGGGTGCGGTGGGTGCGGGGGTCGCCGAAAGATCATTCACAATGATTCGACGCTAACGACGCGGTGTTACCTCAAGGTGAACGTGCCATGTCGCCGAGGCGACCCTTCGATGGCGAAGCCGTGACGGACCGTCCGACGCCATGATTCGGCGGCGGGAGCCGCCTCGAACCGGCGGTCGGGACGACGTCTCGGATCGGCAGTGACGACGTCTCGGATCGGCGGGTTGACGGCGGAAGTCGCTTGTTCAACGACGCGTCAGGGTTTCGATGCGTGGCAGGCGCTAAATCCTGATTCGTCGTTGAACGAGGCATCGAGCCGAGCGTCTCACGCGCCGGGATCGGGGGTCAGCGCCAGGTGATGTTCCACATTCGGTTGTTCCACGCGGTGAACGGGATGACTTCGCCGGTGTAGATGGGCCAGAAGTAGGCGAAGGCAAGAACGGCCGCGGCCAGGATGATCCCGACGCTCATGCGGCGCGCGAACAGGGCGGCCGAGATCCGCGCGAGACGTGGACGGTGCCCCGAGGCTTGCCTCCCCGGTGCCCGACCCCACAGCAGGGTGAGGCAGTAGGTGACGGCGAGGACGACGAAGGGCACCATGACGATGGTGTAGAACGTGAAGATGGTCCGCTCCTGGTAGGCGAACCAGGGCAGCCAGGTCGCGGCCAGTCCGGCGAGGATGACGGCCGGGCGGACATCGCGGCGGATGATCCACACGATGAGGCAGATGAGGACCGCGAACGGCGCCAACCCCCAGATCACGGGATTGCCGACCGAGGTGATCGCCGAGGAGCACTTGTCCGCCAGGCACCCCATGTCGCCCTGGTCGTAGGACTCGTAGTAGAACGAGGTCGGCCGCCATTGGACGATCCACCCCCACGGGTTCGACATATAGGGGTGTTCGGAATCGAGTCCGACGTGGAACGAGTACGCCGTGTAGTGGTAATGCACGAGCGAGGGCAGCCACTGCAGCCATTCCGGCAGCGACTGCCACCAGCCGAAGTTCTCCGCCGCCCACTGCCGATCCCACGCATCGTCCGAGCGGATCCACCCGCTCCAGCAGGCGAGGTAGGTCACGAAGGCGGTCGGCACGAGTTTGAGGAACGAGGGAATGCTGTCGCGGATGAGCATGCCCAGCCACGGATGCACGACCCCGGCCCGATACCGCGAATGCACGTCCCACGCGACGAGGAGGATCCCGAACGCGGCGGCCGCATAGAGACCCGACCACTTCACCCCCATGGCCAGGCCCACGCTGATGCCGGCGGCGATGATCCAGGGACGCACGCCGAGGCGGGGCCCGAAGTTGATCTCATCCCTTTCCTTCCGGTCACGCCTGCGTCGGGCTGCCGCGGTCGGGGGAGCCGCCTCGGCGACGGGGGATTCCGACCGGTGCGGATCCGCAGTCGATGGCGTCCACCGGGCGAGGCGCTTCGTCACCTGTTCTCGGTCGAGGAGGACGAAGAAGAAGGCGAGGAGGACGAAGGCCATGAGCACGATGTCGAGCAGGCTCGTGCGGGAGTGGACGAAGTGCTCACCGTCGATGGAGAGGAGGCCGGCGGCGACGCAGGCGAAGAACGCCGAGCGGAAGAGCTTCCAGGCGATGACGCCGATGAGGAAGATCGTCAGGGTGCCGATGATCGCGACGGAGAAGCGCCAGCCGAACGAGTCGTCGGCGCCGAAGAGGTCGATGCCGATGCCGATGAGCCATTTGCCCAGCGGCGGGTGGACGACGTATTCGGGGGTCGGTTCGATGACGCTGGGGTCGCCGGCGTTGAAGGAGTCGTCGGCGTTCTCGGGCCAGGAGCGTTCGTAGCCGAAGTTGAAGACCGAGTAGCCGTCCTTGACGTAGTACGTCTCGTCGAAGATCAGGCGGTGGGGGAAACCGAGACGGAACAGGCGCAGGGCCGCGCCGATGCCGGTGATGACCAGCAGGGCAGGCCACATCCACACCGGTGCGCGGGTGGCCCACATGCCGGCGTGGAAGGTCTCCCGACGCATCGCCGCAGCTCCGGCGCGCACCTGTTCGCGTTTGCGCGCGAGGCGCTCGCGGGCGATGCGCCTGGCGGGGGAGGGGGAGTCTGCCGTGTGTGTCATCGTCTTACAGTCTAGAGTTCGCGCCTGCCCGGGCTCTCATGCGACCCGCAGGGCCGGTGGGAGTCTCAGGTGATCGGCAGGGGCGGGGACGCTTGCGATCGGCAGGGCAGGGACGCTTGTGTTCGGCAGGGCCGGGGACGACGAAGGGCGGGATCGTCGCTTGCACACGAGATTCTTGGGCATTCGCCGACGTGCACGACTAAAGTGGTGGGGTACAAGCAGTGTCTGAGTGAAAACGGTGCAGAACGTGTCCCACAACCCCGAATACCGCCCGAGTGATCCACCTCAGGTCGGCTCGCAGCAGTTCAACGCCAACTATGGATCCCAGCCGCAGAACGGTTCCGGGCAATACTCGCAGGGTCAGCCTGATGGGAGTGGACAGACATACTCCCAAGGTCAGCCGTACCCGCAGGGATACGGCCAGGGCGGGGGTTACGGTTCGCAGGGTGGAGGCTATGGTTCGCAGGGATACGGCCAGCTCGGCGCCTACGGTTCGCAGGGCGGGTACAGCCAGCCCGGTGCCTACGGTTCGTACGGACAGTCGGGATCGTACAGTCAGCCAGATCCATACAGTCAGTCCGGTGCCTACAGTCAGGCGAGTGCCTATGGCGCCTACAGCCACCCGGGTGTCTACAGCCAACCGATGACCTACGGTGCGCAGCCGATGTTCGTGCGCCCCGTGCCCAACAAGTTGGCCGTGTGGTCGATGTGGATGGGCATCATCGGAATCGGCGGTGGGTTCGTCTGTGGGCTGCTGTCGTTGCTGCCGCTCATCGGATTCCTGTTCAGCATCGTCGCGATGTTCCTGTGGGTCGCACCGATCCTCGCTGTCATCTTCGGCCACATCGGACTGCGCCAGATCAAGCGAACCGGCGAAGACGGCCGTGGTCAGGGGATCGCAGGTCTGATCATGGGTTACGTCAGCATTGCCCTCGGCCTGTTGGGGCTGATCATCATGATCGGCGTCTTCGGACTCGGCTTCATGGCGATGATGAGCGGCTACTGAGCCGCCTCGGCGGGTGCGATTTCGGCCCCGTCACCCGTGGTGCAGGACTGCAACACGATTCGGTCTCCGAGCGCTCCTCACCTCGATAGCGTTGTGACCAGACATCGGGGGCGCCGCTGACAGGCCTCCCGGAAGACGACCACAGCTTTCGGAGCGCAACTGATATGTACACTCGTCAACTGCCCATCGGCAGCACGTACACCGGATCGAGCCACTCCTCGGCGAAAGTCGGAACAGTCCCTGCCGCTCAGGCTCGGGTGGCGATGCGGGCGCCTGTCACTTACAGCAATTCGGCACCGGTCACGTACGGCAGCTCGGGTCCCGTCACCTATGGCAGCTCGGCACCGGTCGTCGTCTGCCAGCAGCTCGCACCGACGAACTCCTCAGCGATCGTCGCGTTCGTACTCTCCCTCATCTCGTTCGTCTCCTCCGTTTTCCTCCTCGGCTTCGTCGGCATCATCTTCGGCCACATCGCCCGCTCCCAGATCAAGCGCCGAGGCGAACGCGGCAACGGAATGGCGGTGGCCGCGCTGTGGCTGAGCTACCTGAGTGTGATCTTCTGGATCCTCTTCTGGCTGGCCTACTTCGGAGTCATTGCGCTGATGATCGGCTTCGTCATCGTTGCAGAAGGCGCGACGATCAGCTGATGCACCGTCACGATGCGCTCAACTGCTCCGCGGCCGATCGCGGGCCGGTGCCGCGCCAACACCCGGGCCGGGGCCGAGCCGCCGCCGCGCGCCCCGCAACTGTGACAGACCTGTAACCACGCCGCCTTTTGCCGGTATCGCCGACTCTGTACCGTTGAAGGCAGACGCAAGGAGAATTCGCCATGAGCAGTCAGGACAACTGGAACAACCCGGACATGTACTACCAACAGCCCCAGTCGAACCCCGACGGGGGACACGGTGCACAGTCCTACGGAACCAACACGGGCTACGGATCCAACACGGGCTACGGATCCAACACGGGCTACGGATCCAACACGGGCTACGGTTCCAACGCCACCTACGGTTCCAACGCCTACGCGGCGAACGCGCAGTACGCCGGTGGCCCGGGTTACGTCTACCAGCCTCTGCCGCCGACCAACGTGCTCGCCATCGTCGGTATGTGTGCCTCGATCTTCGGAGTCATTTCGTCGTTCTTCATCGGCGGCATCGCCGGGATCATCATGGGGCACATCGCGCGCAAGCAGATCCGGGAACGCGGAGAGCGCGGTGACGGCATGGCGGTCGCGGCACTGTGGGTCGGATATATCGGCACGGCTCTGTGGATCCTCTTCTGGGCCTTCATGGCGCTCCTGTATCTGGGCATGTTCGCTGTGATCTTCGCCGGAGCAAGCGCTTCGTGACGCAGGAATCCGATGTCGCGGAGCGGGAGCTCGACGTGGACGCTCCACTCGCCGCCACCGAGCCGAACCCCACCGAGATGAACCCCACCGAGCCGAACCCCACCGGGGGACGACTCGTCCTGGTCGGGACTCCGATCGGCAACCTCGGCGATGCGAGTCCGCGGATGCGGCAGACCATCGAAGCCGCCGATGTCATCGCCGCCGAGGACACGCGCCGCTTCCTCTCCCTGGCGCAGCGTCTGGGCCTGCGGCACACGAACCGCGTCATGAGCGTCTTCGACCACAACGAGAGCTATCGCGCTCCCGAGCTCGTCGAGCTCATCGCCGCAGGTCAGACCGTCGTCCTGCTCTCCGATGCGGGCATGCCCGCCGTGTCCGACCCCGGCTATCGCGTGGTCAAGGCCTGCGCCGAGGCGGGCCTTGCGATCACGTCCACGCCCGGTCCGTCCGCGGTGCTCATGGCGCTGGCGGTCTCCGGTCTGCCCAGCGACAGGTTCAGCTTCGAAGGGTTCCTCCCGCGCAAGTCGGGCCAGCGCAAGCGGCTGCTCGAGGAGCTCAAGGCAGAGAAGCGGACGATGGTCTTCTTCGAGAGCCCGCACCGCATCGCCGACGCGATGGACGACTTCGCCGAGGTGATCGGCGCCGACCGCCCCATGAGCATCAGCCGCGAGCTCACGAAGACCTACGAGGAGACCCTGCGCGGAACCGTCGGCTCACTGCGGGAGGCGGCCGCCGCTGGCCTGCGCGGGGAGCTGACCCTGGTACTCGCCGGTGCCACCGAGGTCGAGTCCGCTCCGGAGGACCACCTCGGCGAGGTCAGCGCACTGGTCGACTCCGGTGTACGCGCCAAGGATGCGGCCGGGCAGGTGGCCAAACGCTTCGGGCTGTCGAAACGGGAGGTCTACGAGGCCTGGCTCCACCGCGAGTGACGTGCTCGGCCGTGGCGTGCTTTCACCTATCGGGAGGTGGGCCCAGCGCGTGTGGTGCGCGCAGCCGGGGGCGACTCGTGCGCTTCTCGGTGTGGGTGGGCTGACGTTCAGCCGACAGCTCGGTCCACGATTGAGGGCTCGGTATGGAACTAGTGCTTTCTGTCGTAGATCGAGCTCTCGCAGGGGGCGGCGCGGACTAGGCGACATGTGAATGTCGCTCTCAGCAGGCTCGACTTGAGCACTGGTCACTGTGGGTTTCGCCATGACTCGCACGCAGATGCCTTGTGGGTGCATCGTCCGCTTCCACAAGCAGAGCGCGCCGGATGGCCACAGATGCTGCGAGCAGGCCAGCCTGGCCGGATGTTCAACATCGTCTACTACCAGGACCTGAGAGCGGCGGGGGCCGCAAGCGCTCTCGTCCGCGAATCCCTTGAATGCTGCCTGCTGAAGTTGGGGCGGGGCGTGTACTCGGTGATACGCCGTTGTGTGAACGAGCGTCACCTTCTGTTCGCACAGTTCATCGACAATGATGAGTGGATCCGCTATCACGAGGGGCAGGACCAGCGAGAACAGCAGGGGCGCGACCCGGCACTCGAAGCGCGCTATCGCGAGCACCTGAACCGTCTGAGAATCCTCAGCTACCCCTCGTATCGCAGCGGGGATGCGGCGTGGGGTATCTCTGCCGCATATCTTCATCGCATCAGGATGTTTGATGTGCCGCGAGGACCGATTTCAGTCATCCACCCCCGTGACAGCTCACGGACTGCTGAAATCGAACGGCGAAGGCGTCCGACCGGTGACGACGTGGAGATGCACGAGGGGATAGTGACGACAACTCCTGCACGAACTGCCGTGGACCTCATTTCAGTTCTGGGACCGGCCGCCGGATTCGCGGCTATGGAGCAGGTGCTGCGTCGGCATCTTCTCGGCGATGATGAAGAACTGATCTTCCGGCTCGGATATCCGCCGCAGCTGATGGACGACGTGCCCGGAGCGGTCGAAGAGCTGTTCGCCGGACCGATCTCGCGGATGACCCGCGGCAGTGTGCGAGCCAAGAAGCTGGCGAAGTTGGTCTCACCTCTGTCGGAAAGCTACGCGGAGAGCCGGACTTCGCTGCTTCTCCACCAGCTGGGGCTGCACGAGTTCGTTCAGCAAGTCACGGTATTCGACGGCAGAAAGAAGCTGACACGGCTCGACTTCCTCCTCGATGGGCCTGTGGAGCCGGGCCCAGCAGACGGTGTTGGAAGTTTCCGGGACCCAGCAGACGGTGCTGGAAGCTTCCCAGCTGGACGAGGGGCCGGAGCTCGTGCGAAACCTCGAGTCGCCCTCTATGTGGACGGCACACAGAAGTATGCGGATGGTGGTTTCGACACGATGAATAAGGAAAGCCGACAGCACAATCGGCTGCTGGCAATGGGCTACAAAGTCATCCGCTTCAAGTTCAATGAGGTGATGTCGCTGTTCACTTTCAAGCAGAAACTGTTCTCACAGGCACCTGAATTGAAGCAGCTGTGTGATCGCCACCTGCTGTTGTGAGTGGGCTGGAGGGTGCCACGGCGGTCGACGGAGCGGTCTACGACTGAGAGCTCGGTATGGAACCAGAGCTTTCTGTCGCAGACCGAGCTCCCGGGACACCCCTGCACTCTGCGCCCCCGCGGACCTGTGCGCGCCGGGAGCGGAGCGTCCCTTAGACTGAGTGGCCTATGGGTTACTACTTGACGACAGCGATTGCCTACCCGAACGGGGCCATTCACATCGGGCACGCCTATGAGTACATTGCGGCCGACACGATCGCCCGGTTCAAGCGACTGGACAATCACGAGGTCTTCTTCTGCACCGGCACCGATGAGCACGGGCTGAAGATGCTCCAGGCGGCGAACAAGCTCGGCATCACACCCAAGGAGCTCGCCGACGACAACGCGAAGAACTTCCGCGACACGCAGCTCGCCCTCGGCTCGACCTTCGACCGGTTCATCCGCACGACCGACGAAGACCACTACGCGACCTGCCAGGCCATCTGGCGCAAGCTCGAAGAGGCCGGTGACATCTACCTCGACACCTACTCCGGCTGGTACTCCGTCCGCGACGAGGCCTACTACACGCAGGACGAGACCGAGGTCGTCGACGGTGTCCGCCTGTCCAAGGAGACCCACACCGAGGTGACCTGGACGGAAGAGGAGTCCTACTTCTTCCGGCTGTCGAAGTACCAGGACAAGCTGCTCGAACTCTACGAGAACCACCCTGAGTTCATCGGCCCCGACTCCCGTCGCAACGAGATCGCCTCCTTCGTCGCCTCCGGGCTCAAGGACCTCTCGGTCTCCCGCACCACCTTCGACTGGGGCGTGCCGGTCCCCGGCAACGAGAAGCACGTGATGTACGTGTGGATCGACGCCCTGACGAACTACATCACCGCCGTCGGCTACCCGGACGACGAAGAGAGGTTCGCCAAATGGTGGCCTGCCGACGTCCACATCATCGGCAAGGACATCATCCGCTTCCACAGCGTGTATTGGCCGGCCTTCCTCATGAGCGCCGGCATCGAGCTGCCCGGACGCGTCCACGCCCACGGCTTCCTCTTCAACGCCGGCGAGAAGATGTCGAAGTCCGTCGGCAACGTCGTCGATCCCATCGACCTCGTCGACGCCTTCGGCCTCGACACCCTGCGCTTCTTCCTCTTCCGCGAGTTCTCCTACGGCAACGACGGGTCCTACACGAAGGACTCGATCATCACCCGCAAGAACGCCGACCTCGCCAACGAATACGGCAACCTCGCCCAGCGCTCGCTGTCGATGATCGCGAAGAACTGCGACGCCCAGGTCCCGCAGCCCGGCACCCTCACCGAGGCCGACGAATCCCTGCTCGCGCTCGCCCGCGCCGTGCCCGACACCGCACGCCGCCACGTCGACACTCAGGCCCTCCACCTCTACGTCGAGGCCTGCTGGAAGGTGCTGACCGAGGCCAACCGCTACTTCTCCGCCCAGGAGCCCTGGAAGCTGAAGAAGACCGACCCCGAGCGCATGGCCACCGTGCTGTGGGTGACGATCGAGGTCGTGCGCATCATCTCGCTCCTCATCCAGCCCGTCATGCCCGATTCCGCCGGCAAGATCCTCGACCTCCTCGGCGTCCCTGCAGGAGTAGGCGAGGCCGGTGCCAAGGTTCTGCCGACCGCCGTCGAGTCCGGGTCCGGCGCCGAGGCGATGGAGACCGTGACCGCGGGTGCCGGCATCGGTGTCGCCGCGGGTGCGGCCTACGCTTCGGCCGGCCTGGCCCCGGACGTCACCGAGGCGGCCGCCGGTGGGCTTGCCGCCGCCGAGGTCGATCCCCGGTCGTTCGCGGCCGTGGCGTTCCCGCTCGAGCCGGGCACCCCGCTGCCGAAGCCCGAGCCCGTGTTCCCGAAGTTCGTGGAGGAGACCGAATAATGGCTTCGCGCGCCGCCGGAACCTATCCACCGGTGCCCGAACCGCTCGCCTTCCCCGCCGTCGACACCCATACCCACCTGGACATCTGCACCGGTGTTCGGCTGCCGCTGGGTGCCGGCGAACCCGAGCCGGAAGTCCGACCCGATGAGGACGAGGAGTTTCCTTCCCTCGACTTCTTCTTCGACACCGCGCAGGCCGCCGGGGTGCAGCGGATCGTCCAGATAGGCTGCGACCTTCCGGCAGCCCGGTGGACGACCGCGCTGGTGGCATCGCAGTACGCCGGTGCCGCCGAGGCGGGCGCTGCGGCTGCGTCGGGTGATTCCGCTGCGCAGGCGGGGGCAGGTTCACCCGCCGAGGTAGCCGACTTCCGGACCGTGCCGACGCCCCCGTCTGAGGGGCGCACATGGATGCTCGGCGGTGCCGCCCTGCACCCCAATGAGGCACCGAGGCTGGCCGAACGCGGGCTGCTCGATGATGCGCTCACCGAGATCGAGTCGCTCGTGACCTCCCACGACCGCATGCGCGTGGTGGGGGAGACCGGGCTGGACTACTTCCGCACGGGTGAGGAGGGTATCGCCGAACAGCAGCGCTCCTTCCGTGCCCACATCGAGATCGCCAAGCGCACCGGCAAGGCCCTGCAGATCCACGACCGCGAGGCTCATGCCGATGTGCTGCGGATCCTCAAGGAGGAAGGCGCCCCTGAAGTCACGATCTTCCACTGCTTCTCCGGCGATGAGCAGATGGCCAGAGAATGCGCGGCCCAAGGCTACTTCATGTCCTTCGCCGGCAACCTCACCTTCAAGAACGCCGAAGAGCTGCGTCGCGCCGCGGCGGCCGCGCCCCTGGAGCTGCTGCTGACCGAGACCGACGCTCCGTTCCTGACTCCGCACCCGCACCGTGGGAAGCCCGGAGGACCGTACCTGACCGCGGTCACCGCCCGGAAGCTCGCCGAGGTGCGGGGTATGAGCGAGGAGGAGCTGTGCTCGGCCGTGTGGAACAACGCAGAGACGGCACTCGGCGGCTGGGACTGAACCTGCTGCACCTCGAAACGTGAGCGAGATTACGGCACTGCAGGGCCGCCTCGCCGGGTGAATGTCACGACCGCAACACTGCCGAAAACACGGGGAACTCCTGGTCAGGCGGCCACTCAGGAAACTCGCACCGTTACATTTCCGTGATGTTTTGCGAACCGTGTAACGAATCGGTTACAGTGAACGGGTCGATAAACTCTGCTCAGGGATATTTTTGTGATTGATTTTCTCAAGAACCGCAAGGTTCAGATCGCTGCACAGGCGGTAGTGATCACCGGACTCGTGGGTGGCACGGGGGCCGTGGTGACCATGAATAAGCCTGTGACCTTGGACGTCAATGGACAGAGCGAGGAGGTCCGGACCTTCGGTGGAACCGTCGGTGACATCCTCGACAGCCACGACATCGATCTCGACAAGCGTGACAAGGTCAAGCCCGGCGTCGATACGAAGGTCGACCGGGACATGACGATCACCGTCAACACCGCGAAGAAGGTCTCGCTCTCCGTCGACGGCAAGGAGACCGACGAGTGGACCAACGCGAACACCGTGGGCCAGGCGCTGGCCGACCTCGGGGTCGATGCGAAGGGCGCCGACCTCAACACGAAGGCCAACCAGCGGCTGAAGGAAAAGGGCAACGACATCGATGTGACCACATCGAAGGACCTCACCGTCGTCGCTGATGGCAAGGACCACAAGGTCTCGTCCGCCGTGGGCACCGCGAAGGAAGCGCTCAAGGAGACCGGCATCGAGCTCAAGAAGGACGACTTCCTGTCCGTCCCGATGTCCGCCAACGTCTCCGATGGTCAGGTGCTGACCGTCAACCGCGTCGAGAAGAAGACCGTCAAGGACAAGCAGGCCATCGAGGCCAAGGTCGAGACCAAGAAGTCCTCCTCGCTCTACGAGGGTGAGACCAAGGTCGAGTCCGAAGGCAAGGACGGCGAGAAGCAGGTCGTCTACAAGGTCAAGACCATCAACGGCGAAGAGGTGAAGAAGGAGAAGAAGGACGAGAAGGTCCTCTCCGAGCCCAAGGCGAAGGTGGTCATCCAGGGTACGAAGAAGAAGGAGGAGGCTCCGGCCGACACCGGTGGCTCCGACTCGGGCGATTCGGGTGACTCCGGTGACGCCGGTGATTCCGGCGGCTCTGATTCCGGTGACTCGAGCACCGGCGGCGACTCCGGTTCGGGCGGCGGCTCCATGAGCACCGCAGAGATCAAGGCGATGCTGGGCGGACCCGGCTCCAAGTGGTATTCGGTCGTCGAGTGCGAGTCGAACTTCGACCCGAAGGCCTCGAACGGCACCCACTTCGGTCTGTTCCAGTTCCTGCCTTCGACCTGGCACAACATGGGCGGCAGCGGCAATCCCTCGGATGCCAGCCCGCAGGAGCAGTTCCAGCGTGCGAAGAAGCTGCAGGCTCAGGAAGGCTGGGGACAGTGGACCTGCGCCTGATCGCCGACCAGTCCTGACCGCAATCGACACATGAGCTGAGCCGGTCAGTGAGAAGCGCCGGTCCCGGGAGTGATCCCGGGGCCGGCGCTTCTCTGCGTCCAGATATCGGCTCGGTGGGTGAGGTCCGCATACGCGGGGCTGGCGCTTCTCTGCGTCCAGGCATCGGTTCCGTCAGGTGAGGTCTGCGTGCGCCGGTGCCGGCGCGGGCGCCGGCGTCGGCTCCGTCGGGCGGAGTCCGCGGGTGCCGACAGCCGCCGATCTGAGCTTTCGCCCAGAGCATGACGAATTGCTGGCACTCAAGTTGACCGAGTGCTAAGAGCGTTCTAAAGTCGAATTAGCACTGACGCTCAATGAGTGCCAGTTTCACAGGACGGTCGAATCGCTCGGCACCCGCGACGACGAGAGGTTCATGGCAGCAGCCGCCGTCTGACTCAACGAAGAATGAACCCAGCGAAGGGAGAGGGCCCGATATGTCGGTCTCCATCAAGCCACTCGAAGATCGGATTGTCATCCGTCAGGTCGAAGCAGAGCAGACTACCGCCAGTGGTCTGGTCATTCCCGAAACCGCCAAGGAAAAGCCTCAGGAAGGCGAAGTTGTCGCAGTGGGCCCCGGCCGTGTCGCTGACAACGGAAACCGCGTGCCGGTCGACGTCGCCATCGGCGACAAGGTCATCTACTCCAAGTACGGAGGCACCGAAGTCAAGTACGCAGGCGAAGAGTTCCTCGTGCTCTCGGCTCGCGACGTGCTCGCCGTCATCGGCTGAATCCTCTGAACAACTACTTCACTGATAGGAGGACGAATGCCTAAGACTCTGGAATTCGACGACGAAGCTCGTCGCGCACTCGAAAAGGGTGTCAACACTCTCGCCGACACCGTCAAGGTGACGCTGGGACCCAAGGGCCGCAATGTCGTGCTCGACAAGAAGTGGGGCGCCCCCACGATCACGAACGATGGCGTGACCATCGCCCGTGAGGTCGAGGTCGACGACGCGTACGAGAACCTCGGCGTCCAGCTGGCCAAGGAAGTCGCCACCAAGACCAATGACATCGCCGGTGACGGAACCACCACCGCGACCGTACTCGCTCAGGCCTTCGTCAACGAAGGACTGCGCAACGTCGCCGCAGGTGCTGCTCCCGGTGCCCTCAAGCGCGGAATCGAAACCGCCGTCGAGGCCGTGTCCGAGCAGCTCGGAACCATCGCCCGCGATGTCGCCGACTCCTCGGAGATCGCGCACGTCGCCGGTCTGTCCGCTCAGTCCGAAGAGATCGGCAAGCTCATCGCCGATGCCTTCGACAAGGTGGGCAAGGACGGCGTCATCACGATCGATGAGTCCCAGGCCGCATCGGTCGAGCTCGAGATCACCGAGGGAATGCAGTTCGACAAGGGCTTCCTCTCACCGCACTTCGTGACGGATGCCGATCGTCAGGAGGCTGTGCTCTCCGACGCTCTCATCCTCATCAACCAGGGCAAGATCTCCAACATCCAGGAGCTCCTGCCCGTCCTCGAGAAGGTGCAGCAGGCCGGCAAGCCGCTGTTCATCGTCGCCGAGGACATCGAGGGCGAGGCTCTGTCGACTCTGGTCGTCAACAAGCTGCGCGGCATCATCAACGTCGCCGCCGTCAAGGCTCCCGGCTTCGGTGACCGCCGCAAGGCCATCCTCGAGGACCTCGCCGTCCTCACCGGTGGCCAGGTCGTCACCCCGGACATGGGCATGAAGCTCGACCAGGTCACCCTGGAGGAGCTCGGCAACGCCCGCACCATCACCGTCACCAAGGACAACACCACCATCATCGATGGTGCTGGCTCCGACGATGCTGTTGCCGGTCGTGTCGCCCAGATCCGCGCCGAGGTCGAGAACACCGACTCCGACTGGGACCGCGAGAAGCTGCAGGAGCGCTTGGCCAAGCTCTCCGGCGGTGTCGCCGTCATCAAGGTCGGCGCCGCCACCGAGGTGGAGCTCAAGGAGCGCAAGCACCGCGTCGAAGACGCCGTGTCCGCAACTCGTGCCGCCATCGAAGAGGGCATCGTCGCCGGTGGCGGGTCGGCTCTGATCCACGCCGCCAAGGTGCTGGCCGGAGACGACCTGAACCTGACCGGCGATGCGGCCACCGGTGCTGACATCGTCCGGCGCGGAGTCGTCCAGCCGCTGCGCTGGATCGCCGAGAACGCCGGCCGCGACGGCTACGTCGTAGTGTCGAAGGTCGAGGACCTCGAGTCCGGCCAGGGCTACAATGCCGCGACCGGTGAATACGGCGACCTCATCGGCGCCGGAATCATCGACCCCGTCAAGGTCACCCGCTCGGCGCTGCGCAACGCCGCTTCGATCGCTGCCCTGGTTCTCACCACCGAGACCCTGGTCGTCGAGAAGAAGGACGAGGAGGACGAAGACTGAGCACTCCGCTCGGCCTGAGTCGCCTCTGAGAGACACCCCAGTGGCCCGGAACAGCTTGTTCCGGGCCACTGGTGTATTCACACGCACCACTGGTTCGCCGAGAGCTCGCTCTACGACAGATGGCTCTGGTTCCTCGTCGAGCTGTCTGTCGCAGAGCGAGCTCTCGGCGGATGCCCTCGGCACAGCCTGCTCACAACTACTGGCCAGTCAGCTCTCATGTTCCTGACCGCGGATCCTCGTTAGTCTGGACAAGACCGATTGCAGCAACCGTTGAGGACCCATGACGACTGTCTCGCCGATGCCCATCGCCCGACTTCGCAACGTCTCGAAGATCTTCGACCCCGACGGGGCGGCAGTGACCGCTCTCAACCGTGTCACTCTCGACATCGCCCCGGCCCGGCTCACCGCCGTGATGGGGCCCTCGGGTTCGGGCAAGTCCACCCTCATGCACATCCTCGCCGGACTCGACCGTCCCACCTCGGGCACAGTCCATCTCGGCGAGAAGGAGATCACGGGTCTGCGCGAGGAGGAGCTCTCGGCCCTGCGCAGGCGGAGGATCGGGTTCGTCTTCCAGGCGTTCAACCTCGTGCCCACGCTCACGGTCAAGGAGAACATCCGGCTGCCGTTCGAACTCGACGACCGGCGACCCAATGCCGAGGAGCGGGCCTGGATCTCGACCATCGTCTCCCGGTTGGGTCTCGAAACGCGCCTGAAGCACCGGCCGGGTGAGCTCTCGGGCGGTCAGCAGCAGCGCACCGCGATCGCCCGGGCACTGGCGACCAGGCCCGACATCCTCTTCGCCGACGAACCGACCGGCAACCTCGATGCCCGATCGGGTCGCGAGGTCATGGCGATCATGTCCGAGGCCGTGCGCGACCTCGGGCAGTCGATCGTCCTGGTCACCCACGATCCGCTCGTCGCCGCCCACGCCGACCGTGTCGTCTTCATCGCCGACGGCACTCCCGTCACCGAGATGAACGAAGCGATCAGCGCCGAGGCGATCGCACAGACGATGCTCGACCTCGACGAGCGCGCCGAGAGCGGGAGTCGCCGATGAATCCGATGCGAGAGATCCTGGCCAATCCGCGCCAGTTCTTCCCCAGCTTCCTGGTCGTCTTCATCGCCGCTCTCTTCGGCACCGCCATCATTCAGGGCATCACGATACTGACCGCCTGGCTGTCCTCGGCCAAGATCGTCGCGGAGTCGGACACCGCACAGAAGCTGCTGACCACCGTCGGATTCGCCTTCTTCCTCATCGCGCTCTTCGTCTCGGCGATCGTCATCGCCAATACTTTCTCGATCATCATCGCCGGTCGCAGCCGTCAGCTGGCCCTGCTCCGGCTCATCGGTGCCTCGTCGGCACGGCTGCGTCGGGCCGCCTCGGTGGAGGGGCTGCTGATCTCCGTCCCCAGCGCCGTCCTGGCATTCCTCGCCTCGACCGCGCTGGCGTGGGCGACGCTGCACTACCTCGGCGGGCGGATCACCGAGGAGGTCGGACTGTTCGACCCGATGATGGCCGTCCCCGCAGCCGCCACCATCGTCGTGACCTGGCTGTCGGCGTATCTGGGCGCCCAGCGCATCACCGGTATCTCCCCGATCGAGGCCACCTCGCAGGCCGTCGAACGGCGCCCCGAGGATGCGCGCGCCTCGATGGGGGCGCTGACGGCGGCTCTCATCCTGCTGTCGACCGGGCTCACCTTCCTCGTCAGCGCCGTCATCGGGGCCAGTGAGAACCGGTTGAGCATCGTCGGCGTCTTCCTCGTTGCGCTCGGGGCGGCGCTGACCTTCCTCGGCATCATCGTCGGCAATCCCTGGATCCTGCCGCCGCTGCAGGCGGTCGTCGGATGGCTGCTCGGTCGCACTGCGGTCGCTCGCCTGGCCGCCTCGACGATCGCCCGCCACCCCACGCGCAATGCCCGCACGGTCATCGGCCTCGTCATCGGCATCACCCTCATCGTCATGTTCGCCACGGCCATGACCACCTTCCGCGACCAGCTACTCGCCTACGCCCGCTCGCTCGGCGAGGAGGGCTGGAACGGCTTCGAGGACGCATTGGCGACGGTCGTCGACAAGACGATGCTCTTCTTCCTCGGCATGATCCTCTTCTCCGTCATCATCGCCGTCATCGGCGTCGCGAACGCCCTCATGCTCTCGGTGCGACAGCGCACTCAGGAGATCGGACTGCTCATGGCCCTCGGCCAGACCCCGAAGCGAGTCCGGCGCATGATCGTCGCCGAGGGCCTGCAGCTGAGTCTGACCGCGTGCCTCGTCGCCGTGCCGCTGGGCGTGGCCTACGGCTGGATCGGGGCGCTGACCCTGCTGTCGCCGCTGACCGGACTCTTCGCCCCCAGCGTCCCCTGGTGGGTCATCGCCGCCGTCGTCGGCGGCACCTTGGTGGCCGTGGTGGCCGCCAGCCGCGAACCCGCCCGTGCGGCGACGTCGATCAGTCCGGTCGAAGCGCTCGAAGCCGTGTGATCGGTCGGCTCACCGACTCGCCGAGGCGGGGCTCAGGATTTCGCGTCCGTGTCCTCACGCTCGGCGACGGCTGCAGCGGCGTGGGAATCGTCGACGCCGGGTTCTCTCCCGGCCGCGTCGAACCGATCCTCTTCCCCGGCCGCGTCGAACCGGTCCTCCTCCTCGGCCGCCTGGCGTGCGTAGCGCTTCGCGATGACGGCGCAGACGAGGAGCTGGATGATGTGGAAGATCATCAGCGGCAGAACGTAGACGCCGACATCCTCTGCGGGGAAGAGGAGGAATGCCATCGGCAGGCCGCTGACCTGACTCTTCTTCGAACCGCAGAACAGCAGGACGATGCGGTCGGCGCGATCGAATCTGAAGACCCGCCCAAGGCCGATGAAGAGGCCGAGCACGAGCGCGAGCAGGACCGAGGACAGGGCGATGACCTTGAGCAGATCGACCGGCGGAACGATCGTCCACAGCCCCTGGGTGACGCCGGTGCTGAACGCGGCGTAGACGACGAGCAGGACCGAGCCCTGATCGACGATGGAGACGAGGATGCGGTGCTCGGCAAGCCAGGAGCCGATGTACCGGTGCAGGAGCTGACCAGCGATGAAGGGCACGACCAGCTCGCCGATGATCTCGAGGATCGACTGTGGGGTCACCTCGACGTGGGAGCCCAGCAGTGCGGCGGCGAGCATGGGGGTGAAGACCACTCCGAGGACGTTCGACACGGATGCCGAGCTCACGGCCAGTGCCACATTGCCGCGCGCGACCGAGGTGAACGCGATGGAGGACTGGACGGTCGATGGCAGCAGGCAGAGGAACAGGAATCCGGTGGCGATCACCGGGCTGATGACGGCCGTCGGCAGAAGCGTGATGAGCAGACCGATGGCGGGGAAGATCACGAATGTGCCGACGAGGACGAGGATCTGGAACG
Source organism: Brevibacterium renqingii (assembly GCF_017808105.1). Classification (GTDB taxonomy): domain Bacteria; phylum Actinomycetota; class Actinomycetes; order Actinomycetales; family Brevibacteriaceae; genus Brevibacterium; species Brevibacterium renqingii. The sequence continues at coordinate 127,358 of NZ_JADBHF010000004.1, read as the reverse complement.
GCCACCGCCGGAAGCCCGCGAGCGTCTGAGCCGGAGCGAGCTTCGCACCGTGGAGGAAGAAGAGCAGGCAGATCGCAGCGATGGTCAGAGTGTCGAGGGCCTCGGCGGCGCCATCGCGAACAGGGAACAGCGTCGCCGCCACCGGGATGAGCAGCAGGGCGGCGAGGAACGGATCGATGCGGCGGAAGATACTCATATGACCACCGTCGCATCGAACCGGCATGCTGATATCGTCATTGAGCTGGACACTGTTATCGGATAATTTGATAAGCATGTCAACCGAGCTGAGCCAGCGACATCTGCGGACCTTCATCGCGGTGAGTTCCGAGGAGAGTTTCACCCGCGCTGCGCGGCGGCTCGGCATGAGCCAGTCCGCGGTGAGCAGTCAGATCCGCCAGCTGGAGGCCACGGTGGACATGCCCCTCCTCAGCCGCGACACCCACAGCGTGGAGCTGACTCCGGCGGGGGAGCGCCTGCTCAGCTACGCGCAGCGGATCACCGCCACGATGGACGAAGCGATCCTCAGCGCCCGAGACCTCCCGCAGCGCGAACGGGTCCGCTTCGGCGTCTCCGAGGATTTCGCCTTCACCCACCTGCCCGACTTCCTCGAGCGGCTGCGCAGCGAGCTTCCGAATCTCGAAGTCGTCCTGTCAGTCGAGCTCAGCGCCACGCTGCATAGGCAGCTGCGCGCCGGGGAGCTTGACATCATCCTCGCCATGCGCCCGCCGGCGAGCGTCGACTCCGTGTCGTTCGCCTCCAGTGAGCTCTTCACCGATGCTCTGGCCTGGGTGGCTCGGCCCGGGTTCGGCCTCGAGGAAGAGGAGCCTATCCCGCTCGTGCTCTACCCCCGTCCCAGCGTGACCAGGGAGATCGCCTTGGATGTGCTGGAGCGACATGGTCACCGGTTTGCGACGGCCGCGACATCGACCAGTTTGGCGGGACTCCGGGCGGCAGTGCTCGGCGGCCTGGGCATCATGCCGTTCGCGAAGTCGCTCATTCCGGAGGGGGCGGTCGTCATGGACGAGCCGCGGCTGCCCGGGCTGCCGGACCTGACCTTCGTCGTCGTGACGAGGAACCCGAGCACTCGTGCGGCCGCAGCAGTCGCTTCCGTCCTTCAGCGCCACAGCCCCGAACTGCGCACCCGACGACCGGAAGGGGCCGCCGAGCCGGGCTGAGCGCCGCGAGACGCTCACCCTGCGGCGATGCTCGCCGCGACGCGGCGCCTCACCGGCGGAGCGCCTCGCCGCGAGACGCTCACCCCGCGGCGGGGGTCCCCGCGGCGACCTCGGCGCGCAGCTTGTGTTTGAGCAGCTTGCCCGAGGGGTTGCGCGGCAGATCATCGGTGAGGATGACCTCGCGCGGAAGCTTGTAGCGGGCGAGCTTGTCGGCCAGATAGTCCCGCAGCTCCTCGACATCGAATTCCGAACCGTCGGTGGTCGTGATGAATGCGACGACCTGCTCGCCCCACTCGGGGTCCGGTTTCGCCACCACGGCCACATCGGCCACCCGCTCATGGGCGATGATGGCCTCTTCGACCTCGAGGGAGTAGACGTTCTCACCGCCGACGATGATGACGTCCTTGGACCGATCGACGATGAACAGATAGCCGTCCTCATCGAGTTTCGCGATATCGCCGGTCCGGTACCACTCTCCTTCGAACGCCGCAGCGGTCGCTTCGGGGCTGCCCAGGTATTCGCGCATGCGGGTGTCACCGGAGAACCAGATCTCACCGGACTCTCCGGGGCCCGCCTCGGTGCCGTCGGCCTTGACCACGCGCATCGCATTGCCGAGCATCGCGGTCCGCCCGACCGAGCCCGCCTTGCGCAGCTGGTCCTCGGGGCGCAGCAGGCAGCCGGTCGGACCCATCTCGCTCATGCCGAAGAGGTTGTAGAACTGGTCCGTTCCGTAGGTCTCGATGAGCATCGCCGCCGTCGAGCGGTCGATGGGCGAACCGCCGTAGTTCCAATAGCGGATGGTCGAGAAGTCATAGTCGGCGAAGTCGATGCCGAGCTTCTTTGCGGTCATGATCGGGGCGACATAGGCCACGGTCGGGCCGAAGAAGGTCGTGATCTTCTCCTCGGCGATGATCGCCATCGAGTCCACCGGGTGATAGGACCGCTGCAGGACGACGGTGCCGCCGGTCTGAAGCGTCGGCATGAGGCTGATGTTCAACGGCGCCGAATGCCAGATCGGCATGCACACGAGGTAGCGGTCGTCGCTGCGATAGCCCATATTCAGATTGATGAGCGTGGCGACCTGCGCGATGCTGCGGTGGGTGTGCACGCAGCCCTTCGGCGCGCTCGTCGTGCCCGAGGTGTAGAGGATCTGCGCCACCTGCTCATCGGTGAAGTCGCCGGGCACGGTCTCCTCGGCGGCTGCGAGCTGAGCGTCGAAGCTGTCGGGCGCATCCGATTCGGTCTCGAGCCAGGTGATGTCCGGGGCCCCGGACCGGGCGGTCTCGGCCAGTTCGGCGCTGACGATGCCGAGCCCGGCCCCGGAATGCTCGATCGTGTATCTGACCTCCGGCGCCTGCATCTTGTGGTTGACCGGCACGACAGTGGCGCCGAGGTACCACGCGCCGAAGGCTGCGAAGACGAAACCGGGGACATTGAAGGTCATGATGCCCACGACATCTCCCGCGCCGATGCCGTTGTCCTCGAGCACGCGGGCGGCCCTGAGCGCGCGGCTGCGCAGCTGCGCATAGGTGAAGCGCTCGTCCCCGTAGACGAGGGCCTCCTTCTCGGGGTCGCGCAGAACCGTCGTATCGAGCATCATGCCAAGCTTCATTGCTTCTCCTTGTGACGAGTGTCATACTCAGTACAATTGAATCATGATTCATTTCTTGAAGGAAGTGAAATCCGACGCCGAGGAGGGGGAGCTATGGCGTACAGGCCCACCGCCCGCACGCGGGCCAATGCCCAGCAGCGGCGGTTGAGCATCGAAAGTGCCGCGCGCCATGTCATCGCCCGAGGCGGGTTCGCCGCCGCGAGTGTCGCCGCCGTCGCCCGCGAAGCCGAATGCAGCACCGGGCTCATCTACACCTACTACGCCAATCGCGATGAGCTCCTGCGAGCCGTGTTCGCCCGCGCCTCCGGACACGAGCTCGCCGTGATCGAGACTGCCGTCGCGCAGGCGAGCACCGCCGCCGCGATTGCGGAGTCCGTCGCCGAGGTGTTCGTTCGCCGCGCCGTGACCGGCCGCAGGCTCGCCCACGCACTGCTGTTCGAAGAGGTCCCCGATGCGGTCCAGCTCGAACGTCTCATCCTGCGCCGCGGCTATGTCGCGTCCGTCGCCGCGGGGCTCGACCGGGCCAGTGGCCACTCGCACCCCGTTCGGGCCGGGGCCGAATCGCCCTCCGCCGCCGGAGGAGCGGCCCGGGACGTCTCCACCGTCCCCGCCGAGGTGGCCGCCCGGTTCATCGTCGGCGGGATCGCGGAGAACCTCGTCGACGTCCTCGACCCGACCACGCCGCCACCGCGCCCCGACGAGATCGAGGCACTTATCAGCGCACTGTCCGCCTTCACCCGATCCGCTCTGGGATCCGATCCTCTAGGAGAGAAATGACCGCCGAAGCCCTCGCCACACCAACGGCCGCCCCGCACACCACGCATACGGTGTTCAACCAGGCCCTGCCTCGGCGGGATGTCAACGAATTCACCCTCAACACAGCGCTCCTCGACGGGCTCGACCGCTACGGAGCGCAGGCTTCGCGGAGCGAACTCGAACGCATCGGAGCGCTGGTGGGAAGCGCGGACTTCATCGAAGACGCGCGTCTGGCCAACGAACACGGTCCGCAGCTGCGCACCCACGACGAGTGGGGCAACCGCATCGACGACATCGAATTCCACCCCTCCTACCACCGGATCATCGGAGAGTCGCTGCGCAGCGGGGCCCACTCGCACGCCTGGACGAATCCCGGTCCCGGAGCCAATGTCGACCGGGCCGCACGGTTCATGCTCTTCTCCCAGATCGAACCCGGTCATGCGTGCCCGGTGTCGATGACGCACGCCGTCGTACCCTCGCTGCGGGCGGACCGGGAGCTCGCCGACTTCTGGCTGCCGAAGGCCACGGCGAGCGACTACGATCCGCGACGCATCGATCCGGCGGAGAAGACCGCAGTGACCTTCGGCATGGCGATGACGGAGAAGCAGGGCGGATCGGACATCCGGGCGAACACCACCCGCGCAGTCCCCTCGGGCGACCACTACCTCATCACCGGCCACAAATGGTTCTGTTCGGCCCCGCAGTCCGATGCCTTCCTCGTCATCGCCCAGCTCGACGAGGGACCCAGCTGCTTCGTCGTACCCCGAGTGCTGCCCGGGGGCGGGCTCAACACGGTGCGCATCCAGCGGCTCAAGGACAAACTCGGCAACAAATCCAACGCCTCCTCCGAAGTCGAGTTCGATTCGACGGTCGGCTGGCTGCTCGGCGAGCCCGGCAGGGGAGTGCGCACGATCATCGAGATGGTCTCCCAGACGCGGCTCGACTGCGTCCTCGGGTCGGCGGCGGGCATGCGCCAGTCCGTCGCCGAGGTCGCCTGGCACACCCGGTCCCGAGCGGCCTTCGGCTCCACGCTCATCGACGCCCCGCTCATGCGCGCAGTTCTCGCCGACCTCCAGCTCGAGTCCGAGGCCGCGACCTATACGTCCCTGCACCTGGCCGCTGCCTATGACGACGACAGCTCCGATGCCGCGGACTTCCGTCGGCTGGCCACGGCGGTCGGCAAATACTGGGTCTGCAAACGCGGGCCCGAACACGCCTATGAGTCCCTCGAATGCCTCGGCGGCAACGGCTATACGGAGGCCTTCCCGCTGGCCAGGCGTTACCGCGAACAGCCGGTGATGGCCGTATGGGAGGGCTCGGGCAATGTCATCGTCCTCGACGTGCTGCGCGCCCTGGCCCGCGAGCCGCGGACGGCGAAATCGTTCCTCGGCTTCCTCGAAACCGGTCTGGGCAGGCACGCGGACTTCGACTCCGCCTTTGAATCCCTGGCCGGCTCACTGCAGGCGGCGGTCCAGGACGTGTCCGGGGGCGATCCGAGTGCGCTCGCCGCGCTTCAGGCCCGCGGTCGAGTGCTCGTGGAGAAGATGGCGCTGCTCATGCAGTCGGCGATCCTCTTCGAATCCGCCCCCGCCGAGGTGGCCACGAGCTTTGCCGCCGCCCGTCTGGGGGCCGACCGGGGTCGGGAGTACGGTGCTCTTCCGGCCGGTGTCGACATCGATTTCCTCGTCGCGCGGGCCTGAAGGGGCTGAATCCGGCGGAGTTCGTCCGACCTCGGGCTCAGCCGCGGCGGTGAGCCGACAGGCAGCGTCGCCGGTCGAGCCGCAGGACTCGGGCGCCGATCCGCAGCCGGCGCAGCGTGCAGTCCGCGGGACCGTGAAACTCGGGCCGAGGAGGACGGCTGATCGCAGACGGCCAGAGTCCTCCGTAGACGGCGCCGGCTTCCCAATCCGAGGTTCGGTGGGCGCCGAACTCCGACGCCTCGATGAACGATGTGAACTCGTCGACGAGCCGCTGCTGCATCTGCAGGAGGCTCTCTGTGCTTCCGGGATAGTCGAGGAGGACTTCGACGGCCTCCCCGCAGACGACGATTCTTGCGGTGAGCCGTCGTGCATCCTTGGGATCGCGGATCATCGCAATGCTGTCCCATTCGTCATCGGCGAACATGCCGAGGACGACCGGAGTGACGACCTTCTCGCTGAAAAACTTCTCCGTCAGTTCGGTGTGGTCCATGCCTTCCACCATAGGCCCAGTCGGATCGAGAAGTCCTCTTGGCCGCGGATGTCCCGCATGTCGAGAGGTCCTCTGCACGGACGGGGAGAAGTCTGCCCGGGCTTCGGCCCTGAACAGCCTGTCCGGGCTTCGGCTCTAGACTGAGGGGATGCCACGCAGTCCGCTCCCACCTCGAGAGGGCATCTCGGCGACCGCGCTGCGCGCCCCGGGCGGGAAAGCCACGCACGCGAAGAGCCACCTTCCAGTGCCCGAGACGATCGGGGCCTGGCTGGAATCCGAATTCCCCGAGGCGAGTCCGGCCGCTCGCCGCGGCCTGCTGACCGAAGGGGGCATGCGCGACGAGGCGGGCCGTGCGGTGGCGTGGGAGGATCCGGTCATCCCCGGCGGGTTCTACTTCTTCCATCGTCCGGTGCCGACTGAGGAGCGGATCCCCTTCGAAGTCGGCATCGCGTTCGAGGACGAGGACCTCCTCGTCGTCGACAAGCCCCACTTCCTCGCCAGCACCCCCAACGGTCGGTTCGTCCGCGAATGCGTCGTCACCCGCCTGCGCGTCGACCTCGATCTGCCGGACCTCGTGGCCATTCACCGCCTCGACCGGATCACCGCAGGGCTCCTCATCCTGTCGAAGAGACCGGAGACTCGTGGCCGCTACCAGCGCCTGTTCCAGGACAGACTGGTCAAGAAGACCTACCGGGCATTGGCCCCGGTCCCGCCTTCGGGCCTGGAGTTCCCGCTGGTGCGGCAGTCACGGCTGGTCAAGCCCGCCGGAGGCCGGCAGGTCCTCGAAGTCGATGGTGAGCCGAACGCGACCAGCAGCATCCGGCTGCTCCGGACGATCACACCAGCTGATCATTCCGAGGCCAACGCAGGTCCACCTCGGCGAGGGGGCGCGGTCGAGGTCGCCGAATACGAGCTCGAACCGGTCACGGGCAAGACCCACCAGCTGCGAGTGCACATGAACGCACTCGGGCTGCCCATCCTCGGCGATCCGGTGTATCCGGTCGATCTGGCACCCGATCCCTACGACTTCAGCTCGCCTCTGCAACTCCTGGCATCGGAGATCGCGTTCGACGATCCGCAGACCGGGCACCCGCGCCGGTTCACCACACAGCTGAACCTCGACCCGACGGCTGTCGCGGCGCCCTGAGCCATCGGGCTCGGTCGGTCCGACGCCGAGGTCCGCCCACCCACGGCGCCGAGGTTCGCCCACCTGCGACGGGGACACGGTAGCCTGGTGTCATGAGTCCACATGCCCCCGGATGCACCTCAGAGGCCATCGTCGCCCTTGTCCGCACCCGCATCACCACCGGTGAGTACCCGGCCGGAAGCCCGGTCCGCGATGGTGCATTGGCCAAGGAATTCAACGTCTCGCGCAACACCGCACGCGAATCGCTCAGCCTCCTGCGCCACGCGGGACTGCTGACCCAGGAGCCCAACCGCGGATTCTTCGTCAGCACCTTCGGCATCGACGAGCTCAAGGACCTCTACCGCGCCCGCCGGGTCTTCGAGATCCGCGCTGTCCAGGAATCCCAGGACGCCACCGACGAGGCGATGGCCGCCGTCGAAGCCTCAGTCGTCCGGGCTGAGACAGCACCGAAGAACGAGTCCTGGACCGACGCGCAGGAGCATTCGGCCTCCTTCCACCGGGCGATCGTCGGACTGCTCGGCTCCCCGCTGCTCGACGAGTTCTACCTCAACCTCATGGCCCGCCTGTCGACGACGTTCTCCCGCTCGCCCGAACCCGGCAAGTACCACTCGCACTGGGCCAACCCGCACCGTGACATCCTCGAGAAGATGAAGTCGGGCGACCGGCAGGGTGCCGAAGGCCTGCTGCGCATCCACCTCGACGACTCCGAAGCCTCGACGCTCGACCTCGCACGGTCGGTTGGGGAGGGGCGCTGAGGCACGCTGGCGTTTCCGCGGGTCCGTGTGGGGTTCCGCGGGACCGGCGTGGGGCCCGTGTTCGAGCCGTTGCCGGCGTCCCGATCCGTGTAGTCAGTCTCACAGTGCTCGGTGCTTGAAACCATAGCCGTCGCCTATTCGACTCCGATACCATTGACGCACCGTATCTTCGTGTCGAAAGGCTGTTTTCATGGGGAACCCTGAGCAGGAATCACAGGCCGCAAACGATCCGTTCTCCCTCACGGGACTCACCTACGACGATGTCCTCCTCCTGCCAGGCGACACCGATGTCATCCCCTCCGAAGCCTCCACGACGACCCGTCTGACCAAGGAGATCGAGCTCAACATCCCGCTCGTCTCCGCAGCCATGGACACCGTCACCGAATCGCGGATGGCCATCGCCATGGCCCGCATCGGCGGCCTGGGCATCATCCACCGCAACCTCTCGGCCGAGGACCAGGCCGACCAGGTCGACTACGTCAAGCGCTCCGAATCGGGCATGATCAACGACCCGCTGACGATCACCGCGGACAAGACGCTGACCGAACTCGACGAGATCTGCGGCAGGTACCGGATCTCCGGACTGCCCGTCGTCGACGACCACGGCGTCCTCGTCGGCATCGTGACCAACCGCGACCTGCGCTTCGTCACCCACAGCGAATTCCCCACCCGCACCGTCGCCGAGACGATGACGAAGATGCCGCTGGTCACCGCACCCGTCGGCGTCTCCGCGGAGAAGGCCTTCGAACTGCTCGCCGAGCACAAGGTCGAGAAGCTGCCCCTGGTCGACGACAACAACGTCATCAAGGGCCTCATCACCGTCAAGGACTTCGTCAAGACCGAGGAGTACCCGCTGGCCACGAAGGACGACGAGGGTCGCCTGCGCGTGGGTGCGGCCGTCGGCTTCTACGGCGACGCCTATGAACGCGCAGGAATGCTCGCCGAGGCGGGCGCAGACGTCCTCGTCGTCGACACCGCCAACGGCCACGCCCGCGGAGTCACGGACATGATCAAGACGATCAAGTCCGACCCGGCCTTCGCCCACGTCCAGATCATCGGTGGCAACGTCGCGACGAAGGAGGGCGCCCAGGCGCTCATCGACGCCGGCGTCGACGCCGTCAAGGTCGGCGTGGGGCCCGGATCGATCTGCACCACCCGCGTCGTCGCCGGCGTCGGAGTCCCGCAGGTCACCGCCATCCACCTCGCCGCGCAGGCCGCACGCGCCGCCGGCGTCCCGGTCATCGGCGACGGCGGGCTCCAGTACTCCGGTGACATCGGCAAGGCCCTCGTCGCCGGTGCCGACACTGTCATGCTCGGCTCCCTGCTTGCAGGCTGCAACGAATCGCCCGGTGAGCTCATCTTCATCAACGGCAAGCAGTACAAGGCCTACCGCGGCATGGGGTCGCTGGGCGCCATGGCACCGCGCAAGGGCAAGTCGTATTCGAAGGACCGCTACTTCCAAGCCGACATCGCCACCGACACCGATCTCATCCCCGAGGGCATCGAAGGTCACGTCGCCTATCGCGGACACCTCAAGCACGTCGCCCACCAGCTCACCGGCGGACTGCGACAGACGATGTTCTACGTCGGCGCGCGCACCATCGACGACCTCAAGGCCAAGGGCAAATTCGTCCGCCTCACCACTGCGGGGCTGAAGGAAAGCCACCCGCACGACATCCAGATGACGGTCGAGGCCCCGAACTACGTCGTGAAGTGAGGCTTGAGGCTCCGAAGTGAGGGGCGGGTCAGCCGCAGTCTCTGCCGAGTTGTGCAGGGGCTGCGGCCTTTTCGTGTCTTCGGCGGGTGCTGGTGCAACGAGTGGTCATGTTCGGATATTTTCCAGCCCATAAAGTATCCGAACATGACCTCTGGTCGGCCGGGTACCGGTTGCGGCGTTGCGGGTCGGAGGCGACCACTGATTGGTCGGGCAGGCGTTTGCTGCTGCGGACCGTAGCGCGCCGCGGTCGTCACGCATCGTCTGTCTCACGATGCTGGACGACTCGCGTGGATGTGACGGATGCCACTCTCCCGTTTTTGCGCCCGTGCACCTGTAGTGCAGACAGGCTCCTTGCCGCGTGATTTCGGGGGAGGAGCGGCCTCGCCCGGGACTCATCTGCGACAGCAGTAGTCATCGCACCTGGTCAGAGCCCCTTCGGAATCGGAGATAGTTAGGGTAGGTTTCCCTAATGCGAACCGCGCTCCGCGGTCCGTTCATCGAAGGAGGAAACCACACAGTGACGACTTCTCTGCTTTCCGATACCGCAGCGATACCACCAGCAGCGCCCCTTCACGCCCCCGATTTTCCCCATAGCGACGCCCTACTCGGCGCCCACAGCGCCGACGAATACACATCACTCATGCACGACGTCGTCGACGCACTCGGCGAACGCTTCCGCACAACTGAGCGGGCCGCCTCGGCGAAGGACCGCTCCGGTCTGCAGGCCGCGGTCGACGCCGTCGATCTCGACACCGCCGGAGTCGGCAATGCCGAAGCCCTCCGCGAAGTCGACGCCCTCTACGCCGACAATGCGGTGTGGTTCCACCACCCCAGCTACGTCGCCCACCTCAACTGCCCGGTCGCCGTGCCCGCCGTCGCCGCCGAGGCGATGCTCGCAGCCATCAACACCTCGGTCGACACCTACGACCAGTCCGAAGTCGCCACCCTCATGGAACGCCGCCTCATCGACTGGACCTGCGGGCACATCGGCTTCCCCGCCGGCGACGGAATCTTCACCTCCGGCGGCACCCAGTCGAACCTCCAGGCGCTGTTCCTCGCCCGGGAGAACGTGCTGGCCGGACTGACCGATCATGCCGACGAGTCCGACCGTGGCGAGGCCGCTGATGCCGAACCTCGCCGAGGCGGCCCCTCCGAGCCGTCGGACCGGTCAACCCGCCGTGACCAGCTGCCCCGCCTGCGCATCCTCGCCACCGACCAGGCCCACTTCTCCGTGGCCCGGGCCGCGTTCCTCCTCGGCCTCGACGCCGAGGCGGTCGTGACCGTGCCGACCGATGCCGACGGGCGCTTGGACGCCGAAGCGCTGCGGGCGAGCCTGCTCGCGATCGACGCGAACGGCGCCATCCCGATGGCCGTCGTCGCCACCGCCGGAACCACGGATCTCGGGGTCATCGACCCGCTCGTGCCCATCGCCGAGGTCTGTGAAGCCGCGAACGTGTGGCTGCACGTCGACGCCGCCTACGGGGGAGGACTCCTCTGGGCCCCACGCCGTGCTCACCTGCTCGACGGGATCGGTCGGGCCGCCTCGGTGACCATCGACTTCCACAAGACGTTCTTCCAGCCGGTGTCGTCCTCGGCGCTGCTGGTCAGGGACACAGCGGCCTTCGACCCGACCATCCACCATCACGACTACCTCAACCCCGAGGCCGAAGCGCAGTCCGCCGACGCCGAACCGAACCAGGTCGACAAATCCTTGCAGACCACCCGCCGCTTCGACGCACTCAAGCTCTGGGCGACGCTGCGCGCCCGCGGGGCCGGGGAGATCGGTGCAATGATCGACACCGTCTGCGACCTGGCCGATGAGGTGCGCGAACTGCTCGAGGACCAGGCCGACTTCGAAGTCCTGGGCGGCTCGGACCTGTCGACCGTGCTCTTCCGCTTCGCCCCGCCGAACGCGGACCGGCAGACGTGTGATGAACTCGTGCCGATCATCCGCCGCGTCCTCTTCCGCTCCGGCCGGGCCGCCGTGGCCCGCACCGTCATCGCCGGCACCCCGTGGCTCAAACTCACCCTGCTCAACCCCGACACCGGCATCGACGACATCACCGCCGTCCTCGACCTCGTCCGCGCCACCGGACACGGAATCCTGGCCGGACGCACCCTCGAAGGAGGTGCGGCATGAGCGCACATGACACCCACGACCTCCTCGGCGTCGGCATCGGCCCCTTCGGCCTCGGCTTGGCCGCGCTGTCGGAACCGCTCGGCGACGTCGACGCGGTCTTCCTCGACCAGCGCCCCGAGTTCCGGTGGCATCCGGGCATGATGATCGAAGGCTCGACCATCCAGGTGCCGTTCCTCGCCGATCTCGTCACCATGGCCGATCCGACCTCCCCGTACTCGTTCCTCAAATTCCTCAAGGAACAGGGCCGGCTCTACCCCTTCTACATCCGCGAATCCTTCTACCCGCTGCGCGCCGAATTCGACGAATACTGCCGGTGGGTCGCCGCCCAGCTGGACTCGCTGCGCTGGAACCGACGTGTCGTATCCGTGACCCGCGAGGACGGAATCTACACCGCCCTCGCCGAGGTGACCGACGCCGCCGGATCAGTCGTGACGACCGAGACCTACCGCGCCCGCCACCTCGTCCTCGGCGTCGGCACCCGCCCGGTGCTGCCCGAGGCACTGCAGGGCATCGGAGCCGAGGAAGGGGTCGGTCCGCTCATCCACACCGCCGACTACCTGGACACTCGCGAGGCCCTGCTCGAGTCCGGTGCCGTGACCATCGTCGGCAGCGGACAGTCGGCGGCCGAGATCTACCGGGATCTCATCGACGATGCCGAGGACCGCGGGGTTCGACTGGACTGGGTGACCCGTTCACCGCGGTTCTTCCCCATGGAGTACACGAAGCTCACCCTCGAGATGACGTCCCCGGAATACACCGACCACTTCCGCGCCCTGCCCGACGAGCTGCGCGACCGCCTCGGCCGCGAGCAGCGCACCCTGTACAAAGGGATCTCCGCCGACCTCGTCGACGACATCCACGACACCCTCTACCGCCTCAGCCGCTGCGGTCGGACACTGCTGACCAATCTCATCTCCGAAGCCGAACTGCAGACGGCGACGGTCGATCCGATCAGCGGCGAGTACCTTCTCGACTTCCGCAACACCGCACTGGACAAGACCTTCACCCGACGCAGCGGAGCCGTGGTCGCAGCCACCGGCTACCGTTCGCAGGTGCCGGACTTCCTCGCTCCGCTCGGCGATGACGTGCGTCTCGACGCTCACGGCCGCCTCGACGTCAGCCGCCACTACACGATCAACGACGAGGGCACCATCCATGTGCTCAACGGCGAAGAGCACACTCACGGCGTCACCGCTCCTGACCTCGGCTTCGGCCCCTGGAGGGCCTCGGTCGTACTGGCTGCGGTGACCGGCCGCGAGCCCTATCCGATTGAGAACCGGATCGCGTTCCAGACCTTCGGGGTGCCCGATGACGATCCCGCCGCCGCCCTCGACCTCGACGACTCCAAGGAGATGTCACACGCATGACCACCGAACTCATCACCGACCCGACCGACACACCGACCACCGCCCCGGCCGAGGCGGCCCACCCGGCTTCCGAGGACGCGAACCCGACCGCGAACCCGATCGCGGGTTCGACCGTCGAGCCGACGGCCGCCTCGGCGAGGGTGACCATCCGGCCGCTCGACGTCGTTCGGGACACCGCCCAGCTCCACGCCTGGCTCAGCCACCCGCGCGCCCAGTACTGGATGATGACCGACCTCGACGAGTCGGCAGTCCGCGACTACCTGACAGGCATCCGCGACTCCGCCGACGACGCCGGCTGGATCGGATCCGTCGACGGCACCGACTGCTTCTACGTCGAGACCTACACCCCGGACAGCCTCATCCCGCAGAACGTCCTGGCCACCGGTCCGGGCGACATCGGAATGCACCTGCTCGTGGCACCACCGGCGGGGCCGGCCGTGCACGGGCTCACCGACCGGATCATGGCCGAGGTCATCGACTTCTGCCTGCGCCCGACTGACCAGGGCGGGCGCGGCGGCCACCGCGTCGTCGTCGAACCCGACGCCCGCAACGACGCCATCATCGAAAAGAACCGGGCAGCCGGCTTCCACCCTGTGCGGCAGGCGACGATCCTCATGGGCGAAGTGGAGAAGCGAGCCCTGGTGAGCGTGTGCTCGCGGGCCGACTTCGACGCGAGCGAGCTCGCCGGCCTCGTGGGGCATGGGCGCGACACCGACCAGGACGCCTCGCTTCCGCAGGCCTACGCCCACCTCAACGCCGATGCCTTCGCCGTGTCTCAGCGCCACCTCGTGGCCAAAGCCCTGTCCGAATTCGCCCACGAACGACTCATCACCCCGGTGCGCTCGTCCTCTGGCGGCGCCGGAGAGGGAAGGAGCCCCTCGGACGGTGGCGCTGCCACGGACGGCGGTGGCGCCGCCACGGACGACGGCGGCGACGCCTCGGCGGTCGGCGACACTTGGGAGCTGGCGATCGACGGCGCCACTCGCTACACCTTCACGGCCCGCCTGCTGCCGCTCGAGCACTGGGTCATCGACGAAGACAGCATCAGCCGTTGGCGCGACGACACCGAGGTCCCACTCGACGTGCAGGAGCTCATCGTCGAACTCCAAGACGATCTCGCCCTGCCCGAAGACCTCATCTCGACCTACCTCGAGGAGCTCGCCTCGACGCTGGCTGGCGCCGCCTTCAAACTCGAGGACGCCCGGGCCGGGAAGCGACCGGATGCGCGCGGACTCGTCGACGCGGACTTCCAAACCACCGAGGCGGCCATGACCGAAGGCCACCCCGGATTCCTCGCGAACAACGGACGCATCGGATTCGCCCTCAGCGACTTCCGCACCTGGGCACCGGAGAACGGCAGACGCAACCGCCTCGAATGGATCGCTGTCAGACGCGAGCACAGCCATCTGTCCCTCGGAGACGGACTCGACGAATCCGACCACCTCGACCAGGCGCTCAGCGAGGCTGAACGCGAACTCTTCGACGCCCGCATCAGGGCGGCCGGGCAGGATCCCGAGGACTTCCACCTCATGCCGATACACCCCTGGCAGGCCGACCACCGCCTGGCGATCACGTTCGCTGCCGACATCGCCCGCGGAGACCTGCTGCCGCTGGGAGAGGGATGTGATGAGCACCAGGCGCAGCAGTCCCTGCGCACCTTCTTCAACCACTCGCGCGCCGGGGCCCCGTACGTCAAAGTTGCGCTCGCCGTGCAGAACATGGGATTCCTGCGCGGACTGTCGCCGAAGTACATGCGCAACACCCCGGCCATCAACGACTGGGTCGCGGACCTCATCAGCTCCGACGACACCTTCGCCGAGACCGGATTCCGGGTCCTGAGGGAACGGGCGGCACTCGGCTACACCGGAGATGTCTACCACCGGACGAAGGAGACGAATCCGCATCGCAAGATGCTCGCGGCGCTGTGGCGAGAGAACCCTCTCGCACAGATCACACAGGGTCAGAAGCTCATCACCATGGCCGCTCTGCTCCACCGCGATCATGAGGGCCGCTCCTTCGTCGGTGAGCTCATCCGCGCATCGGAGCTGGAGCCGGAGGACTGGGTGCGCAGCTATCTGCGCGTCTATCTGCGACCGCTGCTCCATGCCCTGCTCGCCCACGACCTCGTGTTCATGCCGCACGGGGAGAACCTCATCCTCGTCCTCGACGACAGCACGGTCACCGGCGCGTTCATGAAGGACATCGGTGAGGAGGTCGCCGTGCTCGGCCACCGCGAACTGCCCGAGGAGGTCGAACGCATCCGCGCCGTGGTCTCCGGCGAGGAGAAAGCGCTGTCGGTGTTCACAGACATGTTCGACGGAGTCCTGCGCCACCTGTCGGGAATCCTCGATGCCGACGGACTCATCAGGGCCGGGCGCTTCTGGGGCCTCGTGGGCGAGGTGCTCGACGACTACGAAAGCGAGCACCCTGAGCATTGCCGCGGGGTCAGCGGAGACGTCGACCTGCGCGCTCCGCGCTTCGACCACTCCTGCCTCAACCGCCTGCAGCTGCGGAACACGAAGCAGATGGTCGACATCGGCAACCAGGCCGAATCGCTGCTCTACGCCGGCACCATGCCCAACCCCGTGGCCCGCTGACCACGACGAACACCAGCATCGCCGAGGTGGGGCGCCGTGGCCGAGCTCCACCTCGGCGAGTCTATGCATCGGTCGGATGCGGTGGCGAAGATTAAGCACTATGCAGGCCCCGCTGAATATCCGTACCGCTCTTGCCGGAGGTATGCTCCACGCAAAAGTGAAAACGGAGAGCAGGAGGCGCCGATGCCGCACGCCGACGACGAATCGGCACTAGCGCTGGCTACCGAGCAGAAGATCTATGACGTCGTTGAGCCTTTGGGTGACAGCGACCGAATTGGACGTGCCAAAGTTCTCTTGGCGCGAGGATTATCTCCGCCGATCGTTCCTGATCGGCAGATCACCTTACAGCCTATTGCGACCGAAGAAGCGTGGAATCGCTATGCTTGTGAACGCGTCGCGGTCGAGGCCGATTTCGGCGTCACCGAGTCGCGCGCCCGCGCCATGGTTGACGAACTTCGGCAGCGTGCGAAGCGTGTCGGTATGACGCTGTTCTTCGCGGTCGCCGGACACGACGTCGTAGGAGCTATTGGGCATTTCAAGCTATCGGTTCCACACGGAGATTGCGTACGCCTGCAGGAGGTTGACATATTTCCACAATGGCGTGGCAGAGGATATGGGACGTCCATGCTCTTGGAGATGCTGCACCACGTGGCGAATCAGGGGTGCACCATGGCTGTCATCGGCGCAGACGAGGACGACTGGCCTCTGGGCTGGTACCGCCGACATGATTTCTTCGATGTACTGCGCGTCCGGTCTGCCCGTCGCTAGGTGTTTGACCGACCATTGGTTCCGCAGCGCAACCGCCAAGCCTCATCGCTGCACAAGCGGTGCTGGGGAGGGCGAAACTGACAGCACGCAATTCATCTTCTTCGGTTCTATGGGTCCTCGTGCGCGCAGGGCATACGGCTATCATCAATCCAGCGGCTGCTGATCTTTGCGGCCGTTCACGAACCGGTTCTCGGACTCAAAGGTGTGGTCATGGCGAAGCAGAACGAGCGGCCGACGCTGGCCACCGTCGCTGCGCATGCCGGAGTGAGCATCAAGACCGCCTCCCGGGTGCTCAACGGGGAGAAGCACGTCGCGCGTGCGACGGCGCAGAAGGTCGAAGAGTCCGCCGCCGAACTCGGCTTCCGCCTCAACCCCACAGCCAAGAGGCTGCGTGCCGGTGGGCGCTCGCCCTATGTCGGCGTCGTCCTCTCCGCCGCCGACGATGCGCTGCAGACCCGCGCCTTCACCGCTCTCGAGGCGGAACTCTCGGCCGTCGACCTCCGCCCTGTGGTGACCGTGATCGGGGACAGCCCGGACCGCGAAGAGGCCTTCCTCGACGAATGCCTGTCCAACGACCTGTCGGGAATCATCGTCCTCCGGGCCCACCCGGACATGACCGGGATCTATTCCCGGGCCGCCGGCTCCGAAGTCAGGATCGTCTCCTTCGACCCCGCAGTCACCGGGGCGGGAGTGACCGTCATCGCCGGTGACGAAGTCGCCGCCGGGCAACTGGCCGCCAGGCAGCTGCTCGATCACGGGCACCTCGCCCTCGGCGTCATCGGCGATCATTCGACGAGCCTCGTCACCATCCGCCGCCTCGAGGGCATCCAGTCCGCTTTCGCCGGCCGCGGCGATATCGGCTGGCGGGCCTATATGCGCGAGGACGCCCATGACGAGGCCAGTGCGAAGAACGTCGTTGCCGCCTGGCTCGGGTCCCGCAGCGCCCCGAGCGCGCTCATCACCCTGTCCGCCACGCTCACCCAGGGTGCCATCGACGCCTGCCGCCGCCTCGGCGAATGGCCGGCGCTCGTGGGCATCGACGATTTCCCCACCGCCGAACTCCTCGACGTCACCGTCGTCGACCGTGACATCGAGGCCATGGCCGCCGAGGCGGTCCGCCGACTGCAGGCTCCGGCGGGGAAAGGCGACGGCTGCCTCGGTGGGAGCGGCGGCGACGGACTCGATGGCGGAGCCGATCGCACCGGCGGGGGACAAGACGTCTTCCCGGTTGCCCTCATCGCCCGGGGCAGCGGCGAGGAACCGCCGGATCGGCGGTGAAGACTTTCGCAGCGAAACAGTTGACACCGGGGGTCGATCGGCGAATCATATTCAACAACCTGACAACGTTGTCAGAATGATTGAAAGGTTCACAATGAGGCACAACCTGAAGTCCCACAAGAAGCTGGCCCTTTTCGGTGCCTCGGTCGCCATCGGCGCGCTCGCGCTCAGCGGCTGCGGCAATCAGAAGGGCCAGGGCAATGCGGAAGCCGACAGCGGTTCCGGCGGTGACGGGGACGTCACCATCGCACTGCTCCTTCCCGAGTCGAAGACCACCCGGTACGAGTCCCTCGACAAGCCGAACTTCGAGAAGTACGTCGCCGAGGCCAACCCCGACGCGAAGGTCGAATACCGCAACGCCAACCAGGACGCGACCCAGCAGCAACAGCAGTTCGAAGCGGCGGTCACCGAGGGTGTGGACGCCATCGTCCTCGACCCAGTCGATGCCTCTGCGGTGTCATCGGCACTGTCGAAGGCAAAGGCGAAGAAGATCCCGGTCATCGCCTACGACCGCTTCTTCGAAGGTGCCGACTACTACACCTCCTTCGACAACAAGAAGATCGGCAACCTGCAGGGCCAGGCCGTGCTCGACGGCCTCAAGGCCGAGGACGTCGACCCGAAGTCGGGCCCGGTGTGGATGGTCAACGGTGACCCGAAGGACCCGAACGCCGCGGACTTCAAAGCCGGGGCCGAAGAGACCCTCAAGGACGCCGGCGTCGACATCGCCGCCAGTCACGACACCCTCGACTGGAACCCCGACGACGCCCGCCAGTGGGTCGAGGGCCAGCTGCAGGGCAAGGGCGAGAAGCCGATCGCGATCTACGCGGCCAACGACGGAACCGCAGGCGGCGTCATCGCCGCGACGAAGAAAGCCAAGGTCGACCCCGTCGTCACCGGTCAGGACGCCGAGGTCGACGGCCTGCAGAACATCCTCAAGGGCGACCAGTACGCCACGATCTACAAGTCGATCCCGCCCCAGGCCGAATTCGCCGCGAATGCCGCCGTCGCGCTGGCAGGCGGCGAGGACGTCGACGCCGGAACGACCTACAAGGACACCCCGACGGACTTCGTCGAGGCCAAGGTCGTCACCAAGGACTCGGTCAAGGACATCGTCGGCGATCAGATCAAGGCCGACGACATCTGCACCGGCAGCGTGAAGAAGCTCTGCGCAGACGCAGGAGTGAAGTGACTCAGCGACGGTGCAGACGCGACATGACAGCCCACCTGCCGGCGGCCCTCCGGGTCGCCGGCAGGTGGGGGCGGCGACAGCGAGGAACAGATGACATCTGAGACACCCGAACCGACCCCCGCGGCGGCGCAGGCGCCGGGAGACAGCAGCGAACCCGTGCTCGAGCTGCGCGGAATCAACAAGAGGTTCGGGGCCGTGCAGGCCCTGACCGACATCCACCTCACCGTCGGCCGCGGCGAAGTCGTCGGGCTCGTCGGCGACAACGGCGCCGGCAAGTCGACGCTGATCAAGGTCATCGCCGGCGTCCACGCCGCCGATGAGGGCGATCTCGTCATGAACGGCACGAAGCAGAGGTTCTCCTCACCCAAGGACGCACAGAAGGCCGGAGTGGCCACGGTGTTCCAGGACCTGGCCCTATGCGAGAACCTCGACGTCGTGGCCAATCTGTTCCTCGGGCACGAGAAGACCCGTGGGGGAGTCCTCGACGAGGTGGCCATGGAAGCGAAGTCCTGGGAGCTGCTGCGCAGCCTGTCGGCGAAGATCCCGAGCGTGCGGGTGCCGATCGCGGCCCTGTCCGGCGGCCAGCGGCAGACCGTTGCCATCGCCCGGTCCCTGCTGGGCGAGCCGTCCCTGGTCATGCTCGACGAGCCGACTGCCGCCCTCGGCGTGGCACAGACGGCCGAGGTGCTGAACCTCATCGAGAGGCTCAAGGAACGCGACCTGGGTGTGCTGCTCGTCAGCCACAATATGGCCGATGTGCAGGCCGTCGCCGACCGTGTCCACGTGCTGCGGCTGGGCAAGGACGTCGGCGACTTCCCCGGGGACGAACGCACCGATGTGCTCGTCGCCGCGATCACCGGAGCCAGCGACAATGTCGTGACGAAGAGGGCCGCACGCAGGGGTGAGCGCCGATGACTCGCAACTCCTTCATCACCGATGAGCGGATCTCCAGCGAGGGGGTCGTCGGCACGTTCGTCCGACGGGTCAAGGAGGGGCAGCTGGGGGCGTTCCCGGTCATCCTCGCGCTCGTCGTCATCGTCATCGTCTTCCAGACGGCCGATTCCAACTTCATCTCACCGGCCAACCTCGTCAACCTCTCCACCCAGGTCGCCTTCCTCGCGATCCTTGCGCTGGGCATCAACCTCATCCTGCTCCTCGGCGAGATCGACCTGTCCCTGGCGCAGCTGGGCGGGTTGGCGGCCTCGCTGCTCGGTGTGCTCGTGGTCCGGCAGGGTGTGCCGCCGGCCATCGCGCTGATCATCATGCTGCTGCTCGGGCTCGTCGTCGGAGCCGTGCAGGGATGGTTCTTCGCCGTCGTCGGCATCCCCGCCTTCGTCGTCACCCTGGCCGGCCTGCTCGCCTTCACGGGGCTGACGCTGACGACCTTGGGCACGCAGAAGAACCTGTCGATGTCGGAGACCTTCGCCTTCGACTTCGCCAGCTACTATTTCCCGGCCATCTGGGCCTACGTCTTCGGGGCGGTCGCGATCATCGGCTTCGGTGCCGGAATCATCCATTCGAAGCTACGTCGGCATCGTGAGGGGCTGAACGCGCCGAGCTGGACCTCGGTGATCGTGCGCATCGTGCTGCTGGCCGCGATCGTGTTCGGGTTCCTCATCCTCGTCAACCAGGACTTCGGGCTGGCCATGCCCTTCTTCCTCATGATGGTCATCGCGATCGTCATCGATCTGGTGCTGCGCAAGACCCGCTACGGCCGCTCGATCTACGCCGTCGGCGGCAAGGTCGAAGCCGCCAGGCGAGCCGGCATCCGCGTCACCTGGGTGCGCATCAGCGTGTTCATGGCCGCGGGCGTGCTCGCCGCACTGTTCGGGTTCATCAAAACAGGGGTGACGACGAACGCCGGATCGACCCTGGTCAGTACCCAGGACCTGCTCAACGCGATCGCGGCAGCCGTCATCGGCGGCACCTCGCTCTTCGGCGGACGCGGTTCGGCCTGGGCCGCCGTGCTCGGTGCCCTGGTCGTCGGAGCGATCAACAACGGTCTCTACCTCATCGGCTTCAACTCCGATGCGCAGCAGATCATCACCGCGCTCGTCCTCCTCACCGCCGTCGTCATCGACGCCCTCAGCCGCCGCGGCCAGAGGTACGTCGGCCGGGGGTAGGGGAGTCCGGCCCTCACCGTGCGGACTCGCCCCGTCCCGGTGGGGCTGATACAGTCGAAGCCAATGACATGGGGTGCCTCATGACGATCCGCGGCAGCGGAGTTCGGCGAGGCTGAGAGAACACCCATCGAACCTGATCTGGGCCATACTAGCGAAGGGATCGTCATGGTTGACTTCGACCTGCGTTCTGCCAACGCACGACTGCGTGCGGGACATCCGCTCATCCAATGCATCACGAACACCGTCGTGCAGCAATTCAGCGCGAACGTGCTCCTGGCCGTCGGTGCGTCCCCGGCGATGCTCGACCATGAGGCCGACGCCGGGCAGTTCGCCGGCATCGCCGACGGCGTGCTCATCAATTTCGGCACCGCTTCGAATCATCAGCTGCTCGCCGCCGATGCCGCCATCGACGTCGCCGCTGCCGCCGACAAGCCCTGGGTGCTCGACCCCGTCAGCGTCGGCGCGGTCGACTTCCGCACCTCTCGCATCCGCCGCGCCGCCGCTGACCGACCGACCGCGATCCGCGGCAACGCCTCGGAGATCGCGGCTCTGGCCGGAGTCGGCCTCGGCGGACGCGGAGTCGACTCCACCGATGAGGTGGACGCCGTCCTTCCCGCCGCCGCCCAGCTGGCACGCACGACCGGTGCGATCGTCGCGGTGTCCGGGCCCAGTGATGCCGTCGTCGCGCACATCGACGGAACCGACCATGTCGCCTATATCGACGGCGGCCACGACTTCATGCCGCTGGTCATCGGCACGGGCTGCTCCCTCGGCGCCGTCACCGTCGCCTACCTGGCCACCGCGGACTCCAGCACTGCAGGCCCGGACTCCGCAGCAACGGTCCAGGCAGCTGAGGCGGCCGGGGAATCGGCCACCGACAGTGCGGCCGCCCTGGCGAGATTCGAAGCCGTCGTCGCCGCCCACGCGCACTTCGCCGTCGCCGGAGAACTCGCCGCCGCCGGAGCGCAGGGGCCGGGCAGCTATTCGGTCAGCTTCCTCGACGCACTCCACGCCGTCACCGGTGACCAGCTGGGCCAGGCGCGGGTCAGCCACCGGGCGCTGACCGCGGACGAAGGCGTGCAGGCATGACCGCCGGATCCGCCCACACCGCAGACAGCCCCCACGACACAGGGGACCAGGGCGTGACCGTTCAGTCTCAGGACCGCTTCGCCGGCATCGACACCCGCCTCTACCTCGTCACCGACTCCGCTCAGTGCGAAGCGGCCGGCCGCACCGTCGCCGAGACCGTGCACGAGGCCGTCGCCGGGGGAGTGGGAATCGTCCAGGTCCGCGACAAGGACATCGACGACACCGCCTTCTACTCGCTGACCCGCCAGGTCATCGCCGCCGTCGACTCCGCCACCGCAGGCACCGATCGCACAGTCCCCATCGTCCTCAACGACCGCGTCGAGGTGGCCCGCCGCCTCATCGACGAAGGCGAGATCGTGCACATCCACGTCGGCCAAACTGATGCCACCGTCGCCGAGGTGCGCGCCACCTTGGGCGAGGCACCGCTGATCGGTCTCTCGGCCGCGAACAGCGCCGAATTCGCCGCCGCCCGCGACACCGGAGTCGTCGACCTCATCGGCATCGGGCCCGTCTACGACACCACGACGAAGGCCGACGCCCCCGACGGCATCGGACCCGAGCGCCTCGGCGAACTCGTCACCGAAGCGGGCATCCCGGCTGTCGCGATCGGCGGCATCAGCATCGACCGGGCGCCTGAGCTGCGCGACCGCGGACTGCTCGGCATCTGCGTGGTCTCGGCCATCTGCACCGCCGAGGACCCGAAGGCCGCGGCCGAGCAGCTGCTCGCCGCCTTCACAGGAGGCCACGCATGAGCACCCGCCCGCCCATCACCCTGTCCATCGCCGGCACCGACCCCTCTGGGGGTGCCGGCATCCACGCCGACCTCAAGACGTTCACCGCGCGGGGGACCCTCGGCACGACCGTGATCACCGCGCTCGTCGCGCAGAACACGCACGGGGTGTCTCGGGTCTATCCGATCGACGACGACTTCGTGGCCGACCAGTTCGACTCCGTGCTCGACGACATGCCCGTCGACGCCTCGAAGTCCGGGATGCTCGGCACCCGTTCACTCGTCGAACTCGTCGCCGCCCGCGCCGCAGCCGGCAGGCTCGGATTCTTCACCGTCGACCCGGTGATGATCGCGACCTCCGGGCACCGGCTCCTCGAAGCCGATGCCGTCGATGCGGTGCGCACCCACCTGCTGCCCGTCGCCGACCTCATCACCCCGAACCTCCCCGAGGCGGCCCTGCTGCTCGGAGACGACGAACCCGAAGCGGGATCGTCCGCACAGATGCGTGACCAAGCCCGGCGCCTGCTCGACCGGGGGCCCGGCGCCGTCCTCCTCAAGGGCGGACACGGCAGCGACGGGGACGTCTCCGACATCCTCGCCACCCGCGACGGGCAGATCCGCGAATTCACCCACCCGAGGCTCACCACCCCGAACACGCACGGCACCGGATGCACGCTGTCGGCGGCGATCACCGCCGAGGTGGCCGTACTCGGCCGCGAACGCGCAGTGTCCGCGATAGGGGCGGACGGCGACGCAACAGCAGCGTCCGCGGCAGGTGCCGACCTCCTCGGCGATGCCGTCAGCAATGCCCTGGATTTCCTGGCCCGCGCCCTGGCCTCGGCCGCCGACTGGCAGGTCAGCCTCGACCCCGTCGGCGCCCACGGACCCGTCGACCATCAGGTCGACATCATCCGCGGTCAGCCCGCCTGAACCACGTCACACGAGCACAAAGGAGTTCCCATGACCGTCGATTTCGCCGCCGGCCCCCAGACCACTCAGCTGTGGGAGCGCGTCCGCCCGATCGTCGAACAGATCGAAGACCTGCCGTTCCTCGCCCAACTCGCCGACGGCAGCCTCGACGTCACGGCGTTCACGAACTACATCATCCAGGACGGCATCTACCTGAACGGCTACGCGAAGGCGATGTCCTTCCTCGCCGCAAAGACCGTCGACCGCGACGAGTCCCGCTTCTGGGCCGGCTCGGCGGCCGAGGCGATCACGGTCGAGGAGGGCATGCACGAAGAGCTGCTGGCCGATTCGCGTCTGGCCGCCGCACATGCCGGGCTCACCGGCGCCAGTGCGGGTGCCAAGGCTTCGCCGACGACGCTCGGCTATGTGTCCTTCCTCGTCGCCACGGCTGCCAGCCGCTCCTACGGGGAAGGCGTCGCCGGAGTGCTGCCGTGCTTCTGGGTCTACGCGCACATGGGCAAGGTGCTCATCGACGAGGCCGGGCAGATGGCCGCTGACCATCCGTACCGGGCCTGGGTCCAGACCTATGACTCACCGGAGTTCGACGAATCGACCCGCCACGCGGTGCAGATCCTCGAACAGGAGCTCGCGAAGGCCCCGGACGAGGAAGCGGCACGGATGCGCGCGGCCTTCGAACAGGCGTGTGTCTACGAACTCCACTTCTGGGCCTCGGCACACGCGATGCAGAACTGGGACGCCTCCATCTTCCTGCCGCAGGGTGCTGCGGTCGAAACCGCGAGCGTCTGAGGGAAGCTGCTGAGACCGTCTCTGCCATGACGGCGCTGAAGCCGACGCGCCGCTGCTCCGCTTCGCCGAGGCCGGCCCGCTGAGCCCATGGGCCCGGGCTCACCTCGGCGGGCGGAGCCGGCGGACAAGGTTGATCAGAGCCGCTGCGGTGATGATGAGGAAGACGCCGGTGGGAAGGAACGTCATCCCCGTCGGCATCGTCGCCCCGCGCCCCTCGCGCATGATCATCACGAGCACCGTCGTCAACAGCAGGGCCATTGCCCCGCCGAGGATGCGCATGAACTCCATGAGGCAGTCATAGAGGTAAGTGCGCTCGCCGTGTGCGAGCCAGTACTCCTTGAACGGGATGTTGACGATGGAGCTCGGGAGCTTCTCCCAGATCCAGCGGATCGAGAAGAGCAGGGGAAGACCCACGCCGATCGGCACGAGCCAGCCCAGCGTGCCTGCCTTCGACGACCAGTCGTCGGGCTGTCCCGAGGAATCGAAGTGGCTCGCGACGGTGTCCGGGGCCTGGATCCAGAACCACACGGCGGTGCCGATGAACACGAGGATCGACACGGCTGCGAACACGAGCGCCGCGAAGGCCCCGAACGGGTTCTGACGTTGAGGTGCAGAGGAAGTCACCCTGCCACTTTAACAACAAGGGAAGTTCTGTCATTCAGCGGCAGGCGCGAGCGAACCTCAGGCGTGCGCTGTGCCGGACGATCCGTCGGGGTAATGGGTGAGCGGTCCGAACGATCCGAGCGCATGCCAACCGCGGCGCAGCGTATTCCACAGGAGCACGTGATCGACCTCCATGAGAGGGACGCGATCGTGCCTCGGGCACGCGTATCGCCCGACGAAGAACACGATCGTCGAAAACATCACGGCAATCATGAACAGAATCAGCAGATCCATGGTGGCCCCCTCACACCCGGTACGAATGCTTGCCCCTATTTTCTCCCCGAATCGCGAAGAATGATAGGGGCGTCTCGCCTGGTGGGTGTGAGAGTGGACACAATCAGGTGTAGCTGAGGGCGAGACTCTCGGCCGCCTCGATGACCGCCTGCGAAGCGAGGCGCCCCTGTTCGTCCGTGACACCGGCGGGGAAGGTGAAGCGGACGCTCGTCTGAGCGACCTCGGCCTCGATGCCCAGAGCCACGAGCACATGCGAGGCCTCATCGGAACCGACCGCACAGGCAGATCCGCTCGAGGCCGTCACGCCGAGGCGTTCGAGCTCGAGGAGGACGGCCTCACCGGAGGTGTTCGGGAAGCAGAAAGACGCATGATTCGGGGTCCGCGCTTCCGGGCTGCCCGTGAGGAAGGCTCCCGGAACCGCGCTCAGGACGGCGGAGATGAACGCGTCGCGCACGGCCCGGACACGGTCGGCGGCTTCGAACCGCTCCGCCTCGGCGAGTTCCAGGGCCGTTGCGAAGGCGACCGCCAGGGCCACGTTCTCCGTGCCCGACCGGCGGCCGGATTCCTGCCCGCCGCCGTGGATGAGCGGTTCGACGGGGATGCGGGCGCGGATCGCGGCCACACCGATGCCCTTCGGCGCACCGACCTTGTGCCCGGCCAGGGTGAGCGCGTCCACGCCGAGACCCGACAGCGGCAGCCACCCGGCCGCCTGCACCGCATCGGTGTGGAACAGCGCGCCCGAGGCGTGCGCGACCTCAGCCAGGGCGGGGACGTCGGCGACGGTGCCGATCTCATTGTTCGCATAGCCGAGGCTCACGACCGCGGTGTCCGGCCGCACAGCAGCCTCCAAAGCCTCGGGAGACACCGTCCCATCGGGGCCGAGTGCGACCTCGGTGACGTCGAATCCGTGCACTCGGGTGAGG
Organism: Brevibacterium renqingii; assembly: GCF_017808105.1. Classification (GTDB taxonomy): domain Bacteria; phylum Actinomycetota; class Actinomycetes; order Actinomycetales; family Brevibacteriaceae; genus Brevibacterium; species Brevibacterium renqingii. The sequence continues at coordinate 101,189 of NZ_JADBHF010000004.1, read as the reverse complement.
AACTCCGCCGAGGCGAGCACCGCTTCGTGTTCGATCGCCGAGGTGACGATATGTCGCCGAGGCGGCCCGCTGCCACGTGGATGTGCCCCGCCCGGGGCCCCTCGTCCGGCCTGCGTACCGACGAGGGCCTGGGTGCCGAGGGCCATGCCGATGATCGCGAGGTTGTCCGCCTCGGTGCCGCCGCTGGTGAACGTGATGTCCGTGCTGCGCATGCCGAGCACCCGCGCCACCCGGGACCGCGCGTCGGCGAGGGCCTCCGACGAGATCCGCCCGATCTCGTGATGGCTCGAGGGATTGCCGAAGGCGCCGGCCAGATACGGCCACGCGGCTTCGAGGGCCTCCCGGCGCACGGGTGCCGCCGAGGCCGTGTCGAGGTACAGTCGGCCGCCGTCCATCTCAGTTCTCCAGGCTCAGGTCGAGACCGAGGTCGACGGCGCGCACACTGTGGGTCAGCGCGCCTGAGGAGATGACGTCGACGCCGGTGGCGGCGATCTCGCCGATCGTGGCCAGGGTGACATTGCCGCTGGCCTCGACGATGGCGCGGCCGCCGATGAGCTCGACGCCCTCGCGCAGCCGGGTGGGGCTGAAGTTGTCGAGCATGATGATATCGGCGCCGCCGTCGAGCACGGCCGGAATCTGGTCGAGCCGGTCGACCTCGACCTCGATCACCGTCGTGTGCGGCAGGCGGGCCCGTGCGGCACGGATCGCTTCGCTGACATCAGCCCCCTCGCCGGCCAGGACGGCGAGGTGGTTGTCCTTGACCATGACCGCGTCCGAGAGCCCGAAGCGGTGGTTGTGCCCGCCTCCGCACACGACCGCGTGCTTCTCGAACGCCCGCAGCCCCGGGGTGGTCTTTCGGGTATCGGCGATGCGTGCACGACCGGCTGCAGCATCCACATAACTCCTGGTCAGAGTTGCGATGCCGCTCATCCGCTGACAGAAGTTCAAGGCGATCCGCTCGGCCCGCAGGACTGCTCTGGCCGGGCCGCGCACCGTGGCCAGGACATCTCCTGAGCGGAAGGGTGCGCCGTCGGAAGACCGCAGTTCGACCGCGACCTCGTCGTCGACGAGTCCGAAGGCGCGGGCGAAGACCTCGATACCGGCGAGGACCCCGTCCTCCCGGGCGCGCAGCGCTGCGCGTGCCGAAGCGTCGGCGGGGACGAAGGCCTCCCCGGTGACATCGCCCCAGGGCGCGTCCTCGTCAAGGGCGAGGCGGAGTGCGGAATCGATGGTGGCGTTCGTCAGCATGCGGTGGTCTCCTCGAGCAGGTCGGTGGACGTGGCGCGGGGCGCGAGTGCGCTCGCCGGCGGGGTATCGGTTCGGGTATGGGCACCGAGGCTGAGCGGGCGCGCCAGCGCATGCCGGGCCATGTGTGCGGCGATGAGGGCGAGGTTCGACGTCTCGACCCGATCGACGAGAGAATCGTGACGCATCATGTCGGTCGCGGAATCGTGCCGCATGTCGGCTCCGGTCAGATGCCCAGCGGTCACCGGAGCCTCACCGAGGCGGCTGAGCAGGAGGCGCAGACCGGCGGCGTGTCGTTCCACGCCGAGGTGGGCCCAGGTCAGTTCCCGCAGCTCGGCCCGTGTCAGGCCCGCCCGACGAGGCAGCCGGCGATCGCCGGTGCGTGCGGGTTCCGTGCCGGCCCGGCCGGGGGTGTGAACGGCCCCTGCGGACACCGAGCCGAGGTTGGCGCGGTGCTGGCCGGCGACGTCGCCGAGCTCGGCTTCGATCGCTCGAGTCGCGCGCTCGCCGAAGACCGCTCCCTCGAGCAGAGAGTTCGAGGCCAATCGGTTCGCCCCGTGCACCCCGGTGCATGCGACCTCACCGACGGCGAAGAGCCGGCCGATGCTCGTCCGTCCCTCGAGGTCCGTGGCGATTCCGCCCATGAAGTAGTGCGCGGCAGGGGTGACGGGAATGAGATCCTGCTCCGGGTCCAGACCACGGGCGGCAAGGCCTCGGGTGATGCTCGGGAATCGAGCCGCCACCTCAGGCACCCGCCTGGCATCGAGGAAACAGGGCCGACCGTCCTGGGCGGCAGACCGGCGGTGCAGGGCCAAGGCCACGACATCGCGCGGAGCGAGCTCGGCCCGGTCGTCGACCTCGCGCATGAAGCGCCGTCCCTGTTCGTCGACGAGCAGGGCCCCGGCGCCGCGCACGGCTTCGGAGATGAGGAGACCGGGTCCGGCCAGCGCGGTCGGATGGAACTGGAAGAACTCGAGATCGCGGACTCGAGCTCCGGCTCGGAGGGCCGCGGCCAGTCCGTCCCCGGTCGCCGCGGCCGGGTTCGTCGTGTGTGCGAAGAGCTGCCCGGCACCGCCGGTGGCCAGCACGACCGCATCGGCGGACAGACGCTCGAGGCGACCGCCTCGGAGGGCGGTGATGCCGGTGCACTCGCCGCGCGCGCCGTGTTCCTCGGTGACGAGGTCGACGAGCATCGTTTGCTCGAGCACGCGCACTCGCCCCGCGGTCGCCTCGGCGCGCAGACGACCGGTCAGTGCCACGATGATCGCTCGACCGGTCGCATCGCCGGCGGAGTGGAAGATGCGCGGGTGGGAATGCGCCCCCTCCATGCCCCGGGCCCAGGCACCGGTCCGGTCCGAGTCGAACTCGACTCCTGCCTCGGCGAGGTCGACGACGGCCGCACCCCCGGCCTCGCACAGCACGCGCACTGCCGACTCGTCGCAGTGTCCGGCACCGGCGGTCAGGGTGTCCGCCGCATGGGCCTCGGCCGTGTCCTCGGTGCCGATGACCCCGGCGATTCCGCCCTGCGCCCACTCGGTGTTCGACTCGCCGAGCGCGCCCTTCGTCACGAGCGTGACCTCGTGACAGCGGGCCAGCCGCAGTGCCGCTGTCAAACCGGCGATGCCGGAGCCGATGACGATGACCTGTCCCATGGGACTCAGATCCGCGGCTTCGCGGCGAGCATCCGCGTCAGCGACACTCTGGCGGGGTCGGCCACCGAGGCGTCGACCGAGATCTGATTGACGACCTCCCCGTCGAGCAGCGACTCGAGAACCCAGGCGATGTAGCCGGGATGGATCCGGTACATCGTCGAGCACGGGCAGATGACCGGATCGAGACAGAAGATCGTGTGCTGCGGATGTTCGGCGGCCAGCCTCTGCACGAGGTTGATCTCGGTGCCGATGGCGAAGGCGGTCGGCTCGCTGGCCTCGGCGATGGCCTTCGTGATGTAGGCGGTCGAGCCGGACTCATCGGCGGCGGCGACGGTCTCGCGAGGGCACTCGGGGTGGACGATGACGCGGACGTCCGGATGCTCGGCCCGCGCCTTGTCGATCTGCGCAGGGGTGAAGCGCTTGTGCACTGAGCAGAAGCCCTGCCACAGGATGACGCGAGCGTCTTCCAGCGCGTCGGCGGTGTTGTTGCCCAGCGGCCGGGCCGGATTCCACAGCGGCATCTCGTCGAGGCCGATGCCCATATTCACCGCCGTGTTGCGCCCGAGGTGCTGGTCGGGGAAGAAGAGCACGCGCTGTCCGCGTGCGAACGCCCACTCGAGGACCACCTCGGCGTTGGAGGAGGTGCACACGATGCCGCCGTTGCGGCCGCAGAAGCCCTTGATCGCGGCCGAGGAATTCATGTACGTGACGGGGACGACCGGGACGCGGCCGTCGGCATCGGGCTCCGTGCCGAAGATCTCTGCCAGCTGCTCCCAGCAGTCCTCGACCTGGTCGATGCTTGCCATATCGGCCATCGAACAGCCGGCGGCGAGGTTGGGCAGGATGACCGACTGGTTCGGCTGCGAGAGCAGATCGGCGGTCTCGGCCATGAAGTGCACGCCGCAGAAGACGATGGCTTCGGCCTCCGGGTGGTTCTGAGCGGCGCGGGCGAGCATGAACGAGTCGCCGATGTAGTCGGCGTGCTCGACGACCTCGACGCGCTGGTAGTGGTGCCCGAGCAGCACCACGCGATCGCCGAGAGCCTCCTTGGCCCGACGGATCCGAGCGTCGAGCTCCTCGGCCGAGGCCTGCTTGTACTCGTCCGGGATCTCGCCCTGACGCGGGGCTCCGACCGGGATCGGATCGGCCAGCGACGCGCCGGGGCCGTAGCCGGGGCGGACATCGATGTCCCACGGCGCATCGAGCAGCTCCGTCGAACACATATCGTCCTTCGCGCCCGCAGCCGAGATGTCCTTGAGGGTGAGTTCGATCGAAGCTGTGGTGGTCATCATCGTCCTTCGCGTCGGTGGGTGGAGGCGCGACGGGATCCGCCCGTCGGCACCACTCGAAAAATTTTGCGCAGAAGTGCTTTAATGGTTTGCGCAGAAGTGAGCTTAATCGCGTGGGTCGGCGATGTACAACTCCGGCCAGGGGGAGCGCCGATGCCGTGCCGGGATGGGCGGGGGCGCGCGGGATGTTCTAGGCTGGGGTCCGGCTCGCAATCCGAGTCGATGCGCACTGCGGAGGGCACCCGTGGGAGAGGCCGCTGCTTCAGACCGGAGCACAGACCCCGACCCGCCCGCGCCTGCACCGACGACATCGCACCAACGAAGGATTCCCATGCCCGATGCGGCACATTCGAACCAGACAGCACCAGCGAAACCGACAACGCCCATGAACTCCGCCGAGGAGCCGCCCCCGTACGGCGGGCCCGGCTCGACCGACTCGACCGGCTCGACCGGCGTTTCCGACTCGCCCGGCGCCTCCGGGGCGGCCGGCGGCGCACCCCGGGCGGCCGGCGCGGATGCCCCCGCGGCACCGCCTCGGCGAGTGCGCACCCTCGACTTCATCAAGGCCAAGTCCGAGGGCCGACGCTGGGCCATGCTGACCAGCTACGACCAGTACACGGCCGCACTGTTCGAACAGGCCGGAGTCGAGGCCCTGCTGGTCGGCGATTCGGCGGCGAACAACGTCTTCGGCCACGCCACGACGCTGCCGGTGACCGTCGACGAGCTCATTCCTCTGGCCCGCGCAGTCGCCTCGGCGACGAATCGTGCGCTCGTCGTCGCGGACCTGCCCTTCGGCAGCTACGAGATCTCCGACGAGCAGGCGGTGGCCACGGCCGTGCGCTTCATGAAGGAAGCCGGCGTCCACGCGGTCAAGCTCGAGGGCGGGGCGACGATGGCCTCCCGGATCAAAGCGATCACCACGGCGGGGATCCCGGTCATGGCCCACATCGGCTTCACTCCGCAGGCCGAGCACAACCTCGGCGGGTACAAGGTCCAGGGCCGCGGCGAGGCCGGTGCCGCTCTGCTCGACGATGCTCGCGCCGTCGCCGAAGCCGGCGCCTTCTCCGTGGTCATGGAGATGGTCCCCTCGGGGCTGGCCGGGCAGGTCACGTCCGAGCTGTCGATCCCGACCGTGGGCATCGGCGCCGGTGCGCAGACCGACGCTCAGGTCCTCGTCTGGCAGGACATGGCGGGTCTGCGCACGGGCCGGGCTCCGCGCTTCGTCAAGCGCTACGCCGATCTGCACTCGGTGCTCACCGAGGCGGTCGGAGCCTATGTCGACGAGGTGAAGTCCGGGGCGTTCCCCGAACCCGAGAGGGGCTTCGACTGATGGAGGTCGGAGGCATCCAGGCGCTGCGTCGGTGGCGGGCCCGGCAGTCGGGCAAGGTGGGCCTCGTGCCGACGATGGGCGCCCTGCACTCGGGGCATCAGGCGCTGATGACCCGGGCGCGGGCCGAGTCCGACCTGGTCGTGACCTCGATCTTCGTCAACCCGCTCCAGTTCGGCGCCGACGAGGACTTCGTGCAGTATCCGCGCCCGTTCGCCGCCGACCTCGAGAAATGCGAGGAGGCCGGAGTCGACTTCGTCTTCGCACCGGCGCTGGGGGAGATGTACCCCTCGGCGCCCGAGGTCAGGGTCAGGGCCGGGCGCATGGGTGCGGTCTTCGAAGGCGAGGCCCGGCCCGGGCACTTCGACGGCGTGCTCACGGTCGTGGCGAAGCTGTTCAACCTCATCGCACCCGATGTCACGGTCTTCGGCCTCAAGGACATCCAGCAGTTCTGCCTGGTCAAGAGGATGATCGCCGACCTCGATTTCGATATCGAGATCATCGGTCTGCCCGTCGTCCGCGACGGCGACGGACTGGCGATGTCGAGCCGCAACGAATACCTCACCGGGGCCGATCGGAATCGCGCCTTGGCGATTCCGCGGGCCCTCGAAGCCGCCGCCGAGGTGGCTGCGGAGGTGCCGTCCGGAGGCGGGGGAGGGCCCGCCGCGGTCGAGGCGGCGGCGCGAGCCGTACTCGATTCCGCGGCCGAGCGCGGAGACCTCGAGGTCATCTATCTCAGCCTTGTGGATTCCGCGGACCTGCGCCCGTGCGGCCCGGACTTCCGAGGGTCGGCACTGCTGCTCGTCTCCGCGACCGTCGGCGGCACTCACCTCATCGACAACCTGCCGCTGGAATTCTGAGCGCTTCCGGCTGCCGGCTGTCGGCTCAGATCGGGATCGCGATGACGGCGATGCCGATGATCAGGAGGATGCCGGCCGAGGCGGCTTCGATGAAGAAGTCGGCGCTGCGGTGGGCCATCGCCGAAGCCGCCAGGCTCGCGGTCAGGGCCAGGACGATCTGGTAGGACAGCAGCACTCCGAGGATCAGGGCGATGAGCACCGCATAGTCGACGCCGCTCGGCGAGGCGGGTACGAGCGTGGGCAGGATCGCGAGGAAGAACAGACCGACCTTCGGATTGCTCAGGGACGAGACGATGCCGCGACGGTAGGACACCACCGATCGCAGGTGCCCCCAGGAGCTCGACTCCATGACGGTAGCGATCTCACTGACCGGGCCCTCAGGGGTGTGGTCGGCCGGTTCGGTCGAGGGCGTCGCCTGGGCAACGGACGCCGACAGCTCACGGCGCAGCCGGACCGCCTGCCTGGCAGCCAGCACTCCGAGGAAGCACAGATACAGCCCGCCGACGACCTTGAGGACCTGCACGGCCGCAGGATAGACGGTGAGCAGGGCGGAGACCCCGGTCAAGGCGAGCACCATCCAGATGACGGTACCGGTGGCCGTGCCGAGCGCGTAGACCATCCCGGCCTTCCGTCGCAGCGAGGAGAGGCGGATCGTGAGGATCGTCTCGGGCCCGGGCGTGACCGCAAGCGCGGCAGCGGCACCGGTGATGGTGAGGATCTCGGGACCGGTCACGGCTCTCCTTCGAAGAAGTGGGGGACAGAACGGCACACATCGCGTGGGACTTCTCCATTCTGACGGCAGAAACCTGTTGAGAAAAGCAATTGATTGCTAATGATCATCAGGTGCTGCCGAATGGTTCTCCGCTAGGCTGGGAGCATGTGGGATCTCAACCGGCTCCGAGTCTGGCGCGCCGTAGTCGCCACGGGATCCGTGGTCGATGCCGCGAGGAGCCTCAACTTCACGCCGGCGACGGTCAGCCAGCACATCACCACTCTGCAGAAGAGCCTCGGCGTGCCCCTGTACCGGCGTTCGGGACGCGGCATCGAGATCACGGAGTTCGGCAAGCGTCTGGCCGAGGAATCCGGCGAGGTCTTCGCCTCCGTGACCAAGCTCGACGATCTCGTCGAGAGCTTCCGCAGCGTCAGTCGCCCGCGGATGCGCATCGCGGCCTTCACCTCCTTCAACGCCCGACTGCTGCCCGGCATCATCGAATCCGTCGCTCGTGACCACCCGAACCGGCGCTTCGACATCCAGCTCAACGAACCGGCGAAGGTCCGGCGCAGCCACTGCCTCATCGAGATCCGCAGCGAGGTCCCGCAGGAGGGCGAGATCCATCTGCCGGAGATGACGCGCGTGCCGCTCTTCGACGATGACTACAGGGTCGTCGTCTCCGAGCGGCACGAATTCGCCGGTCTCGACTCCGTGCCGTTCAAGGACCTCGAGGATCAGCCCTGGGTCGACTACGACCTGTGGTCGGGGCCCACGAGCAAGGTCGTCGACCTCGCCTGCGCCGCAGCCGGCTTCGAACGCAGGAACTTCGCTGCCTCCGAGGACGATTTCGCCGCCCTTGCCCTCGTGTCCTCCGATCTGGCGATCACCGTGCTGCCGCGACTGTCGACGCTGCAGCTGCCGCCCGGTCTCGTCGCCGTCGGCCTGACCGATCCCGTGCCGATGCGCCGAGTGGTCATGCACGTGCGTGAGAGGGATGCGCACCTGCCGCATGTGCGTGCCTTCGTCACAGCCGCCGAGGCGGTCGTCGCCGCCCACCTCGACCGCACCGCCCCCTGATCTCAGGCAGCAGTCGTCCCTGCCAGAGAGACCAGGTGTTCCTCATAGTGGGCTGAGACCTGGCCCGGAGGGCGGTGGGATAGGCTGTTGGCGTGAGTTCTGAAATCGAGATCGGCAAAGGCAAGCGCGGCCGTCGCGCCTATTCTCTGGACGACATCGCCATCGTCCCCGCCCGGCGCACCCGCGACCCCGAAGACGTGTCCCTGAGCTGGCAGATCGACGCCTACCAGTTCGAACTGCCCTTCATCGGCGCACCGATGGACTCGGCCATGTCGCCGGAGACCGTCATCGCGCTGGGCCAGTTCGGCGGCCTCGGCGTGCTCGACCTCGAAGGACTCTGGACCCGCTACGAGGATCCGGCCCCGCTGCTGGCCGAGATCGCGCAGCTGCCTTCCGAGATGGCGACCTCCCGGATGCAGGAGCTCTACTCCGCTCCCATCCAGGCCGAACTCATCACCGCCCGCCTCGCCCAGATCCGTGAGGCCGGAGTCACCGTCGCCGGTGCCCTGACACCGCAGCGGACCCAGGAGTTCTACAAGACCGTCGTCGATGCCGGTGTCGACATCTTCGTCATCCGCGGCACCACGGTCTCGGCCGAGCACGTCTCGACCCACACCGAACCGCTCAACCTCAAACAGTTCATCTACGAACTCGACGTGCCCGTCATCGTCGGCGGAGCGGCCACCTACACTGCGGCCCTGCACCTCATGCGCACCGGCGCCGCCGGCGTCCTCGTCGGCTTCGGCGGGGGAGCGGCGGCCACGACGCGCAAGACCCTGGGCATCCACGCCCCGATGGCCACGGCCGTCGCCGATGTCCACGCCGCCCGCCGGGACTACATGGACGAATCCGGCGGCCGCTATGTCCACGTCATCGCCGACGGCGGCCTGGGCACCAGCGGCGAGATCGTCAAGGCCTTCGGCGTCGGCGCCGACGCCGTCATGCTCGGCACCGCACTGGCCCGGGCGACCGAGGCACCCGGGCGCGGCATGCACTGGGGCGCCGAAGCCCACCACCCGGAGCTGCCGCGCGGCCACCGAGTGGAACTCGGCACCGTCGGCAGCCTCGAACAGGTGCTCTTCGGCCCCGGCCGCACCGCGATCGGCGAACTCAACCTCGCCGGCGCCCTGCGCCGTGCCCTGGCCACCACGGGCTACCTCGACCTCAAGGAATTCCAACGCGTCGACGTCACCGTCTCGCCCTACCAGACTGGTTCGGTGGTCTGAACTGTTCCGCCTGGCGCTGACCCCCAAATGGTTGGGGTCCCTGCTCCTCGTGCTGGTGCTCGTCACCTGCTTCGTCGGCCTCTCCTCGTGGCAGGTCAACCGCGCACAGCACAAGAACGACGTCGCCGATTCCGCCGGGGTCGAGAAGCTCAAGGACTTCAACGACGTCATGGACGCCCAAGCCCCGATGCCCGGCGTCCTGGCCGACCAGCGGGTCAGCCTGAGTGGACACTGGGTCCGCGACGCCCAGGTCGTCGTCCCCGGACGCGTCCAGGACGGTGACACCGGGTACTGGGTGGTCACGATGTTCGCCCCTGACGGGGCCCACCTCGGCGAGGGGGTCGAAGCGGCGAACGCCGATGAGAAGACGATCGCGATCCCCGTCGTCCGCGGCTTCACCACCGACGAAGAGCTGGCTGCGAATTCCCGCGCCGCCGCAGGCGATGTCGAGCTCACGGCCCGGATCGGACCCATCGAGGGTCCACAGCCGGGCAACGATCTGCCCGACGGCCAGGTGCGCACGGTCTCGACCTCGCAGATCATCAACATGTTCCCCGATCTGCTCACCTACTCCGGGTTCCTCATCCCAGAGAGCGCGAGCGGGGCCGCCGCCTCGGTCGGCACCGACGGACTCGAACAGGTTCCGACCACCACGACCCGCGACGAGGGCGGATTCGATCTGCAGTCGGCGGTGTACGCCGTCGAGTGGCTCATCTTCGCCGCCATGGCCCTCTATATGTGGTTCCAGCTGCTGCGTGACGACTATATGCGCCGCCGCCTCGGCGAGGATTCCCAGGATTCGGAGAACCGCGTCGAGTATGTTGTCGTCAAGGCCGCCGGTGCCTCGAGCATCGACCCCGAGGTGATGTCGGGCCTGACCGGACTGCCGGCCCACCGCCACGGTGGGAAGAAGCCGGGCAGGCGCCGCCGCGGCAGCCGAGGCGAGGACCGCGCCGATGGGTCGTCCGGCGATCAGCCGAAGGGCACCGACGCAGGTCCGGCCGACAATTCAGACACCGATACCCGCACGACCGGAGGAAACTGAGCGTGAGCGAAGAACACGAGTCCTTGGACTCCCGCCCCGACTTCGATGAGTCCGATGTGTGGAGCGTCAAGCGCTTCACCTCGGCGCGCAATGCGCTGAAGTTCTACCGGGTGATGGCCTTCATCACCGGTACGATGCTGCTCATCCTCACGGTCGAGATGATCTACAAGTACCTCATCGCCGCCGACTCCGAGACCGCGCTCAACTTCGGCGGGTTCAACCTCGCCGCAGCCATCGCGATCTGCCACGGCTGGTGCTACGTCGTCTACCTCATCGGCTGCTTCTGGCTCAACCAGCAGATGCGCTGGAGCCTCGGCCGCTACCTCGTCCTCGCCCTGGCCGGCGTCGTGCCCGTGATGTCGTTCATCCTCGAGCGCCGCATCCACCGCCAGGTCGACGCCGAGCTCGAAGCCGCCGTCGTCGTCGCGCCCAAGAGCTGAGCCCCATCCCCGAGGCGGGAAGCCCGTCGCCGAGGCGGGAGCTCGGCCCGTCCTGTCCGTCCCCGAGGCGGGAGTTCGGCCCGTCGCCGAGTTGAGGCGTCGGAGGTGCGGAACCCCGAAATTGGGCGGCGAGTGGCCGACGCATAGAATTGGACCATGACGCAAACCCAGAGCACACAGGTGCCCCCTGTCCTCGTCGTCGATTTCGGCGCCCAGTACGCCCAGCTCATCGCCCGCCGCATCCGTGAGGCGGGCCTGTACTCGGAGATCATCGCCCACGATGCCACGGCCGCCGAGTTCGCGGCGAAGAAGCCCGTGGCCATCGTGCTCTCCGGCGGTCCCTCGAGCGTCAATGACGAAGGCGCCCCGAGCTTCGACACGGGTGTCTTCGACCTCGGGATCCCGACCATGGGCATCTGCTACGGCTTCCAGCTCATGTCGACTAGCCTCGGCGGTCGGGTGGCGAAGACCGACAAGCGCGAATACGGCTCGACCCCGCTGTCGGTGACCGACACGGGTTCGCTGCTGGCCGAGACCCCGAGCAGCTACAAGGTCTGGATGTCCCATGGGGACTCCGTCGCCGAGGCGCCCGCCGGCTTCGACGTGCTCGCGTCCACCCCTGACACTCCGGTCGCGGCCTTCGAATGCCCGACCAAGCGCTTCGCCGGCGTGCAGTGGCACCCCGAGGTCCTCCATTCGGAGAACGGCCAGAAGATCCTCGAGAACTTCCTCTACAATGTCGCGGGCCTCGAAGCCGACTGGACGAACGCCTCGGTCATCGACGAACAGGTCGAGCTCATCCGGGCCCAGGTCGGCGACAAGAAGGTCATCTGCGGACTCTCCGGAGGCGTCGACTCCTCGGTCGCCGCGGCGCTCGTACATAAGGCGATCGGCGACCAGCTCACCTGCGTCTTCGTCGACCACGGCCTGCTGCGCGAGGACGAGAGGAAACAGGTCGAGGAGGACTACGTCGATTCGATCGGCGTCCGCCTGGTCACCGTCGATGCGCGTGAGCGGTTCCTCTCCCAGCTCGCCGGAGTCACCGACCCGGAGGAGAAGCGCAAGGCCATCGGCCGCGAGTTCATCCGCACCTTCGAGACCGCTGCCGCCGACCTCGTGCTCGAGGCCCAGGAGGACGAGGGCGAGGACATCGCCTTCCTGGTCCAGGGGACCCTCTACCCCGACGTCGTCGAATCCGGAGGCGGATCGGGCACCGCGAACATCAAGAGCCATCACAACGTCGGCGGCCTGCCCGATGACATCCAGTTCGAGCTCATCGAACCGCTGCGCGCCCTGTTCAAGGACGAGGTCCGCGCCATCGGCCGCGAACTCGGCGTGCCCGAGGGCATCGTCTCCCGTCAGCCCTTCCCCGGGCCGGGACTGGGCATCCGCATCATCGGCGAGGTCACCGAAGAGCGTCTGAATATCCTCCGCAAGGCCGACGCCATCGCCCGTGCCGAGCTGACGAAGGCCGGCCTCGACGGGGAGATCTGGCAGTGCCCGGTCGTCCTGCTGGCCGACGTGCGCTCCGTCGGAGTCCAGGGCGACGGCCGCACCTACGGCCATCCCGTGGTGCTGCGTCCGGTCTCGAGCGAGGACGCGATGACCGCCGATTGGACGCGCATTCCCTACGATGTGCTCTCCGTCATCTCCAACCGCATCACCAACGAGGTCGACGACATCAACCGCGTCGTCCTCGACGTCACTTCGAAGCCTCCGGGCACCATCGAATGGGAGTGATCGACCGGCCGTGAGAGACACGGTCGGTGCCGAGGCGACTTTCGGATGACCCCCGATTTCGGGTCCTGAACAGTGTTCAGTTACTGTGGTGGGTGTCCGGGGTCGCCTCGGGTGCGTCCGGAATCGGACCGGATGGATCACGAACTATGGAGTACTTATGTCTCAGGCACACAGCACCGCCTCGGCGGGCATCCCTCGTCCCCGCTCCGCCGGTCGTGCCGGCGATATCGCACTCATCGCGGTCTTCGCCGCCATGCTCGCAGCCTTTGCGATGATGCCTCCCGTTCCCGTCGGTCCTGCCGGGGTGCCGATCACCCTCCAGACGTTCGCCATCGCCCTGTGCGGAATGGTGCTCGGACCCTGGCGGGGAGCCGCGGCGACTCTGCTCTACGTTGTCGTGGGTCTGCTCGGCCTGCCGATCTTCTCGGGCATGAGCGGCGGCATCGGCGTGCTGGCCGGACCGAGCGCCGGTTACATCCTCTCCTTCACCCTCTATGCTCTGGCTGCGGGACTCGTCGCTCGCTGGGCCGTGCGCCGCTTCCATGGAATGCGGCTCGGACTGGCCCTGTTCGTCGGAGGGTTCGGCGGCAGCCTGCTGCTCAACCACCCGCTGGGGATCCTGGGCATGTCGATCAATGCCGATCTGCCGTTGAGTGTCGCAGCCGTCGCCGACCTCGCCTACTGGCCCGGTGACATCATCAAGAACATCCTCGCCGCCTCGGTCGCGGTCCTCATCCACCGGGCGTTTCCCGATGTGCTCCGCCGCCGCGGAAGGGCCGTCGCGTCGGCTGTCGGTGCCGGCGATGCGGGCGCACCTGCTGCGGCTGGTGCCGGCGAGAGCCGGGAGCCTGGCCGCAAGTGACACGTGAGATCCGATTGACCGACGTCGCCGTCGGCGTCCTCGACGAAGGCCCCGACGGCGATGTGGTCCGGCCGATCCTCCAGGACGTCAGCTTCACGCTGACCGAGGACATCGTCGCGGTCATCGGCGCCAACGGCTCGGGCAAGTCGACCCTGCTGCAGCTGTTCAACGGCCTGGTCACGGCGAACGCGGGACAGGTCCTCGTCGACGGGTTCGACCCGGCCCGACAGGGGTCGAAGGTGCGATCGCGCGTCGGCTTCGTCTTCACGGATCCCGCCGCGCAGTTGGTCATGCCGACCCCGGTCGAGGACATCGAACTGTCCCTGCGCAAGTCCGTGCCGAAGTCGGAGCGCAGAACTGCGGCCCTGGCCGTGCTCGACGAACTCGGCATCGCCGATCTGGCAGATCGCAGCGTCTACGAGCTCTCCGGGGGACAGCGCCAGCTCGTGGCCCTGGCCGCGGTGCTCGCCGTCGATCCGCAGATCCTCGTCCTCGACGAGCCGACGACGCTGCTCGACCTGCGCAACAGGGAGCGGCTGCGGGTGCATCTGCAGGAGCTCGTGGCTCGGCGCGGAGTGCGCATCGTCCTCACCACCCACGACCTCGAGTTCGCGCACCTGGCTCAGCGCGCACTCGTCGTCGAAGACGGCCGCATCGCCTGCGATGCCGCCCCCGCCGAGGCGGTCGAGACCTACCGTCAGATAATCATGAGCGATACGCCATGACCCGGGATCCTCTGGCAGGCGCGAACGCTGACGGGGCTGACGCCGGCGGTGCGAACGCTGCCGGGGCTGACGGCGCCGCGGCCACCTGGCGCAAGCATGCCGGGATCAGACCGCGGCCGCAGCTCTTCGGGAAGGTCGCGGCCACCCGCGGTTGGCTGCACGCGGTGCCGACCGGAGCCAAGCTCGGATGCATCGCGGCCATCGGCATCGTGGCGCTGATCTTCCGCGACCCGGTCATCAACTGGTCGATGTTCGCAGTCCTCGTCATCGTCGGGTTCACGGCCCGGCTGCGACTCTCGTACTTCTTGCGGACCTGGCTCTACGTCGCCGTGCTGGTCACCATCGTCATGGCCCTGCAGTACTTCTTCGGTTCCCTGCAGTCCGGTCTGGCCGTCGGCGGCACCGTGTTCGCCTGTGTCCAAGCGGCGCTGCTGCTGACGCTGACGACCACTGTCGCGCAGCTGCTCGACGCCTTCACCGTGCTGGTGAGCCCACTGCGAACCTTCGGCGCCAACACCGAGGCGATCGCTCTGACCGCGAGTCTCATGGTGCGGGCGATCTCCCACATCTCGGGCCTGCTGGGGGAGGCCGAGCGGGCCGCTCGTGCCCGCGGTCTCGATTCGAGCATCAAGGCCCGAGTGGTGCCGGCGATCCTGCGCTCGGTCAAGTATGCCCAGGACACCGGTCGGGCCCTCGACGCCCGCGGCATCGTCGACTGAAGCGGGCGCGGGCGCAAGCGCCTCGGCGAGGCCGGGGCTGCATCGTGCGTCCTCGAGCCTAGTAGGGCAGGGTGTCCTCAAGACCGGGACCGAGCATTGAGCTGAACCCGCGCCCGAGCACCTGCGGCGCAGGATTCTCGATCGCCTGGGAGTAGTGGCCGATGAGCTGGGAGCACACGCTCTTCCAGCTGAGCGAGGACACCTGCTCACGACCGGCCACACCGAAGGCGCGGCGCTTCGCCTCGTCGCCGAGCAGATCGACGACATGAGCACGCAGGGCACCCAGGTCCTTCGGCGAGTAGAGCCAACCGGTCCGTGAGGAGTCGACGAGGTCGAGGGGCCCGCCTCGGGCCGGGGCGATGACGGGAACCTCCGAGGCCATCGCCTCCTGGATCGTCTGGCAGAACGTCTCGAGCTCACCCGGGGTGACCATGACATCGAAGCTCGCGACCGCCTGCGCCAGAGCGTCCCCACCGAGGAATCCCGTGAAGTGCGCTCCCGGCAGGGACCTCTCCAGGCGGGACCGCCACGGCCCGTCGCCGACGATGACGAGACGGGCACCGGGAATATCGGTGAGCACCGCGAGATCCTCGACCTGCTTCTCCGCGGCCAGCCGGCCGGCATAGCCGATGATCTTCTCTCCGTTCGGCGCCACGGAGCGTCGCCACGCCTCGGACCGGTGTCCCGGGTCGAAGCGGGAGGAATCGACCCCGCGGGCCCACAGGGCCACCTCGGCGACACCGAGGCCGGAGAGCTGATCGATCGTGTAGCTCGACGGGGCCAGCGTCAGCGAGGAGTGCTGGTGGATATTGCGGACGTGGTTCCACAGCATCGCCTCGATGCCGTGCATTCCGTAGCGGGCGGCATAGGCGGGCACCTCGGTCTGGTAGATCGCCACGGTCGGCAGGCTGAGTGCCTGGGCCGCGAGCACTCCGCGCCAGCCGAGGACGAAGGGGCTGGCGAGATGGACGACGTCCGGGGCGAAGCGCTGGAGGAGACGGCGGATGCGGGTGATGCCTCCGGGAGCGACGCGGACGCGCCGATACTTCGGCAGGGCGATCGAGGGGACCCTGACGATGGGGACTCCGGCGACCTCCTTCGGTCCGTCGCGGCGGGTGCCCGGGGCGATGACGAGGACCTCGTCACCGCGGTCGGCCAGATGGTCGAGGACTCGCAGGAGTGAGTGGGTGACCCCATTCATATTGGGGAGGAAGGACTCTGCAATGATCGCTACTCTCACGATCCCCAGCCAAGCCCCGCCCGGTGACGACCGCATGGCCCGGAGGCGACGAGGCGGCGACATCTGGTCGAAATCACGTTCGCGAGGCGTCTGAACCCTGCGTAAACTGAGGTGTCGGAAAAGCTCGCCCCGTCTGCGCCTCAACGCGGGCGGTCGAGCACAGTGAACGAACTCAGCGTCAAGCGCACAGTCGAGGGGAGCGGCCCGTGGTCTGGTTCATCGTCGGCGGCTGCATCGTCGCCGCCTTCGTCGTCCTTCTGCTCGTCCTCACCATCCTGCGGTTCAACCAGCTGTCCATGGCCCGGTCGCTGTGCGATGAGGCCAAACGGCAGCTGATCGGAGAGATCCGCGCGCGACACGCTCTCGTGCCGGCCTACATCGGCACCCTCCAGCAGATCGCCGGCCAGGACCTCTCCACCATAGAACTCGCCCTCGCCTCCGCAGAACGTGCTCCCTTCGACCACCGCGGCGCGGCCGCCGAGAACGCGCTGACCGAGGCCGTCGACGAGGCCGCGCTCATCCCCGCAGCCATGACCGAAAGGTCCCTGACCGAGGACTTCGCCCGCTCCGGGCAGGCGGCGGTGAACGAGGAGATCGATACGACGATCCAACTGCTGCACGGTCAGCTGCAGGTGCTCACCGAGCGGATCCTCGCCGCCGCCCGCTTCTACAACACGAACGTCGAACGCTATCACCGGCAGCGCATGCGCCCGATCTCCCGCCTGTTCTCCAACGTCTTCAAACCCCGCGACCCCTTCACCGAGGTCGCCGGTGACGAGGGCGGGCCCGCCTCGGCGAGGTCTGCGGCATGACCCGCTTCCGCATCGACCTCGGCTACCGCGGCACGGATTTCCACGGCTGGGCCAAGCAGCCGGGCCTGCGCACCGTCCAGGCCGCGCTCGAATCCGGGCTCGAACGCATCACCGGCACCGAGGTGGCCACCGTCGTCGCCGGACGCACCGACGCCGGGGTGCACGCCAGGCGGCAGGTCGTCCACATCGACCTGAGCGCCGATGCGATGGCCAAGCTCATCGGCCGATCGAACCGCTCCGCCGAGGTGGCTCTGCTCTCGCGTCTGCGCGGAGTGCTCGGCGCCGACGGCTTCTCCGACATCGTCATCCACGCCGTGACCGAGGTGCCCGAGACCTTCGACGCCCGGTTCTCCGCACTGTGGCGGTCCTATCAGTACCGTCTGGCCGATCATCGGTCATTCATCGATCCGCTGCTGACCGCCGTCACTCCCCGGCACAAGGGCGAACTCGACGCCGAAACCATGGCCGAATCCGCCGCCGAGGTGCAGGGGCTGCACGACTTCCTGCCCTTCTGCAAACCGCGCGAGGGCGCGACGACGATCCGCACCCTCCACGAGCTGCGGGTCGTCCGCGACCAGGACGCGGTGATCACCATCGACCTGCGCGCCGATGCCTTCTGCCACCATATGGTCCGCGCGCTCGTCGGCGGGCTGATCAAGGTCGGCTCCGGCAACTGGGCGATCACCCGACCCGCGGAGCTCATCGCCGAGGCCGACGCAGGTCTCGCCCCCGACGTGCCCATGTTCGTCACCCCCGCCGAGGGCCTCGTGCTCACCGAGGTCGGCTACCCGGCACCGGAGGAGTACGCCGCCCGTGCGGCCCAGACCATGGCCCGCCGCGACCGCGAGTAGGCGCGCCACTTCATCACGCATGTCGTGATTATGAGAGAATCCCCCTTTCCAGATGTGAGAATCCTGTGTAGATTGTCACTCAGGTAACCCTGAGTTCGCATCGGCACTGCGGGACGGAACCGTCTCCCGCTCCTCGTCACCGTTGATGTGTGCCCGATGAATAACCGAAGGAACTGAATACATGTCCAAGCTTGTGTCGAAGGTGTTGGCCGCAGGAGCGGCGGTGTCGATGCTGACTCTGCCCGGTCTCTCACCGGCCGTCGCCGCGCCTGGCCTCGGCGCGGGGCAGTCCTCCACGGCTGGAGCCGGCGACTCGCACAATGACGCGAACAGCGCTGACGAATCCTCCGCGCAGGCCGCCGCATCCGGCACCCAGGTGCAGCTGCTCAACATCACCGACTTCCACGGTCGCATCTCCGACGCCGGCACCCAGGTCGCCTCGGTCGTCGAAGAGGAGCGTGCGGCCTTCGCCGAGAAGGGCGACACGGGCATGCTGTCGGCCGGTGACAACATCGGCGCCTCACCCTACAACTCGTCCTCGGCGAAGGACACTCCGACAATCGACGTGCTCAACGCGATCGGCGTCCAGGCCTCGGCGGTGGGCAACCACGAATTCGATCGCGGCCTCGCCGACCTCTCCGGACGCGTCGTCGACGAGGCCGACTTCCCCTACCTCGCCGCGAACGTCTACGACAAGGGCTCGCAGAACGTCGCCGACGGCCTCGACGAATACACGATCGTCGACGTCGGCGAGGTCAAGGTCGCCGTCATCGGCGTCGTGACGAAGGAGACCGCAACCCTCGTCTCACCGGCCGGGATCGCCGACATCGAGTTCGGAGACCCCACCGACGCGGTCAACCGGGTCGCCGACGAGATCGAGGAGCTCCCGGGAGGCGAACAGCCGGACATGACGGTCGTCGAGGCGCACCTCGGCGCCTCCTCGACCGAGAATCTCGAGGACGCGAAAGCCTCGAACGCCGAGTTCGAGAAGCTCGTGACGAAGGCCGACGCCTCGATCGACGTGCTGTTCACCGGCCACACCCACCTGCCGTACAGCTTCGAGGCACCGGTCCCAGGTGACGCGGACCGGACCCGTCCGGTCCTCGAAGCCGGCAACTACGGCGAATACGTCGGTCAGGTCCAGCTCACCGCCGACGGGGAGGGCAACTGGACGACGGACACGGCCGAACTCATCGACACCGAGGACAAGAGCTACGACTCTCCCGTCGTCGACGAGGTCGAGAAGATCATCGCGGACGCTGACGAAGCGGCCAAGGGACCCGGCTCCGTCGTCCACGGCAAGATCACCGAAGACATCACCCGCGCGAAGATGGACGGCAACGAGGACCGCGGTGCCGAGTCCACGCTGGGCAACCTCGTCGCAGATGCGCTCAAGGACGGCGTCGAGGACTCGCAGCTGCCCGGGGCCGACTTCGGCATCACGAACCCCGGTGGTCTGCGCACCGACCTCCTCTGCGATCACATCTACGGCGAAGAGGAGAAGTGCGAGGTCACGGCTGCTGAGCTCAACGAGGTGCTGCCGTTCGCCAATGACCACGGCGTGGTGACGATGACAGGCGAAGACGTCATCGGACTCTTCGAAGAGCAGTGGCAGCCCGAAGGGGCACGCAACGCGTTCCTCCATCTGGGCATCTCCGACGAAGTCGATGTCGTCTACGACTCGAACGCTGAGCGGGGCGAGCACGTGAAGTCCGTCGAGGTCAACGGTCAGAAGGTCGACCCGAACGCGGACTACCGGGTCGCCACCCTGAGCTTCCTCGCCGCCGGCGGTGACAACTTCTCCTCCTTCGCCAAGGGTGATTTCGAACAGTCGGGACTGACCGACTTCGACACCTGGGTGTCCTACTTCGAGAAGAACACGCCCGTGGCGCCGGATGAGAACGAACGCCAGGCCGACCTGGCCGAAGACGTCATCGACCAGGGCGATCTCACCGCCGAGCTGACCGGCCCGAAGACCATCGCTCCCGGTGAAAGTGCTGATTTCAAGCTCAAGATGAATGCGAAGTCTGAGGTCGCCGGCCCGATCGACGTCAGCGTCGACGTGCCCGAGGGATTCGCCGCCGAGGCAGCCGGAGCTTCGTCCCAAACGGCTTCCGCGAAGGGTCCCGAGGTGAGCACCGAGGCGACTGCGGCGACGATCACCCTCGACTCGATCGCGGCGGGGGAGAGCGAGACCTCGGTGACGGTGACCGCGCCGGAGGACGCCTCGGGAGACGTGACTGTCACGGTCGGTGTGCAGGCGAACTCCGAAGGCCCGTGGTGGGACGACAACCCGCTGCCGATCGCACACGAGTTCGCGACCACCGCTGCCGTATCCGAGGACGCCGGGGCCTCCGCCGGTGATGATGGAGCGGCCGATGGCGGTGCCGCGGGCGGTGGTGACAGTGCGTCCGGGGCGGATGGTTCGGCCGATGATGGTGGTGCCAACGCCGCCGAGGGGGCAGACGCTGCGGCCGACGGCGGTGAGGCGGACGGATCCGGTTCGAACGCGAACGGTTCAGCGGACGGCAGCGATCTGCCGCGCACCGGCTTCGAGACGTTCAATGTCGTCGCCGCGGCTCTCGCGCTCATCGTCGCCGGCGGCACAGCGATCACAGTGGTCCGTCGTCGCAGGATCAGCATCTGAGTCGACGACGGGCAGGCGGGGCCTGAGAGTACGCCGCTGCGCTGTGCGGAACCGTCGCTGTCGGCAGCTCCTCGACCGAGCCTCCCTCACCGTCAGCGCTTCGACTGAGCATCCCTCACCGTCAGCGCCTTCGTCTACAGTCAGCTGCATGTCAGAGCGGTGCACCGGTGCGACGAGGCGCTGCGCCGCTGAAGTGTCACGAACGGTGCGGGCAGCCGCGAACGGTGAGAGTTGCCGCGACCAGAAGGTACTGCCGCGAACGGTGAGGGATGCAGCTTGTCGGTGCCGCTGCTATCGGTGAGTTCCGTCGGCAGGCGATTCATCCGCAGCCGCAGAAAGCTCCTGCGATGTGCGGGCCGTACCTGAACCGTCCGCAGCGGCAGCGTCCTCAGCAGCATGTGCCGGCTCGTCGTCGCCACCCGTCGGCGGCGGCAGAGGTGCTGTGAAGGTCTCCAGGTGAGTGAGGACCGGCACGAGGAAGAGGATGCCGACCGCCGGGACCACGATGCCCGAGTCGTTGATGAGCGTGCCGACTCCCAGCAGGATCGCCAGGCTGATCATCGCCGCGCGCAGGAGCGGAATCCGCCGGTAGGCGTCCTGGAGGCCCCGCAGACCGAAGCGCGCGGGATCGAGCGCCACCCAGAAGACTCCGACGATGATGAGCGGCAGCACCAAGGTCATCCAGGACTGAGTGAGGATGTCGATGTTCATGCCGATCTTGCGGGCGAGCACGTTCAGCGCCTCTCCGCTGATGATCGAGTCGAAGAAGCGTCCGAAGTGTGTGCGCTGCTCGGGCGGGCGCAGCCAGTCGAGGAAGAGCACGGCGAGCATGACGAAGCCGGCGATGCCCACCGTCAAGCCCAGCCGCTTGAGGGAGAAGCGGATGCTCGCGACGGCAAGGACCAGATAGGCCACACCGATGATGAGCGTCGGCACGGAGCCGAACTTCGTGCCCAGACCCGGTGCGGCCAGCAGGACGCAGGACACGATCACCGGCAGTGTGACAATGAGGATGCGGTGGAGTGGCTTGGCAACCAAAGAGGCGAAGCCGGCCACGGCCAGCAGCAGCGCGCAGCAGTAGAGCGCCAGCGCCGAGTTGCCGATTCCGTAGAACCGGGACGCGATGAGCAGCGGCTCGCCGAGCAGGGTCGACATCTGCAGCTGGGAACCGGTGACGACGTCATAGGCGAGCACGCCGACGGTGACGACCGAGACGAAGAGGACGGGGCCGAACTTGTGTCTGCGCCACGGCCCGAGCAACGCCAGCGCACCGAGCAAGAGCGCCCATCCGCCGAGGGCCCCGAGCATCGCGATGTCGGGATTCGTCGCCCGCTCCCATGGCACGGTGTTGACCAGATAGGTCGAGATCGGCATCGCCGCGAAGACGACACCGAGGCGGTAGGCCCCGGAATGGACGAGCTGCCGATGGTTCTTCCGCAGGAACCAGGCCGAAGCGAGGAGCCCCACCATCAATGAGGCGACCACGGGGAAGAACCACGTGGACAGGTCGCTCTGCGTCTTCACGGCCACCTGCCGATCGAGCACGGCCTGATAGCGCGCCTTCCAGTCGGACCCGCTCGAGGTCGAAGTCATCGGGGCGCCGGCGGCATTGTCCATCTCCTCGGCTCCGGAGAGCTCCACCAGGGTGGGGGCGAGATCGGGCACCTGCACCAGACCCGGCTGACGCGTCGACGACGAGGTCAGCAGGCCCGGAGGCTGCCCGGGCCGCAGCATCATCGTCGCCTGCATCGACGAACCCTCGTGCGCGCCGTCAGCGATGGAGGAGAACACCATGGGGGTGCGGCCCTCGCCGAGGCGGCCCTGGCGTTCGTCGCTCATCCACCCTGTCGATTCGAGGATGTCCCCGACCTGCCGGTCGAGCTGCTTGAGCGAATAGCCGTCGGCGGCGGTGTTGCCGAGATCGACGAGGGTGAGCTCATCGTGTGCGGACGACTTCGCCACCTGCGCGCCCAGATCCGATCCGACGGGGGACCAGTTCTCCACATGACCGGAGGGGCTGGCAGCGGCGATCGCGGCCCCGGCGCCGAAGGAGCGGATGTCAGGAACCGCCTCGGCGAGCGCTCCGAGGGAGGCATCGTAGTTGTCACTGCGGGCGACTTGGGCGTAGACGTCCCAGTCGGCAACCCATCCGTCCATCGGCGGGGCCGGCTTGCGGCACTCGTCCCGGGGCTCGTCGGCGGCCCTTCGACCGGATCCCAGCCCCAGCCAGCCGTCGACCGGGCAGCTGGTCGACCGCACGCTGCGGGGCGTGATCGTGCCGATCTGCGCGTTCTTCATCACGACCCACAGATTCGGGGTGGTGCGCGGATCGAGGTCTTCGAAGCTGAACCCGGAGACGTTGATCGAAACCACGCCCTCACCCGACGGATCGTCGCCCCGGTCCGCCGAGTCAGCTGACCGGTCCGAGTGCCCTGATGGCGAGCTCGCACCGGCGTGCACCGCCTGCGGCAGACCGAGGACGACGAGGGTCAGGGCCAGGACGCTGAGGAGAACCCGAGCGGCGGTGGAGAGCGCAGGACCTCTCATGGGCGCACCTCCTCGGCGCCGGTCTCCGACGTCGCCACGGTGTCCTCGGCGTGCTCGGCGCTCAATGCCAGCAGGTAGGGCAGGAGCACCATGGCTCCGGTCGAGGGCACGGCGACGCCGGAGTCGGTGAGCACGAGTCCGACGCCGAGGCCGGTGGCCGCGGCGAGGAACCCGAAGTGGAGGTCGGCGTCGGTGAATACCTGAGGCAGCTTGCCCCGCCACTTGTTGACGAGTCGTCCCGTGCGGCTGTCAGCACTCACGCGGGGGAGGTGGAGCAGGTAGCGCAGGAAGAACAGGACGGCGATGACGGCCAGCGGAGTGACGATGGCCAGAGCGGGGTTGATCTGGATGATGTGGAGGTTCGCCCCGAGCTTCCGTCCGATTACCTGCAGGGCCTCGCCCGTGACGATCTGGTCGAAGAAGGTGCCGAAGTGGGACCGCGCCCCCGGAGCGCGCAGCCAGTCGAGGAAGGCGATGCCGATGAGCACGGTCAGGGAGGCCAGGCCGATGAGACCCAGCCGGAGGATCGACAGCCGGACCTTCGTCAGGAGCGCCAGAAGCACCATGAGTCCGGCGAGGATGGCGATCGTGCCGCCGAACTTCGCCCCCCACGAGGGGTTGCCGGAGACGAACACGGCGAGCAGACCGACGACCACGGGCAGGACGATCACGGCCCTGCGATGACCGCGCGTCCGCAGCCAGGAGATCACGAGGCCCAGGAAGACGAAGAGGCTGACGATGAAGATCGCCGCTCCCTGATTGCCCAGACCGTAGTAGCGGCCGCCGACGATCGGGTTGTAGCCGAGCAGCGAGTTCGCCTGCAGGTGCGAACCGGTCGCCAGATCGATGGACAGGACGAGTAGGTTCGTCAACGTCAGCGCGCCCACGCGCCCGCGCCAAGTCCGTCCCCACGGAGGGATCAGCGCGAGAGCGAACTGCGCGGCGGCGGTGCCGAGCACGGACAGGAGCAGACCGAGGTCCGGCTGAGACATCCGTGACCAGGGGAGGAGCCCGGCGAGGAACGCACCCATGGGCAGGGTCGCGATCGCCAGCGAAGCCCAGCCGAGGAATCTGTGGACGAGCGGCGCCAGGGTGGCCCCGCCTCGGCGGCCGAGGACCGACCTGCTCAGAAGCAGAGCGCAGGCGAGGAAGAGGGAGTAGAAGACGATGTCCAACGTCACGGAGAACGTCGACAGGTGTTCGTAGATCGTCGTCGACTTCTGCGCATCGGCGACGAGATCGTCGATGCGCTGCTGCGGATCGTCCTCGGTCGGGGTCTGTTCGAAGCCGACCGCCCCGGGGGCCGGCACATCGAGGAGGTCGAGGATCCCTGGGGCCAGGTCCGTCAGCTGCAGCAGACCGGGGGTGCGGGTCGTCGCCGAGGACAGGGAGCCGGGTTCGAAGCCGGGACCGGCGGCGATGAAGGCGCGCAGCTGGGGCAGGCCCGAGCTGTCGCCGAGGCCGGCGACGATGATCGTGGGCTCACCGGCACCCTCCTTCGCGTTCTCCTCCACCTCCTGGAGCCGGTCACCGAGGCGGCGGTCGGCCTCGGCGACCCGGTCCTCACGATCGAAGTCGGACGGAACGGTGTAGGAGTAGCTCGGGATCGGGTTGAACAGCCAGGACCGGATCCCGATCGCCCCGAGGTCGACGAAGCCGAGCCGGCAGTCCGTGGCGATCGCATCGTCGGCATAGTTCGCGACCACGCCCTGCTCATCGGCGGCGGCATAGGCGGCTCCGGGACCCTCAGCGGCGACGCACGACTCGAGGCCCCGCCCCTCCTGCTGGGCCATCGTGCCCTCCGATGCGACCTGGCCGTAATCGGCCACCGCGCGGGCGAGCATGCCGTAGTCGACGGAGTAGCCGGAGCCGATATTGGGTTCCTTGACAGCATCGAAGCCTTCGATCCGGGCCGTGGTCGTCCCGGCAGCCGAACCCTGCGCATGAGTTTCGTCACTCTTCTCGCCGGTCTCGTCCTCGTCGGTCGGCTCGGCGGCTCCCTCATCGGAGTCGAGCGCGTCGCCGTCGAGGTCCGTGGTGGGCGCGATCATCGTCGGGCAGCGGGCCGTGTCCTCTTCGTCGGCCGCCTCGGCGGCGGGGGAGGGGCCGGCCTCGGCGCGGGCACCGGCGCCGAAGGACAGCCAACCCGATGCGGGGCAGGTGGCCGAGCCGATCGTGCGCACATTGAGATTGGCGGCGGCGCCCTCGGAGAGCAGACGGAAGAGGTGCGGCGTGCGTTCGCGGTCGATATCGTTGATGGTCAGGCCGGGGATGCCGAAGACGATCGTCTTCCCGTCCGGGGCTCCGGCCTCCTCGGGGATCTGCTCGGTGCCGTCGGCGCTGACCCCGGCAGTGCCGTTCGCACTGATCTCGCCGGTGGTGCTCGCGGCATCGCGCGCGACGCCGTCTTGGGACGCCGTGCCGTCCGCCGAGGCGGGGGCGAGTCCGAGTCCCGTCGTCAGGAGCCCGATCAGGAGACCCAGCACCAGGATTCTGAATGTGGGAAGTCGTGAAGGCAGGCTGGAGAGAGTCGGCACAGCACAATGGTATCGGCTCGGGTCTCACCCCGTCCTGAGACCGCTCTGAGCGTTTGCTCCCCGACTGAATGGGCGTGTATATTTGATTGTCGTTGTGTGTGTCTGTCGCACTCCCTTACATAGCCTCATGCGTTGCAGGCCCGTAGGTGAGGGGAAGGCGTTGGCAGGCTCATCCGATTGAAGACAACCAGTGCTCGAGGCCCAGTGGACTCACGACCCGCCCGGGACCCGGCGCTGCATTTGAAGAAGATACGAAAAGAAGGCTACTTTTGCGTACGTACACACCCAAGCCCGGTGACATCGAGCGCCAGTGGCACGTCATCGACGCCACTGACCAGGTGCTCGGTCGCCTTGCTTCGCAGGTTGCACGCCTCCTGCGCGGCAAGCACAAGACCACCTTTGCTCCGAATGTCGACACCGGCGACTTCGTCATCATCATCAACGCCGACAAGGTCGCGCTGACCGGTGCGAAGCTCGAGAAGAAGCGCGCTTACCGCCACTCCGGATACCCCGGTGGCCTCAAGAGCGTGAACTACGCCGAGCTTCTCGCCACCCATCCCGAGCGTGCAGTCGAGAAGGCTGTCGCCGGCATGGTTCCGAAGAATCGTCTCGGACGTGCCCAGATGCAGAAGCTGAAGGTCTACGCAGGTGCCGAGCACCCGCACGCCGCTCAGAATCCGCAGCCGTACGAACTCAGCCAGGTCGCGCAGTAAGCGCCTGAGCTCTAGACATCCCGAGGAGAACCGTGGCTGACACCACTAACGCGACCGACGTTGTCGACGAAGAGATCGCGACCGAATACACTTCCGAGACTCCCGCATCTGCCGGCCTGGGCGAAAGCACCGCCGGTGGACGCGGACAGTCCCTGACCGCTCCCGGCAACGGAGTGGGCCGCCGCAAGCAGGCCGTTGCTCGCGTCCGCCTCATCCCGGGCACCGGCGAGTGGACCATCAACGGACGTACTCTCGAAGAGTACTTCCCGAACAAGCTGCACCAGCAGCTCGTCAACGAGCCCTTCACCCTGCTGGACCTGAACGGACGTTTCGACGTCGTCGTGCGGATCTCCGGCGGTGGACCCTCCGGACAGGCCGGCGCCGTCCGCCTGGGCGTGGCTCGCTCGCTCAACCAGATCGACGCGGAGTCCAACCGCGCCGAGCTGAAGAAGGCCGGTTACCTGAGCCGCGACGCTCGCGTCCCCGAGCGCAAGAAGGCCGGTCTCAAGAAGGCCCGCAAGGCACCTCAGTTCTCGAAGCGCTGATCGACCTGTTCGAGAAGCTGCGGCTGGTCTGCCACTGAGTCGCAGTCATCGACAGTTCAGTTCGACGAACGTGCGAAAGCGGCCCCGAACCTGGTTCGGGGCCGCTTTTCTCATATCCGGACTCGGCGCGGGAATCGACTAAGATCGACTCCGACAAACGAAAGGAACCCCACATGTCTCGACTATTCGGTACCGACGGAGTGCGCGGTCTGGCCAATCGCGACATCACGGCGAAATTGGCGCTGCAGCTCTCCGTCGCAGGATCACGCGTGCTCAGCCGCGGCTGGACGGGCGAGAGGCGACCCTTCGCGGTCGTTGGGCGTGACACGCGTGTATCCGGCGAATTCCTCTCCGCCGCGCTCAGCGCCGGCATCGCCTCGACCGGGGTCGACGTGCTCGACGCCGGGATGCTGCCGACCCCGGGCATCGCCCAGGTGGTCAAGGACACCGGTGCCGCCTTCGGCGTCGTCATCTCCGCCTCGCACAACCCGATGCCCGACAATGGCATCAAGTTCTTCGCCGCCGGCGGCACGAAGCTCGACGACGCGATCGAGGACGAGATCCTCGCGATCTTCGACGAGGAGTGGGAGCGCCCGATCGGCGAGTCCGTCGGGCACATCTCCCGCTACCCGGCCGCCGCCGACGAATACACCGAACACCTCGTGGCCTCCCTCGGCGCTGAGGGGACACGTCCGCTGTCCGGCCTCAAGGTCGTCGTCGACTGCGCCCACGGTGCCGCATCCATCGTCGGTCCGGCCGCTCTGCGTCAGGCCGGCGCCGAGGTGATCGTCTCCGCCGCCGAGCCCGACGGCTTCAACATCAATGACGGAGTCGGCTCGACTCATCTCGAACCGCTGCAGCGCCTCGTCGTCGAAACCCAGTCGGACCTCGGCGTGGCCTTCGACGGCGATGCCGACCGCTGCCTGGCCGTGGACTCCCGCGGACGTGTCGTCAACGGCGACCAGGTCATGGGCATCCTCGCGATCGGGCTCAAGGAGCTCGGCGAACTCAAGGGCAACACCCTCGTCACCACCGTCATGTCGAACCTCGGTCTCAAGCAGGCGATGGACAGGTACGGCATCGCGACCGTGCAGACGTCTGTCGGTGATCGCTACGTGCTCGAGCGGATGCTCGCCGACGGCTACGTCCTCGGAGGCGAGCAGTCCGGCCATGTGCTCATGCTCGACCACGGCACGACCGGAGACGGTGTGCAGACGGCCCTGCACCTGATGAAGCGCATGGCCGATGCCAAGCGCACCCTGGCCGACCTCGCCGCCGAGATCCCGCAGCTGCCGCAGGCCCTCGTCAACGTCAAGGGCGTGGACAAGCACGGGTTCGATCATCCGCAGGTCGCCGCCGAGGTGGCAGCCGTCGAGGCCGAGCTCGCCGACACCGGTCGGGTGCTGTTGCGCGCCTCGGGCACCGAACCGCTCATTCGCGTCATGGTCGAGGCGGCCACGGAGGACACCGCCTCGGCTCAGGCCGAGCGGCTCGCCGCCACCGTCAAGGAGCATCTGGCGCTCTAGCGCGTTCTGCCGCTCTGCCCGCTCCGCCGCTCGATCAAGGGTTCGCTCGGATGTGCTGCGTTTTGAACGCGCGATATCCGAGCGAACCCTTGACCGACGTGGGACTCCGGGTCGGGGTAAGTCAGATGTAAGCGCAGGCTGGGAGCATCGACACATCCAACGGCGGATGAGTCGAGCGTCGTTGGTGCGAAACCCTCACATCTTCCAACGATCGGAGATCCATGACTCTGCAATCCCAGCCGGTCCTCACCGATGCCGCACGTGAGGATACGACCGATTCCGCCGCCGAACTCGCCGCGATGGTCGGGCCGGTGACGATCCACCTCCCCGGCGATCCCGCGTACGACGAGGCCAGAAGACTGTGGAACACCGCCGTCGATCTGCTTCCCGCAGCGATCGCGGAACCGACCACCGCCGCCGAGGTGTCTGCCGTCGTCACCGCGTCACGAAAGCTCGGGCTGAAGGTCGCTCCGGTGAGCACGGGCCACAACGCGGGCCCACTGGTCCGACATGACCTCACATCGACCGTCCTCGTCAAGCTCTCTTCCATGACCGCGGTCGAGGTCGATCCGTCGACCGCCATGGCGAAGGTGCAGGGAGGAGCTCTGTGGGGTGACGTCATCGACGCCGCCGGGGCTCATGGACTGGCCTGCCTGCACGGATCCTCGCCCGACGTCGGAGTGGGCGGATACCTGCTCGGCGGTGGGATCTTCCTGTACGCGCGCCGACTGGGAATGGCCACCAGCAGTCTCACGGCCGTCGAGATCGTCCTGGTCGATGGCCAACTGGTTCGTGCCGACCGCACACAGCATCAGAGCCTGTTCTGGGCCCTGCGCGGAGGGGGCGGCAGCTTCGGCATCGTCACCTCCTTCGAGTTCTCGCTCTACCCACTGGCCACCGTGCATGCGGGAATGATGGTCTGGGACATCGACGATGCCGAGCGGGTTGTGAGGGCCTGGGCCGAATGGGCTCCTGAGGCCCCCGAGGAGATCACCACGTCGATGCGCATCCTCAACCTCCCTCAGTCCCCGGACATCCCGAAGAAGTGGGCGGCCGTCCGGTCGTCTGCATGGACGGCGCCGTCCTGGCCGACGAAGGCCGTGCGGCGAGCATCCTCGCTCCTCTCAGGCAGCTGTCGCCGCGAGTCGACACCTTCGCGCAGGTGCCGCCCAGCTCGATCGCACGACTCCATATGGACCCCTGGGCCCGACTCCGGTCACCGCGAACACGGCCCTGCTGGGACGACTGACGGATGAAGCCGTCGATGCGTTCCTCGCCCGGGTCGGGCCCGGCACCGAGCACTCCCTGCTCTCGGCCGAGCTGCGACAGCTCGGGGGAGCCCTGGCGCGCAGACACCCCGACGGCGGTGCGCTCAGTCGCCTTGACGGGAGGTTCCTGCTCTTCGCCGCGGCGATCGCAGAGACTGCCGAGAACGAGGCCCGCGGGCGGATGGACGCCGCTCAACTCGTCCGAAGCCTGTCGCCCTGGAGCACCGGACGCAGATACCTCAACTTCGCCGAGGCGCCGGTCGATGTCGGTGACAACTACGGGGAGCGCGAATGGCTGACGCTCACCCGCGTCAAGAGCGCCTACGACCCCGGGAATGTGTTCGCGGCCAATCACCCCGTGCCGCCGGCGCAGCCGTGAGCACCGCATAGGCCTCCGATCCGCTGCCGAACCCGATCGGTGCGGGGAAGTCGATGCGGCGGTAGAAGGACTGTGCCTCATACCGGTGGCGAAGGGCGGAGGACGCCTCACCCAAGTGCTCCTCCGCCTCGGCGAGGCGGTCGGCGGCCCGGCCGGCGAACAGCCAGCATCCCGACCACTGCGCAAGTTCGAGGCCCGCACGTGAGTGCACGGCCGCCGTCTCCGGGCTGCCCCACAGCAGATGGGCCTTCGCCATCGACGCATGCGCGCTTGCGGCCAGGGGCACGCGCATCGCGGTGTGAGCGTGTCGCAGGACCGTGCGGTACCAGTCGAAGCATTCCACCTCGGCTGCATCACGCATCGAGCAGGCGACATCGAGCAGAACCGGGCCGAGGTCGACCTCGGTGCCGGCCTCTCGGCCGATGCCCCAGGCTCTGAGTGCTCCGGCCACGGCGTCGCGGGGTCGACCGGCCCGCCTGTCGATCTGACTGCGGGTCCGCCACCACATCACCTGTCGGGGCTGTGTTCCGGTCGGTTCGCCGGCGGCCATGAGCGAGTCCTCGGCACGACTGAGACGACGCATATGGGTGAGGACGAGAGCCCGGATGATGCGCAGCATCGCGTCGGTCCCCGTCGTCCGTTCGTCGAGTCTCGACGCCGCACCGAGGAGTCGCAGGGCACGGCGCAGATCCCCGGTCAGTCCCATGACCGCGACCATGTCCCGGAGCAGGAGCGCGCACGTGTTCTCATGCCCGAGCCCCGAGTGGAGGGCCTCCAGGCGCTCGAGCAGCGTCAGCGCCTCGCTGTGGCGTCCCTTGCCCATGAGGAGGTAGGCGAGCTCGCGGCGCAGCGCCGATCCGCGCATGCTCGGGTCGGTCGGGTTCTCGCTGGAGGGAATCAGATCACCGGCAGCATCGACGACCGTCAGTTCGGATCGGATCTCCGCTTCCCGGCTGCAGGCCAGAGCGCGGTGGGCGTCGAGCAGGTCCGGGCCCGGGTCCACGCCCAGATCGGTCAGCGCCCGGTGCACCTCACCGAAGGCGCGGTGCACCTCAGCGTCCTGCCCGGTCTGCTGCAGGGCCGACATCCGCAGAACCTGTGCGCGTTCGTTCTCCGGCTGTTCCTGCGACAGCTGTGTGGCCAGATCGAGCGCCGCGCGTCCGTCGCCGAACTCCAAGTGGAACTCGGCGCGCTTGACCTGCACTCGCGCGTACAGGTCTGCCAGCTCGGACTGCCACGTCACGGTGTCTGGAAGTTCGACACCGGGAAACGGCTCACCGTCCCACAGTGATGCGGCAGCCTCGAGTCGTCGGAGGGCGCCGAGATCGTGGGTGGGCGAAGCCTCGGCGAGGGCGGAGCGGGCACTGCGTTCGAAGTGCCATGCGTCGATGGCCTCCGGGGTGAGGTCGAGTCGGTAGCCGCTGGCCGAATTGATGAGGACACCGTGTCCCAGCTGGCGGCGCAGTCGGTGGACCTGGACGTGCAGGCGCGTGAAGGCACGCTCGGACTGATCGCCTGGCCACAGTGCCTCGACCATGAGCGAGGCCGGTGTCCACACTCGCAGCCGGAGAACCAGCACAGACAGAAGGGATCGCTGCGTGCGTCCCTGCACCCCTCGGGCGACACCGTCATGGAGGACCTCCACGCGCCCCATCACGCGCACAATCATGCGGTCAGCGTAGCGGTCGCCCTGAAGACGGGGAAGATCGCGACGAACCTCACGAAAGCCCCGCGTCACTGACGCTGCGGCGTCGGTCCGGCCGGATCAGCTCGAGGCGAACTGGGTGGCGTAGAGCTCGGAATAGCGGCCGCCGCGGCCGACGAGCTCATCGTGGGAACCGGACTCGATGATGCGCCCGGCTTCGATGACGAGGATCGTGTCGGCCTGCCGGATCGTTGAGAGCCGGTGCGCGATGACCAGTGCCGTGCGACCGTGCATCGCCTGAGCCAGGGCCTGCTGGATCGCCGCCTCGTTCGTCGAATCCAGCGCCGAGGTGGCCTCGTCGAGGACGACGATCTCCGGGGACGCGAGCAGCATCCGGGCGATGGTCAGCCGCTGGCGCTCGCCTCCCGACAGACGGTACCCGCGCTCTCCCACGACCGTGTCCAAGCCATCGGGAAGCGCAGCGATGACGTTCGACAGCTGCGCCCGATCGATCGCGTCGCGCATCTGCCCCTCGGTCGCGTCGGGGTTGACGAGGGCGAGATTGGCACGGATCGACTCATGGAAGACGTGACCGTCCTGGGTGACGACGCCGACGGCCTCGCGCAGATCGGCGAACGACAGATCCCGCACATCGACTCCGCCGATGCTGATCGTGCCGCCGGTGACGTCGTAGAGGCGCGGCAGCAGGGAAGCGATCGTCGATTTCCCCGCCCCCGATGAACCGACGAGGGCGACGGTGTGCCCGGCGGGAATCGTGAAGCTCAGATCATGGATGACCTCGTCGCCGCCTCGGGAATCGAGCACGGAGACGTCTTCGAGGCTGGCCAGGCTGACCTGTTCGGCGCTGGGGTAGGCGAAGTCGACGTGATCGAAGACCACATCGAGACCGCTGGCAGGCAGCCGTCGCGGCTTCTCGGGTTCTTTGAAGTACGGCACGAGGTCGAGGATCTCGAACACGCGCTGGAACGATACGACCGCGCTCTGGATGTCCAGGCGGGCATTGGCGAGCATCGTCAGGGGAGTGTAGAGCCTGGTCAGCAGCAGCGCCAGGGTCACGACCTGACCCGCGTTGAGGTTGCCGAGCACGGCCTGCGCACCGCCGACACCGTAGACCAGGGCAAGCGCCAAGGCGGAGACCAACGTCAGCGAGGATACGAACGTCGACTGCAGCATTGCGACCTTCACCCCGATGTCGCGGACCTGTCCGGCACGATCGGCGAACTCCTCATTCTCCTTGCGGGGATTGCCGAAGAGTTTGATGAGTGTGGCACCGGCGGCTGAGAACCTCTCGGTCATCCGCGTCGACATGTCCGCGGAGTTGTTCGCGGCTTCGAACTGCAGAGCGGCGAGCTTCCCGCTGAGCAGGCGGGTGGGAATGATGAACAGGGGCAGCAGCAGGATCGACATCACGGTCACCTGCCAGGAGATCGTGACCATGACGCCCACGGTCAGTGCCAGGGACACGAAGTTCGACACGATTCCGGACAGGGTGTTCGAGAACGCCCGCTGGGCGCCGATGACATCGGTGTTGAGCCGGGAGACCAGAGCGCCGGTGCGGGTGCGGTTGAAGAAGGCGATCGGCATCGACTGGACGTGGTCGTACACCGCCGTGCGCAGATCGAAGATCAGCCCCTCACCGATGCGGGAGGACAGATACCTGTTCGTGATCGAGATCGCGGCGTCGGCGATGGCCAGACCGCCGATGGCCACGGCCAGCCACACCACAGTTGAGACGGGGCCGCCGCCGGTGATCGCGTTGACGACATCGCCGGCGAGAACTGGGTTGAGCACGCCGATTCCCGCGGTGAGGACGGAGAGGACGAGGAAGACGATGAGCTTGCGCTTGTGCCGCGTCGCGTACGCGGCGATCCTCCGGTAGATGCCCGGTTGGATGGTCGTCTGGGGGGTCTTCTGGTTCTTGACCGAGGAGTACATCAGACGGTGCGCGGAGGGCATACTCACAGTGGGTCCCTTTCTGCTGCCGAAGCTCTGCTGCCGATGCGACCGAGCACGCACGGGTCTCACACCCGTGTCGATGCAGGGTTCGCCCGCATCCGATCGCCGCTGAAGGCGGGTGGCTCTCCGACGGAGAGTACAACAATGCACTCAGTGCAACTGTTCAGGGGCCGAAACTATTTCCTCGACCCCGCGCCGGGCTCACAGCTTGCGCAGCTGCACTTTCCGGATCGTGTGATCGGCGGACTTGTGGAGCACGAGGTCGGCCCGGCCCCGGCTGGGCTGGACGTTCTCGCGCAGGTTCGGGAAATTGATGGAGTCCCAGATCTCCGTGGCCAGGGTGACGGCTTCGTCGTCGTCGAGCTGTGAGTAGCGGTGGAAGTAGGAGTCCTCGTCCTGGAAGGCACCGTGCTTGAGCTTGAGGAAGCGGGAGACGTACCACTGCTTGATGTCCCGGGAGCGGGCGTCGACGTAGACGGAGAAGTCGAAGTAGTCGCTGATCGCCAGCCCCACGGTGCCGTCCTGACGGGGGCGTGCGGGCTGCAGGACGTTGAGGCCTTCGACGATGAGGACATCGGGGGAGCGGACGACCACCTCGGCGCCGGGGACGATGTCGTAGGTGTGGTGGGAGTACACGGGGGCTCGGACTTCCGGGGAGCCGGCCTTGACGGCGGAGATGAACTTGAGCAGTTTGCGCCGATCATAGGATTCGGGGAATCCCTTCCGGCCGGTCAGGCGGCGGCGGGCGAGCTCGGCATTGGGGTAGAGGAACCCATCGGTAGTGATGAGTTCGACGCGGGGAGTGTCGGGCCACCGGGCGAGCAGTTCGCGCAGCACGCGTGCGGTCGTCGACTTCCCGACGGCCACGGAGCCTGCCACCCCGATGACGAAGGGCGTGCGCTTGGCGTCCTGCGGCTCCAGTCCCTGCTCGTGCAGCGGCGAGAAGAACTGCCGGGTCATATCGTGTTTGGACCGTCTGGCCGAGACGTAGAGGTTGAGCAGTCGCGACAGGGGCAGGTACACCTGGGCCACCTCGTCGAGGTTGATCCGATCGCCGAGGCCGCGCAGCCGTTCGATGTCGCGCTGTTTCAGCGGCAGGGGAGTGGCCTGGGCGAGCGTGCCCCAGACCTCACGGTCGAACTCCCAGAACGGGGACGTCGAGTCGGGTTCGCTGCGACGGGCAGGGCTGAGTCCGGCGAGCCGGCGCGCGCGGTCCAGCTGGGGGTCGACTGTGCTCATGCGCCCCATTGTGTCATGCGTCATGTTCGCTTCCCTCGCCGAGGCGGCCCGTGAGACGCGCCCGGGCCGCGACCCCGTCCGCCCGGGCCGAGGCCGGGCCCGACGGGTGCCCCACCGCGTGCAGTTGATCACGTTGCCGTGATCATGACTCGCCGGAATGCGCGAGATCGGCCGCGAGTGCGTAAAATCTCCCTCATGTGTGGAATCGTTGGCTATGTATCCAAGGCCCCCATCGACAATGCCGATCATCAGGCGCTCGACGTCGTGCTCGGCGGCCTGAAGCGGCTCGAGTACCGCGGCTACGACTCGGCCGGGGTCGCGCTCGTCACCGCTGACGGTGAGCTCGCCTCGGCGAAGAAGGCCGGGAAGTTCTCCGCCCTGATCGAGGAGATCGAGGCCAACCCGCTGCCGGCCGCGCAGACCGGCATCGGCCACACGCGGTGGGCCACCCACGGCGGCCCCACCGACGTCAATGCCCACCCGCACCTGGCCGACGGCGGCAAGCTCGCGCTCATCCACAACGGCATCATCGAGAACTTCGCGCACCTGAAGAAGGACCTCGTCGCCGAGGGCGTCGAGTTCCTCTCCGAGACCGACACCGAGGTCGCCGCCGCCCAGCTGGCCAAGAACTACCGCGAGATCGGTGACCTCACCGCCGCGATGCGGATCACCGCGACCGAGCTCGAGGGTGCGTTCACCCTGCTCGCCGTCCACGCCGACGCGCCGGGACAGGTCGTGGCCGCCCGCCGCAACTCGCCGCTGGTCATCGGCCTCGGCGAGGGGGAGAACTTCCTCGGCTCCGATGTCGCCGCCTTCATCGACTACACCCGCACGGCCGTTGAGATCGGCCAGGACGAGGTCGTGACGATCACTCCGGACGAGGTCGTGATCACCGACACCCAGGGCAACCCTGTCGAGGGTGAGCGCTTCGAGGTCGACTGGGACACCGCGGCCGCGGAAAAGGGCGGCTACGCCTCCTTCATGGACAAGGAGATCCACGACCAGCCGCAGGCCATCGCCGATACGCTGCTCGGTCGTCTCGACACCGAGGGGCGACTGACCCTCGACGAGATGCACATCGATGAGTCGGTGCTGAAGTCCGTCGACAAGATCGTCGTCATCGCCTGCGGCACCGCCGCCTACGCCGGTCAGGTCGCGAAGTACGCGATCGAGCACTGGTGCCGCATCCCCACCGAGGTCGAACTCGCGCACGAGTTCCGCTACCGGGACCCCGTCGTGACCGAGAAGACCCTCGTCGTGGCGATCTCGCAGTCGGGCGAGACGATGGACACGATCATGGCCGTCCGCCACGCCCGCCAGCAGGGCGCGAAGGTCATCGCGATCTGCAACACCTTCGGCTCGACGATTCCGCGCGAATCCGATGCCGCCCTCTACACGCACGCCGGCCCGGAGATCGCCGTCGCCTCGACGAAGGCGTTCCTGTCCCAGGTCGTCGCCTGCTACCTGCTCGGCCTCTACCTCGCGCAGCTGCGCGGCAACAAGTTCCGCGACGAGATCGCGACCATCCTGTCCGAGCTGCAGACCATCCCCGAGAAGGTCCAGCACATCCTCGATGAGACGAAATCGCAGGTGCTCGCCCTGGCCGATCGCAACCAGGACGTCGGCTCGGTGCTGTTCCTCGGCCGTCACGTCGGCTATCCGGTGGCGATGGAGGGAGCGCTCAAGCTCAAGGAGCTCGCCTACATCCACGCCGAGGGCTTCGCCGCCGGCGAGCTCAAGCACGGACCGATCGCACTCATCGACGACGGCCAGCTCGTCATCATCATCGTGCCGTCCAAGCGCGGCCGGGATTCGCTGCACGCGAAGGTCATCTCGAACATCCAGGAGGTCCGCGCCCGCGGTGCGAACACCGTCGTCATCGCCGAGGAGGGAGACGAAGAGGTCGACCAGTTCGCCTCCGAGGTCATCTCCGTGCCGGAGACCACGACGCTCATGGCTCCGCTGCTGACGACGGTTCCGCTGCAGATCTTCGCGATGGAACTGGCCACGGCCAAGGGACTCGACGTCGACCAGCCGCGCAACCTCGCGAAGTCCGTCACCGTCGAGTAAGGACGAGACGATGGCCATTCTGGGAATCGGCACCGACATCGCCGATGTGCCGCGCTTCGCCGAGCACATCGAACGCGTGCCCGAACTCCTCGACCGGCTGCTGACTCCTGCCGAACAGCTCAAACGCAACGGCAAGCGCCGCACCGATGCCTCCCTGGCCGCGCGGTTCTCCGCGAAGGAGGCGCTGAAGAAGGCGATCGGCTTCCCCGGCTGGCTGCCCTGGCAGTCCGCCGAGGTGGTGCCCGCCCGCTCCGGTGCGCCCTCCTTCCGGCTGCGCGGGCTCGTGCTCGAGCACTTCAGGCGGATCGGCGGGACGAACATCCACCTGTCGATCACCCACGATGCGGACCTGACGATGACCTTCGTCATCGCCGAGGGCGAAGGTCCGTCGCTCAGTCCCGGCATCGAAGGCATCGCCGAGCACTTCAGCCACTCGATGTACCGCCCGGACGGCGGACGGGAACAGACGTCCTGAGCTCAGGAGTCATAGACTGAGGGATCATGAGCTCACTTCCCGATCCCACCGAGGCAGTCGCCTCCTCCGTCCACCTGCCCACCGCCGACGACGCCGCGGACATCGCCCCCGGCCTGGTCGCCCTCCGGCGAGAGCTGCACGAGAACGTCGAGCTCGGCCTCGACCTGCCGATCACGCAGAAGCTCGTGCGTGAGGCCATCGAAGGCCTCGACGTCGAGGTGAGCACGGGAGAGGGCCTGTCCTCCATCGTCGTCGTGCTCCGCGGCGGCGCCCGGAGGAAGGATTCGACCGGCGTCGTGCCCGCAGTGCTCCTGCGCGGGGACATGGACGGTCTGCCCGTGACCGAGGCCACCGGCTTCGACTTCGCGGCCACCTCGGGCAGGATGCACGCCTGCGGCCACGATCTGCACACCGCAGGCCTCGTCGGCGCCCTCAAACTCCTCCACCGGGACCGCGAATCCCTGCCCGGCGACGTCGTCTTCATGTTCCAGCCGGGTGAGGAAGGCTATGACGGGGCCGGGAAGATGATCGGCGAAGGCGTCCTCGACGCCGCCGGCCCACGCGTCAAAGCCGCCTTCGGCATCCACGTCTCCGCCGACGCCGACCTCGGTGTGGCCTTCAGCCGTCCGGGGCCCTATATGGCGGCGTTCTCGAAGATGACGATCACGGTGACCGGCAAGGGCACCCACGCCTCCCGCCCGGCCACCGGCAAGGACCCGATCCAGGTCGGTGCCATGCTTGTGGGCCAGCTCCAGGAGTACGTCACCCGCCGCTTCGACATCTTCGACCCGATCGTCATCACCGTCGGCCAGTTCAACGGCGGCACCGCACCGAACGTCGTCCCCGACAGCGCCTCCCTCGTCGTGAGCGTGCGCACCTTCTCCGAAACCGTCACCGCCCGCGCCGAGGTGGAGCTGCCCCAGCTCGTGCGCGACCTCGTCGCCGCGCACGGTCTCAATGCCGATGTCGACTACGAGTCCGTCCTGCCGCCGACGATCAACGACGATGCCGAGGCCGAGTTCTTCCTGTCCACCTTCGCCGACCTCTTCGGACCCGAGCGTGCGGTGCGCAGAGCGAACCCGCACCCGGGCTCCGAGGACTTCTCCCGCGTGCTGGCCCAGGTGCCCGGCGCCTATGGGCATTTCGGTGTGGCGCTGCCGAACCTGCCGGTCGCAGAGCGCGAGGCCAACCATTCCCCGCGTGCCCGCCACAGCGACGACGGGCTGGCCGACCACGCTCTGTTCCTCGCCCATCTGGCCGGGCGCAGACTCGCGCAGCTGGCCGAGGACTGATCGGGCTGTCGCCGGAGACGGCATACGGTTGAGGCAGAACGTCGAGACGTGAAGGAGCAGTCGATGAGTGTGTTCGCCTATCCGAGCGAGGTCATCCGCGAGGCCGAGGTGCCTCTTCTCGAAGCCGGTGTCGCTCTCATGGCCCGGGCGGCCCGCGCCCTGGCGAACATCGCCGGAGAGACGCTGGCGACTGACAGGGGCCGGGTCACCGGCTCGCGCGTCTGTGTGCTGGCAGGCCCGGGCAACAACGCCGGGGACGCTCTCCTCGCCGCGGCCGCTCTCGCCAGGCGGGGCGCGGCCGTCACGATCATCACCCTCTTCGAGCATACGCACGCCGAGGGGCTGGCCGCCGCCCGCCGCAGCGGGGCCCAGGTCATCGCCTTCGCCGCCGACCCCGCCGAGGCGACTGCCGCCGGCCCCGCCGACCCCGACCACGCCGAAGCGCTGCGGGAGCTGACGCGCGCCGATCTCGTCCTCGACGGCATCCTCGGCACGGGCGGCAGGAGAGGCCTGCCCGAGCACATCGCCGGACTCATCGCCGCCTGGGCTCCGCATCGCAGGGGCCGTCTCATCGCCGTCGACGTGCCGTCCGATCTCAGCCCCGAAACCGCCGGCGCCGAGCAGCGGATCCACGCCGACCGGACCGTGACCTTCGGCGGCCTCAAGGCCGAACTCGTCGATCCGCGAGTGAGCGCATTCACCGGCGCCATCGACGTCATCGACATCGGACTCGACCTCGACCCGGAGCTGGCGACTGCAGAGCTGCTCGACGAGGGCGACCTCGTCACCGGCTTCCCCCGCCCCGCAGACGACGGGCACAAATACTCGCGGGGGGTCGCCGGGGTGCTGGCCGGGTCGGAGGAGTATCCGGGTGCCGGCGTGCTCACGACAACTTCGGCGGTGAATTCGGGGGCCGGCATGGTTCGCTGCCTCGGGTCTGCGGCCGTGGCCGAATTCGTCATCGGCCTGCACCCCGAGGTGGTCACCGCCTCCGGCCGGGTCGACGCGGTCGTCCTCGGCCCAGGAGATCCCGAACCCGAATTCCTCCAACCCGTCATCGACGCGCTGACAGGCACCACGATCCCGGTCGTCATCGACGCGGGCGGCCTCGACATGGTCGGACGCGCCGAGACGATGGCCGACACCTGGCTGGGCGATCGTCCCCTCCTCATCACCCCGCACGCCGCAGAGCTGGCGCGGCTGCTCAGCCGCCTCCTCGGCGAGATCATCACGGCCGGTCGGATCGGTCAGGATCCGCTCGGCTGGGCCCGGCAGGCAGCGGAGCTGACCGGAGCGATCGTCCTGCTCAAGGGCCACCACACGGTCATCGCCGCCCCCGATGGGCATACGGTGCTGCCCGAACCGGGGCCGGCGAGCCTGGCCACGGCGGGAGCCGGCGATGTGCTGGCCGGGGTGCTCGGCGCGCTCTTCGCGATCGCCTCGGCCCGCAGCCGCTACAGCAGCGATGATCGGTCGCTGCTGTCGCATCAATGGGCTCGCCTGGCCGGACTCGCCGTGCTGATCCACAATGCCGCCGGACGGCGGGCGATCAACGCCTCCGGAATCGCCGACGCCCTCGCCGAGGTGGTCGACGCTCTCATCCACGGCCAGGACTGAGGCTCACTCCCACGAGGGCGGGCCGGGGCAGGCCCAGCCACCCGCCCGCCCCGGCCCGAGCGCATCCTCAGTGGATGACGATCTGCGTCTTCGTCGCCCCCTCCCACTTCATCGCCTTGACGAGGCTGGCCTCATACATCGACACGCACCCGGCGGTCTTCATCGACTCGGTGTTCGCATGGAGGAAGATCGCCGAACCCTTGCCCGGAGTGCGAGCCTCGTTGTACCCGATGACCTGGGCGTACTTGTACGGTTTGGGCTGATAGAGCGATTCGCCCGTATACCCCTCGGACTTCAGCTGCATCGTGTTGTAGCCTTCCGCCTTGGTCGCATCACCGTCGACCCAGACATGGTCACGGGTGACCTTCGTCCAGGGCTTCTGCAGACCGGGATTGCTCGACGTGCCGAAGCCCTCGCGCATCCAGAACACACCCTTCGGGGTCTTGCCGTCGCCTTCGCGCTTGTCCGCCGTCGTCCCGTTGTACCCGAGCCGGGCTTTGAACGGACCGCTGTCGCGCACATAACGGCTGCCGGACTTGCGGCACAGATAGATGTCGGCGGTGACCGTCGAGCGCTGTCTGACCTCGATGGCCTTCGCCGCCGTGACCTTCGAGTTCGATTCGATGCCGGTGCAGTGCTTCGCCGCCGCCGAGGCGGCCCCGGCACCCGAGGCGAGGGTGAGGACCGCGGCGAACAGCGCGGTCACGAGCACCATGGCCAGGGTGCGAGCGGATGTGCTGGTGTGCATGACTGTCTCCTTCGTCGTCAATTGCGTCCGCGGCCGCCGGCAGGATCGCCCGTGGCCGCGGGGGTTCATCGTAACGGAGGCCACGGCCGGCTCCGGGGTCCCGATACAGACCGGTCAGAGGTGTCGGCGGTACTCTTGTCCAGTGACATCTTTCGACATTCCCGAGGCGCTGGTGCGGGCGGAGATCGACGAGGCGGCCCTGCGCGACAATGCCGCAGCACTGGCCTCGCAGCTCGCCCCCGCCCGTCTCAAATGCGTCGTCAAGGCCAATGCCTACGGTCACGGAGTCGACATCGTCGCCCCTGCCCTCTTCGCGGCCGGTCGGCGCGAGTTCTGTGTGGCCACGATCCCCGAGGCCCTGGAGCTGCGCAGCCTGCTCGGTCCCGAGGCCGAGATCCTCGCCTGGCTCTACGGGCCGACCACCGACCTCGACGAGGCGGTGCGGGCAGGCATCGAACTCGGCGTCTCGACGGTCGCCAGCCTCGATCGTCTGGCCGCCGCGGCCCAGCGCACGGGCACGACGGCCCGGCTCCACCTCAAGATCGACACCGGGCTGGGCCGCAACGGACTCGCTCCGGATGCGCTGGTCCGTGCCTTCGAATGGCTGCGCCGGGCCGCTGAGGACGGATGCCCGGACATCCGCGTCGTCGGCATCATGAGCCACTTCGCGGTCGCCGACGAACCCGAACGCCCCGAGACCGCCGCGCAGAGTGCGGTCTTCTCCTCCGCTCACGGGCAGCTTCGGGCGGTCCTCGACGCCGCCGACGGTCGCCTCGGCGATTCGGAGGCCCTCGACGTGCATATCGCGAACTCACCGGGCGCGCTCACCCTGGGCCCCTGTCCGGGCACCTCGGCGCGGGTGGGGTTGGCGCTCTACGGTCTCTCCCCGCTCGAGGGAACGGATTCGGAGGCGCTCGGGCTGCGACCGGCCCTGCGGCTGCTGTCCACGGTCATCAACCTCAAGGACATCCCCGCAGGTCACGGCGCCTCCTACGGGCTGACCTTCACGGCCGCGACGGACACCCGGTTCGCGCTCGTGCCCGGCGGATACGGTGACGGTCTTCCCCGGGCGGCATCGAATCGCGCCGAGGTGGCCATCCGCGGCCGCCGCTATCCCGTCGTCGGACGCATCGCCATGGATCAGATGATCATCGACATCGGTGCCGGAAACGACGAAGTCGCCATCGGCGACGAGGTCGTCATCTTCGGCCCCGGCGGCCCCAGCGCGGCCGAATGGGGGACCTGGGCGGACACGATCAACTACGAGATCGTCACCCAGCTCAGCGCCCGCGTCCACCGCTGCGTGCGGGACGAGAGCACGGACGTGACGGAAGGAGGCGGACGATGAGAGTCGAGATCGAATCGCTGGAGCAGATGCGCACCGTCGCCGAGGTGCTGGCCGGACATCTGCAGGCCGGAGACCTGCTCATCCTCACGGGCAACCTCGGTGCCGGCAAGACGACCTTCACCCAGTCCCTGGGCGCGGCCCTCGACGTGGCCGGGCGGATCACCTCGCCGACATTCATCATCGCCCGCGAACACCCGTCACGGGCCGGAGGTCCCGCCCTCGTCCACGTCGACGCCTACCGGCTCGCCGACGGTGAGGAACTCGAGGACCTCGACCTCGACTCCGAACTCGACGAATCGATCACCGTCGTCGAATGGGGTGCCGGGATGGCCGAGCAGCTGAGCAGCGACTATCTCGAGATCACCATCGCCCCGGTGCAGTCTGACGAGCCCAGCGATGCGGCCGCCGGCGGCTCCGGCACGCAGAGGCAGACCGACG
This sequence comes from Brevibacterium renqingii, assembly GCF_017808105.1. Lineage (GTDB taxonomy): Bacteria > Actinomycetota > Actinomycetes > Actinomycetales > Brevibacteriaceae > Brevibacterium > Brevibacterium renqingii. The sequence continues at coordinate 58,356 of NZ_JADBHF010000004.1, read as the reverse complement.
CTCAGACGGACGGTGAGGCGGCCGACGACGCCGAGGACGAGGAGGCCGAGGACGAACGACGCACCGTCGACCTCACCGGCCACGGCACCTCATGGGCCGAGCGGCTGCCGCGGCTGCACGCGGCGATCACAGCAGTCGAAGGCATGACGACCGGGGGAGAGAGACCATGATCATTCTCAGCATCGACACCTCGCAGGCGGCGTCCGTGGCGCTCGTGGACACGGACTCCGGTGAGGTCATCGCCGCCGAAGCCGCCGATGACCGACGCCGGCACGTCGAATTCATCGGGCCGGCGCTCGCCCGAGTGCTCGCCGCCGATGCCCGTCCCGACCTCGTCGTCGTCGGCATCGGGCCCGGCCCGTTCACCGGCCTGCGCGTGGGCATCGCCGCGGGAATCGCGGTCGGGCAGGCCCGCGGCATCCCAGTCAGAGGTCTGCTCTCCCACGCCGCGATCGCCGCACAGCTGGTGCGGACCGGGCGGGCGGACGCGGCCGGAACCGGTGTCGCAGCGTCGTCTGCAGACGCGTCCGCTGCCTCCGGCCGTCCGGTGCTCATCGCCTCCGACGCCCGGCGCAGAGAGGTGTACTTCAGCGTCTACGACTCCGCCGAGGCCACTCTGAGCTCCGGTCCCTTCGTGGCCCGGCCCGATGAGGTCGCCTCGGTGCTCGCCGACCACGGCTTCGGCCTCGAGCGGCCCGACCCCGCCGGAGAGGCTTCTCCGACCGCTGGTCTCACGCCGATCGGCGAGCGGTGCGGACGCGGGTTCCTCCTCTATGCCGATGTTCTCGGCGCTCCGACACAGGAGGAGATCTCGGACCCGCGCGCCGAGTTCCTCGCTCTCGCCGCCGCCCGCGAACTCGCCGCCGGCAGGCAGCTGGGCGAACCGGTCCCCGAATACCTGCGCGAACCCGACGCGAAGGCCGCTCCGGTGCGCGAGAGTTCGCTGAGATGACTTCCGAGACGACCATCGCCGAGCTGCCCTGGTGGGATCTCGCCGAGGTCGCCGCCCATGATGCGGAGGTCTTCGGGCCCACCGCATGGACGCTTCGCTACTACTGGTCGGTCAAGGCGCAGAACGGCACGGTCATGCTCGCGGCCAGGACCGAGCCGGGGACGGGGAATGACGCGGACCAGGCTGTGGGCACGTCCGCCTCGGCGGGGGAGCTGGTCGGGTGGATCGTCATGTCCGCGGCCGGCGGCGAAGCCGATGTGATGACGATCGCGACCACCGAGGCGGCACGCGGCAAGGGCATCGGCCGGGCACTGCTCCTGGCCGGCCTCGACTGGGCCAGGGAACGAGGAGCCGAAGTCGTCCACCTCGAGGTCGACGAGCGCAACTTCGCAGCGCTGGCCCTGTACTCCTCCCTCGGCTTCGAGGAATGGGGGAGACGGCCGGACTATTACCCCGGTGCCGCGGCCGTGCTCATGCGGGCTCGGGTTCAGGACTGACCCGGACCGCATTCGGGCGGTCGTCTCGGCGGCGGGTTCCGGCGGTGCTCGCGCAAGTCTGCTTCAGGCGACCGTGACCGTCCGACGTTCTGTGGCCTCGGTGAGGTCGACGAGGAGGTCGCCGTTGAGGCGGAAGGCCTCCATCGTCTCGTCGATGACGATCTGTTCGTCGCCGCCGGTCGCGGCCACCTCATCGAGGCGTCGACGGTAGGCGTCCTTATACGGCTTCGTCTTTCCGATCCCGGTGAAGTCCCACATCGTCAGTGACGTGGCCGGCAGGGCGTAGTGACGGCGCATGAGAGTTCCGATGGCCTGCCCGCCGGACAGGTCGCCGAGGTAGCGCGTGTAATGGTGGGCGATGACCTGTTCGGGGCTGTCGAGGCTCTCCAGATGAGACGCATAGGCGTTCGCGCTGGGCATGACGGGCAGCTCGGTGCCCTCAAGCGCGGCGAGATCTGCGGAGATGCGGTCGGAGCGGAAGAGCAGGGCGTCGTGGAACGGGGCGAAGACGGGATCGCCGGCGAAGTCCCGCGACCTCGCCTCGAGCACCGGGTAGATGACATCGTACTGCCGGAGCAGGAGCGCATAGGCCCGGGCATCGAGGCGGCCCTCCATGAGGTCGACCATGAACGTGGTGTGTTCGACCTCGTCATGGATGGCGGCAGTGCTGCTCTTGAGGCGAGCGGAGAACTGTTCGGTCATTGCGGTTCCTCGGGGAGAAGACGACGAGCAGGAAGCCTGCTCGTCGGGGGTGGGTTTCCATGGCACGTCGACGCTGATCTTGAGATGAGCTTAGCCTAAGTTTACTGCGGAGGGCCAGACCCTGATCTGGCAGACGGGCAGCCCCTGATCTGGCAGACGGGCAGCCCCTGATCTGGCAGACGGGCAGACCGTGAGTCTTCAGGCGAGGCGAGTAGGCTGGAGGCATGACACGTGTGCAATTGGCAGATACCGATCTCTTCGTCCACCCACTGCAACTGGGCGGCAACCCCTTCGGATGGGGCGCGGATCGGGATCAGAGCTTCGCGGTCCTCGACGCCTACGTCGAGGCGGGCGGGAACTTCATCGATACGGCCGATGCCTACTCGGCCTGGGTCGACGGGAACTCCGGCGGCGAATCCGAGACGATCATCGGCGAATGGATGAAGTCCCGCGGCAACCGTGACGAGATGGTCATCGCGACGAAGGTCGGCATGCACCCCGAGCACCGAGGCCTCGACCCGGCGAATATCCGCGACTGCGTCGACGATTCCCTGCGTCGCCTGGGCACCGACCACGTCGACGTCTACTACGCCCACCGCGACGATGACGAAGTCGATCAGGTCGCCGTGGCCGAGACCTTCGACGCGCTGGTGCGCTCCGGCAAGGTCAGCTACCTCGGTGCCTCGAACTTCAGCCTCGAACGGCTGCAGAACGCGCGGAAGATCTCCACGAAGTTCTCCCTCGCCTGCTACCGGGTCGTCCAGGACCGGTTCAACCTCGTCTCCCGCGCCGCCGTCGATCCCCAGAAGCAGGCCTATCTGCGCTCAGAGGGCATCGCCGAACTGCCCTTCCACTCCCTGGCCTCCGGGTTCCTCACCGGCAAGCACACCGGAGGAGACGCCACCGGAAGCGTCCGCGGCGACCGGGTTGCCGATTTCGTCGAGGATCAGAAGGCCCTCGGCGCTCTCGAAGTCCTTCACGACGTCGCCTCCGCCCATGATGCGACGATGACGGCCACGGCCATCGCCTGGCAGCTCAGCCATGACTTCATCCCCTCGACCATCGCCTCGGCGCGAGTGCCCGAACAGCTCACCGAGCTGCTCGCCGGTGTCGAAATGCAGCTGAGCGCCGAGGAGATCACGGCCTTGACAGAATCGTGGGTGGAGGAATGAGCACGACCTCCCCGCGCCTGGTCACCTGGGAGAACGGCACCGACCTCGTCATCGAGATGCCTCTGGCACTCGACGTCGAACGGGTCTGGGACGCACTGACCGACAGCGCGAGTGTGAGGACCTGGTTCGCCCCGTTCCGCCTCGGCGAAGAACCTGCGAACACCGACACCGACGCCGACAACGACGCCGACGCACCGGCAGCCCGCCCGATCATCTTCGAACTTGAGGACGTCGAACTCACCGGAACGGTCCTCAGCTGCGAGACCTGCGACCATGTGCTGTTCGAACTCGAGGGCTTCGGAGTGTTGGGCATCCGGCTCGTGCCCCTCGACGGTGACGCCGGACAGGGGACTTCGGACGCCGGACGGGAGACCCTGCTGGTGTTCACTCAGACCGCCGCCGATGCCGACGCCGCCCGGACGCGGGCCGAGGAATTCGGGCCGATGTGGGACACCCACCTGCGACTGTTCGCCCGCACCCTCGGAGCCGAGGTCGCAGAGATGAGCGAACCCGAACTCGACGCCGTCTACTCGAACCTCGAACTCGAGACAGCAGAGGCCGAGTCATGAGCGAACCACTTGTCCTCGGCATCGAATCCTCCTGCGACGAGACCGGAGTGGGGATCGTGCGCGGCCGCAGGCTGCTGACGAACACTGTCTCCTCGTCGATGGACGAGCACGTGCGCTTCGGCGGCGTCGTGCCCGAAGTCGCCTCCCGTGCCCATGTACAGGCCATCGGCCCGGCCATCGCCTCGGCCTGTGAGACCGCCGAGGTGGAGCTGTCCGACATCGACGCCGTCGCCGTGACCGCGGGCCCGGGTCTGTCCGGTGCGCTCATGGTCGGTGTGGGCGCGGCCAAAGGGCTCGCCGCGGCACTCGACCGACCGCTCTACGGGGTCAACCACCTGGCCGCCCACGTCGCCGTCGATCTCGTGGCCGAGGACGTCGACGGGCTGACCACCCCGACCATCGCCCTGCTCGTCTCCGGCGGACACACGGAGATCCTGCGCCTCGGCGATGTGGTCGATGACATCGAGCTCCTCGGTGCGACCATCGACGACGCTGCCGGCGAGGCCTTCGACAAGACCGCCCGTCTGCTCGGCCTCAGCTATCCGGGCGGGCCGAACATCTCGAAGGCGGCCCTTGGCCTGCTCGACGGCACCGGGGTCCCCGGCGACCGGACAGCGGTGAAGTTTCCCCGCGGACTGGCGAAGAAGCAGGATCTGCGCGATCCCGAACGCCGGTACAACTTCTCCTTCTCCGGTCTCAAGACCGCGGCCCTGCGCGAAGTCACCAAGGCCGAGACGCTCGGCACCGACCTGCGCGTGGCCGATATCGCCGCCGGATTCGAAGACGCCGTCGTCGACGTGCTCGTGACCAAGACCCTGCTCGCTGCGGCCGATACAGGAATCGACCATGTCGTCCTCGGTGGGGGAGTGGCCGCGAACACCCACCTGCGGGAGGTGCTCGCCGCTCGCTGTGCTGAGGCAGGGGTGACCCTGCGGGTGCCGCCGTTGAGGCTGTGCACCGACAATGGGGCGATGGTCGCAGCCCTCGGAGCCGAACTCGTCTCGCGCGGGATCGGGCCCAGCGACCTGTCCTTCGCAGCCGTCTCCTCCCTGGATGTCGATCATGTCCTCGTCTGAGAACGAAGAGGCCCGTGCCGCGAGCGATTCTGCGAAACGCGCGGCGAACAGCGCCGCGAGCGAAGCCGCGGAGCGGAACGCTCAGGCGGCGAACGACGGCGCGGACAGTGCCGCGGCGAGGAACGCTCAGGCGGCGAAGTCGACGCGCCTGCCGGACGGTCGGCCGCCTCGGCGATCCGGGGACGGGTGGACGTACGGATCCGACGGGCAGAAACATTGGGGGCTCAATGGGGCCGCCGGGCTCATGCTCGTCGACCCCGAGCGCGGGGTGCTCATGCAGCATCGGGCGCTGTGGTCGGTCGAGGGAGGGACCTGGGGCTTCCCCGGCGGCGCACGTGACATGGGCGAGTCGGCCGTCGACGCCGCGGTCCGCGAGTCGTGGGAGGAAGCCGGGGTGCCGGACGAGGACGGTTCGGGCATCGAGATCCTCGAGACTCATGTCCTCGACCTCGACACGTGGTCCTATACGACGGTGATCGCGAAGACCCTGCGCCGCTTCGACGCCGTCATCAGCGACCCCGAGAGCATCCAGCTGGCCTGGGTGCCGCTCGACGAGCTCCGGGACTATCCGCTGCATCCGGGCGTCGCTTCTGCGCTGCCGACGCTGCTGGAGCTTCTCCGTCCGCATCTGTAGGTCAGCCGCGCACTTCTGCGACAGCCGCCCGCACCTCTAGGCCAGCTGCACGCCGAGAAACGCGTGCGCGCGCTCTGTGTCAGGCTGTTGTGAGACAGCCTGCCACAGAGGGTGCGCACCCGTGTTTCGGTACTTGACCCGTCTTTCGATGGGTGAGCCATGAGGACTGGTCGCGAACGGATAGTTTTGGCGCGGAGAAGTCTCCGTTCATGACCAGTGTTTCGGGAGAACGTCGCCGCAGCCGCACGTAGGCAGCTGCCCGGGTGGCTGAGTGTCTCCTGCGGGCGGATCCACTGCGAAATCCCATCGAGAATCACGACGGATCCGCCCGCAGGAAGCATGTGCAGGCCCCGGGCCCCCTAGGTGTAGGAGGTGCGGAGGTCGCCGATGAGGGAACGGGTCACCTCGGTCAGCGACCCGGTGGATCGGAACACTCGCTGCAGACGCTGATACGGCACACCGCGTTCGATGATCGACGTGATGGAGTGCAGCTCCTCGGCGCAGCCGAGGCGTTCGGCGACCGGGCTCAGGCGCTCGATCTCATCGGCCAGGCACTCGGTGACGAGCCGCTCATCGGCCTCGGCGTTTTCGATGATGATCGCGTCCATGCCATAGCGGGCCGCCCGCCACTTGTTCTCGTTGTGGAACCAGTCGGGCATCGTCGGCAGCGTCTCCCCGGCGTCGAGGCGGGCGGAGAAGTCATCGACGAGGCACTGGATGAACGCGGTGATCGCGAGGATCTCCTCCAAGGTCGGAAGTCCGTCGCAGACGCGGACCTCGACGGTGCCCCAGTGCGGGGCGGGCCGGATGTCCCAGCGGATCTCATTGATGTGATCGATGATGCCGGTGGTGAGCATGTCGTCGACGTACTTCTCGTAGTCGGACCACTGATCGAACTGGAACGGCAGACCCGCGGTGGGCAGCTGCTGGAACATCATCGCCCGGTTCGAGGCGTACCCGGTGTCCGTGCCGCCCCAGAAAGGAGAGGACGCGGACAGAGCCTCCAGGTGGGGGACGTAGGCGAGCAGAGCGTTGACGATCGGCAGGACCTTGTCGCGGGAGTCGATTCCGACGTGGACGTGGACGCCGAAGATGAGCATGTTCCGTCCCCACCACTGGGTGCGATCGACGAGTTCGAGGTAGCGGTCCTTGGCCCGGACCTCCTGCGACTGCCACTGCGCGAAGGGGTGAGTGCCCGCCGACATGAGTTCGATGCCGCGCGCCTCGGTCAGCTTCCGCAGCGCCGCCATCGAGGTGGCCAGATCCTCGGCGATGGCCGACGCCTGAGTGTGCACACCGGTGACGAGCTCGATGGTGTTCGTGAGCATCTCACCGACGATCTGGTCCTCGAACTCGGGAGCATGTTCGGCCACATCCGCCAACAGGGTCTCGGCCGCGGGGGTCAGGTCAAGGCTCTGACTGTTCAGGAGAGCCAGTTCCCATTCGACACCGATGGTGGAGCGGGCAGAGTGAGCGAAATCGACCATGGATCGATCATAGTGGCGTGACGCCGAAACTCCCTCCTCAGCCGCCGGATTCGGACACACTGACCACCGTCCGGTGAAGCGCTGCGCAATGGCGTCGACGACTGCGGCCTCACCGCCGGTTCAGGTCGACCGTCTAGCATGGGGACATGTTCTCCTCGCGCCTGAGCCTCCTGGCTCTGACCACGACCCTTGCGCTCGTCGGCTGCTCCGGCGGGGCGACGCCTGAATCCGAGACGAACGGGGAGAGAACACCCTCCCAGGCAGAGGCGCAGACCGGGCCGCAGTCCGAAACCGATACGTCCCTGTCCGACCCCGCCGAGGCGGACCCGGCCGACTACCGCGACGAGGCCGAAGACATCGTCGCAGGCTTCTCCGACGACGAACTCGCCGGATCCCTCATCATCGGCACCTGGGACGGAACGGACACCCGGACAGCCGTGGACATGGTCGAGCAGAACCACCTCGGCGGGGTCATCGTCATGGGCTACAACCTGCCGGAGAACCCGACGACCGAGCAGGTCACATCGATGACCGAGCAGATCTCGGGGGCGCGCACGAAGGGCCAGCCGGTGTCGATCGGAGTCGACCAGGAAGGCGGCCCGGTCTCCCGCCTGAGCACCGCCGCCCTGCCGTTCCCGCCGCTCATGGCCCTGGCCGCCACCGAGGACTCCGATCTCGTCACCCAGGCCACGACAGTGCAGGGGACGAACCTCACGGACCTCGGCTTCACCATCGACTTCGCCCCGGACTCCGACGTCACCACGGGCCCCGACGACGTGGCGATCAACGTCCGCTCGGCCGGCACCGATCACAAGGACGCCGCCGAGGTCGTCGCCGATGCGGTCACCGGCTACCGTGCCGGAGCCGTGGCCAGCTCCGCGAAGCACTTCCCGGGACACGGCCGCCTCGGCGTGGATTCGCACGAGAGCCTGCCGGTGTCGAAGAAGACGATCGAGGAGCTCGAGGACACGGATCTGCTGCCGTTCAAGTCCGCCGTCGCGGCCGAGGTGCCGATGGTGATGATGGGCCATATCGGCCTGCCCGATGCGAAGACCACGCCGGCGACACTGAACAGGAAGGCGTACTCGGCATTGCGGGACACCCTCGACTTCGACGGCGTCATCACCACGGATGCGCTGAATATGGAGGCGGTGCCGCAGAACCTGGGCGGCGGGGAGACCGTGAAGGCACTCGCCGCCGGTGCCGATATCGCGCTCATGCCGCCGGACTCGGCCGCCGCGCAGAAGGCGATCGTCACCGCGATGGGCGACGGGACGCTGCAGAAGAAGGACGTCGTGAAGAAGTCCGAACGGGTCGTCGCCATGCAGCTGGCCACCGCCGACGCGCAGAAGAGCCTGAAATCGAACGATGAGTCCGCGGGCGGCTCTGGAACCTCCGAAGAGGGGTCCGATGGCTCCGCGGACGCCGCCGCGGACCCGAAGAAGGTCCTCACCGAGGTGGCCGAGAAGTCGCTGACCGTTCTCAAGGGCGAGTGCTCCTTCGCCGGCACGGATGCGATCTCGATCGTCGGCGGCAGCGAGAAGGAGCAGTCGGCGCTGCGGAAGGCGGCCGAGGACGTCGGACTCAAGGTCGGGTCGAGCGGAACCTCCGTGAGCCTGAGCCCGAAGAGCTCCGCCGAGGTGGCCGTCGGCACAGCTGCCCCGTGGACGATGCGCAGCACCTCGGCCTCGACCGCGGTGACGGCATATGACTCGAATCCCTACGCACTGCGGGCCGTGGCGAAATGGCTCAAGGGCGATCTCGACGCGAGCGGCACGCTGCCCGCAGAGTATGACGGCAGCGACAAAGCCCCCGACTGCGGCTGAGCCAGGGCCGCGACCGTGAGCGCGCAGGGCTGAGCCAGACACGGAACCCCTCGCAGGCAAGGGATGATGAGCCTGCGAGGGGTTCCGTGAGGTGGGGCCGGATCAGAGAACGCGGATGAAAGTGACGTCGCCCATCCAGCTGAAGCTGCGCTTCGAGGTGCCCGATCCCGGCGAACCGGCATCGTACATCTGTCCGCCGCCGGCGTAGATGCCCACGTGACCGGGGTGCCAGATGAGATCGCCCGGCTTCGCCTCTGCCTGGGAGACGACCGTGCCGGAGGTCTTCTGCGCTCCCGACTGTCGGGGCAGATCCACGCCGACATGGCTGTAGACCCAGGACGTGTAACCAGAGCAGTCCCAACCGCTCTGCGAGGTTCCGCCGTAGACATAGGGGGTTCCGACCCCCTTCTTCGCCCAGCCGATGACCTGCTCGGCCTTCGAACCATCGATCGGTCCCGAGCTGTCGGAGTCGCCGGAATCCTTCTTCGGGGTCTCATCCGAGGAGCCGGTGTCATCGGAGGCCTTGTCATCCGCGGTCTCTGCCTTCGCCGAATCCTCATCCGAGGACTCACTCGAATCCTCATCGGACGTCTCGCTGGACGACGACTGAGTCTGTGCCGGAGACTCGGTCGCCGGCTTCGGTTCGGGCTTCGGCTTCGGCTTGGGCTTCGGTGCTCCCTCGGCGGTGATGACGTCGACGTCAACGGTGGCGGCGCCGCCCTGATCGCTCTCCTCGGAGCCGCTGCCGGCCTGGATGGTCGGCGTCTGGTTCTTGAACTCGACCTGAGCGTGGTCGTCCGACTCGGCTGAGACCGACGCCGTGTCGTCGGCTGTCTGCCCCGTCGCGGGGAGAACCGCCGCGGTGAGCAGGCCGCCGCTGGCGGCGACGACTGCAGCGCGACGACCGAATGCCCCGGAGTTCGCATCGAGCAGTTCGGTCAGGGGTGTCTTGACCTTGGTTTCGGCGGCGCGGCGGCCGTGCTGCTTACGTGCCACGTTTTCCTCTCGTCGTCATGAACGTTTTCACCAACTGTAACGAATCTGTGATCTTATGTCACGGTTCCGTTACAAAAGATGTGCGATCGGAAGTGTGCACGGTTTTGCGAGGTCAGAGGCTTGTAGAGGGTGAAATCGAGGAGGAATCCACGCAGGAAACACGGTACTGCTCTGTGATTTAACACACGGTGACGGGTACCGCGTAACGATTCGTGACTGTTTCGTAACGAGCGCCGCCACGACGACGGCCGCGGCTTCAGCCGCGGGTTTCGACTGGGCGTTCGGGGTCGGCCGACCAGCCGGACCAGCTGGCAGGGTAGAGACTCGCCTGCACGCCGAGCGTCGCCAGCGCCAAGGCGTTGTGACAGGCGGTGACGCCCGAACCGCAGTAGACGCCGACCGGACTCTCGAGCGCACCGAGTGCGGTGAACCGTTGGCGCAGGGCTGCCTCGTCGAGGAAAGCCCCGTCGCGGACGTTCTCCGTCGCCGGCGCGTTCTTCGCTCCGGGGATGTGCCCGGCCTGCGGATCCAGCGGTTCGGTCTCTCCGCGGAAGCGCTCCGCCGCGCGGGCGTCGAGCAGCACCCCGTCCCAGGCGGACACGTCAGCGGCGTCGATGATCGGCAGCGAGCCCGGGGAGATGGAGACGCTGCTCGGTGCGACCTCGGGCGAGGCGCCGATCTCGACTTCTCCGCCGGCCGCTTCGTAGGCGGCCAGCCCGCCGTCGAGCACGCGGGCGTTCAGTCCCGCCCAGCGCAGCAGCCACCAGGCGCGGGCGGCACCGAGAGAGGAGTTGGCGTCATAGACCACGACCTCGGTATCGGAGTCGATGCCCCAGGAACGGACCGTGTCCTGGAACTGTCCGGCGCTCGGCAAGGGGTGCCGGCCCGCTGTGGCTTCTGTGTTCGCGTGGTCGGCGAGCTCGGTGTCGAGATCGACGTAGATCGCACCGGGGATGTGGCCGGCGGCGAAGTCGTCCCGGCCATCGGGCTTCGGCAGGGTCCAGCGGACGTCGAGCAGCCTCGGTGCGCGCGACGAGGCCTGCAGTCTCAGCAGTTCTGCGGCGCTGATGAGGACGTCGGAGCGGTTCATTTCGGTCTCCTTCTGCGGGGTGTTCGGGGGTCTCAGCGGCGAGTTCCGGGGAAGCGCGGCTCAGGCACGATCGGCGATGTCATCCCACCGGCCGGGTCAGCAGCACGACGTGGCGTTCGCCGAGGCGGGTGAAGACGAGCGTGGCCTTGTCTCCCTTCGGCAGTTTCAGCTGACGTCGAACCTGGTCGGGCACGATGTCGGCGCCGCGCTTCTTGACCACGACCGAACCGATGCCACGGCTGACCAGCTCCTTGCGCAGGCTCGCGATCTTCGCCGGCAGGACGTCGACGACCTCGTAGGCCGTGACCCCCGCCGAGGCGGGACCGGTCGGTTCGACGTCGGTGGTCAGGTACGCGATCGACGGATGCACCCGGCGTGCCTGCAGCGGGGCGCACAGTGCGGCGACGAGCCCGGCGCGCACGATCGCGCCATCGGGTTCGAGCAGATAGGAGCCCAGTTCGCCGATGCCCGCCTCGTCCTCGTCGGGCAGATCGTCCTCGTGCACGAGGAGCGTGCGCTCGCCCATGACGAGGGCTCCGCGACCGGGACGCTGCCGGGCCGCACCGAAGTAGAGGCAGACCTCGACGACCTCACCATTGTGAGAGACCCACTGCGCCTCGGCTTCAGCCGGGACGAGTCCGTGGTCGAGGGCCGGGCCGAGCTTAACCCCGGCCGCTTTGGCCTTCAGCGCCTTGTCGACGACCCAGGACAGGGACGGTGAGAAGGCCTCGGGGTCGGTGATCCGGGCGGTCGACCCGCGGCGGTCGGCCTTGCCGACCGTCCGCCGGGCCGGGTCGAACCACAGAGCGTCGAAGCCGTCGAGGTCGACGTCCTCGGCGCGAGAGTGTTCGACCTCGGCATCGGGCAGGTGGCGGAGGTTGAAGGCGGCGAGGGCGGCGGTGACCTCATCGGCGTCGACGGCGCTGACCTGCGCGCCCATCCCGGAGAAGGCGATGGAATCCGCACCGATCCCGCACCCGAGGTCGGCGATGCGGATCGTGTCATCCTCCGACGCCTCACCGAGGAGACGGCGGGCGTGGTGGGCGGCCACCGGCAGGCGGGTGGCCTGAGCGAGCCCGTCGCGGGTGAAGAGCATGTCATCGGCGAAGGGGCCGAGCTTCGCGGCCGCTTCCTTCCGCAGCCTCGCCTGTGTCAGCAGCGCGGCGGTCACCTCGGCGGAGTAGCCCTCTTTCCGCAGGGCCGACGACCGGGCGAGCTCGTCGCCGGGCAGGTCGTCGATGTGATCGAGCCGGTCGAGGACGGCGACGTCGAGCAGTTCGGTCAGAGTCTGCGGATCCATAGGCTTCACCCTATCGTCCGCGAGGGCCGGCGACCCATCCTCGGCGAGTGTCCGAAGCGCCGGACGCGAGATGATTGTGCCGGCCGGGCAGTGCTGTAAGTTGTTGGCTGTGACGTTATTGACCGCCCGCGACATACGCGAGACAGCCGCTGACATCGGTCTGCGCCCGACGAAGCAGAAGGGGCAGAACTTCGTCATCGACCCCAATACCGTGCGTTCGATCGTCACCGCTGCCGGCCTCGAGGAGGCCTCGAACGTCGTCGAGATCGGTCCCGGACTCGGCTCGCTCACCCTCGGTCTGCTCGAAGCCGGGCACAGCGTCACCGCTGTCGAGATCGACGAGGTGCTCGCGGCCAGGCTGCCGGCCACCGTGGAGAAGTTCGCCGGCACCGAGGCGGCCGACCGTCGTCCGGAAGCCGACACCGCCGCGCGTGGTGCCGACTCGGGCGCTGCTCGCTTCTCGCTCGTCAACGCCGATGCCCTCACGGTCACCGAGCTGCCCGGACCGGATGGGACCGACGCGGGGAACCATCCCGACGCACTCGTGGCGAACCTGCCCTACAACGTGGCCGTGCCCGTGCTGCTGCACTTCCTCGAGACCTTCCCGAGCCTGAAGTCGGTGCTTGTCATGGTTCAGCTCGAGGTCGCCGAAAGGCTTGCCGCCGCGCCCGGGTCCCGCACCTACGGTGTGCCCAGCGTCAAGGCCCAATGGTACGGAGACGTGCGCTTGGCCGGACGGATCGGCAAGAACGTGTTCTGGCCGGCCCCGAACATCGACTCGGGACTCGTCCGCATCGATGTCACCCGCACCGAGCGCGAACCCGCGCGGCGACGTCGGCTCTTCACCCTCATCGACGCGGCCTTCGCCCAACGCCGCAAGACCCTGCGCGCCGCCCTGTCCGGGTGGGCGGGCAGCCCGCAGAGAGCCGAAGAGCTGCTGCTGGCCGCCGACATCGACCCCAAGACCCGCGGGGAAGCACTCTCGGTCGTTGATTTCGAACGCCTGGCCGACGTCGAGTCTCCCGGCCACGTACCGGGTCCTGAAACCGACGCGGACTCGGGCGAAGGAAACCGGCGATGACCACGCCGCTGCGCTCCCGTTCGACGACCCGCGCCCCGGTGAAGGTCCAGGCGCCGGGGAAGATCAACATCCACCTCGGTGTCGGAGGGGCGACCGCGGAAGGGTACCACGAACTCGCGACCGTCTTCCAGGCGCTCAACCTCGGCGAGACGCTCACCCTCATCCCCGGCGGGACGGGGTCGATCATCGTCCAGGGACGCTACGCGGACTCCGCGGTCCCGGCCGATGAGACGAACCTCGCGCGTCGAGCCATCGACCTCCTCATCGCCGCTCTCGAGGACGAGCGCGACGTCGACGTGCTGCGCGGCATCGACATCGTCATCGACAAACAGGTGCCCGTGGCCGGCGGCATGGGTGGGGGATCGGCCGATGCGGCCGCCGCCCTCGTCGGGGCAGCCCACCTCGTCGGGGGAGTGGCCGAAGACGTCCTCCACGACTGCGCGGTGGCCGTCGGCGCCGACGTCGCCTTCCTCCTGCGCGGGGGCACCGCCGTCGGCCATGGTCGCGGGGAGAGGCTCAGCCCCGTGCTCACCCGCGGAACCTTCCACTGGGTGATGGCCACCTCGGCGAGGCAGCTGCCGACCCCGGATGTCTACGCACGCTTCGATGAGCTCAACCCCGACCCCGCGCCTGCCGAGATCCCCGCCGGAGTGCTCACGGCACTGGCCGCGGGCGACCCCGATGCGCTCGCGGCATCCGCAGCGAACGACCTCACCGAGGCGGCCGTGTCCTTCATGCCCGAGATCGCCGAGGTGATGGAGGCCGGGCGCGCCGCCGGCGCGCTGCTGCCGCTGCTGAGCGGTTCGGGGCCGACGATCGGATTCCTCGCCCGCGATGCCCGCCACGCACTCGACCTGGCGGTGCTGCTGCAGGCCACGCGCGGCGTCAACGAGGCACTGCGTGCGACCGGGCCGGCGCCCGGGGCGCAAGTGGTGGACATCGTCGGATGACCGGTCAGACAGAGGGCCCGATGAACCGCAGGAACCTCCATGAGCGCCTGCGGGACCAGATCGGGCAGGACATCGTTGCGGGCCGGCTGGCCGCCGGCACCATCATCAAGGCCGAAGATCTCAGAGCCGGCTACGACGTCTCCCTGTCGGTCGTGCGGGAAGTCGTGCGCGTCCTCGAATCGCTCGGCATGCTCCGGCCCGTCCGCCGGGTCGGGCTGGTCGTGCTCGCCATGGATGAGTGGATGCTGCTCGACCCGCTCGTCATCCGCTGGCGGATGACCCAGGCCCCGGCCCGGCAGCTGCGCTCGCTGACCGAGCTGCGCGTGGCCATCGAACCCGAGGCCGCAGGCCTCGCGGCACAGCACGCGCCGGCCGAGGCCGCCGAGGAGATCATGCGCCTGGCCGCCCGAATGCGCTCGACCGGCAGGAACGGCGACGTCGAGTCCTTCCTCGAAGCCGATGTCGCCTTCCACCGCGCCGTGCTCGGCGCCGGGGGCAATGAGCTCTTCGCCGCCTTCGACACGGTCATCGGCGAGATCCTCGCCGGGCGCACCGGAGCCGGCCTGATGCCGCAGTACCCGCACCCGGACGCCCTCCAGTGGCACTTCGACGTCGCCGACGCCATCGGGCGGCAGCAGTCCGGGCGCGCGAAAGAGGCGATGTACAAGATCGTCGCGAAGGCCGATGACGAGATGAGCGGCGTCTGGGCCGACGAACCCCGCGGCCCGAGGCGCTGAGGTCCGAGCGACTCGGACCGCGTGCTCACCCGAACGCGGCCTCAGAACAGGCTGACGACCCCGTAGAGGATAAGGCTGAGAGCGAAGCCGACGAGGCCGAGGATCGTCTGTCCGACCGTCCAGGTCTTCAGCGTCGTCTTCGTGTCCATGCCGAAGAAGCGCGAGACGAGCCAGAAGCCGGAGTCGTTGACGTGGCTGGCGAAGACCGAGCCCGCTGCCAGCGAGAGCACGATGGCGACGACCTGCAGGCTGGAGAAATCCGGATTGCCCACGATGATCGGCTGCACGAGCGCAGCCGCGGTCGTCAGAGCCACCGTGGCCGAACCCTGCGCGATGCGCACGATCGCGGCGATGACGAAGCCTGCGACGATGACGGGCAGCCCCAGCGCGGCGAGGGAATCGGCGAGCGAATCGCCGATTCCGCTGGCGCGCAGGACACCGCCGAACATTCCGCCCGCACCGGTGATGAGGACGATGGAGCAGACGGGGCCGAGCGCGGAGTCAACGACGTTCTCGACCAGCGACCGGTCCTTGCTCTGGTGCCAGCCGAGCAGCCACATCGCGATGACGACGGTGATGAGCAGTGCGATCGGGGTCTCGCCCAGCAGGCGCAGCGAGGTGACCGCTGTCGCTTCGGCATCGACCCAACCGGCCTGCCCGGCGAAGTCGAGGCCGGTGTTGAGGAAGATGAGCACGAGAGGGAGCACGAGGAGGAAGACGACATGCGACAGCTTCGGCTTCGAGGCGAATTCCGCGAACTCGTCATTCTTCCCGCCCGAGAGGACATCGGGGACCGCCACGTCTATGCGCTTGCCGACGAAGACCCCGAACAGATAGCCCGTGAGATACCAAGCAGGGATCGCGACGATGAGACCGCAGATGAGCACGAGCCCGACATTCGCGCCGAGCAGGCCCGAGGCGGCCACCGGGCCGGGGTGCGGCGGCACGAAGATGTGCATCGCGGAGAACGCCATCGCCGCGGGCAGGGCGTAGAGGAGCAGGGAGCCGCCGAGGCGGCGCGCGATCGTGAAGATGATCGGCAGCATGACGACGAGGCCGGCGTCGAAGAAGATCGGGAAGCCGAAGAGCAGAGAGGTCACGCCGAGAGCCAAGGGGGCGCGTTTCTCACCGAAGAGCCTGATCAGGGCATCGGTGAGCACCTCGGCGCCGCCGGAGAGCTCGAGCATGCGACCGAGCATCGCACCGAGTCCGACGAGCAGAGCCACGCTGGCCAGGGTGGAGCCGAAGCCGTCATAGAGGACATCGATGAGGTCGCCGGGCCGGATGCCGGACGCCAGGGCGGTGAGCACGCTGACGATGACGAGGGCGATGAAGGCGTGCAGTCGGGCCCGGATGATGAGCAGGAGCAGCAGGGCGATGGCCGCAGCGGCGAGTGCGAGGAGTGCCGGCGCGGACAGGGTCCAGGCCAATTCGATATCGGTCATTGTTCCTCTTCCTTGAGGTCAGAGCGTCGGAGGGACGGGTGGGTGGTCTGACGGCCGCACGGTCACGAGGTCAGATGGTCGACGGCCTCGAGGATCGCGTGCAGAACCTCGGGGATCGGATGGTCGACGTCGACGATGGCATGGGCCTCCTCGTCGTCGAGCGGCTCCAGGGTGGCCAGCTGGGAGTCGAGCAGGTCCGGGGACATGAATTCGTGGCTGCGGCCGGCCAGGTGGGCGGCGATGACCTCACGTGGGCCGGCGAGGTGGATGAAGATGAGGTCGGGGGCCGCCTTGCGCAGCAGGTCACGGTAGGAGCGTTTGAGCGCGGAGCAGGCGATGACCGGTGCCGGGGCACGGACAGCCTCGGCCGCGACGCTGTCCAGCCAGGGGGTGCGGTCCTCATCGGTGAGGGGAGTGCCCGAGTGCATCTTCTGCTTGTTCGCGGCGGAGTGGAGGTCGTCGGCATCGACGAAGCGACGATCGAGGGCCTGCGCTACCTGAGCGCCGAGGACGGTCTTGCCGGTTCCCGAGACACCCATGATGACGAGCGGTGGAAGGGAAGGGTGTTGACCCATATCCGAAACCTCTCGATAAAATATGAAGAGAAACCTATAATCAGTGATTAAAACAGATTTATTGCACCGTAATGCTGGTGGCGAGTGACTGTCAACATCGCCGCTCCCAGGGAAGGGGAATGCTGATGAAGGCCGACATCGCTGTGATCGGGACCGGCGTGATGGGATCGAATCTGGCCCGGAATCTCGCCCGGCAGACGGGTCACCGGGTCGCGGTCTACGACCGCGACGTCGCCCGCGCCACGACGCTGGCCGAGGACTTCCCCGAAGCCGAGTTCATCGTCGCCACCGACCCCGCTGACCTCGCCGACCGGCTCGCCGGGCCGCGGGTGGCCATCCTCATGGTCAACGCCGGGCCCGCCACGGATTCGGCGATCGCCGATCTCGCCGAGGTGTTTGCGCCCGGCGACATCATCGTCGACGGCGGCAACTCGCATTTCCAGGACACCATTGCCCGCGGGGCGCGCCTGACCGGCACCGGCATCGAATTCTGCGGCGTCGGCATCTCCGGGGGAGAGGTCGGTGCCCTGCTCGGCCCCTCACTCATGGTCGGCGGCTCACCGGCCGCCTGGCAGCGTCTGCGCCCGCTGCTCGAACCGATCGCCGCCCGAGCCGAGAGCATCGCGGTCGGCGACGGCGCAACGACCGAAGATCCCGATGCTGCTCCACCCGGGGCTGCGTCGGCTGAGTCCTACTACCCCTGCGTCGCGCACATCGGCGCCGACGGGGCAGGGCATTTCGTCAAGATGGTCCACAACGGCATCGAATACGCTGATATGCAGCTCATCGCCGAAGCTTTCACCCTCCTGCGTGATGGGTTCGGGATGCAGGCCTCGGAAATCGGCGAGGTGTTCGAAGAGTGGAACGAGGGGGAACTCGAGTCCTACCTCATCGAGATCACCGCCGATGTGCTCGCCCATGTCGATGCGGCCACCGGCCGGGCATTCGTCGATATCGTCGCCGATGCAGCGAAAGCCAAGGGGACCGGAGCGTGGACGGCCCAGACCGGGCTCGCCCTCGGGGTCCCCGCTCCGACCATCGCCGAGGCGGTCTTCTCCAGGTCGCTGTCCTCGGCCGCCGATCTGCGCGCCGAAGGCCCCCGGCTCGCCGGCCCGCATCCGGCAGCAGCCGACGCATCGGCCGCGCCCGTGTCCTCCGGCCTCACCGGGGACGAACGCCGGGCCGCGATCGACGAGATCGGACGGGCGCTGCTGCTGGGCAAGGTCATGGCCTATGTGCAGGGATTCCACGAGATCTCGACCGGGGCACGGGAGTACGGCTGGGAGATCGACCTCGGCGCCCTCGCCTCGATCTGGAGGGCCGGATGCATCATCCGGGCACGCCTGCTCGACCGTGTGGCCGAGGCCTTCGACTCATCGACGCCACCGCAGACGCTGCTGGCCGATGACTATGTCCGCGATGTCGCCGCCCGCTGCCAGACCGCGCTGCGATCCACCGTGGTCCGCGCGATCGGACAGGGCATCGCCGTACCCGGACTGGCCTCGACGCTGTCCTACTATGACGGGCTGCGCAGCGCGGCCGGCAGTGCTGCGCTGATCCAGGCCCAGCGTGACCGCTTCGGTTCGCACACCTATGAGCGCACCGACCGAGAGGGCACATTCCATACCCTGTGGTCCGGGGACCGCAGTGAGGTCCAGCTCTGATCGGTCCGGTCTCACTGCGCGACGACGGTGGCCCGAACGGCGAAGTTGTGACTATGTTAGAGCCATGACTTTGCCACACGAAGATGTTGACCCCGACGGCCTGCTCGAATACTCGGTGGTCTTCACCGACCGATCGCTGAACCACATGTCGAAACGGTTCGTGTCCGTGATGCAGGACATCAACCGCATCCTGCGCTCGGCCTACGACGCCGAGGCCGCTGCCATCGTCCCCGGCGGCGGCAGCTATGCGATGGAGTCCGTGGCCCGTCAGATCGCCACCGGCAAGAAGACGCTCATCGTGCGCAACGGGCTGTTCTCCTTCCGCTGGTCGCAGATCCTCGACGCCGGGAACATCGCTGCCGAGACCACCGTGCTCAAGGCCTCGCCCGTCATCGACGAGCACCAGGCGCCATGGGCACCGGCCCCCATCGCCGAGGTGGTCGCCGCCATCGAGCGTGAGAAGCCGGAAGTCGTCTTCGCGCCCCATGTCGAAACCGCATCCGGCATGCTGCTGCCCGATGACTACGTCCGCCGAGTCGCCGAGGCTGTGCACGCCGTCGGCGGTCTCTTCGTCCTCGACTGCATCGCCTCGGGTGCGATGTGGGCATCGATGACGGACCTCGGCATCGACGTCCTCATCAGCGCACCGCAGAAGGGCTGGAGCGGATCACCGTGCGCCGGCTACGTCATGCTCAGCGAGAACGGACGCAAGGCGGTCGAGGGCTCCACCTCGTCGAGCTTCTCGATGGACCTGAAGAAGTGGCTGTCCATCGCCGACGAGTACGAACAGGGACGTTCGCCGTACCATGCCACGATGCCCACCGACGCTCTCGCGCACAATGTCGAACTCATGCGCGAGACGGAGGAGCGCGGCTTCGACAAGCTCGAATCGGCTCAGCGGGAACTCGGCGACCGGGTGCGCGCGGTCTTCGCCGAACGCGGTCTGCCCTCGGTGGCCGCCCCGGAATTCGCTTCGCCGAGCGTGGTCGTCGTCCACACCGACAACCCCGAGCTGGCCAGCGGCGCCGACTTCAAGGAGGTCGGGGTCCAGATCGCTGCGGGCGTGCCGCTGCAGTGCGATGAGCCCGAGGACTTCCGGAGTTTCCGCATCGGTCTCTTCGGCCTCGACAAGCTCGGCGACATCGACGGCACGATCGCTCGCCTCGAAGCGGCCCTCGACTCGATCGGCGTGACCGCAGAGAGCTGATCGCGTCTCGACGAATCGACCGCCCGGCGGTCTGCAACACGAACAGTCAGCGCCATAACCCCTCGCTGCAACGGGAGGTTATGGCGCTGACTGTATGTGCTGGCACTGTCGGTGCGAGGCGACACCAGCGGTGAGGGATGCTTCCGGGGGCACTCGGGTGCCCGGTGCTGACCGAGGCCGGTCTCAGGCGGTGTCGCCGAGGGCGACGACGTTCTCGGCGAGGCGCTCGTTGTCTCCGTACATGAAGTGGTTGGCCATGTTCTCCGAGAACCGGCTGGCCTCCGTGGTCAGACCGACGGCCTCGGCGACCTCTCGGATGTGCATCGGGGTCGCCCCGCAGCACACGCCGATGTAGTTGACGCCCAGCTCATAGGCTTCCTTGGCGAAGGCGCCGATCTCGTAGCGGTTGGTCTGCAGCGGATCGAGAGCGGTCGGGAAGGTGCGACCGTGCGGGGAGGCCACCTCGGCGCGGGGGTCGGAGAGGTTGAAGAACGTCGGTTCTTCCTGCGTGGTGCGGTAGGGGATGGGCAGGGCGCCGACGTGGCAGGACACGGCCGCGCGGATCTCGCGCAGCCACGGCAGCATCGTCGCCGGTCCGCGGAAGCAGTTGAGTCCGACGACGTCGACGCCGAGCTGTTCGAGGCGCTGCGCGGTCTCGACGATCCCGACGCCGTCAGCCATCTCCTGGAAGGCCATGGGGGCGAGGGTGAGAACGACCGGCAGGCCGCTGGCCTTCGCGATCTCGGCGGCGGCGATGGCCTCACCGGCGAAGTAGAAGGTCTCGCCGATGATGAGGTCGGCACCCTCCTCGACGGCCCAGCCGACCATCTCGGCGAACATGCCGCGGACCTCGTTCTGCTTGTCCTCGTCGGCCGGATCCCAGATGTTCGAGTTCGAGATGTTGCCGGCCATGAAGTTGCCCGGCTTCGCATCCGCAACGCTGCGGGCGATCTGCAGAGCAGAGCGGTTGAGCGGCTCGAGCAGGTCCTCCTTGCCGATGACGCGCATCTTCTCGCGGTGTCCGTTGTAGGTGAAGGCCTCGACGATGTCCGAGCCGGCCCTCTGGAAGTCGACGTGCAGGGACCGCAGAGCATCGGGGAACTCGAGGGCGACCTCGGGGACGAACTCGCCGGCGGACAGGTAGCCGCGCTTCTCGAGTTCGAAGAGGAAGCCCTCGGCGCAGATCACGGGTCCGGCTTCGAGGCGTTGGGTCAGTGCATTGGTCGCGGTCATGGGTGCTCTCCGATTCGATGGTGGGGGATCGTCCATGTCCGGGTATCGACCCGAACTCAGGTATCAAACCATCTTCGGCACTGCGGCGGCCGTCACAATGACATATTCCGTTGTCAGCGTCGCCGCCGAGGCGGCGGAACCGCTTCTCGCCGGGGCGGCGAGGCGGCGGAACCGGTCAGCGGCTTTCGTCGTCCGAGGGCGTGCTGAGGTAGACGGGGAGGCGGCGGTAGCGGCCGGCGCTCTCGCCGAGGTGGGGCGTCGCAGAGTTCTCCGCGACGTTGCGGGTCTCCGGCTGGGGCGTTCCCTGCGCGGTCGGCTGGGCGGAGCCGGCCGGCACTTCCTGCGTGCTCCCGTACGCGGCGTTCTGCGGGACCTGGTGCGAGCCGGGAAGCGGATAGTGTTCGAACGGCGCCGGATGGGCCAGGCTCTCCGGGGCGGGATGTTCTGACGCGAGGTGCTCTGACTCCTCGACCCGGTCGCCCAAGACGTCGGGGCCGAGGGAGGCCTCGTCGTCGGCTGCGGCCGGCTGGGCCGAGCGCGACTTCGGTCGCAGCATCGAGAAGGGTTTGAGGATGAGTCCCGACGCGGTCGAGCCGTACCAGCGCAGAGCGCGTTCGAACGGCGTCCACGACAGCACTCCCGTCCAGACGAGGGCGAGAGCCAGGCAGATGATGAAGACGACGGCGTCGGGCAGGACGTCGCGGCTGCCGTCGAGGACGGGTTGGAGGCCGCGGACGACGAAGCCGTGCAGAACGTAGACCGCGAGGCTGTGCTTGCCGATCGTGGCGATGAAATCGTTTCTGTCGCTCAGCCACGACAGCAGCGCCAGGGTCATGAGCACCGCAGCGATGTCCATGATCAGGCGCAGGCCCACGCCTTCGGGGACGCTGACGGCGAAGTGTGCGAAGTTGAGGCTGCCGTAGAGCCAATGGTGGTCGACCTGGTCGACGTAGAAGTATCCGACCGTGGCCAGCGCCGCGCAGCTGAGGCCGAGCTTCTGCCAGATCGCCAGGTTCCCGGCCCAGTCGATGATCTGCTTGCCGTAGAGCTTGCCGATGACGAAGAAGGGCCAGAAGGCCATCGTCCGAGCCGCTGACAGCTCCGTGTCGAGGATCGGCAGGATTCCGCCGAAGAGACCCATGCCCAAAGACGCGACGAGCATCGTGCGCGGGAAGCGCTCGATGAAGGGCACCGTGATCATCCACCAGGCCATGGACAGCAGGAACCACGTGTACCAGAACGGAGTGAGCAGGCTGTAGTCGGGATCGAGCCCGAACGCCCACATCCACACCCACATCAGCGGCAGCACCGCGGCGAGCAGGACGAGGAATGTCAGGACCCTCTCGGGCAGCCGGTTGGACTTCGCCGTGATGCCTGCGAGGAAGACGAAGGCAGGCATGTGGAACGAATAGATGAGGTACATCGGTGCGCCCAGGACAGGCGACTCCCACGGCGAGGTCCTCGCCAGCAGGTGGCCGAGGACAACCGCGAAGATGAGGATACCTTTGGCACGATCGAGGCGATAGTCACGGGAAGACACCCAGATACATTACCGCATATGACCCGATAACGGTAAAGGTCAGCCTCCGCTCGGGGCCCGAGCATCGGCGTCCGAGGCGCGAGGTCCAGTGGCGGGGCCGGAGGGTCAGCGGCCGGCAGCGCAGTCCACGCACCGCGCCGCATAGGGGCGGATCTCCAGCCGAGCCGGGGCGATCGGCCTGCCGCAGCCGACGCAGATGCCGAACCGGCCCTCTTCGAGCCTGGTCACTGCCTCGGCGATCTCCCCCAGCCGAACGCGGGACTGCTCGAGCAGGGTCGCGGCCTGCGAACGTTCGAAGGCCAGGGTGGACCCTTCCGGGTCGTGTTCGTCATCGCTGTTGTCTCCCTCGCGAGCCTCCGAGACCTCGGCGATGCCGTGGGACAGGGAAGCGATGAGCCGTTCGGCGTCCTCCCGCTCCGAGGCGAGCAGCTCACGCATCCGCTCCTCGTCGACCATCTCAGACCTCCAAGGCTTCGGTCGCATCGAGCCAGCGCATCTCGAGCTCGTCGAGCTCGTCCTTGAGCTCCCGCAGCGCGGCCGTGAGTCCGGCCAGACCTTCGAAGTCGGTCTGGTCGTGCGCGGCCATCTCCTCGTGCTTCTTCTCGATCTGCCCGCCCAGCTTGTCCATCCGCCGTTCGATCGAGGCGAGCTCCTTCTTCGCCGCCCGTGCCTGAGCGCCGGTGAGCTTCGCCTCCGCCGAGTCCTCATTCGCCGAGGCGGCCGCGCTCTCACCGGCCCGAGCCGAGGCGGCTGTCCCCGTGCGGTTCTGCTCGGCCCGCAGCCGCAGGTACTCCTCGACCCCGCCGGGAACATGGCGGAGTCCGTGATCGAGGATCGCATACTGCTGATCGGTGACGCGTTCGAGCAGGTAGCGGTCGTGGGAGACGACGATGAGCGTGCCCGGCCAGGAGTCGAGCAGGTCCTCCATCGCCGTGAGCATGTCCGAGTCCACATCATTGGTCGGCTCGTCGAGGATGATGACGTTGGGCTCGGCCATGAGCAGCAGCAGGAGCTGCAGGCGACGCTTCTGCCCGCCGGAGAGCTCCTTGACCCGAGCGGACAGGTGCTCCTTGGCGAAGCCGAGCCTCTCGAGCAGCTGCGCGGGAGTGTAGTCCTTGCCCTCGATGGTGAAGGACGTCTTCGACTCGGAGAGGACCTCGCGCACCCGGGAGTCGCTGATGCGTGCCAGGTCCTTGAACTGCTGGTCGAGGACGCCGATCTGCACGGTCTTGCCTCGTTTGACCCGCCCTGAATCGGGCTCGATCTCTCCGGAGACGAGACCGAGCAGGGTCGACTTGCCGGCGCCGTTGGGTCCGAGGATCCCGGTCCGCTCGCCGGGACCGATGCGCCAGGTGACATCGTCGAGGATCGGCGTGTCGCCGAAGTGCTTGGACACATCGAGCAGATCGACGACGTCCTTGCCCAGGCGGGCGGTGGCCATCTTCTTCAGCTCGATAGGATTGCGCACCTCGGGCACATCGGCGATGAGCTGATTGGCCGCCTCGATGCGGAACTTCGGCTTCGAGGTCCGCGCCGGAGCCCCGCGACGCAGCCAGGCGAGCTCCTTGCGCATGAGGTTCTGGCGCTTCTGCTCCGTGGCGGCAGCGATCCGATCGCGTTCGACGCGCTGGAGGACATAGGCCGCATAGCCGCCTTCGAAGGGCTCGACGATGCGGTCGTGGACCTCCCAGGTCTTCGTGCACACCTCGTCGAGGAACCAGCGATCGTGGGTGACCAGCAGCAGGGCACCTGCGTTCTTCGGCCACCGCTTGCGCATGTGCTCGGCCAGCCAGGCGATGCCGTCGACGTCGAGATGGTTCGTCGGCTCGTCGAGGATGAGCATGTCCCAGTCGCCGACGAGCAGCGCTGCCAGGGCCACGCGGCGGCGCTGACCACCGGAGAGGCTGGCGATCTTCGCCTCCCAGTCGAGGTCGGCGATGAGGCCGGCGATGACGTCGCGGGCGCGGGGGTCGGCGGCCCATTCGTGGTCCGCGGCGTCTCCGACGACGGAGAAGCCGACCGTCGCGTCGTCATCGAGGTCGTCGCTCTGGCCGAGCATGCCCAGGCGCAGACCGCCGCGATAGGTCACGCGTCCGGAGTCGGGTTCGATGGTGCCGGCGAGCATGCCGAGCAGACTCGACTTGCCATCGCCGTTGCGGCCGACGATGCCGATCATGTCACCGGTCTCGACGCCGAGGGTGACGGAGTCGAAGACGACGCGGGTGGGGTATTCGAGATGGAGGGCTTCGGCCCCGAGCAGATGTGCCATAACACCCTCCAGCCTAGTTCACCGCGCAGAGGCGGCTGTGCACGGGCGAGCCGGGCTCCGGGGCCCGGGATCTGCCCCGGCGTCTCAAACACAAGCCGATACGCGTTCGCATTTCGGACGTGAGCGGGTCTCGCGTGACGGATTATTGCGTTTTCATATCGGTGTCCGCGATTGTCGTGCTAGCTGAGCTTCCGAGGGGTCGAGAGTGCATTAGACTGACCGGAACTCACCAAAATATGACAGATCGTCCAGTGGTTTCACATCTTCGGCAGGGGCAGTCAGGGGCCTCGACCGTGTCCGCTGTCTGTGTTCAGAAAAGAGAAAACGTGAAGAAGCTCGCTTCAGCGGTGTCGATCATCGCCGCATCAGCCCTTGTGCTCTCGGCCTGTGGTTCGGGCGAAGGCGGAGAGTCCGGATCCGACTACCTCGCCTGCATGGTCTCGGACTCCGGCGGTTGGGACGACCAGTCCTTCAACCAGTCGGGCCGTGAGGGTCTGAACGCTGCGAAGAAGAACCTCGGCGTCGAGGAGAAGCTCGCAGAATCGCAGGGCGACGCGGACTTCGGTCCCAATGTCGACAACATGGTCCAGCAGGGATGCAACCTCACATTCGGCGTCGGGTTCCTCCTCGAGGACACGATCCAGGAAGCTGCGGAGTCGAACCCCGACCTCAACTTCGCCCTCATCGACTCGGGCTTCTCCGATGCCGACGGCAAGCCCGTGACCATCGACAACGCCAAGCCCGTCGTCTTCAACACCGCCGAGGCGGCATTCCTCGCCGGCTACGTGGCGGCCGCTACCTCGGAGTCGGGCAAGGTCGGCACCTTCGGCGGTATCCAGATCCCTTCGGTGACGATCTTCATGGACGGCTTCTCCGATGGTGTGAAGAAATTCAACGAGGACAGCAAGAAGGACGTCAAGCTCCTCGGCTGGAACAAGGAGAAGCAGGACGGCTCGTTCTCCGGTGACTTCGAGAACCAGGGACAGGGCCAGGAGCTCGCCAAGCAGCTCATCTCCCAGGGCGCCGATGTCATCATGCCGGTCGCCGGTCCCGTCGGCCTCGGTGCCGCCGCAGCCGCGAAGGAAGCGGGCGATACCAAGCTCGTGTGGGTCGACTCCGATGGCTACGAGTCGACCGAATACGGCGATATCATGCTCACCTCGGTCGTCAAGCAGATCGCCCACGCGGTCGAGGACACCGTCAAGGAGGGCATGAACGACAACTTCACCAACGAGCCCTACGTCGGCACCCTCGAGAACGAGGGCGTGGGCATCGCCCCGTACCACGACTTCGAGGACGAAGTTCCCGAGGACGTGAAGAAGAAGGTCGAAGAGCTCAAGAAGCAGATCATCGACGGTTCTCTGACCGTCGAGTCGGAGAGCACGCCGAAATAAGCTCGTCGGTCAGACTGCAGGGCCGAGTCCGCTCGGCCCTGCAGTCTTCAACTTTGTGAGGAGTGCTGCGAGCAGTGAGACTCGAGCTTCGCGGGATGACCAAGGTGTTCGGATCGTTTGTGGCCAACGACCACATCGATCTCACCATCGAACCGGGCGAGATCCATGCCCTGTTGGGTGAGAACGGCGCGGGCAAATCCACCATGATGAACGTCCTCTACGGACTCTACGACGCCGATGGGGGAGAGATCCTCATCGACGACGAGCCGGTGAGGTTCTCCGGCCCCGGTGACGCCGTGGCCGCCGGCATCGGCATGGTCCACCAGCATTTCATGCTCGTGCCCGTATTCACCGTCGCCGAGTCCGTGGCGCTGGGGTACGAACCGACGAAGAGCCTCGGGCTCCTCGACATCGCACAGGCGCGGAAGAAGGTCATCGAGATCTCCTCGCGCTTCAATTTCAATATCGATCCCGACGCCCTCATCGAGGACCTGCCCGTCGGTGCGCAGCAGCGCGTCGAGATCATCAAAGCCCTGTCCCGCGATGCAGAGATCCTCATCCTCGACGAGCCCACCGCTGTGCTCACCCCGCAGGAGACCGACGAACTCATCTCGATCATGCGCCAGCTCAAGGAGCAGGGCACATCGATCGTCTTCATCACCCACAAACTCCGCGAGGTCCGAGCGATCGCCGATTCGATCACCGTCATCCGCCGCGGGAAGATCGTCGGCGAGGCCTCCCCGGAATCGACCGAGGCCGAACTGGCCAGCCAGATGGTCGGCCGTGCCGTATCGTTGACGACGGAGAAGGACGAGGCCGATCCGGGCGATGCGACCTTCCACGTGCGCGGACTCACCGTCGTCGACAAGGCCGAGAACGTCGTCGTCGACGATGTGTCCTTCGACGTCCGCCGCGGTGAGATCCTCGCCGTCGCCGGTGTCCAGGGAAATGGGCAGACGGAACTGGCCGAGACGATCATCGGCCTGACCGAACCGCGGCTGGGCACGATCACCCTCGACGGGAAGGATCTCGTCGGCGAATCCGTGAAGAACCGCCTCGGCGCGGGCATCGGCTTCGTGCCCGAGGACCGGTCAACCGATGGCATCATCGCCGAATTCGCGATCCGCGAGAACATGATCCTCGACGTCTACGACCGGGAGCCCTATGCCAAAGGGCTCAATCTCAAACCGAAGGTGATCACTGCAGAGGCCAAGAGCAAGGTCGAGGAGTTCGACATCCGTCTCGGCAGCGTCGCCGACCCGATCGCGACCCTCTCCGGCGGCAACCAGCAGAAGGTGGTGCTGTCGAGGGAGCTGGGTCGGCAGCTGCGGCTGTTCATCGCCAGCCAGCCCACGCGCGGACTCGACGTCGGATCGATCGAGTTCGTGCACAAGCGCGTCATCGCCGAACGCGACTCCGGCACTCCGTGCATCATCGTCTCGACCGAGCTCGACGAGGTCTACGGGCTCGCCGATCGCATCGCCGTGATGTATTCCGGCCGCATCGTCGGCATCGTCGGCCCCGACACCTCGCGGGAGGCGCTGGGCCTGATGATGGCCGGCGTGCCGGCCGAGGAAGCGCTGGCCGCGACGGATGCGGAGGCCGCTTCGGCCGACGAGCCCGCCGCCACCTCGGCGGGACCTGCGGATGACGACTCAGCCCCCACCTCGGCGGAGGAGACCGAATGACGACTGATATCTCACCGGCGGCACCATCACCGGCACCGCCGCCGGAAGCCGAGGCCGAAGACGGCCGGCAGCAGAACCTGCTGCAGGAGATCCTGTCCGGCTCGTGGCTGGTCTCGCTGCTGGCGATCGTGCTCGCCCTGCTGCTCGGCGGTGTCCTCATCGCCGTGTCGAACGCGGAGGTCGTCGCGGCGGCGGAGAACTTCTTCGCCGCGCCCGGAGAGTTCTTCTCCACTCTGTTCTCGACCGTCGGCAACGCATATTCGGCGCTGTTCCGGGGAGCCGTCTTCGACTGGGATGCGCGCACTGCCGAACGTGCGATCCGTCCGCTGACCGAATCGATGGTCTCGGGCACGCCGCTCATCCTCACCGGACTCGGCATCGCGCTGGCCTTCCGCTGCGGTCTGTTCAACATCGGCGGTCAGGGCCAGGTCATCCTCGGCGCGACGATCGCCGGATTCCTCGGCTATGCGCTGAGCCTGCCTCCGATCGTCCACATGCTCATCGCCGTCATCGGCGGCATCGTCGGCGGAGCGATCTGGGCCGGGATCGCCGGCGTCCTCAAGGCACGCACGGGAGCCAACGAGGTCATCGTGACGATCATGCTCAACTCGATCGCCGGCTATGCGCTGGGATATCTGCTCAAGCAGAACTGGTTCACCCACACCGCCTCGGCGAACCCGCAGTCGCGCGTGATCGACGATTCCGCGCAGATGTTCCTGCTCCTGCCGCCGCCGTTCCGCCTCCACTTCGGTTTCGTCCTCGCGATCCTCGCCACGGTCTTCGTGTGGTGGCTGCTGGAGCGCTCGACCATCGGCTTCGAGTTCAAGGCCGTGGGCGCGAACCCGCACGCCGCACGCACAGCCGGCATCTCCGTATCCAAGGTCACCGTGACCGTGATGATCGTCGCCGGCGCTCTGGCCGGACTCGGCGGCGCGGCACAGGTGCTCGGCACCGAATTCAAACTCACCGGCGGCATCAGCGGCTCGATCGGCTTCGACGCCATCACCGTGGCCCTGCTGGGACGGTCGAAGCCGTTGGGCACCTTCCTCGCCGGTCTGCTCTTCGGCGCGTTCAAGGCCGGCGGCTACCTCATGCAGTCGCAGACCGGCACGCCGATCGACATCGTGCTCGTCGTCCAGTCCGTCATCGTGCTGCTCATCGCGGCCCCGCCCCTGGTGAGGTCGATCTTCCGGTTGCCCACGCCGGTGCTCAAGCGGAAGGAGGACTGAGATGACTGCTCAGACCGTGGAAACCACATCCCCGACCCACGCGAAGGTCGTGGCTCCCATCGCCTGGAAGTTCCCGATCGTCTACTCGATCCTGGCGCTGGTGTCCTTCGTCTTCTTCGGCCTCATCGGCCGTGACGGTGAGACGACCTTCCGAGTCGCCAGCGGCGGAGACCTCTTCGCCATCCCCGACCTCGTCGTGTCCTCGACCGCCGCAGGTCTGACCCTGGGCATCCTGCTCGTGATCATGGCCGCAGTGTCGGTCTACGTGGCGATGCGGCGGTTGAGCATCGGCTCCTGGTTCCCGATGCTCTTCGGCATCCTCTTCGTCCTCTCCTTCCTCGCCTGGGCCGGTGGCGGCTCCGGCGGTGTGATCCCGCTGACGACCCTGCTGGCCGGAGCCCTCGCCCTGTCGGTGCCGCTCATCTTCGGCGCCATGTGCGGCCTCGTCGGCGAACGTTCGGGCATCATCAACATCGCCATCGAGGGTCAGCTGCTGGCCGGCGCCTTCCTCGCCGCCGTCGTCGCCTCGGTGGTGAAGAACCCCTATGCGGGTCTGCTCGCCGCCCCGATCGCCGGTGCCCTCGTCGCCGTGATCCTCACCTTCTTCGCGGTGAAGTACTGGGTCAACCAGATCATCATCGGCGTCGTTCTCAACGTCCTCGTCGTCGGAGTCACGAGCTTCCTCTACTCGACGGTGCTCACCGAGGACCCTGGCCTGTGGAACTCCCGCCAGAAGCTGCCGGACCTGCCCATCCCGCTGCTGTCCGACATCCCCGTGCTCGGGCGAGTGCTGTTCGACCAGAACATCCTCGTCTACATCATGTACGTCGTCGTCATCGCCCTCCAGATCTTCGTCTTCCGGTCGAAGTGGGGTCTGCGGATGCGCGCCGTCGGCGAGCATCCGAAGGCCGCCGACACCGTCGGCATCAAGGTCAACCTCACCCGAGTGCGCAACACGCTGCTCGCCGGCGCCATCGCCGGCCTCGGCGGAGCCTTCTTCACGGTCGGCTCAGGACTGGCCTTCGGCAAGGAGATGTCGGCCGGACAGGGGTACATCGCCCTGGCCGCGATGATCCTGGGCAAATGGAACCCGAAGGGCGCGCTGATGGCCGCTCTGCTGTTCGGCTTCTCCAAGAGCCTCGGCAACACGCTGCAGTCCATCGGCACCCCCGTGGCCAATGAGCTGCTGCTCATGCTCCCCTATATCGTCACCGTCTTCGCCGTCGCCGGATTCGTCGGTCGGGTCAGACCGCCCGCCGCTGAAGGCGTCCCCTACGTGAAGTGACCACCCCTGATGTGACATGACACCACTCCTCGAGAACCGAACAGTCGCACCGACGAAGGAAGAAGCATCCCCATGACCGTCCCCGACACCGACGCCTCCGAACACGTCTGGAGCGAGGAACCGACCCCCGTCTGCCCCGAGGACCTCAGCGAGGGCACCTGGGCGCTGCTGCGGGAGGAAGCACAGCGCGCGATGGCGAAGGCCTATGTGCCCTACTCGTCCTATCCCGTGGGAGCGGCGGGCCTCGTCGACGACGGCCGCATCGTCGGCGGCTGCAACATCGAGAACGCCTCCTTCGGCGTCACGCTCTGCGCCGAATGCTCCATGGTCTCCGACCTGTTCATGTCCGGAGGCGGCCGGCTCGTCGCCTTCGACTGCGTCGACGGAGAAGGCAATACACTCGTGCCCTGCGGCCGCTGCCGGCAGCTGCTGTTCGAACACGGGGGCAGCGACCTCATCCTCAACATGCCCAGCGGACGTGCCCCGATGTCCGTGGTGCTGCCCGAGGCGTTCGGGCCGGACCACCTCGGCGCGGGGCGGAGCACGCACAACGCCAAACACTGACGAGCCACGAGGCCGGTCGCATCAGCGATACCCCCGAGGCGGCCGCCCGCAAACGATCGACGGAGGATTGAGACAGTGACAGCAGAGGCATTCGACGCAGTCGACGTCATCGCCGCCAAACGCGACGGCCGGGCTCTGCGCAAGGAGCAGATCGACTGGGTGATCGACGCCTACACCCGCGGCGTCGTCGCCGAGGAGCAGATGGCCGCCCTGGCGATGGCGATCTTCATCAACGACATGGATCCGTCCGAGATCGCCGACTGGACGCAGGCGATGATCGCCTCGGGCGAGCGGATGGACTTCTCCAGCCTGTCCCGACCCACCTCGGACAAGCACTCGACCGGGGGAGTCGGGGACAAGATCACCCTGCCCCTCGCCCCGCTCGTCGCGGTGTTCGACGTCGCCGTCCCGCAGCTGTCCGGTCGCGGCCTCGGCCATACTGGAGGCACGCTCGACAAACTCGAGTCCATTCCCGGCTGGCAGGCGGGACTGAGCAATGACGAGATCCTCGACCAGCTCGAGGACATCGGAGCGGTCATCTGCGCCGCCGGAACCGGTCTGGCCCCGGCGGACAAGAAGCTCTACGCCCTGCGCGACATCACCTCCACGGTCGACTGCATCCCGCTCATCGCCTCATCGATCATGTCGAAGAAGATCGCCGAGGGCACCTCCGGACTCGTCCTCGACGTCAAGGTCGGCTCCGGGGCATTCATGAAGGACCTCGACAAGGCCGGCCAGCTGGCCCGGACCATGGTCGACCTCGGCAAGTCCGCCGGGGTGAGGACCTCGGCGCTGCTGACAGACATGTCCACACCACTGGGCCTGACGGTCGGCAACGCCCTCGAGGTGCGCGAATCTCTCGAGGTGCTGGCCGGCGGCGGGCCCGCCGATGTCGTCGACCTCACCGTGGCGCTTGCCGAGGAGATGCTGCGTCTGGCCGGCAGGACCGATGTCGATGTGCGTGCCGCGCTGACCGATGGGCGGGCGATGGACAGATGGAACGCCATGATCCGCGCCCAGAACGGCGACCCTGCCGCGGCCCTGCCGGTCGCCGAGCACACCGAGGTCGTCACGGCTTCCGAGACCGGCGTGCTCACGAAGCTGGACGCGCTGAGCATCGGAGTCGCGTCGTGGCGCCTCGGCGCAGGCCGGGCCCGGAAGGAGGATCCGGTGCAGGATGTCGCCGGCATCGAACTCCATGCGAAACCGGGTCAGAACGTCAGCGCCGGTCAGCCGCTCATGACCCTGCACACAGCGACCCCCGAACGCTTCGCCCGCGCCGTCGAATCCCTCGAGACCGCCGTGGAGATCGGCGGGGACACCGCCTCGGTGCCGGAATCGATCGTGTTCGAGAAGATCAGCTGAGACCCTGACCACCCCACCAACCATTTCGGAGGAACCCATGACCAGCCGAACCGATGTCGCCGCGATCATCGACCACACCCTGCTCAAACCCGAATCCACGCCCGCCGACGTCACCGCGCTCGTCGCCGAGGCCAAGGACCTCGGCGTGCTCGCGATCTGCGTGTCCCCGTCGATGCTGCCGATCGCCGATCCCGGTGAGCTCGTCGTGGCCACCGTCGTCGGGTTCCCGTCCGGGCAGGTCAAGCCCGAGATCAAGGCCGCCGAGGCGAAGCGCGCCGTGGCCGACGGTGCGGCCGAGGTCGACATGGTCATCAACATCGGCCAGGCCATCGCCGGAGACTTCGATGCCGTCGAAGCCGACATCCGCGGTGTCGTCGAGGCCAGCGGCACGTCTCTGGTCAAGGTCATCATCGAATCGGCGGCACTGACCGATGAGCAGATCGTCGAGGTCTGCCGTCGCGCCGAGGCCGCCGGCGCCGGTTTCGTCAAGACCTCAACAGGATTCCACCCGGCCGGCGGAGCCAGCGCCCATGCCGTCGCTCTCATGCGGGAGACGGTCTGCGATCGCCTCGGCGTCAAAGCCTCCGGGGGAATCCGCACCGTCGAGGCGACCGAAGAGATGATCGCCGCCGGCGCCTCACGCCTGGGCCTGTCCGGCTCGAAGGGGATCCTCGAGGCGCTGGGCGACTGAGCTTCCGCACCTGCGCTTCCGCGGGGTCCGTCAGAGTCCCAGCGTCTCGCGGACCCTGCTCACCGCCTTCTGCGCCGTGCGCTGTCTGATCAGACCTTCCTTCGCATGCGCTGCGATGCCCAGAGTCGCGGCCTGCCTGTCGAGGACGATGATGACATAGGCCGGATTCATCGAGGCGAATCCGGAGCCGACGATGCCGCGCCAGACGGTCTGGGAGTCCTCCTGCTGAGCGCGGCTCGCTGCGGCGCCGAGGACCTGGCCGATTTCGCTCGTCAGGCTCTCGGTGTCCCTGCCGCTCACGTCGAGAAGGGTCTGAGAGGTCTCGGTCTTCAGTCGTTTCGCCGTCCATCCGGCACCAAGGCGTCCGGCGCCGAAGACCGTGGTGCGAGCGCCGAGCTCAGCGAGCTGAGCTGCGAGGACGGAGTCGACCTCGTCATCGACCGGGAACTGATCGTCACTCACAGCCCGAAGAATTCCTTGAGCCCGGTGGTGATCGAGGTGAGACGTTCGCGCAGTGCGGGTTGGAGGGAGGCACTCGCCGAGGTCCTCGGCAGTCGCACGCCTGCGCTGGCCGCGGCCCGAGCGTCGGCCTCTGCTGCCGCGTCCAGTTCGGAGGGCTCGGCGACGACCTCGAGGTAGCACTTGAGCTTCGGCTCCGTGCCGGAGGGACGGACGATGACCCTGGATCCCGACTCCGAGAGCAGCAGGACCCCGTCGGTGGGAGGCAGCCCCTGGTATCCGGCCGAGAGGTCGTGGACCTCGGCGACGGGGGAGCCGGCCAGTGCGGTCGGCGGATTCTCCCGCAGCTTGGCCATGGCCGCGGCGATGAGCGAGACGTCGTCGAGGCGGAAGCTGAGCGGGGCGGTGGCGAAGAAGCCGTCGCGCTTCCGGATCCGATCGAGCTCGGCCTCGATGCTCGACCCCTGCGCCTTGAGCCTCGAAGCCAGGGCCGCGAAGGTCACAGCAGCGGAGATTCCGTCCTTGTCGCGTACTGCTTCCGGGTCGACGCAGTAGCCGAGCGCCTCCTCGTAGCCGTAGACGAGTCCGGCGACGCGGGAGATCCACTTGAAGCCGGTGAGCGTGTTCACCGCCGCGAAACCGTGGCTGGCTGCGGCGGCGGCCAACGCGCGGGAGGACACGATCGAATTCGCGAACACCGGTGCAGCCGAGCCCGCACTCGAGTCCTGCGCCGCATGATGCGTGCCGGCGGCCAGGCGGGTCGCGGCGTCCTCGCCGAGGAGGAGCCCCACCTCGTCGCCGGACAGCTGTCGGTATCCGGCCGCCGTCGAGGCGTCCGGGATGGCTGCGGAGAAGCGGTCGGCATCGGGGTCGTTGGCGATGACGAGTTCGGCACCGACCTCGCGGGCCAGCTCGTAGGACTCGTCGAGAGCCCCGGCCTCCTCCGGGTTCGGGAAGGTCACGGTCGGGAAGTCCGGGTCCGGGGCCTGCTGTGAGGCGACCGGGTGGACCGTGTCGAAGCCCGTGCGGGCCAGGGCCGCCTCGGCGACCGTGGCACCGACGCCGTGGAGTGAGGTGAGCACGATCGACAGCTCGGACTCTGCCCGCACCCCCAGAGCATCGATCCGGTCCAGGTAGGTCTCGACGATCGACTCGTCGAGGTGCTCCCAACCGGACTCGGCCCGGGGGACGGACGCGACCGATTCGACGGCCGCGATCCTCTCTGCGATGAGGGCATCGGCCGGACTGACGATCTGTGCGCCCGCTCCCGCCTCGGCGGCCGCCTGGTCGGATTCGATGGCCGACAGCGGACGCCCGCCCAGGTAGACCTTGTAGCCGTTGTCGGCAGGCGGATTGTGACTGGCCGTGACCATGACCCCGGCGTCGGCGCCGAGGTGGGACAGGGCGAAGGCGAGCAGCGGGGTGGGCAGCTGTTCGGGCAGCTGGATGGCCGTGCCCCCGGCGGCGGTGAAGACGGCGG
Organism: Brevibacterium renqingii; assembly: GCF_017808105.1. Taxonomy (GTDB): domain Bacteria; phylum Actinomycetota; class Actinomycetes; order Actinomycetales; family Brevibacteriaceae; genus Brevibacterium; species Brevibacterium renqingii. Next base: position 23,199 of record NZ_JADBHF010000004.1, on the reverse strand, counting down.
CGGTGTCGGCGGCGAACTCCGCGGACTTGTAGCGGGCGTCGCAGCCGATGACGACGCGGAAGCCCTCACCCACGGTGTCGGCGAGGAAGCGGGAGAGGCCGGCGGCGGCACGGATCACCACGGCCCGGTTCATCCGGTTCGGCCCTGCGGCGATCTCCCCGCGCAGACCGGCCGTGCCGAAGGCCAAGGGGCCTGCGAACCGATCCTCGAGATCGGCGATCGCCGCGGTGTCTCCGGCCTCGGCCTCGGCGAGGATGCGCTCCAAGGTCGTCGCTGTCTGCTGATCCGGGTCATCGGCGATCCAGGCACGGACCACCTCGGCGTCGAATCCGGTGGTGAAGCGATCTGCTACGCGGGTCATGGCGTCCTTCCTCAGAGCTTCGCGACGATGTCGGCCAGCAGCTGCGAGATGCGCGGAGCTGCGGCGACTCCGGCCTCGATGACCTCGGCGTGGGAGAGCGGAGTCTCCTGGATGCCGGCGGCGAGGTTCGTCACCAGAGAGATGCCCATGAGCTCGAGGCCGGCCTGACGTGCGGCGATGGCCTCGAGCGTGGTGGACATCCCGACGAGGTCGGCGCCGAGGATCCCGGCCATGCGCACTTCGGCGGGGGTTTCGTAGTGGGGGCCGCGGAACTGCGCATAGACGCCTTCGTCGAGCGTCGGATCGATGTCCTTGGCGATGGCGCGCATGCGCGGGGAGTAGAGGTCGGTGAGGTCGACGAAATTCGCACCTTCGATGGGGGAGGTGCCGGTGAGGTTGATGTGATCGGAGATGAGCACCGGTGTGCCGGCTGCCCAGTTGCGGTTGAGTCCGCCGCAGCCGTTGGTGAGCACGAGGGACGAGCAGCCGGCCGCGGCCGCGGTGCGCACACCGTGGGCAACGGCGCGCACTCCTTTGCCCTCGTAGTAGTGGGTGCGCGATCCCAGCACGAGCGCGTGCTTGCCGCTGGCCGCGATGCGCACGGTGCGCAGGGTGGCGCCGTGGCCCTCGACGGCCGGGGCGTGGAAGCCGGGAACCTCGGCCGCCGGCACTTCGCTGATCGTCTCGCCGAGGAGGTCGGCGGCTCCGCCCCATCCGGAGCCGAGGACGAGCGCGATGTCGTGGGAGTCGATGCCCGCCGCGGAGTTGATGGTCGTGGCCGCGGCGCGGGCGGCGGCGGTAGGATCGCTTAAGTCAGTCATGACGCCAAGATTATCAAGTTCCCCACCGCCCAAGGAGCGAGCACATGCCCATTCGAGAGCTGAGCGACGGTGACGATCTGCGCCTGAACGAGGTGTTCGCCGATGCGGACACTCCGGCCGGTCATATGGCCAGATCCCTCTTCCGTCCGTCCTCGGATTCTCCGCTGATCCGCTCCGTCATCGCCGAGGTGGTCCCCGACGTTCCCGTCGGCGCTGCCGCGATCGCCGAATCCCCGCTGCACCCCCATCGGGCCTGGGTGCACGTCGAGGTCGCCGCCGAGGAGCGGGGGCACGGGCAGGGGCGAGAGCTCTTCGACGCCGTGTGCGCGGAGACTCGAGGCACCGGGCTCGAAGGTCTCGACCTGCGTGCCCGAGTTCAGGCCGGCAGCTCGGGGGAGGCCTTCGCGCAGGCGCTCGGATTCACTCCGCTGACGACGACGCGGGTGATCAAGGTCCCCGCCGGGGCCTTGCCGCCGGCCGGAGGGGGCCGGGCCGAGGATCTCGAGATCATCGCCACCGGATCGGTGAAGCTGACGAAGGCCTTCCAGGCCTGGTACACCGCCGTCAACCGTGACGATGCCGTGGGCCCGCTGACGATCGGGCAGGTGAATAACGCCTTCCTGTCCGAGGCGGCCGGGGCCCATGGTGCGGCGCTGCTGAACGGTGCGGCCGGAACCGCCGAGGCGGGCGGGCTCAGCGCCTTCGCCGTGTCCTATGCGCGCGAGGCCGACGAGACGGCCGGAACCCTGCCGGCCGCCGGTGAGCCCGGCACCAGTGCCGGGCAGTCGGGAGACCCGTCGGGTGCCGGACAGCCGGGCGGTCAGGCCGGGTCTGCTGTCGTCGATCAGGTCGATGAGGAGGCTCCGACCGAGCTCATCCTCGGATCGATGTTCGAGACCCGCGAGGATGCCGCTGACGCAGCCGATGAGGCCTTCGCCGCAGCCGTCGCCGATGCCGAACTGCTGCTGGCCCGCCTGTCCGTCGACGCCGATGTCGTCATCGAAGTCACGAGCGGGATGCCGGTGATCTCGGCGCTCGCCGACCGTCTGCTCGAATCGGGCGCGGCGGCCGAGCTGTATCGTTACGAGACTCTCACAGGGCCTCCTTCCGACGCCGCCTGATCGTGGCTTCCGGTGCTCGTCGCTGAGCGTTTGCGCAGCAGAGCTGCGGCTTCATCGGCGGTGAAGGTCCGGACAGCCCGAGCACGATCCTCGGTGACGAACCACCCCGTGCCCGGCCGACCGTCGAGCGGTGCCTGTCTGATGAGGCCGAGACCGTTGAGGTCGTGGCGGCTGTGCGCACCGAGCACCAGCAGGGGTCCGAGCCCCTGTGCCTTCGACAGCTGAGAGCCGTAGCCGGGCGTGAAGCGCGTCGGCATGGTGAGCACGTGGAGGTCACCGTCGAGCAGGTCCCAGTCGGTCGGTTCGGTCTCCCTGTGGGCGTCGTCATGGGTCGAGACCGCGGGGTTCGCCAGGGTCTGCATCAGCGCAGCGAACTCGCTCTTCCCGCTCTGCGAGGAGCCCCGGACCGTGAGCACAGAACCGTCACGCACAGGATTCCAGAGCACGATCTCGCCGAAGGCGTCGACGCCGATGGGGATGAGATGCTCCTGATCGGTGCCGAGGGGAAAGAGAAGCTCTCGGGGCGGTTCATCCGTCTCTGTGATCAGGTCCGCGACTCCAGGCTCCGGGAGACGTTCGAGACCATACCAGCGCGGTGCGAAGCCGGACCGAATCTGCGCGGAACCCTCACAACCCGCAAAGTCGAAAGGGCCGCCAGAACCGGCGGAACCAGCTGATTCCGCCGCCCTTCTGTCCTGCGGCAGCAGTTGGACATCGGCTCCGTCACCTCCCGCCGAGGACACTCGCGGGCCGCGGAGCACAGCGCGGAACTCCGGCCAGCGGCCGGCGAAGCGCTGTCGGCTGAGACCGACGCTGAGGCCGTCCTCTCCTGCCGCAGGCGGGAAGATGATCTGGGTGGAGAACCGTGAACTCCTGCTCACTGCGTTCCGGCAGCCGGCGAGGAGGAATACGAGTCCGTAGTTCGTCCCGTGGCTGAGCAGACGTTCCAGACGATCGGCCCAATGATGATCGAGCGAATCGACGAGTTCGGCCCAATTGCCGCACACCAGCAGGCTCGGCGGCCGGTCCGCCCCGTTAGGGTTGGAGGCGAGATGGTCCAGGACGACCTGCATCCGCCATCCCGTATCCATTCCGCAGGTGACCTCGGCCCAAGCGAGAGCCGAGGCGATCCTGCCCAGCGCGAAGATGCGTCGCCTCGGTGCAGCGGCGCGAGCCATCCGCACGAGCACGGAATCCGTGACCGCCGGGTCGGCCGAGGTCAGTACCGTCGAACCGTCGACGTCGGGTTCATAGACCCATATCTGCTGGTCCTGCTCCTTCGGCATGTCGATGATGCCGGTCACCACCGGGGGTTCGTCTCCGGAGGCACTGTCGGCGCCGGACGATCTGCCGGCCAGCGACTCGGTGGTGAGCACCTCGTCCGCTTCCGTGCCGGTGTATATCTCCTCCGGTGAGGGGAGCGGTGGGAGCACCACCTGCCGCGGCGGTGCCTGTTCCGGCATCGCCGCGGCCGCGGCAGCGATATTGTCGACGCTGACACCTCTGAGCCCGCTGGCCAGGGACGGAACCGGACCTCGAGTCCACGGCCGCAGACGAGGGCGGAGAGCCGCCTCGGCGCGGGAGTCGGTGCCGAAGGGCACGGCGACGCGGAATCGGGACACGGCCGTGCCGGTGTCCAGGCACGCGGCGCCCGGCTTGTCCGCCGGCAACAGGGCCCCGGCCTCGCTGCCGATGACGTCGAAAGAATCGGTTTCGTCGCGTACCCGGAGGCAGACGCGGATATTGATATTGGCCTTCATCTGCCCGGTGACGACGCCCATGGGCCGCTGCGTGGCGAGGATGAGGTGCACACCCAGCGACCGTCCCAGCGCGGTGAGGTGTTCGAGCAAGTCAGCGGCTCGTGGATGAGCGGCCATGAGCGCATGGAATTCGTCGATGACGACGACGAGGCGCGGCGGCGGGTCGTCGAGATCGAGGACATCGGCGCATCCGCGGTCGGCCAGCAGCCGTTCCCGGTGCGTGATCTCGGCGCGCACTGAGACGAGGGAGCGGAAGGCGAGCCCGGAATCGAAGTCGTCGAGCACGCTGTCGGTGTGCGGCAGATCCTGCAGCGGGGCGAAGGTGGCGCCGCCCTTGAAATCGATGAGCACGAAGCGCAGTTGCCGGGGCGGGTGTGCCAGAGCCATCGCCAGCAGCCAGGTCTGCAGGAGCAGTGATTTTCCGCTGCCCGTGGTTCCGGCGACGAGGGCGTGAGGGCCGTCGTCGAACAGGTCGATGCCGACTGCGCCGTGCGCTCCGCGGCCGATGATCGCCGGCCCGGGTACCGGGTGGCGCCACCGTTCCATGATGGCGTCAGGGGCGTCATCACAGAACTCGCCGAGACCGTGGCTGGGCCAGGGCCGAAGTTCACCGCGCGTCTGGCGGTTCCGGTGCAGGGTGACGAATCGGGCAGCCGGCATGAGTGAGGCGATCAGCGGTCGGCCGGGGACGGGACCACGGGGCGCTGTCGATGCTGTCGTGAGTGCCTGGGCCAAGCTCCCCAGGGTCATCGAGAGCGAGGAATCGGTGTGGGGGCCGGAGAGAGACAGGGCCGCCGGGTGTGCGGTCTCATCGAGCCGCACATCGATGAGTTCCTCGGCCGTCGGCCCGTGGCGTGGCAGGGAGAGGCCGGGTGCTGTGGCATGTGCGCCGGCGAATTCCGTGCCGGCCAGCTCCGGCAGCAGAGTCAGCTCCGGGCACGGTCGCCAGGCGAAGCGCCGGTCGGACAGCCAGGAGAAGGCCATGGTGCGCAGCTGTTCGACGTCACCTCTGACGGTCACCGCGGTGCTCATCGGGTCGATTCGGATCGGCATCGAATCCAGCACCACCCGTCCTGCGACATGATCGATTCCCTCCTGCAGCTGCTCATCGATCGTCAGGTCGCTGAGGAACGCTCCGAAACCGAGACACAGACCCGGAGCGGTGAAGGCAGCGCGACGGTGTGTCGCTTCGAGTTCGCACAGTCGCGTGCGAGCTTCGGCCAGAGCAGCGCTGCGGTCGCGTCGGCAACGGGCGGAGTCGCGGGTGAAGCGCTTCTTCTCCACGAGGTAGGCGATGTACCCGGAGAGCGGGGCCGAGATGCTGAAGAGCAGGAACCACCACATCCCCGTGACGACTGCCAGCACCACCCCGATGCCGATGGGGATGAGGAAGGTCCACCACTGCGGAGGACGGGCCGGCCGGGGATCGTCGATCGTCTTCGGAACGATATGTGTGTCCTCTCTGCGGTGCGGCGGCGGGGAACGGAACTGCGGCAGTTCTCCGGGCGCGTTCGCTGAGGACTGCGTTCCCGGGGTCAGAGCGGCACCCGGGCTCGGGGCGAGGATCGTCGCGCCTCGGCAGACGGTTTCCTGTTCACCTGCGGCATCGATCTCCAGGGGAATCGGCTGTCGGGACAGGCAGGGGTCGATGATGGTCAGGGAGGAATCGTGGGGAAGCCGGCTCAGCCGCGCCCTTCGTGGGTCGACGGTGAGGGCGAATCCCGAGTCCGGTCCGGCCAGGACGCTCACGGATGCCAGTTCGGCCTCGGCCCCGGATGACGTGGTCCGCAGGGTGTGTGCCCCGATGATGGTGATCGGGTTGAGGCTCTGCCAGCTGCCCCACGTGATGGTCTCGAGGCTGCCGTCACCGAGCCGATTGCCCTCGAGGAGGTCTCTGGGCAGCAGAGCGCAGCCGAACAGGGCCCGGAATACCTCGAGCACCGGCTGAGCCGAATCGGCTTCGATCCGGGCGCTCGTCACTTCTCCGTTCGCCTCTACGCGATGGACGAGTCCCAGAGTTCTCATGAACACAGGATCTCTGCGTCGATGGGCGCCGACAAGACATCGACGGCCCACTGTGCACAGTGATTGTGCATCCACAGTGCGAGAACATGCGAGTGGGAACGCCTTCCACAGGAAACGGAGTCGAAGTGTCGTGAACGTGCAGTCGGTGCGATCAGGAGAGGCGGAGCGCGCCCCTGGCGTGAGCCGTGGCCTGAAGGTCGATGAGTCCGGGCACGAAAGGCGAGAGCAGGGGTGGCGAGTAGCTGGTCCGGAGGCGGATCCTCACCGAGTGCGCCCCATCGGCATCGGCGCTCAGCCGCAGATCGTGCATGCCCGTCGGAGTCGGGACGGCCGCGAGATAGCGGCCCGCCGCACGCTTGGCCGCGGGAGGTGAGAACACGAGACCGGGGTCCTCACCCGGGGCGGGTTCGAAGGAGTCCGAGGCCGCCAGCGCCGCGGAATCGGCGAGGCCCTGCAGCTCCCGCCGGGCCATGTGCAGGTCGGTCAGCGCCGCGATGAGGAATGCGAGGAGCAGGGCGATGACGACGAAGCCGATGGCCAGAGGTGTGATCGACCCGGTGTCCGACTCGTGGGTATGGTCCTCGGTCATCTCATCCGGCTCCTGAGGCGACGACATCGGTATGGTTCGCCCGCAGGGTGATGTGCGGGGCGTGTTCGGAACCGAAGAGGAGCGGGAGACCGGGCAGTGACACGCGCGTCTCGACCCGTGCGGTGACAAGAGACCCCGCATGTCCACAAGGGCCCGCGCACGAGTAGGTGATGGTCGGCGCGGAATCTTCCAGGCCGAAATCCGCGAAGTGCATCTTCGCGACGGCACGGGCCCGAGCCTCCGAGGGGTTCGCATCACGGGCCGCGATGCGCGAGGCCGATATCGCCGCCGAGGTGGTCGCATAGCTGGCCGCCTGCAGCTGGGAGAGGGTGAGCATGAGGTAGATGACGGGGATGAGCAGGATGATCGAGGCGAAGATGAACTCGATCACGGCGTTCCCGGCATCTGCCGGTTCGGCCGAGAGCCCGGTGTGCTCGTCCACATCGGTTTCGCCGCCGGTCTCGCCGGAGGGACTGATGTGGGCATCAGTCACGGTCGATGTCCTCGACGAGGGACCTGCCTCGCAGATCCCAGACCTCGGCCGGCCCCCACAGTCCGAGCACAGGCAGCGGTGCCCTCACCCGGACCTCGACGATCTCGGCCCCACCGCGCTGTGAAGTCGAGACGGTGACCTTCTGCGCATAGCGCTCGCCGACGGACACGCGGATCAGGTCCGCGGTCAGCCTCTGCCCGTCGCGTGGGCTCTGGTCGGCCAGACTCGCCTGTCTGGCTCCCGCGATCGCCGAGTCGATGACCGTGTTGCGGACGTGGATGACGAGACCGATCTGCAGAGCACCGGCGAGGATCAGGGCCAGCAGTGAGGCGACGAGCACGAACTCGGCGACTGCGGAGCCCGAGTCGGGACCGTCGATTCCGGAGTGCTCGGTATGTTCGTCTGCGGGCGCCGCCTGATCACCCGGCACCGCGGACCTTGTTCATGGCGTCCTGGAACATCGAGGTGAAGGCCTCACCGGCCAGTGCCCACAGCGCCACCACCAGCCCCGCGGTCATCAGGGTGATGAGCACCCATCCTGGCACATCCCCGCGATCGGGCGGATCGACGACAGTGCCGGTCTCTGGGGCGGGAACCGCGGCGTTGGTCCTTCCACCTCGGCGATCGGGTGGACCGGGAATCAACCCGAGCACGAAAGGGATGAGTCGGCAGCTGAACTGACGGAACATAGTGTCTCCTTCTTCGGGGTCTCAGGGGCTGAGGTCGAGGACGGTCAGGGACGGGAAGACGGCGAAGATGACGGTGACCGGCAGGACGAAGACGACGACCGGAACCAACATGCCGATCTCCTTCTTGCCGGAGAGTTCGAGCAGGCGGCGGCGCGACTGTTCGCGCACATCTGCCGCCTGGGACCGCAGCACTTCCGCCAGGGGAGTGCCGCGAGTCATCGACACCGCGAGCCCGTCGACGAATTGGACGATCTCGGGGATGGCGATCCGTGTGGCCATACCGTCGAGAGCTTCGACCAGTGGCGTGCCGGTGCGCGTCGCGGCAAGGGCCGCGCGGAGCTCGTCGATGAGATCACCCGAACAGGTCCGGCACACCCGTTCGAGCGCCTCCACGATCCCCTCGCCTGCGGTGATCGACAGGGCAAGCAGCTCCGCCACGGTGGGGAACTCGGCGAGCACCCGTGATTCGTGGCGGCTGATGGCCTGGCTCAGGCGCCAATCGTTGAACACATGGCCGGCGATGCCGCCGCTGATGACGAGGACGAAGGTGACGATGGGGGAGAAGCCGCGCTGAGCCGACAGCAGTCCGGCCAGCCCACCGGCGGCGATCATCCCGACCAGGATGCTCAGCACCTGGTTGATCCGGAAGCGTTCGATCGTCGCGTTTCCTCCGAGGCGGTCGATGCGCTGCCGCAGAGTGGCATCGGTGGTGATGCGCGAAGTGACCCACAGAGTCGAGGTCAGCAGCAGAGACTTCGTGACACCGACGAATCCCTCCGAGCGAGGCGTCGGGGGAGCGTAGACATCGATCAGGGACTCCTGATCGCGCAGATAGGGAGCGATCCGGGAGGACAGGGTCGGTCGGCGCAGAGGCGGGAGGGAGAAGATGAATACGCACAGGGTCAGACCGTTGAAGAGCCCGAGGCCGAGCACACTCAGCGGTTCGTCGAGGATGCTCATGCCGCCTGTCCGCCCTGTCGATCCCCGCCGATGGTGCGTCCGCTCGACCCGTGCGAGTGCGGTCCTGAGGAGCCGAGCCTTCCGAAACCGCTCAGCCCCTGTGCCCCGGTCTCGTCCGCGGCGTCGGCGAAACGTCTGGTCGCGGAGCTGAGCGAGGAGCCTTCGATCACCCGCGGCTCCGTCGGAAGGCGTCCGATGCGCTTCATCGCCTGATAAGCGAGCAGTGAGACGACGAATCCCGCGGCCAGGAGGATCAGCCCGGTCCGGGAGTTGTAGGCGGTGGCTGTCTCCGGTCTGGTGGAGAGGAAAGCGAGCACTGCCCAGGGAGCGGCGACGGCCAGGCGGGCGCCGTTGACCGTCCACTGCTGCCGGGCGGTCAGCTCGTTGCGGGTGCGGGCGTCGTCACGTACGAACTGCGCCAGGGCACGCAGCATGGTGCCCAGATCGCTGCCGCCGACCTGCCGGGTGACGCTCAGCGCCACGACGATGCGGTCGGCCACCGGGTCGGCGCTGACCTGGCGGAACCTCTCGAGCGCCAGGGCGAAGGACCCGCTGGCCCTGTACTCCTCGGCGAAGACCTCGAACAGGGGACGCAGGGGTTCGGGCCCGCGCTGCGCCAGCGAACTGAGTGCCTCGGGAAGGGAGAGCCCTGCTCGGACACCGGAGTTGAGGTGGTCGAGAGTCTCCGGCCACAGCTCACGGCACATCACCTGCCGACCGCGGGCCCGATGCTGCAGGATCCGGTGCGGCAGCCAGGAGCCGAAGAGGCCGAAGCACAGGGCGATCGCCCAGGAGCCGGTGAGGACGGTGGAGATGACGGAGACGACACAGAAGACCGCGACAGAGATGAGCAGCAGATGCGCGGGCCGCAAGCGCGGGAAGCCTGCGCCTGTGAGCATGTCGTCGATCTCGCGCACCCACCGCCGCTGCGTCCTGGCCCCTGCCGGGGGCTGCCACAGGGACATCCAGATGAGGAACAGACCGGCACCGAGGCAGGCGCCGATGAGCAGGCTGTACTGCGAATAGCTCACGCCGCCTCCAGAATGGCGTGCAGATCTCTGCCGATGGTGGCGAACCGCTCGCCGAGGTGGCCGAACCCCTGACCGCGGATGAGCTGTCCGTGCGGGGAATGGAAGATCGTATCGAGCTCGACGACATCGCCTTCGACTCCGCCGGGCACGGCACAGATCTCGTCGACGCGTCGGAGTCCCGAAGGGTCCCTGCGCAGATGGACGACGATGTCGAAGCTGCCGGCGACGGTGGGTACGACGAAGGCGGAGGAGATGTTCGCCCCGGCCAGCAGGGGCAGGGTGGAGATCTTCGTGATGGCGGCACGGGCGGAGTTCGCATGGATGGTGCCCATCCCGGGCAGGCCCGAATTGAGTGCGACGAGGAGGTCGAGGCTCTCGGCTTCTCGGACCTCACCGACGATGATGCGGGTCGGACGCATGCGCAGCGCTTCTTTGACCAGGTCCCGAAGGGTGACCTCGCCGGTGCCTTCGAGTGAGGGCTGTCGACACTGCATCGGCACCCAGTCGCGACTGGGCAGGTTGAGTTCGAAGACCTCCTCACAGGAGATCGTGCGCTCCCTGGCCGGGATCGACCCGGCCAGAGCGTTGAGCATGGTGGTCTTGCCGGCCTGAGTGGCTCCGGAGACGAGGATGTTCGCGCCGCAGGCGACCGCCGCGTCGAGGAACTCGGCGGCACCGGGTGTCAGCGAACCCTTCGACACGAGGTTCGCGAGACTGCGCGGCCGGGCGATGAACTTGCGGATATTCACGGCCGGATGTGTTCGCGTGATGTCGGGCAGCACGACATGCAGACGAGACCCGTCGGGCAGCATGGCGTCGACGAACGGCTGGGACAGGTCGACACGGCGGCCGGAGGTCCGCAGCATTCGCTCGATCAGGTCGTCGAGCTCACCGACGCTCAGCTTCGTCGTCGTCAGCTGGTGGATGCCGTCGACGGCGATGAAGACCTCACTCGGGCTGTTGACCCAGATCTCCTCGACATGCGGATCATCGAAATAGTCCTGCAGGGCGCCGAAGCCCGAGAGCTGATTGTCGATGTGGCGGAAGGTCGCTTCTCTGTCTTCGAGGACAGGCAGATCGGCGACGAGGCTGCGCTCGTCGTATTCTGCGATGACGGTGCGAATGAGCTCGCGGGATCGCTGAATATCGGCGCGCGGGTCCACATCGAGATCTCTGATCCGCTTGTGGACCTCGCTGGTGATGACTTCGGTGGCTTCCACGATGAACCCTTGCCCAGATCAATCAAATGACAGCGAGATTTGCTGTTTAACCTATCTGTAGTCGAATGAAGAATCCAGCGATTTCTCAGATCTGTGGATAACTTTCGTTCGGTCCTGAAAATGACACGGATGTAGTTACACGCGCCGTATCGGCTCGTGCAATCCACTGCCGGAGTCCTGAGTCTGAGGCCACCAGCGACCGGAACCCTGTTGCGCACCGAGGGGATCCGGTATACATTTTCCTCACCGATCACCGGGGTGAAGTGACACGAGCCGCGCCGCCGGCGGGATGAATAGGATCTCCCGCCGGCGGCGCTTGTGGTATCGATCGTGGGCCGGACGCGGCTCGCTGGATGCCATTTATTACAATGGGAGCCGTGAAAAACAATCGCGGCCACACAGACAGGGATTCGGCGGCGCTCGGGCCTGAGCCGGCAGCCCCGCAGACGGATCTGACCCCGGCGGTCGCCTTCGTCCACGAACACCTCGCCTCCCAGGCGGGGGCGGTGACGATCTCGGCCCTGGCAGCCATGACCGGTCTGCATCAGAACACCGTGCGTGAGCATCTCGACCAGCTCGTCGAGGCCGGCGCGGCCACGAAGTCCAAGGCGGCATCGACGGGGCGGGGACGACCGGCTTGGCTGTATCGAGCCGCCGGCTCCCCGCAGACGGGAACCTCCGAATACCTCGGGCTCGCCTCGGTGCTGGCTGCTCATATCGATCGCACGAGCGCAAACCCGCGCGAGGACGGAATCGCGGCCGGAATCGGCTGGGGCCGTGACCTCGCCCGGGAAGCCGCCGAAACGCGCGCCGAGGCGGACGCCTCCGAGGGCGGAGCGGCGAGATCTGCTGCCGTCGAGCAGATCTCGGCCGTCGCGGAGACGGTCACCCTGCTCGACGAGCTCGGCTTCGCCCCCGAGCCGGCGGACACGACCGCGAGCGCCGAGGCCGCCACCGAGCGGCACAGCTTTCGGCTGACCCGGTGCCCGCTGCTCGAGGCCGCCCATGAGCATCCCGACATCGTGTGCGGAGTCCACCTCGGTCTGGTCCGCGGCGCGCTCGAAATCTTCGGCGACCCGACAGCCGACAGTGAGCTCGAACCCTTCTCCGAGCCCGGTGCCTGCCGTCTGCACCTGCAGGACAGGGCATCCGGCACCGCCGATGCATCCGTGACGACCTCGGCTCGAAAGCCCGACCAGTGAACCGCCGTCTCGCCTTCCTCGTCCCCGCCGGACTGGCGATGCTCGCCGGTCTCGACGCCGCCCTGCTCCTCCTCGGGGTCCGGGCTCCTGTGAGCACAGCCGATCTGCCCGATCTGCACGGCATCCTCATGGTCTTCGGGTTCCTCGGCACCGTCATCGCCCTCGAGCGCGCTGTGGCGCTGGCGAAACCGGTCGGGTTCCTCGCCCCCGGGCTCCTCGGGCTCGGCGCCATCGCCGTGCTCACTCCTGCCCCGCTCATCGTCGGACAGCTCGGACTCACAGCCGGCGGCCTGGCCCTGACCGTGCTCTACATTCCCCTGTTCAGACGCAACTTCGACGACGCCATCCTCATCCAGGCCCTCGGTGCCGCCCTGCTCACCGGCGCAGCCCTCATGTGGCTCGGCGGGGCTCCGGTGTCGAATCTCATCGGCTGGATGTCGGGGTTCGTCATCCTCACCATCGCCGCTGAGCGGCTCGAACTCGCCCGAGTGAGCATCAGCGGCTCGGCCGTGAGAGTGCTGCGTCTGCTCGTCGCGGTCTTCGTCCTCGCCGTTCTCGTGGCACTGCTGTGGCCGAGCATCGGCACTCCGCTGCTGGGCATCGGTCTGCTCGGCCTCGTCGCCTGGCTGACCAGCAACGACGTCGCCCGCCGCACCGTCCGCGCACCCGGCCAGACCGGGTACATCGGAGCCTGCCTGCTCGCCGGCTACGTCTGGTTGGCCGTGGCCGGGATCATCTGGGTCCTCGGCGGTCCGGCTGCTGACACCCGCGCCTTCGACGCCACCGTGCACGCGGTCTTCCTCGGGTTCGCGATCTCGATGATCATGGCCCACGCCTCGGTCATCCTGCCTGCCGTTCTGCGGGTCCGTCTGCCGTACAACCGGGGCTTCTACATCCCTGCCATGCTGCTGCACCTCGGGCTGGTCCTGCGCATCGGCCTCGGGGACGGCTTCGGACTCGACTCGGCCCGGCAATGGGGCGGAGTGCTCAACGTCATCGCCCTCCTCGGGTTCGCGCTGCTCGCGGCCGCCTCGGCGATCATCGCCACGAACCGGCGCAGCCGCCCCACGAAACCGACCCGCACAGCCAGACCCGGCACTCCGGCCGAGCCGACGGCACCCGGCGATGCCGCCGCAGGCACGTCGCCGGCAGCCGCGCCGGAGACGAAGTCGCCGCTCACGGAGGAGGACACGACACGATGAGCCCGCAGCTGTCCTCCCCAGGCGACCGCGACCGCGTCCCGCGTGAGGCCGGCACAGCCGACCGCGACGCGGAACTCGGCATCGGCCGCGGCCGCTGGCTCATCCGCGACCTGCCCGTCGTGATCTGGATCGTCTTCCTCATCATCGTCGTCGGCGCCCACCCCGGTCTGTCCGTGGCGCGATGGCTGATGATCCACCTCCTCGTCCTCGGCGCGGTCAGCCACTCGATCCTCGTATGGTCCCAGTACTTCGCGCAGGCACTCCTGCACACGCCCACCTCGGCAGGTGACCGCCGCAGCCAGAGCATCCGGCTCGGGCTCATCAATTCCGGCACGCTGGTCGTCATCATCGGCATGATGACCGCGATCTGGGCGATCGTCATCATCGGTGCCGCAGCGGTGGCCGCCGCCGTCGTCTGGCACGGGGCCGACCTGTGGAACAAGGTCCGGCACGCCCTGGCCTCCCGCTTCGCCGGAACCGTCCGCTACTATCTCGCCGCCGCGGCGATCCTGCCCGTGGGCGTGACCTTCGGCGTCATCCTCGCCCGCGATATCGCCGATCCCTGGCACTCGCGACTGCTCGCCGCCCATGCCCTGCTCAACCTGCTCGGCTGGATCGGACTGACCGTCATCGGCACGCTCATGACCCTGTGGCCGACGATGCTGCGCACGAAGATCGTCGCCGGCGCCGAGGCGGCCCCCGCCGCGGTCTTCCCCTCCTTCTCGTCGGACTGGCCATCGCCCTGGCCGCATCGCTGCTGGCCGCACCGTGGGCCGCGGGCATCGGGCTGCTCGGCTACCTCGCCGGCCTCGGCCTCGTCGCCGTTCCCTTCGTTCGCGCCGGTATGGCGAAACCGCCTCGGGAGTACCCGACCTACTCGGCCGCAGCGGCCATGTCGTGGCTGGCCATCTGCCTCATCGCGACCGCCTGGGTGTTCTTCACCTCCGCGGACTGGGCCGAGGCCACATCCGGATTCACCTGGCTGACGCCGGCGCTGGCGGCCGGGTTCGCCGCGCAGATCCTCTTCGGCGCCCTGTCCTACCTCCTGCCGGTCGTCCTCGGCGGGGGACCGGCTGCAGTGCGGGCCGCGAACCGGGAGTTCAATCGGCTCGCCGCGTTCCGCGTGACCATCATCAACCTCGGCCTCGCCGTCTGCCTGCTGCCGGTGCCCAGCTGGGTGCGGGTCCTCTGTTCGGGTCTCGTGGCTCTGGGGCTGGCCCTGTTCCTGCCCTTCCTGTTCCGCGGACTGCGAGCCTCCCGCCGCGCGAAGGCGAATCCGCACGATGTGCAGGCCCAGAAGCGCCCGACGAGGCAGGAGCGCGCTGCTGCGAAGAAGCTCGACGACCGGCGGGCCCTGGCCTCGGCCGCCTCGGGGCTGGCGCTCGTGCTCATCGCCGTGGCCGGGGGAGTGGCCATCGATCCAGCCGCCACGACCGCGGGCACGGCTCAGTCTGCCTCGGCGGGGGTGACTCCGACGGGGGAGACCACGCGGGTGAGCGTCGAGGCGAAGGACATGCGCTTCACTCCGGCGAAGGTCGATGTGCCGGTCGGCGACCGACTCATCATCGAGGTGAAGAACACCGATGACCAGGACGTCCATGACCTCGTCCTCGAAGGCGGCGTCGACAGCGGCCGGCTGAGTCCCGGCGAATCCGCGACCCTCGATGTCGGCATCGTCGGTCAGGATCTCGACGGCTGGTGCTCGATCGCCGGCCACCGGCAGATGGGCATGGTCTTCGCCGTCAACGCCACAGGAGCCGATGCCGAAGCCGAAGCCGCAGGCACTGAGGACCAGGGCTCGGCCGGTGACGGGAGCGGCTCGGCGGCCGATGACCTCGACTTCATGGCAGAGCCCGGCCCCGATTTCACCGCCCGCGACGCGACGCTGCCGCCGGCTCCCGAAACGACGACGCACAAGAAGACCTTCACCGTCAGCGAGGTCGAACGCGAGGTCGCCGTCGGGGTCAAGCAGAAGCTGTGGCTGTTCAACGGCACGATGCCCGGCCCGACCCTGCGCGGACAGGTCGGCGACACGTTCGAGATCACCCTCGTCAACGACGGGTCGATGGGTCACTCGATCGACTTCCACGCCGGAGAGCTGGCCCCTGACCAGCCGATGCGCACGATCGCGCCCGGTGAGTCGCTGACCTACACGTTCACGGCCACGCACTCGGGTGCCTGGATGTACCACTGCGCGACTATGCCGATGTCGAGCCACATCGCCAACGGTATGTTCGGAGCCGTCATCATCGACCCGCCGAACCTGCCCGAGGTCGACCGGGAATACTTCATGGTCCAGTCAGAGCTCTACCTGGGCCCGCAGGGCGGAGTCGTCGACCCCGACAAAGTGGCTCGCGAGGAGACCGACGCCGTGGTCTTCAACGGCTTCGCGAACCAGTACGACCACGATCCGATCCGCGCGAAGGTCGGCGAGCGTGTGCGCATCTGGGTCGTCGACGCCGGACCGAATCGACCGAGCGCCTTCCACATCATCGGCGGACAGTTCGACACGGTGTTCAAGGAAGGCGCCTACCAGCTCAAGCGCGGCAATGCCGAGAAGGGCGGCAGCCAGACGCTCGATCTCGCGCCTTCCCAGGGCGGGTTCGTCGAGCTCGAATTCGCCGAGGCGGGCCACTATCCCTTCGTCACCCACACCATGGTCGACGCCGAGCGCGGTGCGCACGGGACCGTCGAGGTCACCGACTGACCCGTCTGCTCGCCGTCCGGCTGCTGCGTGTCCGCATTGCGGGTGACCTCTTCTCAAATTCTACGACGTGTAGAAAATGTTCTACACGTCGTAGTACTGTCGAAGACGTCAGCACAAGCACGACCTGGAAAGGCCGTTCCATCCGCGCGGCGAACCGCCGCGAAAGGAGTTTCAGTGATCTCCCAGTCAGCACTGTCCACCGTCCGTGAGACGCTTCCCGTCGTCGGAGCAGCGATCGGAGACATCACCCCGATCTTCTACAAGCGGATGTTCACCGCCCGCCCCGACCTGCTGCGTGACCTGTTCAACCGCGGGAACCAGGCCCAGGGTGAGCAGCAGAAGGCCCTGGCCGGTGCGATCGCCGCCTATGCGAGCCTGCTGGTGTCCGAGGACGCGCCGAACATCGACGCGATGATGAGCCGGATCGCGAACAAGCATGCTTCCCTGGGCATCACCGAGGACCAGTACCCGATCGTCTACGAGCACCTCTTCGCCGCGATCGGCGAGGTTCTGGGCGAAGCGGCCACTGCCGAGGTCGTCGACGCCTGGACCGAGGTCTACTGGGACATGGCGGACTCGCTGATCAAGGCCGAGAGGGAGCTCTACGCCCGCCACGACGTCGCTCCCGGTGACGTCTGGTGCGACCTCGTCGTGACCCGCCGCAGGCAGGAATCGCCGACCACCGTCAGCCTCGTCCTCTCCCGCCCCGACGGCGGTGCGCTGCCGCAGGCCCAGCCGGGACAGTACGTCTCCGTCCAGGTCCAGCTGCCCGACGGCGCGAACCAGATCCGTCAGTACAGTCTGACCAAGGCCACCGCCCGGACCAGCTGGACGGTGACTATCAAGGCCGAGCCCGGCCGCGCCGAGGCGGGTGTCCCCGCCGGTGAGGTCTCGAACTTCATCCACGGCAACGTCTTCGAGGGCGATTCCATCCGCTGTTCGCTGCCCTACGGCGACCTCGTCGTCGAGGACTCCGAGGCCCCGCTGCTGCTCGTGTCCGCGGGCATCGGATGCACGCCCATCCTCGGCGCGCTCAACGACCTCGTGTCCAAGGAGTCCCAGCGCCCGGTCACCGTCCTCCACGCCGACCAGTCCATGGCCAGCCACGCCCACCGGCGCGAGATGGCCCAGCTGGTCGACCAGCTGCCCGGCGCGCACATGCACCACTGGTACGAGCAGCTCGGCGCTCGGACCGCCACCGAGACCGTGCACGAAGGATTCATCAACCTCGCCGAGGTGCCCGTCGACGCGAACGCGCAGGTCTACCTCTGCGGCCCACCGCCGTTCATGAAGGCCGTCCGCCGCGGACTCGACGAACTCGACGTGCCCGAGGCGAACATCCACTTCGAGGTCTTCGGCCCCGATACTTGGGCTACCGTGCCCGAGGCAGTTCCGGCCTGATCGGACCGGCTGCGTATAACGACAGAACGAAGCCCGCGGGTATGCGCCCGCGGGCTTCAGTTCTGGGCGCGGGCAGTGCATGCACTAGAATCGGAGCATTATGGCCACCACTGATTACTCTTCTGAAATCGCCAACCTCCGCCAAACGTACAAAGCGATTCTCGACGTGTCCGACCTGGACAATCTGCGCGACGAAGTCGCTGAGCTCACGGAGGAAGCGTCCTCGCCCACCTTCTGGGACGATCCGGACTCGGCGCAGAAGACCTCGGCCAGGCTCTCGCACAAGCAGGGCACCCTGGACAAGCTCGAGAAGTTCGGCCAGCGCATCGACGACGCCGAACTGCTCGTCGAGATGTCACAGGACGAGGGCGACGCGGATTCCCTCGAAGAAGCCGACCGGGATCTGAAGAAGCTGCACGATCAGCTCGCCGATCTCGAGATCTCCACCCTGCTCAACCACGAATACGACGAACGCTCCGCCGTCGTGACCGTGCGTTCGGGCGCCGGCGGCGACGATGCCACCGACTGGGCGCAGACGCTCACCCGGATGTACGTGAGGTGGGCGGAGAACCGCGGGTACAACGTCCAGGAGCTCGACACCTCCTACGCCGAGGGCGCGGGCATCAAGTCCGCGACGATCCAGATCAACGCCCCCTACGCCTACGGCACTCTGTCCGTCGAGGCCGGCACCCACCGTCTGGTGCGCATCAGCCCCTTCGACAACCAGGGCCGGCGTCAGACCTCATTCGCCGCCGTCGAGGTGGTCCCGCTGATCGAGTCGACCGACCACATCGAGGTCGACGAGAACGACCTGCGCATCGACGTCTACCGGTCCTCGGGCCCGGGCGGACAGTCGGTGAACACGACGGACTCGGCCGTGCGCATCACCCACATCCCCACCGGTGTGGTCGTGAGCATGCAGAACGAGAAGTCGCAGATCCAGAACCGCGAGGCCGCCATGCGCGTCCTCCAGTCGCGTCTGCTCGAGCGCAAACGCCAGGAGGAGGCGGCGCAGAAGAAGGAGCTCGCCGGCGACATCAAGGCCAGCTGGGGCGACCAGATGCGCTCCTACGTCACGCATCCCTACCAGATGGTCAAAGACCTGCGCACCGGCTACGAGGTCAACAACCCCTCTGCGGTGTTCGACGGCGACCTCGACGGTCTCATCGAGGCCGGCATCCGCTGGCGCAAGGAACAGGAGATGGCCGCCGAGGAGTGACCCGGTCGGGCCGGCCTGCTTCCTCGTGCCGCCCTCACCCTCCGTCTGTGGTCAGTGCACCGAGGCGATCTGCCCGTTTCGGCTCCTTCTCCTCGGCGGACTGACCACAAACGCGCCGTCGGCCACCCGGCTAGGCCATCCGCCTCGGTGACGCGACTGTGAACTTCATCAGATCGCAACACACGCCCCTTCGCCTCCGCGAACATCACGGAACTGTTACGTACAGTGGAACCGGCCGAGCCACCCGCGACATGATTGAAGACCGACTTGATCAGATTCGACTCCGTTTCGAAGTCCTACGACGCACGCTCCCGCAAGGCTCTTGACGAGATCTCGTTCGAGGCCGACCGCGGGGAGTTCGTGTTCCTCGTCGGGGCTTCCGGTTCGGGCAAGTCCACGGTCATCCGCCTCATCCTCCGCGAAGAGGTGCCGACTGCCGGACGCATCCACATCGCTGGCAAATCGGTGGTGAAGATGCCGAGCTGGAAGGTGCCGTATCTGCGCCGGGGGATCGGGACCGTGTTCCAGGATTTCCGTCTGCTGCCGAACAAGACCGTCTTCGCCAACGTCGCCTTCGCCCTGCAGGTGATCGGGAAATCGCGAGCGGCCATGTCGACGCTCGTGCCCGACGTCCTCGAGACCGTCGGCCTGGACGGCAAGGAGAAGCGCTACCCCAGCGAGCTCTCCGGCGGCGAGCAGCAGCGTGTGGCGATCGCGCGCGCCGTGGTCAACAAGCCCGGCATCCTGCTGGCCGACGAGCCCACAGGCAACCTCGACCCGACGACGAGTGCTGACATCATGAGCGTTCTGGAGAAGATCAACCGCAACGGCACCACGGTGCTCATGGCCACCCACGACGGCGAGATCGTCAATCGGATGCGCAGACGCGTCATCGAGCTGCGCGAGGGTTCGATCGTCCGCGACGTCGAAGAGGGCACCTACGGAGTCGCCTCATGAGGGCCGGATTCATCCTCTCCGAGGTCTGGTCGGGTCTGCGGAAGAACTTCTCCATGGTCGTCTCCGTCGTGCTCGTGACCTTCGTGTCCCTGCTCTTCGTCGGTGCCGCGATTCTGCTGCAGATGCAGGTCGGGCAGATGAAGGACTTCTGGTACGACCGAGTGCAGGTCTCCGTGTTCCTCTGCCCGCCCGACTCCGAGGCGACGAACTGCGTCGACGGCGAGGTCACCGGTGACCAGAAGGACCAGATCCGTGCCGAACTCGAAAGCTCCGAACTCGCCCCCTATGTCGACAAGGTCTACTTCGAGGACAAGTCCGAGGCCTACGAGCACTTCCAGGAGCAGTTCAAAGGCACCAGTCTCGAAGGCACGGTGCCCGAGGAGGAGATGAATGAGTCCTTCCGGGTCAAGCTCAAGGACGCGGAGAAGTACGACATCATCAAGGAGACGTTCTCCTCCACCCCGGGTGTCGAGGAGGTCGTCGACCAGAATCAGCTGCTCGACCGTCTCTTCGCGGTGCTCAACATCGCCACCATCGTGGCCGTGGCCATCGCCGGCATCATGCTCCTGTGCGCCATGCTCCTCATTGCCACGACGATCCGACTCTCGGCGTTCTCGAGACGGCGGGAAACGGGCATCATGCGGCTCGTCGGCGCCTCGAACACCTTCATCCAGCTGCCGTTCCTGCTCGAGGGAGTGATCGCGGCGGCGATCGGTGCCGCCCTGTCGGGTGGGGTTCTCGGTCTGCTCGTCCACTTCGGGGTCAGCGGATGGCTGCAGGGTCAGGCGACCGGTTTCAGCCTCATCTCCGGGTGGGACGTGCTCCTCATCGCCCCCGTGCTCATCTTCATCGGTGTCGTCATGGCCGGGGCGTCGTCGCTGATCACCTTGAACAAGTACACGAAGGTCTGAGATGAGAGGCAGACTCGCACTCGTCATCATCGCGGCTGCGCTCGCGCTGTTCCTGCCGGTCGCCTCGGCGGTGGCCGATCCCAGGGACGACAAGAGCAAGGTCGATGAGCGGGTCAAGGAGCTCCAGCAGGAGTTCGAGGGCCTCGACGAGGACCTCGCCCGGGTCATCGCCGAACGCGACGCCGCGCAGGAGAAGCTGCCCGACGCCGAGGCGGCATCGAAGGCCGCCGACGACGCTCTGGCCGCGGCCATCGAGAAGGATCAGGACATGGCGGCGCGGCTGACCTCGGCCGAGAACGCGCAGAAGGATCTCAAGAAATCCATCAAGTCCGGCACCGCGAAGATCGACAAGCACAAGACTGCTGCCGCACGCATCGGTCGCCAGGCCTACCAGAACTCGGGCATCACCTCGGATCTCGCGATGCTTCTGCAGATGGCCGAGGGCACCAGCGCCGACGGCGGCATCGGGCGAGTCGACTCGGCCGTGCGCTCCCAGCAGCGCACGATCGACAGACTCTCCGAACAGCGGTCGTTGAACAAGAACAACGAGGAGCGGCTCTCGGGCGTGACGGAGAAGATCTCCGACCTCAAGGACGAAGCCGCCGAGGCGGTGCTGGCCAAAGAGGCGGCCCAGGTCGATGCGAAGAAGAAGGCCGACAGCCTCAATGACCTGATCTCGGCGAAGGACGAGGCGGAGCAGACGATCTCCGACAACAAGGCCAAGACCGAGGAGCAGCTGGCCAAGGAGAAGGAAGAGCAGGACCGGCTGGCGGAGAAGGTCCGCGAATGGGAGAAGGAACAGGAGAAGAAGGGCAAGTTCGTCTTCGGCGACGGAGTCCTGGCCAACCCGGCCAAGGGCTACCCGACGACTTCGCCCTTCGGCTACCGGGTCCACCCGATCACGGGCGCGAAGAAGCTGCACACCGGCATGGACTTCGGCGTGCCCTGCGGAACCCCGATCCGTGCGGCCGGCGACGGAATCGTCGTGACCTCCGGGTGGACCGGCGGCTACGGCAACCGCGTCGTCATCTCCCACGGCAAGATCAAGGGCGACTCGATCGCGTCGACCTACAACCACAACACGAAGCTCAAGGTCCACGACGGTCAGAAGGTCAAGAAGGGCCAGATCATCTCGTACTCGGGCACGACCGGCGCCTCGACCGGCTGCCACCTGCACTTCGAGATCATGAAGAACGGCGGCTACGTCGACCCGAAGCCCTTCATCTTCTGACTGTTGCCCGACTCACTTTTCGCCCACGGCGGCGGTGAGCTAGAATTGAGGGTCTGTGCGTTCGTACCCTGCCACCGTCACAGGAGGCGGTCGGACGGACGTGTGAGACCATCGAGGCGAGAGGAGAGAGGGGGCCGGTCATGCCGAAGGACACTGGCAAGAAAGTCATTGCGAGGAACCGCAAAGCGCGTCACGACTATCACATCGAAGACACGTGGGAGGCCGGTCTCGTGCTCACCGGCACGGAGGTGAAGTCGCTGCGAGAAGGCAGGGCCTCACTGACCGACGGGTTCGCTCTCATCTTCCAGAACGAGGCGTGGCTGGAGAACGTCTACATCCCCGAGTACCTGCAGGGGACCTGGACGAACCATTCGGCCCGGCGTCGGCGGAAGCTGCTGCTCCACCGCGAGGAGATCCTCAAGCTCTCGCAGAAGGTCAAGGAGTCCGGTCGGACCCTGGTGCCGCTCGAACTGTACTTCGACGGTTCGCGGGTGAAGGTCGAGATCGCTCTGGCCAAGGGCAAGCGCGAATGGGATAAGCGCCAGGCTCTGCGTGAGGCGCAGGACAAGCGCGAAGCCGAACGCGCGATGAAGGCCAAGCAGTTCCTGTAGAGACCTGCGGGACACGCTGATCCAGGGAGCCTGTGAGGGCACAGTTTCCGTTCACGCGGTCCGCGCGTGACAGTCGCCGAGGCGGCCGTGCGAGGCGGCCGTGCGAGGCGGTCAGGGGAGCCGGGAATACGATTGGCTCGCCCTGTGTTGACCGAGTATGCTGGAGTTCCTGTCCAGCCGAGAAATCCGCAGACGCGGAGGCCAGAGCGGGGCAGGATTGGTAAAAGAATATGGGGATGATCGGTTTCGACGTCGGACACTGCGTCGGGAGAAGCGGGCCGAGAATGCAGAGTCATCTCGTTAATGTCCTCTGCAAAACAATAGGTGCTAAGTCTAACAACCGCACCGATTTCGCCCTCGCTGCCTGATAGAGCGCGAGCTGCGAATCCGTCAGCCTAGAGTTGCTTCCGCTCTAGAACCTGGCGTCGCTTAGGAAGCCACTGCTTCAGATATTTGTTGAGGGTATCTGAGGGACTCTTACTCAACTCCGTTCGTTGGTCCATGTGTTCGTGCAAGGGCCAGAACCTAAGAAACTATTTCACGAACTGCGCCCGGAGAAGTCCTGACAATCTGCCGACGGACGCGGGTTCGATTCCCGCCATCTCCACCAATGTGATGTCCCACGTCATCGTTCACTCGATGGCGTGGGACATTTCTTGTTTCTGACTCTGGTATGTCTCATGACATC
>NZ_JADBHF010000049.1 GCF_017808105.1 Brevibacterium renqingii | reverse complement strand
TCGAATGGTACGACTACTTTCTCTACGGAACCGCCGCGGCATTGGTATTTCCGCATCTCTTCTTCCCCGACGTCTCGCCGTATATCGGCACCCTCGCGGCTTTCGCCACTTACTTCGTCGGATTCCTAGCCCGCCCACCTGAGTTGCACAACTTTAGTTACCCACCGCTGAAGGCCGGGTTTACGACTTTTCCAGTGCCTTAAGCATGTTCTCG
>NZ_JADBHF010000048.1 GCF_017808105.1 Brevibacterium renqingii | reverse complement strand
ATCAAAGACCGCCACATCATCATCGTGGACAAACGTACCGGCGAGATCCTCAAGGACTTCGTCCTTGACCCCACACGCCGTTATCAGAAGCAATGAAAAACACCCCGAACCACGGGTTCGGGGTGTTTCCGATGTACTGGGGTTATAGGCCAAAATGTGTGTACAGGATAGCCTGCTTGCCCAGTAGCCAGTAGGGCAAGACCGGGTTGAACATG
>NZ_JADBHF010000047.1 GCF_017808105.1 Brevibacterium renqingii | reverse complement strand
ACAAACTTGTTCAAACAAACACGCTATTGGATTCTCAAACCACAAACACACACCCATCACCGAAACCCGAAACCGGGCCACGTTCACTGGGGGTATCAGCTTCATTGTGTGCTGCCGCACCCGTTCCGAACCCGCACTCGAACCACTGTTCGTGCTGGTCAGACCCGGTGGAAACCCTGTCCTGTGGACCTCGTTTCCGCGGGGCAACGAGATATAACTCTAG
>NZ_JADBHF010000046.1 GCF_017808105.1 Brevibacterium renqingii | reverse complement strand
GGCGAGCTGATCCAGGCAGGACTCGACGCCGGACCCGCCACGATCCGCGACCACCTCGACAACAACCCCACCATCGGGGAAAGGCCCTCACGAGCGACCATCGCCCGGATCCTGACTCGACACGGCCTCGTCACCGCACAACCGAAGAAGAAACTCACAGCAGCCCTCACACGCTTCGAAGCCGAACTGCCCAACAGCTGCTGGCAATCCGACGTCACCCACTACCGGCTCG
>NZ_JADBHF010000045.1 GCF_017808105.1 Brevibacterium renqingii | reverse complement strand
CCAGACGCGCAACCTCCTGACCAGGCGCGATATGTTCGGCGACCACGAAAACCTCACCTACTTGTGCAAGTCAGGTCTGAACATATGGAATGGTGGTCGGCGAACCAGCAGGCTGCTCAGTCATCCAGTCAGACATCCAGGACGCAGCACCCCACCGAGGCTGTGCCCACCCCCATTCCGGTGTGAATACAAAAAAGAGGGGAAGGTCCCCGCCCAACCGAAGTCAGACGAAAACCTTCCCCCAAAAATTATTGCGGCAGTCACCTACTCTCCCACAACCACCAAGTTGCAGTACCATCAGCGCGAATGGGCTTAGCTACCG
>NZ_JADBHF010000044.1 GCF_017808105.1 Brevibacterium renqingii | reverse complement strand
GGATCGGAACGGTTAACCGGGCGTTTCCCCACCACTATCACCACCGCAAAACCAACAAACCACCACCACAACCCCACCAAAAAAAGAAGGGTTTACAGGCGGTAGTGGTCCAAGAACCGCACAGCGAACGCGAACACCAACACAATCATGCAACACACCACCCACAAAAGAGGGCAGCACAAGATTTTCTCAACATCACCACAAAAGAATGATCAACACACACGCACCAACCCCCACAAAAAAGAGGGAAATTGAGTGAGTGATCGGTGTATTAGTACCAGTCAACTCCACACATTACTGTGCTTCCATACCCGGCCTATCAACCCCA
>NZ_JADBHF010000043.1 GCF_017808105.1 Brevibacterium renqingii | reverse complement strand
AACAACACGTAAGTGTTGTTATGTAATGTGATTTTTCTTGTAATCATCTTTGAGTGTGATTTTTTCGCACACACGCGACATACCGACCTTCTTTGTGGGGTTGGGTGAGTGTGTGAGAGCGCATGGTGGATGCCTTGGCATCAGGAGCCGATGAAGGACGTGGAAATCTGCGATAAGCCTCGGGGAGCCGATAAACGGGCGTTGATCCGAGGATGTCCGAATGGGGAAACCCCGCCACTCGTGAGGGTGGTGACCCGCATCTGAATATATAGGGTGTGTGGGGGGAACGCGGGGAAGTGAAACATCTCAGTACCCGCAGGAAGAGAAAATAACAATGATTCCGG
>NZ_JADBHF010000042.1 GCF_017808105.1 Brevibacterium renqingii | reverse complement strand
ATGTCCTGGCTAATCTCAAGGTCCTGGCCGGCACGGATGAAGACCTCGCGCATGACATCACCAGGGCGATCAACCGGCTGAGGTCCCTACTGCTCCAGATCCACCCAGCGTTGGAACGTGTCTTCAAGGGCACCGTGCTGACCAGGAGCATCGTGTTAGATCTGCTGATCCGGTACCGGGGTCCGGCCGGGCTGCGTGCGGCGGGGAAGTCGGGGGTGAAGCGGTGGGCGAAGAACCACACCCGCAAGGACCCCTCGGTCTTGATCGATGCGAGGGACTGCTGAAGGTTTGGTTGACTTCACGACTGGATAAATTCCAGGAAGGATAGAAGTCATGCCAAAGATCTACAC
>NZ_JADBHF010000041.1 GCF_017808105.1 Brevibacterium renqingii | reverse complement strand
CCGGCCGGGTTCAGGAGGAAGCGTCTACGCAGGCTGCGTGACGTGGTTCACGTGTCCACGACTTGCGGGGAAGCTCACTCATCGGGCCCCAGTCTATCCGCGGGGCTGTGTGTTTCCGCGCGGGCGTGAGACTCCCCGGGACGGTGTGGGCTGCCATGCGGTCAATGACCTTCGTCTCGAGTTCGGCCTTGGATCGCAACTCGACGACGAGAGTGGCGGGAACACGCCTGCGAATACAGAAACGCCCAGAATCCGTAGCGGACCTGGGCGTTCATTGGTGGAGATGGCGGTGTCTGGTTTCAGGACATCGTTCACTCCTGTCTCACGTCAACGCTGACCAGATGTCTCACGACATCATGCACACA
>NZ_JADBHF010000040.1 GCF_017808105.1 Brevibacterium renqingii | reverse complement strand
TGACTGCTGATAGGGGCTCGGCCCAACAGTGTTGAGGTCTCGTCGTAACGTGGGTGCCAGCATCGGGTGTCATGACAACCAACGGCCATGGAACTGATGGTCGAGGAGGACTGTCATGAACACCGAATACGACGTGTGGCTCGGACTCGACGTCGGCAAAACAAGCCATCACGGTTGCGGACTCAATCCGGCAGGTGAGCGGGTCTTCGACCACGAGCTCCCGCAGGATGAAGCAGCACTCCGGGACGTGATCACGACCCTGCAGGACGAGCGCGGTCATGTACTCGTCATCGTTGATCAACCGAACACAATCGGGGCGCTACCCGTCGCGGTTGCCCGGGATTGTGGAGCCGATATCGCTTATCTGCCGGGGTTGGCGATGCGCAAAGCTGCTGACTTGTA
>NZ_JADBHF010000003.1 GCF_017808105.1 Brevibacterium renqingii | reverse complement strand
GACAGGGCAAATCAGCCATACCAGGACCAGCGACCAGACCCCGTTCAGGGCCTATGAATAAATATAGGGGCACCCCCCCCGGAGGTGGCGTTCAGGGAGTGCCACCCCCGAGGCGGCCCCACCGATGAGGCTGTCCCCACCCGAAAAGGGGAGGAGTCCGCATTCGACACGGCGGACAGCCTCGGAGAACCGGTGCCCGAACTCTGAGACACTGGCACCGTGAACACGCACTTCCACGCCATCATCCCCGCCGGCGGTTCCGGAACTCGTCTGTGGCCGCTGTCGCGCCGGGCGACGCCGAAGTTCCTCCACGATGTGCTCGGCCTCGGTCGCAGCCTGATCCAGGCCACCTGGGATCGGGTGGCGCCCATCGTCGGCGAGGACAACGTCTGGGTGGTCACCGGACGCAGCCACCTCGAACAGATCGCCCAGCAGCTGCCGGAGATCTCGCGGTCGAAGATCGTCGCCGAACCCTCGCCGAAGGACTCGGCGGCGGCGATCGGCCTGGCCGCCATGCTCATCGCCCGTGAGGATCCCGAGGCGATCGTCGGGTCGTTCTCCGCCGATCATTCGATCACGAACGTCGACGAGTTCCGTCTCGTCATCGATCAGGCCATCGCCGCCGCCGAGACCGGCGACATCGTCACGGTGGGCATCATGCCCCGCAACCCCGCTACCGCATACGGATACATCGAGACCGGCGAGCTGCTCGGTCTGCCGGGCGCGCCCACCGCCAGGCGAGCTCTGGCGTTCGCGGAGAAGCCCGCCGCGAGCACCGCCCGCACCTACGTGAACTCGGGCCGCTACCGCTGGAACGCGGGTATGTTCATCGCCAAGGCGGCGTCGCTCCTCGATGTCCTCGCCGAGGAGGACCCGGCCCTCTTCGCCGGACTCTCCCGCATCGCCGAGGCCTGGGACACCGCCGCTCACGACGAGGTGCTCGACGAGGTCTGGCCCGGGCTGGAGAAGCGGGCCATCGACTATGTGGTCGCCGAACCCGCCGCCGCTGCCGGCCGTGTGATCGTCATTCCCGGCGACTTCGGCTGGGACGATGTCGGCGACTTCGACTCGGTCGCGCGTCTGCGCCAGCCGGTGCCGGGGGAGCCGCGCGGAGTGATCTCCATCGGCGGCAACACGGACCTGCTGGAGGTCGACGCCTCTGGGGTGGTGTTCTCCGAGGGGCCTCGGACCGTTGCCATCGTCGGACTCGAGGATCTCGTCGTCGTCGACACCGACGACGTCCTGCTCATCACCTCCCGTTCGCACGCGCAGGATGTGAAGAAAGTCGTGTCCGTGGCCGGTGAGCGCGGACTCGACGAACTGCTCTGAACCGCACCGCTCGCGCCGAGACCGGCATCGCCGCTGCCGTCGCAGCGGACGACAGTGTGTCGAAATTGGTCGCAATCGGCACAATTGTGACGGTGAGTGCTTAGCATTGCAGTCAATGTTCGACTTCTCCCATCCCCGACCTGCTTTTCCTGAAGGACCCGACGTGATCAGCTCGACAATCGCTGAGATCGGTGCAGAGCTCATCGATTTCCGCCGCGACATCCATGCCCATCCGGAACTGTCCTTCCAGGAATTCGCGACCACGGACAAGATTGTGGCCCGCCTCGAGGCCGCAGGTCTCCAGCCGCAGCGGCTGGAGGGGACCGGCGTCGTCTGCGAGGTCGGAGAAGGCCCTCTGGCGGTAGGACTGCGTGCCGATATCGATGCTCTGCCCGTCGACGACCTCATCGAGGAGGAGTACCGCTCGACGGTCCCCGGCGTCGCCCACGCCTGCGGCCACGACGTGCACCTGACCTCCCTCATCGGCGCCGGCATCGCCCTGCAGCGACTCCACGAATCCCGGCCCGAAGGACTCGGCGGACGTGTGCGACTGATCTTCCAGCCCGGCGAGGAGGTGACCCCCGGAGGCGCGCTGCGTGTGATCTCCCAAGGCGTCCTCGACGGCGTGCCGGAGGTCTATGCCGTCCACTGCGACCCGAACGTCGACATCGGCAGGGTGGGTTCGCGCATCGGCGCCATCACCGCCGCCGGCGACACCGTCATCATCCGCCTGTCCGGCCACGGCGGGCACACCTCCCGGCCGCACCTGACCGAGGACCTCGTCTACGCTCTGGGCAAACTCGCCACCGACCTGCCCTCGACGCTGGGCCGCCTCATCGATCCGCGGCATGCGATCTCACTCGTATGGGGCGAGATCAGCGCCGGGCACGCCGCGAACGTCGTCCCCAGCGAGGGCATCCTGCGAGGCACGCTGCGGTGCCTCGACGTCGACGGGTGGAATCAGGTCGCCGAGGTGCTGCCCGAACTCGTCGACCGCATCGCCGGACCGTACGGGGTCGACGTCGACCTCGAACACCGCCGAGGCGTCCCGCCGGTGGTCAACACCGAGGACCAAGTGACGCTCATCGAATCCGCCGTGCGCGGCGAACTGGGGGAGAACGCCGTGCAGCTGACCCCGCAGTCGATGGGCGGAGAGGACTTCGCCTGGTACCTCACCCACTGTCCGGGTGCCCTCATCCGTCTGGGCACCCGCACCCCCGGCGGCACCACCTACGACATCCACCAAGGTGATCTGCTCATCGATGAACGCGCCGTCGCGATCGCCGCCCGCGTCTTCACTGCCACCGCTCTCAAGGTCCTCGAGCGTGACCGGAGCCGGTGATTACCGCGGTCGTCGATCGGGCCGATAATCTTGAACCCATGAGGATGAGAGCTCGGGGCATTCTGATCGGCGCCGTCGGTGCGGCCGGCGCACTGATGCTCAGCGCCTGCTCCGTGACAGCTCCCGAACCGCTCGAGGAATCGAGGCTGGGCTGTCTCATCTCCGCCCCTGCCGGGTTCGACGACCATTCGTCCGGGGCCCTGACCCTCGAGGAGACGGAACTGGCGCGTGCGGCCGGTGTCTTCTCCGGCACCTCGAGTCAGCGTGTCTCGGGAGGCGGGGCCACCTCGGCGGCCCTGCAGCGGATGCACGGGCAGGACTGTGCACTGACCACGGTCATCGGACCCGGCGGTGCCGATGAACTCGCGGAGTTCGCCTCCGCCCACCCCGATGATCTGTTCCTCGGAGTCTCCAGCGGCGGGCAGGACCAGCCGAAGAACGTGCTGAGCATCGACTTCGACCTCGTCCCACCGGCCTTCATCGCCGGCTATACCGCGGCCACGGCCTCGGAGACCGGAGAGGTCGGCGTCGTCGTCTCGCACCACTTCCCCCAGGCGGAGAAGATCCTCACCGCCTTCGACGCCGGAGTCGACCTGTACAACGAGGAGAGGGACGAAGGCGCCGACGAGGTGAAGTCCTACCGCAGCGCCTCGGCGATGAACCGCACGGTCGACGACACTCGTGCGGCGGGCGAGGAGTACTTCACTCAGGCCTTCGACTCCGACGTCGACGTTATCGTGCCCTTCGGGTCGGCCGCCGCCATGGGGGCGGTCACCTCGGCGGAGGAGGAGCGGAAGGACCTGCTCGCGTCCGCGGAGGAGGCCGAGGACTCCGATGATGAGGGCCCGAGCCTGCCGAAGCTCGTCTGGTACGGAACTGCCGGAGGATTCAACAAGACGATCGTGGCGACCGTGGAGCCGAACATCCGCCGGGGGCTGCGCACGATGTTCCCGGACTGGCCGCAGAGCAAGAATCCCGACGAGGTGGCTCCGGCGTCGAAAGCGCAGCCGGAGGAGGTCGGCGGCTTCCGCGTCGGCGACCGGCGGTACCACGGCACGATCGACAACGGCGGAGTCCGGATCGTCGCCGAAGACGGTTTCCTCTCCCGCGTCTCCGACGCCGGGCGCGGCATCACCGATCTGCGCGAGCGGATCAAGAGCGGGGAGATCGACCCGGAGAAGGGGTGAGCGCTCGCCTCGGGCGCGGAAGCCGGAGGCGGAGCCGGCCCGAAATCCTCCCACGCCGCACCGCCGATGTTCGGCGTCATCGGATAAGCTGAGGCGGTGATGAATGTACCCGCCGGCGTCGCTTCGGACGACCCCATCCTGCAGCTGCCCAAAGTCTCCCTCCACGATCACCTCGACGGTGGCCTGCGCCCCGAGACGATGATCGAACTGGCCGAGCAGAGCGGACACGAACTGCCCGCCGGCGACCCGGAGTCGCTGCGCGCCTGGTTCTCCGAGTCCGCGAACTCCGGTGACCTCGTCCGCTATCTCGAGACGTTCTCCCACACGGTGGCGCTCATGCAGAGCCGTGAAGGGCTGCAGCGCGTGGCCAAGGAATGGGTGCTCGACCAGGTCGCCGACGGAGTGTTCTATGCCGAGGCCCGGTGGGCTCCCGAGCAGCACCTCGAGGGAGGGCTCGAACTCGACGAGGTCGTCGACGCCGTCCAGGAAGGGCTCGAAGCCGGTGTCTCCGAGGCCGCAGCCGAGGGCAAGTACATCCGCGTCGGTCAGCTCATCACCGCCATGCGCCAGGCCGACAACTCCCTGGCTGTCGCCGAACTGGCCATCCGCCACCGTGAGAAGGGAGCGGACTCCGGCGTCGTCGGCTTCGACATCGCCGGGCCCGAGAACGGCTTCCCGCCCTCGGCGCACCTGTCCGCCTTCAACGCCCTCCACCAGGCCTATGTGCCGGTGACGATCCATGCCGGTGAGGCCGCAGGCAAGGAATCCATCCACGAGGCGATCACCATCTGCCACGCACAGCGTCTGGGCCACGGTGCCCGCATCGTCGAGGACATGGACATCGTCGACGGAGAGGGTCAGCTCGGCAGCCTCGCCGCGTGGGTCCTCGACCAGCAGGTGCCGCTCGAACTGTGCCCGAGCTCGAACCTGCAGACCGATATCGGCGGCACCATCGCCTCCCACCCGATCACCGGGCTGAAGGACCTCGGCTTCGCCGTCACCATCAACCCGGACAACCGGCTGATGTCGGGCACGTCCGTGACGCGCGAGATGCGTCTGCTCGTCGACGAAGCCGGATGGACGCAGACGGACCTCGAATGGGCCACCGTCAATGCCGTGACCGCGGCCTTCCTGCCCTTGGATGTGCGCGAGCGCATGCTCGACGAGATCCTCATCCCAGGTTTCGCCCGGGTGACCATTTGACCGACGTGAGTTCGACCGATGTGCCCACCCCCAGGGCGATGCTGCTGGTCGTCGTCGTCCTCGTGGTCCAGGCATTGGCCCTGGTCGGTTCGGCGCTGTCCTTCGTCATCACAGCCTTCACCGCCGGTGAGCTGGCAGCATCGCTGCTCGGCCTGGCCGTCATGTTCCTCATCTTCGCGGCCGGGGTCGGTGCCGCAGCGCGCGGCGCGTGGCGTCTGCACCGCTGGGCCCGGCCGGCCGCGATCGCCTTCGAACTGCTGGTCATCGTCTTCGGCTTCACCGTCATCGGCGGTTCTCTGTGGCTGGGGCTGGCCTGTCTGGTCACCGCCATCGCCGTGATCATGGGCTTCTTCCTGCCCGCAGTCGTCGACGCCTACAACCGGGCGCTGCACGACTGACATTCCGGAATACCGTGCCTCCACGGGAGAGGTCGGGAATCACCGCGCCTCCGCGAAAAAGCTCGGGAATCACAGTGCCTCCACGGAAGAGGTCGGGAATCACCGCGCCTCCGCGGGAGGGGCCCGGAAACACGACGCTGTGAGTGAGAGATGCTTTGCGATCGCGCTCGTACGGCCGAAGAGCCAGCTTAAGTGGTCCAAATGGGCGGATTTTTCCGGGGCCTGATCCGCCCAAAGCGCCCACCCAAGCAGCGTCCCGGCGAATTCCGCACCTTCCTTCGCACAATGAACTCACCGAGGTGGGGCCGGAGGTGACCATTTCTGGACGCTCGCGGCCTGAGCGGCGATGAGCCTCGCCGGAACGGCGGAGAAGATCGCGTCCCGCGCACCGGCCAGCAGCGGAGACTCGAGCTGGAACACCTGCCCCATGAATCGGGACTTCTTCGCGATCGACTGAGAGCGCGACCGACGCAGCGCATCATACCGGTGCAGAACCGCATCGAGATCCGTCTGCCGACCTGCGGGGTGACCTGTCAGCAGCGGGGTCAGCAGAGTCGTCAGCGTAGCTGCATCTTCGAGGGCCTGGCCGCCTCCCTGCCCGAGGTTCGGCGTCATCGCATGCGCGGCATCGCCGAGGAGCACGATCCGGCCGCGATGGTACCGGGGCAGCGGACTCGACAGGTCGGCGATCGGGGTCCGGTGAACCGCCTCGGCGTCGGTGGCGGCGATGAGTTCGGCGATGGGGGAGTGCCATCCTGCGAACATCTGCTCGACGGTCGATTTCTCATCGGCGAAGACCGCATCTTCGGGCATATTCGCGACGGCGAACCAGTAGACTCGGCCATCGGCCAGGGGCGCGATGCCGAACCGGCGGCCGTGCCCGACCGATTCCCCGGCCTGGCCCGACAGATCCACCGGCACCGAGGTGATGCCTCTCCACGCGGAGTATCCGGCGTATTGCGGGACAGCCCGTCCTCCGGCGACGACGGGGCGCATGCGGCTGTGCAGACCATCGGCGCCGATGATGAGATCGAAGCGCTCTTCGGCCTCAGGCGGCGCGGCGTCGGTGCTGAAGGTCAGAGCACCCAGGGGCGTCGCCGAGACCGCCTCGGCGTCTGTGCGCACCGTGTCCGGTGTCAGCCCGGCGAGCAGGAGCCGGTGGAGATCGGCGCGGTCGACGACGCGCAGAGCGCCGACCGCGTCCTCGGGGACACGTGCGATCCAGCGTCCGTCGGCGCGGCGTTGGCCGGCTGTGAAGCCTTCGACTCCACGGTCTGTCACGGTTTCGAATTCCGCCCGCAGTCCCAGCACCTCCAGAGCCTTCAGCCCATTGGCGAAGAGGGAGAGCCCCGAACCGCCGGCGCGGACTGCGGTGGCGCGTTCGAAGACGGTCACCTCGGCGCCGGCCCTCTGCAGCCCCACGGCCGCGGAGAGCCCGCCGATGCCGGCTCCGACGATGGCGATCCTCATATGACCATCGTTCCACGTCCGAGCTCAGCCGACGAGTGCCTCGGCGCCGATGCCGCTACTGGAGGTATTCGCCGCACGCCTCGGTGAGGAAGTCGCCGGCGACGCCGCCCTCCTTGCCGAGGCTGATCGCGGTCTTCTGGATGCCCCACCACACCTTCGGCGAACCGCCCCACTGCTGGCGGAACTCCTCGCGTCGACCGGGGTCCTCGGCGAGATCGTCGGCGGCGAGCCCGATCCTCTCCTGCGCGTCGTCGGCGGTGCAGCGAGTCTTGTCGTCGGGTCCCTTCGGATCGAGTTCCGGGATGTCCTCGTCGTCGACGGTCTTGAGGGTGTAGGCGGAGCTGCCGATCTCATCGACTTCGAAGGTGCCGTGGATGAGCAGGAAGGGAGAGAGATCGTCGTCGACGTTCTCGGCGTCCACGGTGACGCTGACGCTGTCGGGAGTGTCTGCGGTGACGGTCATCTCGCCGGAGTCGGGCACCTCCGGGTTGCCGGTGTGGACGTAGACCTTGAGATAGGCCTCGGTCTTCTTCTCAGCGGCCTCGGCGAGTCCCTGCCACAGTGGGTCGGCGTCTTTCTCACCGCCCGGCGAGGTGTCGACGACGGTCACCTCGGGCGCGCCCTTGGGCGTCTCGATCGGAGTGACCTCCTCTTTGCTCACCGACGGCCGCGGCTGGGGCCGGGTCTCCTCGGGCGTCGACACGCAGGCTGTCGTCGTGGCCAGCAGTGCAGCGGCGGACAGAAGAGCAAGTGGGCGAAGTCGCATGGTTCCTCGAGGTTTCGTCGGCGTCCCTGGGGGATGAGGACCCGCACTCTGCAGGTCCACGTCCTCAGCCTAATCCGAGTGGGGGCGAGAGCCGGGGCGGACGCGCGGTGCCGTGACGAACGGGGGCTGGCGAGAGCCCCGGGAACCGGGTCGAACGGGGACGAGGTGAGCGGCTCAGACGCCTCGGTGGACGGCGATGAGCTCCCGCAGTCCCTTCCTCTGTCCGCCGCGGTCATCGAAGTTCGCGTCGTCGAGCCACTCGATGTACGCCGCCCGCAGAGCCGGCCATTCGGCGTCGATGATCGAGAACCAGGCGGTGTCCCGGTTACGGCTCTTGACCACGAGGTGTTGCCGGAACACGCCTTCGAAAGTGAATCCGAATCGTTCGGCCGCACGCTTCGACGGTGCGTTGCCGTCATCGCACTTCCACTCGAACCGGCGGAACCCGCGGGCGAAGGCGAGATCGGCGCAGAGGAAGAGCGCCTCGGTGGCAGCGCGGGTGCGCGACAGCGCCGGACCCCAGAGGATGTGGCCGATCTCCATGACGCCGTTCGCCGCATCGATGCGCATGAGCGCCTGCCGTCCCACGGCCCGCCGGGTGGCACGGTCGACGACGGCGAAGAAGAGTGGGTCGGCGCCGGCGGCCGCCTCGGCGATCCAGGCATCGAAGTCCCCGCGCTCGGTCTGCGGGGTCTGCGGCAGATAGCGGAAGCGCTCCTCGATCCCGTCGGGCGCGGAGACCGCGGCGAAGAGACTGTCGCCGTGAGCGGCCGGATCCAAGGGTTCGAGATCGACCCAGCGACCGTGGATCGCTTCGCGCCGAGGCGGCTGTGCGCCGGTGTAGTTCGTGAGCTCATCGGTCATGGCTGGCTCCTCGTGGTCGAAGTCGGTCGGGTGTGTCGGGCCGGTCGGCGTCAGTCCTCGTCGCTGTCGAATCCGGTGGAGAGCTCGCGCAGCAGGGCGGCGAGCTTGCGGCTGCCCGCGGGGGTGAGACCGCTGAGGATCGCGCGCTCCTTGACGAGCAGATCCGCCAGCGCCGAGTCGACGGTGGCCCGCCCGCTGTCGGTCAGCTGGACCAGCACACCGCGACGATCTCCCGGGTCGGGCCGGCGCTCGACCCAACCGCGAGCGACGAGGCGATCGATGCGATTGGTCATCGTGCCGCTGGTCACGAGCGTCTCCTGGAGCAGCGTCGACGGGGAGAGCTGGTAGGGCTCGCCCGAGCGACGGAGGGCGGAGAGCACATCGAAGGCCCACCCCTCGATGCCGTAATCGGAGAAGCTCGTCTTCCGTGCAAGATCCAACTGCCTGGCCAGGCGCGAGACACGGGAGAGGATCTCCATCGGGGAGACATCGAGATCCGGACGCTCGCGACGCCAGGCTGCGACTATTCGGTCCACTTCGTCCATGGACCGATTTTACGTCCATATCAAGATTCTTGACGACAAAGATACTTTTTGACGAGATATTCCTTACGCTCGAGGGTCTGTCCAACCTGCAGGTTTGGAGCCGCGGGTGCGTTTGGGAATATGGTTGTCTTTGGTTCTTGCATCCGTCAACGAACCTGCAGGGGCAAACCACCCGGCAGTGAGAGCGAAGGAATACACGTGGATCTTTTCGAGTATCAAGCACGTGACCTGTTCGAGAAGCACGGAGTGCCCGTGCTCAAGGCCCAGGTCGCGACGACGCCAGAAGAAGCGAAGACAGCTGCCGAGGCCCTCGGCGGCGGAACCGTGGTCGTGAAGTCGCAGGTCAAGATCGGCGGCCGTGGAAAGGCCGGCGGCGTCAAGGTGGCGAAGAACCCCGATGAGGCCGAAGCCCGCGCCAAGGACATCCTGGGCCTGGACATCAAGGGCCACATCACCGAAAAGGTGATGATCGCCGAGGGTGCCGACATCGCAGAGGAATACTACTTCTCCGTCCTCCTCGACCGCTCCAACCGCACCTACCTGGCGATGTGCTCCAAGGAAGGCGGAATGGAGATCGAGCAGCTGGCCGTGGAACGCCCGGATGCGCTCGCCAAGATCCCCGTGTCGGCCATCGACGGCATCAACGCCGACAAGGCCGCCGAAATCGCTCAGGCCGCCGGCTTCGACGCCGACACCGCTGCGAAGGTCGCCCCCGTGCTCACCAGCCTGTGGACCGTCTTCGAGTCCGAGGACGCCACCCTGGTCGAGGTCAACCCGCTGGTCAAGACCGGTGCCGGTGACATCCTCGCCCTCGACGGCAAGGTCTCGCTCGACGACAACGCCGACTTCCGCCACACCGAGCACGAGGAGCTGCGCGACATCAGCGCGGAGAACCCGCTCGAGCTCAAGGCCAAGAAGCTCGACCTCAACTACGTCAAACTCGACGGCGAGGTCGGAATCATCGGCAACGGCGCAGGTCTGGTCATGTCGACCCTCGACGTCGTCGCCTACGCCGGTGAGAAGCACTCGAACGTCAAGCCGGCGAACTTCCTCGACATCGGAGGCGGCGCCTCGGCTGAGGTGATGGCCAACGGACTCGACGTCATCCTCGGCGATGACCAGGTCAAGTCGGTCTTCGTCAACGTCTTCGGCGGCATCACCGCCTGCGACGCTGTGGCAGACGGCATCGTCAAGGCCCTCGAGATCCTCGGCGACCAGGCCACCAAGCCGCTCGTCGTCCGCCTCGACGGCAACAATGTCGAGGAGGGACGCGCCATCCTCAAGAAGGCCGCGCACCCGCTCGTCACGCTCACTGACACGATGGACGGTGGAGCCGACAAGGCCGCCGAACTGGCTGCTGCCAAGTAAGGAAAGGTCTTTACAACAATGTCTGTCTTTCTGAATTCCGATTCGAAGATCATCGTCCAGGGCATCACCGGCGGAGAGGGCTCGAAGCACACCGCTCGCATGCTCGCCGCCGGATCGAACGTCGTCGGCGGTGTCAACGCCCGCAAGGCCGGCACCACCGTCAAGCACAACGACAAGGACGGCAACGAGCTCGAACTGCCCGTCTTCGGCTCCGTGACCGAGGCGATGGAGGCGACCGGCGCCGATGTGTCCGTGGCCTTCGTGCCCCCGGCGTTCTCCAAGGACGCCGCGATCGAGGCCATCGACGCGAAGATCGGTCTGCTCGTCATCATCACCGAGGGCATCCCGGTCCAGGACTCGGCAGAGGTCTGGGCCCGTGCGCAGGCGGCCGGCAACGCCACCCGCATCATCGGACCCAACTGCCCGGGCATCATCACCCCCGGGGAGTCGCTGGCCGGCATCATCCCGGCCAACATCACGAAGAAGGGCAAGCTGGGTCTCGTCTCGAAGTCCGGCACCCTGACCTACCAGATGATGTACGAGCTGCGTGACCTCGGCTTCTCGACGGCCATCGGCATCGGCGGAGATCCGGTCATCGGCACCACGCACATCGATGCACTTGAGGCCTTCGAAGCTGACCCGGACACCGAAGCCATCGTCATGATCGGCGAGATCGGCGGAGACGCCGAGGAGCGTGCCGCGGCCTTCATCAAGGACAACGTGTCGAAGCCGGTCGTGGGCTACGTCGCAGGCTTCACCGCGCCCG
Source organism: Brevibacterium renqingii (assembly GCF_017808105.1). Lineage (GTDB taxonomy): Bacteria > Actinomycetota > Actinomycetes > Actinomycetales > Brevibacteriaceae > Brevibacterium > Brevibacterium renqingii. The sequence goes on along the minus strand of NZ_JADBHF010000003.1, from coordinate 271,094 downwards.
AGGGCAAGACCATGGGCCACGCCGGCGCCATCGTCTCCGGCTCCTCGGGAACCGCTCAGGCCAAGAAGGAAGCCCTCGAAGCCGCAGGCGTCAAGGTCGGCAAGACCCCGACCGAGACCGCCGACCTCATGCGCGAACTCCTCGCCTGAGAGTCGCCGGCCCGGCGCTGAGGCTCTGACGCTCTGAATCTGCGCCTCTGAGCCGATTTCACCGCGGCCCGTCTCCCCACAGCGGAGGCGGGCCGCGGTGTTGTGTATCCGATGCGTCGGGCGATGTGCGGGGTGCTTCAGCCGATGTGCGAGGTGTTTATGCGCTGACGTATCCACCAGGGCTCGATGCTGCCACGACGCACCGTTGCCGTCTCGTCCTACCATTGCACGCGCATCAAACATCGGTCCTCGCAGAACACCCCGCTGCAGCGGGTGTGGATGAAACCACCGATGAGGGATGGCCGAGCCCAGGACCGCCGTGCAAGGACGGCGGCCGAGAGGCTAGTCTGAGAATGTGAACACCCAGGCATCTGACCAGACAGCGCAGTCCCAGAACCCCTCGAACGCTCCCGCCGCACCTGCCGCCGCCAACGCCCCCGCCGGCGCCGCCACCGCGCACTCTCAGTCCCCGATTCCCGCGGTCGACACCAGCCCGGATGCGCATCCGCGCAACTTCGGCTCCGACAACTGGGCCCGAGCCCACCCCGAGGTCATCGCCGCGATCACCGAGGCGAATGTCGGCCACGCGCCCGGCTACGGCGGCGACCCGTGGACCGCGCGTTTCCACGAGCTCATGCAGCATCACTTCGGGCCTGAGGCTCAGGCGTTCCCGGTCTTCAACGGCACCGGAGCCAATGTGCTCGCCCTGCAGTCCGCATTGCCGAGGTGGGCCGCTGTCATCACCGCCGCCTCGGCGCACATCAACTACGACGAGACCGGCGCCCCGGAGAAGGTCGGCGGACTGAAGATCGTCGGCGCCGCCACTGAGAACGGCAAACTGACACCGGAGACCATCAAGGGCGCGATCATCGGCCGTGGCGACGAGCACAATGCCCAGCCCCTGGCTGTGAGCATCTCCCAATCGACCGAATGGGGCACCACCTACACGCCCGAGGAGATCGCGGCGATCGCCCGCACTGCACACGAACTCGACATGATCGTCCACGTCGACGGATCGCGTCTGGGGAATGCCGCCGCCCACCTCGACCTCGGCCTGGGGGACATCACGAGCGCGGTCGGCGTCGACATCATCAGTCTCGGAGGGACGAAGAACGGACTGCTCGGCGCCGAAGCCGTCGTCGTCCTCAACCCGGACATCGGTCAGGGCATGCGCTTCCTGCGCAAGATGAACCTGCAGCTGGCTTCGAAGATGCGTTTCCTCTCCGCCCAGCTGTGCGCTCTCTACGAGGGCGACCTGTGGCGCCGGTCTGCCGCTCACGCCAATGGGATGGCCCAGCGCCTTGCGAAGGGCCTCGCCGAGGTGATCGCGGAGAACCGCGTGCCCGGACTCGAGATCGTGCAGAACGTCGAATCGAACGTCGTATTCGCCCGAATGCCCGCCGAGGTGACCGCCCGTGCCCGGCAGAAGTTCGCCTTCGCGAACTGGCCGCTTGAGAAGGACATTGTCCGTCTCATGTGTGCCTTCGACACGACCGCCGACGACGTCGACGCCCTGATCGCCGCCATCGTCGGAGACTGAGCCGGACGGCTCGAAGAGATGAGGTCAGCGACCGCTGATCTGCAAGTGATGCCGATGAAGAAAGAAGATGAATGAAGAAGGTCCTCGTCCCTGCCCTGACTGTGCTGCTCGTCCTCATCCTGGGCGTCGTCGGCTACATCCTCAACTCGGGGCCGACTCCAGGTGAGGCGGGATCCGAAGCCGCCGATGACTGCGATGTCTCTGCCTACACCATGGGGGTGAAATGGCAGCAGCAGAGCGCAGAGGCCATGGCCCTGCAGGGACAGACCTACGAGCTAGCCAGCAGGCAGCTCGATAAGGCCGTGGCCGCCGCGCCGAAGGGCGAGGACCTGGCCATCATGAGCGATCTCGATGAGACGGCCATCGACAACTCGAAGCTGCTGGCTCGCGATATCGCGAAATGCCACGACTTCAGCGGCTGGGACACATGGGACGACTGGGAGAAGAACGGGGAGCCCACCCTGATCCCCGGTGCGATGGAGTTCTTCAAACATGCCGATGAGCTCGGAGTCGACATCTACTACGTCTCGGACCGGACCGAAGACAACCATGCTGCCAATGTCGCCGCTCTGCAGAAGCTCGGTCTGCCGCAGGCCGACGACGAGCACGTCATGCTGCTCGGCCCTCCGAAGGACGAACGGCGCGCGAAGGTCGAATCGGACCACACCCTGCTCATGCAGCTCGGCGACACCCTCCATGACTTCGATGGCGCCTTCGCCGATGCCTCGATCGACGAGCAGCGCAAGCTCGTCGAGGACAACAGCGCGAAGTTCGGCTCCGAATGGATCATCCTGCCCAACCCGACCTACGGCGACTGGAGCGAAGCCGAGCTCGACGAATGGGACGCACCGGTTCGCACCGATGACTGAGTCGCGCGACACGTGAGCACCGATGCGAAGAATGCCCCGCACCATCGCAGGTGCGGGGCATTCTCGTTCAGAGGGATGTCGAACAGGAGGGAGTCACTTCTTCGTCCGGTCGACCTTCACGGAGACGACGGGGACATCGGAGTCGAGGATGATGCGCTGAGCCGTCGAGCCCATGATGAGCTTGCCGACGGGGGAGCGGCGACGGGATCCGATGACGATCATACGAGTGTCGGCTGTCGCTTCGGCCAGCGCCAGCAGCTCTTCGACGGGGTCGTTGCCGCGGAGGAACTGGAGGATCTCATGGGAGACCTCGGAAGACTGCAGCGTCTCCTTGAGCTCCTCGATGTCCTTGCTGGTGGCCACTCCGCGTTCGTCAGGAGTCTCACCGATTCCGGCATTGAGCACGACGACGACATCGTCGAATGCGCGGGCCTGTTCGATGCCGAAATCGACAGCGGCCCTGCCTTCCGGCGAGGGGGAATAACCGACAAGGATTGTCATGATCTCTCCTGATGCGACATTGGACGAAGCTCCCTCAATTTGTAGCACACCCGCCCTTGTCCGACGGGTGTCCGTCCGGTCCGCGGAGCGATAAATCTTCGGATCCGGTCGAGATGTCTCCCGGGCGATCTCCGAGAGCTCGGTCACGGTCAGGCTCATGGGAGGCAGCTCGGCGGTGCAGTCCCACTAGACTGGTCGGATGCCTGCTTCTCTGCTCTCTCGCGACTCCGCCGCCCTCGAACGCAGTCGGAAGCTGTTGGCCGAATTCCCGTCCTTCGCCGACCGGCCCGGGCTGCCGCAGGCGCGGATGCTCGTCGACTACATCCTCGGCAGGCGCGCCGGCGAACTCGACGTCTCCGGGCGTGACGCCCAGGGCACCTTCGTGCCCGCCGAGGCCGTCGCCCGCCAACCGCAGCGCATCATCGTCGTCGATGATGCCCACGGCATGCAGACGACGCTGATGGGACGTCTCGCCGAGGTCGAGACCCGGCATGACCGGATCGACGAGGAGCGATCCGTCGAAGACACCGTCGAGGTAGCCGAAACCGCGGCCGAAACCGGAAGCCCGCCCGTCGAGGACGGTCAGGATCCCCACGAGACCTGGGCGGTCGTCAATGCGCCCAAGGCGACGAACGCCCTGGCCGAGACCATCGCCACGCTTCACCCGTCGGTGACGACGATCATCGTCATCGGACGCAGCGATGCGATGTCGCGGGCGGTGAACAAGGAGCTCGCCCGCGGTTTCGGCCGCGTCGATGTCTCTCCCGGAGTCGGCAAGCATCGGATGATCATCGGCAGCCGCCCCCTGCCGACCCCCAGCCTCTCCCGTTTCCCCGAGCACGGCACCATCACCCATCCCGGCAACGGAGACCTCGAGGTCAGAGCGCATGGTGCGTGCTTCTCCGGGATCAGGAAGGACGAAGGATCTGCTCTGCTGCTCGACTCCGTGCAGAGCCTGCTGACGGCCTCTGGCACCGGAGAGGAAGCTGCTCCGGACTCCGAGTTCGCTCCCGGCTCCGTGCTCGACCTCGGCTGCGGGAACGGCTGGCTGCTGACCGCGGTCATGCAGGCCACCGGCGCCGCCCGCGGTGCCGGACTCGACGTCTCTCGAGCGGCAGTCGCCTCGGCGCGAGCCACCGCAGAGGCCAACGGCATCGACGTCGACATCCGACTCGCCGACGCCGCCGACAGCACCGACCCCGAGCTGAAGGGGCTGGGCGAATTCGACCTCGTTCTCCTCAACCCGCCGTTCCACCAGGGCACGGCGATCGAGACCGACAGCGCCGAGGCGATGATGGCCGCAGCGGCCAGGCACCTGGCGCCCGGCGGAGTCGTGATCACTGTGTTCAACTCGCATCTGCGCTATCGCGGCCGACTCGAGGCCATCATCGGCGACAGCGAGCAGCTGGCGCGGAACAAGAAGTTCACGGTCATCGCCAGCCGCGGATGACCCGCCAGGTGCTCACCTGGTCCCAGACGACGATGATCCAGATCGCGATGACAGTGATGACCTGTTGCACCTCGGCGCCCGAGGCGCTCGTCAGCTCCGGGTGGAAGACCGGCTGAGTGAGCATGGCGGCGGTGAGGAAGACGGCCATGGCCACATCGATGATTCCGCCGATGATCGCCACGGTCGGTCGTGTCGAGGCGGTCACGAACCTGACGATTTCGACAGCGGCCAGGAGGGCGAGGAAGGCCCAATAGCCGACCAGCCAGCCTGTGCCGAGGTCCGGATTGATGAACGTTCCACCGCGGTTGAGGTGGCCGACGTAGAGCAGGGTCGTCGGAATGAAGGGGATGGCTGCCAGCGCGAGGATGAAGACCAGCCCGAGGGCCGCCTCGGCGCGGGTCTGCCTGCCGCGGATATCGCGGCGATCGAGGTCATCGATCGTCCACGGGACCTTCTGACGTCCGGGCACGCGCGGGAGCGCATCGTCGTCGACTCGGCGGTCGCCGAGGCCGATGAGGATCGTGATGACGGCGAAGGCGGTGAGCAGCGCGGTCACGGTGTTGCCGATCGCGGGTCCGATGGCTTCGCCGAGGTGGGCCTGCGGCGTGGTGGCGAAGGTGACGACGATGTTGTCGAGCAGGGCGATGAGACCGACGATGGGCAGGATCCAACGCAGCGTCCAGAGGAAGAGCGGATATGACTTCGGGCCGATGAAGTGCTGCGGCGAGTTCGAATACTCCCGCGACAGCACAGCGGGGTCGCCGAGTTCTTCGAGCACCTCGCGTTCGACCGCGGCCGTATGTTCGGGACTCGGCTGCGGATCCTCGCCGAGGCGGTCATCGATCATATCGCTGATCGTCGCGGTGATCTCGGCGGCGATATCGGAGCGGGAGCCCTCGGGCAGATGGCGGATGACGTTGTCGATGTAGATGCCGGTGAGCACAGTCATGGTGTGCCGTCCTTCCAGAGTTTCGTGATGCTGGAATCGAGGTCCAGCCAGTGCGTGTGGAGTGCGGCGGCGACTTCGGCGCCGCTGTCTGTGACGGTGTAGTACTTGCGGGGGCGGGCCTGTTCGGTGTTCCAAACGGCTGAGAGCAGGCCCTGCTTCTCGAGGCGCCTCAGCAGGGGGTAGAGGGTATTGGCCTCGGTGGGAATGCCGGCCTCGGTGAGCGTGGTCAGCAGTGAGTAGCCGTACTGGGGTCGGCGGCAGGCGACGAGGCTGGCGAAGACCACGGTGCCGCGGCGCAATTCCTGTTCGTGGGTGGCCAGTGCTTTCTCTGCATCCTCGTCCATGCACCACACAATAGTGTGTGTCACACACTATTACAAGAGGCGAGGTATGGCACGGTCAGAGATGAACCGCTCCTCGCCTTCCGGGCAGGCTGCGGCACCGGTCCCTGTCCGGGCCGGGCGCTGTGCCGGTGGGGTCGTTTACTCGGTCAGGTCGAGCATCGGAGTCGGGCGGCGGAAACCGCGGGTGACGAACGCGAGGTAGGCGACACCGAGGAGGAGCCAGATCACGCCGATGAGAAGCGTCCGCGGTGACAGGCTCGTCCACAGCCACAGGGTGAGGCAGAACCCGATCCCCGGCAGCACGAGGGAACTGAGGATCGCGTCGCCGCCCCGGTGCTTCTCGTCGATGATGAAGTGCTTGATGACCGAGAGGTTGACCGCGGAGAACGCGATGAGCGCACCGAAGCTCACCATCTCCGAGATGAAGCCGAGGTCGACTGCCAGTGCAAGCAGCGAGACCACGCCGACGCAGAGAGTGGCGAGCACCGGAGTGTGGAACCGCGGTGAGAGCCGTCCGAAGAAGCTCTTCGGCAGCACGCCGTCGCGGCCCATGGCGAAGAGGATGCGCGAGACCGAAGCTTGCGAGGTCAGTGCCGAACCGCAGGCGCCGGCGACATAGGCGGCTGTGAAGAAGATGGTGAGGAATTCGCCGCCGGCGGCGGCCATGACGTCCAGGGCGCCGGAGTCGACATCGGCGAAGTCATTCGACGGATAGACCAGCTGCGCGAGGTAGGACAGCACGATGTAGATGAGGCCGCCGGTGATCGTCGCGATGACGATCGCTCGCGGCACGGTGCGCTTCGGTTCCTTCGCCTCCTCGGAGAGGGTCGAGACCGCGTCGAAGCCGAGGAACGACAGACACAGGATCGCGGCACCGGCCATGACGCTGTCGAATCCCGGCGCGGTGCCGTCGCCGGTGAATGGGGCGGCGAGATCGACCGTTCCGGCTCCGGTCATCGACGAGATGCCGAGTGCGGCGAAAGTGACGATGAAGATCGCCTGAGCGGCGATGATGACGATGTTCGCCCGGGCCACGGAGACGATGCCGATGACATTGAGGACCGTGACGAGGCCGATCGCCGTGAGCACGAACACCCACGCGGGAATCATCGGGAACGCGGCAGACAGGTAGATGCCGATGACGAGGTAGTTGATCATCGGCAGGAACAGGTAGTCCAGGAGCAGCGCCCAGCCGGCGACGAAGCCGATGCCGGCGCCGAAGCTCTTCTGCGTATACGTGTACGCAGAGCCCGCGAAGGGCATCGCCGCGGCCATCCTCGCATACGACCGGGCGGTGAAGACCATGGCCAGCAAGGTGACGACATAGGCGGCAGGCACTCGTCCGCCCGTGACCTGGGTGACGATCCCGTAGGTCGTGAAGATCGTCAGAGGGACCATGTAGACGAGGCCGAAGAAGACGAGGGAGGGCACCCCGAGGGCGCGTTTGAGCTCAGTGTCTCCGCCCGCGGCCGTGGTGCTGCTCTGCTGATGGGGCATGACGGTCCTTTCGGCTCAGTCTCCGGTCTGCACGGCGACGCCGCGGAGGTAGGTGCTGCGCACGGATGCGAGCGCGAGCTCACGAGGTGCGAGTTCCCGCGGGTCACGGGCGAAGACGATGAGGTCGGCGCTCGCCCCGGGGCTGATCTCTCCCCAGGGGGCGGGGGAGCGGTCGGCGAAGGCCTGGTGGGCGACAGTGGCCGAGTACGCCTCGAGTGAGCGGTCGATGTCGAGGATCTCGTCCGGCGTCCAGCCGCCCGCGGGCTCGCCGTCCTCGTTCTGCCGGCTGACTGCGATAGCCAGACCCTCGACGGGATCCCCCGAGGTGCACGGCCAGTCCGAACCGAAGGAGAGGCGACCGCCGTCGTCGAGGATGCTGCGCATCCGATACTGGGTTCTCGCACGTTCTTCGCCGAGGCGGGGCACGGTGAGCACGGTCATGAGATCGTCGAGCTGTGCCCACAGGGGCTGCATATTGGCGATGACGCCGAGCTCGGCGAAGCGGGTGAGGTCGGCCGAGTCGACGAGCTGGGCATGCGCGATGACCGGGCGACGATCGCGCGGCCCGTTCTGCGCAATGGCCGCTTCGATGGCATCGAGCGCCTGCCTGACTGCGGCGTCGCCGATCGCATGGATGTGGACCTGGAATCCCTCGGCGTCAGCGGCGCGAACCGCATCGGCCAGGGACTCGCCCTCCCAGACGCGCAGACCGTGGTTGTGCAGGGACGAACAGTACGGTTCGAGCAGTGCTCCGGTCTCGTTCTCGACGACTCCGTCGGCGAAGAACTTCACGGTATTCGCGCTCAGCAGCGGGTCATCGAGTGCTGTGACGCGGTCACGGGCGCGGACCATCTCGGGCAGCTGCCGGGTGAAGCGGCGGGGATCGGCGTAGAACGCGAGGTTGAAACGCAGCTTGAGGCGCTGCTGCTCCGAGGCGGACAGGTAGGTCTCGACATCGGCCGGTTCGACCCAGGCGTCCTGAACCCAGGTGACGCCTCGGGCGAGGTAGTAGTCGGCTGCGAGTTCCAGTGCCCGCAGACGGACGGATTCGTCATGGGGTGGTTGCACTGCGTCGACGAGGTCGACCGCGCCCCATTCGCGCAGCGTGCCCAAGGGGGAGCCGTCGTCGCGGCGCGGAATCTCTCCCAGCTCGGGTTCGGGAGTCTCGGCAGTGATCCCGGCGAGTGCGAGAGCCCGGGAGTTGCACCAGACGGTGTGATAGTCCCAGGCGCGGAGGACGACCGGACGGTCGGCCACGGCCTCATCGAGCCAGCGGGCGTCGAAGAGCCCGCCTTCCACGAGGCTGCCGTCATAGGAGGCTCCGGTGATCCACTCGTCGTCGGGATGGGCTTCGGCGTAGCGGCGGACCTCTGCGACTATCTCGTCGACGCTCGAGCACGAACGCACCTGCGGTCCTTCCGCTTCCATCCCGCCGAAGATCGGATGGGCGTGTCCATCGCCGAAGGACGGCATCAGGAAGCCGCCGTCGAGATCGACGAGCTCGGGTGCGGCCTCACCGGTCGCCCGGGAGGCCAGGTGACGATTCACTTCGGCGGTGCCGACGGCGACGATGACTCCGTCGCGGATGAGAAGGGAATCGGAGGCCTCGGCCCCGGGTCCGAGCCAGATGGTGCCGTTGTGGAAATGCGTCGTCGTCAATTCGTTCCTGCTCCCGCTTCGCTGCGATCTGTCAGTGCCGTTCATCCGGATACGAACACTGTTCGTATGTGTGGCGAGCAACACGATACACTCCTAACGGAAATACGGAAAGCAGCGGCAGCAGGCAGCAAGGGAAGCGAGGGCCGACATGCGACTCGATCAGGAGCGGCTCGTGTCCGCCGCGCTCGCCCTCGTCGACGAGGAGGGCTCCGAGGTGCTGTCCATGCGCACGCTCGCAGCACGTGTCGATCGGCAGGTGTCCTCGCTGTACAACCATGTGTCCGGTCGTGCCGAGCTCATCGAACTCATGCGCGCCCGCATCGTCGCCGACATCGATGTCAGTGCGTTCGCCGCGTCGTCCACCTCGGCGGACGCGGTGCCCTGGGATGTGGCGCTCGAGTCGTGGGCACGATCGTATCTGCGTGCCTTCGCCGCCCATCCGAACCTCATCCGGCTGCTCGCGACGACATCGATCGGTGATCTCTCGACCTATCAGATGTATGACGCGGTGGTCGACGGCCTGCGCCGAGGCGGTTGGCCGGAGTCGCGGACCGTGGCCGTCATGCGCACGGTCGAAGCCCATGTCCTCGGCTCTGCCCTCGACATCATCGCCCCCGACGATCTCATCACCCAGGACTCTGCTGACACACGGTTCTCCGAGATCCGTGCGGCCCTCGATCCGCGCTTCGCCGAGTCCTCATCGGCCGCGGCAGCATTCGAACTCGGTCTGACAGCGCTGATCAAGGGCCTGCGGCAGGAGGTGGGCTCTGGCGGCTGACCGCAAGGTGCCGTGCGGACGAAACAGCCCTCCACCTCGACCCGCACGGGACTGGTGAAGGGCTGTCGTCGATCTGTACGCGAGAGGGGACTTGAACCCCTACGTCCGAAGACACTGGAACCTAAATCCAGCGCGTCTACCAATTCCGCCACTCGCGCCAGGCGGCCTCACTCGGCCGCGACGCCCTCAAGACTAGCAGGGCGCCGTCGCGATGCTGAAAACGCTCAGGAGCGGTGGAAGACCCGTGAATCCGATGGCTCGGTTCAGGCCGCGTCGATCCCCAGCGCCTTGCGCACGCGGGCGACGTGGCCGGTGGCCTTGACGTTGTACTGGGCGAGTTCGACCTTGCCCTCGGCATCGACGACGACGGTCGAGCGGATGACGCCCTGGACGACCTTGCCGTAGTTCTTCTTCTCGCCGAAGGCACCCCATTCTTCCATCATGGTCTTGTCCTCATCCGAGAGCAGATCGAAGTTCAAGCCCTCCTTCTCGATGAACTTCTGCAGCTTCTCCGGCTTGTCCGGGGAGATGCCGAGGACGACGAGACCGGCGGCCTTGAGCGCCGAGAGCGAATCGCGGAAGTCGCAGGCCTCGGTCGTGCAGCCCGGAGTCATGGCCGCGGGGTAGAAGTAGACGACGACGCGCTGGCCCTTGTAGTCGCTGAGGCTGACCGACTTCCCGTCCTGGTTGACGAGCGTGAAGTCCGGGGCGGTGTCGCCGACTGACAGACGTGGCATGGATGCTCCTTCTAGTGTGGGCGGTGTTCCTGGTGCGAGGCGGGCATGCCGGGACCGCACGGCCCATGGCAGTGTCGCACCAACGACACCCACCACTCTATTCGGAGTTCGCCTCCGCCCCCAATGCGCGAATTCCGCGCAGCGGCGACGGCACCGAGGCGGCCCGAGCTCTTCAGTCGACCCGTGCGATGATCTCGCCCACGGCCAGGACGTCACCGACGGCGGCCACCTGACGGAATGTGCCGGTCTCAGAAGCCTCGACCCTTGTCTCCATCTTCATCGCCGACAGCACTGCGACCTCGTCGCCGGCCTCGACCTCTTCGCCGTCGTCGACGAGATAGTCCACGAGGCTGCCGGGCACCGGCGCGGTCACCGTCCCTGCACTCGACTGCATATCGTCGCCGTCAGAGGCGGTCCGTTCGCCTGGTGCGCCCTGACCAGCCGCGGGTCCGAGAGCGGTCAGCAGCCCAGCGGGCAGCCCGATGGTGGTGATCCTCCCGTCGATCTCGATCGGCATGCGCCGCAGATGCTCGTCCGCCAGTGGCTCTGGTCGCTTCTGTGCCTCGAGGCGTGGCATGAGATCGGCTTCGATCCACTGCGTGTGGATGCCCTCGGCGCTGTCCGACCCGAGTGAGGTGAACGCGTCGTCGGCGAGGATCTCCAGTGAGCACGGCAGCACCGTTGCCGGTCCTGCGACGCGCAGCTCTCTGGCCGCGGTGATCGTGCGGGCGATCGCGGAGTCCCGGTCGGGACCGTGGACGATGAGCTTGGCGAAGAGGGAGTCGAAGGCCGGCTGCACCGTGTCCCCGGCGCGCACTCCGGCATCCCAACGGACCCCGGGGCCTCCTGGGACGTCGAGGCCGTCGATGTGTCCCGGGGTGGGCAGGAAGCCGCGTCCGGGATCCTCGGCGTTGATCCGCAGCTCGATCGCGTGCCCTCGGGGCTGCGGCGTCGAGTCGAGGGAGAGGCCCTGGCCGAAGGCGATGCGGAACTGTTCGCCGACGAGGTCGACGCCCGAGGTCACCTCGGTGACGGGGTGTTCGACCTGGAGACGGGTGTTGACCTCGAGGAATGTCATGGTGCCATCGGCGGCGAGCAGGAATTCGACGGTGCCCGCGCCGCGGTAGTCCACCTCGGCGCAGATGGCCTCGGCCGAACGGTGGAGACGTTCACGCTGGTCTGCAGTCAGTCCCGGAGCGGGGGCCTCTTCGATCAGCTTCTGGTTGCGGCGCTGGGCCGAGCAGTCGCGGTCTCCGACGGCCACGACCCGACCGGTGCCGTCGCCGACGATCTGGACCTCGACGTGGCGGGGGCGCTCCAAGTACTTCTCGACGAAGCATTCGGAGCGGCCGAAGGCCTCGGTCGCCTCACGGGTGGCCGAATCGAAGGCTCCGGCGACCTCGGTGAGCTCGTGGACGATCTTCATTCCGCGCCCACCGCCGCCGTGGGCTGCCTTGATGATGATCGGCAGTCCGGCTTCGGCGGCGAAGGATTCGACTTCGGCGGCGTCCTTCAGCGGCCGATCGATGCCCGGGGCCAGGGGAGCCCCGACCTTCTGCGCGAGCTGCCTGGCGGTGACCTTGTCGCCCAGCGCCGTGATCGTCTTCGCGGTCGGGCCGATCCAGATCAGACCGGCTTCCTCGACTGCGGCGGCGAAGTCGGCGTTCTCCGACAGGAAGCCGTAGCCGGGGTGGACGGCATCGGCACCGGCCTGCTTCGCTGCTGCGAGGATCGCGTCGATGCTCAGGTAGGTCTCGGCCGCAGTGGCCCCGGGCAGGGCGAAGGCGGCGTCGGCCAGGCTCGTGTGCAGGGCATCGGCGTCCTGATCCGCGTAGACGGCTACCGAGGTGTGTCCGTGCTCGGCGCAGGCGCGGATGATGCGGACGGCGATTTCGCCGCGGTTGGCGATGAGGATGGTCGACATGGTTCAGCTTTCGTTATCAGTCGTCGTGGCCGAGGTGGTGAAGCGCAGCTTCACTCCCGGCGGCAGCTGCGCGGCGAAGTCGAGGTCGTCGACGCTCGCGATGATCGGGTAGCCGCCGGTGAGCGGATGGTCGGGTCCGAACAGGACCGGCTGCCCGTTCGGCGGGACCTGGAGGGCGCCGGTGACCGCGCCCTCACTGGGCAGCTCCCCGGTCCGGGCCCGCTCCAATGGGACGTCACCGGACAGGCGCAGACCGACTCGGTCGGACTCATGCGTGACCGTCCACTCCTGGCCCAGCAGTGTGTCGATTCCTGACGTGGTGAACCAGTCTTCGCGGGGCCCCAGGGTCACCGTCATGGTCACGGTGTCCCCGGGCCGCGGCAGGTCCCGGTGCGTCAGCGGGACATGGGGGTCGACGAGGTGGGGCGCGGTCCGCGGATCGCGCAGGGGCAGGAGGCTGCCCTTCCCCAGCGCCGCAGGGCCGAGTCCCGCGAGGGTGTCGGCGGAGCCGCTGCCGAGCGCCGTGCCGACGTCGATCCCGCCGCGCACGGCCAGATACAGGCGGATTCCCCGATCGGCGCTCCCGAGGTCGAGTTCGTCTCCGTCGGCGATGGCGAAGGCCTCGCCGAGGCAGGGGCGATGGACAGTCCCGTCGGCCCCTGTCACGGTGACGGTGCCTTCGGCGCCGGTGACGGCGGCCACTGACTCACCGGTGAGGCGCAGGAGCGCGCCGCCGCCGAAGCTTTCGAGCCCGGCCGCGGACTCGGCGTTGCCGACCAGCCGGTTGGCGGCAATGAGCGCGGAGCGGTCGGCAGCGCCGGCGCCGGAGACGCCCATCGAGGCGAAGCCCGGACGCCCGAGGTCCTCGACGAGCAGCTGCAGGCCGGGCCGGAGGACCTCGAGAGCACGGGGCGGTGTGCTGGGCTCCGCGGCAGAATCGGCTTCCTGCGTCGCCGCGGGCTCCGAGCTCTCCTCCTCAGCCGTCGCCTCGTCTGATCCCGGTCCTGCACCGAGGTGCAGGGATTCCCGACCGGCGTCGTTGAACTTCACGATCGTCCCCGGCACGAACAGCGCGGGCGGCTGCCGGTCGAGATCCCACAGAGTCGCCTCGGTGCGGCCGATGAGCTGCCAGCCGCCGGGCGAGGACCGCGGGTAGACACCGGTGAATTCCCCGGCCAGGGCGACGGCGCCCACGGGCACGCGGGTGCGCGGGGAGGGACGGCGGGGAACCTCGAAGAGCTCATCGTCCCCGGCGAGGTAGCCGAACCCGGGGGCGAACCCGGCGAACGCGACCTGCCAGGTCGCGGCCTGGTGGCGGGTGATCACCTCGGCGGGGGAGACGGAGAGGAGGTCGGCGACCTCGGCGAGGTCCTCTCCGTCGTAGCGGACATCGATGGTGACCGCTCGGGCGTCATCGGTCGTCGACTCGGTGTGCCCGAGCTCGCGGATGGCCTCCGCGAGTGAAGCCGCCCGGGTGCGTGCGGGGTCGAAGCTGATGAGCACGGTGCGCGCTGCCGGAACGAGTTCGACGACGCCGGGCAGTTCTGCGGCTTCGAGGCTGCGGTGCAGCGCCATCGTCGTGGCCAGGTCGGTGCATTCGACGAGGAGGTGATGCTTCGAGGCGGTGTGGAAGGTCAGTTGGGAGGTCATCGGCGATAGGTGTCTTCCGGTTCGTCGGTGATGAACATGCGCCCCGGCGAATGGGTGATCGCGAACGGAACCTTCGAAGCCCGGATCGCGGCCTGCGGGGTGACTCCGCAGGCCCAGAACACGGGGATGTCGCCCTCGGCGATGACCGGCGGGTCACCGAAATCGGGGGAGCCGAGGTCGCTGATGCCGATCTGGGCGGGTTCGCCGATGTGGACCGGGGCACCGTGGACGGCGGGGAAGCGGTCGGTGATGCGCACCGCCTCGGCGACCTGAGCGGCCGGGATCGGGCGCATGGACACGACCATGTCACCGCTGATCCGACCGGCCGGGACGCACGCGGTCGAGGTGCGGTACATCGGCACGTTCCGCCCGGCCTCCTGATGGCGGATCGGGATGCCGGCGCCGGTCAGACCCGATTCGAAGGTGAAGGAGCAGCCGATGAGGAAGGACACGAGGTCCGGGTGCCGCTGCCACACCTCGGTGGCATCGGTGACCTCGTCGGCGAGTTCGCCGTCCCTCCAGATCCGGTAGCCGGGGAGATCGGTGCGCACGTCGCTGCCGGGGGCCAACGCCGATTCGACCTGTCCGGGTTCGAGGACATCGATGACCGGGCAGGGCTTCGGATTGCGCTGTGCGAAGAGCAGCACGTCGAAGGCCCAATCGGCGGGCACGGAGATGAGGTTGGCCTGGACCAGGCCGGGAGCCATCCCCGAGGTGGGGCCGTCGAATCCGGCCCGGATCCGTCCGCGGGCCCGGCTGCCGTCGGTCTTCGACTCGGCCGAGGGCGCGGCAATCGGTGTCCCGGCGTCCGACGACGCGCTCATCGACCGGCTCCGGCGAAGGCCGAGACGGTGACGCCTTCGGACTCGAGGAGAGCACGGGCGGCGCGGGCCATGTCGATCGAGCCCTGCGAGTCTCCGTGGAAGCAGATCGACTGGGCGTCGACGTCGACGAGGCTGCCGTCGATCGCCTCGACCTGACCGGTCTGGACGAGGCGCAGCACTCGGGCGGCCACGTCATCGGGGTCGTGGAGGACGGCGTTCGGTTCGCTCCGGGAGACCAGGGACCCGTCGGGGTTGTAGGACCGGTCGGCGAAGGCCTCGGCTGCTACGGTCAGCCCTGCCTCGGCGGCGATGCGGTTGGCCACGCTGCCGGCGAGGCCGAGGAAGACGAGGGAGTCGTCGATGGCTGTGATCGCGTCGACGACGACCTTCGCCTGCGCCTCGTCGCGGACGATCGCGTTGTAGAGGCCGCCGTGGGGCTTGACGTAGGCGACTTCGCCGCCGACGGCCGTGGCCAGGCCGATGAGCGCGCCGATCTGGTATTCGACCTGGGCCTGCAGGGTCGCTGCCGGCACGTCGAGGGCGCGTCGGCCGAAGCCTTCGTAGTCGTCATAGCCGGGGTGGGCGCCGATGACGACGCCGCCCTTGACGGCGGCATCGACGGTGGCATGGATGCCCTCGGGGTTGCCGGCATGGAATCCGCAGGAGACATTGGCGCTGGTGACCAGGCCGAGCATGGCCGCGTCATCGCTGACGACGCGGTCGGGCACGTTCTCCCCGAGGTCCGAGTTGAGGTCGATTCGCGTTTCGCTGTTGACAGACAATGTCACCCTCCGATTCCGATCATTGCGAAGATGGGGCCGATGGACTGCACGGCTGTGTACCACGTGACCAGTGTTGCCGCGGTGCCGATGATGAGCAACCACTTCGGATAGGAATCCGTGCGCAGCAGCTGAGGTCTGAACCAGCCGATGTACATGAAGATCGTCAGGCCGATGGGCAGGATGAGGCCGTTGAAGCCGCCGACGAAGACGAGCAGCGTGGCCGGAGCGGTGCCGACGATGAGATAGACGATGAGTGAGACGACGATGAACGCGACGGTCGCCAGCTGCAGCGGCCAGCCGCGGGCGAGGCGTCGGGAGAAGGCGGAGAGGAAGGTCGCCGAGGTGTAGGCGGCACCGATGACCGAGCTCAGCGCCGCGGCCCAGAAGATCGCACCGAAGATCCGCATCCCGGCGTCTCCGAGGACGGCGGCGAAGGCCTGACCGGCGGGGTTGGCGACCTGGCCCTGGACGTCGATGGCGACGCCGGAGGCGACGACTCCGAGGATGGCGAGGAAGAGGATATAGCGCATGACGCCGGTGACGAGGATGCCCGAGAGCGCCGAGCGCATCACGGATCGCGAGTTCTCCGGGCCGGTCTTGCCGGAGTCGAGGTAGCGGTGGGCACCGGAGTAGGTGATGTAGCCGCCGACGGTGCCGCCCACGATCGTGGTCACGGTCGCGAAGTTGATGGTGTCGGGTACGAAGCTCTGCCTGAGGGCCTCTCCGACCGGCGGATCGGAGACGACAGCGACGATGCAGGTGAGAACGATCATCCCGATGCCGAGGACGAGGACCACAGCGTCGACGACCTTGCCCGCGCGCTTGAACAGGAAGATGCCGATGGCCAGAACGCCGGTGGCCAGGCCGCCGAGCTTCGGATCGATGCCCAGCAGTGCGTTGAGTCCGAGTCCGCCGCCGGCGATGTTGCCGATGTTGAAGGCCAGGCCGCCGACGACGATGAGGATGGACAGGACGATGCCCGAGCCGGGCACCGCCGAGGACGCCAGCTGCGCGGCCCGCTTGCCCGATGAGGTGACCATTCGCCAGATGTTGAGCTGGATGGCGATGTCGATGAGGATCGACACGAGGATGGCGAAGGCGAATGCGGCGCCCATCTGCGCGGTGAACGTCGCCGTCTGCGTGATGAATCCGGGGCCGATCGCCGAGGTGGCCATGAGGAAGATGGCGCCGACGATGGCGCTGCGGCTGATCTTCGCGCCGAGTTCGCTCTTGAGCCCCGCTGGTTCGTCCGAGGTGGGCTCCGGCGTTGGTGATTCCGGTGCGTGTGACATGGGAGTCTCCGACTGTCTCTGTGGTCGATTGTGTTTCCTGGGCGCCGCCGGTATGACGACAGCAGTGTCTGTGTCCTGGCGCACTCCGAAGAAGTGGTAAACAATCTAGCATGCATTGTTGAACAAAGATAGACGCGCATCACATTGCTCGCGCACAGTTGCTGAACACCATGTGGGTGTTCGATTCGGAGATTCATTAGGATGGAGATGTGAATCACGACTCATCCCTGGTCAACAGACTCACCGACCGACTCATCGCAGGAGAGCTCCGTCCCGGAGACCGCCTGTCCGAGGCTTCTTTGGCCAAGGAGTTCGATGTCTCCCGCAACACGCTGCGCGAGGCCTTCCGGGTCCTCGGCGAGCAGGGGCTGGTCACGCACATCCCACATCGCGGCGTGTCCGTGGCCTCACCGAGCACGGCCGATGTCGTCGACATCTATCGGGTGCGCCACCATGTCGAGTGCTCGGTGCTCGAGCATGCCCCGCGCAATCATCCGAACGCCGCGCATATGGAGGCCGCCGTCGAGGCGGCTGCGAAGTTCGCGGCGGAGGAGAACTGGCTGGAGGTCGGGACGGCGAACATGGCCTTCCACAATGCCGTGGTCTCGCTCTCGGACAGCCGGCGGCTAGCGCGGTCGTTCGCCAATGTGCTCGCCGAGCTGCGGCTGGCCTTCCTCAAGGTCGAGGTCCTCGACTTCCTCCATGCGCCCTTCATCGAGCGCAACCGGGAGGTCATCGAGGTCTACCGCAATGAGAGCCCTGCCGCCGCGGCCGCGAAGCTCGGCACCTACCTCGGCGATTCCGAACGACAGGTCCTCGGTGCCTACGCCCGCGCCGGTCAGGGATGAGTGCCCGCGTAGTGAATGCGAAAGAACCGCTCCCGACCGTAGTCGGAAGCGGTTCTGTCGGCGCTGTGCGCCCCCCGGGACTCGAACCCGGAACCCACTGATTAAGAGTCAGTTGCTCTACCAATTGAGCTAGAGGCGCCTGCCGCGCTCGTTGCGCAACGAGAATTAATATTACTCAGGTGTTCGCCGTTCATGCAAACCGAGATCGGGCCGATCCGGATTTTGTGATGAACGTCGCAAGCCCCAGGTCAGAGGCCGATACGAACGACGCTCTCGACTCGGAATCCACTGTTTCGGAGTCCAGCTGACGGCGTCCCGGACCTCACAGGTACATGCCTGCGCTCGACTGCTCGGCCGGTTCGGAGATCGCATGGACGTCGCGCTCACGCAGGAGCACATAGAGCTGCCCTTCGAGCTCCACCTCGGCGAGCTCTTCGGGATCGTAGAGGACGGTGTCGCCGAGGTTGGCCTGCCTCACGTGCGGGCCGGCCGCCACGACCTTGCCCCACACGAGGCGTTTGCCCATGCTGGCGGTGGCCGGGATGACGATGCCCGCCGAGGACTTGCGCTCGCCGGCCTCCGGACCGGGTTCGAGCAGGATCCGGTCATGGAGCATCCGGATCGGAAGAGCGCAATCAGCCACGCTTGTTCCGACCGGACAGACCGACGACGAGAGCGGCCACACCGAGGACGGTGCCGGCGCCGAGAGCGAGGACCTCAGGCTTGGGCGAACCGTCCTCCTCGACGACTCCGGACTTCGCCTTGTTGACGGCGCGCGTCACCAGCACCCTGAGATGGATGCGGCCGATGAGTTCGTCGATGTTGTCTGCGATGCGCTCTTCGCGCAGGCGGATCGACTCCGCGAGCTGTGCGGTCGTTGCCTGGTCGACGGTTACATCTGAGGTGTAGACGTTGTCAGTCATCGGGTCGAGTCCTCCCGGTCGAGAATGCCTGGTGCGCCTGTGGCCCTGTGCCACAGTGCTTCGCTGTCCAGCTTAGCGGCTGGGAACTGCGAGTGTCAGATATCGGACGCGGTTCGACGGAATCTTACGATCTCGACCGTGGCGTCATCCGGCATGGCGGGGTAGTGGGCGTGGAGGTTCGCAAGGTAGCGGTCCAAACCTCCGGGACGGCTGAGCTCCAGATCGGTCGCACTCAGCTCGCTCAGTCGTTTCGGGGTCACCGAGGTGATGACGACGGGCGCCGGGCCGTGTTCGGTGTCTTCGAAATAGGCCAGTGCCCTGCCCGTGCGGTGCGCTTCGTTCCAGCGCACCGACAGAGTCTTCTTCCCCGCGCGGAAAGCATCGACGTACCTGGCGTTGAAGCGCAGCAGCCGCATCGGTGCGGCGTCAGGATGCCGGTAGGAGTGGGGGAGGAGCGCGGGGATCGGTGCGATCGTCTCTCCGCCCGTGGACTTGTCGGTGATGGCCACCAGCGCGTCGGGGTGGAGGTCGAGGATCACCTGCCGGCAGCGACCGCAGGGTGGGAGCACCCCTCGACCGTGATCGCCGACTGCAGCGATCGTGACCAGCGAACCGGCGCCGGCGGCGGCAGCAACCCCGATGGCCACCATCTCGGCGCAGGGGCCGCCGGTGAAGTGATCGACATTGACTCCGGTGTGGATGCGGCCGGTGGTGTCCATCGCGGCTGCGGCGACCGTGTGGTGGGCGTCGGATCCCAGACTCGCCGCGAGTTCTCGGGCCGAGGCGATCACGCGTCGTTCGGAGTCGAAGAGGTCCATGCCTGCGATCTTAGGCGAGTATTGCCGGGGCGGACCGGGACGGAGAGGAAAATCCTCGCCGAGGCGGCCAGGCCCAGTCCGGCGGCCCTCAGTCCTGCTTTCCGCGACGTCCCATGAGGTAGATGATGAATCCGACTGCGGCCATTCCGGAGGCTGCGAGGACGAAGACGGGCCAGGAGCTCACGATCGTCGAGATGATGGACTCGCCGAATGAGGTCGACGGCTGCTGGTTCGCCCGTGGGGAGGGCTGGTCGCCTCCGGTGATGAGGTCGGTGTCGTCCTTGGGCGTGGGCGCGTCGGGATTCTGTGGCACGGGATCCGAATAGTCGGGGTGCTGAGAGTCGTCCTCGTCGCCGGGCAGCCATTCGTCGCCGGCGGTTCCGGGGATGGTCTCCCGTGCGTCTTGGGAGCCGTTGCCGGTCGACGGATCCGGGGTGGTGCCGTCGGCGTCGACCGTGCCGAGTGGGGAGCCGGAGCCGTCCTTGTCGTTGCCAGAGTCCTTCTCCTCGTCCTTTCCGGACGTCGAGTCCGATCCTGAGCCATCGGAATCGCTGCTGCTGGAGGCATCGGACCGCGAGCCGGTATCGGACTTCGATTTCGTGCCGTCGGAGTCCTTGTCGGTCGACGAGTTGGCCCGATCCTTGCTGCCGGAGTCCTTGGAAGTGTCGCTGCTGGCCGATGATGTGCTGTCGGAGGACTTGGCGCTGTTGGCCGACGAATTGGCGTCGGAAGAGTTGCCGTCGGAGTCCTTGTCAGCAGATTTGCTGTCGGCGGTGTCAGTGCCGTCCTGCGCGGCAGTGTGGGATCCGCTGTCTGACCCGTCCTTGTCCGCTGCCGAGCCTGTAGTTCCCTCTTTGGATCCGTCTGTCTCAGCGCTGGAGGATCCGCCTTCTGGGTCAGGATACCCACGGCCGGAGACGACTGTGACTTTTCCGCCCTTTACGTTGAATTTCCACTTGGGGTTGGCCGTGAACCCGGTGAAACGTACCGGTTCTCCACCGCTTGCAGGCACAACAAAGCCGTCGGAGCGGAGCCTCAGGTCTTCTGGGACACCTGCCTGAGACGCCGCGGACGGCAGAGGATTCCCGCTGTCATCGGTATCGCCCCCGTAGGTAGTCGATTGCGAGGAGCTTTGGACCGGAAGACGCACTGGCTGTCTCTTCCGAAGTTTGAACTTCTCTTCCTTCCAGCTCTTGGGCATGCTGCCAGGCTCATTCGCGGGTGAGGGGAGTCGCAGAGTCTGGTTATTGTCATCCCATTCGGCCGGTAGCGGTGCCTTGATCTCGCAGGGCCCGTCGACGCCCGGAGTTGGTTCGCCTTCTTCGGGAGGAGCGCAGGCCTTATCGTAGTCGTCATCGGGCTCGTCATCGCCGCCATTCGAGCCGTCGTTGGTGTCCTTGCCCGCCTCGTCCTCGCTGGCGGAGTCGGCTTCGGTGTCGCTGTCCGCGGCTGCAGTCGATTCGGCTTCGGAGGAGCTCGCCTCATCGGATCCATCCGTGCCATCGGCGGCTCCGGTCGCCTCGGCGTTGGCCGCTCCGGCGTCCGCGACGGTCGTGGGACTCGGCTCTGCGAGCGCCGGCGGCGAAGTGAGAGTGCTCGAAACCGGAAGCGCCACCAGGGCAATCGCAGCGCCGATGGCGGCGATTCTGCGGTTGAACTGGTGTGAAGCTGACACTGCGTTCCTTCGCGGTGGGGATTCCGGCTCTATTGGATCAAGGGGACATGACGTTCAGGCACATCGGTCCCATCTTAATGTCTCGACCGGATGTGTTAAAACCTCGGTGATGTTTCGTCGTGGCGTTCGGCTCAGCGGTCGTGGGAGTCGGACTTCTTCGGATACGCCCGCACAGTGGAGTCGTCTCCCATCACCAGAGCCGATTCGCCCCCGTCGACGACCGCGAGGAGATCGGTGTCGGTCTTGAAAGCGTGTTTGCCGGCGAGCAGGCAGGAGGTGTTCGTATCCATGGTGCACGGGACGATCGTCCCGCGCGGCTCCGAGAGGTGGATGTCGCGGCTCGAGACGTCCATGAGCAGCAGACCGGACTGCAGGTCGAAGAGGTAGGGGCCGATGTAGGCGCGCTCGCCTGCCTGGCCGCGCACCCAGGACTTCTCGCCGACGATGTCGGTCGTCGTGGTCACGGTCGAGAGGATGGATCCGTCCTCGAGGGAGTGGACGACGAGCTGGATCCGGTGGCCCGAATTCGTCGACGCACCCTGTTCGCCCCACAGGGTGATGGCCTTTCCGTGCCCGGCGGAGATCCAGTCGATGATCTGCAGGTTGTCGGCGGGACGCTCGAGGTCGATGCTGCGCTCCTCGCCGGTCTCGACGTTCTTGGCCTTGACCGGGCCGTTCCAGTCGGAACTGTAGAGCTCGTCGTTCTCGATCGCCATCGGCGTCGAGCCCGGCTTCGGGGTCGGCACGTTCTCCAGCCCGTCGGTTCCGAAGGTCGAGAGCTGATTGCCGGATTTGATGAGCACGCTCTTGCCCGCCGAGGTGATGCGTGCCTTCTCGGGCAGCTGATAGGACTTCGGCTTCTTCTCCCCGTCGAAGAGCGCCTCGGCGGTGTCGCCCGCCTGCCAGAGCAGAGCCGGCCGGCCGTCGATGACGGTGTCGACGGCGAAGGTCGGGGCCTCGTCGATCTTGGTCTTATAACGGGTCTTGCCGGTGTCGGGGTCGAGGACCTCGAGCTTCTTCTTGTACACGAGGAGGACGCCGCGGTCCGAGGCGGTCACCGACGCCCGCTTGGGCACCTCGGTCTCCCAGGTGGGGGAGTTGTCGTAGCTCGGCACCACATCGCTGGTTTTGTCGACGGAGAGTTCGGAGGCCGGGTTGATCTGCTGCTCGGAGCCGATCGTCTGCGGCGCCTCCGAGGTGTCGACGGGCACGATGTTCGGAACGACGAACGCTCCGATCATGAGGATCGCGAGACCGATGAGCACAAGCCCTGGGACCGTGATCTTCTTCAGTCTCTGCGGTCGGCTGCGCGAGGAGTGCTTGCGTACGCGAGTCTTCTTCACCTTCGGTGCGGCGGGAGCGGCGGGGCCCGAGAACGGGGTGCCGAGCGGATAGCCGTCACCGCCTGCGCCTGAGGGGTCGGACGAGCCGCCCGATCCCTCGGGCGTGCCTTCGGCTGCTGACGAGGAAGCCGCTGCGCCCTCACCAGCCATCCCTTCATAATCGCGGGAAGGATCAGAGCCCGTCTCCGCACTCTCCGCACTCTCCGCGGCTGCGGCCGACCCCGCGGCGGGGTCGGCCGCCTCGGCGCCGGTGTGTGGTGCAGTCTTCTCGGCGGAATCCGTCGCGTCGGCTTCTGTATCCGCAACTGGTTCGTTGCCTGCGTGTGCCGCGGCGGTGCCGAGCTTTCCGTTCTCGTCGAGGAAGACTTCGGTCTTCTTCGTGCCGTCGTCGATCGTCACGGTCAAGGGAGTCGCGGTCTCCCGCGCATAGTCGCCGAGGTAGGCGATGGCCTGTCCGGTGTCGGAATAGCGACTCGTCGCCCCATTGAGGGAGATGTAGGTGAACCCGTCATCGGAGACGGAGATCAACGCACGAGTCATGTACAGGATTCCTTGAGAGGTGACGAGGACAGGGCCGAACTTATCCTAATGAATATCGAGGACGGCTCCTACCGCTTTTCCGAAACCGTTATACATCGCTACTGAATCGTTGCACGTGAGATCTGTGTCTCATTGTGCGCGACGGGCGGATCCGGTTTGCCCGGGTGTGGCGGGTGAGGTTAAGATATATCTTGCTGTCTGCACCTGTGGTGCAGCGCATGTGGTGGGTATAGCTCAGCTGGTAGAGCGCCGCGTTGTGGTCGCGGATGTCGCGGGTTCAAGTCCCGTTACTCACCCCGAACCGGAAGCCCCGTGATCCGTCCGAATGAGTGGATCACGGGGCTTTCCTCATGCCGACTCACCGATTCGCTGCCCGGTCGCCGGCGGGTCAACCCGGGATAATGGTGTCTATGACCATCGCCTGCGCACTCACGGTCGTTGGCAGCATCAACGCCGACATCACCGCCACCACCGACCGCCTTCCGGCCGCTGGCGAGACCGTCGGCGGGGGTCGGCTCTCGCGCTCGCCCGGCGGCAAGGGCGCGAACCAGGCCGCGGCGGCCGCCCGGCTCGGCGCCCGTACCCGGATGGTCGGCGCCGTTGGCCGCGACGCCGAAGGCCAGGAGATGAGGCAGGCGCTGCGAGCTGCCGGAGTCCTCGTCGACGACATCGCCGAGGCGACCGCCGAGACCGGGACCGCTCTCATCATGGTCGACTCCGCCGGGGAGAACCAGATCGCGGTGTGCGAAGGTGCGAATGCCGAGGTCAGCCTCGATGGGATCGAGTTCGGCGAGGACGAGACCGTGCTCACGCAGCTCGAGATCTCCATGGACCTCATCACCGAACTCGCCGCCCCCGTGCCCGGTCACCTCGTCATCAACGCCGCCCCGGCCCTGCCTCTGCCCGCCGAGGTGGTCGACCGCGCCGATCTCATCATCGTCAATGAGACCGAGTACTCCCTGCTGCCGCAGCTTCAGGAAGCGAGGCTCGTGGCCGTGACCTACGGGGACCGCGGTTCGGCCCTGCTGGCCCACGGTGAGCAGATCGGCTTCGCCGAGGCACTGGCACGGAAGCCGGTGAGCACCGTCGGTGCCGGCGACGCCTTCTGCGCTGCCCTGACCATCGGCCTGCGCTCGGGACTGCCCGGCGAAGAGGCATTGCGTGCGGCCAACCGCGTCGGAGCCGCGACGGTCATGGATGCCTCCGCGCAGCCGGAGTTCCTCACGCTCGACCACTACCTCGACAGCTCGACCCCTACCGTGAAGGACGAACGATGACCTCATACGACGACTCCCTGTTCACCGGCCTCAGCGCCTTCCCGCTCACCCCTCTGCGGGACGAGGGCATCGACGAGGACGCCTACACCGGCCTCATCGAACGTCTCGTCCTCGCCGGAGTCGATTCGATCACGGCTCTCGGGTCCACCGGCTCCTATGCCTACCTCGACCGGGATGAACGCGCCCGTGTTGCGCAGCTGACCGTCGACTCCGCGCTCGACCTCCCCGTCATCGTCGGCATCGGAGCGCTGCGCACCAGGGACGTGCTCGCCAATGCCCGCTCCGCCGAGGCCGCGGGTGCGA
Organism: Brevibacterium renqingii; assembly: GCF_017808105.1. Taxonomy (GTDB): domain Bacteria; phylum Actinomycetota; class Actinomycetes; order Actinomycetales; family Brevibacteriaceae; genus Brevibacterium; species Brevibacterium renqingii. The sequence continues at coordinate 246,422 of NZ_JADBHF010000003.1, read as the reverse complement.
ACGGACTCCTCCTCGCCCCCGTCAGCTACCAGCCCCTGACCGACGACGAGGTGTTCGAACTCTTCCGCACAGTCGCCGAGTCCACCGAACTGCCGATCGTCGTCTACGACAATCCGGGCACCACGCACTTCACCTTCACCACCGAGCTCTACGCGCGCCTGGCCGCACTCGACGGAGTGGCCTCGATTAAGATCCCAGGCCATCCGCTCTCACCCGCGGGCTGGGACGAGCGCATCGGCGAGATCCGTGCCGCCGTCGGCAACGAGATGATGATCGGCATCTCCGGCGACGCCTTCGGTGCCGACGGACTCATCGCCGGCTGCGACGCCTGGTACACGGCCGTCGGCGGAACCGTGCCCGAGCCGCTGCTCGAGATCACTCGCGCCGCTGAGCTCGGCAATGCCGAGCAGGCCCGTGAACTCTCCGCCGAACTCCAACCGCTGTGGGACCTGTTCGCCGAATTCGGCGGCAGCCTGCGGGTGACCGCGGCCATCGCCGAGCACCTCGGCCTCATCGGGTCCGACAGTCTGCCGCTGCCGGTGCGCGGACTCGACGAGGCCGCGAAGCGCAAGGTCGCTGAAGTCGTCGAGAGCCTCGAGCTGGACTGAGTTCCCGCCTCGACCGCCCACCGGATCGCGGCTCGCGCCGAGCGCACAGCGCTCGACTTTCCGCGATTCAGTCGATCTTGCCGATGGGTTCGCGTTTCTCGGCCTGGAACTGGTCCTCTGCGCGGCCCCGCGCCCAATACGCGGAGATCGACAGCGACTCTCTGGGGACCTCACGCTCCTTGAGGATCTTCCTGATGGATTTGATGGTCTCGCGCTCGCCGTGGGCGAAGACCTGCGGCATACCGGCCGACCACTCGAGTTCGCGCACCGCGGCGATGAGGTCCTCATCCGAATCCACCCACTTCACCTCGACGCCGGCGGGCGGGGCAGGTAGCACCCGATCCGCTGCGGCGACATGGGCCACGACGAGGCCGCGGGCGTCCTCGGGCATCGCCTCCAGTGCGGAACTGACCGCAGGAAGAGCGGAATGATCGGCGATGAGCAGGTGCCAGTCCGACTCCGCCGAGGGCGCATACTTCCCTCCGGCACCGGACAGGACGAGTGTGTCGCCCGGGCGGGCGTCTTTCGCCCAGGGGCCGGCGACCCCCTCATCGTCGTGGATGACGAAGTCGATGCTCAGCCACTTCTCTTCAAGATCGATCTCGCGCACCGTGTACGTGCGTCTGCTCGGCAGCTTCTCCGGAGCCTGCTCCCGCAGTTCGGTCAGATCATAGGGCGGCGCGAGCCCGTGAGCGGGATCGGCGAAGAGGAGCTTGACGTACTTGTCGGTCGACTCGTTCGCCGTGATGTTGTCGAAGGTCTCACTGCCGCCGAGGCGGATCCGGACGAGGCGCGGGCTGAGCTCGGTGACCTCGAGAACGGTCAGGATGGCCTGCGCGCGGGCAGGGCGTGCGCTGCGGGTGGGAGTGTTCGGTGCGGTCGTCATCAACGGCCTTTCTGCAAGGGGTCGCTTCCACGCGCGAGCGGCCGCGTCGGGGACGGGCGAGCCGCCTCGGCGCTGTGGTTCGGTGAGCCTCACCTTATCAGGCGCGTTTCCTGAACCAGCGAGACCCCTTCGCCCGGCTTCTTCGCCTGGCTTCGCATCGGCCCGTCCCATCACACGAGTTCGCTGCACATCAGGGCCCGGATTCACCGAGAGCGTTCGGCCATCTCCCTGCGGCGGTCGTCGCGGATGCGTTTGAGTCCCTTGACGGATTTGAGCGAGTCGAGGATCGTCACGCCCGGCAGCGCCGAGTTCGGACCCTTGCACTGCATCATGTCGTCCGGGTCCATGAGCACGACGCGCATACCGTCTTCCTCGAGCCGGGACAGCGCCTCGGTGAGCATGGTCCTGGCCACGGAGTTGACCTCATTGACCCGCCGCAGGTCGAGCACGAAGGTGTCGGTGTGCGATTCCGGTTCGTCCATGGCGCGGATGACGTTCTCCGAACCGCTCCACTGGATGAGGCCCTGGAGACTGCAGATGCGGACCATCTTGCCCTGTCCGTCGACGAAGCGGCGGTCGCGGCGGATGATTGAGCGCGCAGGTTCCGGCGCATCCATGATGTGCAGGCTCAGACGGTTCGACAGATCCTGGAAGATCTTCGCCCCGCGTACGCTCGTGCCGTGCTTGTCCAGGCGCGGGGAGAACGTGGCGATGCCGACCTGACCGGGCATGACACCGAAGACACCGCCGGAGACCCCGCTCTTGGCCGGGATCCCGATCTCCGTCATCCAGTCGCCGGCGGCATCGTACATGCCGCAGGTCATCATCACTGCGAGCACCTGGCGGTTGACTCGTGGGGAGAGCACGTGTTCTCCGGTGAGGGGATTGATTCCGCCGCCGGCCAACGTCGCGGCCATGATCGCGAGGTCCTTGACGGTGACGAGGACAGAGCACTGTTCGATATAGCCGCGGACGACCTCGTCGGGGTCGTCGAAGAAGATGTCGTAGGACCGGAGCATGTTCGCGATCGCGACATTGCGGTAGGCCTCGCGCCATTCGCCGTCGGCGACGTCTTCGTCGATCGTCAGCTCCCGGCCGGCGAACCGGGACAGTCCGGCACGGACGAGCTCGGTGCGTTCGGGCAGGCCGGCACCGGGCTCGCCGAGGATGGAGTGGATGGTCATGGCCCCGGCATTGATCATCGGGTTGAGCGGTCGCCCCGACATCTTGTCGAGGGAGAGTTCGTTGAACTTCTCACCGCTGGGTTCGACGCCGACCTTCTCGAGGACTCCGGCCAGTCCCTCCTGTTCGAGGGCGAGCCCGTAGATGAAGGGCTTCGACATCGATTGGATGGAGAACTCGTGATCGGCGTCGCCGGAGGTGTATTCGATGCCGTCGAGGGTCGAGATGCAGATCGCCAGCTTCTCCGAATCGGCCGCGGCCAGATCCGGGATGTAGTCCGCGTTCTCCCCGGACCGGTCGGGGCGGAAACGGTCGAGCGTCTCATCGAGGAAATCCGGGATGGGCGATCGCATGGCACCTCCTGCATGTGACTGACGTTCATCGACCGCCGTTTCGGCCGACTGCCATTCTCACACATCGCCCGCGCGCACGGCGGCTCCCCAGCTGTGAGGACGCCCACCTGCGGCTGTCAGCCGGCGTACCACCGATCGACGCGCAGCACGGTCTCGAGCAGCACGGAGACGCCGGGCATGATGTCGTCGAGATCGGTGAACTCCTCAGGACAGTGGCTGCGTCCGTCGACCGAGGGGACGAAGACCATCCCGACCCGGGTCTTCGCGGCGATGATTCCGGCATCGTGGCCGGCTCCGGAGAACATCGTCGCCCTGCTGAGGCCGAGATCGTCGGCGACGGAGGCGATCGTCGATGTGACCGGCTCATGCAGTGGGACCGGCGCGTCGTCGGTGGTCCATTCGACCTCGACCGAGACACCGCGCCGGCTCGCCTCGGCAGCGGCGGCATCAGTCAGCCGACGTTGCGCTTCGTGGAGCCACGACCCTTCGGGACCGCGGAACTCTCCCTCGACGACGGCATTCTGGGACACGACGTTGACGGCCTCGGGCGTGAAGCTGATCTGTCCGCAGGTGCCACGCGTGTTCTCACCCGAACCTGCGATCGACTCGACCGCCAGCACGGTGCCGGCGGCGGCGCAGCCCGCGTCGGCGCGGACGTCCATCGGGGTGGTCCCGGCATGGTCCTGCCGTCCGGTGAAGAGCGCGCGGAAGTGGTTGATCCCGGTGATCGTCTCGACCACGCCGATCTGCCTTCCGGCGCGTTCGAGCTCGGGACCCTGTTCGATGTGGAGTTCGAGGAACGCGGTGACCCGAGCGAAATCGTAGCGGGCGTTCAGGAACGCCTCGGGATCGATCGCGGACTCGGGAAGGGCTTCGGCCAGAGTGCGACCAGTGGGATCGACTGCGGCCAGGGTCGAACGGTCGACGAGTCCGGTCATCGCCCGAGACCCCACACAGAAGAGGCCGAAGTCATTGGGCTCCTCGTTGAAGAACACGACGATGACGAGATCGTGGTCGAGACGGACGTCGTTCTCGCGCAGCAGCCGCACGACCTCGATCGCTCCGAGAACACCGGTGATCCCGTCGAACCGACCGCCGCCGTCGACGGTGTCCGTGTGCGAGCCGAGCATGATCTCGCGCCCGCCGAGGCGACCGCGCAGGAGGCCGATGACGTTGCCGGCCCCGTCGATCCGGGTCTCGAGACCGGCCTGCTTCATCAGGGTGCGAGCATAGTCGCGCCCGGCGACGTCCTCTTCGCTCAGCGCCCGGCGGGTCCAGCCCGGTCTCGAGGAGTCGGTGAGGGCGGCGAGTTCTCCGAGTTCGGTCGCGAAGCGTTCGCGGACCGGTGAGATGATGCTCATCGTCGAGCCTTTCAGGGTCTGGTCAGCCGGCGTCGGTGCCGGCTTCGGGTGCCGAGTACGACTGTAGCGAGCGCGGCGGTGACGAGCGAACCCGCGAACCGGGCGAGCATCGCTGAGCTGACCTGGCCTCAGTCCAGCGTCACCCCGGAACCGTGCAGGCGCACGGACAGTCCCGCCTCGGTGGCGGTGATGTCGGTGAGTTCGAGACCGGCGGGCAGGAAATCGAGGTCGATGACGATATCGGAGATCTCCGAGGTGAGGAAGCCCGGCAGCGATCCCACATCGACCTTCGCCGAGCCGAGCCGGATCGTGGTCGCATCGACGACGGCGCGTCGGCCCTCGGCCGTCGGCTCGATGCCGATGAGCAGGTCCTGGCCCAGCAGCGAGCCCTTGAGGAAGAGCTCGCCGTCGACGGTCGTGAACGTCATCCCCTCGGGCAGGGAGGCATGCTCGGCCGCGAGCGCATCGAGCGTGGAGTGGGGGAGCACCGCGGTGGCGTCGACGGTGCCGATCGGTCGGAAGGTGTCGGTCGGGACGTCGTAGAGGCGTGCGTCGACGTCGGTGAAGTCCACGTCGTCGTAGGTCGCCTCCGCCGCCGTGATGTGCACCGTCTCGAGCTTCCCGGCGGCCAACTGGGTGAGCACGGGGAAGCCCTCGACGGAGACGTCGGCCTCGCCGTAGTCCTGCAGCCCGTCGGCGATGCGCTGCTCGGTGGTGTAGTCGACGATGCGATCGGCCGCGATCACCCCGATGATGAGGGTGATGACGATGACGATCGCGGAGACGAGGACCGTCGTCCTGCGCGACCTCCGCCGAGGCTGCTTCTGCGGGTATTCGAGAGTTCTGGCCGTGGTCATGGACTCCATTGTCCCGCAGATTCGACACTCACTCGTTCAGGATCACGACATCGAGGGTGCGCGGACCGTGCACTCCTTCGACTCGGCTGAGTTCGATGTCGCTCGTGGCCGAGGGCCCGGAGATGAACGTCAGCGGGTCGCGTGCGTCGAGCCGGGAGATCCCCTCGGGCACGATGTCGACGATATCGGCCACGCGGACGATGCACACATGGTGGTCGGGCACGAGAGTGACCGCCCGGCGCCCGCACACCTGCGAGCCGTCTAAGACGATCGTTCCCGTCTGGGCGATCGCCACCGCCGAGGCGGTCACCACCGCCCCCTGTGCGTCGAGCTCGTCGACGGTGAGCTCCTCGCCCGGGGCGTCGACGCGGACCTCACCGTCGAACCCTGACAGCCAGGAGGTCTCCAGACCGTGGGGGACGACGACCGAATCATGGGCCTCGATCAGCTGCGCGATCGTCTCAGCGGGATCGCCCGTGGCGCGATGGACGTTCGCTTTGTAGTCGACCAGACGGTCGATGAGCAGATCGACGAGTTCCTCACCCGTATGCGTGCCCTCGTGGCGGTACCCGACATCGGCGGCCGTTGCGCTCGCCTGGCTCGCCGAGGCGGCTGAACCGGATTCGTCTGCCGCACCTGCAGAACCTGCCGCACCTGCGGACCCCGCCGAAGCGGGCGTTCGGGCAGTCGAGGACACATAGTCCCCGCCGCCGCGACGACCGAGAGCCTCGTTGATGCGGGCGAGGATCTCCTCGCGAGCGGTGCTGGTCATTTCTCGCCTTCCTCTTCGGCCCACAGCTGACGGAAGCTCTTGTTCGGCAGAGCCGGGATGTCGCGACTCGACGTCCAGGCCCCGGCGATGCCGGGCAGGGCGTTGATCTGCTCGCCGCGGGTGACCGCATGCGCCAGGGGCAGGCCCTTCTCCGTCGCGGTCATCCGCTTCCCGTCGCTCATCATCCACGACGCGCCGGTGAGGGCGGCATCGAGCTGCGAGGACACGGGAGAGTGATTGGCCTGGACGTCCTCGCCCCTGAGGTGGACGAGGATCTCGGGGATGTTGATCTTCACCGGGCACACGTCATAGCAGGCGCCGCACAGGCTCGAGGCGTAGGGGAGGGAGCCGTTGCCCTGCTCCTCCACCCCGGTCAGCAGGGGCGAGAGGATCGCGCCGATGGGTCCCGGATAGGTCGAGCCGTAGGCGTGTCCGCCGGTGCGTTCGTAGACGGGGCAGACGTTCATGCACGCCGAGCAGCGGATGCAGTTGAGTGCGGTGCGGCCGTGCTCATCGGCCAGCGCCCGGGTGCGGCCGTTGTCGAGGAGGACGAGATGGACGTTCTGGGGCCCGTCGCCCTCGGCCCTCCCCGTCCAGAACGAGGTGTAGGGATTCATCCGCTCACCCGTCGACGAACGCGGCAGCAGCTGGAGGAAGACCTCGAGGTCGGCGAAGCGGGGCAGCAGCTTCTCGATGCCCATGACGGTGATGAGCGTCTCCGGCAGGGTCAGGCACATGCGCCCGTTGCCTTCGGATTCGACGACGCCGAGCGAGCCGGTCTCCGCGATGCCGAAGTTCGCTCCGGAGATCGCGACCTTCGTGGTGAGGAACTTGTGCCGCAGGTGTCTGCGCGCCGCCTCGGCGAGGACGGCGGGCTCATTGGTCAGCTGTCCTGCGTCGGGCATCTTGTCCATGAAGATGTCGCGGATCTCGTCGCGATTGCGATGGATGGCGGGGACGAGGATGTGGCTGGGCTTGTCCTCGCCGAGTTGGACGATGAGTTCGGCGAGATCCGTCTCGAAAGCGTCGATGCCTGCGGTCTCGAGATGTTCGTTGAGACCGATCTCCTGCGTGGCCATCGACTTGACCTTGATGACCTCGCGACGGCCGTTCTCCAGCACCGGAGCGTTGTCTGCGACGAGATCGGTGACGATGGCGTTGGCCTCATCGGCGTCCCGGGCCCAGTGGACGATGCCGCCGGCGGCGCTGAAGGCCTCTTCGAACTGCGTGAGGTATTCGGGCAGGTTGGCCATCACCTCGTTCTTCGTCCGAGCCCCGGCCTCGCGCAGTGCCTCCCAGTCATCGAGTTCAGCGACCACGTCGGCCCGCTTCTCACGGATCGTCGAAGTGGCATGCCCGATGTTGTTGCGCAGCTGCTGATTCGACAGATGCTGATGCGAGACGTCCGGGAAGGACTCCGGCTCGATGATGTTGCCCTGTCCGCCCGGAAGATCGGTCTGCTGCCGACGCTTCGGCGGAAGCAGCGGCATTCCCAGGAAAGTCATCGCAGGCTCCCTCCGCTCACTGCTGCTCCTTCACTCGGGACCCGGAGCGGGTCCTCCTTCGTCGATGCGAGGATCCGCGCGAGGTGCACGGTGGCCTGACCGACTCGGAAGCCGGCCTGCACACGGCTGGGCTCGACGGGCGCGCTGCCGTCCTCGCCCGGGGTGCGATGGTCGTCGTCATCGGCTCCGACCACCGCGGTGAGGTGCTCGGATCCCTCGTTGCCGACCGTGGTCGAGCTCGTCTCCTTGACGTGGACGGCAGTGATGTCGGGCGCGCCTTCGAAACGGCCCGTCCGCTCGAAGCGGGAGATCCCGCCGCCGATGTGCAGCAGACACGAGGCGTCGCCGCCTGTGCACACATCGGCGGCGGTGGCCTGAATGGTGCGGACCTTGTCGGCGAGCATCGCGGACGAGACCTCCGGGTTCTTCACGGAGAAGGTGCCGCCGAAGCCGCAGCAGGAATCGGCCAATGGCAGTTCGACCAGGTCGATGCCTTCGACGGACCGGACGAGGGAGGACTGCCGGTCGCCGAGGCGGAGCAGGCGCATGCCGTGACACGAGGGATGGTAGGTCACCCGATGCGGAAAATAGGATCCGAGGTCGGCCGCGGCATCGGTGACGCCGAGGACGTCGGTGAGGAACTGGGTGAGCTCATAGGTGCGCTCGGACACCTCGGCGGCCGCCTCGGCGAGGGCCTCATTGCCCATGCGGCGGGCGATCAACGGCTGCTGGTGCCCCAGGGAGGCCACGCAGGAGGCCGAGGGGGCGACCGCGGCGTCCCATTCGGTGTTGGTGAAGGCCCGAACGTGATTGGCGATGACGGGTTCGGCCTGGGCGAACTTGCCGGAGTTGATGTGCATCTGCCCGCAGCAGGACTGGCCCAGGGGGAAGATGACCTCGTGGCCCAGCCGACGGAGGACGGTCACGGTCGCCTGCGCAACCTCGGGGTACATCGCATCGACGATGCAAGTGGCGAACAGTGCGATCTTCATCTGACCTCCAAGCCGGACATTGCGGTTGTGCAGGTCGCGTTTCGGTCCGCTCGACATCGCGGGCGAGACGATCCTCCGGCACTCCGTGCTCAGACGGTAGCACCGGGCCGGTGGAGAGCAAACACCTGCGCCCGGGTCCGACCGTCGGGAGCCGCCGCGGCGGGCTGCGCGCGCCGGCCGCTGCCGCGGTGAACCGATTAAGAGAGCATGGGACTGCGCTAATTGCCGACCGCAGCAACGAACCGTTTACCCGCAGCGATGCTGACCATAGGATGACGACATGGAATCCCAGCGCACACAGAGCATCCGAACGGTCTCCGCCCGACTCAACTCGATCCATGCGGCGATGTACTTCTCCTCGACGGTCGGCGCCGTCTACGCCGAACACGGCCTCGAGCCCGGAGTCGAAGGCAATCTGGTCGCCCGCACCGCTCCATTGGGGCGAGTGGAACCGGGAGTCGTCAGCGCCGCCTATTACAACTACTCCCCGAACTTCATCGCCGATCTGCTGCCCGGCCTGTGGGAGAAGGTGACTCCGGAGGAGATGGTCCGGGCCCGTTTCGACGCAGTGGCCGCCTACATGCACGAACTCTTCGGCGACCGCGATGACATCGCGCTGCTCACCGAGGCGGCCACACAGGTGACCGAGACCATCGAGCCGGTCCTCGCCGCGATGGACTTCGCCGGCCGCACCCTGGCCGCGGCCACCGCCGACACGATCGGCCGACATCGGCCGAACACCGCCTTCGAGAAGCTGTGGGACTCCGCGACCATTGCGCGCGAGTTCCGCGGCGATGGCCACGTCGCCTCCCTCGTCACCGCCGGAGTGCCCGGCATCGACGCCCTCATGCTCGACGTCGCCGCCGGTACAGGCTTCCGACCGCGGGCGGCGCAGAAGACCCGCGGCTACACCGACGAGGAATGGCAGACCGCGCAGTCCGGGCTCGCCGAGGCCGGCCTCATCACCGTCGACAAGGACGAACGCGGATTCGACCTGCCGGCGATCACCGAGGCCGGGCGCGAGCTCAAGGAGCAGGTGGAGCTGCTGACCGACGGCACCGTGGCCGCGGCCTGGTCGGTCCTCGACGACGAGCACATCGAATACCTGCTCTCACCCACCCGCACGCTCGTCAAGGTCATCGCGCAGTCGGGTGCGTTCCCGACGAGCGTGTTCGCGCAGCCGGCGAAGAAGGCCGGCTGAACTCAGCCCGCTCGCTCCACATGGGAGCGGGCGTGGGTGACGGCCGCGGGCAGTTCGTCGAAGAGGTGCCGGTGGTGGCGGAGGGCGCCGAGCACTCCGACCTGCCGGAACAGTCCGGCGTGGCCGTCCTTGACGCCCTTGATGAGCACGGTGATTCCGCGCCGTTCGAAGGCCCGGACCATATCGCTGAGGATGTGGGCGCCGGTGGCGTCGACGAGCTCCAGCTGGGACATGCGCAGCACGACGACCGTGACTCCCTGCAGGCGCATCACCTCGTCGAAGACCCGGTCGGCGGAGGCGAAGAACAGCGGTCCTCCGAAATGGACGATCGCGATCGACTCGTCTCCCGGCCTCGGCTGGGTGCTCTCGGACAGGCGCTCGATGCGCACGGCGGTGGTGGACGAGAGCTTGCGCAGAGCGAAGAACGCGGCCACCACGACGCCGATGCCCACGGCCACGATGAGGTCGAAGGAGACAGTGATGAGAGCGGTGATGACGAATCCCGCGGCGTCGGATTTCGTCGACCGCAGGATCGCACGCATCGTGCCCAGGTGCACCATGCGCACGGCAGTGACGAAGAGGACCCCGCCCAAAGCGGCGAGCGGGATCCGACTGACCGGAGCGGCGGCGACGAGCACGATGAGCAGCAGCACGAGCGCGTGGACGATGGAGGCCAGCCGCGTGCGTCCTCCGGCGCGGATATTCACCGAGGTGCGGGCGATGGCGCCGGTCGCGGGGATGCCGCCGAAGAGTGAGGACCCGATCGAGGCGATGCCCTGCCCGACCAGCTCCCGATCGGGCTGATAGGCCCCGGCATCCGACATCGACGAGGCGACTCGCGCCGAGAGCAGCGATTCGATGGCCGCCAGCGCAGCGATCGTTCCCGCCGCTGGCAGCAGCGTTGGCAGCGTGGCCGGGTCGATGATCGGCAGAGTGGGGGAGGGCAGGGACTGCGGAATGCTGCCGATCGTCGCCAGCGGATTGGGCACGAGGCCGGCGATGACGGTGACGATGACGATGCCGATGAGGGAGCCGGGGATCGAGGCGTGGATCTTCGGTGCGAGCACCATGCACGCGGCCACGATCGCCACCGCACCCAGGGAATAGGGCAGATAGGCCCAGTCGGCGGCAGCCACGAGCTGCACCGCTGCTGCGAAGGCATTCGTGCTCATCTCGCCCGGGGAGAGATCCGCGGGCGTGGTCACGAAGGGGACCTGTTGGAGGAAGATGATGGCGGCGATGCCCACGGTGAAGCCCTCGATCACCGGCCACGGAATGAAGGAGACGGTGCGGCCCAGCCGCAGCAGGCCGGCCGCGGCGACGATGATGCCGGCGATGAGGGTGACGGCGACGACCGCCTGTGGCCCGTGGCTGGCGACGATGGGCACGAGAACGACGGCCATAGCCCCGGTCGGACCGGAGATCTGGACGTGCGATCCGCCGAAGACCGCGGCGAGGAAGCCGGCGACGATGGCGGTGATGAGGCCCTGCTCGGCCGTCAGCCCCGAACTGACCCCGAAGCCGAGGGCAAGCGGCAGGGCGACGATGCCGACGGTGGCTCCGGCCAGCAGGTCCTTCGGCCAGGACCGGCGCGCCTCACGGTAGTCCGCGAGAGAGGGCAGCAGGCCGCGCGCGTGTCGCAGCACCGATGCCGGACTCATCGGCTTCCCGCGCCGGGGATCTGCGGCAGCGTGCGCGCCTCCGAGAGCCGCACCTCGTCGTCCTCGAGCATGGTCAGCAGCAGGCTCCTGGCCACGGCGAGCAGCTCGGCGGTGCGACGGTCGGCCAACCGGTAGTAGACGTGGCTGGCTCGCCGTTCCGATTCGACGAGGCGGTGCCGGCGAAGCACGGCCAGATGCTGGGACAGATGCGAGGCCTCGAGGCCGGTCTCGGTCTGGAGGTCGGCGACGCTGACCTCCTCGGCGCCGGAGAGCAGCTCGAGGATGCGGATGCGGAAGGGGTGGGCGAGGCCCTTGAAGAGATTCGCCTTCACCTCGTAGAGGGGACGCTGAGACTGATTCAATGGCATGATGAATCCATCATATCGCTGAGTCACGGAAAGCAGTGCGGAGTCTCACGCGGCGGGCAGTGGGAGTCTCAGGCAGTGAAAAGCCCGGTCCCGCATCAGCGGAACCGGGCTGCGATAGGATTGCCGTCGCATATCAATCGAGGAGATCGCGGTCCGATCGCCCCGGGGAGGAGGCGATCAGCTCTCGTCGGTCTGTTTCGAGAAGTTTCCGGCCACCTCGGCGGCGATCGACTTCGCTTCGTCGGAGCTCGGCCCCTCGGCGGAGAACACGGCCTTCCGGTAGTACTGGAGCTCGATGATCGAGTCGATGATGTCACCGAGCGCCCGATGGCCGCCGTGCTTGGCGGGGGCCTGGAAGTAGGCGCGGGGGAACCACTGCTTGCTCAGTTCCTTGATCGAGGATACGTCGATGATCCGGTAGTGCAGGTGGTCGACGAGTTCGGGCATCTGCTTGTTGAGGAACACTTTGTCGGTGCCAACCGAATTGCCGCCCAGCGGGGCCTTGCGCGGCTCGGGTACGTGCTGCTTGACGTATTCGAGGACCTGGGCCTGCGCCTCAGCGGCGGTGGTGCCCGAATCGAGTTCGGTGATCAGCCCCGAGGTGGTGTGCATGTCCGTGACGAACTCGTTCATGTTCGCACGCGCCTCCGCCGAGGGGCGGATGACGATGTCGATGCCCTCGTCGAGGGGCTTGAGATCGAAGTCGGTGACGATCACGGCCACTTCAATGAGTTCGTCCCTGACCTCGTCGAGGCCCGTCATTTCGCAGTCGATCCACACAATCCTGTTATTGCTCACCGGGCCAGCTTAGTTCAGGCCGGACGCTCGGAGCATCCCGGGCCCGTCTGCGGCCCGCACATCTGTGAATGCCGACACACACTGAGCGTGGGCACAAAGGCGATGTTCGGCATGTGACTTAAACTTGGAGAGTCCCCGAACCAGGGGTGCCATTTTGCTCGGCTGAGGGAAGGTTCGCTCGTGCGCTACACATTCGCTGTGATTCTCATGGTGGTGGGTGTCGTCGTCGGTGGCCTCGGCATCCTGCAGAAGACCCTGTGGGCGCCGGAGGATACGATCACTGCCACCGCGCAGATCGACACCGACAAACCGGCGGTCATCGTCGACCCCGGAATGCTCAACCTCTACAGCACCCCCGCCACTCTCACGGTCAAGGGCAGCGGTGACCTGACGATCGCCCAGGCGCCGATCGAGAACGTCGAAGCCTGGGCGGGGCAGTCCGCCTATGACCGGGTCACCGGGCTGGCCCAGGAGGGCAAGCTCACGACGAAGTCTACGGACGGCGAGGAGAAGGTCCCCGACCCGACCGGCGACGATCTGTGGCAGGCGCAGGTCAGCGGCACCGATTCGGTCGAACTCGAATGGAACGACGATGCCAACCGCACCGGCTTCCTCATCGCCGGCAACGGTGAGCCCGGACAGATCAAGACAGTCACCATCTCCTGGCCCAACCACGCCGACACGCCCTGGGCGCTCCCGCTGATGATCACCGGCGGCGTCGTCTTCATCGGAGGTCTCGTGCTGCTCTTCCTGGGTGCGAACCGTGCGAAGAGGGAAGCGAACCGGCGCAAGGCGCGCCAGGAGCGCCGCCGCAAGCTCGCCGAATTCGGAACCGCTTTCGCCATCGTCCCCGTGCTCGCACTCAGCGCCTGCGGCCCGGAGGAGCTGCCGAAGCCCGAACCCTCGCAGGAGCCGAGCTCGGCGGGCGCCGGAATCACCGACGACCAGGCCGAACGGATCCTCGAGTCAGTCGCCCAGGAGATCAAGGCCGCGGACAAGGGCGCCGACAAGAAGGCTTTGGCCAAGCGCGCCACCGGCCCTGCCCTGCAGCAGCGCGAGGACGCCTACAAGGTGAAGAAGAAGGTCGAGGACCAGAAGCTGCCGCCCGCCGTGGCCAGTGGGGACATCGTCGCGAACTACACCTCCGCGACCGATGCCTGGCCGCGGGTGACCAGCCTCATCACCTCTGCCGGCGGAGACACGCAGCTGCTCGTGCTCACGCAGGAGGATCCGCGCAGCGACTACAAGCTCTGGTCGCAGACCCAGCTGGTGGCCGGCACGAAGCTGCCCGAGCTGCCCGACTCCCGGCAGGGAGCGAAGATGCTCGAACCCGGCGCCAAGGACTTCGTCGCGACCCCGGAGAAGGTGGTGGCGAACTATGCGAAGGCCCTCGGCGAAGGCAAGGGATCGAAAGAAGCGAAGAAGTTCGAGTCCGACGACTTCTCGAAGTCGATCTGGAAGAACCAGAAGGAACAGAAGGCCAGCGCCGAAGAGGGCAAGGCAGAGGTGAAGTACGACTACACACCGGGCAAGGAACTCGTCGCTCAGGGCACCGCCGGCGACGCCGCCATCGTCACCGGCGTGATCGAAGCCGAGTCGACCATCAGTCCGGAGTCGAAGGACGGCCGCACCGGCACCCTGTCCCTGTCGTCACCGCAGAAGGAACTCCTCGGCACGGACTCCACGCAGCAGCCCGTGACCACGACGACCACGCAGGTGCTCACCTTCCTCGTCCCCAAGGACGGGAAAGTCAGGCTCATCGGCGGGCTCGAAACGCTGGCAGGAGCGCAGGCGGGCTGATCCGGACCCTTCGGCACCGGCGAGGCCATGGGGGAATAGCCGCAGGCTGACGGGTGCTGATACGTTCTGTTGGACAGATAAGGACCAGGTGAGAGACCGACGTCGCCGGCCCCACCGATCGCGTCACAAAGGAGACCACGTGTCAATGGACCCCTCGCAGGAGAACACACAGCAGAATCAGGGACTCGACCTGTCGGCTGTGCGGAGTAAGAACCTGCCTCCGGAGCAGGCCGGAAATGCGGGACAGGCACCTGCCGGGGCGGGCCCTGCCGGCGCAGGAGCAGCCGGTGCGCAGGACCCGAACGCGGTCGCCGTTCCGTCCCTGGTCTTCGACGTCGACGAGGCCGGTTTCAACAGCGTCGTCGCGATCTCGGACCGAGTGCCCGTCGTCATCGACCTGTGGGCCGAATGGTGCGAACCGTGCAAGCAGCTCTCGCCCGTGCTCGAACGCGTCACCGAGGCCTACGGCGGGCGGTTGGTCCTGGCCAAGGTCGACGTGGACGCGAACCCGCGCCTGCAGCAGGCCTTCGGCGTCCAGTCGATCCCGACGGTCGTCGCGATCGTCAAGGGCCAGCCCGTGCCGCTGTTCCAGAGCGCCCTGCCCGAACCGCAGGTCAGGGCCTACTTCGACGAGCTGCTCAAACTCGCCTCCGAGAACGGCGTCACCGGCTATGCCGTCGCCGACGGCGCCGAACCCGAACCGTCCGGCCCCGCACACCCCGAAGCGGAGGAAGCCCTGGCCAAGGGCGACTTCGACACCGCGGAGAACCTGTTCAAGGCCGCACTGGCTTCCTCACCAGCCGATGAGGAGGCGAAGTTCGGTCTCGCCCGCGCCGGGCTGGGCCGGCGCCTCATCGACAAGGAACCCGCCGAACTCATCGCCGCCGCCGATGCCGACCCGACCGATGTCGAGGCGGCGAAGGCCGCCGCCGACGCCGAGGTAGTCGGGGGCAATGCGAGCTGCGCCTTCACCCGACTCATCTCCCTCATCCGCACCACGGCGGGCGAGGAGAAGGAATCCCTGCGTCTGCGCGTCCTCGAGCTCTTCGAGGTCCTCGGCGCCGACGATCCAGCCGTGACCAAGGCACGGACCGCACTCATGAGGGCACTGTTCTGATCCAGCGAATCCGTCTCATCACCGCCATCCTCTTCGGCGTAGCCGCTCTCACGCTCGCCGGACTGGTCATCTCCGCGCTCTCTGTGGTCGGCACCGACGAGATCACCGAGACTCCCGGGTTCAAGGTCGACGACGGCGCCTATGCTGTCGTCCTCGACGAGGCGATCGTGCCCTATTCGGGTTCGAGCGTGACCGTGACGGCGAAGAACTCGAAGGGCACGGAGCTCTTCATCGGCACCGCCAACGGCGTCGACGCCGACAGCTACCTCGACGGGGTGGCGCAGGAGCAGATCAGCGATGTCTCCTTCCCGAAGGAAGCCGAGCATCGCTTCCTCCCCGGACAGTCGAAGCCGGAGGCGGCCATCGCCGAACGCGATTGGTGGATCAGCCAGGATGCGGGGAAGTCGGTGGCCAAGACCTTCGACCTCGACGCGGAACCGCAGGTGCTCGTCATCGCCCCAGCGAACGCCGATGACGATCTCGAAGGAACGACGGTGAGTCTGAAGATGCGCGTCAACGGTGTGCTCGGACTCAGCCTGCTCGGCGTGGCCCTGGGCATCATCCTCGCCGGATTCTGTGTGTTCTTCTTCATGCGCTGGTGGCAGTCGCGCATCCGGCCGCCCAGGAAGGACGTCGACCGCACCGGCACCGGGAACACCGGTGGCGGCAGCGGCGGTTCGCAGGGTGAAGACCAGCAGACACCGACCGACCGCACGGACCGCGCTGCGGCTGCCGACCAGGCCGGTCCGGAGACCCAGCCGATCTCGACGGTCGAGCCGGGTTCGACCACCCCGGTGCCGCCTCGGCGACGGGACCTGCGCAATCGTCGCTCACTGCGCGCCGTCACGGCCGCGACTCTGGGCACGGGGCTCGTGCTCAGCGGCTGCACGAGCATGCCGATCGCCAAACCCAGCCAGCCGGACACCACCCCGTACGAACGCACCGCGCTGCGGCCGGGCGAAGCCGGGGAGTTCATGACGAACTACACCGAGGCACTCGACAAGACGCTCGGGGACGAGGGGGCCGACCTCGACAAGATCCAGGCCGCGCCGCTCATCGAGCGCACTCGCGCCCAGGTCCAGATCGCGGACAAAGCCAAGCAGAAGCTGCGGGCGCCGAACTTCACCGAGGTCGTCGCCGGCAGCCCGAGCTTCACCGAGTACCCGATGTGGTTCTACGCCTTCGGCACCGCGGACAAGAAATCCACCGACGGCGACAAGCAGCTGACCCAGGTGATGCTCGTGACGCGGGAATCGGCCTCGAGCGATCCGCTCGTGCGCTCGTCCTCCTACATCCCCACCGATCAGATGCCCAGACTCATGGCCGATGACCGCGGCGCAGTCGAGCGGGGGCCTGAATCATTCGACGAGGAGATGGATTCCTCGGCCGACGAGGTGGCCTCCTACCTCGTGGACGGCAAGGCGAAGTCGGGGTCGCCCGAAGGACTCAAGGAAGGCGGGTTCAAGGGATTCCGCGGCTACCTCGACGGGCTGCGGGACAAGGACTCCGGCTTCGACAAGGTCGATGTCGACTGCAAGCCCTATGACGATCTCGCTTTCCAGGACATGACGCTGAGCACGGAGAACGGTGCGATCGGCATGGGCGAGGTCCGCTGCACGCTGACGATCAAGGTCCCCACCGACTATGCCCTCGATCTCGGTGACACCGTCGAAGCCGTGAAGACCAATGACAAGGACGGCGACACCGTGAAGGTCGACACCGCGCACCCCTATGTGCTGATGAAGACCGGGGAATCGCTCACGGCTGTGGCCACAGACTGGAACGTTCTGTCCTCGCGCGTGGAATGAGCGAGAGGCCGGGTCCGGCAGGAACGTCAGCCCTTCGCCGCCCGGCGGCCCACGTGGACCAGCCACCAGAGGCCGATGAGCGGCAGGACGAGGGGGATGAACCCGTAGCCGCTGCCGAAGTTCGACCACACCGAAGGCTTTGCGAAGTCCTCGGGGTGGGTGTGGCTGAGGATGCCGACGACGATGACGCCGAGGAACTCGATACCGCAGGCGGTCAGGGCGATCCGGTGTGCGACGCGGTTGCCGATGACCAGGCAGATCGTTGCGAGAATGTAGATGACCGCGGCCAGCGCCGACAGTGAATAGGCGATCGGGGCGACATCGAATTCGCGGATGAGCTGATAGCCCGCCCGTGCCGTGGCCGAGAGCGCGAAGACACCGTAGACGGCGGTCAGCGCCCGGCCGGGACCGGTGTGCATCGCCGAATACGGGGTGCTCGTCCGGGTCTCCTCTGCATGGGCATCGTTCGCCGAGGCCGCGCCGGCCCCGCCGAATCTGCTGCGTCTCTTCACTGCCAAATCTGGTCCAATCTCTCGATCATCACGACCACCGTCAGTCCCGCCGCGGCGAGCACCCCCGGCCCCCACCGACTGAGTTCGGCGAACGCCCAGAAGCCGGCCAGGCCGATGACGAGGATCGCGGTGATCACGTAGCCGAAGTAGAGCAGGGGATCGACGTCATGGGCGGATCCGAAGGTCGCGATCGAGAGCACGAGCTGCACGATGAGCAGCAGCAGGAGCAGCGCGGCGGCTGCCAGCAGCGCCTTTCCTGCTGGTCTGTTGCGGATGGTCTCGACGATCGACCACACGGTCAGGACGCCGGTGACGGCGTAGAGGACGATGGTGAAAACGGTGAACACGCGCCCCAGTTTAGTCGCCATCGGAGGCGAGGCCGCAGTTCCGCGGACGTACCCGGCGGGTGAGATGCCGCACGATCCTGGCCGAAGCCGGGCTCACCCCCTAAAATTGCAGGGTGCCCATCTATCTCGACCACGCAGCCACCTCGCCGATGCCCGCCGAGGTGCTTGACGTGTACACCAGGGAGCTGGCCCGCCGGGCCAATCCCTCGGCTCTGCATGCGGTCGGACAGGCCGCTCGGATGCGCATCGAAGAGGCCCGCGAGGACATCGCCCGAGCGGTCGGTGCGGCCACCTCGTCGGAGGTCATCTTCACGTCCGGAGGCACCGAGGCGGACAACTTCGCGCTCAAGGGCCTCTACCTCTCACGCAACAGCGGTTCCTTCGACGCCCCGCTGCGGCCCCGCGTGCTGACGACGACGATCGAACACCATGCCGTCCTCGACTCCGTGGAGTGGCTGGCCGACTTCGGAGCCGAGATCGTCTACCTCGACGTCGACTCCTCCGGACGCCTCGACCTCGAGTCGTGCCTGGCCGAGCTGCGCCGGGAGCCCGAACGCACAGCACTCGTGAGCGTCATGGCCGCGAACAACGAGATCGGCACTCTGCAGCCGATCCGCGAGATCGGTCAGGCGGCGGCCGAACTCGGCGTGCCCTTCCACATCGACGCGGTGCAGGCACTCGGACAGATCCCACTGGACTTCGCCGAGTTCCGGGCCACCGCCATGACGATCACCGCGCACAAGATCGGCGGTCCCGTCGGCATCGGTGCTCTCCTGCTCGACCGTTCTGCCGCTCCGACGCCCATCCTCCACGGCGGGGGGCAGGAGCGCGGAGTGCGCTCGGGCACCCTCGACGTCGCCGGAGCCGTGGCCTTCGCGGCAGCTGTCGACCTGGTCACACGTGATCTCGAAACACGAGCGGCACGGCTGTCAGGTCTGCGCGACCGCCTCATCGCCGGCATCGAATCCGACGTCGACGGAGCCGTCCTCTCCGGCCCGCGCGGTCAGGGCCGCCTGCCGGCCAACGCCCACTTCACGTTCCCCGGCTGCGAGGGGGACTCGCTGCTGTTCGGTCTCGACGCCCGCGGCCTGGCCACCTCGACGGGTTCGGCCTGCTCGGCGGGAGTCTCCCGCCCCTCGCACGTGCTTCTGGCCTGCGGGATGGACGAGGACGCTGCCCGGTCCGCCCAACGCTTCAGCCTCGGTCACGACACCACCGAGAACGATGTCGATGCCCTGCTCGCGGCCCTGCCCGAGGTCGTCGAACAGGCACGCCGAGCCGGGATGGTCTCGGCAACACCCCGATGGATGCAAGGAGCATCATGAGAGTACTCGTCGCCATGTCCGGCGGAGTCGACTCGTCCGTGGCCGCGGCGCGCGCCGTCGATGCCGGCCACGAAGTCGTCGGCGTCCACCTGGCCCTGTCCCGCATGCCCGGCACCCTGCGCACGGGCTCGCGCGGCTGCTGCACGATCGAAGACTCCCGCGACGCCCATCGGGTGGCCGGGATGCTCGACATCCCCTTCTACGTCTGGGACTTCTCCGAGAGGTTCAAGGAAGACATCGTCGACGACTTCATCGCCGAATACGCGGCCGGGCGGACCCCGAACCCCTGCATGCGCTGCAACGAGCGCATCAAGTTCGCCGCCCTCCTCGACCGGGCGCTGGCCCTGGGCTTCGACGCCATCGCCACCGGCCACTATGCCGAGGTGCTGCGTGATGACGATGGGAAGCCCGAGCTCCACCGCGGTGAGGATCTGGCCAAGGACCAGTCCTATGTCCTCGGCGTGCTCACCTCCGACCAGCTCGAACACTGCTACTTCCCGATCGGTGCCACCGCTTCGAAGGCCGAAGTGCGCGCCGAGGCGTCCGAGCGCGGCTTCTCCGTGGCGAACAAGCCCGACTCCTATGACATCTGCTTCATCCCCGACGGGGACACGAAGGCCTGGCTGGCCGACAAGATCCCCATGCGGCCGGGCCTGATCAAGGACGCCGAAGGCGAGGTGCTCGGCGAGCACGACGGTGCGATGACCTTTACGATCGGACAGCGCAAGGGCCTGGGCATCGAGAAGCCCGCTCCCGATGGAAAGCCGCGCTTCGTCACCGGCCTCGACCCGGCCGCGAACACGGTCACCGTCGGTTCGCGCGCCGATCTCGCCGTATCGCATCTGACCGGCATCCGCACCTCCTGGGCAGGTTCGGCACCGGCGGACATGGGACGGAGTCCGGAATCCGCGATCGACTGCGAAGTCCAGATCCGCGCCCATTCCGACCCGGTTCCGGCCCGTGCCTGGCTCGGCGAGTTCGTCGCCGAGGTGCCCGAGCACGAAGCGAATCCCGTCGTCGACGAGGTCGAGGTGCCCGCTGCCCGCCCTGCCGGACAGCTCATGCACGTCGACGTCGACGAAGAGCTCTCGGGCGTGGCGCCCGGGCAGACCATGGTCATCTACCGCGGCACCCGCGTGCTCGGCCAGGCCACCATCGACTCCACGGCGAAGGACCACGTCGGCCCGCAGCGCGTCGCGGCCCGCCTCGGCTCCTGAGCCGGCCCCGGCCGGGCGGCAGGGCATGACGATACGCTGAGGACATGAAGGAATCTCCCCAAGATGTCGTCACGGCACCTTATGGAACCTGGACGTCACCTCTCAGCGCCGTCGAGGTGGCCGCCGGTGCCACGCCGATCTTCGACGCGGCCTTCCGCGGGGACGAGATCTTCTACTCGACGAAGATCCCCGCCGAGAAGGCCCGCACCGGGCTCGTCCGCACCTCGCTGTCGCGCCCCGGAGCCCGCGAGCAGATCCTGCCGGCCGGCTTCAACATCCGCTCCGCCGTCCACGAATACGGGGGAGCGGCTTGGGCGCTGGATCCCGGCAGCGAGGTCATCTACTTCGTCAACGCCGCCGACCAGCGGGTATGGCAGATCATTCCCGGCCGGGCGCCGCACGCCCTGACCCCGGACACCTCGGGGAGGATCCGCTACGGGGACCTGCACATGACCCCCTGGGGGCTGCTCTGCGTGCGTGAGGACTGCCGGTCCACCCGGCGCGAACGCGCCATCGTCCTGCTGACCAAGCACGGAACCACGAACGTGCTGTCCACGCACTCTCACTTCATGGCCTGGCCGCGACTCTCACCCGATGGCAGCACCCTGGCGTACATCGGCTGGGAACACCCGAACATGCCCTGGGACGGCACGAACCTGTGGCTGATCGATGTGCGCACGCCTGCCACACCCGCCGCAGCAGTGCTCATCGGCGACGCCGTCGAACGGCCTCTGCACGCCCCGCCGAGCCTGCCGACACCGGCGGACGGGGGAGTCTCACTCCTGCAGCCGGAATTCACCTCGGATTCCTCGCTCCGCCTCATCTCCGACCACCGGGGACACTGGACGCTCTACAGCCTCGACTTCGCTCCTGTGGCCGCGAGTCCCATCGTCACGGACGCCTCCCATGCTCCGGCGACCACGGAGATGGGGATCGAACAGCTGCGCCCCGTCCTCGACACCGGCATGGAGATCGGCGCTGCTCTGTGGCAGCTCGGCGCCAAGTGGCACCTGCACGACGGTGACGAGGTCTGGGCGCACGCCCAGGCGGCGACGGCCGCACTGGTGCGCTGTCGGCTCACTGACGGCACCTGGGCGACGGTCGCTCCGCCGGGGGAGACGTTCGGCACGATCGAACTCCTCGACCTCGGCCGCGCCCACCTGCTTATGACGGCCAGATCGACGACGAGAACCGGCATCCTCTATGCCGTCGACCGCGCCACCGGGCAATTCACCGAGATCGCCGGAGAGCGGCTCGACACCCATCAGGGCTGGTACTCCCGTCCCCGTGTGGGCGAACTTGGGGGAGTCCCGGTAGTCATCCACCCACCGCACAATCCCCGCTTCGCCCCTGTCGAGAGCGAACTGCCGCCCTATGTGGTCTCGATCCACGGCGGACCCACGGGACAGGCGACGCCGGAGATGTCGGCGCGGACGAGCTTCTTCACCTCCCAGGGGATCGGCGTCCTCGAAGTCAACTACGGCGGTTCGACGGGCTTCGGCCGAGCCTGGCGCGACCGTCTGCGCGGGCAGTGGGGAATCGTCGACGTCGAGGACACCGTGGCCGCCGTCGAGGGGCTCATCGCCGCTGGGCTGGCCGACCCGAAGCGCATCGCGATCTCCGGATCCTCCTCGGGCGGGTGGACTGTGCTCTCGGCCCTGGCCTCGACGGACGTCTTCGCCTGCGGCACCTCGTACTTCGGCGTCACCGACCTCCTGCGTTTCGTCGTCGACACCCACGACTTCGAATCCCACTACATCGACGGCCTCGTCGGACCGCTGCCCGAAGCCCTCGACGAATACACTCGCAGGTCGCCGCTGCGAAGAGTCAGCGAGATCAGCGTGCCCGTCGCCGTCATGCAGGGAGACCGCGACCCGATCGTCCCGCCCTCACAGGCCCAGGAATTCGTCGATGCACTGGAGCTGGCCGGAGTGGAGTACATTTACCGACTGTACAAGGGCGAATCCCACGGGTTCGTCCGCGCCGAGACCATCATTGATTCCCTGGAAAGCGAGTTCGGATTCTATGTCGACGTCTTCGGAATCCCGCGCGGCGGCCGCCATGGCTGAGCCAGGCGAGCCCGTCCCGACCGAGGGGCCTCCGACCACTGTGCTCCCGGCCGCCACGACGACCGGCATCTGGCTGCCCGCAGCCCGCGACCGGCGTGACGGCTACATCGCGACGAGCCCGGTCCGCGAAGCGGCCGCGGCCGCCTTCGACATCCTCGCCGAGGAACTGCCGCCGGTGCCGCTGACAGCCCATCTTGCCGAGGGCCGGTGGGGCGCCGACGCCATCGGTCGGGCCGCCGGCCTGATCACGGACCTGCATGTCGACCTCACCTCCTTCGGCTGGCGGCTGACCGCCTCGGCGGGCAAGGACGAACGACTCGAGGACTCGGCGCTGGGGGAGGCCTTCGACGCGATCGCCGAATACGGCCGATCGCGTCCCGGCCAGGTCCAGCTCTCTCTGCCGGGACCGTGGACGCTGGTGACCGCCCTGAGTCTGAGCTCCGGGGCGCGAGTGCTGGGCGACCACGGAGCCCGTCGCGATGTCGTCCAGGCCTATGCCTTCGGCATCGCCGCGTTCACCGAGAAGATCGCCGCCCTGGGCATGCAGCCGACCGTCCGCCTCGTCGAGTCCCGCCTGGACCCGGTCCTCACCGGCACCTGGCCGTCAGTGTCCGGATGGCAGAGCCTGCCGGCGATCAGCGAGACCCAGGTCTGGGCCGCCCTCGACTCCACCCTGCGCCACCTGCCGCCGACCGTGCTCAGCCTGCCGAACCTCGCACCCGTGCACCGGCGCGGCAAGGAGATCGCAGCCGCCGAGGCGCTCCGAAGCACCGGAGCGCGTTCCGTGTCCGTGCCCGTGGACGGACTGAACGCCCACAGCTGGGAGCAGCTGGCCGTCCTCGCTGAGGCGGACCTCGGGATCTGGCTCCACCTGCCCGCCGGTTCCGGCCGCCGCCCGGACGCGGTCAGCCATTGGGTCGAGCGCCTCCGCACCCCGTGGACGCGCATCGGCATGAGGGCGAGCGATCTGCGCGGTTTCGGCATCGTCGCCGGACCCGAACTGCCGATGACTCACCCACCGCTGCTGGGGGTGGCGAACGAGACCGACCCGGACGACAATCGGGGAACCATGACCATCGCCGCGGGTCTGCGGCGCGCCCTTGAGGAGATCGAATGACTGCGACACCGGAGAACGCGGATCTGTCGGATGCGGCCGAACGCGCCCAGGCCCACGCCCAGCTGACTCAGAAGATCGAGGAGTACCGAGCCGCGTACTACCAGGACTCCCTGCTCGTCTCCGACGCCGAGTACGACGAACTCGTCCACCGTCTCGAAGACCTCGAGGCCAGCTACCCGGAACTCGTCACGGACTCCTCACCGACGCAGACCGTCGGCGGCATCGTCGACACCTCGACCTTCGACCCGGTCGAGCACATCGGTCCGATGTACAGCCTCGACAACGTCTTCGACTTCGAGGAGCTGAGGGCCTGGTACGAGCGGGTGCGCACGGCCACCTCGGCGAAGTCGAAGTTCCTCTGCGAGCTCAAGATCGACGGGCTCGCCGTCAACCTGCTCTACCGGGACGGCGAACTCGTCCGTGCGGCCACACGCGGCGATGGACGCATCGGCGAAGACATCACTGCGAACGTGCGCACCATCGACGACGTTCCCGACAAGCTCGACACCGACTACCCGCCCGCCGAGGTCGAGATCCGCGGCGAGGTCTTCTTCCCCGTGGAGGAGTTCGGCGAACTCAACGCCGCCCTCGTGGCGGAGGGCAAGTCCCCCTTCGCCAACCCGCGCAACTCCGCGGCCGGATCGCTGCGGCAGAAGGATCCGGCCGTCACCGCGCGCCGGCCCCTGCACATGCTCGTCCACGGCATCGCCGTGTGGGCCCCGGCCGATGATTCGCATCCGGAACCGGCCCAGCAGTCCGAGGTCTACGAGCAGTTCCGGTCCTGGGGGCTGCCCATCAGCGACTACTTCAAGGTGCTCGAGACGATCGACGAGATCGAGGACTTCGTCTCCTACTACGGCGAGCACCGTCACGACGTCACCCACGAGATCGACGGCATCGTCATCAAGATCGACGACATCGCCGTGCAGGAGACTCTCGGCTACACCTCACGCGCGCCGAGGTGGGCGACGGCCTTCAAATACCCGCCCGAAGAGGTCACGACGAAACTCCTCGACATCCAGGTGCAGGTCGGCCGGACCGGACGGGTCACCCCGTTCGCGGTGATGGAGCCGGTGACCGTGGCCGGATCGACCGTCGAGCGCGCCACCCTGCACAACGGGCACGAAGTCCGACGCAAGGGCGTGCTCATCGGCGACACCGTCACCCTGCGCAAGGCCGGAGACGTCATCCCCGAGGTGCTCGGACCCGTCGTGGCTCAAAGAGACGGCAGCGAGCACGAATTCGTCATGCCCACGCACTGCCCCTCGTGCGGAACGAAGCTCGGGCAGCAGAAGGAGGGGGACAAGGACCTGCGCTGCCCGAACTCTCGGTCCTGCCCGGCCCAGCTGGCCAACCGCATCTTCTACCTCGCCTCCCGCGCCGCATTCGACATCGAAGCCCTCGGCGAGGAGGCCGCACTGGCACTGACGGCCCCGGCCGAACCTGAGACACCGCCCTTGACGTCCGAGGCCTTCCTCTTCGACCTCACACCCGAGGATCTGAAGGATGTGAAGATCTGGCGGAACAAGAAGGACAAGGGCGTCGAAACCGGAGAGCGGGAGCTCGTGCCCTACTTCTTCACACGCGGGACAGCGAAGAAGCCGAGCGCGCCGAGTGCGAACACGAACAAGCTCTTCGACGAACTCGACAAGGCCAAGGACCAGGACCTCTGGCGCGTTCTCGTGGCCCTGTCGATCCGCCACGTCGGCCCCACCGCCGCGCGGACCCTGGCGACGAAGTTCCGCACACTCGACGCCATCCGAGCCGCCGAGCTCGACGAGCTCTCCGCGGTCGAAGGCATCGGTCCGACGATCGCTGCGAGCATCCGCGACTGGTTCGACGTCGACTGGCATGTCGAGATCGTCGAGGCGTGGAAGGCAGCCGGGGTGCGCATGGAGGACGAAGAGGTCGAGTCCGCGGCTCAGACTCTCGAGGGGCTGACGATCGTGGCCACCGGCTCGCTGAGCACCTTCACCCGCGACGGCATCAAGGAGGCGATCCTGTCGGCCGGAGGCAAGGCCGCGAGCTCGGTGTCGAAGAAGACCGACTACGTCGTCGCAGGGGAGAACGCCGGATCGAAGTTGGACAAAGCGGAATCGCTCGGCGTGCCCGTGCTCGACGAGGACCGGTTCCGGACCTTGCTGGACACCGGCAGCCTCGACTGAGTCGCCCGAGCCCTCGCCCGAGCCGCATCCCGGTCGGAGCTGCTCGCACTGATTCGTGGTCGGACGTGGAGACTGATCACAGCCGGAGCCAAGTGGAAGGACAGCTTCGGCTGGGAAAGTGGGGGACATGACATCGATCTCCCGGCTGATCGCCGGCACTGCCGTCGTCCTCGCCGCCGTCCTGGCCGCCGCTCCCGTCACCGCAGGCGTCGCCGACCAGCTGATCAATCCGGGTCAGCAGCCGACGAAGCGGGTCTCGTCCCAGACGACGACCGGCCAGCCGATGGCCGCGGGCGGGGTCCTCGCCGATGCCGCAGCCGAGGCGAGCGGGAGCCTCGAAGAGGCGGCGGCCCTCGTGGCCGAGACGGCCACCGATGCCGAAACACGAGTGAGCGCACTCGCCCGAGACCTGCAGGTCGGCGTCGACGCGGGAGAGTTCTCGCAGACCGATGCCGAGCGCGTCCTCAGCGACATCTCGAGCTACATCCGAGGCGAACGCACCTGGCCCGAGCGCTCGGTCGCCTGACGTGCCCTGATCCATCCGTTCCCGAGCCCTGCCTCGGCGAAGCTCACACCGCACCCGCCTCGGGCGGTCCGCCGAAGAGATTAGACTGGGGTGTCAGTGTTAACGTCGATGAAAGGCAGGGAATGACGGAGTCCTCCGCAATCACCCCCGAACAGGTGGAGCATCTGGCTTCACTGTCTCGGATCGCCATGAGCGAGGACGAGCTGAAATCGCTCGCCGGTGATCTGACCACAATTTTGGGAAACGTCGCCAGGGTCAATGAAGTGGCCGGTGACGATGTGCCCGCAACCAGCCACCCCATCCCCTTGACGAACGTCATGCGCCCCGATGTCGTGGGCCCGACGCTGAGCAGCGAGCAGGCTCTGGCCGCGGCCCCGGCCGCCGCCGATGACAAGTTCCTCGTCCCGCAGATCCTCGGGGAGGAATGAGATGCCCGAACTGACGAACTCCAGTGCCCTCGAACTCGCCGCAGGACTGGCCTCCGGCGAGTTCTCTTCGGTCGAGGTCACACAGGCCCACCTCGACCGCATCGCGGCCACCGAGGACGACTTCAACTCCTTCATCACCGTCACCGACGAGCTGGCCCTGGACACGGCGAAGGCCGTCGACGCCAAGCGCAGCGCCGGTGAGGACGTCCATGCGCTCGCCGGTGTGCCGGTGGCGCTCAAGGACCTCGTCGTCACCGAGGGCGTGCGCACCACCGCGGGCTCGAAGATGCTCGAGAACTGGGTCCCGCCCTACGAATCGACCGTGCACAGCAAGATCAGGGCCGCCGGCCTGCCGGTGCTCGGCAAGACCAACCTCGACGAGTTCGCGATGGGATCGACGACCGAGCATTCGGCCTTCGGCAACACCCGCAACCCGTGGAACCTCGACCACGTCCCCGGCGGGTCCTCCGGCGGCGCTGCCGCCGCGCTCGCCGGATTCCAGGCTCCGCTGTCCGTGGGCACCGACACGGGCGGGTCCGTCCGCCAGCCCGCAGCGTTCACCGGCACCGTCGGCGTCAAGCCCACCTACGGTTCGATCTCGCGCTTCGGCATCATCGCCATGGCCTCCAGCCTCGACCAGGTCGGTCCGATGGGCCGCTCCGTCGCGGATGCGGCGGCCCTGCACGAACTGCTCGCCGGACACGATCCGCTCGACTCGACCTCGCTGCCCGACGAGGTGCCCGGATTCCTCGACGCCGCCCGGACCGGCGAACTCAAGGGCAAGAAGCTCGGCGTCATCAAGCAGCTGCGCGGTGAGGGGTACCAGGACGGGGTCCGCGATGCGTTCTCCGCCGCACTCGAGGTCGCCGCTGCCGCCGGCGCCGAGATCGTCGAGGTCGACTGCCCCGCCATCTCCTACGCTCTCGACGCCTACTACCTCATCATGCCCTCCGAGGTGTCCTCGAACCTGGCCCGCTACGACGGCATGCGCTACGGGCTGCGCGTCGAACCCGAAACCGGCCCCGTCACCGCCGAAACGGTCATGTCGGCCACGCGTGCCGCCGGTTTCGGCGACGAGGTCAAGCGCCGCATCATCCTCGGCACCTATGCGCTCTCGGCCGGGTACTACGACGCCTATTACGGTTCGGCGCAGAAGATCCGCACGCTCGTCCAGAACGACTTCGCCGAGGCCTTCGCCTCCTGCGACGTCCTCGTGTCGCCGACGGCGCCGACGACCGCATTGGAGTTCGGCGCCGAGGCGGCCGCCGATCCGATGGCGCTCTACTTGGGCGACGTGGCCACGATCCCGGCGAACCTCGCTGGCATCCCCGGCCTGTCGCTGCCGGCAGGACTGTCCGAGGGACTGCCCGTCGGATTCCAGATCCTCGCTCCGGCCCGCGAGGACGTCAGACTCTACGAGGTGGCCGGACCGCTCGAGGCCGCACTGGAATCGGCCGGCGGCCGCGTGCTCGACACCCTTGCGGAAGGACTGGAAGCCAAGTGAAATACGAAGACGCGATCAAGAAGTACGATCCGGTCATCGGCATCGAGGTCCACGTCGAGCTCGGCACCGCGACCAAGATGTTCGATGCCGCCCCCAACACCTTCGGCGGGGGACCGAACACGAACATCACCCCAACCTCGCTCGGCCTGCCCGGCTCCCTGCCCGTGGTGAACGAGAAGGGCGTGGAGTATGCGATCAAGATCGGCCTGGCACTGGGCTGTGAGATCGCCGAGACCTGCCGCTTCGCCCGCAAGAACTACTTCTATCCGGACGTGCCCAAGGACTTCCAGACCAGCCAGTCCGATGAGCCCATCGCGGCCGAGGGCCAGGTCGAGGTCGAACTCAGCGACGGCACTCTCGTCACCGTTCCCGTCGAGCGGGCGCACATGGAGGAGGACGCCGGCAAGAACACCCACGTCGGCGGAGCGACCGGACGTATCCACGGCGCCGACCACTCCCTGGTCGACTACAACCGCGCGGGTGTGCCATTGGTCGAGATCGTCACCCACCCGATCACCGGAACCGGGGAACGCGCCGCCGAGGTGGCCGCCGCATACGTCCGGACGCTGCGCGACATCTTCCGCGCCCTCGACGTATCCGAAGCGCGCATGGAGCAGGGCAACGTCCGCGCCGACGTCAATGTGTCTCTGCGCGAGAGCCCGGACGCCCCTCTGGGAACCCGTACGGAGACGAAGAACGTCAACTCCTTCCGCTCGATCGAACGCGCCGTGCGTTTCGAGATCGCCCGCCAGGCGACCCTCCTCGAGGCAGGGGAGAAGATCGTGCAGGAGACACGGCACTTCCATGAGGAGTCGGGGGAGACCTCCTCGGGACGACCTAAGTCCGATGCCGATGACTACCGCTACTTCCCGGAACCGGACCTCGTCCCGCTGCAGCCCAGCCGCGAATGGGTGGACCGGCTGCGGGAGACTCTGCCCGAGCTGCCGGCGCAGAAACGCAGGCGGCTGCTCGCGGAGTGGAAGTTCTCCGACCTCGAGATGCGCGATATCGTCAACGCCGGTCTCCTCGAGGCCATCGAGGACACCGTCACCGCCGGAGCGAAGCCCTCCGCGGCACGGAAATGGTGGACCGGTGAGGTCGCCCGCCTGGCCAACCAGGAGGACAGGCATCCCACTGAGATCGTCACCCCTGCCCAGGTCGCAGGGCTCGTCGATCTCATCGGGCAGGGCAAGCTCAACGACAAACTGGCCAAGGAGGTCCTGTCCGGGGTCGTGGCCGGTGAGGGCGAGCCCGCCGAGGTGATGGACGCCCGCGGCCTCGAGATCGTCGAGGACACCGGAGCGCTCGAGGCCGCCGTCGAAGAGGCCATCGCGGCCAACCCTGACGTGGTCGAGAAGATCAAGGGCGGAAAGATGCAGGCCATCGGCGCGCTCATGGGGCCGATCATGAAGGCCACCCGCGGCCAGGCCGACGCCGGCAAGGCCAAGGAGCTCATCCTGGCCAAGATCGGAGTCTGAGCACCGACTCGGTCCTGATCCGCAGCTGAGCGCAACTCAGGATTGATCCAGCCACACCCTCTAGACTGTGCGAGCAAAGGGAGCCGCCCGGCTCCCGAGCACAGCGGAGGGTGTGGCTGTTCGCATTCTCCGACGACCACGGTCGGCTGCGACCGAACCGTGAGCGTGCGCCACACGCGTGGAGGTGAAGCGGTGTCTGAGTGGAAGTCTCTGTGGAGAAGCGAGTGCGGGAAGACGGCCCCGATCTATCGAGTCCTCGTTCCCGAGAGCGTCAACGAGCACGTCATCCGTGCTTGGAACGCACGTGGATACCGCTATACGGCAGGAGCGCCGAGCGCGATCATGCTCACTGGCGGGATGAGTCGGAACTTCTTCCGCTCGAGCGTCCTGTTCAAGGGCGGCACCGCGGCGGGAACTGCCGCGACCGCCGGCTTCGTCGCACCCGGGGGGCTGGCGCTGCTCTCGGGATTCGGCGACGCCGCGCTGACCTTCGGCGGCATGGGCGCGGCCACGGCCCTGGGCACCGGGATCTTCGCCGCCGTGACCGGTCCCAGATATCTGCGTGATCCGAAGCGACTGAGTCGGAGGAACCGACGCAAGGTCTCCGGCGCCCGCTGGATCACGCCGGCTGGCCTCGGATACATTCCCGGCCGCGGAGAGGGACGCGACACCGATGAGCAGCGCCTGTTCCACCTGGCGGTGATGATCGCGCGCAAGATCGTGCGCACCCGTGCATGGACCCACCCGATCCTCAGAGACCACGTCTCCCGTGTCGATCTCGATCATGCCGTCGCCTCCATCGGCGTGCGTCTGCAGGAGCTCGTCGGACTGCGGGAGGAGATCGAGGGCATCCGCGACTCGGGCACCGCGAAATCGGTCGAAACGTATCTGTCCAAACTCGCCGTCGCGTTCTCCTCGATGGCCCGCCGGGTCGAGTCGATGCACGAATACTACGAGCGGCTGACCGAGCTCGACCAGCAGCTCATGCTGCTGCACAACTCCGAACGCTCACGCGAACTCGGCGACCGGGTGCTCGACGTGCTCTCCCGCACCGCCGCCGACGATTCGGCCGACTGGCAGTTCCGGGAGCTGCGCATCGACGCGGAATCGCAGTCGTCGATCATCACCGGACTCGTCGCCGAACTCGAACAGACGGCCGATGACTTCGACGATTTCGACACCCGCCTGGCGGCGGCGCAGAGATCCGTGGACGAACTGGAGAACTAGAGAGCACGGCAGCCGAGGGGTCGACTTCCGCGCACCGAGTGGCAGCCGAGGGGCCGGCGGCTCAGTGCCCGAACGGGTCGGGATCGACCCCCGGCATCCATGATCGGCCCGGCTGGTCATAGCCATGGGCGGCCTGCGCCCTCTTCCACTTCTTCGACCAGCGCCTGTCGAGCCGGTCGACGTAGAGGGTCCCCTGCAGGTGGTCGTACTCGTGCTGCATGATGCGGGCGAACCAGCCCTGAGTGCTCAGCGTCACGGGCCGGCCCTTCTCGTCGACGCCGTTGACGGTGACACGCTCGGCGCGCTTGAGCGGGAAATCGAGGCTCGGCACCGAGAGGCAGCCCTCGGTCTCCTCGTCCGGGTCCGGCCGGGTGTCGGGGACCTTCGAGGCGATGAGGACGGGATTGACGAAGGTGCCGCGACGGCGCACACCATAGTCGTCATCGGCGTTGAAGACGAAGATGGCCTTGCCGACGCCGATCTGCGGGGCGGCCAGGCCGACGCCGTTGCTGGCGTCGAGAGTCTCGTGCATGTCCGCGATGAGATCTGCGAGCTTCTCGTCGAACTCGGTGATCTTCTCCGCGCGTCGGTGCAGAACGGGCTCGCCGTAGACGACGATGGGATGAATAGCCATGAGGACAATCGTATCGGTGTCCTCTCAGCCCTTCGTCGCCCGCGACGCCGCTGTCCTTGCGACCGGCCGCAGGCGTGTGCAGACGAGCCTGATTGCTCAGCGGTCGAACCGGTGGGACTCGCGAGTTCGGGCGGAGGGAGGCACTGATTCCGGGAGTATGACGCCGGAAGTCGGAGATTTTCGCCGCCAGCGAACAGAGATTGTTGAGCAACAGATCTGGGAACATGCTCGGGGTCGGCGTGGTTATGATGAGAGCAAGCCGTCTCGGACCACGAGATGAAAGCCGTCGCTCACCCCTGCCGGCGCAGGTCTGCCGATCGGTGAGAGGCCTGTGGCGGCAGGTGCACACAGAAGCCTGAAAGGACTCACTTTGACTATCTTCGACAACGTCTCCGACCTGGTCGGCCGGACGCCGCTGATCCGCGTCAACAAGGCAAGCGAGCGTTCCGGCGCCGAGATCGTCGCCAAGCTCGAGTCGTACAACCCCGCGAACTCGGTCAAGGACCGCATCGGCGTGGCGATGATCGACGCGGCCGAGAAGTCCGGAGAGCTCAAGCCCGGCGGCACGATCGTCGAGGCCACCTCGGGCAACACCGGCATCGCCCTGGCCATGATCGGCACTTCGCGCGGCTACACGGTCAAGCTGACCATGCCGGAGTCGATGTCGAAGGAGCGTCGCGCCCTTCTGCGCGCCTTCGGAGCCGAACTCGTCCTCACCGACAAGTCCGAGGGCATGAAGGGAGCCGTGGCGAAGGCCGAGGAGCTGGCCGCTGACGGTGCGGTGCTCGTGCGTCAGTTCGAGAACGAGGCCAATACCGCGATCCACCGCTCCACCACCGGTCCCGAGATCCTCGCCGACACCGATGCTCAGGTCGACGTCTTCGTCTCGGGAATCGGCACGGGCGGAACCATCTCCGGTGCCGGTGCGGCGCTGCGCGAGGCCAACCCTGATGTTCGCATCGTCGCTGTCGAGCCCGCCGCCTCCCCGCTGCTGTCCGAAGGCACCGCCGGACCGCATGCGATCCAGGGCCTCGGTGCGAACTTCGTGCCCGGCATCCTCGACACCGAGATCTACGACGAGGTCGTCGCCGTCGAGAACGATGCGGCCGTCGATCGCGCCCGCGATGTCGCCAAGGAGGAGGGTCTGCTCGTGGGGATCTCCTCGGGAGCCGCCCTCGTCGCAGCCGAGGAGGTCGCCTCACGGCCGGAGAACTCCGGCAAGCGCGTGGTCGTCATCCTCCCCGACTTCGGTGAGCGCTACCTGTCGACACCGCTGTTCTCCGAGTACCTCGACTGAGCCGACGGCATCGGTCGTGGGCTCCTGTGAGCCAGCGGCCGAGCGCGAGGGCGTCAAACTCCGGTTTGGCGCCCTCGCTGTCTCGGAATCTCCGACACTCGAACGGGCTTGGGACAGGCAGGCGGGGCGTCTCGGACGGGCGCGGACGCGGAAGACGACGATGAGCAAGGACGGACATGATGAAGGCACTGTGGACGGCGGCCGCTGCGGCCGCGGGCGCGGCGGTATACGGGCTCAGCCGCCCGGGAGTGCGAAAGACACTGCGTGAGGACCTCGAGACGGTGCGCAGGCGCGATCCTGCAGCCCGGAACGACTTCGTCTCCCTCGTGTCCTACCCCGGTATGCACGCGATCTGGGCCCATCGTGGTCTGCACCGGCTGTGGCAGCACGATCTCGGAAGGGTGCCCGCCCGCCTGATGTCCCAGGCCGTGCGCACCCTGACCGGGGTGGAGATCCACCCCGGCGCACGGATCGGCCGTCGCTTCTTCATCGACCACGCCAACGGGGTCGTCATCGGCGAGACTTCGGAGATCGGCGACGACGTCATGCTCTACCACCAGGTCACACTCGGCGGCACGTCGATGGAGCAGACGAAGCGCCACCCGACGATCGGCGATCATGTCCTCATCGGCGCAGGGGCGAAGATCCTCGGGCCCGTGACCGTCGGCGACAACTCCGCGGTCGGGGCCAATGCCGTCGTCGTCAAGGATGTCGCGCCTGATTCGAGTGCCGTCGGCATCCCCGCTGCCGTGCGTCCGAAGCGCAGTCGCGTCGCAGCCGGGTCCTCGGGCGGACAGCACGGCGAAGGGGCGGCGTCCTCGAAGTATGCGGATTTCGAGCTGGTGGACCCCGCCCTCTGGATCTGATTCCGGTCCCGCCCTCTGGACCTGATTCCGATTCCGACTCCTCTTCCTCTGGGTCACATCTCGTCAGACGCCGCTGCGGTGTCTCCTGCGGGTGGATCCACCGCGATTGCGGACGAGGATTCACGGTGGATCCACCCTCAGGAGACCGGTCAGCGTGACGAGGATCGCTCCGCGATGCAGTGCCTGAGGCGCTTTGCGAACGAGGCCATGTCGCTGCGCTTCGCCACACGCAGCAGCACCCAGCCCTCCGCTTCGAACAGTTCTCTGCGGCGGATGTCCTGCGCGTACTGGGCGGGGGAGGTGCGGTGCTGGTCGCCTTCGTACTCGATCGCGATCCGCAGCTCGGGGTAGCCGAGGTCCGGGTGGAGCACGCAGTCGTCGATCGGACTGTAGACGGCGGGATGGACGACCGGTTCCTGGAACCCGCAGCCGATCAGCCATAAGCGCAGCCAGGATTCCTGCGGCGAGTCGACCGTCTCGCGCATGAGGGTGAGCGCCTTCCGCACTTTGCGGCGGTGGGCAACGCGGGGAAGCGCGGCGATCTCCTCTCGCAGCCGCTCGCGGGTGATGTACGGTCCGCTGGCCTGCCTGCCGATTGCGGCATCGCCGACTGTCACGAGCTCATTGAGGCTGAGCAGCGGTGCCAGGGTGGCGATGACGCGCGGAATGGTGGCCAGCGGCAGCCCCAGGAGCTCGACCCACTCGGTTCGGAGCGTCGCCGGTCTGCGGACGACGAGGCCGGGCCGGCTGATGCGAAGATTGCGCGAGGCCGTGGCCACATGGATGCTCTTGTCTGAGATATGGCTCGGCAGCGGAAGGCCGTACAGACGCGCCGCTGTCAGGTGGTCCGCGGCCAGGCTGGGATAGAGCATACGGATGCCTGTCATGCGCACCCAGGTCTCGAGCCATCGGTGATCCGCCCAGCGAGGCGCCGGCACGTCGGTCAATGACTCGGTGTCGACCCAGATGCCGCGGAAGATCTGGCTGAAGCGGTGACGGTCCGCCAGTGCGTAAGCAGTGATGCCCCGTCGCCTGGCTTCGGAGGCCGTGAAGGGCAGCGGTACGGGTCTGAAATCGACGGTCTGATTCATCGTTTTCCACATACTCTCAAGGCTCCTCTTCCTGGGAGCGGAAGCCGAGGAGGGGGACGAGGCTGTGCACAGCGCGCTGTTGCCCACAGGATCGTGCACGCGAGTCGATCTCCGAGAATCCGGGCGGCAGGTTCTTTTGATGAGGATCTGCCCACAGGCGAATACGTACGAGTGGTCTTCTCGACGGCACTGCGAACGTGCGGCCGCGCTGTGCGGAGGCGACCGCGCATCGGCTGGTGGAGGCGCCTGGGCATCGTCTGTACGGAGGCGCCTGGGCTGCGGCTGGTTGAGTGCCAAACCGAAGTGCCTCGTCTCCTGCGGGCGGATCCACTTCGAAATCCCGTGCTGGATCGCGGCGGATCCGCCCGCAGGAGACGAGTCACCGCACGCAGGAATACTTTCCATGGGCAGTCTGTTAAGCTTTCAACTAGTTACTTCAAAATTGAAGTTAGTTGGAGGCGGGGTCCAGCCGGGCCACCAGGCCGCAGCCGTCGCCTCACCTGCAGCGAACAGAAGGAGCAGCCATGGAATTCGGAATCTTCACCATCGGTGATGTCACCAGCGACCCCACCGACGGCACCACCGTCACAGAGAACCAGCGCATCAAGAACACGGTCGAGATCGCGAAGAAGGCCGAAGAGGTCGGACTCGACGTCTTCTCCACCGGTCAGCACCACAACCCGCCGTTCGTCGCTCCGGCCAATCCCGCCGTCCTGCTGTCGAACATCGCGGCCCAGACCGAGAAGCTGCACCTGACGACTTCGACGACGCTGATCACCACCACCGACCCGGTGCGCATCGCCGAGGACTACTCATACGCCCAGCACCTGTCCGACGGTCGGCTCAGCCTCATGATGGGACGCGGCAA
Organism: Brevibacterium renqingii; assembly: GCF_017808105.1. Classification (GTDB taxonomy): domain Bacteria; phylum Actinomycetota; class Actinomycetes; order Actinomycetales; family Brevibacteriaceae; genus Brevibacterium; species Brevibacterium renqingii. Next base: position 210,482 of record NZ_JADBHF010000003.1, on the reverse strand, counting down.
CACCGGTCCCGTCTACCCGTGGTTCGGCAAGGACATCCGTTCGGGCATCCCGCTGGCGGTGGAGAACTACAATCTTCTCTATCGCCTGTGGCGGGAGAAGAACCTCGACTGGGAGGGCAAGTTCCGGACCCCGCTCAATGGGTTCACGGTCACCCCGTGGCCGCTCGACGACGTTCCGCCCTTCGTCTGGCACGGATCGATCCGCAGCCCCGAGATCGCCGAGCAGGCCGCCTACTACGGCGACGGGTTCTTCCACAACAACATCTTCTGGCCGACCTCGCACACCGCAAGGATGGTCCAGCTCTACCGCCAGCGCTACGAGTACTACGGCCACGGCACCGCCAGCCAGGCGATCGTCGGCCTCGGAGGACACATCTTCATGCGCAAGAACTCGCAGGACGCGGTGCGTGAGTTCCGTCCCTACTTCGACAACGCGCCGGTCTACGGCCACGGTCCGAGCCTCGAGGACTTCTCGACGCAGACCCCGCTGACCGTCGGCTCGCCGCAGCAGGTCATCGAGCGCACCCTGAGCTTCCGCGACTGGGCCGGGGACTATCAGCGCCAGCTGTTCCTCATCGACCACGCCGGAATCCCGCACAAGACCGTGCTCGAGCAGCTCGACCTGCTCGGAGAGGAGGTCATCCCGGTCCTGCGCGAGGAGTTCGCGAAGAACCGTCCCGCCGACGTCCCCGAGGCGCCGACCCACGAATCGCTGGTCCTCCGCCATCGCGAGGGCCGCGACCCGATCCCCGGAGGAGGCCCGGGATCACGTGCCTTCACCGACCGCGAGCAGGCCCGTGCCGCCGAGAAGTCAGGAGCTGATCAGGCATGACCGGACAGACCATGAAGGTCGTGGCCGTGACGACCTCTCTGAGCGAGGACTCGACCACACTCAAACTCACGGACAGGATTCTCGCCGGGCTCACCTCGGTGGGGGAGTCGGTGGGCATCGAGGTCGCCACGGAGAACATCAACATCCGCAACCTCGCCTCGGCGCTGACGGACATGACCCTGACCGGGTTCCGCTCCGAGCAGCTCGAGACGGTGTTCGCGACCGTCGCCGAGGCGGACGCCGTCGTCACCGTCTCGCCCGTGTACAAGGTCGCTCCGGTGGGGCTGCACACCCTGTTCTGGCAGCTCATCGACGAGAAGGCACTGGCGAACAAGCCCGTGCTCATCGCCTCCACCGGAGGCACCCCGCGTCACTCCCTGGCCGGGGAGGCCGCGCTGCGGCCGATGCTGTCCTACCTCAAGGGGATCGTCGTGCCGACCACGGTCTTCGCCGCGACCGACGACTGGGGCTCGATGGAGGGCGGGCGTGCGCTGAGCGCCCGCGTCCGCCAGGCCGCCGAGGAGCTCGTCTCGCTGACCTCGACGATCATCGGCGCTTCGCGAGATGATCTCGCCGAGGTGGCCGAGGGCTCGCACTCCGAGCCGGTCTCGCGTCGTGCCGGAGGCGCAACCTCCGGCGCCGTCCGCGGCGTCGACGACGAGTTCGATCCGGATCGCATCACGCCGTTCGCCCAGCTGCTCGAGGGCTGACGATGACCGAGATCAAGTTCGGACTGGGCCGGGATCTGCTCGCGCAGAGCTCGTGGCGAGTGTACTTCGAGACCTCGCAGCGGATCCGGCAGGCCCTCGAGGCGCAGCTGAAGGAGGACGCGGGCCTGACCGTCAGCGACTACAACACCCTGCTCCTGCTCTGGGAAGCGCCCGATCGGACACTGACGATGAGTGCCCTGGCGAGGAAGCTCGTGTTCTCGCCATCCAGGCTGAACTACCGGATCAAGGTGCTCCAGGACGCGGGACTGGTGCTGAAGACCGAGTGCGCCGACGACAGGCGGGCCCACAATGTGGCGCTCACCGAAGCCGGCGCACGGGCCTTCCTCGCCGCCGGACAGAGGCACCGCGGCTATGTCGACGAGGTGTTCCTCGACCATGTCAGCGACGAGGAGCTCGAGGTCATCCGCAGCGTGTTCGGTCGGATCTCCCGCGCGCTGCCCGAATAGTGCCACAATGAGGGCATGTCCCTCACCACCATCGCCTTCCCGAATTCCGAACTCCGCGACCGGGTGATCGCCCAGATACCCGCTCATCAGCGGGCGAACGTCGACCTCGTCGTCCTCTCCGATGCCGAACGATCCGCGAAGCTCAGCCGCGACGATGTCGACGTCGTCGTCCTGCCCTACCTCGGCTCGGGACCGACCATCGAGATGCTCGACGAGCTGCCGAACCTCCGGCTCGTCATCACCCAGACAACCGGCTACGATCCCGTGGCCCACCTGCCCGAACGCGGCATCGAGGTGGCCACCGCCTCGGGCGTGCACACCGGCGGGACCGCCGAGCTCGCGCTGGCGCTGACCCTGGCGAGCCTGCGCGGCATCGACGATGCCGTCCGATCGCAGGTCTCGCGGAGCTGGGCTCACGAGCGTTACCGGTCCCTGCAGGACCGGCGCGTGATGGTCATCGGCGTCGGAGAGATCGGCGCCGCCATCGCCGATCGCTTCGCCCCCTTCGAAGTCGACCTCACGCGCGTGGCCTCGTCCGCCCGCGACGACGACCGGGGGCACGTCCACGGCGTCGACGAACTCCCGCAGCTGCTGCCCCACACCGAGGTCGTCGTCCTCATCACGCCGCTCACCGAAGGCACGCACCACCTCGTCGATGCCGAATTCCTCGGACTCCTTCCCGACAATGCGCTCATCGTCAATGTCGCTCGCGGCAAGGTCGTCGACACCGAGGCGCTCGTGGCCGAGCTGTCGACCGGCCGCCTCCATGCCGCCCTCGACGTCACCGATCCCGAGCCGCTGCCGCGCAATCACCCGCTGTGGGGGACCCCGAACACGCTCATCACTCCGCATGTGGGAGGGGACACCTCGGCGTTCGAACCGCGGGTGGTGAAGATCCTCGCCGATCAGGTCCGTCGGATCAACGACGGCGAGCAGCCGATCAACCTCGTCAGGGCCTGAACCGACCGCAGCAGTACGAAACGATCGCAGCGGTGCCAACCGAACTCAAGGGCACACATTCCTCACCGAATGCGAGCGTCCTGGTCTGTCGTCGGCGCGGAACGCCGTCGGTTGCCCAGATGAGGTTCCACCATGCGAGAGTCGGGCGTGCGGATGCTGAAATCCGGCGTAGCATGCCTGCATGAGCATCGATACAGACACCACCACTCCGGACATCAAACCTCGGTCTCGCGATGTCACCGACGGCCTCGAAGCCACCGCCGCGCGCGGCATGCTTCGCGCCGTCGGCATGGGCGATGACGACTGGGTGAAGCCGCAGGTTGCGATCGCGACCTCGTGGAACGAGATCACTCCCTGCAATATGTCCCTGCAGCGTCTCGGCGCGGCCGCCAAGGAAGGCGTCCACGAGGCCGGCGGCTTCCCACTGGAGTTCGGAACCATCTCGGTCTCGGACGGCATCTCCATGGGCCACGAGGGCATGCACTACTCGCTGGTCTCCCGTGAGGTCATCACCGACTCCGTGGAGACCGTGATGAGCGCCGAGCGCCTCGACGGCTCGGTCCTCATGGCCGGCTGCGACAAGTCGATCCCCGGCATGCTCATGGCCTCGGCCCGCCTCGGTCTCTCCAGCGTCTTCCTCTACAACGGCTCGATCATGCCGGGCACCGCGAAGCTCTCGGACGGCACGGAGAAGGAAGTCACTCTCATCGACGCCTTCGAGGCCGTCGGCGCCTGCCGCGCGGGCACCATCACCCAGGGCGACGTCGATGCCATCGAACGTGCGGTCTGTCCCGGCGAGGGAGCGTGCGGCGGCATGTACACGGCGAACACCATGGCCTCGGCCGCCGAGGCCATGGGGATGTCGCTGCCCGGTTCGGCCGCCCCGCCGGCCATCCACCGCAACCGCACGATGTTCGCACGCAAGTCCGGCGAAGCGGTCGTCAACCTGCTCCGCCGCGGAATCACCGCCAAGGACATCATCACCCGCGAATCGCTGCACAACGCGATCGCCGTGGTCATGGCCTTCGGCGGTTCGACGAACGCCGTGCTCCACCTGCTGGCGATCGCCCACGAGGCGGGGGTCACCCTCGAGCTCGACGACTTCAACCGGATCGGCGACAGGGTTCCGCACCTGGGCAACGTCAAGCCCTTCGGCCAGTACGTGATGAACGATGTCTTCAAGATCGGCGGCGTGCCCGTGGTCATGAAGGCTCTGCTCGATGCCGGACTGCTCAACGGCGACTGCCTGACCGTGACCGGCAAGACCGTGGCCGAGAATCTCGAGTCGATCAACCCGCCGGACCCCGACGGCAAGATCCTCCGCGCGCTGAACAACCCGATCCACGCCACCGGCGGTCTCACCGTGCTGCAGGGCTCGCTGGCACCTGAAGGCGCCGTGGTGAAGTCCGCGGGCTTCGACGCCGATGTCTTCGAGGGAACTGCTCGTGTGTTCGACCAGGAGAAGCCGGCCATGGACGCCGTGCTGAACGGCGAACTGAAGAAGGGCGACGTCGTGGTCATCCGCTACGAGGGGCCCAAGGGCGGGCCGGGGATGCGCGAGATGCTCGCGATCACCGGCGCCATCAAGGGCGCGGGCATCGGTAAGGACGTCCTGCTGCTCACCGACGGCCGCTTCTCCGGCGGATCGACCGGTCTGTGCATCGGCCACATCGCCCCAGAGGCCGTCGACGGCGGCCCGATCGCCCTGGTCGAGGACGGAGACAGGATCACCGTCGACATCGCGGCCCGGTCCATCGAACTCCACGTGGACGAGGAGGTGCTGGCCGAGCGCCGGAAGACCTGGACGATCCCGGACAACCATCGCCTGACCGGGGTGCTCGGCAAGTACGCGAAGCTCGTGCAGTCGGCCTCGAAGGGCGCGGTCTGCTTCTGATCGCAGGAACTTCCACCATCGGGTGACACCGCGGCAGCTGAACGTGACCCGAGCATGAAATCGCCGAGGCGGTGCTGACATCCTGTCTGCACCGCCTCGGCGATCTGTGTGCGGATCTGTGTCCACCGGTCACTGTCTCAGGATGATCTCTGCGCTCACCGGGCCAGCTTATCGCTCTACGATGGAGGTCCCACGGACTCAGGAGGGACAGCATGCGCATCGTCGTGCTCGATGACTATCAGCAGGTGGCGGCCGATTTCGCGGACTGGAGCAGCCTCGGTGCCGAGGTCGAATTCGTTCCGCGCCCCATCCGGGATGACAGTGACCTGGTCACGGTGCTCAGCGGCGCCGAGGTGGTCGTGGCGATGCGGGAGAGGACCGCGTTCACAGCCGACCGTCTTGCCCTGCTGACGGATCTGCGACTGCTCGTGACCACGGGGCGGGTGAATGCCTCCATCGATGTGGAGGCGGCGCGTGAACGTGGCATCGTGGTCTGTTCAACCGAGTCGACGACCTCGGCAACACCGGAGCTGACCTGGGGCCTCATTCTGTCGGTGCTGCGCAGCATCCCGGTCGAGGATGCCTCTGTCAGAAACGGAGGATGGCAGACGACGGTCGGGGGAGACCTCGACGGGCACCGCCTCGGGGTGATCGGCCTGGGACGCCTGGGAACGAAGGTCGCCCGGATCGGGGCGGCGTTCGGGATGGAAGTCGTGGCCTGGAGCCAGAACCTCGACGCCGAACGGGCCTCGGGTCTGGGAGTGCGGGCAGTGAGCAGGGAGGAGCTGTTCTCGACCTCCGATGTGGTCACGATCCACTACAAGCTCAGCGATCGCAGCCGCGGCCTGGTCTCGGCGGCGGAACTTCAGCTCATGAAGCGAAGCGGCATCCTCGTCAACACGTCCCGGGCGGGGCTCGTCGACACCGACGCCCTCCTCGCGGCCCTGGACGAGGGACGGATCCGAGGCGCGGGGCTCGACGTCCACGACCTCGAACCGCTGCCGGCCGACCACCCGCTGCGCTCGGCGCCGCGCACGGTGCTCACTCCGCACCTGGGATATGTCACCGAGGACACCTACCGGATCTTCTTCACCCAGGCGGTCGAGGACATCGCCGCCTGGGCGGACGGCCGGCCGATCCGCGTACTCGGCTGAGCGCGGAGCCGGAAGCCACGACGAAGCCGCCGAAGAGTCGGAACTCTCCGGCGGCTCGGTCAGTGTTCGGACGAGTGTGTTCGGCGGTCTCGCCCGACCGCGGTGGATCAGTTCACCTCGGCGGGATCGGCCGAGACGCGGCCGCCGTTCTCGAGGGCGTCGATGGACGCCATCTCGGAGTCGCTGAGCTCGAAGTCGAAGACATCGAAGTTCTGCTCCATCCGGTCGCGGTTGTTCGACTTCGGGAACAGGATGTGGCCCTTCTGCAGGTGCCAGCGGATGATGGCCTGGGCCCAGGACTTCTCATGGGCGGCGGCGATCTCGCCGATGACGGTGCTCGCGTAGTCGACATTGCCCTGGCCCAGCGGCCCCCAGGCCTCGATTCTGATGTCGTTCTCGGCCAGCAGGGGACGGGTGTCGACCTGCTGGAACTGCGGGTGGCATTCGATCTGGTCGACCGCGGGGATGATGCCGGTGTCGAGGATCTCCGGCAGGAAGCGGTGATCGAAGTTCGACACGCCGATCGAGGTGGTCAGCCCCTGGTCACGGTAGCCGGGGAAAGCCTCCCAGGTCTCGACGGAGTTGTCGTTGGCCGGGGTCGGCCAGTGGATGAGGTACAGGTCGACATGGTCGAGGCCGAGCTTCTCGAGGCTCTCTCCGAGCGCACGCTTGGACTCCTCGGCACCGTGGCGATCGTTCCACAGCTTGGTCGTCACGAAGAGCTCGTCACGGGCGATTCCGGATTTCGCGATCGCCTTGCCCACGCCTTCTTCGTTGCCGTAGACGGCGGCGGTGTCGATGTGGCGGTAGCCGACCTCGAGGGCGTCGGTGACGATGCGTTCGGTCTCCTCAGGATCGACCTTGAACACGCCGAAGCCCAGCTGGGGAATGGTCTTGCCGTCGTTGAGAGTGAGTGTGGGAACCGTCATGGTGCCGCCTTTCGTCACAGGTTGTCTGGTCTGCTCGGGCATCCGGGTGCGATGCTTCTGCCTGATCAGGCGCTGGTTTCGCGCTGTCACGAGCCTATAACGTCAGCAGACGCTGGTGGAATTCCGCTGTCGGCGTCCCCATCTGTTCCGAGACTGTCACGACCGCGGCCGCCACGGCCCGGGACGGTGGCCATAAGGTGAGAGCATGGAACGGAGAAGCAGCCGAGGGACAGTGTCGATCGCGTTCGTGCTGGCGATCGTCCTCCTCGGGCTGGTCGGATGCGTCCCGAGACCCGACCTCAGCGACCGAGGCGAGGAGATCGCGGACGTGCTCAGGGGGATGCCCGGAGTCGACGAGGTCGTCCATCACTATCAGAACGGATTCGACGCCGGTCTGGTGCTCAGTCACCAGGTCCGAATGGCGGCGGGGGCGAGCGACGATGAGGTCGTCGGTGTCGCGTCGACCCTCAACAGCGAAGTCGGCCTCGAATTCGACGACTACAACCGCGAACTGAGATTGCTGCTGACCGGGTTCACGATCGATATCCGAGGGGTGCCAGACGTCGGTGCGCTCAGACAGCGGCTGGCCGGAATGAAGAGGCTGAGCTGGACCCTTCACGCCGAGCCCTTCACCTGGGAGGTCCGCAACGACGACGACAGCGAGGGCATTCTGACGATCGGTGAGACGAATGGACCCGCCGATGAGGCGCTGACTGCTTTCACGGATCTGATCGGGAGCGAACCGACGCGCGTCAGCTTCTCGCCCCATCACGGGCCCAGGTGGGACGTGAGTTTCCCGTACTCCGTGCAGGCGCAGAACAGACTCCTCGCGGCCCTTCGTCCCGGCGTGCCCGAGGACGTCGACACGATCGAGATCAGAGATGATCGGGTCAATCGCGTCTCCGTCGATCTGGACAGCGCCACGGACGTGACGACCCGGCTGATGATCGTCATCGACACGATCTCTGGCGGAACCTCATCGCCGTGGACTCTGAGGTGGTCGGTGGCGACGCCGAACCCGAGCCACCTGGCGACGGGAGCGACGGTGAGCGTCGGAGGCTGCGATTACGCCCATGACAGCGAGTACGAGCGCGAACCGGCCAAGCACTTCACACAGGACGCGATCTCCGTCCGCGACCGGCTGCGAGCGAAGTACGACACCTGCGGCTGATCCTCCTGGCCCGATCCGTCGCGCCCGGCCCGTCGCGCCCGGCCCCTCGGGCCCGGTCCCTCGGGCCCGGTCCGCAGCGCGATCCCAGCCGCCGGAGCGGGAACCTCGACTTCGGCTCGGTCCCTGGAGCTCAGCCCGTGGAGCTCAGTCCGTGAAGACCGCGTGGACGTCACCTGTGAGGCTTCGTCCGCCGAGCGCTGCGAGTTCGAGCACGACCGCGGAACCTACGACCTCGGCACCGAGGTCGGCCACGAGCGCCTGAGCCGCGGTGAGCGTTCCGCCCGTGGCGAGGATGTCGTCGATGAGCAGAACCCGTTCTCCGGGCCGGAGCACATCCGGCCCCTCGATCGTGGCAGTGCCGTATTCGAGCGAATAGGACACGGCGGCAGCGGGTTTGGGCAGCTTGCCCGCTTTGCGGATGGGCAGGATTCCGACCCCGGTCTGGGCGGCGATCGTGCCGGCGAAGAGGAACCCGCGAGCCTCGAGTCCGCCGACGATGTCGAACTGTCCGGCGAACGGTGCGATGAGCGCCTCTGTGACGGTGCGCAGTGCCGGACCATCGGCGATCAGCGGTGAGATGTCGCGGAAGTTCACCCCCGGTTCGGGATAGTCGGGGATCGAGGTGATGAGGGACTTCGCGCGCTCGAGTTCAGCAGTATTCACGCGTCAACGATACTCGGTGGGCTCGCAGGGGCGCTCGCCGGAGTGCGGAGGGTCTTGAAATCTGCTGTTGGGGCCCGCAGACTGCGACTGAGTCATCCACACGCTCCCAGGAGGGCCCATGACAACCGAACGCAGTCGTCTCCCCGTCGCCGAGGCGTTCGACTCGGTGCCGCGGGCCCCGTTCCTGCCTGCGACCGAACGGACACTGACCAAGTGCAACGTCCCGCTGGCGATCGGCCACGGCCAGACGAACTCCCAACCGAGCACGGTCGCCGATATGCTCGAACTCCTCGACGTGCGCCTCGGCGATCGGGTCCTCGACCTCGGTGCGGGGTCCGGGTGGACGACCGCCCTGCTCAGCGTCCTGGTCGGAGACGAGGGGCAGGTATCAGGAGTCGAACGCCATCAGGCGCTCGTCGATACGGCGCGGACCGCTCTGAGCCATCTGGACTGCGAGAATGCGGAGATCCTCACCGCACGCCCCGGGCAGCTCGGGCTGCCCGAGGCCGGTCCCTTCGACAAGATCCTCGTCTCGGCCGGTGCCGAGGAGGTTCCCGCGCAGCTGCTCGACCAGCTCGAGATCGGAGGCATCATGGTCATCCCCGTGAATGGTCAGATGCTCAAGGTCGTACGCGACGGGCGCGGGGACGATGAGGTCACGATCACTCGCCACGGCCTGTACCGCTTCGTCCCCCTGATCACCGAGTGACAGTGCTGCTCTCTCTGCCGCGACGCGGATCGATCACACGAGCGAATCGCGCCACGCCTGGTGCAGCTGAGCGAACCTGCCGGTGCCGGATATGAGCTCGTCCGGGGTGCCGTCCTCGACGATCCGCCCCGCCTCCATGACGAGCACTCGATCGGCGATCTCGACGGTGGACAGGCGGTGGGCGATGATGATCGCGGTCCTGCCCTCCAACACGGTGGCCAGAGCGTTCTGCACCAACCGCTCCGAAGGGATGTCGAGGTGCGCGGTCGCCTCGTCGAGGACGACGACATCAGGGTCGGCGAGGAAGACGCGGGCGAAGGACACGAGCTGACGCTGTCCCGAGCTCAGCCGGCCGCCTCGCTTCTTCACATCCGTGGCGTAGCCGTCCGGCAGACGGCGGATATAGGCGTCGAGGCCGACTGCCCGAGCGGCGGCGAGGACTTCCTCGTCTCCGGCCTCCGGATTGCCGATGCGGATGTTGTCGGCGATGGTGCCGGCGAAGAGGAACGACTCCTGAGTGACCATGACGACCGACGAGCGCAGCTGCTCATCGTCGAGATCACGCAGATCCACCTCGTCGAGGCTGACTCGGCCGTCGCTGGGATCGTAGAAGCGGGTGACGAGCTTGACCAGGGTCGACTTGCCCGCACCTGTGGCGCCGACGAGCGCGACGATCTGCCCGGCGGGGATGTGCAGATCGAAGCGGGGGATGACGTCGGGACCGTCCGCATAGGCGAAGCGGACGGCCTCCAGATCGAGGGCGCGACCGCTGCCGGCCGCGGACTCCGCCGCGGAGGAAGCCGAATCGGCGCTCTCCTCGCCATGCGTGGGCAGCATCTGCGGGTTCTCCGGTGCGACCACCTCGGGGTCGGTGTCGAGGACCGCCGCGATCTTCTCCAGTGCCGCCGAGGCGGACTGGTAGAGGTTGAACGCCTGCACGAGTTCGTCGAGCGGACCGTAGAACCGGCGCAGGTAGAGGATGAACGCGGCGAGCACACCGATCTGCGTCCACCCCTCGATGACCAGCCACGCGCCGACGACGATGATCACAGTCTGGGTGACGTTGCCGATCAGCCGGGTCCAGCCGGCGAACCAGGCGACCCCGCGCAGCGCATCGGTGTTCGCATCGCGATAACGGGTGTCCTGATCGCTCAGCGTCCCGCGCCGCTCGGGCTGACGGCGATAGGCCTGCACCGCGCGGATGCCGCCCATCGTCTCGACGAAGTGGACGATGACCTTCGCGATCGAGGTCCGCGTCCGCCGGTAGGCGCTGCGTTGCGTCGAATTCGCCGCCTTCGTGATGAAGAACAGTGGAACGAACCCGGCGAAGACGACCACGGCCAGCGGCACGTCGAGGACGATGAGGGTGACGGCGATGAAGCTCATCTGCAGCAGGGCCAGCGCCGTTTCGAACAGCGAGTAGGACAGGAACTGCTGCACGGACTCCATGTCCGAGGTCTGCCGGGACACCAGCCGGCCCGAGGTCGACTTCTCGTGATAGCCCAGGTCGAGGCGCTGCACATGGGTGACCATCCTCTCGCGCAGGGTGAAGAGGATCTTCTGCGCGGTGATGCCCACCAGCCTCGTCGAGGTGAATGCGAGGATCGCCGAGCCGAGGGCCGAGGCGACGAACAGGGTGACCGCGCGGATGAGCGGGGCGAGGTCGCCGTCGATGGCGGCTGGGATCCCCTTATCGAGGGCGTCGGCGATGAAGACGGGTCCGATGACGAGCAGGACCGCGGTGAGGACGACGATGACGGCGAGGAAGATCACCATCGGCAGATGGGGTCTGACCAGCGACTTGAGCAGGGCGCGGGCCTTGGCGGCGATGTCCGGCGGCAGCTGTTCGATCTCGTCGTCGCTGTCGAGGCGCGGAGCGCTCATGCCCGTCCTCCTTCCTGTGTGATCGCGCTCGCCCCCATGAGTTCGCGGTAGAGCGGCGAGGATTCGAGGAGCTCCTCGTGCGTGCCGTGGGCGGCGATCCGACCGTCGTCGATGACGGCGACGACATCGGCCAGTGCCGCTGTCGAGGGGCGGTGGGCGATGATGAGTGTCGTCGAATCCGGCAGGATCTCCCGCAGCGCCCGCTGCACGCGGTCCTCGGTATCGACATCGACGGCCGAGAGCGGGTCGTCGAGGACGAGGATGCGCGGGCGGCCGATGACCGCACGGGCCAGCGCGAGACGCTGTCGCTGACCGCCGGACAGGGACAGTCCCTGCTCGCCGACCTGCGTGTCCAGGCCTTCGGGCAGGCGGGAGACGAAGTCCTTCGCCGAGGCGATCTCGAGGGCATTCCAGATCTCCTCCTCGTCGGCACCCGGGGCGCCCATCTCGACGTTCTCGGCCACGGAGGTCGAGAACAGGATCGGATCCTCGAAGGACACGGATACGAGGCGGCGCAGTTCGTTGACCGGCATCTGCCGGATATCGACGCCGTCGATGCTCACCGTCCCCGAGGTGACGTCCTGCAGCCGGGGGACGAGCGAGGCCAGCGTCGTCTTCCCCGAGCCCGTCGCACCGACGAGGGCCAGGGTCTGCCCGGGTTCGATCCGCAGATCGAGGCCCTCCAAGGTGAGACGGTCGGTGTCGGAGAAGTGGAAGGAGACGTCGTCGAAGCTCAGCTGTCCCCGGTAGTGACCGACCTCGGGATCGTCCTCGACGCTGCCGTCGGCATCGGTGATGTCGTGTCTGATGTCGATGACCTCCCAGTATCGTCCGGCCGCGGTCAGCGCCATGAGCGCATCGGCGAGCAGGAAGCCGAGCATCTCGATCGGCATGCGCAGGACCATCGAGATCGTCACCGCGGCGACGACCGTGCCCACGGTGGTCCAGCCCTGGACGACGCCCCAGGTGCCGATGGCGACGATTGCGGCCTGGGCGAGCGTGGGCAGCAGCAGGAGCACGCTCCACAGCCAGGAATCGAGCTCGGCCTTGCGGATCTCAAGCGCCTTCAGCCGGCTCGAGATGGCCGAGAACCGTTCGGCGGCCCAGGGGGAGCGGCCGAAGGACTTGAGGATCCGGATGCCCTGAATGGACTCCTCGACATCGGTCGTGACCTCGCCCATCGTGTCCTGCGAGCGGCGGGAGGTCTCACGGTAGCGCTTCTCGAAGACGGCGACGGCGATGATCGCCGGCACCGCCATGACGATCATGATCAGCCCGAAGACCGGCTGCATCACAACGAGCATGATCGTACCGACGGCGAGCACGATCGGAGTCGAGACGAGGAAGGGCAGTCCGAAGGCGAAGAAGCGCCGCAGCATGGACAGGTCGTTGACCGCGCGCGAGAGCAGCTGGCCGGATTCCCAGGAGTCGTGGATCGCCACCGAGGTGTACTGCAGGCGGTCGAAGAGACGCGACCGCCAGGTGATCTCCCAGCTTGCGACGACGGGGGCGACGATCATGCGTCGGGCCCACATTCCCACGGCTTCGGCGATGCCGATGACGAGCACGCCGAGGACGGGCAGCCACAGTGCAGAGAGGTCGCGATGGGCGATCGGTCCGTCGATGATGTGGCCGGTGATCATCGGCACGACGAGCTGGATGCCGTTGGCCAGGAGAGTGAGGACGAGCACGAGGACGTACACGCCGATGCGGGAGCGGAGATCGGGCCAGAACCGAAGGAGGGGACGCACGAATATCAAGCGTAGTCCTCGGATGTGATCTGTTCCACGGTTCCGGCAAAGAGGCTTCCCTTTTCTCTCACCGCTGAATCCGCACCGTCTCACCGGCCACCGGCCCTGAATCTCGGATTACGAGACGATCGATTGCGAGGTTTGACACCGTCGTCCGCTGCGGTGAACCATTGAGGCATGACTCACCTTCTCGTCGTCGTTATTAGCCAGCGCGCGGATCTTCCGTAGCCTGTCGAGACGACACGTTCCGCGCGCCCCTACCGAAACCGGAGGGGCTTTTTTCATGCGGAGACGAGAGGGAACACTAGGAAGGATAGGAATCGATGGCAGCCAAGCCCTCGACCGCGAAGGCCGCCGGGAACCAACCCGCGGCCGCGCCGGTCACCGCCACACCGTCCAGCATTCGCCGCGCAGCCGGCCCGGAGGTCCTCACCGGTGCCCAGGCGATCGTCCGCAGCCTCGAGAAGCTCGGGGTCGACACGGTGTTCGGGCTTCCCGGCGGGACCATCCTCCCCACCTATGACCCGCTGTTCGAGACCGACGAGATCCGACACATCCTCGTCCGCCACGAACAGGGCGCCGGACATGCGGCCGAAGGCTATGCGGCCGCCTCCGGCAGGCTCGGCGTGTGCATCGCGACCTCGGGACCCGGTGCAACGAACCTCATCACGGCACTGGCCGATGCCCATATGGACTCGGTGCCGATGCTTGCGATCACCGGGCAGCAGGCGTCGAGCCTGCTCGGCACCGACGCCTTCCAGGAGGCCGATATCGTCGGCATGACGATGCCGGTGACCAAGCACAGCTTCCTCGTCACGAAGCCCGAGGACATCCCCGCGGCGCTCATCAACGCCCACCACATCGCCACCACGGGACGTCCCGGGCCGGTCCTCGTCGACATCACGAAGGACGCGCAGACGGGCTCCGTGCCGTTCGTCTGGCCGGAGGAACCGGCGCTGCCCGGCTACCGTCCGGTCCTCAAGCCGCACGCGAAGCAGATCCGCGAGGCGGCGAGGCTGATATCCGAATCGCAGCGCCCGGTGTTCTACATCGGCGGCGGCGTCATCCGCTCGGAGGCGGAGAAGGAGCTGCTGCGTCTGGCCGAGGCGACGAACATCCCCGTGGTCACGACCCTCATGGCCCGGGGTGCCTTCCCCGATTCGCATCAGCTGCACCTGGGCATGCCGGGCATGCACGGCAGCGTGCCGGCCGTGACCGCTTTCCAGAAAGCCGATCTGCTCATCGCCATCGGCGCCCGCTTCGACGACCGGGTCACCGGCAGGCTCGATTCGTTCGCCCCGAACGCCCAGGTCATCCACGCCGACATCGACCCGGCCGAGATCGGGAAGAACCGGGACGTCGACGTCGCGATCGTCGGCGATGCCCGCGAGGTGCTCGCCGAGATGCTGGGCGAGATGCGCGAGAGGTTCCCCAAGGCGCTCGAACGCCAGCGTGAGCCCTGGTGGCGGTTCCTCAATCGTCTCAAGGAGACCTATCCGCTCGGCTACGACCGGCAGGGGGAGCTCTGCGATCCGCAGTACGTGATCTCGCGGATCTCCGCGCTCACCGGCCCCGAGGCGGTCTACGCGGCGGGTGTGGGCCAGCACCAGATGTGGGCCGCCCAGTTCATCGAATTCGAACGTCCGAAGTCGTGGCTGAACTCCGGGGGCCTGGGCACCATGGGCTACTCCGTGCCCGCCGCCATGGGGGCGAAGGTCTCGCAGCCCGACCGCGTGGTGTGGGCGATCGACGGGGACGGCTGCTTCCAGATGACCAATCAGGAGCTCGCCACCTGCGCCATCAACAGCATCCCGATCAAGGTCGCGATCATCAACAACTCCTCGCTGGGCATGGTCCGGCAGTGGCAGACCCTGTTCTACGACGGCCGGTACTCGAACACCGACCTCAACACCGGTCATGAGACGATCCGCATCCCCGACTTCGTGGGCCTCGCCGAGGCCTACGGCTGCGAAGCCCTGCGCGTCGAACGCAACGAGGACGTCGACGCGGCGATCGAGAAGGCGCTGTCGATCAACGACCGGCCCGTCGTCCTCGACTTCACGGTCCCGCCGGATGCGATGGTGTGGCCGATGGTCGCGGCCGGCGTGTCGAACGACGAGATCGAATACGCCCGCGGCATCCGCCCCGAATTCGACGGGGAGGACGACGATGAGGCCGAGGCGCCCATCGCCGGGCCCGGCACGGAAGAAGACGGCACGGTGCGTTCCGTGGCTCAGATCGAAGGAGGCCTGGAATGAACAACCGGCACACACTCTCAGTCCTGGTCGAGAACAAACCCGGTGTGCTCACCCGTTTCACCGGACTCATCGCCCGACGCGGCTTCAACATCCACAGCCTCGCGGTGGGCGTGACGGAGCACGAGGAGCTCTCGCGCATCACCGTCGTCGTGGACGTCAAGGACGTGCCGCTCGAGCAGGTGACCAAGCAGCTGAACAAGCTCGTCAACGTCATCAAGATCGTCGAACTCGAACCCGAGACCTCGGTTCGCCGCGCGCACATCATCTACAAGGTCAAGGCCAATGCCGCGACCCGGCCGCAGGTCGCGGCGGCGGTGGAGATGTTCCGCGCGAAGATCGTCGACGTCGGTCCCGAGTCCGTCAGCGTCGAAGCCACCGGCGAGCTCGGCAAGGTCGAGGCGCTGCGCGAGGTCCTCGAGCCCTTCGGGATCAAGGAGATCGTGCAGTCGGGAACCGTGGCCATCGGCCGCGGCGCGAAGTCGATCACCGACCGTGCCCTGCGCGGCTGAACCGCCTCGGCGAAGGAATCTGCGTTCCAATCCGTGGAACGTCCGTCATCTCAATAAATGAGCAGCAGTACCGAACTGTGAAACAATGGGTACATCACCCGTAATCCTAAGGAGCTAGAACTATGGCAGCAGAACGCTATTACGACGACGATGCCGACCTGTCCGTCATCCAGGGCAAGAAAGTCGCCGTCATCGGCTACGGCAGCCAGGGCCACGCCCACTCGCTGAGCCTGCGCGATTCGGGCGCGGAAGTCCGCATCGGACTCAAGGAGGGCTCGGCCAGCCGCGACAAGGCCGCTGCCGAAGGCCTCGAGGTCGGCACCCCCGCCGAGGTGGCCGCCTGGGCCGATGTCATCACCATCGCCGCCCCCGACCAGGTGCAGGCCGACATCTTCAACAGCGAGATCAAGGACCAGCTGGCACCGGGCAAGACGCTCGTGTTCATCCACGGCTTCAACATCCGCTACGACTACATCCAGGCTCCCGAGGGCGTCGACGTCATCATGGTCGCCCCCAAGGGGCCCGGCCACGTGGTCCGCCGCGAATTCGTCGGCGGACGCGGTGTGCCCGTGCTCGTCGCCGTCGAGGTCGACGCCTCGGGCAAGGCCTGGGACACCGTCCTGTCCTACGCGAAGGGCATCGGCGGCCTGCGCGCCGGCGGCATCAAGACCACCTTCACCGAGGAGACCGAGACCGATCTGTTCGGCGAGCAGACCGTCCTCTGCGGCGGCGTCTCCCACCTCGTGCAGTACGGCTTCGAGACCCTGACCGAGGCCGGCTACCAGCCCGAGATCGCCTACTTCGAGGTCCTCCACGAGCTCAAGCTCATCGTCGACCTGATGGTCGAAGGCGGCATCGCCAAGCAGCGCTGGTCCTGCTCCGACACCGCCGAGTACGGCGACTACGTCTCCGGACCGCGGGTCATCACCCCCGAGGTGAAGGAGAACATGAAGGGCGTCCTCGACGACATCCAGAACGGCAAGTTCGCCGAGCGCTTCATGAACGACCAGAAGAACGGCGCCCCGGAGTTCAAGGAGCTGCGCGCCAGGGAAGAGCAGCACCCGATCGAGGCCACCGGCCGCGAACTGCGCAAGATGTTCGCCTGGCTCAAGGACTCCGACGACGACTACACCGAGGGCACTGCCGCACGCTGAGTCCGAGTCCCACCCTCGCCGAGGCGGTGCCGCACTGAGCAGGGCGGTCGAGCGCGGCGAGAGGGGAAGGGCGGAGCCCCGGACACCGATCGGTGTCCGGGGCTCCGTCGCGTTCGTGCATGCGTCGGCGCGGGCGCGCGGCGTCGGCCGGCTCCGGACGTCGCTCGCCATCGCCGAGCAATTCGACGATTCGCTCCGACTCCGGGGCCGAACTGGATTACTGTGGGTGTGTGACGAATTACAGATTCGAAGACTTCAGGCCCGGCATCGACGAGACCACCGGTGAGCCGGACGCCCGCACGAAAGGCTATTTCGCCTCGACGAGCGTGGGATTCCACGACCCTCGGTCGACCGATGCCGCGCTGTTGGGCCGGGTCGAGCGGGCGATCGCCGATGGGCGCCGCCTCACCGCCGTCTACGCCGATCAGGAGTACGAGCACGGACTGGACTCCTCGATCCCCGTGGCGACCTTCGCCTGGTTCGAGAAACTCGTCAACGTCGGCGGGGGACGGCTCGTCCCCGGCCACCTCATCACCTGGATCACCGTGCGCCCGACGCACCGCCGGCGGGGTCTGCTGCGGTCGATGATGACCACCGACCTCGCCGAGGCGAAGGCGAACGGCTACCCGTTCGCCGCGCTGACGGCGACGGAGGGCGGAATCTATTCGCGGTTCGGATTCGGCGTGGCCACCTGGTCGCATTCGATCGAGGTCGACACCTCGCCGGGCTTCAAGATGGTCCGCGAACCCGATCGGCGCGTCGAGATGTGCCTGCCCGGCGAACTGCGGGAGCTGGCGCCGAAGATCTATGACAGATTCATGCGCACCTCGCCGGGCGCCATGGAACGGCAGCAGACCTACATCGAGCGCGCCACGGGTGCGCTCAACACCGAGACCGGCGAGGAGGACCGCGGTGTCCGCGCGGCCCTGCACTTCGATGAGCAGGGTGAGCCCGACGGCTACGTGTCCTATAAGTTCGCCGGCTGGTCGAAGACCCCGCCGACCGTCGACATCATCGACTTCGTGGCCGTCACCGACGCCGCCTACGCCTCTCTGTGGTCCTTTCTCGCGGCCATCGACCTGTCCACCCGGGTGACCTTCTCGGAGTCGGCCGAATACTCTCCGCTGCCGTGGCTGCTGACCGATTCGCGGCGGGTGAAGACGGTGGCGACCGAGGACAACATCTGGATCCGCATCCTCGACATCAAGTCCGCTCTCGAGGCCCGTCCTTGGTTTGTGCCGGGGACGCTGACGATCGATGTCGACGATTCGCTCGACCTCGCCGGGGGACGCTTCACCATCACGTCAAACGGGGAGAACGCCGAGGTGACCCCCGCTTCAGTATCCACGCCCGCGGACTTGGGCCTGGGCATCGCCGAGCTCGGTTCGCTGTACTTCGGCGGCGCGGATCCCGTCATCCTGGCCAGGGCCGGACGCATCGACGAGAAGACGCCGGGAGCGGCAGTTCTCGCCAGCGCGATGTTCAGCCTCGGCCGGGCGCCGTATTCGCCGAACGGGTTCTGAGGCCTCCGGCTGCTGGGCTGCGTTCTGTTGAGCGATCTTCCCAGAATCTGAGACTTTGTGAAGGCTCGCCCGAAGTCTCATAAGATGGACAGGTCCCGGACGCTACAGGAGGAAATCAGTGCCCAAGCCCGTCGTGCTCATCGCCGAAGAACTGTCACCGGCCACTATCGAAGCCCTCGGAGGAGACTTCGAGATCCGCCACACCGAAGGCGCTGACCGATCCCAGCTCCTGTCCGCCATCGTCGACGCTGATGCGATCCTCGTCCGCTCGGCCACGCAGGTCGACGCCGAGGCCATCGGAGCTGCGAACAACCTCAAGGTCATCGCCCGTGCAGGCGTCGGACTCGACAACGTCGACGTCCCCGCGGCCACCTCGGCGGGTGTCATGGTCGTCAACGCACCGACGTCGAACATCATCTCCGCAGCCGAACTGACCATGGCGCACATCCTGGGATCCGCACGCTACCTCGGTGCCGGCAACACCTCGCTCAAGGCGGGGGAGTGGAACCGGAAGAAGTACACCGGCGTCGAACTCTACGAGAAGACCCTGGGCATCGTCGGACTCGGGCGCATCGGAGGCCTCGTGGCCGAGCGCGCGAAGGCCTTCGGCATGCGGCTCGTCGGCTACGACCCCTACATCACGCAGTCCCGTGCCGCGCAGATGGGCGTCGAGGTCCTCGACCTGCAGAGCCTGCTCGCCGTGTCCGACTTCGTCACGGTCCACATGCCCAAGACCCCCGAGACCATCGGTATGATCAGCACCGAGGAGTTCAAGGCCGCCAAACCCGGTGCCCGCTTCATCAACGTCGCCCGCGGCGGGATCATCGATGAAGAGGCGCTGGCCGAAGCGATCGCTACCGGCGAAGTCGGCGGCGCCGGAATCGACGTGTGGAACACGGAGCCGCCGGAGCACTCGGCGCTCATGGAGTTCGACTCCGTCAACGTCACCCCGCATCTGGGGGCCTCCACCGCCGAGGCGCAGGAGAAGGCCGGAGTCGCCGTGGCGAAGTCCGTGCGCAAGGCCCTGGCCGGCGAGCTCGTACCCGATGCGGTCAACGTCGCCGGCGGGGCCATCCACGAGGACGTGCGTCCGGGCATCCCGCTGGCCGAGCGGCTCGGCCGGGTCGTCAACTCGCTCGCCGACTCCTCCGTCACCCATTTCAAGGTCGAGGTCAACGGGGAGATCGCGGACAAGGACGTCTCCGTCCTCAAGCTCTCCGCGCTGAAGGGTCTGTTCAAGGACGTCGTGTCCGATCAGGTCTCCTACGTCAACGCTCCGCTGCTGGCCGAGGAGCGCGGCATCGGCGTCGAACTCACCACCGACCCCTACTGCGAATCGTTCCGCAACATCACCCGCCTGACGGCGACGACGAGCACCGGACAGCGGATCTCCGTCTCGGGCACCGTGACCGGGCCGAAGCTCGTGCAGAAGCTCACGGAGGTCGACGGCTACGAACTCGAGATCGAACTGACCGACAATCTGCTCATCTTCCGCTACGAGGACCGTCCGGGCATCATCGGCCAGCTCGGTCTGGCCCTCGGCGCCAATGAAGTCAATATCGCCGGCATGCAGGTCTCGCCCGCGTCGACGAGCAATGAGGCGCTGTCAGTCCTGGCGGTCGATTCGGCCGTCTCCGATGAGGTCGTCAAGGCGGTCGCCGGTGCGGTGAATGCCTCGGCGTTCACCGCCGTGTCGCTGCAGGAGGACTGAGCCGCACCGATCGGGCCCGTTCACCCCTGGAGCCACAGTGCGAACCGGGGTGAGCGGGTCCTCTGTGCTGTCAGGGACCAGATCTCGTCCACGATGACGGCGACGGCGACGCCGATGAGGGCGCCGGCGATCGTGTCGGTGAGCCAGTGGACCTGCAGGGCGGTGCGTGACCACATCATCGCCAGGATCCAGATCGCGGCGAGGACGAAGGACCAGTGGAAGCGCAGCCTCGGTGTGGGTGCGGATGCGGGTGCGGGTGCGGGTGCGGGTATGGGGTCGGCCGAGAAGTCGGCTTCGTCGTCCGTGTCTGCCGCATGCACGGTTCGGGCACGCCTGCCGTGGGCGCGGGCAGCGATGATGGCCAGGCTCGTGGCCAGGGCGGCCGCTCCCATCGAATGGCCCGAGGGGTAGGAGAACCCGGTCGATTCATAGAGCTGCTCGACCGGGCGGAGGCGGGTGACGACGATCTTGAGCAGTTCGGACGTGATGATGCCTGCGCCCATGGCCGAGACGAGGAAGGCTGCGGCGCGGAATCGTCGCCGCAGGGCGAAGATCACGGCCAATACGCCTGTGCACGCGACCGCCCCCGTCCCGCCGCCCACCTCGGCGAGGACGACCGCGATCCAGTAGGGGACGGTCTCTCGGTCGAGGCCGACGAGATCCAGCCAGGTCCTGTCGACGGGAGTGGGACCGAGTGCTTCGAGGCGCACCCACAGCCCGAAGGCGATGATGAGGAGGAGCGCCGGCAGAAGCGACCACAGCAGCCAGGCCGGCTGGCGCAGCTGCCTTTCGAACCTCAAGCGTTCCAGAGGCCGTACGTGTCGGCCAGGGACGCGATCTTCTTCGCGCGGGCCAGCCGGGGCAGGTAGGAGCCGTCGGTGATCTCGGATCCGCCTTCTGCGGCCTCGAGCATCTGGCGCGCCCAGTGGCGTTCGTCCTCGCTCGGGCTCATCGCCTCGTTGAGGGCATTGACCTGGCCGACGTTGAGGACGAGCTTGCCGGTCATGCCCATCATATGAGTCGCCTCGGCGTCCTGGCGGACCTTGTCATCGTCGGCATCGGCTGCCGAGGGGCCGTCGATGGCACCGGGCAGGCCGCCCATGCGCGAGGCGATGGTCAGACGCGAACGCGCATAGGCCAGAGCCATCGGATCGCCGGAGAAACCGGTGTCCTTGCGGAAGTCATTCGTCCCGAACGCAAGGCGGAATGTTCCCGGCGCCTCGGCGATCTTCGTCGCGTTCTCCACTCCGCGGGCCGATTCGAGAAGTGCGAGCACGGGCAGTCCGGCTTTGGCGCGCATAGCCGTGTAGGAGACCTGTTCGGGACGTTCGGTCTCGGGCAGCATCACTCCGCGCATGCCCGGGAGCATGGCCACGGCGGCGAGGTCATCGTCCCAGAATTCGGATTCCATCTTGTTGATCCGCACCCAGGCCGACATGCCGGATTCCAGGGCCCGCACGACATTGTCGCGAGCTTGGAGCTTCTGATCGTCGGCGACGGAGGCTTCGAGGTCGAAGATGACGGAATCCGCTTCCGAGGTCTGTGCGGGAGTGAAGGCCTCCTCCTTCGCAGCATTGACGAGCAGCCATGACCGGGAGAGTTTGGCGGGCAGAGCTGCGGCACGGGCATTGCGGATGGTTTCGGTCAATGATCGACTTTCTCTCGGGGCTGGTCGGTGTGGCCCCCACGGGGTTCGGGGTGCTATGACCATCTTCGTCGCTCCCGTCGCAGATGTGTAGTCGGCAACAGTGATTGAGACGTGAAATTGTTCATGGTGGCACACAGCGGAGCCCTGTCGAGGAGATTGCCGAAGCGCCGCGGACTCGCGACGATGCCGAAGACGACGCAGAACCCGCCGACGGTGCAAGGACGCGGACTCTTGTCCGAATCGTAGGACAGGGTAGTTGAATGCTGAGACTGCGGCCTATTCTCTGACTATGAAGTTCTCAATCGCAGTCATGCCCGGTGACGGAATCGGCAACGAGGTAGTCCCCGAAGGTCTCAAGGTCCTCCAGCGCGCCATCGAGGTCTCCGGTGAGCCCGTCGAACTCGAACTCACCGATTACACGGTCGGCGCCCAGCGCTGGCACGAGACCGGTGAGACGCTCACCGATGAGGAGCTCGAATCGCTGCGCGGCCACGATGCCATCTTCTTCGGCGCCTGCGGCGATCCGTCCGTGCCCTCGGGCGTGCTCGAGCGCGGTGTCATCCTGAAGATGCGCTTCGGGCTCGGACATGCGGTGAATCTGCGTCCCTCGAAGCTGTTCGCCGGAGTGACCAGCCCGCTGGCGAAGCCGGGCAAGATCGACTTCGTCGTCGTCCGCGAAGGCACCGAGGGCTCCTACACGGGCTCGGGTGGATCGGTGCGCACCGATACACCTCAGGAGGTGGCGACCGAGGTCTCGGTCAACACCTGGTACGGCGTCGAGCGGGCCGTCCGCGATGCCTTCGGGCGAGCCCAGGCCCGGAACAAGAAGCTGACCTATGTGCACAAGCACAATGTGATGGTCCACGCGGGCCATCTGTGGCGGCGCGTCGTCGAGAAAGTCGGTGCGGAGTATCCCGAGGTGACGGTCAACTACGAACACACCGATGCGTGCACCATCTATATGGTGACCGATCCGGAGCGTTACGACGTCATCGTCACCGATAACCTCTTCGGCGACATCCTCACCGACCTCGCCGCTGCGGTGACCGGTGGAATCGGATTGGCCGCCTCGGGCAATCTCAACGTCGAGGGCACGGCGCCGAGCCTGTTCGAACCCATTCACGGATCGGCTCCCGACATCGCCGGGCAGCAGATCGCCGACCCCACCGCATCGATCCTCTCGGGCTCGCTCATGGCGGCTCACCTCGGTCTCGATGTCGTGGCCGAGTCCATCGAAGCGGCCGTCGAGGCCGATCTCGCCGAGCGCGACGGCACGAAGCGCTCCACCGCCGAGGTGGGCGACGCGATCGCAGCGCGACTGGGCTGAGAACACCTCCGCCGCCGGACCCCGACCGAGCCGGCAGCGGGCGGGGGCGGCCACGGCCGCCTCGGTGACGGCATCCCCGACTGCAGGGGCGAAGAGCGGCTGCAGGCGGGAAGGCGGTTGCAGGTGCGAGAGCGGCTGCAGGCGGGAGAGCGGCTGCAAGGGGGAAGAGGACGTCACCCCGGTGCGACGTGCGCGGGGGTGATGGACTACCCTGACAGTGTCACTCATCACAAATGAGAAAAGAGTTCCCATGACAGATTTCACCGTTCTCAAGAACCTTCAGCCGCAACCCGAGCTGGTGCGCGAGAACATCAAGAAGGACCCCGGTTTCGGCCAGTACTTCACCGACCACATGGCGCACATCCGATACACGGTCGATGACGGTTGGCAGGCGCATGAGGTCAAGCCCTATGGCCCGCTGGTGCTCGACCCGGCCGCCGCAGTGCTCCACTACGCGCAGGAGATCTTCGAAGGGCTCAAGGCGTACCGTCACGCCGACGGCTCGGTCTGGACCTTCCGGCCCGAGCGCAACGCCGCGCGCATCAACCGTTCCGCCGAGCGCCTCGCGCTGCCGCAGCTGAGCGAAGAGGACTTCATCGACTCGCTCAAGGCACTGGTCTCCGTCGACCAGGCCTGGGTGCCGACGCCGCAGTCGGACACCGACGAGTCGAGCATGTACCTGCGCCCGTTCATGATCGCGACGGAACGGTTCCTCGGGGTGCGGGCCAGCCACGAAGTCGACTACTACGTCATCGCCTCGCCTGCCGGACCGTACTTCTCCGGCGGCATCAAGCCGCTGTCCATCTGGCTCTCGCCCACGCTCAAGCGCGCCGGCTCCGGTGGCACAGGGTTCGCCAAGTGCGGCGGCAATTACGCGGCTTCGCTGGTCGCGACCAATGAGGCCGCCGCGAAGGGCTGCCAGCAGGTGCTCTTCACAGACGCCGAGGAGAACAAGTACATCGACGAGCTCGGCGGCATGAACCTCATGCTCGTGACCAAGGACGGGAAGCTGCTCACGCCGGCGCTCAGCGACACGATCCTCGACGGCGTGACCCGTCGCTCGCTGCTCGAGCTGGCACCGCAGCTCGGACTCGAGCCCGAGGAGCGCAAGATCTCCGTCGAGGAGTGGCGCGCGGGGGCGGCCAGCGGCGAGATCGTCGAGGCCTTCGCCTGCGGCACGGCCGCGGTCATCACGCCGATCAGCAAGCTCGTCAGCGAGGACTTCGCCATCGACCACGGTGAGACGGCCGGAGAGAAGACCATGGAGCTGCGCAGGACGCTGCTCGACATCCAGTACGGCCGGGTCGAGGACACGAACAACTGGCTCGTGCGTCTGGCCTGAGGGAGCTCCGCTCTGACAGCGCTGAGGCGGGTATCGCGATCACGGTCGCGGTGCCCGCCTTCGCTCTTCGTGCTTGTCATGAGCCTCGGGACACCTGCCGGACCGGAGGTGCTGTGGTCCCTGCCGTGTTCTTCGACGATCGCTCTTGAGCGAGAACCTTCCTGACTCATTTGCGCAATTATGCGCAAAATGGGGTACTGTGTCCTCGTGTCCACCACCACCTCGGCGTCGGTACCGACAGCCTCCGAAGTCATCGCCAACCTGCCATGGAGATGGCGCACCCAGGGCGCCATCTTCATCATCGGCGGGCTCGGGTTCATGTTCGACGCCTGGGACGTCGCACTCAACGGATTCCTGATCCCGCTCCTCAGCGACTATTGGAGTCTCAGCGTCGGTCAGGCGTCCTGGATCGCTGCGGCGAATCTCATCGGAATGGCCCTCGGGGCTTTCATCTGGGGCGGTGTCGCCGATGTCATCGGCCGCAAGAAAGCCTTCACACTCACGCTCCTCGTGTTCTCGATCTTCACGGTCGCGGGAGCCTTCGCTCCCGCATACGGATGGTTCATCCTCTTCCGCTTCCTCGCAGGATTCGGACTCGGCGGATGCATTCCCGTCGACTATGCGCTCGTCGGGGAGTTCACTCCGAGCCGGCATCGTGGCCGGGTGCTCACGGCCATGGACGGCTGGTGGCCGATCGGTGCCTCCCTGTGCGCCTTCGTCTCCGCGTATCTGCTGGACTTCGGCGACTGGCGGCTGATCATGCTCATCATGATCGTGCCGGCGCTGCTCACCGTCGCCGTCCGGTTCGGGATTCCCGAATCACCTCTCTATCTCGCCTCGGTCGGTCGCTACGAGGAGGCCGACGCCGTCATCGCCGGGCTGGTCGCACGCACCGGTGCCGAGGCGCGCGAATGGACGCACGTCGTACCCGCGAGCGCGTCTTCCGGCTCAGGGGACGAAGCCGACGGACGGTGGCGCGCCGCGAGCGGCCAGCTGGTGCAGCTGTGGCGGCACTCAGCCAGGACGACGCTCGTGGCATGGTCGCTCTTCGTTTCCATCCTCCTCGTCTACTACGCGGCGCTGACATGGCTTCCCGGGATCCTCAAGCAGCAGGGTCTGGCCGATCAGGCGGCCTTCCTCGTGACAGGCTCGATGACAGCGGTCGGAATCCTCGGCGTCGTGGTCTCAGCGCTCACCGTCGAACGTTTCGGACGCAAATGGGTGCTCGGTTCGACTGCCATCGCCTCGGCGGTGCTGCTCGTCGCCTCGGCAGTGTTCATCGAATCGTCCGGTTCGCAGCTGACGTTCTCGGCCAAGGCGACGATCATCGGCTTCGGCTTCGTCGTCCAGGTCGCGATCCCGGCCCTGTACACATACGTGTCCGAGCTCTATCCGACCCGGCTGCGCGGTTCGGGATTCGGCTGGGCCTCGGCGGCCTCCCGCGTGGCCACGGGCATCGCCCCGATCGTGTTCGGAGCCTTCATGTGGCCGGTGCTCGGCCTGACGCTGACGTTCGTCCTCACCGGAGTGCTCGTCGTCGCGGCAGTCCTGATGATGAGTCTCCTGGCCCGCGAGACGACCGGCGAGGAACTCGGCTGAAGAGTGCCTGCGGGAGCCCGTGGTGATGGCGTGACCTCGGAAGACAGGCGCAAATGAAGTCGTGTCAGTGCCGCCGTATAGTGTCGGAGTCATGGAAGCAGAGCAGGTTCCGGACGTTCTCACCGAGATCCATCGGTGGCGCCGTTCCCTGTCCGAACTGCCGCCGGCGAAGACCGAGGAAGAGGCGATCGACCGGATCGCCGCCCTGGAGGAGTTGAACTCGGCGAGCGCGGCAGCTCAGGCTCGGGAGACCCTGACCTTCGACATGCTCCGGAGGAACCGGGAGGCCGAGGACGGAGTGGCCAGTGAGAAGCAGGGCCGCGGTCTCGGGGCGGAGATCGCGTTGGCGCGCAGGGTCTCCCGTTCGCGCGGCGATGGGCTGCTGAAGTTCTCCCGCACACTGCTCATGGATCTGCCCAGGACGTATGCGGCGATGAAGAGCGGAGACATCTCCGAGGAGAAGGCGCGGGTCGTCGTCCGGGAATCCGATTGGCTGCCGCGCGAGAAGAAGCACGAACTCGATGAGCGCATGGCAGAGCGCCTCCCCGAAGCCGGAGTCAAGCGACTCGGGAACGAAGTGCGCGCACTGGCCCAACAGCTCGATCAGCGAGCTGCGGTCAAAC
The DNA here is from genome assembly GCF_017808105.1 of Brevibacterium renqingii. GTDB lineage: Bacteria > Actinomycetota > Actinomycetes > Actinomycetales > Brevibacteriaceae > Brevibacterium > Brevibacterium renqingii. The sequence goes on along the minus strand of NZ_JADBHF010000003.1, from coordinate 183,664 downwards.
ACCTTGAACGTCGTGTCGAGGAGCGGTCGGTGAGTGTGCGCCCTGCCCCGGGGAACATGGCCTATCTGACGGCGCTGCTTCCGATGCCGCAGGCGGTGGCCGCCTTTGCCAATCTCCAGAAGTCGGCGCAGTCACTCATCGCCACCGGAGAATCATCAGGTCGGACGCAGAGCCAGATCGCCGTCGATCTTCTGGTCGAACGTCTCACGGGACAGGCATCCGCAGCCGCAGTGCCCACAGAAGTCCACCTCATCATGCAGGCCAGCAGTCTGTTCGAGCCCGGAGCCGAATCTGCCTGGTTCCCGGGATGTGGTCCGATCCCGGCGCAGGCTGCCCGGGATTTCGTGACCGAGAACGAGGCGGCCGTGTTCGTTCGGCGGATGTACACACGACCGGAAGACGGCCAGCTCGTACGCATGGATTCCCGCCGAAGGGAGTTTTCCGGTCTGCTCAGGCGCATGGTCGTCTTCCGTGACGACGTCTGCAGGTCGCCGTGGTGTGAAGCGCCCATCAAACATGCCGATCATGCCGATTCGTACGCTTCGGGCGGAACGACCGGTTGGGTCAATTCCTCCGGACTGTGCGCCGCCTGCAATTTTGCTAAGGAACTCTCCGGGTGGCGGCACGAGGCGACACCGGATGAGCTCGAGGTGATCACCCCGACGGGGCACCACTATCGCTCACGCACCAAACCGATCAGCGGCCCCGACCCTGCACTGGTCCGGGGCGAAGTCGTAACGGAGGCGAACGCTCCTCCCAGCATCCAGGACGGCCGCGGATCGCCGGGTGCCGACCCGCCGGGTGCCGCTCCGTCGAATACCGGCCCGCCAGGCGCCGATGCCAGTCCGCCGGGTGCCGACCCGTCGCACACCGATCAGCCGGGGGCCGATGCCAGTCCGCCGGGTGCCGATCCGTCGATCAATGTGCTGATCCCGTGGCGGTTCCGCCCTCGGGACTCGCAGCCATCGATGATCGACATCGGCGGGAAGACCATCGGAGTCGAGGTATTCGAGGCCGACGACGATCCGCTCAGTCCTGCCGAAGAACTCCTGTGCATCGGCACCTGGGAGCACCGCAGACAGAGGTGATGAGACGTCGGCGTCAACCCAGCGCGGCCTGCTGGCGCCGGTCGGGCAGCTCGGGCTGGTCATGCTGCGCCCGTCCGCACACAGTGGCAGCCGCGACAGGATTCACTAGGATGGGTGGCATGCGTGAAGAGAGTACAGCCCCGACGACGAGCGGTGAGATGCCCGACGACGAGAACTTCTGGCTCGAGGACATCACCGGCGAAGCACAGCTCGACTGGGTCAGAAAGCAGAACGCGAAGACGCTCGACCGCTTCCACGACGGACTCTTCGACGCCATCTCAGACGAACTGCGCACCGCACTGGACTCCGACGACCGGATCCCGATGGTCACCAAACGCGGAGAACACTTCTTCAACTTCTGGCGGGACGAGACGAACCCGAAGGGAATGTGGCGACGTACGACCTGGGACAGCTACCGCACTCCGACACCCGACTGGGAAGTGCTGCTCGATCTCGACGAGCTGGCCGCCCGTGAGGACACGGCATGGGTCTGGTCAGGAGCGATGGTCCGCCGCAGCGACAATCGTCGCGCTCTCGTCCTGCTGTCGCCTGACGGGGGAGACTCACATCGTGTCCGCGAATTCGATCTCGAGGACAAGGAGTTCGTCGACGGCGGCTTCGACATCCCGGCTGCCAAGACGCGACTGGCCTGGCTCGACGACGACACCGTGCTCGTGGCGACCGAGACCGACGAGGACTCCCTGACGACCTCGTCCTACGCCCGCCAGGCCAGAGCGCTCAGACGCGGGCAGGATGTGTCCGAGGCTCCGATCGTCGCCGAGGTGCCCCGTAACCATGTCGCCATCTTCGTCGGCAGCGACGTCAGGCCCGGCACAGAGACCACCGATCGGGTCGTCCTCGATGACGCCATCGACTTCTTCAACTCCCGATTCAGCTTCCTCGACCTCGATGACATCAAGGAGGCCGATGGGACTGTCTCCACCGACCCCGAAGTGTGGAAGGAGGCAATCACCACGGTCGAGGTCCCGACCGACGTCCAGGTCGGTTTCGAGCGCGATCTGGTGCTCTTCCGACCGCAGTCGTCCTGGGACGCAGGTACCGCCGTGGTGCCCGCCGGAGGACTCGCCATCGCCGATATCGGCGACGTCAAGGCCGGTGAGATCACTCCTCGGGTGATCTTCACCCCCGACGAGCACACATCGCTGCAGTCATTCACCTTCACCCATGACTTCCTCGTCCTCGAGCTGTTGGCCGATGTGCAGTCGAAGCTGGTCGTCCTCGACCTCGAAAACGATTTCGCCGAGTCCGCACTGCCGGGGGTGCCGGCCAATCACATGGTCGGGCTCGCCGCGGTCGACAAGTTCGACCCGGCGACCGCCAACGACTACTGGATGGTCAGCACAGGCTTCCTCACCCCCTCGACTCTGTCGTACGGAACATTGGGCACACCGTCGCATGGCGCCTCGGAGGCTCCCTCGTCCGAGGGAGACGAAGCCGTCGCCGAGGTGATCAAGTCCGCAGCCGCACTGTTCCCGTCCGATGGGCTGAGGGTCGAACAGCACTTCGCCACCAGCGCCGACGGCACGAAGGTCCCGTACTTCCAGATCAGCGACGAGGACATCGAACTCGACGGCGGCAACCCCACGCTGCTCGACGGCTACGGAGGCTTCGAAGTCAGCCGCACCCCCGTGTACTCGCCGGTCGTCGGCATCGGCTGGCTGAGCCGGCGCACAGGAGCGGAGACGGCACGCAGGGGCGTCTATGTGCTGGCCAACATCCGCGGGGGCGGCGAATACGGACCCGACTGGCACACCTCGGCGATGCGGGAGAACCGGCTCCGATGCTTTGAGGACCACGCGGCGGTCGCCCGTGACCTCATCGATCGCGGGGTGACGAACCCGAAACGACTCGCCTGCGCCGGAGGTTCGAACGGCGGCCTTCTGGTCGGGAACATGCTCACCCAGTACCCCGAGCTCTTCGGCGCCGTCTCCTGCGGCGTGCCACTGCTCGACATGCGGCGATACACGAAGCTCAGCGCCGGCTATTCGTGGAAGGCCGAATACGGAGACCCGGACGTGGCCGAGGACTGGGAATTCATCCGCACGTTCTCGCCGTACCACCTCATCGAGGCCGACCGGGACTATCCGCCCGTGCTGTTCTGGACAGCGACCTCGGACGATCGGGTCGGTCCCGTCCAGGCACGGAAGATGGCCGCGCGGATGCAGGCACAGGGCATCGAGAACGTCTGGTTCTTCGAAGACACCGAAGGCGGGCACTCGGCGGCCTCGGACAATGAGCAGACGGCATTCACCCGGGCTCTGAGCTACCGCTTTCTGTGGAACTCGCTGACGGGGGAGTAGGTTGGGAAGCATGACGAACGAGACGCAGCACTTCCACGGCGAATTTAAGGTCATCGGCGGCAAGCTCGTGGTCGCCGATGTGACCACCGACGGCAAGACCATCACCGAGGTCAAGATCTCCGGCGACTTCTTCCTCGAACCCGAAGAAGCGTATTTCGACCTGGCACCGGCACTCGAAGGCGCCAGCGTCAACGCCGACAATGCGGCACTGCGCCAGCGACTCGACTCCGCGCTCGCCGGCTACGGCTCCGAGCTGGCCATGCACGGCTTCTCGACGGCCGACATCGCCACGGTCGTCCGCCGTGCCCTCGGTTCGGCCGCGAACTTCACCGATTTCGATTGGCAGGTCATCCGCGGCGAGGTCCTGCCGACCCAGGTGAACGTGGCCCTCGACCAGGTGCTGCTCGAAGAGGTCGCCGCCGGACGGAGGAAGCCGACGCTGCGGTTCTGGGAATGGGAGGACACCGCAACCGTGATCGGTGCCTTCCAGTCCTATGTCAACGAGCTGCGTCCCGAAGGCGTGGAGAAGCACGACGTCCAGGTCGTCCGCAGGATCTCCGGCGGTGGTGCCATGTTCATGGAGGGCGGCAACTGCATCACCTATTCGATGTTCGTCCCGCCCGCCCTCGTCGCCGGGCTCGACTACGAGGAGTCCTACGTCTTTCTCGACCAATGGGTGCTGGCAGCGCTGGCCAGCCTCGGCGTCGACGCCTTCTACAAGCCCATCAACGACATCTCGTCGACAGGCGGCAAGATCGGCGGCGCCGCTCAGAAGCGCCTGCGCGACGGCACGCTGCTCCACCACGCGACGATGAGCTACGACATCGACGCCGACAAGATGGTTGAAGTCCTGCGGATCGGCGAGGCGAAGATCTCCGACAAAGGAGTTTCGAGCGCGAAGAAGCGCGTCGATCCGCTGCGCAGCCAGACCGGTGAGGCCCGGAAGGACATCATCGACGTCATGGCCGAGACCTTCGCCTCCCGGTACGGCGCCTCCTACGACACCTACACCGAGGCCGAGCTGGAGAGGGCGCAGACCCTCGTCGACGAGAAGTTCGGGACCGACAAATGGACCCATCGCGTGCCCTGAGGAACGAGACCGGGTGCCCCGACATTCGCAACGAGAAGAGAGTCGACGGCACGATCGTGGCCCTCGGCGGCGGCGGATTCTCGATGTCAGAGGACGGGAAGTCCGTGATCGACGAACGCCTGCTCGACATGGCAGAAGAGGCACGGGCGAATCGCCGGAAACGTGCGCCGCGCCCCGATGTCGGGACGGAGAGCCCGAACGCGGTCTCTGACCTGCGTGTCTGCTTCGTACCGACGGCCTCCGGCGACGACCCCGCCTATATCCAGCGCTTCGAAGACGCCTTCGCCGAACGTGTCGAGACACATGTTCTGTCCCTGTTCGGGCAGGCCGGGCAGGAGTATTCGGATCCGAGCATGCTCTTGGACATGGACCTCGTCTATGTCGGGGGTGGATCCAGCGTCAACCTCCTCGCCCTGTGGCGACGGCATGGGGTCGACGATGCCCTCCGACAGGCGGCCGCCAACGAGGTCATCCTGGCCGGCATCAGCGCGGGGGCGAACTGCTGGTTCGATGCCTCATCCACCGACTCCTTCGGACAGCTGGCGCCGCTCAACGACGGGCTCGGGTTCATCTCCGGCAGCGCATGCCCGCACTTCCACGGTGAAGCCGACCGCGCGGAGACGTTCCATGACTGGATCGGCTCCGGCGAGCTGCCCGGCCCGGGACTGGCCATCGACGACGGAGCCGCGGTCGTCTTCGATCGCGCAGGGGCCGCCTCGGTGATGGTGGAAGAACCCGAGGCATGGGCCTTCGTCGTCTCCGACCAGGTGCCGGTGCGGCCGGTGACGCGCTGCGCCGACCGGGTCTGGGGGCGGGCCGAACCGTGAGCGACGACGAGCTGCAGGCGATCTTCACCTATGCCTGGCGCAGACAGCGGCGTGAGGCGGTGCTGCTCATCCTCGTCTCGTGCCTGTTCGTCGTCGTCGGACTGATCATGCTCATCGGCGCGGGTCTGATGGCCGGGCTCTTCGTAGCTGTATTCTTCGCTGCCGGCATTGTGGCCGGCAGCATGCAGCTGGTCGGCATGGGCACCCGGCGCGGACTGCTCTTGGGCATCACATCCGCGGTGCTGCTGACGTTCGCCTGCGGATTCCTCGTTGTGATGACGCTGACCGGGATCGTCATCGATGCTCCCGGACGGTCGCAGCTGATCGCCACGATCGCCGCAGCCGTCGGCGTCGTGTTCTTCGGCGGCGGGTCGGTCGTGCTCATGGTCAGATTCGGTCGGAGATATCGGTAGCGATCTGAGAATCCACCCCTTTTGCTCGGGTCTGTGGGATAGTGTTCGGGTCTGTAGGATTGGGAATCACACTCCACCGCTGAACGACTGCACTCTGCACCCGAACAACTGCACCCTGCACAAGGAGAGCCATGCGCCAGGTCGAACCGTCCGTTGAACTGCTCGCCAAACCCAGCATCGATTGGGAAGCGATGAGGACGTACCTCGATGAGGTGGGCGGCAACAACTGGGCCGATCGCGTCGAAGAGGCCGATTCGCCCGACGCCGAGGATCTCCTCGAGTTCTCCGGCCGCATGTGCTACCGCTCCTGGGAGCCCGGACTCAATCCGAACGTCTCCCGAGTGCGCACCGATTCCGCTCAGTACCTGGGCAATGTCGTGCGTTCCCAGCACGGTTCCGTGCTCGAACACGCGAACTTCACCTTCGTCCTCCACAACGTCTCCCGCGTGCTCACCCACGAGCTCATCCGCCACCGCGCCGGCTCCGCGTTCTCGCAGGAGTCCCTGCGCTACGTGCGCCTGTCCGACATCCCGTTCTGGTTCCCCGAATGGGCCCGTGAGGATCCCGAGCTGATGGAACGCTCGCTGAAGGTCCTCGACACGCTCGAGGAGCATCAGAAGTGGATGGCCGAGCACTTCGCACTCGACGAGGAGGGCACGAAGTTCTCCCACAAGAAGCACATGACCTCGTTCATGCGCCGCTTCGCCCCCGAAGGGCTGGCCACCGGCATCGTCTACACCGCGAACCTGCGCTCTCTGCGCCACGTCATCGAGATGCGCACCGCCAAGGGCGCCGAAGAGGAGATCCGCCTCGTCTTCAACAAGATCGGCGAGGTGATGCGGGAGGAAGCCCCCGCCGTCTTCGCCGACTACGAGGTCGTCGACGGTGAGTGGATCCCCGGCACCCGCAAAGCCTGAGGCCGCCCCGAACACCGACGTCAGGAGGAACCGTCATGGCCGATATCTATGCCGCGCAGCTCAATCCCGGCAAGCTCGAGGTCGTCACCGAATGGGTGGCCGCACAGGATTGGGCGGCCGACCTCGACCTCGGTTCCGCGCCGCTGGAGCCGGCCACGTCCTACCGATTCGATGATCCCGCCGGTGAGGTCGGCCTCGAAGTGCACATCGTCCGCAGCGGCGACCGCCACTTCCAGGTTCCGCTGAGTTACCGCGGAGCCCCGCTCGACGGTGCCGATGAGCACCTGATCGCGACCATGGAGCATTCCGTGCTCGGCAAACGCTGGGTCTACGCAGGTATGGGCGATCCGGTCTTCCGCCGGCGCCTCGACGAGGCCATCGTCACGGCCGGAACCTCGGCGAGGCAGTTCCGCGTCGACGATGAAGGCCGGCGGATCGATGAGATCACCGAGGTGGCCCATGCCTTCGGGACAGGCCCGCTGCCCGGAGCCGGCGACGTCGAAATGCTGCACCGGCTGAGCCTCGACTCACCGGCCGAAGGAACCGAGGGTCGGCTGCTGGGGCGCTGGACCGGTCAGGAGGCGGCCGTCGTCCTCGCCGTCATGGTGTGAATCCTCGCCGTCATAGTGGGAGCTGAGGACGCGATCACCGCGCCAGATCGATGATCGTCATCCCGGCCGATGCCGCAGGCAGGCTCATGGCCTCCATCGCCTCCGGCGCGTCAGCGAGGCCGATGACGGTGGTGACGAGATCCTGCGGGCGCAGTCGCCCCTGCACCACGAGGTCGACGAGCTCGGGATAGTCGGCGGCGGCCATGCCGTGGGAGCCGAGCACACTGAGTTCGAGTGCGATCACGCGCGGCAGATCGACGATCGGCGCCTGCGGCAGCAGACCGATCTGCACATGCCGCCCCAAAGGCGCCAGAGCGCCGATGGCCGCCCGGATCGTGTCCTCACGGCCCAGCGCGTCGACGGTGACGGCCACCCCGTCCGGGCACTCGCCGTGAACCTGGGAGACGACCTCGGCGCTCAGCTCCTCCGGGCTCAGTCCGCCGGCGTCGATGGTTCGAACGGCACCGAGACGACGGGCGGACGAGAGCGCGGCCTCGCTGATGTCGACGGCCACGACCTCGGCGCCGAGGGCTCGAGCGATCATGATCGCCGACAGTCCCACGCCCCCGCAGCCGAACACGGCCACCGTTTCACCGGCGGTCAGCTCCGCCCGCACGCGCAGTCCGTGGAAGGCGGTGACGAATCGACAGCCGAGTCCGACCACGGCGGCGGCAGGCAGTTCCTCGGGCACGGACACGAGGTTCGCATCGGCCTGGTGGATGATGACCTGCTCGGCCCACGACCCGAAATGGGTGAAGCCCGGCTGGGTCTGATCGGGGCAGACCTGCGCATTGCCGGAGCGGCACCAGCGACAGCGGCCGCACCCGCAGACGAAGGGCACGGTCACCCGCTGACCGACATGGAATTCCTCCACACCGTCCCCCGTCGAGGCGACTCGACCGACCAGCTCATGCCCGGGAACGTGCGGCAGGCGGACCGAATCGTCGTGACCGGTCCAGGCGTGATGATCGCTGCGGCACACCCCTGTGGCCTCCACGTCGATGACGACGCCGGCAGCGGGGGCGACCGGAGCAGCGATGTCCCGCAGCTCGGGACGGGCGGAGAACTCTTCGAAGACGATGGCGCGCATGACGTCGAGAGTAGGCGGCACGCCAGCCGAGTGCCGATCGTGTCCAGTCTGTGAAGTCCGCCCCCGTTCAGCGCAGCGTTCAGCGCGGTCGCACGCCTGCGGATCCCAGGGCCTCGAGCAGCCGCTGGCGGAGCGCCTGCGCGCGTGCGGAGAACTCCTTCTGCCGGTGCATGTACTCGGCCTTGCCCGCTGCGGTCTCGACGGCGACGACTCCGTAACCCCATCCGCGCAGGTCATAGGGAGAGGCCTCCATGTCCAAGGTGCGGATGTCGAGGGCGAGATCGAAGCAGTCGAGGACGAGAGCCGAGGGCGCGACCGGTCCGATCTTCATCGCCCATTTGTAGAGGTCCATGCCCGCATGCAGGCACCCGGGCTGTTCGTTGTCGATCATGCCGGACCGGCTCGGCTGCAGCGTGTTCAGCGGCCGTGCCGGTTCGGTGAAGAAGCGGAAGGCATCATGGTGCGAGCACTGGATGCGATGGCCCTCGACCACGGCATCGGTCTCGGCCGGGCTGAGACGCAGCGGCACCTGCTGATGGCGGCGCTCTTCCTCGCTCAGCCGGTAGACCATCGCCCATTCATGGATCCCGAAGCAGCCGAAGTTCGCTTCCCGGTGCAGGGTGGCGGCGAGGAGCGAGGCGATGAACTTCGCTCCGTCCCCCCGATCGGCCTGCCAGGCGTCGAGATCGAACTCGGCGTTCGTGCCTGCGCGGTTGATGCGGTACCAGCGACGATCGAAGCACTGGCGATCGGCCTCGGTGTCGAGCTCGAGGCGGATGCCGGGTCCGGGGTTCCACTTCGCCAGCTGCCCGACCTTGAACGGATAGTAGGTGAACAGGAAGTCCTCGACGGGATGGGCCTCTCCGCGCATCCGGCGGGCGATGTGCGCATCGGTGCGCGCGGCGACCGCCGCGGCGTGCTCGTCCCGCATCCGCCGCCAGGTGCGGGCGGGCAGGACATCGCCTCGGCCGAAGGTCATCGGCGCGGCAGGACGGGCGGGTGCTGAGGTCACCGGTTCATTGTCCCAGACCGCTTCGTGCCCCGCGTCGCGGGTGCGCCCAGCGGGTCCTCCGGCCAGGGGTGCTTCGGATAGCGTCCCCGGTTCTCGGCGCGCACCTGTGAGTACGCATTGGCCCAGAAGGAGGCGAGATCGGCGGTCACGGCGAGCGGACGTCGGGCGGGGGAGAGCAGATGGAGGGTGACCGGCACCCTCCCATCGCAGATGTGCGGGACCGTCTCCCAGCCGAAGCACTCCTGGAGCTTGACCGCGAGAACCGGACCGTCATCGGCCCGTTCGGGATCCGGGTAGTCCAGGCGGATGCGCGATCCGCTGGGCACCTCGAGCGCTTCCGGGACCAATTCGCGAAGCCGTGCGGCTTCCGGCCAGGGAAGCAGGGTCCGCAGAGCCGATACGAGGTCCACCCGGGCGGGATCCGAGCCCTTCGCCATCCGGTCGAGCGCGTCCGGGCACCAGTCGGTCAGAGTCTGCTCCAGGTGTGACCAGCGCACGTCCGGCCAGGGCTCGCCGAAGACGGAGCGGAGCAGGCCGAGCCGGGCACGCAGGGATTCGAAGGAGTCCGAGGGACGCAGCACTTCGCGTGCTCCGCGGGTGCGTACGGATTCGGCGATCGCCGTGCGTGCCAGTTCGGGACCGGCTGTGATCGGTGTGGCCGAGAGTTCGATCCCGCCGAGGCGGGTCCGGCGCACCGCTCGCACCCGTCCTTGGTCGAACACCGCGGTCTCCTCCGCGGCCAGCAGCCCGGCACCGGCGAGCTCGGCAGTGTCCTGGTCGATGATGGCAGCCGCGCGGATGAGCGCTCTGGAACCGACCAGCCCGACCTCGGAGATCGCCAACCATGCAGCGCCTGTGAGAGACGAATCGCGCGGCAGCGTCGCGGCCGTCCCCGAGGCGAGCAGGTATTCGGACTCCGAGGCGCTGCGCAGCCGGGCGATCTGCAGCGGCTGGGACAGAGCGGTGACGAGCCCGAGATCGTCCGGATCGAGAGCCGTGTGGGTGCCCGCCGATGTCGGCGAGATTTCCGCGGCCAGCCCTGCGAACCGCTTCGTGTCCTGACCGAAGCGAGGATCCCTGCTCCGGCGCAGTTGGCGCAGCAGCGCGGTGAGGTCGGCGCCCGGGGCACGCTGTTCGGATTCGATGACGGCGATCGCCTCGGCGGCAGCGGTCGGCGACAGCAGCGCGGCTCCGTCGAGAAGCCCCCTGGCCGACCAGACGAAGGCGGGAATCCGGGCGATCGTGCGTCCGAGTTCGGTGACGATCAGCCGTGCGCTGCCGGCACCCGCCTCGGCGGATTCGACCGCCCCGATGGCTGTGAGGTTGCCGATCGCCAGCTTCCGCGGTCCCTCGGGCATCGGTTCGGGCAGCAGGGACTCGTCCCCGCCCCACACTGCGAGCTGGAGGACCGCCGAGGTGAGATCGGCTGTCGAGATCTCGGCGGGTGTGTGCTCGGGCAGACCTGCCCAATCGGCCTCACTCATGCAGCGGTACGCGATGCCGGGTCCCTGTCGGGCGGCGCGACCCGCGCGTTGAGTCCCCGAGGCCTTCGACTCCCGCATCGTCACGAGTCCCGACATCCGCCGGCGGGTGTCCAAGCGCGGGCCGCGCGCCAGACCCGAATCGACGACGATGCGGACCCCGGGAACCGTCAGGGCCGATTCCGCAACTGCCGTCGAGACGATGACGCGGCGCCCACCCGCCCTGCAGGTGCGGGGCCGCAGGATCCCATCCTGCTCCTTCGCCGGGGTCCGGCCGGTGAGGGTGTGCACCTCGATGTCGGCACTGTCTGCCGCGGAGCCCTCGGGCAGGCCGCGACGGATGCGGGCGGCGACCTCCTCGACCTCACGAGCACCGGGAGCGAAGACGAGGACATCGCCGCTGTCCTGCGACAGCGCTGCGACCGTCGTCTGCGCGATGTGGTCGAGGAAGTCCCGGCTCACACCCCGGGCATCGAGCGGCTTCTCCTGCGCCGGTGCCCACCGGATCTCGAGGGGATGCGCCTCGGCAGCTGCCGACAGCCGCACCGCGTCGAACTTCTCAGCCCACAGGCCGGCGTCAAGGGTCGCCGACATGACGACGAGTGCGAGGTCCTCGCGCAAGTCGATGAGTTCCCGGCACATCGCGAAGACGAGGTCCGTGTCGAGCTGACGTTCGTGCACCTCATCGAGGACGACCGCCGAGGCTCCGCCGAGCTCGGGGTCGCGCAGCAGCCGATTCAGGAGCACACCGGTGGTGACAAATTCGATGCGGGTCCGCGCCGAGGTCCGCGCCTCGCCGCGGACCGTGAAGCCGATCTCCTCGCCGAGGCGGGTGCCCGTGAGGGCAGCCAGCCGCCGGGCGGCGGCACGGGCGGCCATCCGTCGCGGCTGGGTGACGATGACGCGGCGCGGCCCGACATCGGTGCTGTCGGCGCCGGCTCGCACGGCGGCTCGGCTGTCCAGGTATTCGGCGATGAGCGGGGGCACGAGCGTGGTCTTGCCGGTGCCGGGAGGAGCCTCGACGACGAGGCGGGGGAAGGGGCCCGCCTCGGCGACGGCGAGCTGCTCGACGAGCGCGGCGGCGGGCAACCCGGCACCGATGGCCGCGAGATCGAAGGTCCCGGAGGCCTCGGTCGTGGCAGGAACTCCCTCGGGGCGAGGGGGAGGAGACACATGCGACGGATTGTGCATGGTTCCAGTGTCGCAGGTGGGAGCGGACGCCCCGCGGAATAGTTCAAGATTCAACTGTGTTGGGCGAATGCCCAGCGCATCGGGACTCTGCACCCTGCAGCCTGATGCCCGACAAACAGGAGGATCTATCGTGTCGCACACCCGCCCCCGCATCAGCATCATCGTCGGCAGCACCCGAACGGTGCGCATCGGCCGGCAGCTCGCCGATTCCATCGCCGCCGTCATGTCCGAGGCCGTCGACGCGGACGTCCGGATCCTCGATCTGCGCGAGCTCGCTCTGCCGCTGCTCGACGAACCGCGGATGGCGGCTCTGCACGACTACGAGCACGCCCACACCCTGGCCTGGGCCGAGGAGATCCTCGCCTCCGATGGGCTCGTCTTCCTCACACCGCAGTACAACAGCGGCTATCCGGCGGGCCTGAAGAACGCCATCGACTACCTCTTCGTCGAATGGAAGGACCGTCCCGCGACGATCGTCAGCTACGGCGGTCACGGCGGTGCGCAGGCGGCCGCGCAGCTCGATCAGATCCTCCGCTTCGTGGGCATGGAGGTCACCGACGAACAGCCTCAGCTGCTCATCGCGCCGGACGACTACGCACCCAGCGGGTCCCTCAGCCGCCCCGCCGAGGTGGTCGCCCGCAGCCGCGAGGAACTCGAGTCCGCAGCACGCGCATTGGCCGCGGTGATCGGCGCGCCGACGCACTGACTAGACTGGGGCACATGCGTATTGCCAGATTTGTGCATCAGGATGAACCCAAGTACGGAGTCGTCGAGGGTGAGGTGCCGCCGATCACCGACGGGACCTGGGACACCTCCGGCCTCGAACTCGCCGTTCTCGACTCGGACCCGTTCTTCTCGCCGGCCCAATCGACGGGGGAGAGGCTCAAGCTCGACGATGTGCGTCTGGTCAGTCCCATCCTGCCGCGCTCGAAGGTCATCGGCGTCGGCCGCAACTTCGCCGATCACGCCGCTGAACTCGGCAATGAGGTGCCGGCCTCTCCGCTGACCTTCTTCAAGCCGAACACCTCGGTCATCGGTCCCGGCGACCCCATCCGACTGCCCGCCATCAGCGAATACGTCTCCTATGAGGCCGAGCTCGCCGTGATCATCGGACGCGTGGCCAAGGGGGTGAGGGCCGAGAACGCCATGGACCACGTCCTCGGCTTCACGGCCAGCAACGACGTCACCCTCCGCGACATCCAGAAGGCCGACAAGCAGTGGTCCAGGGCCAAGGGCTTCGACACCTCCTGCCCGCTGGGGCCCTGGATCGAAACCGACCTCGACGTCGACGATGTCAGCATCCGGTCCTGGGTCGACGGGGATCAGAAGCAGGACGGCACCACCGCTGACTTCATCTTCGACATCCCGACCCTCATCGAGCACCTGTCCGAGACGATCACGCTGCTGCCCGGCGATGTCATCCTCACCGGGACGCCGGCCGGAGTCGGCCAGATCGTCGCGGGCAACCGCGTCGACATCGCCATCGAGGGCCTCGGGGTTCTGTCGAACCCGGTCATGGACGCCTGAGGCAGGACCGCCTCGGCGAATCCGCTCCCGGCGGCACCGGCGCGGCCCGCGGCACCGGCTCGATCCGCGCCGCCGCATCCCGCCGGCTCCCATACCACGCACCACAGACTCACACAGCACACATCACAGACTCACACAGCACACATCACAGACTCACACAGCACACATCACAGAAGGACAATCGTGAGCGTCAAAGTTCGTTTCTGCCCATCACCCACCGGCACCCCTCACGTCGGCATGGTCCGCACGGCCCTGTTCAACTGGGCCTACGCCAAGCACACCGGCGGGAAGTTCGTCTTCCGCATCGAGGACACCGACGCCGCCCGCGACTCCGAGGAGAGCTTCGGGCAGGTCGTCGAAGCCCTCAAATGGCTGGGACTGGACTGGGATGAAGGCATCGAGGTCGGCGGTGACAACGGTCCCTACCGTCAGTCCCAGCGCAGTGAGATCTACGCCGAGGTCATCGAGAAGCTCAAGGCCGGCGGGCACATCTACGAGTCCTACTCGACGAACGAAGAGGTCGAAGCCCGTCACCGGGCAGCCGGGCGCGACCCGAAGCTCGGCTACGACGGGTTCGATCGCGATCTGAGCGAGGAGCAGAAAGCCGCCTTCCGCGCCGAGGGCCGCGAGCCCGTATGGCGGGTGCGCATGCCCGATGAGGACATCACCTTCACCGACCTGGTCCGCGGAGAGATCACGTTCAAGGCCGGCTCCGTACCCGACTACGTCGTCGTCCGCGCGAACGGCCAGCCGCTGTACACCCTGGTCAACCCCGTCGACGATGCGCTCATGGGCATCACCCATGTGCTGCGCGGTGAGGACATCCTGTCCTCCACCCCGCGTCAGATCGCCCTCTACGAATCACTCAAGGCCATCGGAGTCGCCGAGGCGACGCCCGAGTTCGGTCACCTGCCCTATGTCATGGGGGCAGGGAACAAGAAGCTGTCGAAGCGCGATCCCGAATCGAACCTGTTCCTCCACCGCGAGAACGGGTTCATCCCCGAGGGGCTCATCAACTACCTCGCGCTGCTGGGCTGGTCCATCGCACCTGACCGCGACGTCTTCAGCGTCGCGGAATTCACCGAGGCGTTCGACATCCACGATGTCCTGCCCAACCCGGCCCGCTTCGATGTGAAGAAGGCCACCGCCATCAATGCCGACCACATCCGCCTCCTCGAGCCCACCGACTTCCGCGACCGCCTCGTGCCCTATCTCCAGGCCGCCGAGGTGCTGCCCGCCGAACCGACGGACGCTCAGCTGGCCGTGCTCGACCAGGCGGCACCGCTCGTGCAGACCCGGATGAAGCTGCTCGCCGAAGCCCCCGATCTGCTGGCGTTCCTCTTCACCTCCGACGCGGATCTGGTCATAGCCGAGGACGGGATGAAGACGCTCAAGGACTCCGCGCCCGAGGTACTCGCCGCCTCGATCGACGTCCTCGAAGGACTGGAGGAGTGGACGACGGCGAAGCTCGAGGAGGTGCTCTCGGCGAAGCTCGTGACCGAAATGGAGATCAAACCGCGACTTGCCTACGGTCCGCTGCGCGTCGCCGTCTCCGGCCGCAAGGTCTCCCCGCCGCTGTTCGAGTCGATGGAGATCCTCGGCAAGGACTCCTCACTCAAGCGCCTCAGAGCCCTGGCCGCACAGCTGTGAGCGCGGTCGACCAGCACTCCTGGACACGCGGGGGCCTGCACTTCCGCGACGTGACCTTCGACGCCGGGTTCGACCACTTCGGACGTGCGCAGGTGAGCCTGCCGGAGACGCTCAACGTCTTCGCGCGGATCATCGCCACCGAGGCGGACAGTCAGAAGCCCTGCCTCGTCTTCCTGCAGGGCGGGCCGGGAGTCGAGGCCCCGCGTCCGGTCACGCCGGTGAGCCCCGGCAGTTGGCTCGCGCGTGCGCTCGAGGACTTCCAGGTCATCATGCTCGACCAGCGCGGCACCGGCCGGTCGAGCCCCATCGGCTCCACAGCCGGTTCCATCACCGGTCTCGAAGCGGTGGGGGAGGACCCGTCCGCGATCGCCGAGGCGCTCGCATGCTTCCGGGCCGACTCGATCGTCGAGGACGCGGAGATCCTGCGGAACCACCTCGGCGTGGACTCCTGGTCCCTGCTGGGGCAGTCCTTCGGCGGCTTCACCGCCCTGCGCTATGTCTCCGCCCATGCCTCCTCGCTCGACGAGGTGTACTTCACCGGCGGTCTGCCGGCGATCGGCATCGACCCGGCCGCCATCTACGGGCGGACCTGGCAGGGGATGATCCGCAAATCCGAGCAGCACTACCGTGCGTTCCCCGGAGACCGGGAGAGGATGGCACGACTGATCGACCTCGCCGAATCCGGAGACGGGATCGCCCTGCCCGGCGGAGCACGGGCGACCGGGGAGCGCATCCGCCTCCTCGGTCACTACCTCGGTTCCTCGGACGGGCCCGAGAAGCTGCACTACCTGCTCGACCTGGACCCGGCCTCGGCGGCGTTCCGGCACGACCTGGCGGCGGCGCTGCCGTTCTCGGGGCGAAATCCGCTCTATGCGATCGTGCACGAGTCCTGCTGGGCCGATGGGTCGACGACGAACTGGGCGGCCCGACGCGCCATGCCCGACCAGGTGCGCGAGGACCTCACCCTGCTGGCGGGAGAGCATGCGGGACCGGAGTCCCTGCACGAGGATCCCGAGCTGACTCCCTTCGCCGAGGTGGCCGAGCTCGTGGCCGGGCGTCAGTGGCCGCAGCTGTACGATGTCGCTGCGCTGCAGGCGGCCGATGTGCGCGGCGCGGCGGCAGTGTACTTCGAGGACGCCTATGTGCCCGTGGAGCATTCGCTGGCCACGGTCGAGCACCTCGGCGGGGTCGAACCGTGGGTGACGAACGAATACGAGCACAACGGCCTGCGCGCCGACGGATACCGGGTGCTCGACCGGCTCATCGGCCTCGCGCGAGGCTGAGGGGCGTGCCGACGCCGGTGATCGGCAGCCGTGCGGCTGCTGGTCACCGGCGGTTCCGGGCCTGCGCGGCTGCTGGTCACCGGCGGTTCCGGGCCCGCGCCGCGGTGTTAAGAAGGTCACACCGAAAAAGGGCTCTGGGATTTGTCGTCGGGCGGGGTGCTTGTGTAGAGTTATATCTCGTTGCTCAGGGAAATCTCCACGGGGATGGCCTTGAAAGACAGTGGGCTATGGTGTAATTGGCAGCACGAGTGATTCTGGTTCATTTAGTCTAGGTTCAAGTCCTGGTAGCCCAGCGGACATCATCCGGAGGTCGCTCCAGGTGTGTTGTTCCTAAGCCCCCGTCGTCTAGTGGCCTAGGACGCCGCCCTCTCAAGGCGGTAACGGCAGTTCGAATCTGCTCGGGGGTACGGCAGAGCCCTGCATCGATACGTCGATGTGGGGCTCGCTCTAATTCACGGGTGCTCTCCCGCGGCGGATCCGTCGACGGCCCCATCTGCGACAGACAGCTCTGGGTACATCTCGAGCTGTCTGTCGCAGACCGAGCTCTCGGCCGCAAGGGCCTCAGCGGGCGACGGAGTCGGCGATCCTCTTCGTGTTCTCGGCGGTCTTGATGTTCGAGACGATGAGTTCGAGGACGAGGCGGACTCCGATGACCCACAGTGCCGGGATGATCCAGCCGAAGAGGATCGACAGGATCAGCGGCAGCACATTGAAGCTCGGGCCGTCGGTGAAATAGCTAGCGGCGGAGCCGGCTGCGATGCCCGCGCTGATGCCGGCGACGATGGTGCCCAGGTAGGAGAGCGCGGCGACGATGATCGCGATGATGTAGATGAAGCCCGCCCACTTGACCGCGATGAAGCTGTCGAAGCGGATATCGAACAGCGACTTGAAGAAGCCCTTCTCGCCCGTCGTCGCGCCGTGGGGCTGACCATAGGCGGCTTGAGGATAGCCCTGCGGGTAGGCTGCTCCCGGCTGATAGGGACCGGGCTGAGAATAGGCACCCGGTTGGGAATAGTCCCCTAGCTGCGAATAGGCGCCTGGCTGCGAATAGGCGCCTGGCTGCGAATAGGCGCCTGGCTGGTCGTAGCCCGGGTTCTGCGCCGTCTGGCCCGGCTGGTCGTAGCCCGGGTCCTGCGCCGCCTGGCCCGGCTGGTCGTAGCCGGGGCCCTGTGCCGCCTGGCCGGGCTGATCGTAGTCGGGCTGTGCGGCCCCCGGCTGGTAGGAGCCATGGGCGTTCGGGTCATAGGTGCCCTGCTGGAAGCCGGCCTGCGGATCCTGCATGGTCGGATGCTCCTGTCCCTGGTCGCCGGAGTCGGGCTCCTGGCCGTTCGGGATCGGGTCGGCAGGATTCTGATCCTGTGCCTGGCCGTTGTCCGGGTCGTTCGGGTTCTGCGGTGTCGACATGATCGTCCCTCTCGCGGATTGGATGCAGTCACTGGCAATCTGCCTGTAACCGCAACTTATCAGGGCACCCTTGTGCGAGGAAGGATCGCTGTCAGGCGGAAGGGGGACTCGCGACTCCGTCGGCCGATGGTGAGGCGTTGCCGTCCGGTGCCAGGGAGATGCTCCACTCGACGGTCAGCGTGCCGCCGGGTTCGACGACATCGAAGTCCTCGCCCTCGACGCCGGATGCGAAGGCATTCGGCGGGCAGGTCATCGGCTCGATCGCAATCGCCCGGCGGGCCAGAGCGGCCTCGAGGCCGTCACCGGTGTACACCTGCCACGTTCGGAAACCCGGACCGATGCCGATGACGATCTCGCGGTCATCGGTGCCCCTCACACGCGCCCGCGACCAGCCGTCGACGTCGCGCCTCGGTGCGCTGAAGGAGTCATCGAGCTGCGTGGCGCCGATCGTGCGCAGCGCTCGGAAGTCCTTGCAGACGATGCAGTCGGATTCCTCGACGCCGTGGTCGACGGGGACGACCGTGCCGTCGTCGAAGGGGCGGACGCCGGTCGGGATGAGACGCTCATCGGTCTCGAGCCAGGCCGCGGCAGGAACGACCAGTTGAGCGTCGTCGACTCTATCGCAGGAATCGTCGACTCTGTCGCAGGAATCGTCGACTCTGTCAGAGGAGCCTGCATGCGCGCCGGGTGCGAACCACGGATGGAAGCCGAAGCCGAACGGGGCCCGGTGCGATCCCGTGTTGCGCGCCTCGGCGCGGATCCGCAGGCCGTCGTCGCGAAGGTCGTAAGCCATACTCAGTGCGAACGGGAATGGATGCCCCTGAGTCGGCTCCAGTGCGAGTTCGAGCCTCACCGAGGACTCATCCGCCTCGACCACGGTCCAGTCGGCTTCGGCGACGAGGCCGTGCAGGGCTGTGCGGCGTGCGGGCTCGGTGATCGGCAGCTGATGGCTGCGGCCTTCGAAGTCGTATCGGCCATCGGCGATCCGGTTGGGCCAGGGGGCGAGCACCGCGCCGTCGAAGGTGCCCATCGAAACCACAACCGCACGCTCGCCCACGGTGTAGCGGTGCAGGCTCGCGCCAGTGGGGGAGACGAGCACCGAAGAGTCCTCGCAGATGAGTTCGATGCTGGCAGTCATGCGGCTCCGGAATCGGCGGCGGTTGGGATGTCGGTTCCGAATATCCTACGCCCAGGCCCCGCTGAGGACACCAGGTGTTAGCATTATGATCGAAAATGATCAGTTTTGGGAGGTCTGATGACATCGCCACATCATCGAGCGACACTGTCCGACGGCCGTGAGGTTCTGTTCTTCCAGGACCCGGACTCGTCCGCTCCGGCGATCTTCGACGATCCCCGCCCCGGCGCACCCAGGCCCGACAGCGGCACGCTTCGCTTCGATGCGCTGACCGGCGAATGGGTGGCCGTGGCCACTCATCGGCAGACGCGCACGCATCTGCCCGCTGCTGCCGAGTGCCCGCTGTGTCCCACCTCCGACCACCGTCCCACCGAGATCCCGGCCGCCGACTTCGACGTCGTGGTCTTCGAGAACCGGTTCCCCTCGCTCGGGCCCGACCTCGGCGAGGTCCCTCCGGTCTCGGCCGAGGCTCTGTCCAGCGCTTCGCTGTCGGCGCCGGCCTTCGGTCGCTGCGAAGTCGTCGTCTTCTCCTCCCAGCACGACGGCTCCTTCGCCGGGCTCGGTCGGGTCCGTGCCCGCACCGTCATCGACGCCTGGGCGAACCGGACTGCCGAACTCTCGGCACTGCCCGGCATCGAGCAGGTCTTCGTGTTCGAGAATCGCGGCGAGGAGATCGGTGTGACGATGAACCACCCGCACGGGCAGATCTATGCTTATCCCTATGTCACCCCACACACCGCGATCACGACGGCCAGGGCGCAGCGGCATCGACGCGAGACCGGCAGGCCCCTGATGGGGGACATCCTCTCCTTCGAACGCGATTCGGGGGAGCGGATGGTCCTCGGATCCGAGCACTTCTCCGCCTTCGTGCCCTTCGCCGCGCGCTGGCCGATCGAGGTCCACATCGTCCCCCATCGGCAGGTGGCCGGCCTCGACGAACTCGACGCGGCCGAACGGGATGATCTCGCTCGTGTCTACCCCGAGGTGCTGCAGCGCATCGACGGTCTCTACCCGACGCCCACTCCCTATATCGCGGCCTGGCATCAGGCGCCGGTCAACTGCGAGGACCGGTCGGCCGAATGGATGCATCTCGAGATCACCAGCCCCAGGCGAGCCGAGAACAAGCTCAAGTTCCTCGCCGGATCCGAAGCAGCCATGGGTGCCTTCGTCGGAGACGTCTCGGCCGAGGAGACCGCGGCGAGACTCCGCGCAGTCACCCCTGCTCGAACTGCGGGAGCTTCCGTGCCAGGGTCGGCGACGTCCGCACACGAGCAGGCACAGCGATGAGCGCGGCATCGACCCCGACTGCCGCGAGCCTGGCCGACGAATTCGTCGCGCTGTTCGGCTATCCGCCGCTGGGTTGCTTTCGTGCCCCCGGACGGGTCAACCTCATCGGTGAGCATACGGATTACAACAACGGACTCGTCCTGCCGATCGCCATCGACAGGGCAGTGCATGTGGCCATCGGCCGTCGGCCCCGGAGGCAGACGCATGCCGGGGCTGCCGACGACGTTTGGGAACCGGCGATCGCGGAGCCGCCTCGGTGCGAGGAGAGCATCCGCATCGTCTCCGACCACCGGGACGGCTCCGGTCAGCGGCTGTGCGGCCAGTTCACGGCAGAGGAGCTCGTGCCCGGAGAGCTCCGCGGCTGGCTCAGCCATCCCGCGGGCGTCGTCGACGAGATCGCCAAGACGACAGGCAACGTCATCGGCGGCGTCGACCTCTACATCGAGTCGACCGTGCCCGTCGGAGCCGGACTGTCCTCTTCCCATGCCCTCGAGGTGGCGGTCCTCATCGCCCTCGACGAAGTCTTCGATCTCGGTCTCAGCCACCGGGAGAAGGTGCTGCTGACCCAGCGGGCCGAGAACGACTTCGTCGGCGCACCGACCGGCATCGTCGACCAGGCCGCCTCCATCATGACCGAAGCCGGGCATGCGCTCTTCCTCGACTGCCAAGATCTCAGCATCCGGCACGTCCCCTTCGACCTCGACGCCGAAGGGCTGCGGCTGCTCGTCATCGACACTCGTGTCTCCCACTCCCACAGCGAGAGCGGCTACGGCGACCGGAGACGGACCTGCGAGGAAGCCGCGGGGCTCTTCGGCGTCGAGAGCCTGCGCGAAGTCGACGAGGGAACCGACCTCGGCCGACTCACGGAGGAACAGCGGAAACGGGTGCGGCATGTGATGGGCGAGAACGCCCGCGTCCGGACCACAGTCGAACTCCTGGAAAGTGCCGGCGAACTCCTGGAAGGCGCCGGCGAACGTCTGGAAGGCGCCGGCGAACTCCTGGAAGGCGCCGGCGACAGGATCCGGGGGATCGGCGAGCTCCTGTGCGCCTCCCACGATTCGCTGGCCCGTGACTACGAGGTCTCATGCGCCGAGCTCGACACCGCGGTCGAGGCGGCGATGGCGGCCGGGGCGATCGGTGCCCGGATGATCGGCGGCGGCTTCGGAGGTTCGGCGATCGCCCTCATCGACGCAGACGATGCCGATGTGGTGGGTGCGGCCGTGACCGCGGCGTTCGCCGAGACCGGTTTCGCGGCCCCCGACATCTTCGCCGTCAGCGCCGGCCGCGGCGCCGGCCGAATCGGCTGAGCGCTGTCCGGCGCTGCTCAGGCCTCTCGGGCGCGGAACTTCCCGATCTCAGGCCCCTAGGGTGCTGTCCGGGGCTGCTCAGGCCTCCGGGAGGCGCTAGGCTTCCTGATCGCCGTCCAGCTCCGAAGTCGGCCCCTGAGTGTCGACGATGCGGAGCGGGCGCAGCTTGGCCCAGCCGAGGAAGGCGATCGCTGCGAGGACGAGACCGACACCGGTCCAGAGGTTCGCATCGATTCCGCCGGTCCGCCGAGCCTCGTCGGGGGTGAAGTCGACGAGGCCCGCAATCGCGAGGATGATCCCGAAGATCCCCAGCAGCACTCCGATGAAATTGCGGATGTCGAAGGCGCCCGCAGTCTTGGTCAGTTCGTTCGCATTGCTCATTGTTCTCACTTGCTCCTTCACCCGAAGCTGACGTTGAGGATGATGACCAGCACCAGTGCGAGACCCGCCACGGGCACCGGACGCTTCCAGATCGGCGGCTTCGGTTCGCCCAGATCCTCGAAGTCGGCCTTCGGCGTCTCGGAGTACACGAGCCCGCGCAGCTCATGGGCCGGCTTCGGTGCGGTCCGGAACGTGACGATCACCGAGAGGACGATGTCGACGACGAAGGCCGTGCTGGCGGCCAGGAACGCCGCGCCCTGGCCGGGCAGATCGAAGACCCCGGTCTCGGCGAGGATGAAGACGGCCACGGCCGAGAGCGTGCCTCCGACGAGACCGACCCAACCGGCGGTCGCGCTCATGCGCTTCCAGAACATGCCGAGGATGAACGTCGCGAACAGCGGGGCGTTGAAGAAGCCGAACAGCGTCTGCAGGTAGTCCATCAGGTTGGAGAAGTTGCCGGCGATGAGCGCGGTGAAGATCGCGACGACGCAGGCGCCGATGGTGGCGATGCGGCCGACCTTGAGGTAGTAGTCGTCCTCGCGGTCCTTGACCACGTACTGCTGCCACAGGTCGTAGCTGAAGACCGTGTTGAAGGCGGAGATGTTGGCGGCCATTCCGGCCATGAACGCCGCGAGGAGGCCGGCGATCGCAACTCCCAGCAGTCCGTTGGGCAGGACCTCGCGCATGAGCAGCAGGAGCGCATCGTTGTAGGTCACACCGGTCTGCGCCTGCGCGCTCGCCTCGCCGACGGACGCCGAGATCTGCTTGAACTGCGTCAGCTGGGTCACGAGCACTGCCGCGATCATTCCCGGCACGACGACGATGAACGGGATGAGCATCTTCGGGAAGGCGCCGAGGATCGGCGTCAGCCGCGCGGCGGTGATGCTCTTCGAGGCCATGGCCCGCTGGACCTCGACGAAGTTCGTCGTCCAGTAGCCGAAGGAGAGCACGAACCCGAGACCGAAGACGATCCCGACCACCGAGAGCACGGGGTTGTCGAACCCGGAGAGCTGTTCGCCCGGCCAGCTGCTCAGCTGCTCCGCGCCGAGCATCCCGTCATTGCTCACCTTCTCCACGAGGCCGTCCCACCCGCCGACGCGGTTGAGGCCGATGATCGTCAGCGGCAGCAGCGCCGCGACGATGACGAAGAACTGGAGCACCTCGTTGTAGATCGCAGCGGTCAGCCCGCCGAGCGTGATGTAGGACAGGACGATGGCGGCGGCGACGACGAGGGCGATCCACAGCGGCCAGCCGAGCAGGCGATTGACGATCGTGCCGAGCAGGAAGAGGTTGACGCCGGCGATGAGGATCTGCGCGATCGCAAACGACAGCGCATTGACGAGGTGGGCGCCGGTGCCGAAGCGCTTGCGCATGAACTCCGGCACGGATCTGACCTTCGAACCGTAGTAGAAGGGCATCATGACGACACCGAGGAAGAGCATGGCCGGGACCGCGCCGATCCAGAAATAGTGCATCGTCGGCATGCCGTACTGCGCGCCGGTGGCCGACATCCCCATGATCTCCACGGCGCCGAGGTTGGCCGAGACGAAGGCCAGCGCCGTCACCCAGGCCGGAAGGCTGCGCCCGGAGAGGAGGAACTCGATGCTCGATGAGATCCCGCGCTTGGCGAACCAGCCGATTCCGAGGACGAAGATGAAGTAGATCGCTATGAGCAGATAGTCGATCCACTGCGCGTCCAGGCGGATGTCTTCCACAGTTCCTCCAACAGCTTCGGTGAATGGCCCTTGTGGTGTGAGCCACCTCAAAGCGACACTTTAGAGGACTGAGCGTCTGATCGCCAGTGAGCGAATATGAAAAGTTTTGATCGTTTCGCGATTCTCCGGTGAGGCCGGATCGCCCGAGGCTCAGACGGCTTCGACCTCGACTCCCGCCTCGCGCAGGGCCTCGAGCTCCTTCTTCTCGCTCTTCGAGTCCGTGATCAGGTGCTGGATCTCTTCGATCGGGACCGTGAGCACGGACGAGCGGTGACCGACCTTCGTGTGGTCGACGACGGCGATGACCCGATCGGCGCCGGCGGCCATGGCGCGGTCCGTATCGGCCACGGGGAAGGCCGGAGTCGACAGGCCGAAGTCCGCGGCCAGCCCATTCCCCGACAGGAACACGGTGTCGGCGCGCAGTCCGAGGAGCTGGGAGACGGTGCCGCCGCCGACGAAGGCGCGGATGGAGTGCCTGAGGATGCCCCCGACGACGATGACCTCGTTCTCGGGGGAGGAGACCATGGCCTCGGCGACGAGGAGGGAGTTCGTGACCACTCTCAGGCCCGAGCGGGTGACGAGCTCCTTGGCCAGCAGTTCGGTCGTCGTGCCCGGCCCGAGTGCCACGACATCGCCGTTGCGCACACGTGTGGCCGCAGCGCGGGCGATCGCGGTCTTCTCGGCCAGGGCCTGTTCGAGCTTCTCCGCATAGCTCGATTCGCGAGCGCTCGAGGCCAGCACGGCACCGCCGTGGGTGCGCACGAGGCGGCCCTCATCGGCGAGCTGGTCGAGATCGCGCCGAATCGTCACTGCCGAGGTGTCGAGCTCCTCGGTCAGGGCGGTGATGGAGACGGCGCCGTCTCTCTCGATCGTGTCGAGGATGATATTGCGTCTTTGGGCGGCGATCATGGGGCCATAGTACAGACCGCGGGCGGCGGGGAAGAGGTCCCCGCCGCCCGCGGTCGCGGCCGTGATGTGCCGGAGCTCAGCCGCGCACGAGCGCTTCCGTCAGCGTCCTGGCGGCGTCGATGACGGACTTCGCGTGCAGACGTCCCGGCTGCCGGGTGAGTCGGTCGACCGGTCCGGAGATCGAGACGGCCGCCACCACGCGATTGCTCGGCCCGCGCACGGGCGCCGAGACCGAGGCGACTCCGCGCTCGCGTTCGGCGATCGACTGGGCCCAGCCTCGGCGGCGGACGCCGGAGAGCATGGTCGCGGAGAAGCGTGCACCCCGCAGACCCGTGTGCAGACGGTCGGGCTCCTCCCAGGCCAGCAGCACCTGAGCGGCCGAGCCGGCGCGCATGGACAGGGTCGCCCCGATGGGAACGGAGTCGCGCAGGCCCACGGGCCGTTCGGCCGCGGCCACGCACAGGCGCAGATCGCCCTGGCGGCGGAAGAGCTGCGCGGACTCGCCCGTCTGGTCGCGCAGCTGCCCGAGCACGGGTCCGGCGGCGGCGAGCAGGCGGTCTTCGCCGGCGGCCGAGGACAGCTCGGCCAGGCGCGGCCCCAGGACGAAGCGGCCCTGGAGGTCTCGCCCGACGATACGATGGAATTCGAGGGCGACAGCCAGGCGGTGGGCAGTGGGGCGTGCCAGTCCGGTCAGCGTCACCAGTTCGGCGAGAGAGGCGGGTCCGGCCTCAAGCGCGGAGAGAACCATTGCGGCCTTGTCGATGACCCCGACGCCGCTACCATTGCTTGTCATAGACACCATTGTGCGCGTCTCAGTGGGCGAGATGCAAGTTCGCAATGCGATACGGCCGAGTAGATTCTGACTACGCACTCACTCCAGTGCGCACAAAGCAGTTCACGGACGCACCGAACCTCGGGCGTCAGGTCTACATCGGGTGCGGGGAATCCCCGCACCGGCGGGAGGAACCATGCCACGCACATTGGCCGAGAAGGTCTGGGCCGATCACGTCGTCTCACGAGGTGAAGACGGTGCGCCGGACCTCATCTACATCGACCTCCACCTCGTCCACGAGGTCACGAGCCCGCAGGCCTTCGACGGGCTCCGACTCGCCGGGCGCCCCGTGCGCCGCCCCGACCTCACCATCGCCACCGAGGACCACAACACCCCGACCTGGGACATCGACAAGCCGATCGCCGAGCCCACTTCGCGCACGCAGATCGACACGCTGCGCAGGAACACCGAGGAATTCGGGGTCCGACTGCACAGCCTCGGCGACGCCGATCAGGGCATCGTCCACGTCGTGGGACCGCAGCTGGGACTGACCCAGCCGGGCATGACCGTCGTCTGCGGCGACTCGCACACCTCCACCCACGGGGCCTTCGGAGCTCTCGCTCTGGGCATCGGCACCTCCGAGGTCGAGCACGTGCTCGCCACTCAGACACTCAGCCTCAAGCCCTTCAAGACGATGTCGATCACCGTCGACGGCGACCTGCCCGAGGGTTCGAGCGCGAAGGACATCATCCTCGCCATCATCGCGAAGATCGGCACCGGCGGCGGACAGGGCTACGTCCTCGAATACCGCGGCTCGGCGATCCGTCAGCTGTCCATGGAGGCACGCATGACGATCTGCAATATGTCGATCGAGGCCGGCGCCCGAGCGGGCATGGTCGCCCCTGACGAGACGACCTTCGACTACGTCAAGGGCCGCCCGCACGCTCCGGAGGGCGCGGACTGGGATGCCGCAGTCGAGTACTGGAAGACCCTCTACACCGACGAGGGTGCCGAATTCGACGCCGAGGTGGTCCTCGAGGCCGCCGACATCGAACCCTTCGTCACCTGGGGCACGAACCCCGGACAGGGTCTGCCGCTGTCGGCCTCGGTGCCCAGCCCCGACGACTTCACCGACGAGAACGACAAGACCGCAGCGGCCAACGCTCTGGCCTACATGGGGCTGACCCCGGGCACTCCGCTGCGGGAGATCGCCGTCGACACCGTCTTCCTCGGCTCGTGCACGAACTCGCGCATCGAGGATCTGCGAGCCGCCGCCGAGGTGATCCGCGGTCGGAGGAAAGCCGAGAACGTCCGCTTCATGGTCGTCCCCGGATCCGCGAAGGTCCGCCTCCAGGCCGAGGACGAGGGCCTCGACCGGATCTTCAAGGACTTCGGCGGCGAATGGCGCTTCGCCGGCTGCTCGATGTGCCTGGGCATGAACCCCGACCAGCTGGCCGAAGGCGAACGCTGCGCCTCGACCTCGAACCGCAACTTCGAGGGCCGTCAGGGCAAGGGCGGACGCACCCACCTCGTCTCCCCGCTCGTGGCCGCGGCCACCGCGGTGCGAGGAACCCTGTCCTCACCCGGCGACGTCGCCGATCTGCCGCGGGATGCCGAACCCGTGGAATGGGCCGACGAGCGTCTCAGCCTCAATCTGACACCCGTCTCGGCGAACGACTGAACCAGGAGGACGAGCCATGGAAGCTTTCAGCACCCACACCGGCGTCGGCGTTCCTCTGCGCCGCTCCAATATCGACACCGACCAGATCATCCCCGCGAAGTTCCTCAAGCGGGTCACTCGCACCGGCTTCGAAGACGCGCTCTTCTACCGGTGGCGGTCCAATGACGACTTCGTGCTCAACGACCCCGACTACTCAGCCGGCTCCGTGCTCGTGGCCGGACCGGACTTCGGCACGGGGTCCTCGCGTGAGCATGCCGTCTGGGCGCTCAAGGACTTCGGCTTCCGCGTCGTGCTGTCCTCGCGCTTCGGCGACATCTTCCGCGGCAACTCCGGCAAGGAGGGGCTGCTGGCCGCGCAGCTGAGCCAAGACGACATCGAGCTGATCTGGAAGATCCTCGAGAACCATCCCGGCACCTCGATCACCGTCGATCTGAACGAGAAGACCGTGACCTGCGATACGGTCACCGTGCCCTTCCAGATCGACGACTACACGCGCTGGCGCCTGCTCGAAGGCCACGACGACATCAGTCTCACCCTGGCCAAGGAGGATGAGATCGTCACCTACGAGTCCTCGCGCTTCGGCTTCAAGCCGAAGACCCTGCCGGCGAAGGTCTGAGACCCTCCGAGGCGGCTCCGGGACACGGAACGGCCCTGCCCGGGGCTGCTCCCACTGACCCCGTCGAATCGGTGGGAGCCGACCTTCTGCGATAGTCTTAGACGGTGCCCGGACCGCCGTTCGGACACCGTCTCCGGGCATCGCAGTGCCCGGATCCGATCGTCGGAGTCAGGGAGGAACATGCTCGAAGTACGTGGGGGAAACCCGCTGGACGGCACCGTCCGAGTCCGCGGCGCCAAGAACCTGGTGCCCAAGGCGATGGTCGCCTCTCTGCTGGGAGAGACCCCGTCCGTGCTCCGGGGCGTCCCCAAGATCCGCGACGTCGAGATCGTCACCGGACTGCTCGAACTCCACGGTGTGCGGGTCAGCTCCGCCCCCGACGGGGACCAGCCCGATGGAGAACTCCATCTCGATCCTGCCGATGTCGCACAGGGATCGATCGTCGACATCGACGCCCACGCCGGGTCCTCGCGCATCCCGATCCTGTTCTGCGGGCCGCTGCTGCACAGTCTCGGGCAGGCCTTCATCCCCGACCTCGGCGGCTGCCACATCGGGGATCGCCCCATCAATTTCCATCTCGATGTGCTCCGCCAGTTCGGTGCCGAGGTCGACAAGACTCCCGGCGGCATCATGCTCAAGGCCACCAGCCGCCTGCAGGGCACGAAGGTGGAACTGCCCTATCCTTCGGTCGGAGCCACCGAACAGGTGCTGCTGACAGCCGTACGCGCCGAGGGCGTGACCGAGCTGCGCAATGCGGCCATCGAACCCGAGATCATGGATCTCATCGCGCTGCTGCAGAAGATGGGCGCGATCATCACCGTCGACACCGACCGCGTGGTCCGCATCGAGGGTGTGGACACCCTGCGCGGCTTCATCCACCGGGCTCTGCCCGATCGCAATGAGACCGCCTCCTGGGCCTCGGCGGCGCTGGCCACCGGCGGAGACATCTTCGTCGCCGGCGCCAGCCAGCCCGAACTCATCACCTTCCTCAACATCTTCCGCAAGATCGGCGGCGAGTTCGACGTCCAGGAATCCGGCATCCGCTTCCGCCACCCCGGGGGCAAGCTCAAGTCCTTCGCCCTCGAGACCGATGTCCACCCGGGCTTCATGACCGACTGGCAGCAGCCGCTGGTGGTGGCGATGACCCAGGCCGAGGGGCTGTCGATCATCCACGAGACCGTCTACGAGAACCGCTTCGGCTTCACCGATGCGCTGCGCTCCATGGGGGCGAAGATCCAGCTCTACCGCGAATGCCTGGGCGGCACCCCCTGCCGCTTCGGACGCCGCAACTACCTGCACTCGGCCGTGGTGTCCGGGCCGACTGCGCTCAAGGGCACCCGCATCGACGTGCCGGACCTGCGCGGCGGCTTCAGCCACCTGATCGCGGCGCTGGCCGCGCAGGGCACGAGCGAAGTCCACGGCATCGAGCTGATCAACCGCGGCTACGAGAACTTCCTCGACAAGCTCGTCGGTCTCGGCGCCGAGGTGACCGCATGAGGGCCGTACCCTCACCCGGGGCAGGCTCCGAGTCGAAACCCCTGGTCGCCTTCGATCCCGCCTCGGTGCGTTCGCAGAACCGGGCGGGCACGGTCGCGGCGACAGCGGCCTATGGGCTCATGCGCACGGCCACGAAGATGACCGTCCGCGGCCTCGAGCATCTCCCGCCGCAGGGCACCGGGATCATCGTCGCGGCCTACCACGCGAACCACCTCGATCCGATCCTCGTGGGCCTGGCACTCAAGCGCAACGGGCGGATGCCGCACTTCCTCGCGAAGTCCACCCTGTTCTCAGGGGCTCTCGGCGTCATCCTCAAACGCATCGGACAGATCCCCGTGCTGCGTGCCTCGGCGCAGGCCGGGGACTCCCTGGCCTATGCGAAACAGGCCCTGGCCAAGGGGCAGACCGTCGTCATCTACCCCGAGGGCACTCTGACGAAGGACCCGGAGCTGTGGCCCCAGCATTTCAAGACCGGCACCGCGCGGTTGGCCCTGGAGACCGGGGCTCCGATCATCCCCGCCGCCCACTGGGGCCTGAACACGATCTTTCCGCGGGGGCAGAAGCGCCTGCGCTTCCGACCGTGGAGCCACGATTCGACCGTGGTCTTCGGACCCCCGGTCGACTACTCCGACCTCTGGGCCCACCGGGAGGAGAGGGCGACCATGGGAGAGCTGTCCCAAAGGCTGAAGAGCACGATCGCCGCGATGGTCGCCGACCTCTCCGGCCGTGAGCTGCCGCAGCGTTTCGAACAGAAGGAGACGGGTGAATGAGTGTGGACAGGATCGCAGTCCTCGGCGCCGGTTCGTGGGGGACGACCTACGCCGCCGTCATCGCCGACGCCGGGTTCCCCGTCATCCTCTGGGCCCGCCGACCCGAGGTCGCCGCGGAGATCAACTCCTCACACACCAATGAGCGCTACCTCGGTGAGCGCGTCCTGCCCGAGGGTCTGAGCGCCACCGACGACGACATCGCCGCCGTGACCGACGCCGAGGTGATCGTGCTGGCCGTGCCCGCGCAGACTCTGCGTGAGAATCTCTCGAGATGGAAGCCGCACCTGCGCCCCGGGGTCAGACTCGTGAGCCTGATGAAGGGCATCGAGGTCGACACCGGCAAACGCATGTCCGAGGTCATCGCCGAGGTCGCCGAGGTCCCCGAGGGACAGATCGCCGTCGTCTCCGGCCCGAACCTGGCTCGCGAGATCGCCGACCGGCAGCCCACCGCCACCGTCGTCGCCTCCTCCGACATCAGCACCGCCGAGGCGGTCGCCGAGATCAGTGCGAACGGCTACTTCCGCCCGTATACGAACACCGACGTCGTCGGGGTCGAGGTCGGCGGAGCGATCAAGAACATCATCGCGCTGTCCGTGGGCATCGCCGACGGACAGAAGCTCGGTGACAACTCGAAGGCCTCGATCATCACCCGGGGATTGGCCGAGACCTCCCGCCTGGCCGCGGCGATGGGAGCCGAGGCGCACACTCTGTCGGGACTCGCCGGGCTCGGCGATCTCGTCGCCACCTGTGCCTCCCCGCTCTCGCGCAATCGCACCTTCGGGCGCCACCTCGGTGAGGGCATGAGCCTCGAGGACGTCATCGCCCACACCTCGCAGACGGCAGAGGGCGTGAAATCGGCCCCGGCGGTCCTCGCCCTCGGCCGCCGCTTCGGTGTCGATCTGCCGATCACGGAAGCGGTGTGCGCGGTGCTCTCCGGTCGGCTGCGGGTTGACGAACTCGCCGGATTGCTGTTGTCTCGGAAGCGTAAGCACGAAGGGCCACCGGCTTAAGGAGCATCCATGAGCGCCAACTCACCGTTCTTCAACCTTCCCGAACTTCCGACCTTCACCCTGACCAGCACCGACATCGAGGACGGCGGCGTGCTCAGCGGCCCCCAGCTCTCGGGTGCCATGGGCATCGACGGGGGCGAGGACAAGTCGCCGCAGCTGAGCTGGTCGGGCTTCCCGGCCGAGACCAAGGCCTTCGCGGTGACCTGCTATGACCCCGATGCCCCGACAGGATCGGGTTTCTGGCATTGGGTCGTCACCGACCTCGACGCCTCGACCACGAGCCTTGAGGCCAACGCCGGGGACCCGGCGGCCGACCTGCTGCCGTCCGGTGCCGTGACCCTGCGCAACGATGCCGGCGAACCCCGCTTCGTCGGTGCCGCCCCACCGGCCGGCCATGGCCCGCACCGCTACTTCTTCATCGTCACGGCCCTCGCCGAGCCCCTGGGCGTCGACGAATCCGCCTCACCCGCCTTCGCCGGCTTCAACATGTTCTTCAAGGGCATCGGACGGGCGTGGCTGGAGTGCACCTACGAGGCCGAGTGAGCTAGAGTTCTTCCGTCCGCGCACACGCTTCAGGCGGTGCGCACCCCGTGTCCGGTCCCAGTTCGCGGGAGTTTCGCACAGCAAGGAAACGCATGGCAGACAACGATCACCGGCCCCTCGTCGCAGTCCTCTTCGGCGGCCGTTCGAGCGAGCATTCGGTCAGCTGCGTCACCGCGGCCGGAGTGATCGGCGCCATCGATGCGCAGGCCTTCGACGTCCTGCCGATCGGCATCACGAAGACCGGCGTGTGGCGGGTCGTCGAGGACTGGGCGAGCATGCGCTTCGATCCGGACGCCATGCCGGAGGTCACCGACAACGGCACCGAGGTGATCCCGCCGATCTCCGCCGACGGGGCACCGCTGCTGCAGCGGGACGCCGAGGGCGCCTGTACGGAGCTCGGTGCCGTGGACGTCTACTTCCCGCTCCTGCACGGTCGCTTCGGCGAGGACGGGACCGTGCAGGGGCTGTTCGAACTCAGCGACACCGCATTCGTCGGCTCCGGGGTCTTCTCCTCGGCCGCGAGCATGGACAAGCACTATACGAAGTCCCTCATGGCCCAGGCCGGCATCCCGACCTGCCCCTGGGAGCTCGTCACCGAGACGATGTGGGAGACCGACCGCGCCTCGGTCGAATCCCGCGTGGCCGAACTCGGCCTGCCCGTGTTCGTCAAGCCGGCCCGAGCCGGTTCCTCGATGGGTGTGAGCCGGGTCGCCGAGGCCGCCGAACTCGAGGCGGCGCTGGCCGGGGCCTTCGCCCACGACTCCAAGGCCATCGTCGAACCGCAGGTGATCGGCCGTGAGGTCGAATGCGCCGTACTCGGATCGCTGTACGACGCCACGCTGCGCACGTCCTCACCGGGGGAGATCAGCGTCAGCGGCGACCACGCGTTCTACGACTTCGATGCCAAGTACCTCGACCTGGCCGACGCCGAGGTGACGTGCCCGGCCGTCCTCGACGAGGCGACGACGGCACGCGTTCAGGAACTGGCCGCCTCGGTGTTCCGCCTCTTCGACTGCACCGGCCTGGCCCGCGTCGACACCTTCGTCACGGACACCGGCGAGGTGCTCATCAACGAACTCAACACCCTGCCCGGGTTCACCCCCACCTCGGCGTATCCGTTCATGTGGGCGCAGTCCGGACTCGAGTACTCCGAGCTCATCAGCGAGCTCATCTCCATCGCCCTGGTCGATCACGCCCGCGCGAAGTGAGCGGGCCGGCGCCGGGGCGGTCGGCCACCTCAGCCCTCGAGGTCCTCGGAGCCCACGCACTCGGTCTCGGGCTTGATCTTCGCCAGCGCCGGTGAGACCGCGGCGAGCACGTCATTGCCGGACTCGGCCTTCCGGTTGACGAGCACCTCGACGGCCGGTGTGCGACCGTAGCTGGTGAACTTCCAGGTCGTGTCGTCGTCATCGGCCGGCTGCGAGATCCAATCGACGCCGCTCACGCTCACGCAGCGATCGGTCGTCGGCCCGGGCGGGGTCACGCCGCAGCGCAGCACCGCGATGTTCGGATCACCCCAGGCCTTCGTGCCCTGCGAGGACGTGGTGCGCGCCTGCTCACCGGAGATCTGATCGGGCAGAGTGAGCATGATGTCCGCGCACTTCGGATTGGCCGCGTCCTTGGCCGGTTCGACGATCACCGTGCGTTCGCAGCCGGCCAGGCTGACCCCTGCGAGCACGGCGGCGACGGAGGCCAGGGCGAGAGTGCGACGGCGTTGCGGCGACCGCTCGCGGCGGCGCGTCGAGGCAGGACGAGATCTCATACAACTACCGTATCTCCCGATAGCCTTGAGCCATGACCCGACTGTCCGAACTTGGCGAAGCACACGTCCTCGACCGCATCCTCACCCACCAGCGCAGCGGGGCACAGGTGATCGTCGGACCCGGGGACGATGCGGCGGTGACCGCACCCGAGGGCAGGCTCGTGTCCACGGCTGACATGCTCGTCGAGAACGAGGACTTCACCCGCGAATGGCTGGACTGGTCACGGCTGGGGCGCAAGGCCGCGGCGCAGAACCTCGCCGACGTCTGCGCCATGGGGGCGAAGCCGCACGGTCTGCTCGTGTCCCTGGCCCTGCCCGATGACACCGACATCGCCGATCTCGAGGCACTCTTCACCGGCATCATCGCCGAGGCGGGGCGGGCCGGTGCCGAACTCGGCTGCCAGGTGCCGATCATCGGCGGCGACCTGTCCTCCTCGGGCCTCGTCGTCGTCGCGATCACCGCTCTGGGCACCGTGGAGGAGGGGCCGGCCGGCGGCGCGGAGGGCAACGAGCGCAGCCCAGGTGCGCTGGGTGCGGGACCGGCAGTTCTGCGCTCGGGGGCGCGAACCGGTGACGGCCTGTATCTGGCCGGGACCGTGGGGCGGGCCGCCGCGGGTCTCGAGCTGCTCTTCGCCGGGCTGCGTCCGGAGACCGCGGCACCCGAGCTCGCCGCTCTCATCGAGACCCAGCTGGCGCCCCGCCCGGACTATGCGGCGATGCTCACGCTGCCGGCCGCCTCGGCGATGATCGACGTCTCCGACGGGCTGAGCACGGACCTCGGACGGATCGCCGCCGCCTCGGGGGTCGCCGTCGACCTCGACCGGGCAGCGCTCCAGGAGCTCATCACGCCGCTGCTGCCGGCGGCCCGACACCTGGTCCGGTCTGCGCCGGCCGGCACCGGTGGTGCGGCAGCCGGCGGTGGAGGTGCGGCAGCCGGCACCGGGAGCACGGGAGCGACCGGCGAGGCCGCCCGGACCCCGGAGGAGGTCGCTCTGCACTGGGTCCTCGACGGGGGAGAGGACCACGGCTTCGTCGCGTCGGCGGCCGACTCGGTCCAGCCTGGAGTAGGCTGGCGGAGAATCGGTCGGATCCGCACCGGTCGCGACGTCAGCCTCGACGGCACACCCGTGCCGACGAGCGGTTTCAGCCATTTCGGGAAGTGACATGAGCAACGCCATCAGCCTCAATGGCCGCCTCGCAGCCCGCTGGGCGCGCCGGGCGGTCGACCGGCTGCGCAAGGAGCGCACCGAGATCGACGAGCTCAACGTCTTCCCCGTCCCCGACGGCGACACCGGCACGAACATGTACCACACCCTGCGCAGCGCGTATCTGGCCGTCGAACAGCTCACCGGACCCGTCACCCTCCCGCAGGTCGTCGCTGCGCTGGCCGACGGTGCCGGCCGAGGCGCGCGCGGCAACTCCGGCCTCATCCTCGCCGTCGCCCTCCAGGGCGTCGCCGACGCGCTCGAGGGGATCACCGTCGCCACCGCCGATGCCATGGCCACAGCACTCGAGACCGCCTCCGACCGGGCCCGTGCCGCCGTGGCCCGCCCCGTCGACGGCACCATGCTCACCGTCCTCGACGCGATGGCCGCCGAGGCTCGGGAGTGCGCTGACGACGGGGCGGACCTGCTCGATGTCATCGCGGCCGTGCGCGAACGCTCCCGCACCGCCCTGCGCGAGACCACGGGCCAACTCACCGTTCTGCGCGAGGCCGAGGTCGTCGATGCCGGTTCGACCGGGATCGTCGAGCTCTTCGACCTCCTCTACGCCACCGTCACAGGGCGGACCCCGCAGGACTCGATGCTCAGCGAGGTGGCCCGGACCCCGACGATCGTGCACGAGGCCACGGCCGAGGAGCTCGAGATCGTCGCGATCCTCGCAGCCGATCCTGCGAGCGGACTCGCCGCGGAACTCGAAGGGCTGGGCGGGACGTCGATCGTCGTCAACGCCCGTAAGGTCCACGTCCACGTCGATGACGAAACGGCCGCCGCCGTCGTCCTCGACCACCTCGGCGCCTACGGCATCGCCCGGCTGGACATGGAGGATCTGCGTCTGCACGAACAGGAGGGGCAGACGAAGCTCATCGCCGTCGTCCAGGGCACCGGCCTGCTCATGCACGCCGCCCTCAACGGAGCCACGGCACTGACTCCGGACCACGGCGACCTCGGCGCAGCGATGAGCGAACTCATCGCGGCCGAGGACCGTGAGGTCATCGTCATCCCCAGCTCCGCCTCGGCGCTCCGGGCACTGGCCGGCCTGCCGGGGGTCGTCGATCAGGCCGCGGCCGGGGCCGGGCGGGCCCAGGTCGTGCGCTCGCGCAATGTCGCCACCATGCTCTCGGCGCTGGCCGTCTACGACCCCTTCGCCCCGGCCACGGAGATCTTCGCGGACATGAGCGAAGCCGCCGCCGGCACCCGGGTCGGCACGATCTTCTCGGCCGAGCAGCTCGCTGCGAACCCGCCCACCGGGATCCTGCCGATCATCGGAGAGGACCGGGAGCCGAGCGAAGCCGCGCACCGCGAGGCAGGCTCGGCACGGGAGGCGACGACCGCGCGGGAACACGATGTGGCCGCGGCGGCAGCGGCCCATCCGGCACAGTTCTACCGGGTGTTCATCGAAGGCAGAGCGAAGACGCAGAGCACGGAACTGACCACCCTGGTCGAGAAGCTCGCCGACCGGCTGCTCGGGGCCGGGGGAGAGCTGCTGACCGTCGTCCACGGACCCGACTGCGTCCCTGAGGTGCTCGACCATCTCCGGGAGTGGATCGCGAAATCCCACGACAGCGTCCACTTCCAGGACATCGACGCCAGAGATCCCGGGGTGCTCGTCATCATGGGGGTCGAATGACCACCCGGCTCGAGGACAATTTCGGCAAGAAGGACCGCAACGCGCTGGCCAAGCGCGGAGTGCACTCGGTGACCGACCTGTTCCGGTTCTTCCCCCGCCGCTACCTCGTCCCCGGCGAGAGCACCCGGCTGGGAGACCTGCCGCTGGGGGAGACCGCGATCATCCAGGCCGAGGTGATCAAGGTGGGCACCCGGCGCATGAAGCAGCGGCGCGGCACCATCACCGAGGTCATCGTCCACGACGGCGAGCGGTCGATGAAGATCGCCTTCTTCAACCAGCACTGGCTCGACGGTCTGCTCACCCCCGGGCTGACGGTCGTCTTCGGCGGGAAGGTCGAGTCCTACCGCGGGCAGCTGACGCTGAGCTCGCCGGTGTGGCTCAACCGCACCGAGGACGACCACGAGTGGACCCCCGACGACCTCAACTCTCCCTTCCCGATCTACCCGGCGGTCAGGGGCATCGCGCAGTCCCGGCTGTGGAATGCGATCAAGACGCTGCTGCGCGTGGCGGGATCCGATCAGTTCGAGGACCCGCTGCCCAAAGGCATGCGCGAGCAGTTCGACCTGCCGGACCTGCGGACGGCGTTCGAGGACATGCACAAGCCGCGCAGGATCGAGGACGTCGAACGGGCCCGCCTGCGGTGGAAGTGGGAGGAGGCGCTGGCGCTGCAGACCGAGTTCGCCTCGCGCAAGGCCACCTACTCCCGGCTCCAGGCGCCCCCGCTGCTGACCGTGGGAGCGAAGAGCCGCCGCTTCGACGAGTCCATGCCCTTCACGCTCACCCCGTCGCAGACTGCGGTCGGTGAGGAGATCGCCGCGGACCTGGCCGGTTCCGCGCCCATGCATCGTCTCCTCCACGGCGACGTCGGCTCCGGGAAGACCGTGGTCGCCCTGCGGGCCATGCTCACCGCCGTCGATTCGGGCTCCCAGGCCGCCATGCTCGCCCCCACCGAGGTGCTCGCGACTCAGCACTTCCACTCGATCGAGCGCCTCCTCGGCGAGCAGATGGCGCTCTCACCCCTGCTCGCCGGAGACGATCAGGTGACGGTGGCGCTGATGACCGGGTCGATGCCGGCCCGGGAGCGCCGGGAGCTCGCGCTCGACCTGGCGACCGGGAACATCGACATCGTCGTCGGCACGCACGCGCTGCTGTCGGAATCGACGATCTTCGAGAACCTCGGCCTCATCGTCGTCGACGAACAGCATCGCTTCGGCGTCGAGCAGCGTGAGGCGATGCGGGCCAAGGGGGGCGTCAACACCCCGCACACGCTCGTGATGTCGGCGACCCCGATTCCGCGCACGGTGGCGATGACGGTCTTCGCCGACCTCGACGTCTCGACCCTGACCGAGATGCCCGCCGGGCCGAAGGACATCGCCACCCACGTGGTGCCCATCGCCGACCAGCCCACCTGGTACACCCGCGTGCGGGAGCTGATGGACCAGACCGCCGAGGCGGGGCGCGGGGTCTTCGTCGTCTTCCCCCGGATCGAACCGATGGACGTCGAGGACCCCGAATCCGGCGCCGTCATCGGCCAGAAGCAGGGCATCGAGGAGATCAGCGAGAAGCTGCGCGAGGCCCCGGAACTGTCCGAGCGGAGATTCGGGCTGCTGCACGGGCGGATGCCCACGGCGGAGAAGGATCGGGTGCTCGCGGATTTCGTGTCCGGTCATATCGAGATCCTCGTCTCGACGACCGTCATCGAGGTCGGCGTCGATGTGGCGCGGGCGACCATGATGGTCATCGTCGAGGCTGAGAACTTCGGCGTCGCCCAACTCCACCAGCTGCGCGGCCGAGTCGGCCGTGACGGCAGCCCGGCGACCTGCTTCCTGCTCACCGAACTGAGTGAGACCGATGAGAGCTATGGGCGCCTGCAGGCGGTGGCCGCCACACTCGACGGGTTCGAACTGGCCGAATACGATCTCGATTCCAGGGGCGAGGGCGATGTGCTCAGCGCCTCGCAGTGGGGCGGATCCTCACTGCGGCATCTGTCGATCCTGCGCGATTCGCACATCGTCGCCGAGGCGAAGAAGATCGCCGAGCACATCGTCGCCGTCGATCCCGCACTCGAAGCCGTGCCCGCCCTGCGCGCCTTCATCAGGCGCGTCCTGCCCGAGGACGACGCCCACTTCATCGAAGCAGGCTGAGGAGGCACTCATGAGAATCATCGCCGGAGCGCACAAGGGCGCGAGGCTGAGTTCCCCGTCGGGGCCGAACACCCGGCCGACGGCCGACCGGGTCAAGGAATCGCTGTTCTCCATGCTCGACGGCTACGGAGTCTTGCCGGCCGCGAACGTCCTCGACCTCTTCGCCGGGTCCGGCGGGCTCGGCTTCGAAGCCATGTCGCGGGGAGCCGCACAGGTCGACTTCGTGGATTCCTCGCTGGCCGCGATCCGCGCGCTGCAGGCCAACGCGAAGAAACTCGGGCTCGAGCATTCGGCGACGGCGCATCCCGGTGATGTGCTCCAGTTCCTGGCCGGCTTGCCCGATCACGACGATCCCGAGTCCCGTGTCTTCGATCTCGTGTTCATGGACCCGCCCTATCCGCTGGGCGATGACGCCGTCACGCAGATCCTGCGCAGGCTCGCCGGTCATCTCGACATGGAGTCGATCGTCATCGTCGAACGCGCTTCGCGCTCGCCCGAACCGTCAATGCCCGCCGGCCTCGAGATCTTCCGGTCGAAGACCTTCGGTGAGACCGCGGTCCACTTCGTCCAGCTGGCGGGTGAGCCTGAGGGCTGACGCTGGCGGGTGAGCCCGAGGGCTGACGCGATTCAGAGCACGCTGGAGAGGAACGAACGGGTGCGCTCGTGTTCCGGGTTGTTGAAGATCTGATCCGGCGGTCCCTCTTCGAGGACCTGACCGCCGTCGAACATCATCACCCTGTGGGAGACATCGCGGGCGAACTGCATCTCGTGGGTGACCAGCAGCATCGTGATGTCCGTCGTCTCCGCGATGTCGCGCAGAACGGCGAGCACATCGCCGACCAGCTCCGGGTCGAGCGCCGAGGTGACCTCGTCGAGGAGGAGGATCTCCGGGCTCATCGCCAGCGCGCGGGCGATCGCCACACGCTGCTGCTGACCGCCGGAGAGCCGGGTCGGGTGCTCATCGGCCTTCTCTGCCAGACCGACCTTCTCCAGCAGCGCCTTCGCCTCCTTGCTCGCCTCGGCCTTGGACTTGCCGAGCACGTGCACGGGCGCCTCGATGATGTTCTCGAGCACGGTCATGTTCGGGAACAGGTTGAACTGCTGGAAGACCATCCCGATGCGCGTGGTCATCGATCGAGTGACTTTCGACGGCAGTTCGACGCGTTTTCCGTCGCGCTCGGTATGGGTCAGCGGTTTGCCGTCGATGTAGATATAGCCGCCGGTGAGCTCCTCGAGCGTCATGACGAGACGCAGGATCGTCGTCTTGCCCGAACCGCTGGGACCGATGAGCGTGACGCGCTCACCGGGTGCGACGGAGAAGTTGAGGTCCTTGAGCACCGTGGTCTTGCCGAAGCTCTTCTCGACGTCCTTGAACTCGATCGCAGGAGTCGCCGAGGCGGATGGGGCAGTCTCACCTGTGGCAGATGGAATGTTCTCAGTAGGTGGCAAGGCGCTTCTCCATTCGTTGGATGAGCAGGGACGTCGGATAGCTGGCGGCGAGGAAGATGATGCCGGCCAATGTGAAGGCTTCCGTATAGGCGAACTTCGCAGCTCCGAACTGCTGGGCGGAGGTGACGAGTTCGACCACGGAGATCGCGAAGAGGAAAGGCGTGTCCTTGAACATCGCGACCGCGTAGTTGCCCAGAGACGGAACCGTCGCACGCAGAGCCTGCGGCAGGACGACGGCGGTGAACTTGCGCACCGGCGGAAGAGACAGCGCGGTGGCGGCCTCGTGCTGGCCGGGTGGAACCGCGTCGATACCGGCCCGATAGCTTTCGGACATGTACGTCGAATAGTGGATGCCGATGACGATGAAGCCGACGACGAGTGCCGGGATGTCCACAAGACCGGGGATGCCGGCGAAGATGAAGTAGACGAACATCAGCTGCATGATCAGAGGCGTGTTGCGGACGAAGGCGACCAGCAGGCGGATGAGCCAGTTGATCCACCGCGGCAGTCCGCGGATGGCGACGGCGATGATGAGGCCGAGCACGACGGCGATGAGGGTGCCGACGGCAGTGGCGATGAGCGTGTTGACGAATCCGCGGAGCAGGATCGGCAGCGCTTCGGCGGCGAATTCCCAATTCCAGATCACAGGCCTCCTCCCGCGTTGCCGGATCCCGGTCCAGCACCGGCACCTCTGAGACGAGAATTCAGGCGATCCTGGCGAAGTGCTTCACGCGCATCTCGACGCGTCGCACGCCGATCGGTTCTGGAGTTCGGGCGCCTGCGACCCAGGCGTGCGGTGGCTCTGCGCTCGAGGAAGTTCATGAACTCCTGGAGCAGCCACGCGATGACGAAGTAGATGATGAGTCCGATGGTGAAGGAGAAGTAGGTGTCGTTCGTCGATTGGCGCAGCTGGTCGATCTTCTCCGTGAGGTCTTGGAGGGTGATGAAGGAGACGACGGCAGAGCCTTTGAGCAGCTGGATGAGCAGGGTCGCCAGCGAGGGGATCATCAGAGCCCAGGCCTGCGGGAAGATGACTCGGGTCATGCGTCTGGTGGGAGAGAGGCTGAGTGCGATCGCGCCTTCCCACTGCCCCTTGTCGACGGTGATGATCGAAGAGCGGACCACCTCGGCGGAATAGGCACCGTAGTTGAGTGCCAATGCGCCGATGCCGCAGACCATCGGATCGAGGTCGACTCCGAGGAGCGGGAAGACATAGAAGAGCCAGAACAGCTGCACCAGCAGCGAGGTGCCGCGGAAGAATTCGACGATGATGCGTGCGGGCACCCTCAGCCAACGGTGGGTCGATGTCATCGCCAGGCCGAGGACGAGAGCGATGACGACTGCCCCGATGCTTCCGAGGACGGTGAGGATGAGCGTCGTCTGAACTCCCTCCCACAGCTGTGGGAGGAAGTTCAGAAGTGTCTGGATGTTATCGGTCATGGTGCTTCAGTGCGCGGGCTCAGGAGTCCGCAGTCGGCAGCTCGCCCTTGCACAGCTGATCAGTGGTGATCTCGCCGTCGGGGCGCTCTTCCTTCGTGAAGCCGTAGTCGCCGACGATGTCGAGGTAGGCGTCCTCGTCGGAGACGATCTTCTCCAGTTCCTTGTTCCACGCGTCACGGAGCTCGTCGTCACCGGTGCGGAAGACCG
This sequence comes from Brevibacterium renqingii, assembly GCF_017808105.1. Lineage (GTDB taxonomy): Bacteria > Actinomycetota > Actinomycetes > Actinomycetales > Brevibacteriaceae > Brevibacterium > Brevibacterium renqingii. Next base: position 142,284 of record NZ_JADBHF010000003.1, on the reverse strand, counting down.
TGGCTCCTGCACCGACCTGGGGGACACCGTCGATCTCCTGGACGAAGGACTCGCTGACTTCGACGTCTGCGTCCTTGTTGTTCTTCGCCATCCAGTTGAGCGAGATTCCGGTGAGCGCGAAGACATCGGCCCGTCCCGTGGTGACGGCGTCCATGCCGTCCTGAGGTGTGCCGACTTCCTGACTCTTGATGCCGAGGTCCTTGGCGTAATCGGACTCGATCGCGCCGGTCATCGTGGCGAGTTTGGCGCCCTTCTTCTTGACATCATCGAGGGTCTTCATGCCGTCCTGCTTGCCCTTCTTCGTCATCAGGGCCGTGGTGTACATGAACTCGGGATCACCGAAGGACGCCTGCTTGCAGCGGTCGGGCAGGATGGACATTCCGGCGGAGATCGCGTCGAAGCGTTCGGCGTTGAGCCCCGGGATCAGGGAGCCGAATTCTGTGTTGACACCTTCGACATCGTCGACGCCGAGCTCCTTGAATACGGCCTTAGCCAGCGCCACGGACGCTCCCTGGAGCTCTCCGCCCTTCTCGAAGCTGTACGGGGCCTCGCCGGCGAAGCCGACGGTGATCTTTCCGTCGTCGATGGCCTTCTGCAGTGTCGACTTGTCCGAGTCGCTTCCTCCGCATGCACCGAGGATGAGCGTCAGCGCGAGGATCGATGTCGCGGCGGCCAGTCCTTTGAGTTTCATGTGCTGTTCCTTCCTTGAACGTCGACACATCGTCGTGACGTGCGTCTCTTGGACAGTATTCAATACTGATGTTGTCCGGATGTCACACTGTCTGACAACGTTATATGATCGTAACTGTGACGAATCCTCCTACTTCCGAGCTCCCGGTGCTGCGCAAAGTGGTCCGCTCGTCGACGATCGACCTCATCGCCGACGAGATCCGCAACGCCATCTACAGCGGATCGCTCGAACCCGGGCAGTCGATCAACGAAGTGCGCACGGCCGAGCTCCTCGCCGTGTCCCGGCCGTCCCTGCGTGAGGCGCTGCAACGGCTGATCAGCGAAGGGGTGATGACGCATGCGCCCGGACGCGGCGTGCACGTGAGGCGGATGCGCGTCACCGACATCGACGACGTCTATGCCGTGCGCGAGGCGATCGAATCCCAGGCGATCAGGATCATCGTCCGCCGCCGGCGTGGGACGGCCGGGATCGAGCAGGCGCTGAAGGAGCTGGAGCGGGCCATCGAGGACAACATCGCCCGCACGATCGGAGATGCCGACCTGACCTTCCACCACGCACTCGTCGCCTGCTCGGGATCGGCCCGGCTGTCCGATCTGATGAAGGTCTCGATGGTCCACACCCGCCTGCTGTCCCTGTCCGATAAGAGCGGCTACGAGGTTCGGTGCGACCTCATCGACAGCCACCGGGAGCTCGCCGAGGCGGTCGCCTCAGGCGATGAGCTCCGATCCCTCGATGTCCTCTCCCGAATCATGACCGAAGCGGCCTCCCGGCTGCACGGCGCCGTCGTCGGCTTCGATGCCCAGGTGCTCAGAGGCCGCGACGACGGATTCGCCGATGACCAGTGGTCGCGGCTGCGGGAGGGCGTGCAGTAACGTCGCGGAGGCTGAAGACAGCTCGGGCCGTGAGGTAGCGTGAGAGCGAGGAAGGTCGGTTCGTCCCGGACGGAGGCACCCATCATGACCGAGCAGTCGAGTTCGGGCTCCTGGCGTTTTGCCAAGCAGTCGTGGCTGCTGACGGCAGCGACAACCGGACTCGTGATCATCGCCTCTGTTGCGATCATGCCTGCCTGGGGCGTGTTCGCGGCCTGGTTCGGGTTCGTCTACCTGGTCGCGTTCACGTTGGCTCTGCTCGTTCTGCTCGTGACTTCGGCGAAGAGCCTCGATGCCCTCGGCCCTGCGAGACGGTTCGGCCGGCACACTGCGGCCGGAGCCGTCGCGGTGGTGCTGACCCTCATCTATGCGGTCGTGAACGGTGCGCTGTTCAGCGGCACTCCGACCGGAACCGTGGTCGAGATCCAGCTCGTTCATTCCGCACTCTTCTTCGTTCCGTCCCTTCTGATCGCCGGCGTCCGCGCAGCCGTCCAAGCGCGGAAGGATGCTCGGGCCCGCAGTCGGGAAGACGAGTCCGCCCGCATCTGATGCCGCCATGCCGATACGATGAGAGCATGAAGGTCGTCTGCCCCGGTTCCTATGATCCGCTCACCATGGGTCATCTCGATATCATCGCCCGCAGCTCGCGTCTGTTCGAGGAGGTGGTCGTCGCCGTCGTCCACAATCCTTCGAAGTCCGGTCGTTTCGCCCCGGACGACCGCGCGACACTCATCCGGCGTTCCCTGGACGAAGACGAGCGCACGCGAGGCGCTGAGAACGTGAGCATCGACATCGTCTCCGGTGGCCTCCTCGTCGACTACTGCAGCCGCATCGGGGCCCCGGCCGTGGTCAAGGGACTGCGCTCGGGCACGGACTTCGCCTACGAACTGCCGATGGCGCTGATGAACCGGCATCTGTCCGAGCTCGAGACGATCTTCGTTCCCGGCAACCCGCGCTTCGAGCACGTCTCCTCCTCCCTCATCAAGGAAGTCCACGCCGGCGGTGGCGACATCACGGGCCTCGTCCCTGCCGCTGTCCTCGAAGCCCTCCACGGCGAGGGCGACCACGACGGCGCCGCTGACTGAGGGATGAGCGCAGCCGCTTCAGCCAACCGGGCCTGGTTCCCAGGCCTCGTCCTCCACACCATCATCGCCCAGGCGACCTACAACGGTGTGCGGGTGCTCATCTCGTACCGCACCCTCGAACTCGGCGGTTCGGGATTCGTCCTCGGACTGATGACCGCCTGCTATTCGCTCGTCCCGCTCTTCCTCGCACTCTTCATCGGCCGCCTCGTCGACCGCGGATATGCGACCGCAGTGCTGTGGATCGGCACCGCATTGTCGATCCTGCCCGTCGCGCTCGCCGCGATCGCACCGAATCTCGCGGTGCTGCTCGTCGCCACGATGAGCCTGGGGCTCGGCCAGCTGCTGACGACGGTGGCCTCCCAGGCGCTGATCCCGCAGAGCTTCCCGGCCTCGCAGATGACCGCGAAGTTCGGCCACCTCACCCTCGGCGTGTCCATCGGGCAGACGATCGGCCTGCCCATGGCCGGCATGGTCGCCGACGCCACCTCGGGGAACACGGCGATCACGAACGCCCTGTGGTTCATGACCGCCGTCTCCGCGCTCACCCTCATCGCCGCCGTGATCGTCATGCTCCGCGGACGGACCCCGCACGTCTCCCGCGCCGAGGCGGCCGAAGGTGCACAGACGCCGTGGACGCTGCTGGCGCTGCGGGGGATGAAGCCCGCGATCTTCTCGTCGATGGCGACCCTGGCCGCCGTCGACCTGATGACCGCGTACCTGCCGCTCATCGGTGAGCAGAACGGATTGTCCGTGACCACGGTGACCTGGCTGCTGACCCTGCGGACCCTGGCGTCGGTGGTCTCCCGGCTCTTCATCGGCAGCCTCACGGCCAGGTGGCGGAACCTCTCCCTGCTGTGGACCGCCTCGGCGGTGGCCGGCGTGAGCGTGGTGCTCATTCCGGTCTTCTCCCAGCCGTGGGTGCTCGGGGTGCTGCTCACGGTTGCGGGCTTCTGCTTCGGCCTGACCCAGCCGCTGACGATGTCCTGGGTCTCGGCCCTGGCCGACCCGGCGAACCGGGCAGCGGTGCTCTCCATCCGCTTGGCGGGCAATCGGCTCAGCCAGGTCGCGATCCCCTCGGCCGCCTCGGCGCTGACCATCGTCGCCGGCTCAGGGATCGTGTTCACGATCGCCGGCGCACTGCTCGTGCTCGCCGGGGGAGTGACCTGGCGCAACGAACACGAGCGGTGGTGACGAGGAACACCTCGAGGGGGCAACGGCATCGATTGGTAATGACCGCCGATGATGATTAGAATGGTGAGTCGCGTGTGAACGCAGGAGCGACATCCTCAAACGCACCGGGAGGACAGGGCATGAAGCAGCGATCTGAATTCGTCTTCGATCTCAGATCGATGGGCCTGCTCGGGAATCCGGGCGAATGGGAACGGGTGAACACCACCTTGTCGGCTCCAGCGGATCTCAAGATCGAAGTGATCGGGGTTGCTCAAGGTTCACCTCTGACGCTCGAGCTGATGTTCGAGAGTGTGTCGGAGGGGATCTACGTGTCGGGGACTGTCTCGGCGACGGCCCGTGGCGAAGACGCGAGGACACTCGAGCCGATCGAGCTGCCGATAGATGTCGACATCCAGGAGATGTACGTCTATGAGCAGGTCGAAGGCGACGAGGACTCCTACGTCATCGACCGGGATCAGCTCGACCTCGAGCCCGCGATCAGAGACGCCGTCGTGATGGCTCTGCCGTTCAGTCCCTCGCGGGATGAGAGCGAGGAGTTCAGCTACACCCTGGGGGAGGACCTCGAGGTGGACGATGACGAATCCGAATCGCCGTTCGCATCATTGAAGAATCTGTTGGATGAGAAGAAAGAGAGCTAGACGTGGCTGTTCCGAAGCGTAAACTGTCGCGCAGCAACACCCGCCACCGTCGTTCGCAGTGGAAGGCCAAGGCTCCGAACCTGGTCAAGACTGTGGAGAACGGTCGCGTTGTGTACTCGCGCCCCCACCAGGCCAAGGTCGTCGAAGACGCCGCCGGCACCCCGCTGTACCTCGAGTACAAGGGCCGCAAGGTCGCTGACGTCTGAGACTGTGGAAACTGACACCACAGCAGCAGAACTGAAGAAGAGTCTCGGGATCGATATCGATCCCGAGACTTTTCGTCTCGCGCTGACACACCGTTCCTTCGCCTTCGAGGCCGGTGGGATCCCCACCAACGAGCGCCTCGAATTCCTCGGCGACTCCGTGCTCGGGCTCGTGGCCACCGAATCGCTGTTCTACGACAACCCGGATCTGCCGGAAGGCCAGCTGGCCAAGATGCGTTCGGCCGTGGTCAACACGCGTGCTCTGGCAGCGATCGCCCGCCGGTACGGCATCGGCGAGCACATTCTGCTGGGCAAGGGCGAAGAGCTGACCGGGGGCCGGAACAAGGACTCGATCCTCGCCGACACCGTCGAAGCTCTCATCGGTGCCACCTTCGTCTCCCTCGGACGGGAGGCGGCCTTCTCCTTCGTCCACCGCCTCATCGACGGCATGCTCGACGATGCGGTCAACCTCGGCGCGGGGATGGACTTCAAGACCACCCTGCAGGAGGCCGCGGCCGACCTCGACCTCGGTGCCGTGAGCTATGAGATCACCTCGGCGGGTCCCGATCACGCGATGGTCTTCACCGCCACTGCGATGCTCGGCGTCAACAGCTGGGGCTCCGGTGACGGTTCCTCGAAGAAGGCGGCCGAGGCTGCCGCCGCGGAAGTCGCCGTCAAGGCCATCCGCACGATCTACCCGGACTACCGACGCTGAGAGTGTTCTCATTGCTGGTGAGCAGGTGGCCAGATGCCTGAACTTCCCGAGGTCGAAAGCGTCCGCGTGGGCGTCCACGAGTGGACTGCCGGAGCGACCATCACCGACGTCGAGGTGCTCGACTCCCGAATACTGGGCACAACGTCGGCCCGGAGCATCGACCCTGCCGCCGTCGACGGCTTCACCACCGCGGTGACGGGACGCCGGATCATCGGTGCCGAGCGGCGGGGGAAGTTCATGTGGCTCAGCCTCGGGCAGGAAGGCGGGCTTCCGGACGAGCCTTCGCCACCGCCCGAGCTCAGCCTGCTCATCCATCTGGGGATGAGCGGTCAGCTGCGCATCCACCGCGCGGACGATCCGATCCACCGCCACACGCGAGCCATCCTCCGGCTGGAGCGGGGCAGTGACGTGCCGGAAGGGAGCGGACCCACTGAACTGCGCTTCGTCGATCAGCGGATCTTCGGCCACCTCGGCGTGCAGCCGCTCGTCCACGCATTCGGTCGCCTCGTCCCGGCCTCGGCGAATCACATCGCCGCCGACCCTCTGGAGCCGGAGTTCGAACCCGGCCTGACGATCACCGCGCTGTCGCAGAAGCGCACTGCGATCAAATCAGCCCTGCTCGATCAGACGCTGGTCAGCGGGATCGGCAACATCTATGCCGATGAGGCGCTGTTCCGCGCCGGCGTGCACCCTTTGGCCAATCCCGCTCGGACGCTGAAATCACGGCTGGCGGCCGTGCTCGAATCGGCGACGGCCGTGATGAGCGATGCCCTTGCGGTGGGCGGCACGAGCTTCGACTCCCTCTATGTGAACGTCAACGGGGAGTCCGGCTACTTCGACCGGGCACTGCTCGTCTACGGACGCGGCGGTCAGGAATGCGTGCGCTGCGGAACCGAGATCCAGCGTCTGACGGTCGGCGGTCGCAGCAGCCACTTCTGCCCCGTGTGCCAGAAGCCGCCGCGGTACCGCTAGTCCCATCAGACCCACGCAGGGATTCCCGCCAGAACCATCGGGGGCGCGCACTTCGGGGGCTGATCCCTGATGTCGGCAGCTCTCGCTGCGCATCGACCACGCTCAGCAGCACCTCCCACGGCTGGCCGCACCTCCTACAGTTGCCAGCGCATCAGTCACTGTTCGTGCCACACTGCGTCGGCAGCCCTGCGCCGCAACCGACCGCGCCGGCAAGCTACCGCGCGGTCAATCCATCGGACCGAGCAGTCAGGACCCGTGGGAGCCCGGGTTCGCAGAAGCCCCGGCCAGATATGCTCGGTGCCCGTCGATGAGGGCTCTCTGCGCTGGCGAGTGATCAGGAGTGCCGAGGAGGTTCGCGGGGGACGTCGGTGAGCTCCACACAGCATCGATCTCCACGATGGATCCGTCCTTCAACCGGGCAGCCGCCACAAGTCTCGGACGGGACCCCGGCGTCGGGACGAGGACGCGGTCGAGGTCCTGCCACGCAATGCTGCGAGCACGTCCGACGAAGCTGCACCAGATGAACGAATCGGGCGTGATCTCCAAGCGAGCCCGAGACCCGATCCAGAAATTCACACCCGCTCCGAGCAGCAGGAGGACCGGAGCGAAGAGGAAGATCAGGAACATCGCATCGATGACGATCGCCAAGACGATGAACGTGACCAGTGCCAGGAACGCCATGACGACGAGCATCCAGCCGACGACGACGGAGACCCTTCCCTCACGCCTGATGATCGTGTTCATCCGATGACACTCTGCTCTCCGTACGGATCGATGCGGACCGGGTTCGCGCAGGCCAGGCTCGACCGTGCCCCCGTGCCTTCTGTCACTTCTCGCTGGTGCCCTTGTCGGCGGAAGTCGCGTCCGCCCCGTCCGCCTCGGTGTCGGGGTCTTCCTCGACGGGCAGCTCAGAGGTTTCGAGGCTGAAGAGCTCGCCGTCGTAGGCGTCGACGGCCGTGGCCACCGTCTGCTCGAGGACATGGTTGGCCAGCTGCTCCTGGATGACGAGCGGGTCCCGCGACAGGTCCTTCCACACCGCCACGCAGAGCAGGAGCATGACGATGACGAAGGGCAGGGCGGACACGATCGTGATGTTCTTCAGCCCGTCGAGCGCCTCGGCGGGGTCGGAGCCGCCTGCCAACAGCATGACCGCGGCGACGGCACCGGTCGCTGTTCCCCAGAAGATCACGAGCCCCTTGCCGGGCTCCTGCATGCCGTTGGCGCTCAGAGTGCCCATGACGATCGAGGCCGAGTCCGCACCGGTGACGAAGAAGATCGCGATGAGGACGACCGTGACGATCATGAGGATGATCGCAATGAGGTTCGGCAGGGGAAGGGCATCGAGCAGGTCGAAGAGGATCGTGTCCATGTTGATGTCGGGTTCGCCGTCGACGACCTTGGCCAGAGCCTTGACGGTGCCCTCGCCGCGTTCGGCGCGCTCCTGGATGCCGATGGCGCCGCCCCCGAAGATCGCGAACCAGATGGTCGAGACGACGGAGGGGACGATGAGCACACCGGTGACGAACTGGCGCACCGTGCGACCACGGGAGATGCGGGCGATGAACAGACCGACGAAGGGCGACCATGACACCCACCAGGCCCAGTAGAAGACCGTCCAGGACGACAGCCAGTCATTGACGCCCTGGCCGTCGGCCGCGGTCCGCGAGGCCAGCTGCGGCAGGTCCTGGATGAACGAACCCACCGAGGAGGGGATGACGTTGAGGATGAACAGCGTCGGTCCGCCGATGAAGACGATGAGAGCGACGATGACGGCGAGCACCATGTTGATGTTCGACAGCCACTGGATGCCCTTCTCCACTCCGGACACGGCCGAGGCGACGAAGGCAGCGGTGAGGATGGCGATGATGATGACGAGCACCGGCGAGGAGACATCGGCCATGATGCCCGCGGACTCGATGCCGCCGCCGATCTGGATTGCGCCCAGACCCAGCGAACAGGCCGAACCGAACAGGGTCGCGAGGATCGCGAGGATATTGATGACCTTGCCGCCGAAGCCGTTGACGGCGCGTTCGCCGAACAGCGGAGTGAACATCGACGAGAACAGCTGCGAGCGGCCCAGACGGAACGAACCATAGGCCACGCCGAGGCCGACGATCGCGTACATCGCCCACGGGTAGAGCGTCCAGTGGAACAGCGTCGTGCCCATGGAGGTGCCCATCGCCTCGGCGGAGGAGCCGTCGACCGTGTTCGGGGGAGGGGACATGTAGAAGAACAGGGGCTCTCCGACTGCGGAGAACACGAGCCCGATGCCCATGCCCGTGGCGAACATCATCGCGATCCACGAGGAGGTCTTGAACTCCGGCTTCTCATCGTCGCGGCCCAGCGGGATCCGTCCGAAACGGCTGACGGCGATGACGATGACGAAGATCGTGAAGATCGTGGCGGCGATGACGAAGAGCCATCCGAAGTTGTCCATCACGCCGGCCAGCAGCGTGCCCGCCACCGAGCCGAGGCTGTTGGGGGAGACGAAGCCCCATACGACGAAGGCGACGGCGAGGATGCCGGCGGCGAAGAAGACGATCTTGTCCAGTCCCTCACGTTTGAAGGGTCTGAGCTTGGTCGTCGGATTCTTCAGATGGTGGATCAGTTCCTGAGTCTTGCTGTGTTCACTGCTCATACTCGATCTGGCCGATCGGGAGCGGGTCCTCGGTGATGCGGATGAGGGCGGGCTTCCTCCTCGGCGTTCCTTCCTTGAATGGACGGCATCGGACTGGCGCCGAAACGATCCGAGCGGAATGCACTCGAACGCCTCTCGCTTATGATCTTTGCAGACATCGGGTCGCGAAGGCGGGAATCGCATGGTCGCGGACCGGCATCACTCGCCTGCACCGTGCTCTACCGCGGGATGCGGGCGGCGAGAAAGACAGGGCCCCGTCGCGCACGACAGGGCCCATTCAGCTCCCCCGGCTGGGCTCGAACCAGCGACCCTTCGATTAACAGTCGAATGCTCTGCCAACTGAGCTACGGAGGAAAACGGCGCAGTCGCCTGCGCACGAGGAGAAACTCTATCAAAATATTCCGGGACTCGCCGACTCGACGGATATGCTGGGTGCCAATATGCATCTCAAAAGCCTGACACTGCGGGGATTCAAGTCCTTTGCCTCGGCGACGACTCTCAGATTCGAGCCGGGCATCACCTGCGTCGTCGGACCCAATGGATCGGGCAAGTCCAATGTCGTCGACGCCCTGTCCTGGGTGATGGGCGAACAGGGGGCGAAGAACCTGCGCGGCGGGAAGATGGACGATGTCATCTTCGCCGGCACTTCGAAGAGGCAGGCGCTGGGCCGCGCCGAGGTGAGTCTGACCATCGACAATTCCGACGGGGCCATCCCCGTCGACTACACCGAGGTGACGATCTCAAGGACCCTGTTCCGCACGGGCGGTTCCGAATACGCCGTCAACGGGGCGCCCGCCAGACTGCTGGACATCCAGGAGCTGCTCAACGACTCCGGGCTCGGCAAGGAGATGCACGTCATCGTCGGGCAGGGCCGCCTCGACGCGATCCTCCACGCCGACCCGCTCGAGCGCCGCAGCTTCATCGAGGAGGCCGCCGGGGTGCTCAAACACCGCAGGCGCAAGGACAAGGCGGTGCGCAAACTCACCGGGCTGCAGACGAACCTCGACCGCCTGACCGACCTGAGAGGCGAACTCAACCGGCAGCTCGGGCCGCTGGGGCGCCAGGCCGAAGCGGCGGCGAAGGCCGCGACCGTCCAGGCCACGCTCCGCGACGCGACCGCGCGGCTGCTCGCCGACGACGCCGTGCGCATGCAGTCCTCCCTGGCCCAGACAAGTGAGGACGAGGGCCACGGCGACCGCATCGCCGACCTCGACCATCGCCGCACCCGCGCCGAGGCGAGACTGGCCGAGATCGAGACCCGGCTGTCCGGTCTCGACGCCGAACTCGAAGCCCAGCGGACCGCCGAATCGCGGACGCAGACCCAGATCGTGCGCGCCCAGGGGCTGACCCAGCGAGCCGAGGACAAACGCTCCCACCTGCTGTCCGAGGTCACGAGCCTGGGCCGCCGCGAATCCAAATCGCCCGACGAGCTGCGCGCGCAAGCCGGACACTTCAAGGACGAGCTCGCCGACGCCGAGGCGACCGTGACCGACACGACCGCCGCGCTCGAAGCCAGCCAGGAGCGGAAGGAAGAGCTGACGCGGGCGCTGCGCATCGCGGAGGACGAGGTCAAGGCCGCACAGGTCGCCATCACCGAGGCAGTGAAGAACCGGTCGGCCCTGCAGTCGAAGCAGACCCAGGCCGCCGAGAGGATCACCGACCTGAAGACGCGGATCGAGGCCAATCGCACCGAGATCGAAACCGTGCAGGCTCGCATCGCCGAACGCAGCGCCGAACTCGAGCAGGCAGAGACCGGGGTCGAGGACGTCGAAGCCGGGGAGACCGAACTCGACTCCGCCTATGAGAAGGCCAAAGAAGCGCAGGAGAAGTGTGAGGCCGAACGCACCGAGCTGCAGGAACAGCTGGCGCAGACGGCGACCGAACTGTCCTCGGCCAGGGCCCGAGCCGAAGCCCTGACCATGGGCACCGCACTCGAAGCCGACCTCGAGGACATCGTCAACGCGGGCCTGCCCGGAGTCGGCTCGGCCGTGACCGAACGGCTGAGCGTGACCACCGGCTACGAGATGGCTGCGGCAGCGGCACTGTCGACCACGGTCTCCGGCGTCATCGTCGACAGCGGTGAGGTCGCACTCAGCGTGCTCGACCACCTCGGCGAGGACACGAACGTGTCCCTGACGATCCCGACCGGCGCTGCTGTCGGCTCTGCGACCGGCGGGGCGGGCGCTCAGGCTGTAGCGGGCAAGGGCGGCAACGTCGCGCCCGCACTGCCGGACCCGGCATCTCTGCCCGGGGCCGACGCGGATGCCGGTCCGCTGCGATGGCTCAGCGAGCTCGTCGGCAGCGACGTTCCCGAGCTGCGCGCCCTGCTCGACGAGGCCCTGCGCTCGGTGGTCTGCGTCCCCGATGCCCGGACGGGGATCGCACTGACCGAAGCACGCCCCGAACTCACTGCCGTCACCGTCCACGGCGAAGTGCTCTCGACGACCCGTATCAGCCGGGTCCGCACCGCCTCGGGCACACGCCTGGCCTCACAGACCGCGCTCGAGGACACGCAGACAGCAATCGCCGAACTCGAGAGCCGGGCCGAGGCCATCGAATCCGCGCTCGGCGCTCTCGAACCGCGGCTGACCGCCGCCCGCGAGGAGGCGGCGACCGCACTCGACGCCCTCCACTCCTCGGATGCGAAGATCATGGCAGCCGCCGAGGAGGTCTCGCGCATCACCGGCGAGATCGACGTCTCCCGCACGCGGCTGCAGCGGGCCGAGGACAACGCGACGGAACTTCAGTCCCGTCTCGAGGCGGCCGAACGCGAGGCCGAGGCCGCGCAGGCGGCCCTGGCCGGCGCCGCCGAAGTCGACGAAGTCGTCGACACCTCGCACCGGGACGAACTCAGTGCCCAGGTCTCCCAGTCCTCCGAGGCCCTCGTCGAGGCCCGCATCAGCCACAAATCAGCGACCGACCGGGCCCGGTTCCTGACCGACCGGGTCGACTCCCTGCTGCGCGCGGCGAAGGCCGAAGAGGCCGCGCGGGAGCAGACGCAGCGCGCGATCGCGAAGAAGCAGCGTGCGGCCGCCTCCGCGCGTCTCATCGCCGACACCGCCTCCGAGGCCGTCGCGCTCGCCCAGGCCACGGTCGCCGAACTGGCCGAGACGATCCAGGTCCTCGTCGACGAGCGCGGGGGACTGCGGGAGGAGAAGAACCGCCTCGGCAAGGAGCTGGGCACAACACGGACAGAGTTGCAGAAGCTCAAGGACGCCGCGGCCGAGGCGGAGCTGGCCAAGGAGCGGTTCCGGCTCAAGCTCGAGGAGATCGCCCATCGCTCGCAGGAGGAGACGGGGCTGGGCATCGAGAGGCTCATCGACGAATTCGGTCCCCACCTGCCCGTTCCCTCGTTCGAAGAGGGTGTCGAGGACCGCCCCTATGTGCGCTCCGAGGTCGAGAAGCGGCAGAAGCAGGCTGCCGCCTCCCTCAAGCGCATCGGCACGGTCAATCCGCTCGCGCTCGAGGAGTACGAGGCGCTGAAGGAACGCCACCAGTTCCTCGAGAAGCAGATCGCCGACATCGAAGCCTCGCGCAAGGACCTCATGCAGCTCGTCGAGGAGGTCGACCGTCACGTCGAACGCGTCTTCGCCGAAGCCTATGCGGACACGGCAAGGGAGTTCGAGGACATCTTCTCCCGACTCTTCCCGGGCGGCGAGGGCGCGCTCAGCCTCACCGACCCCGATGACATGCTCACCACCGGCGTCGATGTCCATGCCCGGCCGGCAGGCAAGAAGGTCAAGCGCCTCTCCCTCCTCTCCGGCGGGGAGCGGTCACTCGTGGCCGTGGCCATGCTGGTGGCGATCTTCAAGGCCCGACCGAGCCCGTTCTACGTCATGGACGAGGTCGAGGCGGCTCTCGACGACCTCAACCTCTCACGCCTGCTCACCGTGTTCACGGAGCTGCAGAACTCCTCCCAGCTCATCGTCATCACCCACCAGAAGCGGACGATGGAGATCGCCGATGCGCTCTACGGCGTGACGATGCACGGAGACGGGGTGTCGAAGGTCATATCGCAGCGCATCCCGTGAGCCCGCCGCACCGATCGGGCCCGTGCGGCCTCGGTCGCAGGCCGGTTCGTCGGCGATGCCCAGAACAGTCCCAGGGAATTCTCCAACCGCCATGCGGCCCCGAAGCACAATTGTCGTGGGCAGGGAATATAGACTTGCCTGAGGAGACAGGTATTCGACGAATGTGAGGAGCGGGACGTCCATGGCCGAGGCTGCTGATCTGCGAGGTGGCTCGAGGGCATGAACGCGGTACTCGTCATCATCGTCGGACTGGCGATCTCCTTCGCTCTGGCTCTCGTCGTCGTCCTCCTCGTGGCCCTGCCCGGCCTGCGCGCGGAAGGCCGACTGAAGTACTCCTCGGACGTGCAGCGGTTCCGCCTGCCTGCCGAATGGACCGGATACGACGACGAAGTCCACGAGTTCTTCGGCCACGACGACGGCACTTCGCACTTGGCGACCAGGGTGCAGGCAGCAGTGACCGCCATCCGTGATCACTCCTATGTGCTCCGGCCGCAGCCACGGCGCCATGCGGCCCCCTCACTCATCACCGTGCGTCCGCGCACACGTCATTGGAAGATCCCGGAGTCGGGAACCGGATGGAGGACCACCGCCGGACTGCTCTTCGGCAGCCGCGGCTCCTGAGCCGAGACGAACCGGGTCCCGAACGGTCGGGGCCCACCCCAGCGGGGACCGCGCCGACTGATTCCGGCGTGTGAACCGAAAAGAAGACACGAGCCCGGCAGAATCCGGGGACTCGAGTGCCGCCGGCCCGCCCGGAGGTGCTCAAAGGAGGCGGAAGAACAATGGATCAGCCGATCATCCTGCTCATCGTCGCGACCATCGTCTTCATTCTCGTCGTCGCGCTGGGCATCACCCTGCGCGTCAACGCACAGAAGAAGGGACTGCGCGACAAGCACAGCATCGATGCTGACGTCACCGGCGAGCTGAGCATCGACGAGGTCGCCGAGGCGGTCGAGAAGGAGAAGGCCGAGGCCCGCGGCTCCGAAGTGCCCACGGAGCCGGCCAGCCGCCTCGTGCGTCTGCGCGAACGGCTCGCGAAGTCGAACTCCGGGCTCGGGCGCGGACTGCTCAACCTCCTGTCGCGGGACAACCTCGACGAATCGGCGTGGGAGGAGATCGAGGACACGCTCATCCTCGCCGACGTCGGTGTCGAACCGACCACGGAACTCGTCGACCGTCTGCGCGAACGTGTCAAAGTGCTCGGCACCAGAGACCCCGACGAGGTGCGCGGACTGCTGCGCGAAGAGCTCGTCACCCTCGTCGATCCGACCATGGACCGGTCCCTGGCCGACACCGGCGCCGGAGACGATCCCGCGGTCATCCTCGTCGTCGGAGTCAACGGCTCCGGGAAGACGACGACCGTGGGCAAGATCGCCCGCGTGCTGGTCGCCGAGGACAAGACCGTGCTGCTGGGCGCCGCGGACACCTTCCGTGCCGCTGCCGCCGAACAGCTGGCCACTTGGGGTGAACGCGTCGGCGTCGAAACCGTGCGCAAGGACGAAGGCGCCGATCCCGCCTCGGTGGCCTATTCGGCGGTCGAGAAGGGACAGGCCGACGGAGCCGATGTCGTCCTCATCGACACGGCCGGACGCCTCCAGAACAAGGTCGGCCTCATGGACGAGCTCGGCAAGGTCAAGCGCGTGGCCACCCGCCCGCTGGGGGAGGGCCACGAGATCGACGAGGTGCTCCTCGTCCTCGACGCGACTACCGGGCAGAACGGCATGCAGCAGGCGAAGGTCTTCGCCGAGGCGGTCGACATCACCGGCATCGTGCTCACGAAGCTCGACGGCACGGCCAAGGGCGGCATCGTCGTCGCCGTCCAGCGCGAACTCGGGGTGCCGGTCAAGCTCATCGGACTGGGAGAGGGCGCCGACGACCTCGCCCCCTTCACCGCCGAGGGCTTCGTCGACGCCCTGCTCGACTGAACCGCCGCCGACGCACTGCTCGACTGACGTCCCGGCGCGGAAGTCGTCGCTGAACCGTCGCCGCGCTGCTCCCGGATCGCGGCATCTCCTACACTCCGCGGCATCTCCTACCGTTGGCAAAGCATCTGTCACCGCTGCTCTCACGCCCTCCCGCTGCAGCACGTGGGTATGAGAGCGGCGGTGACAGATGCTCTTCTGCGGCAGAGCCTCGAGGGCTCCGCCGCCTCAGCGGGTCCGGCAATCGGGTCCCGGCCGCCTCGGCGAGGGATCTCACCTCGGCGAGGGATCTCACGGGGCATTCCCAGCGGCTGCGGTTTCAGCCGGGCACGGGTGAGTTGCTAGTCTAGAGAGTCGACCGAACCATCGTGAAGAAGGCTTGTACGTGTTTAATTCCCTGTCCGACAGGCTCACCGCGACTTTCAAGAATCTGCGCGGGAAGGGCCGGCTGTCCGAAGCGGACGTCGATGCCACCATCCGTGAGATCCGGCGAGCCCTGCTCGATGCCGACGTCGCGCTGCCTGTCGTGCGTGCCTTCACCGGCCGGATCCGCGAACGCGCCCTGTCCGAGGAGGTCTCGGGCGCGCTCAACCCCGGCCAGCAGGTCGTCAAGATCGTCAATGACGAGCTCGTGGGCATCCTCGGCGGTCAGACCCGGCGACTGAACTTCGCCAAGCGTCCGCCGACGGTCATCATGCTCGCCGGACTCCAGGGCGCCGGCAAGACCACGCTGGCCGGCAAGCTCGCCCACTGGCTGAAGTCCGAGGGCCACCGTCCGATGCTCGTCGCCGCCGATCTGCAGCGACCCAACGCCGTCAACCAGCTCCAGATCGTCGGCGAACGCGCCGGAGCCGTCGTCTACGCTCCCGAGCCGGGCAATGGAGTCGGCGATCCGATCCAGGTCGCCACCGACTCGATCGAGGTCGCGAAGTCGAAGCTCCACGATGTCGTCATCGTCGACACCGCCGGACGCCTCGGCATCGACGAGGAGCTCATGCAGCAGGCCGCCGACATCCGCTCGGCCGTCAGCCCCGACGAGGTCCTCTTCGTCATCGACGCGATGATCGGTCAGGACGCGGTGAGGACAGCCGAGGCGTTCCTCGACGGCGTCGACTTCACCGGTGTCGTGCTCTCGAAGCTCGACGGCGACTCCCGCGGCGGTGCCGCGCTGTCCGTCGCCGAGGTGACCGGCAAGCCGATCATGTTCGCCTCGACCGGCGAGTCGATGAAGGACTTCGAGCAGTTCCACCCCGATCGGATGGCTGACCGGATCCTCGACATGGGCGACATCATGACGCTCATCGAGCAGGCCGAGAAGAACTTCGACGAGAAGGAGACCGAGAAGCTCAAGAAGAAGGTCGAAGCCGGCGAAGACTTCGACCTCAACGACTTCCTCACGCAGATGGCGGGCCTGAAGAAGATGGGCTCGATGAAGAAGATGCTGGGCATGATGCCCGGGATGAGCCAGTACAAGGAGCAGCTGGCGAACTTCGACGAACGTGAGGTCGACCGGGTCGAAGCGATTGTGAGATCGATGACACCGACCGAGCGGTCGAATCCGAAGATCCTCAACGGCTCCCGCCGCGCCCGCATCGCCAAGGGCGCCGGCACCACCGTCGCCGCGGTCAACCAGCTCATGGAGCGCTTCACGCAGGCGCAGAAGATGATGCGATCGATGACTCGCGGCGGCGGAATGCCGGGAATGCCCGGTGGCGGCGGCATGCCCCAGATGCCCGGAATGGGCGGCGCGGCCGGTGGCGCCGGAAATCGCAAGAAGAAGGCGGCAGGGAAGAAGAAGGGCCGCAAGGGCGGCCAGTCCGGCAACCCGGCCAAGCGTGCGCAGGAGGCGCAGGAGCTGGCCGACAGGAAGGCCGGCAAGACCAAGGACCCGGTCGGCTCGGCCTTCGGCGGCGTCGATCTGGACAAGGACGAGGAATTCGATCCGGCGAACCTGCCGAAGGGCTTCGGCGGAATCTTCCCAGGTGGAAAGAAGTAGAGTCTTCCCAGGTGGCAAGAAGTAGAGGCTTCTGGCACAATTGACTCTTGTACTTTTGCTCTCGGTCCGGGCCCTCTCAACCGCACCGAGGCGATAGTCCGAGCCGCGGCTTCCAGCAGGTCAACCCCACGATTCTTCTGGATCAGCTGTGCACACAGAACACAAAAGGAGACACCACTAAAGTGGCAGTCAAAATTCGTCTGACCCGCATGGGCAAGATCCGTGCACCCTTCTACCGCGTCGTCGTCATGGATTCGCGCACGCGTCGTGACGGCAAGGCAAAAGAGCAGATCGGCATCTACCACCCGACGCGCGAGCCCTCGGTCGTGGAGATCGACTCCGAGCGCGCCCAGTACTGGCTCTCGGTGGGCGCCCAGCCCACTGATCAGGTGCGTGCACTGCTCAAGCTCACCGGTGACTGGCAGAAGTTCACCGGCGAGGGCGAAGCGGTCAACACCGTCAAGCCGCAGCAGGAGAAGGAAGCCTATGTGGCTCCCAACGCCGACTCGGTGATCAAGGAAGCCATCACCCAGAAGGGCGGCAAGTCCGAGGCTCCTGCCGAGGAAGCCGCACCCGAGGCTGCGGAAGAAAGTGCTGAAGCCTGAGATGTTGCCTGATTCGCTCGAACATCTGGTCCGCGGAATCGTCGATCATCCCGACGACGTCTCCGTTCGTTCGCGTTCTTCGCAGCGCGGCACGACCCTCGAGGTCCGGGTTCACCCCGACGATCTCGGCCGGGTCATCGGCCGTGCAGGCAGGACCGCCAAGGCCCTGCGCACCGTGATGAACTCGCTGGCCGGCCGTGAGTCGGTGCGAGTGGACCTCATCGAGGCGTAATCCGAACATCCGAGAGGGGATGCAGTGCATATGCGCTGCATCCCCTCTCGTGCATTCACGCACCGGTCGCCGACTACACTGGAGCCAGAACACGGCGGTCGGCCGACTGACCGCAAGTGCAGTCACCGATGCGCATGGTCGGCCGGACAGACATCGACAGCAATCTTCGAGGAGCAGTATGGACACGGTGATCGCCCGGCTGGGCAAGCCGCACGGAATCAAGGGCGAGTTCACCGTCGAGGTGCGCACCGACCGACCTGAGGACCGGCTGACTCCCGGAGCGAGCTTCGCCACCGATCCCGATATCGGACCGCTGACGCTGAAGTCGGCGAGGTGGCACCGCGATCGCCTGCTCCTGGCCTTCGACGAGGTCCCCGACCGCAACCGCGCCGAGGAGATCCGCAACACCCTCATCCTCGCCGAACAAGACGAGGAGGATGAGGACTCCGACGCCTGGTACCTCGACGACCTCATCGGACTCAAGGTCTATGAGAACGACGAGATCGTCGGAGAGATCGTCGACGTCACCAACGGCATCGCCCAGGACCTGCTGCACATGAAGCACACGCTCGGGCATGTGGTGCTCATCCCGTTCGTCACCGCGATCGTGCCCGAGGTCGACATCGAAGCCGGGCGCCTCGAAGTCACCCCGCCCGCCGGCCTCTTCGACGCCGAATGATGAGTCCGATGAGCGAACCGAATCCCGCCCCCACCGAGGCGACGGTCCCGCAGATGGCGATCGACGTCGTCTCGATCTTCCCCGAGTACCTCGCCGGACTGCAGCTGTCCCTCATCGGCAAGGCCGTCGACCGCGGGCAGCTGAGGCTCAACGTCCACGACCTCCGTGACTTCACCTTCGACCGGCACAGCACTGTCGACGACTCACCCTACGGAGGGGGAGCCGGCATGGTCATGAAGGCCGAGCCCTGGGCGCTGGCGCTCGAACACGTCCTCGCCGATCGTGCCGGGCACGGCGGTGGCTCCGCCAAGCCGACGCTCATCGTTCCCAGCCCCGCCGGCGCCGTGTTCGACCAGCGCATCGCTGAGGACCTCGCCGGCGTCGACCATCTGGTGTTCGCCTGCGGCCGCTACGAGGGCATCGACCAGAGAGTCATCGATTGGGCCGCAGAGCACTTCGAACTGCGGCCCATGAGCATCGGCGACTATGTCCTCAACGGCGGAGAGGTCGCCTCGATGGTGATGATCGAAGCCATCAGCCGCCTCATCCCCGGGGTCATCGGCAATCCCGAGTCCCTGACCGAGGAGAGCCACGAAGACGGTCTGCTCGAGTATCCGATCTATACGAAACCGTCGAACTGGCGCGGACGTGAGGTGCCCGAGATCCTGCTCAGCGGCAACCACGCAGCGATCGCCAGGTGGCGACGTGACCGACGTCTCGAACGCACGGCCGAGGTCAGACCGGATCTGCTCGCTCGGCTCGCGGACCTGAGTGAGGAGGACCTGACCGCGCTGGAGCGGTTTGAGTCCCAGCGCTGAAACGTGGCAGAATGAACCGTCGCGTTTGTTGGCCCTCACCTGCTTCAGGGGGATGAGTGCCCACAGCGGACCGCCGGATCCGAACCGACGGTCTCCGGGGAGAGATCCCGACAGACGATCCAGTCACCGGTACACCGGTCCGATATGCGTGTCCTCGACCTGAAGCTGGGGCCACAGGAGAAACCACAATGCAGAAGCTCGATGTTGTTGATGCAGCCTCGCTGAAGTCCGACGTTCCCGAATTCCGCGCCGGCGACACCCTCAACGTTCACGTCAAGGTGATCGAGGGCTCGCGCTCGCGTATCCAGGTCTTCAAGGGAATCGTCATCCGCCGCCAGGGCGACGGAGTCCGCGAGACCTTCACCGTCCGTAAGATCAGCTTCGGCGTCGGTGTGGAGCGCACCTTCCCGGTGCACTCGCCCAACGTCGACAAGATCGAGGTGCTCGCCCGCGGCGACGTCCGTCGCGCGAAGCTCTACTACCTGCGCGAACTGCGCGGCAAGGCTGCTCGCATCCGCGAAAAGGCCTGATTTGGCCGGCACCGTGGGAGACGATCACACCGTGCCGAACAGACATGAAGACGCGACCTTCGGGTCGCGTCTTCTGTCTTCGGCCCGGTTCTGGAAGACGGTCGGGATCATCGCGGTCGTCATCGTCGTCCTCGGCGGGGCGATCCGCGGTTTCGTCATCCAGCGCTTCACCATTCCCAGCGCATCGATGCAGCCGACCCTCGAAGTCGATGACTCGATCACGGTGTGGCGGCCGGATGCGCTGAGCGGTGACATCCAACGCGGCGACATCGTCGTCTTCGACGGGCGCGGCTCCTTCGTCGACGACGCGCTGCCGACCCCGCTGCAGAAGGTCGGCTCCTGGGTCGGACTCGGCCCCCGCGACGTCTACTACGTCAAACGCGTGATCGCCCTCGGCGGCGACACCCTCCAGTGCTGCGATGCGAAGGGCCGCCTCCTGCTCAACGGCGAGCCCCTGGACGAGGACTATGCCCCGAACCCCGCCTCGGCGGTCGAATTCTCCGTCGCAGTCCCCGCCGACACCATGTGGGTGATGGGCGACAACCGCAGCGACTCCGCCGACTCGCGTTCCCTGCTGGGCCGTCCCGGCGGCGGATTCATCCCCACCGATCGGGTCATCGGGCCCGTGATCGGGCACGGCTCCTCGGTCGACTGAGCCCCGCCTCGGCGAGGCGGAAAACACACCGGCTGAGCGTTCGCACGGAACCCCGCGCAGGCTGAGCGCCGAAGCAGTGTCGTGCTGGTACGCTCATTTCAGTCCCCAGCGGAAACCGTGGTCCGATGTGAAAGCGAATGAATGTCAAGCGAATCCGAAGCGTCCCCGCCCCCAGCCTCGAAGCGCTTCGCTCGCGGGCTGCTCGAGACCCTGGCGATCATCGTCATCGCCCTGCTCATCTCCACCGCGCTGAAGACGTGGGTCGTCCGCTCGTTCTACATTCCCTCGGAATCCATGATGACCACCCTGCAGGTCGATGACCGCGTGCTCGTCAACCAACTCGCCCCGCGCTTCGGACCTGCCGATCGCGGCGACATCATCGTCTTCGATGATCCCGATCACTGGCTCTCGGCTGCCGAGACCTCTCAGTACACGCCCAACCCGATCCTCGAGTTCATCGGCCTGGCGCCCTCGGACGCCGGGAAACAGCTCATCAAACGCGTCATCGGCGTCGGCGGCGACACCATAGAATGCTGCGATTCCCAGGGACGTCTCATGGTCAACGGCGAATCCATCGACGAAACCTACCTCGACGAGGGGACCGCCCCTTCGGAGGTCGATTTCGAGGTCACCGTGCCCGAGGGCCACTACTGGGTGATGGGCGACAATCGCAGCAACTCCGCCGACTCCCGCTACCACATGGACTCCGATCCCTTCGTCTCGCAGGACGACGTGGTGGGCACCGTGTTCCTCATCAACTGGCCGTTCAAGCACTTCAGCTGGGTGAGCACCCCCGAAGACGTGTTCGCCGAAGTGCCGGCATCGGCAGGAATCACCGGGGACTGATGGGGGCACGAGGACTGACCGACCTCAGCGTCGAACGCGGACTGCTGAGCGAAGGCTTCGATTTCGTCATCGGCGTCGACGAGGTGGGCCGCGGCGCACTGGCCGGCCCCGTCAGCGTAGGCGTCGCGGTCTTCGATCTCCGCACGCTCACCGCCGCCGAGGTGCCCGACGGAATCCATGACTCGAAGCAGCTGAGCGCACGCACCAGGCAGGAGGCCACAGACCGAGTGCGGACCTGGGCGACGGCTGCGGCGGTGGGGTCGACGAGCCCGGGCGAACTCGATGACATCGGCATGACCATGGCGCTCAACCTCGCCGGACGGCGCGCCATGCTCGAGGTGCTCACGGATCTGGGGCCGACGCCGGTTCTCCCCGAACGCACGATGGTCCTCCTCGACGGCAGACACGATTGGCTCTCGGCCCCACTCACCCTCGACTGCCTGGGGATATTCGGCGACTGCGCCGAACTGGAGCTGCCGCCGGTGCGCACCGTCATCAAGGGAGACGGGTGCGTGCCCACGATCGCTGCGGCGAGCATCGTCGCGAAAGTCCGACGCGACGAGGCGATGATCGCACTCGCGACGGACCATCCCCACTATGGTTGGGAATCGAACGTCGGATATGGGACGGCGAAGCACCGGCAGGGCATCGTCGACTTCGGTCTCAGCATCCACCACCGGAGAAGCTTCCGCTTGCAAGCGGTTTCAGAAGCGAAGGAGGGCGTATCATGAGCGCCGATGATCTGGACGACTACGAAGCTGAGCTCGAGCTCCAGCTGTACAAGGAATACCGTGATGTCGTCGGTCTCTTCGCCTATGTCGTCGAGACCGAACGACGCTTCTACCTCGCCAACCACGTCGATCTCAAGGCCCACAACGACGCCGGCGACGTTTACTTCGAACTGACCCTGCGCGATGCCTGGGTCTGGGACAGCTACCGTTCGGCACGATTCATCAAGACCGTGCACGTGCTGACCTTCAAGGACGTCAACATCGAGGAGATCGCCAAATCCGATCTCGAGCCGCCGACCGCGATCCGCGGCTGACCGAGCCTCGGCCGGGTGAGCCGGTTGAGCCGGCCGGTTGAGCCGGCCGGTTGAGCGCGCCGGCATCGACTTGAGCGCCCCGCGCGGTGGATGAGTCGCTGACTTCGGCGTGAGGGGCTGTGGATTCCCGAGTCCCATCCACAGGCAGAGAACCTGCTCTTCCCACTGCTGTCCCGCACATGGTCATCTGACCGACATGGGACCGAAACGAACAACAGGCCGGACACGCACTGCCGCAGGCATGCGCCGACAGGCTCTGGGCGGCAGGGGCGAGGATCTGGCGGCCGCGTTCTTGGAAGACGCCGGCCTCGTGATCATCGAACGCAATTTCAGATGCCCCCGCGGGGAACTCGACATCATCGCCCGCGACGGTGAGACCGCGGTCTTCGTCGAAGTCAAGACCCGCCGCACCGCCGCCCTCGGCTCTCCGCTGGAGGCTGTGACCGCGACGAAGCTCGCCCGCATCCGCATGCTGGCCGGCATCTGGCTGAGCGGGCAGCGCGAATACTTCCCCGCCACCCGGATCGATGCTCTCGGCATCATCACCGAGCCGCGCCTGCAGTACTTCCACTGCCCGAACATCCAGGTCGACTCATGAGCAGCGAGTCCTCCGCCGAAGTCATCGGACGAGCCTCGGCCGTCGCCCTGTGGGGACTGAGCGGGAAGATCGTGTCCATCGAGGCAGGCGTCAGCGCCGGACTGCCGGGCATCGACATCGTCGGACTGCCGGACACCTCCGTGAGCGAATCCCGCAAACGGCTGCGCGCGGCACTGGCCTACCTCGGCGCTCCCGTGGCGACCCAGCATCTGACGATCAACCTCACCCCGGGCACGGTGCCGAAGATCGGCACCGGATTCGACCTCGGGATCGCAGTTGCCGTGCTCAAGGCTCTGGGCCTGATCGCCAACGACGACACCGGTGACATCATCCACTGCGGAGAGATCGGCCTCGACGGCAGGATCCGGCCCGTCACCGGAGTGCTGCCGGCCCTGCACACCGGCATGCAGTCGGGCTTCGACCGCTTCGTCGTCCCCATCGGCAACGCCTCCGAGGCGTCTCTGCTGGGACGTGCCAGGGTCCACGCCGTGGCCTCCCTGGCCGAGCTCGTCAACAGCTACGGCGGATCACTGGCGGTGCCGCCGCTGCCGGCCGTGCTCGACATGGACCGTCCTGTTCCCCTCTCCCCGGAACTCCACGATCTCGCCGAGGTCCAAGGCCAAGCCGAGGGCCGTTTCGGACTCGAAGTCGCCGCCGCGGGCGGCCACAACCTGCTCATGCGCGGCAGTCCGGGAGCTGGAAAGACGCTGCTCGCCCAATGTCTGCCGGGCATCCTTCCGCCGCTGAATGACGATGAAGCCGTCGAAGTGGCCACGGTGCGATCCCTGCGCGGAGAACTCGACGGCAGCGAAGGACTCGATCACCGGCCGCCGTTCGAGGCACCCCACCATCGCAGCACCGCCTCGGCGCTGCTCGGCGGCAGACGGCCCGGCACCGTCGGCATACTCAGCCGGGCACACCGCGGCGTGCTGTTCATGGACGAAGCCCCCGAGTTCTCCCGGGACGTGCTCGAAGCGCTGCGGCAGCCGATGGAGGCCCGTCGGGTCCACATCCACCGTGCCTGGGGGTCCATGGTGCTGCCGGCGTCGTTCCAGCTCGTCATGGCCGCGAACCCGTGCCCCTGCGGAGTCGGGATGGCCGGAGCCGGAACGGACTGTCGGTGCACGCCATTGGACAAACGGCGCTACCGCAACCGGCTGTCCGGGCCCCTGCTCGACCGGGTCGACCTGCAGCTCGAACTCCTTCCCGTCTCTCCGGCCGATCTCCGCCTCGGCGGCGACCAGGAGACCAGCGAGTGCGTGGCCGCCCGCGTTCGCGAGGCCCGCAGCCGACAGTCCGAGCGCTTCGCCGACTGTCGGTGGCGTCTCAACGCCGAGGCGCCGGGAGCCTGGCTGCGTGACCACTTCGCCCTCACCCCTGCCGCACTTGCCGACCTCGACCGGGCCCTCGATACGGGGCGGATCACGATGCGCGGGTACGACCGGGTGCTGCGGGTGGCGACCACTCTGGCCGACCTCGCGGGAAAGTGCGGCCCCGACCCGGACACGATGCGAACGGCGCTCGCCCTGAGGACACAGGAGTCATGAACGTGGATGCACTCGATGCAGGGACGACGGATTCGGTCCGCGCTGCGATCGCGGCCTTGCTGCGGATCGGCGAACCCGGCGACGGGCTGCTCAAACGAATGGTCGAGGAGATCGGACCGATCGCGACGCACTCGGTCATCACGGCCGTCGCCGACGGCGAGGCGACCGCGGGTGAGGCGGTCACCGGACTCGCCTCGAGCGGCGCCGAGGCGGCCGGGCACGGGCAGCTGGCCGATGCGATCGACCGATGGGCGGTGCGTGCCGGCGAACAGCCCGACGGACGTGACCTCGAGCGCGTCGCACGGATCGGCGGACGGCTCGTCATCCCCGGCGATGAGGAATGGCCGAACGCGCTCGACGACCTGGGTCCGGCCGCACCGCTGGGCCTGTGGGTGCGCGGAGCCGTCGGCCTGGACGCCGTGCTCAGGCGCGCCGTCGCCGTCGTCGGGGCCCGCGCCGCGAGCAGCTATGGGACCAAGTGCGCCTCCGACCTCGCCTGGGACCTCGCGGCCCGCGGCATCACCGTCGTCTCCGGCGGAGCATTCGGCATCGATGCGGCTGCACATCGGGCCGCGATCGCCCGTGAGGCGCCGACGCTCGCCTTCATGGCCGGGGGAGTGGACCGCTTCTATCCGGCCGCGAACGCCGAACTCTTCGAACAGATACTCGCCACCGGCGCCATCGTGTCCGAAACCGCTCCGGGAATGACCCCGATGCGGCACCGTTTCCTGCTGCGCAACCGACTCATCGCTGCCTCTGCCCAGGTGAGCGTCGTCGTCGAGGCCGGATGGAGAAGCGGTGCGCTCAACACCGCTCGGCACGCCCTCGAACTCTCCCGGCAGGTGGCCGCCTTCCCCGGATCCGTCTATTCGGCCTCCTCGACCGGGGCCCACCGGCTCGTGCGTGAGCACGAGGCCGAACTCGTGACCTGCAGCGATGATGTCGTGGCGCTCATGGACGAAGACGCCCCGAGACTGTTCGATGAGGCCGATGCCGACCGCTCACGACCCAGCGGCGCGCCCAACGGGGCACAGCGCGGGGCGCACACGAGGCCCGATCCGACCGATGCGCTCGACGAGAGGGAGAAGATCTGCCTCAACGCGCTGTCCGCGACCAAGGCACTCGACGTCGGAACGCTCGCGTCCCGAGCGGGACTGACCGTTGCCGATGTGCTCAACGGCCTGGCCGCACTCGACCTGGCAGGTCTGGCGACACGACGCGACAACGGGTGGGTGAAACTGCGGAAACCGGTGTGAATCCTGGTCGTCCCTCCGCGTATCCTGGGCATGTGAGCACATCAACGACCGTCGCCGAGGTGGTGTCCGGCTATGCCGACCACCTGAGGTCGCGTGACGTCTCCGAACACACCGCCAGAGCCTACGTCTCCGATGTCACCGATTTCCTCGACCACGCCGTGCACTCGACGAAGGTGCGGCTCGGGAAACGCGCCGAAGAGCAGAAGCGCCCATCACAGATGGAGACAGCGCGCATCGATGTCGCTGCGATCGAACTCGACGATCTGCGGTCCTGGCTGATCGCTCTCGACGATGCCGGAGCCGCGAAGTCCACGGTGGCACGCAAGATCGCAGCCGTCAGATCCTTCTTCGCCTTTGGCGTGAACAGACTGGGGCTGTCGAACAATCCGGCGGCGCGTCTGCGGACTCCGAAGAAGGACTCCCGCCTGCCCACGGTGCTCAAACCGCATCAGGCGGCCGAACTCATCTCCGCTGCGGAGGCTCCGCCATCGGACGGTTCCGCGGCCGGAGGTCCTGCGGCAGAGGGCCGGTCGCCCGGGGGGAGCGACGACGATCCGCTCGACGCCGCCAAGCGTCTCAGGGACGCGGCGATCCTCGAGATGCTCTACGCCACTGCGGTGCGCGTATCCGAGCTGACCGACCTCGACCGCAGCGACGTCGACCACCGCTCTGCGATGATCACAGTGCTCGGCAAGGGCAACAAGGAACGGCGCGTGCCCTTCGGCGCACCCGCCCAGCGAGCATTGGACGCCTGGCTCAGCGTCCGTCACCTCTTCGCCGGACCCGACAGCGGGGAGGCGCTGTTCCTCGGAGTCCGCGGCCGACGCATCGGAGCCAGACAGGTGCGCGAACTCGTGCACAGGTACGGCACCGATGATCCGAGCGCACCCGACATCGGCCCGCACGGCCTGCGCCACTCGGCGGCCACGCATATGCTCGACCGCGGTGCCGACCTGCGTCAGATCCAGGAGCTGCTCGGCCACTCCACCATGAGCAGCACCCAGATCTACACGCATGTCTCGATGCAGCGTCTGCAGGAGACCTACCGCCGGGCGCATCCTCGCGCCTGAACGCGCTGCCCGCGCCGCCAGACAGCGACGTCGCTCATTTGCGGAACTCCCAGTGCCAGGGTTCGGGCAGCGAACCCGACTGCCGGGCCCACCCGGGATGGATCCATCCGAACCTCGGCGCATTGGCCCGCATCCACCGATGCTGGGCGCTGCCGAAGGAATTGATGCCGCTGCCGAGATCGACGGCCAGAGCCCACCCATGGTTCGACGTCCCCGGCGTCGCGGCCATCCGGCCCTTGCGGCGTTTGAGGATCACCTGCGTGGCATAGTCACGGTAGGCATCGGTGACGGAGATCGGGGAACCGAACCGCGCCTCGAAAGCACGGGAGAGCCGGTCGAACGCGGCCTGCGCGTCGCAGCGCAGCATCTGACCGGCAGCACTGGCAAGCTCACACATGGCGGATGCGGGAATCCGTCCGTTGCTGTGTCCGCCCCAGGCCCCGGCCCCCGACGTCGTGGCATCGCCGCCGCCAGTGGGTTCCTCGGCTGGTTTGCGAGAGAGTGGGAGCAGAACGGACTGCTCCTGTCCGAAGAGCTTGCCGGGATCGACGTAGCGCTGATCGGTCTCGGCCGGCCAGGCTCCGATGTGCAGGCATGAACGTTCGCAGTGGCCCCCGGCGCCGACCGTGCCGATCCGCTCTCCGGCCGAGAACTCCTCGCCCTTCCTCATCGACGTCGAAGCCGGTTGGAAGGACAGCACATGCCCGGACTCGGTGAGGATGCTCAGCGTGTCCATACCCGCGACGCTCCCGGCGAAGCGGATGGTGCCCGCCGTCGGCGCCCGCAGCGGTTCGTCCTCGACCGCGAGCACATCGATTCCCCGATGGCCTTTCAGCCACGGTTCGTCCGGCAGATCGAAGGCCCCGATGATCTCCATCGCCGGAATCGGAGTGGTCCAATTCCGTGCGCCGGAACCCGTCGAGGCCTGCGATGTCTGGGACGACTCTCCAGCTGGCGGTGTTGCGCCCGGGGCCGGGGGAGCGATCGTCAGCATGAGCGCCGAGGTGAGAAGCGAGGCCAGGACGGCGAGGATGAGGGACCGACCGGGCCCGTTGTCGTCAGCTCGCCGGTGCCTGCGATGTCGCTGCCGGCGCGGAGGCGGGTCGTGTGCGAAGGGGTTCATACGAGACATGGAAGTCGGCGGCTGTCCGGATGTCATCCCCGCAGCAGCGGTCTGTGGACAGGGCAGAACGATCCACAGGGCGGGGGCGGCCGAGTCGGCCCGCTGTCCGCAGACAGTGACGCACGAGTCGGCAGGCGACGATGCGCAAGCCGCCGAGGTGAGACGGACGGATGCGGCGAGCCGGCCGACCGGAATCGGCGCAGCGCGCGGCCCGTTGCACCGGGGCCGACCCGACTGTCCACACGCTCTGACGCGCAAGTCGATGCGTCCACGGTGACCGGTGGGCCGCCTCGGCGAGGGAGCTGTCGATTGGAAATGGATTGGCCGACCGGGATAGACTGAACCCAGCAGAAGCGTGTCTTCTGACTACGCGTATTCGAATTCTTCTCCGTCCCGTGGTGCAGGCCACTGCCAGGTGTGTCTGTGGGGCGGATGAACCGGATACCAGGCATCAACCGAAAACAGTCATCGACGCTTCAGTCGCTCGCCTCGATCCGAGATCGCAGCGACTGACGCGCGCGTGACGCAAAGGCACCTCAAGGGTGCACAGAAAGGAGGGCGTCGGCATGGCCGTCGTCACCATCCGCCAGCTGCTCGACAGCGGCGTTCACTTCGGACACCAGACCCGTCGTTGGAACCCGAAGATGAAGCGCTTCATCTTCACCGAGCGCAACGGCATCTACATCATCGACCTGCAGAAGTCGCTGGGCTACATCGACAACGCCTTCGAGTTCGTCAAGGAGACCGTGGCCCACGGCGGCTCGATCCTTTTCGTCGGCACCAAGAAGCAGGCCCAGGAATCCATCGCCGAACAGGCCAAGCGCGTGGGCCAGCCCTACGTCAACCAGCGTTGGCTCGGCGGTATGCTCACGAACTTCCAGACCATCTCGATGCGTCTGCGCCGCCTCAAGGAACTCGAAGAGATCGACTTCGACGACGTTGCAGGTTCCTCGCACACCAAGAAGGAACTGCTCATCCTGCGTCGCGAGAAGGACAAGCTCGAGAAGACCCTCGGCGGAATCCGCGACATGCAGCGCACCCCGTCGGCCGTCTGGATCGTCGACACCAAGAAGGAACACCTCGCCGTCGACGAAGCCAAGAAGCTCGGGATCCCGGTCATCGGCATCCTCGACACCAACTGCGATCCCGACGACGTCACCTACCCGATCCCGGGCAACGACGACGCCATCCGCTCGGTCTCGCTGCTCACCCGCGTGGTCGCCGATGCCGTGGCCGAGGGCCTCATCGCCCGTCACTCCTCGGACGAGCAGGCCGGTGAGAAGAACGTCTCAGCCGTCGAGCCCATGCCCGAATGGGAACGCGAACTGCTCGAAGGCAAGACGGACGAGGAGACGCCTGCCGAAGCTGCCGCTCAGGCCGCCGAAGACACTCCGGCTGCTGAAGCTGAGGCCGCCGCAGCTGCTCCGGCCGCTGAAGCCGCTGCCGACTCCACCGAGTCGACAGAGTCCTGATTTCCTTTAACTCCACCATCCTGAGGAGAGAGAATGGCAAACTACACTGCCGCTGACATCAAGGCACTGCGCGAGAAGACCGGCGCGGGAATGATGGACGTCAAGAAGGCTCTTGACGAGTCCGACGGCGACCAGGCCAAGGCCATGGAGGCACTCCGTGTGAAGGGCCTCAAGGGTGCTACCAAGCGCGAGGGTCGCTCGACCTCCGACGGCCTCGTCGCCACCTCTGTGGACGGCGGCGTCGGCACCATGATCGAACTCAACTCGGAGACCGACTTCGTCGCGAAGTCCGAGCCCTTCGTCAAGCTCGCCGACCAGGTCCTCGAGCTGGCCGTGGCCAACCAGGCCGATTCGGCCGAGACGCTGCTGGCCGCCGAGACCGACGGCAAGCCGGTCTCGCAGTTCATCACCGAATCCGGTGCTTCCCTGGGCGAGAAGGTCGACCTGCGTCGCGTGGGTCGCATCGAGGGCCAGAAGGTCGAGTCCTACCTGCACCGCACCAACAAGGACCTGCCTCCGCAGGTCGGTGTGCTGCTGGCCTTCGAAGGCGACGACGAGACCGTGGCACACGATGTCGCCGTGCACATCGCCGCCATGAGCCCGAAGTACTTCTCCCGCGATGAGGTTCCGGCCGACATCGTCGAGAACGAGCGCCGCATCGCCGAGGACACCGCGAAGAACGAAGGCAAGCCCGAACAGGCCATGCCGAAGATCATCGAAGGACGCGTCAACGGCTTCTTCAAGGAGAACTGCCTGCTCGACCAGGGATTCGCCAAGGATCCCAAGCAGTCCGTGGCCAAGGTGCTCGAGGCTGCAGGCGTCAAGGCGACCGGCTTCCTGCGCTACCGCGTCGGAGCCTGAAGCACACTGACCGCTGAGCAGACCGACGTCTGCTTCGCAGGTTCCTCGGATGAGTGAGAACTCACCCGGGCAACGGGGTCGGACCGATGGGTCCGACCCCGTTTTTCGCTAGACTGGCTCCGACGACCAACCCGAGTGAACATCTGCCCGGGTATCGACCTGCCCGCACGGAAGAAGGACTCAATGACAAGCACCCCGGTTCACGAATCCAGCCACGTCAGCCGCCCCGTCCGCACCCACCGCAGGCGAGTCCTGCTCAAGCTCTCCGGTGAGGTCTTCGGCGGCGGCAGGATCGGAGTCGATCCCGATGTCGTGGCCGCAGTCGCCCGCGAGGTCGCGCCCACGGTCGAGGACGTCGAAGTGAGCATCGTCGTCGGCGGCGGCAACTTCTTCCGCGGAGCCGAACTGTCGCAGCGCGGCATGGATCGCACCCGCGCCGACTACATGGGCATGCTCGGCACCGTGATGAACTGCCTGGCGCTGCAGGACTTCCTCGAACAGACGGGAGTCGACACTCGAGTGCAGACCGCGATCCCGATGTCGCAGGTGGCCGAGACCTACATTCCGCGCCGCGCCATGCGCCATATGGAGAAGAACCGCGTCGTCATCTTCGGCGCCGGAGCCGGCCTGCCCTACTTCTCCACCGACACCGTGGCCGCCCAGCGTGCCCTCGAGATCCACGCCGATGAGGTGCTCATCGCGAAGAACGGCGTCGACGGCGTCTACACCGCCGATCCGAAGGTCAACCCGGACGCCGAGAAGCTCTCCCAGATCACCTACCAGGAAGCGCTGCAGCGCGGCCTCAAGGTCGTCGACGCCACCGCGTTCTCCCTGTGCATGGACAACCGGCTGCCGATGCACGTCTTCGGGATGGAGGGAGAAGGCAACCTGCGCAAGGCCATCATCGGCGACAAGATCGGCACCGTCGTCCACTGACGAATCGCCCGACGGCCTCAGGCACGGGCGCGAGGAACCCCGGTTCCTCAACGATGCGGCCGGCATCCACGCAGGTGAGGACACTCCTGCGTGGATTCGGTGCGGCATTTTTCAGCCATGACCCATAGAATGAACCCAAAGCTTACAGAGATGGAAAGAGTGAACCGTGATTGAAGAGACACTGGCCGAGGCCAGAGAGAAGATGGACAAAGCCGTCGAATTCACGCAGGACGACTTCGGGTCGATCCGCACCGGCCGCGCCAACCCCGCACTGTTCGCCGACATCGAGATCGAGTACTACGGTGCCCCGACCCCGCTCCAGCAGCTGGCGTCGTTCCAGACTCCCGAGGCCCGCACGATCCTCGTGACCCCCTACGACAAGGGCACGCTGAGCGATATCGAGAACGCCCTGCGCAATTCCGACATCGGAGCGAACCCGGCCAACGACGGCAACGTCATCCGCGTCGTCCTGCCGGAGCTGACCGAGGAGCGCCGCAAGGAATACGTCAAGATCGTCAAGGGCAAGGCCGAGGACGGCAAGGTCTCCATCCGCAACATCCGCCGCCATGCGAAGGATGTGCTCGAACGCATCAAGAAGGACGGTGAGGCCGGTGAGGACGAAGTCACCCGCGGCATCTCCGAGCTCGACGACCTGACGAAGAGCAAGGTCGACAACATCGACCAGCTGCTCTCGCAGAAGGAAGCCGAGCTCCTCGAGGTCTGATGATTGCCGTGACCGGGTCCGACAGTCCCGCAGCGAATCCGGCTCCCTTCGGGGAGCCGGATCCGTCACGCGATGCCGCGCACGCCGAGACGCCCTTCCCGCGACGTCGGGATCTGCGCAACACGGATAAGCTGTACTCGCCCGACGACCCCGACTTCGATCCCAACCCCGAGGCAGCCGAGACCGAGGAGGAACCGCCGGAGAAGGACTACGGACGGGCCGGGCGCAATCTGCCGGCAGCCATCGGCATGGGGTTGCTCATCGGCGGCGTCGTGCTCTCCTCCCTGATCTTCCTGCCGATCTCCTTCCTCTTCATCATCCTCATCGGCATCGTCGCGGCGATGTGGGAACTCGCGAACGCGCTGTCGCGTTCCGGGTCCCTGGTCTCGCGCGTGCCCACCATGGTCTCCGCCGCCTGTATGGTCGTGGCGACCTACATCGGCGGTCGTGAGGCCCTGTGGGTGACATTCGCGGCCAGCGCCGGCGCGGTCATGCTCTTCACGATGGTCGAGCGCCGCAAGAACGCGGTCAAGGACGTCTCCCTCTCCCTCTTCGCACTCACCTACGTCGGCCTCATGGCCTGCTTCGTCGTCTACCTGCTGACCCAGCCCGACGGCAACCTCTACGTCATCATGTTCCTCGCCGCAGTCGTCGCCTCCGACACCGGCGGCTACGTCTTCGGCGTGCTGTGGGGCAGGCACCCCATCGCCCCGCGGATCTCACCGAAGAAATCCTGGGAGGGCTACCTCGGCTCGACCGTCTTCGCCGCGGCCGTGGCCACGATCCTCGCCGTCACTGTGATCGACGCCCCGTTCTGGACCGGACTGGTCTTCGGTGCAGTGATCCCCGCCTTCGCCACTCTCGGCGACTTCAGCGAATCGATGATCAAGCGCGATCTCGAGCTCAAGGACATGGGCACTCTGCTGCCGGGGCACGGAGGCGTGATGGACCGGCTCGATTCGATTCTGCCGACCGCACCCGTCGCGCTCGTCCTCTTCTCCGTTCTGCCCGGCTACCTCTGACGGGTTCTGGCCGGTTGCCTCTGGCCGCCGTGCACCGGGCTGGCCGCCGTGCACCGGGCTGGCCGCCGTGCACCGGGCACGGGCCGCCGTGCACCGGGCACGGGCCGCCGTGCACCGGGCACGGCCGCCCTACGCCCGGCGTGGCGGCGCACACACGACAGCCGCTTGCCCGCCATGAGACAATGGGCATGTGAGATCTCAAGCAGGCAGAAGGCAGACCAGGCCCGTCGTCGAACACGCCGACGGCACCACCTCGAAGACGCCCACACGCGATGGCCGTCCCCTTCTCAACTTCAAATCCGCGCGGGTCAAGCAGCCGCCCCAGCACTTGGCCGATATGAGCATGGACGAACGCCTCGACGCGGTCAGGGAGATGGGTCTGCCCGCCTTCCGCGCCAAGCAGATCTCGACCCACTACTTCAGCCACTACGTCACCGACACCGAGGCGATGACGGACCTGCCGAAGGACAGGCGGGAAGAGATCCAGGAGCGCTTCTTCCCCCACCTGCTCACCGAGGTGCGCCGCCTGCGCACCGAGAACGGTGACACGATCAAGTTCCTCTGGCGCCTCTTCGACGGCGCCCTGGTCGAATCCGTCCTCATGCGCTACCGCAACCGCGTCACCCTGTGCGTATCCAGCCAGTGCGGCTGCGGCATGAACTGCCCCTTCTGCGCCACCGGCCAGCAGGGTCTGACCCGCAACATGTCCACTGCCGAGATCGTCGAGCAGGTCGTCCGCGCCAATCAGGTCATCGCCGCCGGAGAGCTCGCCGAAGCGCCGTCGGCGGACATGCCCGGGGCGGGGGAGACCGCCCTCGGCGCCGAGGCCGACGGTCCGGGCGACGGCGAGCCCGGATTCGACGGTCGGGACACGGCCGCCTCGGCGAACGGACCCGAACGGGTGTCGAATATCGTCTTCATGGGCATGGGCGAACCCCTGGCCAACTACAAGCGAGTGATGAATGCGGTCCGCCGCTTCGTCGGGCCCGCACCCGAGGGATTGGGCATGTCGCCGCGACGGATCACGATCTCGACGGTCGGGCTGGTCCCGGGCATCAACAAGCTCGCCGCCGAGGACATCCCGGTGACGTTCGCGCTCAGCCTCCACGCTCCCGATGACGAGCTGCGCGACGAGATGATCCCGGTCAACACACGGTGGAAGGCCGATGAGGCCATCGACGCCGCATACAATTACTTCCAGGTCACCGGCCGCCGCGTGAGCATCGAATACGCGCTGATCAAGGACATGAACGACCATGCCTGGCGAGCCGAACTGCTGGCGAAGAAGCTCAACGCCCGCGGCCGCGGCTGGGTGCACGTCAATCCGATCCCACTCAATCCGACCCCGGGATCGGTGTGGACGGCCTCGGAACCGGAGGTCGCCGATGAATTCGTCCGCAGGCTGATCGACCACGGCATCCCCACCACCATCCGGGACACCCGCGGGTCCGATATCGACGGCGCCTGCGGTCAGCTCGCCGCCGCCGACTGACACCGACCGCCTGCCGCCGAACGGCGTCGCGCCGACTGACCGGCAACCGACAGCGCCCGCTGTCGTCACCTGTGAGCCGCATGCACGCAATTTCGACGCTGTCCATCTATCATGGTGGAAACACCACAGCCACTCGCTTCTGGAGGAGACATGGCGGACACGACTTTCCCTCGAATGTCCGGTTGGAAGAACGGATACGACCCCAAGCAGGTCGACAGCTTCTTCAAGCGTGCGCGTGAGTCCTTCGAACGGCCGACGCCGCAGCCGGGCGACCTCGACTCCCGAGCGGTGCGCACGGTCGGATTCGACCTCGTCCGCAAGGGCTACCATGTGGCCGTCGTCGACGCGGCCCTCGACCGACTCGAAGACGCCTTCGCCAAACAGGCACGCGACCGCCTCATCGCCCAGTCCGGTCAGGACGCCTGGGTCTCCGAGCTCACCCGTGTCGCCGCATCGCTGCGGGGACGTCTCGTGCGCGAGTCCGGAGAGCGCTTCGACAATCCGGCACCGGGAGTCATCGGCTACGACATCGACCAGGTCGACGACATGTGCGACAAGGTCAACTCCTACTTCACGCAGGGTGTGGCGATGAGCGTCGACCAGGTCCGCCGCGTGCTGTTCAAGACCGCGAAGGGCAAGAAGGCCTACGACGAGGATCAGGTCGACGCCTTCATCGACCGAGTCGTCGAAGTGATGGCCTCCGTTGACTGAGTTCCACTACTTCTCCTCCCCGAACGAGACCGATCCCGGAACGCTGAACCCGGTCTACGAACTGCTCGACTTCCCGATCGCGATGGGACGCGCCGAAGACGTCGTCCTCGTCGGGCCCGCACCTGAGAAACCGCTCGTCGACGGGCGCGAGGTCACCGATCCTCGCCTGGTCTCGGCGCTGTCGGTCCCCGTCGAACTCGACCGCGCGGAGGTGCTCGACCGCAGCGCGAAGCTCGCCGGGGTGCTGCGCACCATGGGAGTCATCCCGGAGTCCGGCGCCGTGCTCACCCTCGCCGAGGATGTCCCACCCCTGGCGCGGGCGCTCGGGCTGCTCGCTGCCGCACGCATCGGTCTGATGGTCGACCTGCGCACCGATGCGGCGACCGCCGACAGCACCATCGTCCTCCACGGCATCGAGGCCGCCGCGGTCGAGCCCGGACGCGCCTCGGTCAAGGTCACCCGTTCCCGGTTCGAAGGCGTTGGTGTGACCATCGACGGGCAGACGGCGAACCTCGACCAGGCGATGCGCGATTCACGTGTCGAATTCGCCGCCGTCGTCCCGCTGTCGCCGGAACAGAAGCTGCTGCTCACCGACGCGGGCACGATCGACGCGCAGACCGGACTCGACTGGTTCCGGCGCGAGGTTCTGTCTGACTCCTGAGGGGAACAGGGTCTCCGGGCCCGCGCGGGAGTCCGAACCTGCACGGGACGTCGAGGGTGTACCCGGACGTGCGAACAGACGGAAGTCCGAACCTGACGCGGTGGTCGCAGACGATTCGCGATACCGTCCACTCGTGAAAGCACTCCGGTCCGCCGGCTGCGTCTTCGCCGAAGACGAAGCGACCATCCTCCTGGAAGCGGCGACGCTCCCGGAAGCAGCCGCACTTCGGCCCGAGGCCGCCGATGCTTCTGCCGGTCCGCTGTTGGACGAACTCGCGGCCCGAAGGATGAGCGGAGAACCGCTCGAACAGATCGTCGGCTGGGTCGACTTCGCAGGTCTCCGACTCCAGGTGTGCCCCGGCGTCTTCGTGCCCAGGCAGAGGACGAGACTGCTCGCTGAAGCCTCCGTGCGCACGCTCAGCGCCCTGCTGCAGCGCCGCGGTGCAGAGGGTCCGGCGCCGGTGGTCCTCGAAGCATTCTGCGGAGTCGGACCGGTCGGAGCGTGCGTGGCCGCCTCGGTGCCGGAAGCGCACCTGTACTTGGGCGATGAGCAGGCCGAGGCCGTGGAGTGTGCCGTGGACAATGCCTGGGCGGCATCCGGAGTGAAGGCGCACGGTCACCGACTCGATTGCCTGCACGGGCTTCCGGACGAGCTGCGCCGCGGCATCGACGTCATCGCGGCCGTTCCGCCCTATGTGCCGCAGACGGCCGCAGACTTCCTGCCGCGCGAAGCCGTGGACTTCGAACCGAGGCGCGCTCTCTTCGGCGGCGCCGACGGCCTCGACCTCGTCCACCGGCTCATCGACGAATCCGCGGACTGGCTGAGCCCCGGCGGCACCCTGCTCATCGAGGTCGGTCGCGAACAGGCCCGGGCCGCGGCCGTCTCTGCCGCTGCACGGGGGATGAGTGCGGACAGCCGCCTCGGCGAGGATGACCAGACCGTCGTGCTGGAACTGCAGCCGGCATCGTCTGCACGCTCAGGTGCGGGCATGTGAATGCGAACCGCCCGCCGAACCCCGGAGGGTCGACGGGCGGTGAGAGGCTCAGCTGCCGCAGCGCCGCACCTGGCGCGGTCCGCTGCCGGCGCTGCCGCCTCAGTTGGCGAAGGCGTTGATCCCGGTCATCGAACGGCCCAGCGTCAGCTGGTGCACTTCGTGCGTGCCTTCGTAGGTGAGCACGGTCTCGAGGTTGACCGCATGACGCAGCGGCGGGTACTCGCTCGTGATGCCCGAACCGCCGAAGAGCGCACGCAGGTCACGGCAGACGTTCATCGCGGTGTCGACGTTGACCATCTTCCCGAGGCTGATCTGTTCGGGACGGACACCCTTCTCCGAGTCCTTGAGCTTGCCCAGATGCGCTGCCAGCAGCGTGATCTGCGAATACTGGCCGAAGGCCTTCGCGAGCTTCTGCTGCGTGATCTGGAACGACGACAGCGGACGGTCGAACTGGACGCGAGTGCCCGTGTACTCCAGGGCCGACAGCAGCGAGTCGCGGGCAGCACCGGTGACACCGAAGACGATGCCGTAGCGGGCCTCGGACAGGCACGACAGCGGCCCCTTGAGGCCCTTGGCCTTCGGCAGCATGGCGTCTTCGGGCAGACGGACGTTGTCGAGGACGATCTCACCGGTGATCGACGCCCGCAGCGAGATCTTCCGATGGATCTCCGGAGTCTGGACTCCCTCGGTGTCCGAGGGGACGACGAAGCCGCGCACGACCGACTTGCCCTTGTCGTCGATCTCCTCGGTCTTGGCCCACACGACCATGACGTCGGAGACCGGCGAGTTCGTGATCCACATCTTCGCACCATTGAGGATCCAGTCGGTGCCGTCCTTCTTCGCAGTCGTCTTCATCCCGGAAGGATCGGAGCCGACGTCGGGTTCGGTCAGGCCGAAGCAGCCGATCGCCTTGCCCGCGGCCATCTTCGGCAGCCACTCCTCCTTCTGCGCCTCCGAGCCGAAGTGGTGGATGGCGAACATCGCCAGCGAACCCTGCACCGATACGAGCGAGCGCAGGCCGGAGTCGACGGCCTCGAGCTCACGGCAGGCCAGACCGTACTGGGTCGCGGTCGAGCCGCCGCAGCCGTAGCCGTCGAGATGCATGCCCAGCAGGCCGAGCTCGCCGAGGCCTTCGGCCAGCTCGCGAGCGGGGATGGTGGCGTCGAGGAAGTAGTCGCCGATCTTCTCGCGGACGTTCTCGTCCAACCACTTCTTCACAATCGTTGCGAATTCGAGGTCATCGGGTTCGAAGATCGAATCCAGTCCGAGGATGTCGTCGGGGCTCAGCGTCTTGCTCATATCCATCTCTTTCGCCATTGATTGTCCTCACTCACAGACCTTGCGGCGCATCTGACGGGGATCGGCCCGCCGAACGACCGACGAACGGCCATCGTTCCCTTTCGATGTCGAGTCATTTCCCAGAGAACTTTGGCATCATCGGTTGGCGTGAGTAAACGTAGAATCATTGTAGTCGGCTCCACCGGTTCGGTCGGCACCCAGGCCCTCGACGTCCTGTCCGAACACCGTGATGAGCACGCGCTCATCGGGTTGGCGGCAGGCTCCCAACTCGACCTCCTGCTCGAGCAGGCTCTCGATTTCTGCGTTCCCGTCATCGGTCTCACCACACCTCCGGCTGGAGGAGAGGCCGAGGTGCGTCGTCGCCTGGCCCGACTCGCCGCCGAACGAGGCGTGAGCGATCCCGTCGAGGCCATCCACCTCGGTGACACCGCCGCCGAGGCGGTCGCCGGTCTGGACGCGGACATGGTCGTCAACGCGATCACCGGGGCCGCGGGCCTCGGAACGACGCTGGCCGCGCTGGCCCGCGGCACCGATGTGGCCCTGGCGAACAAGGAGTCCCTCATCATCGGCGGCTCCATCGTCCTCGACGCCGCCCGCGCCACCGGTGCCCGCCTCATCCCCGTCGACAGTGAGCACTCGGCCATCGCCCAGGCGCTGCGCGCCGGCACCCATGCCGAGGTCAGCAAGCTCGTCATCACCGCCTCCGGCGGTCCCTTCCGCGGGATGACCCGTGATGCCCTGCGGCGTGTGACTCCCGCGCAGGCGCTCAACCATCCCACCTGGTCGATGGGGTCGATGATCACCATCAATTCCGCGACCCTGGTCAACAAGGGCCTCGAGGTCATCGAGGCCCATCTGCTCTTCGACATCGACTTCGACTGCATCGAGGTCGTGGTCCATCCGCAGTCGCACATCCATTCGATGGTCGAGTTCAGCGATGCCTCGACGATCGCGCAGATCTCCCCACCGGACATGCGCCTGCCCATCTCCTATGCGCTCGGGACCCAGGCGGACGGTTCGACGACGAGGTTGGCCTCGGCGGCGGTGCCGCTCAACTGGGGCCAGCCCATGCACTGGTCGTTCGAACCGGTCAACCACCTCGCGTTCCCTGCCCTCGGACTGGCCATCGACGCCGGACGGCGAGGACGCAGCTGCCCGGCAGTGCTCAACGCCGCCAATGAGGTCCTCGTCGCCGCCTTCATCGCCGGAGACATCGCCTTCACCGGCATCGACAAGGGGCTGGCCCGAGCGTTGGCCGCGCATGAGCCGGCCGCCGAACACACCGTGGACACGGTCCTGGCCGCCGATGCCTGGGCCAGGGAATTCGCCTCGAACGACGTCCTCGCGCA
Organism: Brevibacterium renqingii; assembly: GCF_017808105.1. Classification (GTDB taxonomy): domain Bacteria; phylum Actinomycetota; class Actinomycetes; order Actinomycetales; family Brevibacteriaceae; genus Brevibacterium; species Brevibacterium renqingii. The sequence goes on along the minus strand of NZ_JADBHF010000003.1, from coordinate 102,808 downwards.
GAAGGCCGAGGCTGAGCAGAAGGCCTCCGCGAAACAGTCCGCCGGAGCGCGCAACGGGGGCCGCGGATGACAGCTGTGCTCTACATCGTCGGGATCGTCCTGTTCCTCATCGGCATCTCGATCTCCATCGGTCTGCACGAATTGGGCCATCTCACCCCGGCCAAACGCTTCGGGGTCAAGGTCACGCACTACATGGTCGGATTCGGCCCGACGCTCTTCTCCTTCCGACGAGGCGAGACCGAGTACGGAGTGAAGGCGTTCCCGCTCGGCGGTTTCATCGCGATGCCCGGAATGTACCCGCCCGAACAGGCGACTGCGCAGCGTCTCGAAGGCGAGACGGTCTCCGCCGGAGCGCGGGAGGCCGGCGGCGAGCCGGGAGATGCGGGCCGCATCGGCGAGGGCGCCGCGCAGGAGCACCAGGTTCCGACCCCGAGCGACGAAGCGGACGCCGTACCGCGCCGGCCGCGACGGAAAGGGCGGCTGTTCGAGAACACAATGGCCGACGCCAGGGAGTTCTCGAATCAGGAGATCGAGCCGGGGGAGGAGCACCGGACGTTCTATGCGCTCAGCGTGGCCAAGCGACTGGTCGTCATGTTCTCAGGCCCCTTCGTCAATCTCGTCCTCGGCATCCTCATCATGGCGCTCTCGCTGCTGGGCATCGGTGTGATGACGCCGACGACCACGGTCGAGACCGTCGTCGAATGCGCCGTGCCCGCCTCCGAGGCCGCACAGCGGCCCGCCGCGGATCGGAACACGTGCCGTGACGACGATCAGCTCACCCCCGCCTGGGAGGCGGGCATCGAACCCGGCGATGAGATCACCGCGATCGCCGGCGTCGAGACGGAGGACTGGGACCAGCTGTCGGCGGTGATCAAGGACCATGCCGGTCAGCGCGTCGAGGTCGACTTCATCCGCGACGGCAAGGCCGAATCGGTCAGCGTGCCGATCATCGCCTCCGAACGGCCGAAGCTCGACGAGGCGGACAGGCCGCTGACGAATCCGGACGGCACCCCGCAGACGGTGACCGAGGGCTTCTTCGGCGTCGGCCCAGTGTATGAACGCGCCCCCCTGCCGATCGGCGAATTCCCCGGTGCCGTCTGGGACCAGGTCTCAGGCGTCTTCCACGCCATCGCCACCCTCCCGGTCAAACTTGTCGACATCGGCGAGGTCGCGCTCGGGACGAAGGACCGCGACGCCGAAGGACTCGTCGGCATGGTCGGCGTCGGCCGCATCGCCGGCGAGATCGTGTCCACCGATCGCATCGACGTCCTCGACAAGGCGCAGATGGGACTGGGCATGCTCGGCTCGCTCAACATCTTCCTGTTCGCGTTCAACATGATTCCGCTGCTGCCGCTCGACGGCGGACACATCGCCGTCGGACTCTACGAAGGCGGTCGCCGCCGCATCAACCGGTGGCGCGGGCGCGGACTGGTCGGACCCTTCGACACGGCGAAGCTGCTGCCGCTGACCTACGTCTGCATCGGGCTGATGCTGTGTATGACCGCGCTGCTCATCTACGTCGACCTCGTCAAACCGATCACCCTCGACGCGATCTTCGGCTCCGGAGGGTAGGCGCAACTCCGGCGCGCAGGGAAGCGGGCGCGGTGACCGGCGGCCCGACAGTCGCCGACTCAGTCTCAGCCGCCGAGGGTGATGGCCTGCACCTGACCGAGGTGGTTGAGCCCGACCGTGATCGTGGCCGGGCCCGTCTGCGCCTCATCAGCTGGCACCGTCACCGTCCCGCGCAGCGGGGAGGACATCGTCAGCTCTGCGACCGAGAAGGCTCGGCCCGCCTCCAGACCATGCGCCCGAGCCCACTTCGCGAAGCGCTGCCGCCGCTCGGTGCGCGGTTCGTCGAGATCCATGTTCATCGAGAAGATCTCATCGGCGATCGCCTCGTCGAAGTCGGTGACGAGGTTCGCCGCGGTCAGCACGGTGTCGATCTGTTCTCCTGCTGCCGGCCAGCGCGGCACCGGCGCCGAGGTGGTCACCCGGTGCAGTCTCGTCTCCGCCCTGCCCGTGGCTGCCGCCCATCCGAGGTCGAGAGCATCGCCGACGACACGCTGGGCCGGATAGTAGGTGGTGTTGCCGAGCACGACGATGCTCAGCCCGAGCTCCGGGAGCCACCGCATGTGGGAGCCGTAGCCGGGGTAGCCGCCCGAATGGCAGATGACCCGCCCGAAACGCGTATCGAAGCGGTGGTCGAGCCCGAAGCCGTAATGGAGGGACTCGGTGTGGAACTCACTCGTCTGCACCTCGATGAAGCGATGGGCCTGCTGGTTGTCGGCGAGGACCCGCGACCACGACCCGGGAGCATAGGAATCGATGCGGTCGAGGGCATCGAGGTGCGTGTGCATCCAATCGCCGATGTCACGCACCGTGGAGATGACCCCGCCGATGGGGGAGAAGACGCCCGGTCCGGTGAGCTCTGCCGGGTGCAGGCAGCCGTCCTGGTCGATGCGGAAGCCCGGAGCCAGATCGGGGAAATCACGGTGGTCGAAGCCGGTGCGGCTCAGCCCCAGGGGCGCGAGGATCGCGGCCGAGACGATCTCGGTGAAGGCTCGGCCGGTGACCGCCTCGGCGACCATGCCCAGAAGGGCGAAGCCCAGGTTCGAGTATTCGTAGCCCGTATCGGCCGGTGCGCAGGCGATCGCGCCGCGGCGCAGCCAGGCGACGAGCTCCTCCGGAGCCATCGCCTCCATCCGGTCGGCCCAGGGATCGTCCTTGGTGAACCCGGTGCCCATGGTCAGAGCCTGGCGGCAGGAGCGGTCGGCGACCGCGGTGCCGGCAAGCTCGGGAAGGAGCGTGCCGAAGGGGCGGTCGAGGTCGAGGCCCTCGGCGGCGAGGAGCCCGATGGCTGCGGCGGTGAAGGACTTCGTCATCGACGCGATGCGATACGGCACATCGGCGTTCACGGCCCGCTCGGGACCGCCTCGGCGAAAGATGCCCCAGGCCAGGGACCCGCCCCTGTCGGCAAGCGCTTCGGCCTCCGCGTCCAGAGCCGCGCTCATCACCTCGATATCGGGCTCGACGAATGCGCCATCCAACGTGCTGCTCCTTCCCGCAGATGTCAGGTCACCTTCACAGTACTCGCGATGAATGACACGCGCGGCTCACACGCAGGCGGAGGTCCTACAATGGACGTGGTTCGAACAATCCGGCCGCCACACGGGCCCGCCTCGGCATCGGCACGATCATCGTGGCTGGTCACCAGCCAGACTGAAGGGATCGTCTTCGTGACATCTGTCAATCTCGGAATGCCCGCGCCGCCGCCGCCCGTGCTCGCACCCCGGCGGCAGACGCGGCAGATCAGGGTCGGCAAGGTCGGGGTCGGATCCGATTCCCCCGTCAGCGTGCAGTCGATGACGACGACGCCGACGACCGACATCAACGCGACCCTGCAGCAGATCGCCGAACTCACCGCCTCCGGCTGCGATATCGTCCGCGTGGCCTGCCCGACGTCCGATGACGCCGCAGCCCTGCCGATCATCGCCGGCAAGTCTCAGATCCCCGTCATCGCCGACATCCACTTCCAGCCCAAGTACGTCTTCGCCGCGATCGAGGCCGGCTGCGCCGGAGTGCGCGTCAACCCGGGCAACATCCGCAAGTTCGATGACCAGGTCAAGGAGATCTCGCGGGCGGCGGCCGAGGCGGGAGTGTCCATCCGCATCGGCGTCAACGCGGGCTCCCTGGACAAGCGGCTGATGGAGAAGCACGGCAAGGCCACGCCCGAGGCGCTCGTCGAGTCGGCCCTGTGGGAGGCCTCCCTGTTCGAGGAGCACGGCTTCTATGACTTCAAGATCTCCGTCAAGCACCACGACCCCGTGATCATGGTCCGCGCCTACGAGCTGCTGGCCGAACGCGGAGACTGGCCGCTGCATCTGGGCGTCACCGAGGCGGGGCCGGCCTTCCAGGGCACGATCAAGTCCGCCACCGCCTTCGGGCATCTGCTGGCCGAGGGCATCGGCGACACGATCCGCGTGTCCCTGTCCGCTCCTCCCGCCGAGGAGGTCAAGGTCGGCAACCAGATCCTCGAATCCCTCAACCTCAGACCGCGCCGGCTCGAGATCGTCTCCTGCCCGTCCTGCGGACGGGCGCAGGTCGACGTCTACACGCTCGCCGACAAGGTCACCGCCGGCCTCGAGGGCATGGAGGTGCCCTTGCGGGTGGCCGTGATGGGCTGCGTGGTCAACGGCCCGGGTGAGGCCCGCGATGCCGATCTCGGAGTGGCCAGCGGTAACGGCAAGGGGCAGATCTTCGTCAAAGGCGAGGTCATCAAGACGGTGCCCGAGGCCGAGATCGTCGAGACCCTCATCTATGAGGCCAATCGGATCGCAGACGAGGCCGAATCCCCGTCCTCTCCGCCCTCGGGCCCGCCGGAAGTCGTCGTCGGCTGAGCTGCCGCTTCGTCGTCAGGACTCATTCATGCTGAAGGTGGACGAAGGTTATCCATGCTGAGGATCGCACGCTTGGGACATCAGCACACGCGGTGGCTGTTGGATCTGCTCGCGCGCAATCCCTGCGAGAACGTCTACCTCATCTCCCTGCTCGAGGTCACGGGCACGGCCCGCTTGGGGTCCCCGGCCGGCACGCTCTACGGAGTCTTCGATGGGGACAGGCCCGTGGCCGCCTACTGGGTGGGCGGGAACATCATCCCCGTCGCGGCGACGCCGGCGACGAATCAGGTGCTCGCCGAGAAGCTCAACGCCGACGGTCGTGTCTCGTGCTCCCTCATCGGGAACCGGACGGTGATCCTCGACCTGTGGCGCCGACTCAACTGGGGACGGCCGCGCGGAGTCCGGGAGCGGCAGCCTCTGCTGGCGATCAGCTCCGATCCGCTCGTGACACCCGACGAACACGTCGTCCGAGTGACACTCGATGACCTCGGTGCGGTATTTCCCGCCAGCGTCGACATGTTCACGAAAGAGGTCGGGTTCTCGCCCGTCGAGGACGGCACCGCAGGATACCTCTCGCGAGTGCGCGGCATCATCCGCGGAAAGAACTGCTATGCCCGCATCTCCGATACCCTGCCCCAGGGTGGACCAGTGCCGAGGTGGCCCGCCGCCGAGCAGGACGAACAGGTGCTGTTCAAAGCCGATATCGGTATCCGGGCCCGCCGCATCGTCCAGGTCCAGGGGGTATGGGTCCATCCCGAGGTGAGGAACCAGGGGCTCGGCGCCGCGGGAATGGCCGCGGTCGTCCAACGCACCCGCGACAAGGGCCACACCACGGTGAGCCTGTATGCCAATGACTATAACGAGGCGGCGCTGCGGATGTACTCCCGCGTCGGCTTCGAACAGGTCGGCACCTTCGCCACCGTCATGTACTGAGCCGGACCGATCAGTCGCGACGGCGGTTGCGCGACTGGGGTTTGGCCATGTCGCCGAGGAACTTCTCCATCTCCCGACGGTCCTTCTTCGTCGGACGGCCCAGCCCCTTGTCCCGCCGCGGGACGAATCCGCGCAGCGCCGGATCGGGTGGGGGAGTGAGATCCTCATAGCATCGGACAGCGACGGAGGCCTGCATGCGGGTGGGGATGAAGCCGGTGATCTTCCACGTGAATTCGCCGCCGGCCTTGCGCACCCGCACCTCCTGGCCGATGCTCACCTTCTGCGCGGCCTTGACCCTCTGGCCGTCGACCTGCACGTGGCCGCCGCGGCACGCCTGTGTGGCGAGATTGCGCGTCTTGAACATACGCGTCGCCCACAGCCACACGTCGATGCGCATGTGCTTCGTCGGGGTCCGGTCGATCTCGGTCATCGGCGTGAGTCCTCGACGGCCTGGGAATCGGCGCGCAGGGCGAGTTCCGACCGGCGGGTGAATGTCTGCGCCGGTCGGCCCCTGCCCTGACTGACGGCCTGACCGGTGGGTTCGAGCAGGGGCAGCATGGTCCGGCGGAACGTATCGGCCTGCAGGCTCTCACCGGCGACGATCTCGTGCAGCTCGCGCAGCTGCCGCAGGGAGAACTCGGACTCGAGCAGACCGAAGGGATCGGGCGTGCGCTCGTGGAGGGCGCGCAGACGGTGGACGGCGACGCGGACGATCTCCTGATGTTCGGAGCTGAGCTCGTGCACCTCGTGCACGGGCACGAGTCTGCGGCGGTGGACGGGGGCGTCGGCATGATCGGAATCAGTCGCGACCGCCTCGGCGGGCTCACCATCGGACTCGGCCGTCCCTGACTCGGACACCCCGTCGTCTCCGGTTCGGGCGAGGCCGACGTCGCCGGCGGAGAGCACATCGAGATGGGCCACGGAGATCACCCAGCCGCGGTCGTCGCGGTCGGGCTGATCGAAGACGTGCAGCTGGACCGGGGCGCGGTCGACCAGACGGGCCTTCTCGCGCAGGCACCGGGCGACCGCCTCGGCGAGACGCTCCTGCGGGCGCAGGATCGAACCCGGCAGCTGCCACATCCCGTCGCCGGGATGGGTGAGGAGAACATGCAGGCCGCGACCGGGCACGGGGCAGAGGACCGCGGTGTCGACCGCGACCGACGGCCGCGGGAACTGCGTGAGTTGGCTCGGATCAGGCATGCTCTTCGTATCGCTCGGACTCATCGTGTCGGGGAGGTGCCGGTCTGCGGGCCAGAGGGGCCCGACCGGTGCTGGACTTCGGCGCAGCACCACCAGTCTAATTCTCTTGTCCCTGGTGACGAATCCGGCCCGCCGCCGGGTAGGGGTTCCGGCTCGGGACAGGCCCGCTCCGCTCCGATTCCCTCCGCCTCGCCCGCGTGCGATAGTGTTCGATCTGAGTCCTGACAAGTTGAGGAGAAACACCCATGGCCCTGCGCATGTCGTCCCTGTTCGTGCGAACCCAGAAGGAGGATCCGGTCGGCGCCGAGGTGGCCAGCCACCGACTGCTGCACCGCGCCGGATACATCCGCCGGTCGGCACCGGGGATCTACACGTGGCTGCCTCTGGGACTGGCCGTGCTCGGCAGGATCGAGGCCATCGTGCGCGAGGAGATGGCGCTCGCCGGCTCCCAGGAAGTCCACTTCCCGGGTCTGCTGCCCGCCGACCCCTACAAGAAGTCCGGGCGTTGGGAGGCCTTCGGACCCGACCTCTTCCACCTCAAGGACCGGCGCGAGAACGACTACATCCTCGCCCCCACCCATGAGGAGGTCTTCACCCTCCTGGTCAAGGACCTCTACTCCTCGTACAAGGATCTGCCGCTGTCGATCTACCAGATCCAGACGAAGTACCGCGATGAGGCCCGCCCGCGGGCCGGACTGCTGCGCGGCCGCGAATTCATCATGAAGGACGCCTACTCCTTCGACATCGACGATGCCGGACTCGACGCCTCCTATGAGGCCATGCGCGTGGCCTATCTGCGCGCATTCGCCCGCATGGGACTGCCCTGCCTGCCCGTCAAGGCCACCCCCGGCGCGATGGGCGGCTCCGGGACCGAGGAGTTCATCTACCCCTCCGAGGTCGGCGAGGACACCTTCGTCCGCTCCCCGGGAGGCTACGCCGCCAACGTCGAGGCCGTGACCTCGATCGTGCCCGAGGCTGTCCCGTACGAGAACTCACCGGCCGCCCATGTCGAGGACACCCCCGACACCCCGACGATCGAGACCCTCGTGGCCGCGGCGAATGCGAACCATCCGCGGGCCGATCGCGCCTGGACGGCCGCCGATACGCTGAAGAACGTCGTCTGCGCCGTCACGCATCCGGACGGCACCCGCGAGATCATCGTCATCGGCCTGCCCGGTGACCGGGACGTGGATCTGGACCGGGCCGCCGGCACAGGCATGCTCGGCGCCGGTGAGGTCGACCTCGAGGCCGCGACGGAGGCGGACCTCGCCGCGCATCCCGAGCTCGTCAAGGGCTACATCGGGCCCGGGAACGACCTCGACAACCCGGTCCTCGGCCTCGAATCGGCCTCGAAGGTCCGCTACCTCCTCGACCCCCGCGTCGCCGACGGGACCCGGTGGATCACCGGTGCCAATGAGCCCGGCCGTCACGTCTTCGACCTCGTCGCCGGCCGCGATTTCACCGCCGACGGCACGATCGAGGCCGCCGAGGTGGTCCTCGGCGATCCCGCCCCCGACGGTTCCGGCCCGCTGGAGCTGGCCCGCGGCGTGGAGATCGGCCAGATCTTCAAGCTCGGCCGCAAGTACGCCGAATCACTCGACCTCAAGGTGCTCGACCAGAACGGCAAGGCCACGACAGTGACCATGGGCTCCTACGGCCTCGGCGTCACCCGCGTCATGGCCTGCATCGCCGAGGAGTACCACAGCGAAGACGGGCTGCTCTGGCCCCAGCACCTGGCCCCGGCCGACGTCCACATCATCGTCGCCGGCAAGGGCGCCGAGATCGCCGAGGCGGCCGAGACGATGACCGCCGAGCTCGAGTCCGAGGGCGTCAGCGTGCTGCTCGACGACCGCAACAAGGTCTCGCCCGGCTTCAAGTTCGCCGATGCCGAGCTCATCGGCATCCCCACCGTCATCGTCGTCGGCCGCGGGCTCGCCGACGGCGTCGTCGAGGTGCGCAATCGTCTGAGCGAGGAGAAGGCCGACCTGCCCCTCGCCGAGGTGGTCCCGACCACCGTGGCCGCGATCCGCGAGGCCTATGCGCAAGCCGATGCCGCGGCCGATGCGGCCGTCTCAGCCGACGCGGCTGAGACGAACGTCTGATCGCCGCGGTGCTCGAGGCTCTCACCGGCGGCATCGATGTCACCCTGCCGATGCTCCTGTGGCTGCTGGCCGCGGGAGCACTGGCCGGGTGGATCGACGCGGTCGTCGGCGGGGGCGGACTGATCCAGCTGCCCGCACTGCTGCTCGTGCCGGGCATGAGCCCCGTGCAGGCCGTGGCGACGAACAAGATCGGGTCGATCGCGGGCACGAGCGCCTCGGCGATCACCTATCTGCGCAAGATCACGCCCGACCGGACGGCCACGATCCCGGCCGCGGCGACCGCGTTCCTGGGCGCCGTGGTCGGGGCGAAGCTCGCGACCCTCGTGCCGGCCGAACTGTTCACCCCGATCATCCTCATCGCACTCATCGGCGTCGGACTGTTCACCCTGCTCAACCCCAGCCTCGGCGCGGATGCGAGCCTGCGGTTCGGCGAGTCGTCGAAACGGCATCATACGCTGTCATGGCTGATCGGACTCGTCATCGGCATCTACGACGGAGTGCTGGGACCGGGCACCGGATCGTTCCTGGTCATCGCGTTCGTGACGGTCATCGGCTTCTCCTTCCTGCAGGCCTCGGCCACGGCGAAGGTCATCAACTGGGCGACGAACCTCGGGGCGCTCGTCTACTTCGTCCCCGACGGGCAGGTCGTCTGGGCACTCGGACTCGTCGTCGCGTTCGGCAACGTCGCAGGCGGCATCTTCGGCGCCAGGACCGCTCTGAAGAAGGGCTCGGGGTTCGTCCGCGTCATCTTCGTCATCGTCGTCTCGGCGATGATCCTCAAACTCGGCTTCGACGTCCTGACCTCCCTCATCCGCTGATCCCTTCGCGAGCAGGACGGCTCTGCCGCGAGACGGCTCGGCTCAGCCGATGGGTTTGAGGGCGTGGGCGCTGATGCCGGCGACGTCGGCGCCGGACAGGGCGCGGGCCACCCACAGGGAACGGGCCGCATCGGCCAGACTCGCCGTCGAGCCGCCGGAGGCCGCGCGCAGATACCAGAACATGTTCGTGATCTCCCTCGCCACGGTCGCGCCCATCCCGTACTGCGGTTCGATGCCGGCGCACAGGGCGAGGTCGGTGGCGAAGCCGCGCAGCCACGCCGCCTGCGCCTGCGGGTGCTCCGAGGGGATCTCGGCCAGCCGGTTCCACAGCACCGGCGCCAGGGTGTAGGCGGTCGGCCCGGCCAGCGGCTGCGGGTCGATGGCCTTCCACGTCGAGATGCCCGAGGTGTCCGGGTTGCCGGCGAGGATGTTGTAGTAGTGCAGGTCGGCGTGGATGAGCCAGTTCTCGTCGGAGGCCGCCAGGGTCTGCATCCAATTGCGCGCGAACGACAGCAGCAGGGCGTCATTCGGTCCCGCCTCCGACCAGCCCGAGAGCAGTCCGGCGTCGGCGTCGAAGGTCGACAGCCAGCCGGCGACGATGTCCTGCACGCGCAGGAATCCCGAACTCGCGGGGATCTCCAGGGACCGTTGGAGGGCGCCCCAGACCGCAGGCACATCGGCCAGCGGCAGCACCGAGAGATTGTCCTTCGTCCGCAGCCGCTCCTGCAGGGTGACGCGGAAGCTGCGGTCGTCGCGGATGACCCGCACCGCTCCGTGCCCGTTCCACATCTTCAGTGCCCGCAGCGCCTGCGCATGCGCGGCCGTATGCGCCGAAGTGGGGGCGGCGAATCGCAGCACACCCTGGTAGTTCTCCTGCGTGAGCACCGGGATGACCAGTGATTCGCAGCCGGCCCAGGGGGCGCCGGGCACCTCGTCGAAGCGCAGCTTCCACCGGTCGAGGACCTCATTGGCCATATAGTCCAGGGCCGCGACCCATGCGTCGGTGCGGTATTCGCCGATGATGTCGCGGGTGGAGCGGTAGAGAACCGGAGGCACCTTCATCCGGCCACCCCCGCAGGGGTCGCGGTCGGCGCCGAGGCGCGAGCTTCCGCGCTGCCGGCACGTCCGGAGCCGGAGTAGGTGAAGCGAAGCGGCTGCGGCTGCGAGAAGACGGTGCGGGCGCGAGCGGATTCCCACAGGCGCAGGATCGCCGAGGTCTCGCTTTCCAGCCAGGGCAGAAGCGCTGCGGCCAGCCCGTCCTCGAGCCCCAGCGCCAGTTCCCTCGCCGTCCGGGTGTCCGTCGGAGTGGGGTCGAGCTGCCACGCCGAGGCGTTCGGATCGGCATTGTCCTCGCCGAGGAGTTCGAGCATCTCCCCGGACAGCGAGCCCAGCGATTCGAGGCGGGCCAACGCCCCCGTGCGCTCGGCGGACTTCCTCGCGAAGTTCACGGCCAGGCGCTCATAGCCGTAGGCGGCCGCCCGCGACTGATTGAGGATCGCATTGAACATCGACTGCCGGTCCTCGGGGGCCTTCGGCCGCCTCGAGCCGTGCCCGGCGGATGCCGTCCCCGCAGCGTCGGAGCCCTCTTCGCGTCCGGCGCGGATGAGCTCGTCGGCGGTGCGGATGAGCTCGGGCTCCTTCGTCCCCGCTGTGAGGGTCAGGCCCGTGGCCACGTCGGTGAGCACAGGGATGAGACCCGAACCGAGCTCGGGGGCGGCGTCGAACACGACCCGCGAGACCACCTCGGCGGCCTCGAGGAAGCTGCGTTCGTCCTCACTCGGCGGCGGTTCGGTGGCGAGTTCGGTCGGCGGGTTCCACACGGGTCCGATGGCCGTGACGAAATCGTCCAGGTCCTCACCGGCGGTGTCGGGGTCGCCGGAGCCGGGCGTCGTGGAGGCGAGGATGCGGGCGATGCGGTTGCGCAGCCGCTGCGAGGAGTCGAGGGTGGGAAGCTCGGGGTCCGCGTCGAGCCGCAGGCCGCAGGCCGTGAGCAGAGCCAGACTCGCGCCGCTGACGCCGGTGGTCAGAAGGACGCGGCGACTGACGGGAAAACGCATACGGCAATCCTATCGGATGCTTACTCTTCGCCGAGGCTGTCGCTTAGGGTGGGGGAGAGGCGGTCGGCAGGGCAGACGAGCGGGCCGCCGAACCCGCCCGCCGCACCTCGGCGGGTGGGAGGGCCAGCGAAGAGGAGGAGACATGGACGAGGACGTCGAACGGATCAAGGGCCTGCTCACCCCGCCCCTGCAGACGGCGGGTTACCACCTGGAGAACGTCAAGGCCGTCGCCGCGGGTCCCCGCCGCACACTCACCGTCGTCGTCGACCTCGACGAGTCGAGCACCGAGGCGATGTCGATGGACAGGATCGCCGAATCGACGAAGATCGTCGGCGACGCCCTCGATGAGGTCGAGATCTTCCGGGACAAGCCCTATCAGCTCGAGGTCACGAGTCCCGGGGCGACGCGCAGGCTCGAGACCCCGCGCCACTTCAAGCGCGTGATCGGGCGCCGCCTGGAGATCACGACGAAGAAGGACACGTTCAAACTCGACCTCGCCGAGGTGGGCGAGTCCTCGATCACGGGCACGGACCCGCAGAAGAAGGAGACCAGGCAGGTCCCGCTCGACGACATCCGCAAGGCGCAGGTCGAGCTCAAGTTCCGCTGAGGTGCGCCGCCGGCCGTCACTGACAGGCGGCAGGCACTCGCCGACAGGCCGCAGGCCCTCACCGACATGGCGCAGCCCCTCCCTGACAGGTGCAGGCGCGGACTGGGATAGACTGTGACGCCTGCATAAGTGAACACAGACAATTCAATGCTCGAATGAGCCGGAGAGGAAATTGGCACATGGACATCGACCTCAATGTTCTGCGCGTGATCGAACGAGAGCGTGAGATTCCGCTGGACACCCTCATCGAACTCATCGAACAGGCACTCTACCTCGCCTACCAGAAGACCGAAGGCGCCTGGCCCGACGCCCGCGCCGAACTCGACAAGTCCTCCGGCGAGGTGCGCATCCTCGCCGTGGAATTCGACAACGACGACAATCCGATCGGTGAGTTCGACGATACTCCGACCGGGTTCGGCCGCATCGCCGCCCAGACCGCCCGGCAGGTCATCCACCAGCGGCTGCGCGATGTCGAGGACGAATCCCTGCTCGGCACCTTCAAGGGCCGGGAGGGCGAGATCGCCTCGGGCACCATCCAGCAGGGCAGGGACCCGCAGATGGTCCAGGTCGACCTCGGCGACGTCGAGGCCGTGCTGCCCCCGCACGAACAGGTCCCCGGCGAACAGTACGGTCACGGGACCCGGCTGCGCGTCTACATCGCCGATGTCCACAAGGGCACGAAGGGCACCTCGGTCACCGTCTCCCGCACCCACCCGAACCTCGTGCGTCGGCTCTTCGCCCATGAGGCGCCGGAGATCGCCGACGGCACCGTCGAGATCGTGTCCCTGGCCCGCGAGGCCGGACACCGCACGAAGCTCGCCGTGCGCGCCACGAAGCCCGGCGTGAATGCGAAGGGATCGTGCATCGGCGAACTCGGGTCCCGGGTGCGCGCGGTGATGAATGAGCTCGGCCAGGAGAAGATCGACATCGTCGACTACTCGGACGATCCGGCGAAGTTCATCGCCCACGCGCTCTCACCGGCCAAGGCCAAGCGGGTCGAGATCCTCGACGCGGCGGCCCAGGAGTCGCGCGCCGTGGTGCCCACCGATCAGCTCTCGCTGGCCATCGGCAAGGAGGGGCAGAACGCGCGCCTGGCCGCCAAGCTCACCGGCTGGAAGATCGACATCGTCGCAGCCGACTGAACCCGGCCGTCGCGGGACTCAGGACGCGGCCGTCGAGAGGCTCAGGAGGCGGCCGTCGAAGGACTCAGGACCCGACCGCTCCCGGGGCGCAGCGCCGTCGCGTGACCCGCACCACTGTCCCCCTTGGCGCGAGCCGGGGCGTGCGTGCTGTAGAATCATTCATTGTGAATGCCGGCGATGGACCCCTCAGGACGTGCATCGCCTGCAGGCAGAAGGCCGATCGGAGCGAGCTGACACGTTTCGTGTTCCGCCCCGATCAGCGCCCCGCCGTCGTCCACGACGTGTCAGCGACACTGCCCGGACGTGGTGCCTGGGTGCACCCCGATGAGAAGTGCCTGGCCAAGGCACGGACCACTGCCCCCTTCGCTCGAGCCTTTCGAACGAAGATCACCGCCTCGGATCTGCCGAGGCTGGAGACCGAACCCAAAGAGAACGGGTAGCTGAGAATGGATGACAAGTTGTGAGTGTCGCACGATGACACCCAAACGGAATTCGAGAGAGCAGTGAGATGAGTACTGCTCTTCATTGATGAGGTTCTTTCCTGACCGGGAAAGAACCCGGACAGGAGAACTGTGGCAAAGCCCCGTGTCCATGAGCTCGCGAAAGAGCTCGGCACAACCAGTAAGAACGTCCTCGAGAAGCTCCAGGACATGGGCGAATTCGTTCGCTCGGCCTCGTCGACACTCGAAGCGCCCGTCGTGCGCCGAGTGAAGGAGGCTTTCGCCGATTCCGCTCCCGCCGATGGTGAGAAGTCCGGCGGAGCTGCGAAGAAGTCCGCCGCCAAGCCGGCGGCAAAGCCCGGAGCCCCGAAACCCGGAGCGAAGCCGGCCCCCAAGCCCGGCGCGAAGTCGACGCCCAAGTCGACCCCGGCGAAGCCGTCGAGCCCGGCGAAGCCCAAGCCCGCCGAGGCGACCGAATCCGCGGCGAAGCCCGCACCGAAGCCGGGCGCCAAGCCTGCGGCTCCTGCGGCCCCCAAACCGGCTGAAGCGGCAGAGACCGCAGAGACGGCCGCACCCGAGGCCAAGCCGAGCCGTGGCGCGGCTCCGAAGCCGGGCGCTCCCAAGCCCGGTGCCCCGAAGCCCGGCGCACCCAAGCCCGGCGGCGCAGCCAAGCCCGCGGCCCCGAAACCCGGTGGCCGTTCCGCGCGCCCGGGCAACAACCCCTTCGCCTCGTCGCAGGGCATGCCGAAGCCCGGTGGCCGCGGACCCAAGCCGGGCGGTCGTCCCGGTGGTCAGGGCGGCCAGGGCGGACGCCCCGGCAACAACCCCTTCGCTTCCTCACAGGGCATGCCGAAGCCGGGTCAGAAGCCGCGCGGAACCGGTGAGGAGGCCTCGAGCGCTCCCCGTCCCGGACCGCGCCCGGGCGCACCCCGCCCCAATCCCTCGATGCTGAAGAACTCGGCACTGAACAAGCCCGCTCCCGGTCGTGGCCGCGGCGGCGGTCGCGGCAACGCTCCCGGCGGCGGACCCGGCGCTCCGGCCGGTGCTCCGGGCGGCGGCCCGCGTCGTGGACCCGGCGGTCCCGGCGGACGCGGCTCCGGTCGCGGTCGCGGAAGCACCCAGGGTGCATTCGGTCGCGGCGGAGGTCCCCGTCAGAAGGGACGGAAGTCGAAGCGGGCGAAGCGCGCAGAGCTCGAGCAGATGCAGGCTCCGTCGGTCGGCGGCGTCACCGTTCCCCGCGGAGACGGCAATACGCCGCTGCGTCTGCGTCGCGGCTCCTCGCTCGCGGACTTCGCCGAGAAGATCAACACGGATCCGACGAACCTCGTGACCGTGCTCTTCCACCTCGGTGAGATGGCGACGATCACGCAGTCCCTCGACGAGGCGACCTTCGAGGTCCTCGGCGAGGAGCTCGGCTACAAGATCGAGATCGTCTCGCCCGAGGACGAGGACCGTGAGCTGCTCGAGACCTTCGACATCGACCTCGACGCCGAAGCCGCCGAGGAGGACGACGAGGATCTCGCCGCCCGCCCGCCGGTCATCACCGTCATGGGTCACGTCGACCACGGCAAGACCAAGCTGCTCGATGCGATCCGTTCGGCCAATGTCGCCTCCCGCGAGGCCGGCGGAATCACCCAGCACATCGGTGCCTACCAGGTCGAGGTCGACCATGAGGGTCAGGAGCGCAAGCTCACCTTCCTCGACACCCCGGGCCACGAGGCGTTCACCGCCATGCGTGCCCGCGGTGCGAAGTCGACGGACCTCGCGATCCTCGTGGTCGCCGCCGATGACGGTGTGATGCCGCAGACCGTCGAAGCGCTCAACCACGCCCAGGCGGCCGATGTGCCGATCGTCGTGGCCGTCAACAAGATCGACAAGGAGGGTGCGAACCCCGCCAAGGTCATGCAGCAGCTGACCGAATACAACCTCGTGGCCGAAGAGTACGGCGGCGAGACGATGTTCGTGCCGATCTCCGCGCTCAAGCGCGAGGGCATCGACCAGCTGCTCGAGTCCGTGCTGCTGACGACCGATGCCGCCCTGGACCTGCGGGCGAACCCCGACAAGTCCGCTCGCGGCATCGCGATCGAGGCCAAGCTCGACAAGGGCCGCGGAGCCGTGGCTACCGTGCTCGTCGAGTCCGGCACCCTGCGCCAGGGCGATGCCATCGTCTGCGGCACCGCCTATGGCCGTGTGCGTGCGATGTTCGACGAGAACGGCAACCAGGTCGAGGCGGCCGGTCCGTCCCGTCCGGTGCAGGTGCTCGGTCTGTCCTCCGTGCCGCGTGCCGGTGATTCGTTCATCTCCACCGATGACGATCGCACCGCGCGCCAGATCGCCGAGAAGCGCGACGCCATCGAGCGCAACGCCGCTCAGGCCCGCGGTCGCAAGCGGATCAGCCTCGAGGACTTCACCAAGGCTCTGGCCGAGGGCAAGGTCGACATGCTCAACCTCATCCTCAAGGGCGACGTCTCCGGTGCCGTCGAGGCACTCGAGGATTCGCTGCTCAAGATCGATGTGGGCGACGACGTCGATCTGCGCATCATCCACCGCGGCGTCGGTGCGATCACGGAGAACGACATCAACCTGGCCACGGTCGACAACGCGATCGTCCTCGGCTTCAACGTCCGTCCGGAAGCGAAGGCTCGCGACCTGGCCGACCGCGAAGGCGTCGATGTGCGCTACTACTCGGTCATCTACCAGGCGATCGAGGACATCGAGAGCTCGCTCAAGGGCATGCTCAAGCCCGAGTTCGAAGAGGTCCAGACGGGCACCGCGGAGATCCGCGAGGTCTTCCGGTCCTCGAAGTTCGGCAACATCGCCGGCTCGATCGTCCGCGACGGTCTCATCAAGCGCAACTCGACCGCTCGGGTCACCCGCGACGGAGTCGTCATCGGCGACAACGTCCAGATCGAGTCGCTGCGCCGGTTCAAGGACGATGCCACGGAGGTCCGCGAGGGCTACGAGTGCGGCATCGGCCTCGGCAAGTTCAACGACCTGCGCGTCGGTGACATCATCGAGACTTTCGAGATGCAGGAGAAGCCGCGCGACTGAACCGAGTTCGCGCGACTCGACCCTGACACCACGGGTCGATGCTGACGGCTCCGGTCGGTCCCGGAAGGGATCGGCCGGAGCCGCTTCGACTCTCGGGCCGAGCCTCGTCGATCGCGAGGTGCGGCCCTACCACGGATAAGATGTGGCCGGAGATCAGCTCCGACCCCGAAACAAAGGACAACACCATGGCAGACCCGACTCGGGCCCGCAAGATCGCCGACCAGATCAAGGTCATCGTCGCCAGCACGATCGAGCGTCGGCTCAAGGATCCGCGCCTCGGCTTCGTCACCGTCACCGATGTGCGGGTGACCGGCGATCTGCAGCACGCCACGATCTTCTACACCGTCTTCGGCGACGGTCAGGACCTAGTCTCCACGGGCAAGGCGCTCGAATCTGCGAAGGGCTTCATCCGCTCCGAGGTGGGCAAGGGACTGACGATCCGTCTGACCCCGAGCCTCGAATTCATCGCCGACGCCGTCCCCGAGGCAGCCGCTCGCCTCGACGGACTGCTGGCCGAGGCCGCCGCCGACGATGCGCGTGTGGCGGGACTGGCCGAGAACGCCTCGCCCGCAGGCGAGGCCGATCCGTACAAGAAGAACGAGGACGCCGATGACGAGGACTGAACGTTGATCTTCGTCACGTGCAGAAAAATCTTCTCGTAACAGTTTTGTTATCTTTCCCCGGTGCCGTAGACTTTTTCCGGTAACGAAACGATTACGACTCTGTTAAGGGAATTCTGCATTGGGTAAGCACTCTTCACCGAAGCCGTCGTTTGCGAAGCAGCTCGTCCGGGATCTGACGCCCAGCAAGCGCTCCGCAGGCCGGCACTCAGCGAACGTGCCGTCAACGGCGACCTCCGTGCTGGCGACCGTCAAGCAGCGTCCCGTCGTCGCTGCGATCGCCGTTCCGGCCGCCGCGACCGCCGCCGTGGTCGGCTCGACCGTCGTCATGGGACCGCCCGAGTCCGGAAATGTCACCACCGAGGCCGCGAGCACGACTCCCGAGGAGTCGACGAGTCCCTCGTCGGTGAGTCAGGACGAGATCGACGCGCAGCGCAAGAAGGCCGGCGAGGAGTACCTCGAGAAGGTCAAGGACGATCCGAAGTACAAGAACAAGTCGTCGAAGACCACTCTCGAGGTCAAGGCTCCGAAGCCGAAGCCGACCGCCGAATCCTCATCGTCTGCGCAGTCGAGCAAGAGCAGTGAGGAATCCTCCTCCTCGTCTTCTTCCTCTGACGAGAAGTCCTCCGAGGGCGAAGGCACCTCGAGCGACACCTCGGCGCCGCCGTGCGACGTGTCCTCGTCGATCGAATCCGGACTGCTGCCCAACGCCGTCAACGGCTACCGTGCAGTGTGCGCGAAGTTCCCCGAGGTCAAGACCTTCGGCGGTCGCCGCCCGGGCACCGGTTCGGACCACAACACCGGTGAGGCCGTGGACATCATGATCACCGGTTCGACCGGCGATCGCATCGCCGACTACCTGATCAAGAACCAGGGCAGCCTCAACGTCAAGTACGTCATCTGGAAGCAGCGCATCTGGATGCCCGGTCAGGGCTGGAAGAGCATGGAGGATCGCGGCAGCGCGACCGCCAACCACTTCGACCACGTGCACGCGTCCTTCAACTGATCGCCACGACTGTGAGCGATTCTTCCCCGCAGGGCATCCTCGTCTGCGACAAACCGCAGGGCCTGAGCTCGCACGGCGTGGTCTCACGCATCCGACGCTGGTACGGGACCAAGAAGGTCGGCCACGCCGGAACCCTCGACCCGATGGCCACGGGAGTGCTCGTGCTCGGCCTCGGCCGCGGCACCAAGCTGCTCGGCTACATCACCGGTGTGTCGAAGACCTACCGGGCCACCATCCGTCTGGGGTCCTCGACGCCCACGGACGACGCCGACTCCGAGGCCGACCGCTTCGCGCGGCCAGAAGCTCTTGCCGGCGTCGACGCGGCATCCATCGAAGCCGCGGTCGCCGCCCAGCGCGGCTTGATCGACCAGGTCCCCAGCGCCGTCTCGGCGATCAAGGTCGACGGCAGACGCTCCTACGCCCGGGTGCGGGCCGGTGAGGAGGTCGAACTCAAGGCCCGCCGGGTCGAGGTCTCCTCCTTCGAGGTCTTCGACATCCGGTTCGCCGCCTCCGACGGCCATATCGACGTCGATGTCGAGGTCGACTGCTCCTCGGGCACCTATGTGCGCGCCCTGGCCCGTGACATCGGCGCCGACCTCGGCGTCTTCGGGCATCTCACCGCGCTGCGTCGCACCAGAGTCGGCGCATTCGACCTCGACCGTGCCGTCTCCCTGCCCGAGGACCTCGACGTCCCGGCTCCCGAACTCATATCTCTCGCCGAGGTCGCCCGCACCCTTCTGCCCGTCGTCCGAGTCGGGGGCGAGCAGGCCAAGGCACTCATGCAGGGCAAGACCGTCGCCGTCTGTGACGGCATCGCCGGTTCCTCCGGCGAAGTGGCGGTGATCTGGGAGGAGGCCCTCGTCTCCGTCGCCGAGGTGCGCTCCGGCGGCCTCAAGTCACTCACGGCCTTCGCCATCGACCTCGCCTGACAACGAGATACATTGTAATCCGCATTTACAATCAAATGTTTTGTGCATGGTCGAGGGATCTGCTGTAATTGGGGCATGTTCGTCATGACCGTCGACCAACGGGAATCGCGTCGGGCCGCCGATGCCGTGCCCGCAGTGCTGCAGGCGCTCGAGCCGGTCGACGCTCTCGTTCCGTTCTCCCGCACCATCGGTGACGAGGCCCAGGGCGTCCTTGCGGACCCGTCGGCCGTCGCCGAGGCGGTGCGCCGGCTTGCCGTCGTCTCCGGCTGGCACATCGGCATCGGCATCGGCGAAGTCGAACGGCCGCTGCCCGAGACGACCGTCGAAGCCAGAGGGCAGGCCGTCTACGCCGCCCGGCAGGCCGTCGAGGCTGCGAAGTCCGCGCCCGGCCACCTCGTCGTGCGCTCCGGCATCGAGCAGGACCGCTCGGTCCATCCCGCCTTCGCCGAGGCGGCCCTGCGGCTGCTCGTCAGCGCGCTCGAAGAGCTGCGGAGCCAGTCACGCGGCTACGTCGGCTTCCGCCTCGACCGTCCCGAGGCGACGCAGACCGAGATCGCCGAGCACTTCGATGTCTCCCAGCAGGCCGTGTCCCGGGTGCTCGCACAGGGCACCGCCGAGATCGTCGCCGGCGGCCAGGGACTCGCCGCCCACCACCTAGGACTGGCGGAAGGAGGAGCTCATGTGGACTGAGGTCCTCATCGCCGTCGCGGCCGCGGTCGCCGCCGCGCTCATCGGCTGGCCGCTGGTGCCGCTGTTCCTCCGTCTGACGCATGCGGGCCCGGGCGAGAAGCCCACGCGCACCGGCACCGAGGAGATCGAGGTCCTGCGCGGGGGCCTGTGGGTCGGCATCGTCGAACGCGCACTCATCGCCGGGGCCATCGTCCTCGGGCGCCCCGAGCTCATGGCCGTGGTCATCGCGGTCAAGGGGCTGGGCCGCTTCGCCGAGATCAAATCCTCGGCCGCGGCGGGGGAGAGGTTCATCATCGGCACCTTCGTCTCGATCGCCTTCGCCTGCCTGATCGGCGTCATCGGCTGGGCGGTCATCACCTGAGATCGGGCCCGTCCGCCTCGGCGAGGTGTGGGTTAGGACCGCGATCATCTCTGCGATAATCTGAGTCGGTGCACGGAAGGAGCGAACGTCTGGTGGAGCTGTATCACGGACTGGGTGAAGTGAAGGTCGACGATGTCGGCACCGTCATCACCCTCGGCAACTTCGACGGTGTGCACCGCGGTCACCAGACCGTCCTCAGGACCGTCGCGGCACTCGCCCGGCAGGAAGGCCTGCGGTCGATCGCAATGACCTTCGACCCGCATCCGCGCACGGTCCACCGCCCCGACGACCCGACCGTGAAGATCACGAGCACACGACAGCGGGCCGATCTCATCGCCGAGACCGGGATCGACGCGCTCCTGATCCAGCCCTACGACCTCGACTTCGCCGCACAGTCGGCCGAAGAGTTCGTCCGCACCTGCTTCGTCGAGGCCCTGCGGGTCCGCATCGTCGTCGTCGGCGACGATGTGCGCTTCGGCAAGGACAACGAAGGCACCATCGACACGCTGCGCCGCCTCGGCGAGAGATTCGGGTTCCGGACCGAGACGATCGACGAGGTCGGACGCGGGGGCCGCTACTCCTCTTCGCGCATCCGCGAACAGCTCACCGCCGGCGATGTCGCCGAGGTGGCCGATCAGCTCGGCCGGTACCATGCTCTCCACGGCACAGTCGTCCACGGCGACGCCCGCGGCCGCGATCTCGGCTTCCCTACGGCGAATCTCTCCGACGATCCCGAGGGGCTCGTCCCCGCCGACGGCGTCTATGCCGGATGGGCGACGTTCTCCGGTGAGGCACAGGCGTACCCGGCGGCGATCTCGGTGGGCACGAACCCGACGTTCAAAGGCAGCACCCGTCGCGTCGAGGCCTATGTGCTCGATAAGGAATTCGGCGAATTCGACGTCTACGACCGTGAGATGACCCTCGAATTCGTCTCCCGCATCCGCGGCCAGGTCGCCTTCACCGGCATGGAGGACCTCATCGCGCAGATGCACGAGGACATCGCCGATGTGCGCGAGGTCCTGCACACCTGATAGGCTGATCTCTGCCGTTTTCACCGGCCGCGGTCCCACAGTGCGAAGACTTCAGGTCGTCGCGCCGCGCAACGACACGATAGGAGAACTCCATGGCTCTCGATACTGCCACGAAGCAAGAGATCATCAAGGAATATGCAACTCACGAGGGCGACACCGGTTCTCCCGAGGTCCAGGTTGCGCTGCTGACCCGCCGGATCTCCGGCCTCACCGAGCACTTCAAGGATCACAAGCACGACCATCACTCGCGTCGCGGCCTGCTCCTGCTGGTCGGTCAGCGCCGTCGCCTGCTCAAGTACCTGCAGAAGGTCGACATCGAGCGATACCGTTCGCTCATCAAGCGCCTCGGCCTGCGCCGCTGATTCGCTGAGTTCGCCCGGTCGCCGGTTCGTCCTGGACCGGCGTCGATCGCGGCCTCGCGCAGCAGTCATGGAAGCGTCCCACCTCCGGGTGGGGCGCTTTCGTGCTTCCGGCCGGCTCGGCTGAGGTGAACCATGTGCTTCTGCGGTAGACTTGGCGGTGGACAATCCTGCCATGGACGTTTCGGTCTTCGGTAGTGGCCTCCGGAGGAATGCGCACCCAGCGTGCCGGTTCCGTGGGCCCCGATCGATGACCGGCTTGGATCCATGGGATGTCCGAAGCCAATATTCCCGCCGGTTCGGCGTGGGGCCTCGCACTGCGCAAGGCGGTGCGATCGCTCATGCAACGAGGACACTCCTCGTCCGCTGAGGGCCACCGCGTGCCGGTACAATCTAGGAGACTACGTGGGACTCAACCCTGAATCCGCCGTTGCGCACATCGACAATGGCAGCTTCGGTTCGCACACCATCCGCTTCGAGACCGGACGACTGGCCCAGCAGGCCGCCGGATCCGCCGTCGCCTACCTCGATGACGACACCATGCTGCTCTCGGCCACCTCGGCCGGCAAGCACCCCCGTGAGGGCTTCGACTTCTTCCCCCTGACCGTCGACGTCGAAGAGCGGATGTACGCCGCCGGCCGCATCCCCGGTTCGTTCTTCCGCCGCGAGGGACGCCCCTCGACCGACGCGATCCTCACCTGCCGTCTCATCGACCGTCCGCTGCGCCCGTCCTTCGTCAAGGGCCTGCGCAACGAGGTCCAGGTCGTCGTCACCGTGATGTCGGTCAACCCCGATCACCTCTACGATGCCCTGGCCATCAACGCCGCATCGATGTCGACCCAGCTGTCGGGCCTGCCCTTCTCCGGCCCCATCGGCGGTGTGCGCATCGCCCTCATCGACGGCCAGTGGGTCGCCTTCCCGAACCACTCGCAGCTCGAGGACGCCGTGTTCAACATGGTCGTCGCCGGTCGCGTGGTCGGTGACGACGTCGCCATCATGATGGTCGAGGCCGAGGCCACCGACAACGCCATCGACAAGATCAAGACCGGCGCCCAGGCCCCCACCGAGGAGGTCGTGGCCGAGGGCATCGACGCCGCCAAGCCCTTCATCGCCGAACTCTGCCGCGCGCAGTCCGAACTCGCCGACAGCGCCGCCAAGCCGACCGTCGAGTTCCCCGTCTTCCGCGAATACGAGGACGACGTCTTCGAGGCCGTGAAGGAACTGGCCGAGGAGAAGCAGACCGAGAACTTCCGGATCGCCGACAAGCAGGAGCGCGAGGCCGCCGGTGAGAAGCTGCTGGGCGAGCTCTTCGACAAGCTCGGAGAGCGCTTCGAAGGCCGTGAGAAGGAGATCGCGAACGCTCTCAACGCCCTGACCAAGCAGGTCGTGCGCAAGCGCATCCTCACCGACCAGGTCCGCATCGACGGCCGCGGGCTCAAGGACATCCGTCCGCTCACCGCCGAGACGAACGTCGTTCCGCGCGTGCACGGTTCGGCGCTGTTCGAACGCGGTGAGACGCAGATCCTGGGCATCACGACGCTCAACATGCTCAAGCTCGAGCAGCAGATCGACTCGCTGTCGCCGGTGACCTCGAAGCGCTACATCCACCACTACAACTTCCCGCCCTACTCGACCGGCGAGACCGGCCGTGTGGGCAGCCCGAAGCGCCGCGAGATCGGCCACGGCGCCCTGGCCGAGCGGGCCCTCGTGCCCGTCCTGCCCAAGCGCGAGGACTTCCCGTACGCCATCCGTGAGGTCTCCGAGGCCCTCGGCTCGAACGGTTCGACCTCGATGGGTTCGGTCTGCGCCTCGACCCTGGCCATGCTCTCCGCCGGCGTGCCGCTGGCCGCGCCCGTCGCCGGCATCGCCATGGGCCTGGTGTCCGACGTCATCTCCACCGACCAGGGTGAGCAGACCGCCTATGCGGCTCTGACCGACATCCTCGGTGCCGAGGACGCCTTCGGCGATATGGACTTCAAGGTCGCCGGCACCCGGGAGTTCGTCACCGCGATCCAGCTCGACACCAAGCTCGACGGTCTGCCCGCCTCGGTGCTGGCCGCAGCGCTGAAGCAGGCCCGCGAGGCCCGCATGGTCATCCTCGACGTCATCGCCGATGCCATCGACGCACCCGCCGAGATGGCCCCGACCGCACCGCGGATCATCTCCGTGAACATCCCCGTCGACAAGATCGGCGAGGTCATCGGGCCCAAGGGCAAGATGATCAACCAGATCCAGGAGGACACGGGCGCGGAGATCAGCATCGAAGACGACGGAACCGTCCTCATCGGCGCCACCGACGGACCGGCCGCCGAGGCCGCCCGTTCGATGATCAACGCGATCGCGAACCCGCAGGTGCCCGAGGTCGGCGAACGCTACCTCGGAACCGTGGTCAAGACGATGAGCTTCGGAGCCTTCGTCTCCCTGACCCCGGGCAAGGACGGCCTGCTGCACATCTCCGAGCTGCGCAAGCTCAATGACGGCAAGCGCGTCGAGGACGTCGAGGACGTCGTCGGCGTGGGCCAGAAGGTCCAGGTCGAGATCACGAAGATCGACGACCGCGGCAAGCTGTCGCTGGCCCCGGTCGGCGACGAGGACGCCGAGAGCGAAGAGGGATCGGACAACTGATACTCGAGAGTTCGCACACCGGGGAGGGCAGCCGAATCGATCGGTCTGTCCTCCCCGGTGGTTTGACACTGACCACCGAGCACATGCCGGGCCTGGCCTCGGAGACGATCGGCATCTGGGTCGCCGCGGGTTCGCGGGACGAATCCGCGACGACCGCCGGTTCGACGCATTTCCTCGAGCACATGCTGTTCAAGGGCACCGAGACGAAGGACGCGAAGTCCATCGCCGCGGCCTTCGACCGCACCGGCGGTGATTCGAACGCGATCACCGCAAAGGAGCTCACCTGCTATTACTCGCGGTGCTTGGTCACCGACCTGCCGAACATCACGGGCCTGCTGCTCGACATGGTCTCGAATTCCCAGCTCGACGTCGACGAATTCGAGCGTGAGCGCGGCGTCATCATCGAAGAGCTCGCGATGTCGGCTGATGACCCCACCGATGTCCTCTTCGACGACTTCGACGCACTCGTCTTCGGCTCTCATCCGCTGGCCCGACCGGTCGGGGCGACGAAGGAGCAGATCCGCGCCCTCGGCCACCACACGGTCATCGACCACTACTCCTCGACCTACATCCCGCCGCGTCTGGTCATTGCCGCCGCCGGAGGCGCCACCCACGAAGAGGTGCTGAGGATGGTCGAAGACGCCCTCGCCGAGGCGGGGCTCGGCTCCCGAGCGGAAGCCTGGTCCGCCGACGGGGTTGCGGTAGGAGCCCACCTGGCGGGTGCGAGCCGTGAGCGCCCGGTCTTCCGGCCGGGGACCTCCCACACCGTCAAGGACACGGAACAGCTGGGCCTCCTGCTGGGCTGCGAAGGCCTCGAAGAAGGCCACGACGATCGGTTCGTCTACTCCGTGCTGCTGACGATGCTCGGCGGCGGAATGTCCTCGCGGCTGTTCCAGAGCGTGCGCGAGGAACGCGGTCTCGCCTACGCCGTCAACTGTGTGGCCAGCCAGTTCACGGACACCGGCACCTTCGGCATCTACGCCGGCTGCACGGCAGAGAACGCTCAGGCGGTCATCGACCTGGCCCTGACCGAATGGGGCCGGCTGGCCCAGGAAGCGCCGAGCCGATTCGAACTCGACGAGATCGTCTCCCAGCTATCCGGGTCGATGGTCCTCGGCCTCGAGTCGTCGGCGGCCCGGATGAATCGTCTGGCGAGGTCGGAGATCTTCGGTCTGCCGCTCGAGGCGCCGCTCGACCTCATCGAGCGCATCCGCTCGGTCACCGCTGACGAGGTCAGCGCCATGGCCGGTTCGCTCCTGGAGAAGCCGAAGGCCCTGGCCATGGTCGGTCCTGCCGCCGAGGTCCGGCTGCCCTGAGGCAGTGAGGAGGCTGTACGCTCGAGAAGGGCCGTACAGCAACGACAGGGGAGTCATGGCGAGGAAGAGTGCCGAAGTCCGTCGCGAGGAGATCCTCGCCGCTACGGTCGAGGAGATCGAAGCGACGGGTCTGCGGACCCTGCGTGTGGCCGATGTCGCCGAGCGACTGGGGCTGAGCGCAAGTCTGGTCATCTATCACTTCGCGACGAAGGAAGCACTCGTCGCCGCGGCCTTCGACCATGCCGGACGCAACGATCTCGACCACGCCAGGAACCTCGCAGCCGGAACCGGATCCGCTCGGGAGCGGCTGAGCGAGGTCATCGGCTGGTACATGCCGGCCGGCTCGACGCGCAGCTGGAAGATCTGGATCGACGGCTGGTCCGCAGGGCTGTTCGACGAGGATCTGAAATCGACCTTCTCGGCCCTCGACCGTGATTGGAAGACGATCCTCGCCGACCTCATCGTCGAAGGCATCGGATCCGGGGAAGTCGCCTCACGAGGCGATGAAGCCGGTGCGCAGTCGGCGGACGGATTCGCCGAGGCCTGTGCCACCCGGATCCTCGCCTACCTGGACGGCCTCGCCGTGCAGCTGCTGTTCAACTCGGACTCCGTATCCCAGGAGAAGCTGCGCGCCTGGGTCGGCGAGTTCCTCACCAGCGAGCTCGACTGACTCGAGCACTGCTCAGAGACCGATCATTCAGCGATCGGCGGCCCGCGGCTCGGGGGCCCGAACGCTCTGTCAGCTGCTGTGCCCAGGCATCCTGCTGCTCGGGCCACCACCAGGGGTGTGCATAGGCGAAGCCTGACATCATGCCCAGAGCCTATCGAACCGGGTACGAGAGCCCTGCCGAACAGCCCTCTTGACGCGCCCGCGGTTTCACGTCAGACTGAGGGAGAACGCGTTACTGAATGGCGATTCAGTTAAATTCTTTGGGGAGCACTATGTTCATGGACATCACTTGGCAGGATCCTGCCACCGGAGCCCGCGGCTTCGTCGTCATCGACACCCTCGTCCGCGAAACCGCCTCGGGCGGTCTGCGCATGCGCAAGGGCTGCACCCTCGAGGAGGTGCGCGGCCTGGCTCAGGGGATGACCCGCAAGGAGGCGATCCATCTTCGCGAGGGCCGGCACTACGTCCCCGTCGGCGGTGCCAAGGGCGGCATCGACTTCGATCCCCGCGCGCCGGGAGCCAAGGGGGTCCTCGAACGGTTCCTCGTTGCGATGGCTCCGATCATGCACACCTATTGGGCCCTCGGCGAGGACCTCGGAGTCCGTCAGGGCGACATCGACGAGATCATCGCCCGCCGCGGGCTGGGCTCCGGTCTCGCCGCCGTGGACAAACTCATCACCGACCCCGAGGTCTCAGCGGTCCGGGCGAAGACAGCTTTCGCGACCGTCGTCGACGGCGTGGCCCAGGACGAACTCGTCGGAGGACTCGGCGTGGCCGCCTCGGCGATCGCCGCGCTCAGGGCCGAAGGACAGGATCCGGCGGCCTGCCGTGCCGTCATCCAGGGATTCGGATCGATGGGAGGCGCGAGCGCCCGATTCCTCGCCGAGGCGGGAGTGCGGATCGTCGGCATCGCCGACGCCGACGGGTTCGTCTCGAACCCCGAGGGCCTCGACGTCGAGGCCCTGCTCGCCACCCGTGACCCCTTCGGCGGCATCGACCGAGCGGCCCTGCGCGCCGAAGACCACGACGGCGACCGCGACGACTGGCTGGCCGCCGAGGCCGAGGTGCTCATCCCGGCCGCCGTCAGCTATGCGATCACCGCGGACAACTGCGAGCGCATCCGGGCCGGACTCATCGTCGAAGCCGCGAACATGCCCGTGCTGCCCGAGGCCGAGGAGAAGCTGCGTGCACGCGGAGTCACCGTCGTCCCCGACTTCCTCGCGAACTCCGCGACCAACGCCTGGTGGTGGTGGGTGACCTTCGGCGACGTCGACGGCAGCTGGACCGACAGCCGCGAGCTCGTGACGACG
Organism: Brevibacterium renqingii; assembly: GCF_017808105.1. Lineage (GTDB taxonomy): Bacteria > Actinomycetota > Actinomycetes > Actinomycetales > Brevibacteriaceae > Brevibacterium > Brevibacterium renqingii. The sequence goes on along the minus strand of NZ_JADBHF010000003.1, from coordinate 75,144 downwards.
ACTCTGCGCGAACTCACCACCGAGGTGCTCGCCACGGCCGCAGAGCAGGGGATCAGCCCGCGCGCGGCCGCACAGGCCACGGTCGATGCGAACCTCGCCCGCCTCCACGCCGTCGACGCGGCACCTCGCGTCGACGCGCCCGCCGCGAGCGGTCGCTAGCGCCATGGATGCGTTCTTCGATCCCGGCAGCGTCGCCGTCCTCGGAGCATCGAACGATCCCAGCAAATGGGGATTCTGGCTCTCGGCCGGCGCGCTCACCGGTGCGCACCGGCGCAGCGTCCACCTCATCAACTCCCGGGCCGCCTCGATCCAGGGACAGCCGACCTTCGCGCACCTGTCCGAGCTGCCCGAGGTCCCTGAGCTGCTCGTCATCTCCATCCCCGGGCCTGCGGTCTCCGGTGCCGTCGACGAAGCCCTGGCCGCCGGCGTGCGCGCCTTCCTCATCATCTCCGCGCGCGTGCCGAACGCCGCGGAGCTCGCGGAGCGGATCGTCGCCGCCGGTGCCCGCCTCATCGGACCGAACTCATTGGGCCTCGTCGACTCGGCCAATGAGCTGCTGCTCGCCTGGGGCCACTTCACCCCGGGGTCTCTGGCCGTAGGCACCCAGAGCGGGCAGCTCGGCACCGAGATCGCCACGCTCTCGGCCCGCAGCGGCCTCGGCATCTCCCGGTTCGCCTCGATCGGCGGCCAGTCCGATGTCCGCGCCGCGGAGATCCTGCGCTCTCTCGTCGATGATCCCGACACCGCGCAGGTCGTCATCTACCTCGAATCCTTCACCGGCGGCAGCGCACTCGTGCAGGCGATGCAGGCGCTGCGGGCGGCGGGCAAGCCGACGATGATCCTGACCACCGGCTCGTCGAATGCCGGTGCGCGCATGGCGAAGTCGCACACCGGTTCGCTCACCTCGGCGATCGACACCGTCGATGCGGCCTGCCGCGCCGCCGGCGCCATCCGGCTCTCGACGCCCGGCGAGGTCGTCGAACTCGCCGGGTTCTTCGCCTCCTCCTGGCTGCCTGCGGCCCGGCGGGTCGCGGTCATCTCCGACTCCGGAGGCCAGGGCGCCATCGCCGCGGACACCGCCGAGGGATTCGGCCTCAGCGTCGAGGTCCTCGACCCGGCCACCGCTGAGAAAGCGGCTGACCTTCTGCCCGAGGCCGGAGGCATCGACAATCCGATCGACCTCGACGGCGCGGGCGAGAAGGACCTGTCGGTGTATTCGAGCCTCGTCGACGTGCTGCTGGCCGATGAGACGATCGACGCCGTCGTCCTCAGCGGCTACTTCGGCTGCTACGGCGAGGACATCCCCGAGCTGCTCGAGGCCGAACTCGCCGAGGTCGAGCGTCTCGGGAACATCGTCAGCGGTCACCGCAAACCGCTCATCGTCCACTCGATGAGCGCCGATTCCCAGGCCGTGGCGGGTCTGTGGGAACGCGGCATCCCGTCCTATGCCTCGATCGAAGCCGCGATGCGCGTGCTCGCCCGCGCCGGGTTCTACGCCTCCCACTCCGGTCGCATCACCGAGACCCACGACCTCTCCGGGACCATCACGCCGTGGGGAGCCGGCTATACGGCCGCCCGGGACGCCATGGCCGCAGCCGGAGTGCCCGTGCCCGCAGCCGTGACCCTCGGTCGTGGTGACGACCTCGCCGAGGCGATCGCCGCAGCAGAGCTGACTCCGCCGTTCGCCCTCAAAGCCGGATGGCTCGCGCACAAGACCGAGGTGGGCGGCATCGTCCTGGGCCTCGAGGATACGAGCGCCGTCGCCCGCGCGCATGCGGACATGGTCGCCCGCCTCGGCGAGGGAGAGTACGTTCTCGAGGAGATGGATACCCGCGACGGCGTCGTCGAGATCCTCGTCGGCGGACGGCAGGACGAGAACTTCGGGCCCATCGTCATGGTCGGAGCCGGCGGCACCGAGACCGAGCTCTACGGCGATACGTGGCTCGAACTCGCTCCCGTCTCCCATACCGAAGCGCTCGAGATGATCTCCCGGCTGACCTGCTACCGCCTGCTCACCGGCTGGCGCGGCAGGCCGGCAGCCGACCTCGACGGGCTCGCCGAGGTCATCGTCGCCGTCTCCCGACTCATCGCCTCGAACAATGAGATCGCCGAGATCGAGATCAACCCGGTCCGCGTCGCCACATCCGGCGCGCTGGCCGTCGACGCACTCGTCGTCACCGACACCGAAACCAGCAAGGAGTGACCATGGAACAGGCAGACATCACCGGAGGTGCACATCTGGCCCGGGCGCTGAAGGCCGAAGGCATCACGCGGGTGTTCGGGATCCCCGGGACCCACAATCTCGAGATCTTCGCCCAGCTGTCGGCCGAGGGCATCGACATCGTCTCGCCCCGTCACGAACAGGGTGCGGGATACATGGCCGACGGCGCCGCACGTGCGACCGGCGAGGTCAACGTCGTCGTCACCACCACCGGACCGGCCGTCCTCAACGCGCTGACGGCCCTGCTCCAGTCCTTCACCGACTCCGTGCCCGTGCTCCTCATCTGCCCCGGCATGCCGCTGACCCATCCCGGCCGCGGCAACGGCCTCCTCCACGAGGTCCGCAACCAGGCGGGCGCACTCGAAGCCGTGCTCACCGAGGTCCACCGGGTCACGAGCCCCGGCGAGGTCTCCCTGGCAGTGGGGCAGACGCTGTCGGCGATGCGCTCGGGCCGGACCCGGCCCGCGGCGATCGAGATACCCCTCGACCTCATCGAGGCGACGGGACCTGGCCGATCGCACCCGTCCGTGACCCGACCGCTGCCGAGCGCGGATGCAAACCGCATCGACACCGCCGCCGAGGCTCTCGCCGGCGCCCGCCGTCCGCTCATCATCGCCGGCGCCGGTTCGCACGGGGCGGGCCGGGAGATCGAAACACTGGCGCAGGCTCTGGGCGCCGGCATCATCGTGTCCTCGAACGCCAAGGGCGTCATCGACGACGACGGCGAGCACAGTCTCGGCGCCATCGGCTTCCTCGAACTGCTGCCGGAGCTGACCGCAGATGCCGACGCCGTCATCGCGATCGGCACCGAACTGGCCTCCAGCGACTTCTGGCCCGAACCCCTGCCGCTGCCCGAGACCGTGGTGCGCATCGACATCGACGAGGTGCAGATGCTCACGAACGCATCGGTGTCCCACCCCATCCTCGCTGATGCGAAGTCGGCGACCGGCCAGCTGGCTGCGGCGTTGCAAGGGCGGCGCTCGGCAGAGGACACGGCGGCGGCCGCGGACTGGCGGCGAGGCTGGAAGGACACGGCCGCCTCGGCGATGGAGCAGGACGGTGCACCGTGGGCCGAGCTCACGGACGCGCTCAACGCCTTCACCGCCTCGGCGGCGGGACCGGTCGTCCTCGCCGCGGACTCGACGATGGCCTGCTACTACGGCGTCCAGACGGGATGGACGGCTCGCCGCGGCGACCGCTTCCTCTACCCGGCAGGCGCGGGAACCCTCGGCTACGGCCTGCCCGCGGGCATCGGCGCCAAGCTCGCCGCACCCGAGGCCCGAGTCGTCGCGGTCGAAGGCGACGGCGGTTCGATGTTCACGATCGCCGAACTCGCCGCCGCCGTCCAGGCGCGAGTGAAACTGACCCTCATCATCGTCGACAACGGCGGCTACGGGGAGATCCGCAACGAGATGGCCGACCGCGGCGACGCACCCTCGGGCGTGGCACTGACCGGGCCGGACTTTCCGGCCCTGGCGACGGCGATGGGCGCCTACGGCATCCACGCCGAGGGCGCGGGCGAACTCCTCGCCGCCCTCAACGAGGCCGACGGCCGCGACGGCCCCACCCTCATCCACATCACCGAGCACTCGCGGGCAAGCGAGGACATGCTCGGTCGCTGAGCCAGACGCGGGCGCAAGGACGTGCCCGCAGACGACCAGCACCTCTTCGAATCGAAAGGCACCCACCATGAGCTACACCCCCTGGCCGCTGTCCGACGAGCAGCGCGACATCCTCGACCTGTGCCGGAACTTCGCCGCGGACACGATCCGGCCCGCCGGCCGCCGCGTCGACGAGGCCGACACCGAATCGCCCGTCGACATCTTCCGCGCCGCCGCCCAGGTCGGCATCACGGACTTCATGATCCCCGAGGAGTTCGGCGGAGGCGGTTTCACCGACGTGTTCACCCAATGCCTGGTCCAGGAGCAGCTGTGCTTCGGGGACCCGGGCATCGGCAACTTCGTCTGCTCGAACGGCTTCTTCGCCGACCCGATCCTCGCACTCGGCACCGCCGAGCAGAAGGAGGCCTGGCTGCGGCCGCTGACCGGCGCCGACCCGAAGATCACGTCGCTGGCCACGACCGAACCGAGCTCCGGATCCGACTCGGCCTCGATCATCACAAAGGCCACGGCCGTCGACGGGGGATACCTGCTCAACGGGCAGAAGGCATGGATCTCGAACGCAGGCCTGGCCGACTACTACGTCGTGTTCGCCAAGACCGACCCCTCGCAGCGCTCACGCGGAGTCTCGGCCTTCCTCCTGCCGCGCGAGACCGAGGGGATGGAATTCGGGGCGCCGATGAAGAAGATGGGCCAGCGTGCCATCGTCTGCCGGGAGATCTTCTTCTCCGATGCCTTCGTGCCCGAACAGAACCGCCTCGGCGAGGAGGGGCAGGGCTTCTACGGGCTCATGCGCACCTTCGACATCTCCCGCGTCGTGCTCGGCGCCGCCGCACTCGGCACGGCCCGGGCGGCCTTCGAATACGCCCGCGACTATGCGAAGGAGCGCACGCAGTTCGGGAAGACGATCATCGACCACCAGGCCGTGGCCTTCCGCCTGGCCGATATGTCCTCGCGCATCGACGCCGCCTGGCTGCAGGTGCTCAATGCCGCGCGGATGATCGACGCCGGGGAGGCGGTCAGCCGTCAGGAGGTGACCTCGGCGGCGGCGATGGCGAAGCTGAACGCCTCGGAGACCGCGATGTTCTGCACCTGGGCAGGCGTGCAGACCCTGGGCGGGTGGGGCTATTCGCGCGAGCATCCTCTCGAGCAGTGGATGCGCGATGCCAAACTCGAGGAGATCGAGGAAGGCACCTCGGACATCATGCGGCTGCTGATTTCCCGCAACCTCGGCTGAGTCACTCCGCGTCATCCGGAATAGCCGGGAACCGAACCGTGTTGTCCGAGATGAGACCCTGGGATAGGGTCGAAACGAAGCCACCGATGTGGTGGTCATCAAATCTGATCAGGAGGAATCTCATGGCTGAGCAGTACACCCTTCCGGAACTGCCCTACGACTACTCCGCTCTTGAGCCGCATATCTCGGCTCGCATCATGGAGCTGCACCACGACAAGCACCACGCCACCTACGTCAAGGGCGCGAACACCGCCATTGAGCAGCTGGCAGAGGCCCGCGAGTCCGGCAACCTCGCCAATGTGCCGAAGCTGACCCGCGATCTCGCGTTCAACCTCGGCGGACACGTCAACCACTCGATCTTCTGGAACAACATGTCCCCGGACGGTGGAGACAAGCCGGTCGGCGAACTCGCCGCAGCCATCGATGACCAGTTCGGCTCCTTCGACAAGTTCCGTGAGCACTTCACCACCGCAGCCACCACGATCCAGGGCTCCGGCTGGGCCGTGCTCGTCTACGATCAGCTCGGCGGGAACCTCTTCATCGAGCAGCTCAAGGACCAGCAGTCCGACATCCAGCTCGGCGGCACCCCCGTTCTGCAGCTCGACATGTGGGAGCACGCCTTCTACCTCGACTACCAGAACGTCAAGCCCGACTACGTCAAGGCCTGGTGGAACATCGTCAACTGGGCAGACGCCGGCGCACGCTTCGACCGTGCCGTGGCTCAGACCAAGGGTCTCCTGCTCGGCTGAGCGGTCCTTCCCTCAGCACTGAAACTGGCGGCGCCCAGATCCCTCACACACGGGATCTGGGCGCCGTCATTCTGCCTGGGCGCGCCGGTAGAGTGGGAGGATGAACGCCTTACTGCGATCGTGGCGGGCCGAGGACACCGACGCCCTGGCTGAGGTCTATGCGAATGCCGATGTGGACCTGACCGGCAATATCCCCGATGACCGCAGCCTCGACGGCGCCAGAGCCTGGATCGAGCAGATCCACCGCGCCGAGGCGGCAGGGACCGCAAGCACCTTCGCCATCGTCGTCGAGCCTGATCGGCGCATCGTCGGCAATGTCATGGCCTCGGGCATCGAACGTCGGCACTCGAGCGCGTGGGTCTCCTACTGGGTCGTCGCTGCCGCACGCGGCGCGGGACTGACATCAGCGGCCCTGCGGAGCTTCGTGGACCATCTGCACGATGGCCTCGGCATCCACCGGCTCGAGTTGGGCTACCGCACGAACAACCCCGCCTCGGCGAAGGTGGCCAAGAACGCGGGCTTCCTCGTCGAAGGCCGTGAGCGGGAGAAGCTGCTCTACGACGGCATCCGCTTCGACACCGAGGTCTGCGCCCGGCTCAGCACAGACCCGCGCATCTCGGGTCCGCGCTTGCCGAATGCCGACCGCTCCGGAACCGGTGGGTGGGCAGTCGCTAGACTGTCCTGCGGAGAACGTCGAGCAAGGAGTCAGAGCACATGAGCATTCGCACAGCCGTCATCGGAGCCAAGGGCCGCATGGGATCCCATGCCGTCGCTGCGATCAACGAGGCAGAGGGACTCGAGCTCGTCGCCACACTCGGCAGCAATGATCCGCTCGAGACCCTGCTCGATGAGAACATCGACGTCGCCGTCGAACTCACCGTCCCGAAGTCGACCGAGGACAATGTCAGCTTCCTCGTCGAGCACGGCATCGACACGGTCGTGGGCACCACCGGCTGGGACAACGACCGTCTGGCCCGCCTCGAGGACAAGCTCAGAGATCACCCGAAGACCGCGGTCCTCATCGCCCCGAACTTCTCGATCGGCGCGGTGCTGGCCATGCGATTCGCCGAACTCGCCGCCCCCTACTTCGACTCCGCCGAGGTCGTCGAGATCCATCACACACGCAAACTCGACGCCCCCTCGGGAACGGCGAACCACACCGCCCAGCGCATCGCGGCCGCCCGCACCTCCGCCGGCCTGCCGCCGGTGCCCGACTCCACGGAATCCGATCCGCACGGCGCCAGGGGGGCGGTCATCGAGGGCATCCACGTCCACGCCATCCGCCAGCAGGGGATGAATGCCCACGAGGAGATCCACTTCGGATCCGACGGCGAGGCCCTGACCATCCGCACGGACTCCCACTCCACCTCGGCGTTCATGCCGGGAATCGTCACCGCAGTGCGCTCGATCGCTGATTGCACGGGGCTCATCCACGGCCTCGAGAACATGCTCGACCTCTGATGTCGAAGGCCAAGATCGGGGCGATCATCGTCTCCGTCGTCCTCGTCTTCTACTTCGTCCTCATGGGGCAGCGGGCGTGGATCCTCGTGCGGGAACCCGACTTCGTCCCGCGCCTGATGGGCATCGCCCTGTTCGTCCTGCCGCTGATCGGCGCCTGGACGCTCGTCGTCGAGCTTCTCTTCGGAGCGCGGACGGAGAAGCTCGCCCGCATCCTCGGCGCCGAGGGCGGGCTGCCCGTCGACGATCTGCCGCGCACCCCGGGCGGGAAGATCATCCGCGAGGCCGCCGATCAGGAATTCGTGAAGTATCAGGCCGAAGCCGAAGCCGCCCCTGAGGACTGGCGATCCTGGTTCCGGCTCTCGTGTGCCTATGACGCCAGCGGCGATCGCAGACGCGCCCGAGCGTCGATGCGCAAGTCGATCAGCCTGTACCGCGACGGTCAGAAGCAGGGCGCTTAGACGCCGCTTCCCGGTCGCCTCGGTGTCGGAGAGCCGGGAGATCCCGGGGCGGTCGAGGGTGCCGGCGATGCCGAGCGGATGACGGCGGCGATGCCGGCCTCGAGCGGACCGCGCACGTTGACGAACAGCTTCCATACGAGCGGGATGAGCACGAAGGTCAGGGCGTGGATGGCGAACTCGGTCGACTGCTCGGCCGCGGTGCCCGTTCCCTCCGTGGGATCCCCGACGATCGCCGCCCGAGTGATCTCGAGGAAGATCACATGCGCCGAGTACACGCTCAGCGGCATCGACCCCGGCGCCGACAGCGGTCCGAGCACCCAAGACCGGCGGCCCAGCAGCACCGCTGCGGCCTGACACACGGCGATCGTCATCAGCGCCGTACCCGCAGTGGAGAGCAGATCGAACGGCGTCCCCGAATGCGGGCCGGCGATCGCGAGCCACCACCAGGAGCTCGCCGAGGTGACCCCGTAGCTGCCCGTGAACAGTGCCGCGAAGAGGTCGATGCCCAGGCGCTGCGAGTTCTCCACCAGAGCGCCATATCCGCCGGCGACATTGAGCAGAAGCCAGGAGGCACCGCGACCGAGGACGAAGAGCCCGAGACCGGAGACCAGCAGGGCCATGAGGTGCCTGCTGATGTCGATCTTGGCCACGGCTATGCCCAGCAGGATGTAGGACAGCCACTGCAGAATCGGATAGTAGCCGGTGAGGAACAGGTCGGTGAGCATCGACACCGGAGTTGCGAGATCGAACCACGACATCGGCAGGTACCCGGGCTCGAGGCCGAACTCGGCACGCACGATCATCGATACCACGGGGGAGAGGACCATCCATGCCCCGGCGAGGACGAACAGGGCTCTCGCCCGCAGGCGGAGGAAGAACAGCGCGAGGGCGAACATGACACCGTAGTTGACGAGGATGACCGCGAGCAGTCCCGAGATCGAACCGAGGCACAGTCCGATGAGCACGATCGCCGCGGCCCGGATGAGCACGCCCGGCGCGGCATCGCGCAACCGTCCCGAGGTCTGCAGACGGGTCCGCGTCGACAGGACCAGCGAGCATCCGGCCAGCACCGCGAACAGCGCCGAGGCGCGACCGGCGAAGATCGCCGCCCCGGTCGGAAGGCTCGCCTCGTCGGAGAGGGCGAAGATGTGAGTGATCATCATCGCGAACAGAGCGACTCCGCGCGCGACATCGAGACCGAGGAGCCGACCGCTGGGGCTGAGTCGGTCGAGAACGGTCGCCGAGGTGGTCGCGGAGCCGGATCCGTGCGCCTGGTGAGAGCTCATGGAACGATTCTCACACGACTTCACCGCGTTCACCTGAACCGCTGCGCGCCCCCGGCGAACGCCCTTGCCTCAGTTAACAATACGGTGATATGAATAACAGGGTCAGCTCGATTCCCGCATGCATCAAGGACGATCATGTCTCACCTGTTCCCGCATCTCTTCGCGCCCATCACGCTCGGCCCGGTCACGATCCGCAACCGCATCGTCTCCTCCGGCCACGACACCGTGCTCGACGATCACGGCCGCATCGGCGATGACCTCGTCGCCTACCACGAGGCCCGCGCGAAGGGCGGCTGCGGACTCATCGTCCTCCAGGTCTCCGGAGTCCATGAGACCGCGAGGTACACCAACCATGTGCTCATGGCCACCGACGAGTCCTCGGTGCCCGGATACACCGCCGTCGCCGAGGCGGTCCACCGGCACGGCGCGACGATCTTCGCCCAGCTCTTCCACCCCGGCCGGGAGGTCATGGACGGCGAGCGCGGAATGGCGCCGCGGGCCGTGGCCCCCAGCGACGAGCCGCAGGAGCGATTCAAGGTCGTGCCCGAGGCGCTGAGCACGGCCACGATCAAGGACATCATCGCCGGGTACGCGGCAGCGGCGAAGCGCATCGCCGACTCCGGCATCGACGGCGTCGAGATCGTCGCCAGCCATGGCTACCTGCCCATCCAGTTCTTCAATCCCCGCATCAACACCCGCACCGACGAATACGGGGGGAGTCCGGAGAACCGCCGTCGGTTCCTCGCCGAGGTGGTCGAAGGCGTGCGCGCGGCCGTCGGTCCCGAGGTCGTGGTGGGTCTCAGGATCTCCGGGGAGGAGAAGACCGAGGACGGACTCGTCTCCGCGGAGGTCCTCGAACTCATCGGCGCCCTCGACGCCATGGAGTGCGACGGCGTCGACTGTCTCGACTACTTCTCGATCACAGCCGGCGACTCCTCGACCCTGCAGGGGGCCGTCCACATCGTGCCCTCGATGCAGGTCGAGGCCGCCTATGCGACGAACCTGTCCGAACAGGTCAAGAAGATCACCGACAAGACGGTCATGGTCGCCGGCCGGATCAACCAGCCCCACGAAGCGGAGGCCGCCATCGCCGAGGGCCGGACGGACATGGCGATCATGACTCGCGCGATGATCTGCGATCCGGGCATCGCCGGCAAGGCCGAACGCGATGCCGTCGACGAGATCCGCGCCTGCATCGGCTGCAATCAGGCATGCATCGGACACTTCCAGCTCGGGGTGCCGATCTCCTGCATCCAATACCCCGAGTCCGGACGCGAGCTCGCCTTCCTGCCCCGGCCGCGAGTGCGCACCCGACGCCGGGTGCTCGTCATCGGCGGGGGCCCGGCCGGTCTCAAGGCGGCCGCCGTGGCTGCCGAACAGGGAGACGAGGTCACCCTCTGTGAGGCCAGGCCCCACCTCGGCGGGGCCGTGCTCCTGGCACAGGAGCTGCCGTACCGATCCGAGTTCGGGGGAGCGGCGACGAACCTGTCCGCCGAGGCCCGGCGGGCCGGAGCCGAACTGCGCACCTCGACGCCGGTGACGCAGGCGGTCGTCGACGAGATCGCCGCCGACCACGTCATCGCCGCCACCGGAGCCCGGCAGCGGATGCCGCATCTCGAGATCGCCGATGATGCTCTCGTGATCGGAGCCCGCGAGTTCCTCGAGACCGAGCCCGTGCTGCCCGACGGACGCGTCCTCGTCACCGACTGGAAGGGCGACTGGATCGGCTTGGGCATCGCCCTGCGACTGGCCGAAGCACGAGTGCCCGTGACCCTGGCGACGGCCGCGAACTTCGCCGGGGCCGCGATCCAGCAGTACACGCGCACTCTGCTCATGTCGCAGGCGCTGCGGACCGGACGGATCGACTTCTTGGACGATGTGCGACCGGTCGGTCTGGACGCCGACACCGGCTACCTGCAGTCGACGCTGTGCGAGGTCGTCCACGAGGTCGAGGGCGTGGCCGCCACGATCGTCTCGGCGGCACCGCAGTCGGTGCGGCCCGAACTCGACTTCGGCCCCGCCTCGGTGCAGGTCATCGGCGATGCGCTGGCGCCGCGGACCGTGGAAGAGGCGGTATTCGAGGGACTGACGGCAGCCACGGAGCTCGCGGCCGCGGGTGCGGATCAGACGGTGCCGGCATGAGCCCGCGCCCGCAGCAGCCGCCCGAGCAGGCCGAGGCGAAGAAGTTCGCGATCATCCAGGCCACTCTTGACGCCATAGTCGCCCGGGGTCCTGCCGGCGTGCGGCTCGGGGATGTGGCCAAGGCCGTCGGAATGTCGATCGGGACCGTGCAGTACTACTTCGAATCGCGTGACGAACTGCTCGCGCAGGCGTTTTCGATCCATACGGCCACCGTCCTCATGGGCATCGAGGAGATCGCGAAGCCGCGCGATGACGGCCGCGGCCGAATGGCCCGGCACCGTCTGCACGATGCCTTCGCCGCCGTTCACGGAGTCGGCATCCACGATCAGCGATCCCGGATCTGGCTCGAACTCGTCACCGCCGCCCGCACCGATGCGGGTCTGCAGAACTGCGTTGATGCGGTCTTCGACGGCTGGCGCAGGCTCTTCCGGCGGATCGTCGACGACGGGGTGGAGAGGGGTGAGTTCGAACTCTTCGAACTCACCGCCGCCGAGGCGGTCGATACGTTCATCGCCGTCATCGACGGTTTCGACCTCGCCACCGTCGCCGGCCACGGACCGAACCCGCAGACGATGACGCGAGTCCTGATCGAGACCGCAGACAGGCTGCTCGAAGGCTAGGCGGCTGCCCGTCTGTGATCTGCCTCTCGTCTCGGCGGTGCGCTCGGTCGTTCGATGGATGCGGCCGGCCGCCTCGGCGGGGTTGCGGTGGAGAACTGGTCTCGCAACGCGGGTGGACCTCTGCGCGTGTGGAACCACGTGGGCGGTATCCTTGAATCATGGCGATTCTCGGTGACAGCGCAGCGGCCGCTGCAATTGACGCATTCGGTACCGTCGGCACTGCAATGGTGACCCCGTTCAAGGCCGACGGCAGCATCGACTATCCGGCCGTTGAGAAGGTGGCCGAGCACCTCGTCGCACTCGGCAACGACATGCTCGTCGTCTCCGGCACCACCGGAGAGTCACCGACGACGACCGACGACGAGAAGATCGAACTCCTCCACGTCGTGCGCGGCGTCATCGGCAGCCGGGCGAAGATCATCGCCGGCACCGGCAACAACGTCACCGCCCACACCATCGACCTCTCTCGCCGCTCCGCTGCGGCCGGAGCCGATGGCATCCTCATCGTCACCCCGTACTATTCGAAGCCGACGCAGCCGGCGATCGAGGCGCATATGCGTGCCGCCGCCGACTCGACCGACCTGCCAGTCATGCTCTACGACATCCCCGGTCGCGCGGGCGCCCCGATCATCACGGACACCCTGCTGCGGCTGTCCGACCACCCGAACATCCTCGCGGTCAAGGATGCGAAGGGCGACCTCTTCGCCTCCTCGTTCGTGATGAACAACTCCTCGCTGGTCTACTACTCCGGCGAGGACGCTCTCAACCTGCCGCTGCTGTCCCTCGGGGCCCTCGGGCTCGTGTCCGTGGCCGGGCACGTCTGCTCGGACCGCTTCGCCTCGATGGTGCGGGCAGTGGCGAACAACGATCTGCACACAGCACGCGTCCTCAGCCGCGAGACCGCGGACGTGGTGGATGCGCTCATGAACCATATGCCGGGCGTGATCTCGGCGAAGGCCGCTCTGCAGGCCCAAGGAATACTCGACAACCGCGATGTGCGGATGCCGCTGCTCCCAGCAGATGAGGAGCAGGTGGCGTTCGTCACCGCCCAATTGACCAGGAGTGGTTACCTCAGTGAATAATGCATTGACCCAAGAACTGTCCCGCCCGCCGAAGATGGACCGCGAGGCCGTCCGCATCGTCGCACTCGGCGGCCTCGGCGAGGTCGGGCGCAATATGACCGTGTTCGAATACCACGGCAAGCTCCTCATCGTCGACTGCGGCGTGCTCTTCCCTGAAGAGGACCAGCCCGGCGTCGACCTCATCCTCCCCGATTTCTCCTACCTCGATGACCGCCTCGACGACATCGTCGGGCTCGTGCTCACCCACGGCCACGAGGACCACATCGGTGCGGTGCCCTACCTGCTGCGCCGCAAGGGTGATATCCCCATCCTCGGCTCGAAGCTGACGATCGCGCTCATCGAGGCCAAGCTCAAGGAACACCGGATCAAGCCGATCACCCGCGTGGTGGCCGAGGACGACCTCGATCAGCTCGGTCCCTTCGACCTCGAGTTCGTCGCCGTCAACCATTCGATCCCCGACGCCCTGGCCGTGTTCATCCGCACCGGTGCCGGCAACATCCTCCACACCGGCGACTTCAAGATGGACCAGCTGCCGCTCGACGGCCGCATCACCGATCTGCGCGCCTTCGCCCGCCTCGGCGAGGAGGGCGTCGACCTGTTCATGACGGACTCGACGAATGCCGAGGTCCCCGGCTTCACCGCCCTGGAGAAGGACATCGGGCCCGTGCTCGAGAACCTCTTCGGCACCGCCGAGCGCCGCATCATCGTCGCCTCCTTCTCCTCCCACGTCCACCGCGTCCAGCAGGTGCTCAACGCCGCCACGGCCCACGGCCGCAAAGTGGCGCTCGTCGGCCGGTCGATGGTGCGCAATATGAAGATCGCCGCCGACCTCGGCTACCTCGACGTGCCGCAGGGCACGCTCATCGACATCAAGAAGGTCGACGACTACCCGGAGGACCAGATCGTCCTCATGTGCACCGGGTCCCAAGGTGAGCCGATGGCCGCGCTGTCGCGCATGGCCAACCGCAACCACCGCGTCGACGTGGGCGACGGCGACACCGTCATCCTCGCCTCCTCGCTGATCCCGGGCAACGAGAACTCCGTGTTCAAGGTCATCAACGGTCTGATGAAGCTCGGCGCCCGCGTGATCTCGAAGGCCGATGCGAAGATCCACGTGTCCGGGCACGCCTCCGGCGGCGAGCTGCTCTACTGCTACAACATCGTCAAGCCCCGTGGCGTCATGCCCGTCCACGGTGAGTGGCGCCACCTGCTGGCCAATGCCCGCCACGCCGAGGCGACCGGCGTCGATCCCGACAACATCGTCCTGGCCGATGACGGCTGGGTCGTCGACCTCAAGGACGGCCGCGCCGAAGTCGTCGGCGCCGTGGACTGCAACTACGTCTTCGTCGACGGATCCTCGGTGGGCGAGATCACCGAGGCCGACCTCAAGGACCGTCTGGTCCTGTCCGGTGAGGGCTTCGTGACGATCTTCATGGCCGTGAACTCGCAGACGAAGTCGCTCATCGCCGGACCCGAGATCCACGCCCGCGGTGTGGCCGAGTCCGATGACGTCTTCGACACGATCGTGCCGAAGGTCAGCAAGGCCGTCGAAGATGCGCTGCGCGACGGGACCGTCGACCAGTACCAGCTCCAGCAGGTCGTGCGCCGCACCATCGGCCGCTGGGTGTCCTCGAAGCTGCGCCGCAAGCCGATGATCGTCCCCATGGTCGTCATCGTCTGAGCGACCCGGGCCCCGAGCCGCCACAGGCGTCCCGATGGGGCGAGGCGTGGCAGTGGAGCGAGAAAGCGCCTGTGTGCGCCTCTGCGTGAGGTGCACACAGGCGCTTCCGCGTGAGGTGCACACAGGCGCTTCCGCGTGGCGCGCACAGGCGCTTCCGCTTGGCGCGCACAGGCGCTTCCGCGTGGCGTCGGATGACCGAGCTGTTGTCGTCTTAGGGCCAGGAGTTCTGTGAGTGCGGCGGTCGCTTCGCGAATTTGCGTCTCCTGCGGGTCGATCCACCGCGAAAACCGACCGATAATCGCGATGGATCCACCCGCAGGAGACTTCCGCAGCTCGCGTGAGCCGTGCGGGCACTGCGCGCGGTGCGGCCGTTGCACGGCTCGCCGCCGACAAGGCGGTGCCTCGGGGCCGGCCTCAGGCGCGGGCGGTGGGCTCCGGCTCGTCGTCGCCGGCAGATGCGCCTTCGTCCTCAGCCGCGCCGCGGGAGGACACGGCTCCGGCTCCGACCTCGAGCGGCTTGCCCGGAGATCGCCGGGCCAGGACGATCGCGACGCCGAAGCCCACGATGAGCGCGGTGAGGATCACCGTGCCGGCGTTCATGCCCAGACCGTTGAGACCGACGAAGGCGATCGCGCCCGCGGCCAGCGAGTAGACGAGCATCGGGATGGCGGTGCGGCGGATGAGCTCGCCCTCGCGACCGACCAGCCCCACCGTCGCCGAGGCGGCCACGACATTGTGCACGGCGACCATATTGCCCGCCGCGCCGCCGACGGCCTGCGCGGCCACGACGGTCTCCGGGCTGGCCGCCCCGATGGCGGTGCCGGTGGAGAACTGGAACTGGGCGAACATCGTGTTCGAGACGGTGTTCGATCCTGCGATGAACGCGCCGAGGGCGCCGACGAAGGGGGCCAGCAGCGGCCAGGCGTCTCCGACGGTGCTCGCGGCCGCCTCGGCGAGGGTGACCGGCATCGACTCGAGTCCGGCACCGTTGTAGTCGGCACCGGAGTTGATGAACACCCGCACCAGCGGCAGCGAGCAGAGCAGAGCCACGGCGGCGCCGGCGATCTGGGAACCCGCGATCGTCCAGGAGCTCGAGATCTGGTCCTTCGTCATGCGGTGGATGAAGTAGGTGATGCCGCAGGCGAGGACGAAGATCGCACCGGGCGACCACAGCAGGTCCATGTTCTGGTTGATCGGGGTACCGAAGATGCCGTCGACCTTGATGACCGCCGGACCGTTGAGGAACTCCTTGATCGCCGGCACATTGCGGGTGATGAGCAGCAGAGCGACGACGATGAGATAGGGCGACCAGGCGCGGACCAGCGACATCCGCCGCGTCAGCTGCGCCTTCTCCTCGTTCGGGTCGACGGTGCCCATCCAGAAGGCCGGCCACTGCTCACGCGGGGCGAAGTCCCAGGTCTTCTTCGGCATGAGGAAGCCGAACCTGCTCGTCGTCACGACGATGGCCAGTCCGATGAGTCCGCCGAGCAGCGAAGGGAACTCGGGACCGAGGAACTTCGCCACGACGAGGTAGGGCACGATCATCGCGAGCGCGGAGTATACGGCGAAGGGAGTGACGGCCAGACCGTCGGCGAAGCGCCGGTTCGCACCGAAGAAACCGGTCATCATGCACGCCAGCAGCAGCGGGATGAAGATCCCGCAGATGCCGTGGATGAGGGCGACCTGGGTGGCCGTGTGGGCGACGAACTCCGTCTGGTCGAGACCGAGCTCGGCGGCCCGGGCCGCGACATCGGTCGACATCGAACCGTCCTCCTGGGCCAGGCCGGTGCCGATGCCGACGACCATCGGGGTGCCCACGGCTCCGAAGCTCACGGGAGTGGACTGGATGATCAGCCCGCCGAGCACCGCAGCGACGGCGGGGAACCCGAGGGCGAGCATGAGCGGGGCGACCACGGCCGCCGGGGTGCCGAATCCGGCCGCACCTTCGATGAAGGAGCCGAACAGCCAGGCGACGATGATGACCTGGACCCGGCGGTCGGGGGAGATCGAGACGAATCCGGCGCGGATGGTCTCGATGGCTCCCGAGCGGGTGATCGTGGCCAGGAACAGGAGGGCCCCGAAGACGATCCACAGCAGGCCGATCGCCACGAGCAGGCCTTGGACGACCGAAGCGCCGATCGTCACCCATTCGATCTTCCAGGCGAAGTTCGCCACCAGGGCAGCGGCGACGAGCCCGATGGGCATGGCGTATTTGGCCGGCCAGCGGAAGCCGATGAGGAGGATTCCGGCCAGGAGGATCGGGGAGAGCGCCAGAAGAGCTGCAACAGCGAGGTTGTCCATCGTGTGTCCGATCTGCGGCGTCATTGCCGCGTGGTCGCAGAAGCCCGCATCCGGTCGCCGGAAGCGGACCCACGAGAGGTTCGTCCATTCATCGTGCCAGTTCGCCCGCCGGAGTCAACAGACACCCCGTCTCGAAGCGCGATAAGGTTTGACGAGACGTGCATCACCTCATATTCTTTCGGTGTGTGAACAAAAATTTTCACGATGTGAAAGTTTCGCAGGCCAAACCCCGTTGCCAGCGAACAGAGACGCACCTGATGGTGCCGATAAGGACGCAGCACCTCGTGTGCTGACTAAGGAGAACCACCGATGACCGCTCATATCGAGAACCTGGACATCCCCGCCGGGATGGAGATCACCGGCGAACTGCCGGATGGCGCAGAGAAGGTCCTCACCCCGAAGGCACTCGAGCTCATCGTCGAACTGCACCGCAAGTTCAACGGCGACCGCCTCGACCGCCTCGAAGCACGCAAGGTCCGTCAGGCCGAGATCGCCTCCGGCCAGGACCTCGACTTCCTCGAGGAGACCGCCGAGATCCGCAATGATCCGAGCTGGCAGGTCGCGCCCCCGGCTCCGGGTCTCGAAGACCGTCGCGTCGAGGTCACCGGTCCGACCTACAAGAAGATGACGATCAACGCGCTCAACTCCGGAGCCAAGGTGTGGCTGGCCGACCAGGAAGACGCGAACACCCCGCAGTGGGACTCGGTCATCCAGGGCCAGATCAACCTGCTCGACTCCCTCAACCGTGAGATCGACTTCACCTCGCCCGAGGGCAAGGAGTACAAGCTCGCCCCCGACGAGCAGCTGCCGACCATCGTCGTACGCCCCCGCGGCTGGCACATGCCCGAGAAGCACATCCTCATCGACGGTGAGGAGACCTCCGGTTCGCTCGTCGACTTCGCCCTCTACTTCGCCACGGCCGGTCAGGTCCAGATCGAGAAGGGCAAGGGCCCCTACTTCTACCTCGCGAAGATGGAATCCCACCTCGAGGCTCGCCTGTGGAACCAGGTCTTCGAGCACGCCGAGGACGCCTTCGGGCTGGCCCGCGGCACCATCCGCGCCACCGTGCTCATCGAGACCTACACCGCGGCCTTCGAGATGGAGGAGATCCTCTACGAACTGCGCGAGCACTCCGCCGGCCTCAACGCCGGTCGCTGGGACTACATCTTCTCCGTGATCAAGAACTTCCGCTCCCGCGGCTCGGACTACCTGCTGCCGGACCGTTCGGACGTGACGATGACCGTGCCGTTCATGCGCGCCTACACCGAACTGCTCGTGCGCACCTGCCACAAGCGCGGCGCCCACGCCATCGGCGGCATGTCCGCATTCGTCCCCTCGAAGGACGAGGCTGCGAACAAGGCCGCCTTCGACAAGGTGCGCGAGGACAAGTCCCGTGAGGCCGGCAACGGCTTCGACGGCTCCTGGGTCGCCCACCCGGGCATGGTCTCCCTGTGCAAGGAGGTCTTCACTGAGACCCTCGGCGACAAGCCCAACCAGATCGACAACAAGCGCGAAGACGTCGACGTCACGGCCGCCGACCTCCTCGACGTGAAGTCGACCCCGGGATCGATGACCGAGCAGGGACTGCGCACGAACGTCTCCGTCGGCATCCAGTACCTGCGCGCCTGGCTCGAGGGCAACGGCGCCGTCGCCATCAACGGGCTCATGGAGGACGCCGCCACCGCGGAGATCTCCCGCTCCCAGGTGTGGCAGTGGCTCGATGCCGGAGTCACTCTCGACTCCGGTGAGAAGGTGACGAAGGACCTCGTCGAGCGCATCGTCTCCGAGGAGGTCGCGAAGCTGCCCGGTGACGACGCCGCTTGGAAAGACGCCACCGACACCTTCGTCTCGGTCGCGATCGCTCCCGACTACGTCGACTTCCTCACGCTGCCGGCCTACGCCCGCATGCCCTGAGCCGAAGGCGCCGGGTCCGCGGCCGCAGGCCTTGAGCCAAGGCTCGCAGCCGCGCACCCGCACTGGTGATCCCGCCTCCGATCGACGCTTGCGATGCAGGGTCCGACGACGTCGAACGCCTCCGAAATCTGTGCCCAGCGCACCGATTCCGGAGGCGTTCTTCGCTACACTCTGAACACACGGTCACGGAAACAGCGACAAGGCCCGAGACAGCAGAGACAGAGACAGCAGAGTCCGACACAGCAGAGACAGAGGTGGGGATGAGCCGGACCACAGAACTGCCCCGACTGGCCAGTCCCGGCAGCATCGCCGAACTCTCCGAGCTCATGGCCCGCGCCCACGCCGAGTCCCGCACGGTCACCGTCTTCGGCGGCGGCACCGCCTTCGACGACCATCCGCCCGCGACCACCCCCGGGCTGCTCATCGACATGACCGGACTCGCCGAGGCGGCCGACCGTTCCGTCGCGGACGCCACCGTCCGTGCCGGGGCCGGAGCGAAGATCTCGGCACTGAACGACCTCGCCGGCCGGACCGGGCAGGAGATCCTCGCCGATCTGCCGGACGGCCGCATCGCAGCCGGGTCCAGCCTCGGCGGAATGATCGCCACGGCCGCCACCGGACCGCGGCACCTCCACCGTCCCCGACTCGCCGAGACGCTGGTGTCCGTGACGACCGTCGGCGCCGACGGGACCATCGCCCGCACCGCCGGAGGACTCTGTCCGAGCCTGACCGGCAGGGGCCTCGCACAGCTCGTGGCCGGATCCTGGGGCACCCGCGCCATCATCGTCGAGGCCGAGATCCGACTGAGTGCGCGACCGGCGGCTCAGGAGTTCGTATGGATTCCCGGCGTCGTGGCCGCCCCGGAACTCCTCGCCGCCCGGCAGCGACCGGCCGCCGTCGTCATCGGCCGACCGCCCGGTTCGCCCGCCGCCACCGTGGTCCTGGTCGAAGGCGGCGAGGACCTCGTCGAAACCGAGATCTCTCGCATCCTCGACCGAGTTCCCGGAGCCACCCGCTGCAGGCGACCCGGATGGTGGGGCAGGCGGACACAGGCGCCCGTGACGATCGGCCTGTCGGTGACTCCGGACTTCGTTCCGACACTTCTCGAGACGATGACGCGGCTCGAAGACGCCATCGGCTATCCGCTTCAGCTGCAGGGCAGTGCGGCCGGGCTCTTCGAACTCGGGGTCGGAGCTCCCGAGACCGAGCCGGGAATCGCCACCCGCGTGGTGCTCGAGCACCTGCGCTCATTCGGCCTGCACCGGATCTGCGCCCGACTGCTCCACGCCCCGGCCTCGGTGTGGGAGAGCGTCGATGCGTGGGGGCCGCTGCCGGGCCGCAGAGGACTGCAGGAGCTCAAGGATCTGCTCGACCCGCGCGGACTGCTGGCGCCCGGCCGCGGCCTCGGCGGGATCTGAGCCTCACTTCACCAGCAGCACGGGGCATTCGGCCTCGAGGATGACTTGCTGCGCGCTCGAGCCCAGCAGCAGCTTGACCACGGGGGACCGGCGCTTGGCTGCCATGACGATGAGCACCGCAGCATGCTCTTCGGCGAGGTCGAGGACCTGCTCGGCGAGATCGGAACCGGCGCGCTGCACCTCGTACGCAAGTCCCGCCTCGGCGAGGGAGGCGCCCAACCGGGCGCATTCGGCCAGGGGAGACGTGGACGGGGCCGTGGTCGTGTCCGTGCCGAACACGATCGCCCGCAGAGCCGCCCGTTCGCGCCGGGCGGCGGCGATCGCCTGGTCGAGCACCGCCGGGGAGGAGTCGGTCCGCAGCGCGAGGACGACGGTCGCCTCGGCGGCATCGACGTCCGGTGATGCGGTCACGCGAAGGGACGGGGCGGGGAAGCGGCGAGGCGATGTCGAATACAGATCTGTCATCGCCGCTCAGCCGATCCCGATGACGCCGAGCGCGACACCCACAGCGAGCATGACGAGGGCGACGATGAGCGCCCGCCACAGCACCTTCTTGTGGTGGTCGCCGAGCTCGACTCCCGACAGCGAGACCAGCAGCAGGATCGCCGGCACCAGCGGGGACTGCATATGCACGGGCTGACCGGTGATCGAGGCGCGGGCCATGTCCGCGGCCGAGATGCCGAAATGCGCGGCGGTCTCGCTGAGCACGGGCAGGATGCCGAAGTAGAAGGCGTCGTTGCTCATGAAGAAGGTCATCGGGATCGACAGCAGACCGGTGATCACGGCCATGTAGGGACCCATCGAATCAGGAATCACGTCGACGAGCCACGCGGCCATCGCATCGACCATGCCGGTGCCGGACATGATGCCGGTGAGCACACCGGCGGCCATGACCATGGCGACGACGGAGATGATCGCGGAGGCGTGGCTGGCCAGCTCCTCCTGCTGCTCCTTCATCTTCGGGAAGTTGACCATGAGTGCGATGACGGTGGCGATCATGAACAGGTACGGAAGCGGGAGGATGTCCGCGATGAGCAGGACCATCACGGCCACGGTCAGGCCCAGGTTGAACCAGAACAGCTTCGGGCGCAGGGTCGCCCTGTACGGGTCGAGCGCGGTGTTCGACAGGGCCGAACCGGAACCGGCGGACCCGGCTCCGGCGTCTGCGGAGCCGGCCCCCGCCTCGGCGCCGGATGCGTCGCCGCCATCGGATGATCCCCTCGCCGAGGCGGCCGTGCCGTTCCCGGCACCGTGACCGGCCGTGGTCGCACCGGCTGGGGTCATGGCCGCGCCGGCCGCGGTCGCGCCCTTGCCGCTCGACCCGGCGACGGCGCCGACGAGGTCCTTGCGACGGTTCGACCCGCGCTCCTCGACCCAGGCCACACCGTTCTTGGCCAGGCGACGACGCTCGGAGAGACCGAGCAGGTAGGCGAAGACGAGGCATACGAGCAGACCCGCGACCAGCGACGGCACCATCGGGGCGAAGATATCGTTCGCATCGATCTGCAGCGCCGAGGACGCGCGTGCGGTCGGCCCGCCCCAGGGCACGATGTTGAGCGTGCCGTTGATGAGACCGGCCACGCAGGTGAGCACCACCGGCGACATCTCGAGCCGCTGATAGATCGGCAGCATGGCCGCGGTGACGACGATGAACGTCGTCGAACCGTCACCGTCGAGCGAGACGGCCCCGGTGAGCAGGGCTGTGCCGAGGACGACCTTGACCGGATCGTGTCCGGCGACTCTGAGGATGAACTCGACGAGCTTGTCGAAGAGGCCGACGTCGATCATGATGCCGAAGTAGATGATCGCGAAGAGCAGCAGAGCCGCCGTCGACGACATCGAGGCGATCGCGTCCATGACCATCTCCCCGATGCCCAGGCCGGCCCCGGCGAAGAGGCCGAAGACGGTGGGGACGAGGATGAGCGCCAGGATCGGCGAGAGGCGCTTGGTCATGATCAGCGTCATGAAGACGCCGATCATGGCGAAACCGAGAATGACAAGCACGGGCTTCTCCTTCGAAGGCGGATGTGAGGCTCAGAACACCGTAGGGTCCAGATCACGTGCCGCGCGCGTTTGTGTGCACTGATGGCGTTCTGATCGTTGACCACCTTTTGCGCATTGCGCTCATTCGTGCGTACAGTGAGCGCGTGCCCCGGCCCCGCCAGTCGTTCTCCCGCCGTGTGCTGATCTCTCAGCTCGCGCTCGTCGTCGTCACCCTCGCCTTGGTGACGGGCGTGTTCGCGTGGATGGGCGCGCGCACCGTCACCGAGGTGACCGAGACGAAGGCCCTGGCCACCGCCCGCACGTTGGCGATCGACCCGGACGTCCGAGCCGCCTCGACCGCGGCCTCGGCAGAGCATGCCGTGGATCCCGATGGACACCTCGTGGCCTCGATGTTGGACATCACCGATGACCTGCGGGATCGGTCGGGCATCAGCTTCGCCGTCATCACCGACGACAGGGGGATGCGGCTGACGCACCCCGACCGGTCGAAGATCGGCCACAAGGTCTCGACCTCCCCGGACGAGGCTCTGGCCGGACGTGAGAACGTCTCCCACGAATCGGGCACGCTGGGGGAGACGGTGCGGGCAAAGGTGCCGATCTACTCGAGCGAGGACGGCAAGACCGTCGTCGGCGAGGTCTCCGTCGGCATCTATGCCTCAGTGCTCGATGCGGACGTGCGCCGCGAGCTGCTCCTGCTCGGCACAGTGGCGGTGCTGGCGCTGGCCCTCGGCGGAATCGTCTCGGTCATGCTCGGGCGCCGGCTGCGGCGGGAGACTCTCGGGGTGGGGCCCGAAGAACTCGCCGAGATGGCCCGCGATCAGGGCGCAGTGCTGCGCGGACTCGACGACGGCGTCCTCGGCTTCAGCTCCGCCGGCGAGCTGACCGTGAGCAATTCGAATGCCGAGGAGCTGCTCGGCGTCGCCCCGAGCTCGGACACCGTGCCCGCGGACATCACCGCGATGATGGCCGACGCCCCCGCCGAAGGTGCGCTGCGCCGGCGGATCACGATCGGTGAGCGGATCCTCCTGGCCACCGCCGTGCGGGTCCAACGCGACGGAGTCTCCGTCGGCGGGGTCGTGACGCTGCGCGATGAGACCCAGATGCTCACGATGGCCCGCCAGCTCGAATCCGTCACCGCCATGGCCCGAGCCCTGCGCGCGCAGCGCCACGAGTTCGCCAACCGCCTGCACACCGTGCTCGGCCTCGTCGACACCGGCGCCACCGATGAGGCCCACACCTACCTCGCCTCGCTGCTGGGCACAGGGCCGATCACGACCCCGGTCGAGGACATCGAGCTCATCTCCGACGCCTATCTGCGCGCCGTGCTGGAGGCGAAGGGGACCACCGCCGCCGAGGCGGGGGTGACTCTGGCCGTGACCCCGGATTCCCTGACCATGGGCACGGTCCGCGACCCCGAGGCCGTCACGCTCATCCTCGGCAACCTCATCGACAACGCCGTCCGCGCCGCCGTCGCCGCTCGCCGCCCGCCGGACGGAACGAGCCGGGTCGAGGTGCAGCTGCTCAGCTCGGGGGCCGAGCTCCATGCGGTCGTCACCGACACCGGCGACGGCGTCGATGCGGAACTGGGCGAGACGATCTTCAACGAGGGATTCTCGACCGCCGCGCCCGCCTCGGCGCAGGACTTCGGGATCGGGCTGGCGACGGGGACGGGAACCGGCGACGGCCACGGACTGGGCATCGGGCTCGCGCTCAGCCGCCGGGTGGCCGAACGCGGCGGCGGCCGGGTGTGGCTCATCGACGGCCACGATCCCGAGCTCGGCGGGGCGAGCTTCGGCATGTGGCTGCCCGAGGCCCTTGAGGAATTTCAGCACTCCGAGGAGAGATGATGGTCAATGTTCTCGTGCTCGACGACGACTTCTTCGTCGGGCAGATCCACTGCCGCTACGTCGACGAGGTGCCCGGCTTCACGGCGCTCGAACCGGTGCGGGACCTCGCCACGGCGCGCGAGGTCATCGCCGAACAGGACGTCGACCTGCTGCTCGTCGACTATGTGCTGCCCGAGGGCACCGGAGTCGATCTCATCCGCGAGACCGACATCGATGCGATCGTGCTCTCGGCGGTCACGGATCCGCAGGTCGTGCGTTCGGCGCTGCGGGCCGGGTCGATGACCTATATCGTCAAACCCTTCGCCGCCGAGGTCCTCCACAGCTTCCTGCGCCGCTATGCCCGCTTCCTCCGGTACTGGGAGCGCGACAAGGTCGACCAGGCCGACCTCGAGCGTCAGCTGCGCAACCTCCACGATGCTTCCGCCGTCGGCGGTACGGGGGCGAGCCGGGCCGGATCGTCGACGACGAGTCGGATTCTCAACGCGCTCGAGGAGGCGAGTGGTCCGATGACGGCCCTCGAAGTCGCGGAGGCGGTCGGTGCCTCCCGCGCGACCGCGCAGCGACACCTGGCAAAACTCGCCGAGGCTCGCACCATCACCGTCTCCCTCCAATACGGCAGCACCGGCCGCCCCGAGCACCTCTACGCAACCCGCTGAGCGGCGCCGGCGATCGCTGACCCCGCGTGAGTGGATTCTGCCGTTCGCGCACCCCGCTGCGGTCGCGCACCTCTCACGCGGGTCGCCCTCGTCCCGGTCGTGTGCCCAGTTCTCGCCGCGCGGCCCTCTGGTGGCGTTCACTCGCGCTAGGTGGTCGAAATGGGCGGAAGAAACCGCAGGAAAATCCGCCTAGAACGACCTCCTAAGGGCACCAGTTCCGCCTGAAACGATGTTGTAGACGACGTTCGTCCAGGTGACGAGGAACCACCCCATGAGGAGCGTCGGGAGGGTAAGCAAGATCGAGGCGAGGTGCACGCCGAAAAAGCACAGTTCGCCGACGGTCGCAGACACGGCGACCGCGTTGGCCGTGGTCACGGTGACCGCACTGGCCGCGAGCTCGTCTTCGTCGCACGGAAAGAGGGATGCGCGGCGCTCCGAAGTGACTGCAGCCCGGGGCAATCGGATCGGAGCACATGTATGCGGGCGGGCCGCGACTGTGATCTGCTGATCGCCGAGGTCAGGACTTCGCCATATCGGCCTTCTTGAGGGCCTTCGGCAGGAGGTCGTCAGTCATATGGTCAGTGACTCCTTGAACGGCGTCTCGATCGACCTGGGAAGCGACGCCGGCCTCGAATGCCATGTTATGAATCGTCATCAGCTCACCGGCCCACGCGACGTAGCACTCGGACATGACGATCTTTCCCTGGCCTATGAACGAGCCGTCATATGCGGTCGTGCAGAATCCTTCGCCCTTGTTGCCGCTGGGCTCAAAGATATCCACCGATTCGGCTGATTGTGCATCGATGGTCCGCTGACATTCATCCACCGTCTTTCGGAGGTCTTTCAGCATCTCCTTCGCTCCCTTCTCCGGTCTGGACAGCGAGGTCATGATGAAAGTGCCGGCGCTGTCGTTGGAGTTGTCGAAGTTCCGGGCGGCGGAGACTCCGTTCAAGTCCGACGAATGGGTCTTCATGGCGCCGACGATGCATGCGGTTTGAGTCGAATCAGCTTTCGAAGAGCTGTCATCGGCGTCAAAGGGATTGTCCGCTTGTTCCTCGGTCTCTCCGAATTCGACCTCGTCCTCAACTGTGAAACCTCCCGGCAGATCGTCGAGGGAGAGGATGCGTTCATTGAAGTCCTCTGGACTCATCGCAGCACGTTCTTCGGACTCCTGTGATTCGACCTCGGTCTGGCTAGGCGCCGCCTCTTCATCTGTCGAGTCCTGAGTGTCCTGATTTCCGGAATCGGCACTGCAGGCTGCCAATGCAAGAGCGCTGCCAGCGGCCATGAGTCCAAACGTGAAGCGATTCAACAACGTACCCTTTCGTATCCCGAGTTTCACCAGGAGCATACAGTAGATGTTGTGACGGCGATTGCATTCGCATGCATTGGCCGAGCCCCGCGCGGGCTAGTGTCTGAAACGTCGCGCGATCATCACCTTGTGCGTCCAGTCGGCGGGTTGACCGTCCGGCAAGCAAGGAAGCGCCTGCGTTACGTGGTCGAAATGGGCGGAAGAAACCGCAGGAGAATCCGCCTGGAACGACCTCCTAAGGGCACCAGATCCGCCTGAAATGACCACTTAAGGCTGCGAATTGGCCGAAGGTCATCCCGGTCGTCTCGGCGCAGATTCGTCAGCGCTTCCAGCGCTTCGGACCCAGGATCGCCCGCGTCGGGCCCGGGACCGTCGGTGTCGGACCCAGGATCGACGAGGCGGAGCGAATCCCGGGATCGCCCGAGTCGGAGCGAATCCCCGGAATGCCCGCGGCGGAGAGAATCGTCGGAGCAGGCTGCGTCGGAGCGACTCGGGCGGACAGACTGCGGTCGAATAAGCGCGGACGGGACAGGCATTCTGACGTGGCAATTCACCCGTTCGCAGCACCCTCATGGCACGCCGAAACCTGCGGATTTGCTGGGCAGGAGTGCAATATCG
Source organism: Brevibacterium renqingii (assembly GCF_017808105.1). Classification (GTDB taxonomy): domain Bacteria; phylum Actinomycetota; class Actinomycetes; order Actinomycetales; family Brevibacteriaceae; genus Brevibacterium; species Brevibacterium renqingii. Next base: position 48,518 of record NZ_JADBHF010000003.1, on the reverse strand, counting down.
TCCTAAGATGAGAGACATGGCGACCAGAACGACTTCCCCCGCTTCTGGTTCCGGGAAACGCACAGCACGCAAAAACGCTGGTCGGTCCGGTCAAGCGGGGACCGAAGAACCCGGGACAAACGTTGTCACCGGTGCATGGAGGGGAGTGGCCCACATGGCCGGAAACCGTGCGCGAAAGACTCTCAGCGACGAACCGATCGACCAGTCTCCGACGAAGCGAGACGGCACCGCCTTCTTCCTCATCGGACTCTCGATCGTCATCGCCGCCTTCGAATGGTGGAACATTCCGGGTGCGATCAGCGACGGAGTCCGCGGAATCGTCGAAGGCACCTTCGGGCGTGTGGCACTCGCCCTGCCCGTGATCTTCACCTGCTATTCCATCCGCCTGTTCCTGCGCGGCGACGACAACCGCGGCAACAACCGCATCCTCATCGGGATGATCTTCGGCCTGCTCGCGGCCTCCGGACTGGCGCACATCGCCGCCGGCAATCCCACCTTCACGAACTCCCGTGAGGCCATGGCCAACGGGGGAGGGGCGCTCGGCTTCGTCGTCTCCTCGCCCCTGGTCATCGCGACAACTGTGTATGTCGCCGTGCCGCTGCTCGTCCTCCTCGGGCTGTTCTCCCTGCTCGTCGTCACGGCCACCCCGGTGCGCGCGATCCCCAAGCGCCTCACCGACCTCTACTGGCGTCTGACCGGGGGCACCCGTCCGGAGACCGCGGCCGAGGCCGAAGAGGCACAGACCGACCTCGTGGCCGAGAACGCCCGCACCTCGAGTCTCAAACCCGTCATGGGTGCCAAGCGCCGGAGCCGGAAGAAGAAGACCGACACTCCGGACCCCGACGCCGCCTCCGACGACGACACTGCGACGAAGGCCTACGACAAGGCCTATATCCACGAGAACGACGTCAGTGACGAAGAGGCCGACACCACGGTCATCGAGACCGACCCCGAGCCGAAGCTCAAGCCCGGTCAGCGCCGTCCGACGAAGGCCGAACGCGAGATGGCCGCGCTCAAGAAGACCATCGGCATGGACGAGGACAAGGGGGCCTCGGGACAGAAGACGGACGAGGCGGCCGCCTCGGCGCCGGTCCCGGTCACCAATGCCCCCGCAGCGCCTCCCACGGAGCAGCTGCCCGAACGCGTCGAGCAGCTCACCCTGGCCGGCGACGTCACCTACACGCTTCCCGCCTCGGACAATCTCCAGCCCGGACCTCCCGCGAAGGAGCGCTCCGAGGCCAACGACCGTGTCGTCGAAGCGCTGCGCGATGTGCTCGAGCAGTTCAAGATCGACGCCCAGGTCACCGGATTCTCCCGCGGACCGACGGTCACCCGCTACGAGGTCGAACTCGGTGCGGGTACGAAGGTCGAGAAGGTCACGGCGCTGTCGAAGAACATCTCGTATGCGGTCGCCAGCGCCGATGTGCGCATCCTCTCGCCGATCCCCGGCAAGAAGGCCATCGGCATCGAGATCCCGAACTCCGATCGTGAGAACGTCGCCCTCGGCGATGTGCTGCGGTCGAAGGCCGCCCGCAAATCCGACCACCCGATGGTCATGGGCGTGGGCAAGGACGTCGAGGGCGGATTCGTCGTCGCGGACCTGTCGAAGATGCCCCACCTGCTGGTCGCCGGTGCCACCGGTGCCGGTAAGTCGAGCTTCGTGAACTCGATGATCACCTCGATCATGATGCGTGCGACCCCCGACGAGGTGCGGATGATCCTCGTCGATCCCAAGCGCGTGGAGCTGACGATCTACGAAGGCATCCCGCACCTCATCACGCCCATCATCACGAACCCGAAGAAGGCCGCTGAGGCGCTCGAATGGGTCGTGCGCGAAATGGACGCCCGCTACGACGACCTGGCGACCTACGGCTTCAAACACGTCAAGGAGTTCAACAAGGCCGTCCGTGAGGGGCGCATCTCGCCCCCGGCCGGTTCCGAGCGCGTGCTCCAGCCCTACCCGTACCTGCTCGTGGTCGTCGACGAGCTCGCCGACCTCATGATGGTCGCCCCGCGCGACGTCGAAGCCTCGATCCAGCGCATCACGCAGCTCGCGCGTGCCGCCGGCATCCACCTGGTGCTCGCCACCCAGCGACCCAGCGTCGACGTCGTCACCGGCCTCATCAAGGCCAATGTGCCCTCGCGTCTGGCGTTCGCGACCTCGTCGCTGGCCGACTCGAGGGTCGTGCTCGACCAGCCCGGAGCCGAGAAGCTCATCGGCCAGGGTGACGCCCTGTTCCTGCCGATGGGCGCGGCCAAACCGATGCGCGTCCAGGGCGCCTGGGTCAACGAGTCCGAGATCGAGAAGGTCGTCGACCACGTCAAGGGCCAGCTCAAACCGAATTATCGCGAGGACGTCGCCGTCGAGGCGCCGAAGAAGCAGATCGACGAGGAGATCGGCGACGATCTCGAACTCCTGCTCCAGGCCGTCGAACAGGTCGTCACCACGCAGTTCGGTTCGACCTCGATGCTTCAGCGCAAGCTGCGCGTCGGGTTCGCCAAGGCAGGTCGCCTCATGGACCTCATGGAGTCCCGCGGCATCGTGGGACCGTCCGAGGGATCGAAGGCCCGCGATGTGCTCGTCCGGCCCGATGACCTGCCAGGCACGCTGGCGATCATCAAGGGCGAGACCCCGCCCGATGAGGACTCCGGAGGCGGAGCCGAGCCCGCCAGGGGCGGAGGCCAGGCTCATGGGAACTCGGGGCACGCCTCGGCGGCGGGTGACTTCGACGAGGAGTTCGAAGACTTCGGACAGTCCTCGGGCGGCTCCGCAGCGAACGGCCACGGTTCCGGACGCTACGGTCACGGAGTCGGTCACGCCGAGGACCTCAGCGTCGGCGATGTCGACCCGGAGACCGGGCTCGAGGTCGTCGAGGCCAGCGGTGAGGACGCCTGGCAGCTCACCGGCCGCTGAGCCCTCCGCCACCGCTGTCTCCGCAGTCGCACCCCGTCGTCGACCATGACGACGCCACTCGCCGAGGCGGGTGTCCGAATATCGGGCACCCGCCTCGGCGTCGGTGATTGCGATGTTCTCCTCAGCTCACTCCGATAGGGTGGTCACGTGAACGATCGAGTCGAGGCCGGGGCCTCTCAGCAACCCGCAGCAGAACCGAGTCCGTGGAACATTCCGAACGCGCTCACCGTGCTGCGCATCCTCATGGTGCCCGTCTTCCTGGTGCTGCTGTTGGCGCACGGGGGCGACGACGTCACGACCCGGTGGTGGGCGCTCGTCGTGTTCCTCCTGGCCATGCTCACCGACAAGATCGACGGCGACCTGGCGCGCAAGTACAACCTCGTGACGAACTTCGGCAAGATCGCCGACCCCATAGCAGACAAGTCGCTCATGGCCGCGGCCCTCATCGGCCTGGCCGTCATCATGGAACTGCCCTGGTGGGTGCCGGTGATCATCCTCGTGCGCGAGTTCGGCATCACCGCGCTGCGCTTCTTCATGATCCGCATCGCCGTCATGCCCGCCTCACGGGGCGGGAAGATCAAGACCGTGCTGCAGACCGTGGCCATCGGGCTCTTCCTGCTGATCTTCCCCTTGGCCGACATCATTCCCTCGGTCGTGTACTCCATCCTGCTCGTCTTCGCCTGGATCGTCATGACCGCGGCGATCATCGTCACCCTCGTGACCGGCATCGACTACTGCGTGCAGGCCGTGAAGCTCTACCGCGAGTCGAAGTCGGGCGGCACAGACGGAGACGGTTCCCGTGCCTGAGGCCGAGGCCGCGCTGCTCGAGACCAATCGCCGCATCATCGCCAACTGCACTCGGCTCGGGCTCTCGCTGGCCGGGGCGGAATCCCTGACCGGCGGCCGATTCGTCGCTTCGCTCGTCGACGTTCCCGGCGCCTCGGCAGTCATGCGCGGGGGACTGATCACCTATGCCACCGACCTCAAGTCGAGCCTGGCCGCCGTCGACGCCGACCACCTCGAGGAGACCGGCCCGGTCGATCCCGTCGTCGCCGCGCAGATGGCCGTGGGCACGGCCGTGAAGTGCGTGGCCGACATCGGCATCTCCTGCACCGGCGTGGCCGGGCCCGATCCGCAGGACGGCAAGCCCGTCGGTCTCGTCTACACGGCGATCGCCTTCGGCGGCAAGGCCAAGGTCTTCGAACACGAATTCACCGGCGACCGCGACGCCATACGCAACCAGACGGTGCGGGCCATGTCGACGAACCTCGACGAGTTCGTCACCGAGCTCGCATTCGGACCGGCCGAAGGGAACGAAGCAGCCGAAGGGAACGAGGCGGCCGAGGATGACGGGAACGCCGGCTGAGGAATAAGTTCGGCCCCCTCGGGGTTGACCGAGTAATGACTATCGGACGAATTTTCTCCAAAGTCTTCGAATGGACTGGCAATACCATCCGCTCGAGGCACCAGGTTGGTGCTGTGTCACGGCCAGGCTGTAAGGTTGTGGGAACCACGACGACGGGACGCGCTGACAAAGGGAGGGCCGCGCAATGTTACTGAGAGTCGAAATCGGCGACGCGCTTCGTTCCGCCCGCCGCCGTCAAGGACGCACCCTTCGCGACGTCTCGACCGGAGCCAGCGTGTCGCTGGGCTACCTCAGCGAGATCGAACGCGGACAGAAGGAAGCCTCCTCTGAGCTGCTGTCCGCGATCTGCGAGGCACTCGATCTGCCGCTGTCGGCCCTGCTGTCATCGGTGTCGGATCGCTTCGCGCTCGAAGAGGGAGTGCAGATCCCGGACACCATTCCGCAGGAGCTGTCGGACAAGATCCTCGGCCATCCCGACGGATACTCTGCGCCGCGCCTGGCCGCTAAGCCCTGATGCGCCACACTCTCTACTGGACGCTCATGAACGAGGAGTTCGGTGAGGCCCGCGCGGCATCCCTGCACACCGACCTGACTCTGAGTTCGCTGGGATCGCGCACCGCCGAAGAGGCGTTCGCCGCAGGGGTCGAACCTCGTGACATCTGGATCGCCGTCTGCGATTCCATGAGCGTGCCCGAATCGCGTCGTCTCGGCAAGGAGAAGCCGCGCTCCCGGCCGTTCTGATCCTCCGACGTTCGGCCGAACCGGATCCGACGTTCCGTTAAAGGCCGTAGCGACACACCCGAATATATCGAACACCTGTTCCCATGTGGGCTATGCTGGTGGGGAATCACGGGACCTGTGACCATGAGTGGCTGGTTATCCACGGGGGAGATCGCTCCTCTGTCGTTATGTCAGTGCCATCTTCTAGCCTTGGTCTCAAAGGAAAAGCAACGAAGAGGAGACGTCATGGCACGTACACCCAAGAACCTCCAGGTCCCCAGCGGCGGCGATAAGTCGAAGGCTCTCGACGCTGCACTGGGGCAGATCGATCGCAACTACGGCAAGGGCGCGATCATGCGTCTGGGTGAGGGTGTTCGCGAACCGATCGCCTCGATCCCGACCGGCTCGGTCGCCCTCGATATCGCTCTGGGCATCGGCGGTCTTCCGCGCGGCCGTGTCGTCGAGATCTACGGTCCGGAATCCTCCGGTAAGACGACCGTGGCCTTGCATGCGGTGGCGAATGCCCAGAAGGGCGGCGGCATCGCGGCGTTCATCGACGCCGAGCACGCCCTGGACCCCGAATATGCGAAGAAGCTCGGTGTCGACACCGACCAGCTGCTCGTCTCCCAGCCGGACACCGGTGAGCAGGCGCTCGAGATCGCCGATATGCTCATCCGCTCCGGGGCCCTCGACATCATCGTCATCGACTCCGTTGCCGCGCTTGTGCCCAAGGCCGAGATCGAGGGCGAGATGGGCGACAGCCACGTCGGTCTGCAGGCCCGCCTGATGTCCCAGGCGCTGCGCAAGATCACGGGTGCCCTCGCCCAGTCGAAGACCACCGCGATCTTCATCAACCAGCTGCGTGAGAAGGTCGGAGTCTTCTTCGGTTCGCCGGAGACCACCTCGGGCGGTAAGGCTCTGAAGTTCTACGCCTCTGTGCGCATCGACGTGCGCCGCATCGAAACCCTCAAGGAGGGCCAGGACGCGGTCGGCAACCGGACACGTGCGAAGATCGTGAAGAACAAGGTCGCCCCGCCGTTCAAGCAGGCAGAGTTCGACATCCTCTACGGACACGGGATCTCCCGTGAGGGCAGCCTCATCGATATGGGCGTCGACAACGGCATCATCCGCAAGTCCGGATCCTGGTTCACCTATGACGGTGACCAGCTGGGTCAGGGCAAGGAGAACGTGCGCAACTTCCTTCGTGACAATCCCGGCCTGGCCGAGGAGATCGAGCTGAAGATCAAGCACAAGCTGGGTCTCATCAAGGCCGACGAGCCCGAGGAAGGCGCCGAGGGTGCCGATGATTCCGCAGCGACCGCGCAGACGGATGACGTCGAAGTCTCCTGACAAGCAGTCTCCGGACGACGAGTCTGCCCTCGCACCGTCCCAGCAGGACGGTGCGGGGGAGGCGGATCAGACGGAGACGCTCTCGCAGCTGCGCGACGCGATCTCGGAGATCGATCAGCGCCATGCCGAAGGGGAATCCGGCTTCTTCGCCGGCCTGTCCGAACCGGGCGAGACCGTCCGTACCGGTGCCGGCCAGCCCGGTGTGTCGAAACCAGGCAGGGCTGTCGAAGCCGCCGGCAGCGGCTGGACCGAAGGCGACGCCGGGGCAGCTCCTGATTTCGCCGATGCGCTGAGCTTCGCCGATGACGACGACAGTGACGATGCCCCCGACTTCGACGCCGACTATGCGAAGGCGAAGAAGACGGCGATGAACATGCTCGCTATGCGCGACCACTCGAGCGATGAGCTGCGCAAGAAACTGATCAAGCGCGAGCTGATGCCTGAAGCCATCGACACTCTCATCGACAAGCTCGAGAAGTCTCGACTGCTCAACGACGAAGAGTTCGCCCACCGCTTCGTCCGTGCGCAGCGGGAGAGCCGCAAGCTCTCGCGCTCCGTGCTCAAACGCGAACTGGCCAAGAAGGGCATCAGCCCCGAGCTCGCCTCCGAGGCCGTCGCCGAAGTCGACGGGGAAGAAGAACTCGCACGGGAAGTCGCCGCGAAGAAGGCTGCCTCCACTCGTCGCTTGGACTATGAGGTGCGGGAGCGACGGATCCTCGGCATGCTCGCCCGACGCGGTTTCCCCTCGGCCATCTGCATCAAGGTCACTCGGGAAGTGCTCGCCGAAGACTGAACGCTCGCCGCAGCGTCGGCACGATCTGCGTGTGCGGCCTGGGCGGAGGGAACGGCTAGAATGGGTGCGCCATGACTGAACTGATTGACTCCCCGACGACATCCGAGACCACACCTCGCAGCTACGAGGTGAAGACCTACGGATGTCAGATGAACGTGCACGACTCCGAGCGTCTCTCCGGACTCCTCGACGACGCCGGGTACGTTCAGGCGAACACCGACGACCAGGCCGATGTCGTCGTCTTCAACACCTGCGCTGTGCGGGAGAACGCCGACAACCGTCTCTACGGCAACCTCGGCCAGCTCGCGAAGGTCAAGGAGCGCCACCCCGGTCTGCAGATCGCCGTCGGCGGATGCATGGCGCAGAAGGACCGGGACACGATCGTCAAGAAGGCTCCGTGGGTCGACGTCGTCTTCGGCACCCACAACATGGGTTCGCTGCCGGCGCTGCTCGAGCGCGCCCGCCACAATGAGGAAGCTCAGGTCGAGATCCTCGAAAGCCTCGACGTCTTCCCCTCCACCCTGCCCAGCCGCCGCGAATCCCAGCACTCCGGGTGGGTGTCGATCTCCGTCGGCTGCAACAACACCTGCACCTTCTGCATCGTGCCCAGCCTGCGCGGCAAGGAGAAGGATCGACGCCCCGGCGACATCCTCGCCGAGGTCGAAGCACTCGTGGCCGACGGCGTCGTCGAAGTCACCCTGCTCGGCCAGAACGTCAACTCCTACGGCGCGGAATTCCGTGACAAGGGCGCCTTCGCCAAGCTGCTGCGAGCGGTCGGCAATGTCGAGGGCATCGAACGCGTCCGCTTCACCAGTCCGCACCCCGCGGCTTTCTCCGAGGATGTCATCGATGCGATGGCCGAGACTCCCACGGTCATGCCTCAGCTGCATATGCCGCTGCAGTCCGGTTCGGACGCGATCCTCAAGTCCATGCGTCGCTCGTACCGGACGAAGCGATTCATGAACATCCTCGACACCGTGCGCGAACGCATCCCGAACGCGGCGATCACCACCGACATCATCGTCGGCTTCCCCGGCGAGTCCGAAGAGGACTTCCAGGGCACCATGGACATCGTCCGCCGCGCTCGGTTCTCCCAGGCCTTCACCTTCCAGTACTCGATCCGCCCGGGAACCCCGGCGGCGACGATGGACGACCAAGTGCCCAAGGACGTCGTCCAGGAACGCTTCGAACGGCTCACAGCCCTGCAGGACGAGATCGCCTGGGAAGAGAACAGGGCCCAGATCGGCCAGACCGTCGAGGTGCTCGTGACCAAACTGCCCCACGGCGATTCTCCTCGTCTGAGCGGTCGCGCCGCGGACAACCGGCTCGTCCACGTGGGCATCCCCGAAGGGTCCCAGCTGCCCCGCCCGGGTGATTTCGTCACCGCCACCGTCACCGAGGCGAAGCCGTACTTCCTCCTCGCCGACTCCGGATACTCGGTGCGTCCTTCCGCTGCCGGTGACGCCTACGACCGGGCGCAGGCTGACAGCTGCGGGGCCCCGAATCCCGGCCAGGGGTCCGGAGCGACGACGAACCTCGGCATGCCGACTCTCCGCACCCGCGCCTGAGATGGGTGCCTTCGCCATCATCCCGGCGGCCCCAGTGCTGCTCGAGGACATCGATCGTGTCGAAACGGCACGGGTGGCTGAATTGCGCGCCCTCATCAGGGAGACCCTGCGCACACAGACATGCTGGTCGCTGCCGGTCGGGTCCCTGCCGCCCCTGGTCGGACTCGGAGGATGGGGCATCGACCGCGGCGTCGACACCCGCACCGGCCGTACGCTGACCGGCCACGACTGGGTGGAAGCGGTCGAGTCCCTGACTCCAGCCGAACGCACAGGCGCCGAGGCTGTCGATCCGTCCGTCATCGTCGGTCAGCTTCACGCACATGCTGCCGGCGTCGAGGTCGGCCCGCTGGGCAGCAGTCCGAATCTGCTGCTGCCCATCGACCTGTCGGCAGCCGCAACCGAGGACGCGCCCCTGGCACCCGTCGACGGTGCCGCGGACTTCGACGCAGAAGTCGTGGACGCGCTCACCGCCTCTGCTGGCGTCGATGTCGACAGGGTGTTCGACATCTGTGCCCGGTCTGCCGACGTCCACGCGAACCTCGCCGGACTGGAGGTCGGCCTCCGACACATCCTCGAGCGCGGAGGAACCATCTCGGCGGCGACCCTCAGCGTCGACGAACGCGTGCACGAAGTCCGCTCCCTGTGCGCAACCGGAGCCTGGGCGTGAGCACGGGCATGATCGTGAGGAGGCGCGCATGAGCGGGGACCTCGGTCGGTCGCCGATCATCACCGTCGTCGGCGCCACCGCCACCGGCAAATCCGATCTCGCACTCGATCTGGCCGAACACCTCGGCGGGGAGATCATCAACACGGACTCGATGCAGTTCTACCGGGGCATGGACATCGGCACCGCAAAACTCCCGGTCGAGGAGCGGCGCGGCGTCCCGCACCATCTCATCGACATCCTCGACGTCACCGCCGAGGCGAACGTGCAGGACTTCCAGGCACGCGCCCGAGCCGCCATCGCGGACATCCGCGACCGCGGGCAGCGCCCGATCCTGGTCGGCGGATCCGGGCTGTATGTGCGTGCCGCCGTCGACCATATGGAGTTCCCCGGCACCGACCCAGAAGCTCGCGCCCGGCTGGAGGCCGAGGCCGCAGCCGACCGGTGGGGACTGCACCGGAGGCTGCGCGAACTCGACCCGGCGGCTGCGGAGAAGATCACGGTCAACGACCAGCGGCGCATCGCCCGCGCACTCGAGGTCATCGAACTCACCGGGCGGCCCTTCAGCGCCCAGCTGCCCGACTATCAGGAGCTCGAACCGACCATTCACCTGGGCCTGAGCATGGACCGAAGCATCCTTCACGAGCGCATCGCCGCTCGCGTCGAAATGATGTGGGAACACGGGTGGGTCGATGAGGTGCGCCGTCTGCTCGCGGCCGGACTGGCCGAGGGCAAGACCGCCTCACGGGCCATCGGCTACGCCCAGATCCAGCGTCATCTGAACGGGGAGATCACCACCGCCGAGGCGAAGGAGGAGACGGTCATCAGAACCCGCCAGTTCGCCCGCCGGCAGGACACCTGGTTCCGCCGCGACCCCCGTATCCATTGGATCGACGGCACCGCCGCCGACGCCCGGCGCAATTTTTCGCAAGCTCGTGCTCTCCTCTCGACGGCCGACGACGGGAGCTGACGAGCCCGAAGGGCGCCGCCCGTAGGAACGATGCGGGGTCAGGCCGCGACCGCGCCGGCACCGTGACGAACTTGGGGACGTCTGTTCGCCTCAACATCGACTCCGCGCATTCCCAGGAGGACGAGCGAGGCCAGCAGCAGTACAGCTCCGACGAACATGTAGATCGCTTGGGGGGTCCATCCGCCGTCCAACAGGGCACCGGTGGCTGTGGGCGCGATGATGGCTCCGAACCGTCCGATTCCGATGCCCCAGCCGGCCCCGGTCGACCGCAGTGCCGAGGAATAGGACTGCGGGGTCAGGACATAGAGTCCCGCGATGCATCCGTTGATCGACATGCCGACCAGCACACCGAAGACGATGACCACCGCTGTCCACTGCGCCGTGAAGATGAAGATCCCCATCAATACCGCAGCGACGATCGAGAACGTCATGAGCACCGAACGTGTCGACCAGCGGGCGGTGAAAAGACCGAACACCACCGAACCGATGGCGCCTCCGAGAGTGAGGCCGACGGTGACGATCATCGACAGGGTATCGGTCAATCCGGTTTCGTGCATGAGGCGAGGGGTCCAAGAATTGACGAAGTAGAAACCGAACATGATGATGAAGAACGTTGTCCAGACGACGAAGGTGACGCGACGATTGCGTCGATTGAATAGCGCCAAGACGCCGGTTCCGGAATCAGGTCCAGTCGCGGACGTTCCATCTCCTGCGGACAGATCGAGGGGTTCATCGAAGCCGAGTCGTCTAGCGATCGACTCCAGTTTGGACTGCGCGTTGTTCGGCTTCCTGGTGTAGAGGAATGCCGCTGACTCCGGAACGAGGAAGACGACCAGCGCAAGCGAGAAGACGGCCAGCGCGCCGCCGAGGACGAAGACCGAACGCCATCCGAAAGCAGCGATGAGCGAGACCATCACAGTCCCGCCGACAGCGGCACCGATTCCGTAGCCGGCGGCATAGATGCTGATGACCAGCCCACGGCGCCGACGGGACGAATACTCGGCGGAGATGACATTGGTGGCAACGAGGATTCCGCCGATGCCCAGCCCAGTGACGACGCGCCACGCTCCGAGTTGGCCCGCCGATGTCGCTGTGGCCGATAGGAAGAGCCCGATGGCGTTGACGACGATGGCGAGCATCACCATGTTTCTTCGTCCGATGCGATCGGCGACCGGCCCGAGTACCAGCGCACCCGCAGCCATGCCGAGCAGCGCGGCGCTCATGACCAGCCCGAGGGTTGTTCCCGAGAGTCGGAACTCTTCGGTCACCTGGTTGGACGCGAAAGAGATTGCGAGCACGTCGTACCCATCCAGCGCGTTGAGGAACGTGCAGATGCCGACGACCAGCCATTGGTAGAAGGTCATCGGAGAGTTGTTGATTCGGTCGCGCAGATCCACGAGAAGTCTCCGTCTTTGAGAAGTTCGGCAGAAGGGCGGGGTGTCGCGCCATTGCGACTTCCCTATCGAGATTACCTATGCAATGAGGTAAATGAGATTTGCATCACGATAGCATCGACCTGCCCGCGGAACAATACCTGCCGCGAGACGGGCTGCGGGTGGTGGTACATAGTCGCCGGTGAGTGTGTGCACGAGGAGGAACCGATTACTGACAATTGCCTATAGACATAGGTAAATTCCTACCTCTATAGTGATCTCACGAACCCACAGCAGTGTTCACGAAAGGCGGCCCCGTGGTCACGTCAACCGGAATCCAGCTCGTCGAAGATTTCTCTCTGGAGATGACGGGAAAAGATGTCGAGAAGCTTCGCGAAGCGGCACCCGCAATTCCTCACGGCACTCGAATCAACGTCACATTCCTCGGAAACGAAGACCTGCGGATGCGCGTCGAAGCGGCGCAGGCTGTCCGCGAACTGGGATTCACCCCGGCACCGCACATCTCGGCCCGCAGGCTGAGATCACAGAACGAGCTCGAAGAATTCCTCGGCGAGCTCCAAAGGGTGGGTGCTTCCGAACACGTCTTCGTCGTCGGGGGCGACCCGAAGACTCCCGAAGGTCCCTACTCCGACTCCCTGGCGCTCATTGACACCGGATTGCTGTCGGAATATGGCGTGAAAGAAGTCGGTATTTCGGGATACCCGGAGGGCCACCCCGAGATCGCCACGAGCGACTTGTGGTACCACATGGTGGAAAAGACGCAGTCGCTGAAAGAGCAGGGGCTCGACCGGGTCGTTCTCACGCAGTTCGCCTTCGACGCCGAGCGGGTAAACACATGGATCCACGAGACCCGCGATCGTGGAGTCGAATCGCCCATCCGCATCGGTACCCCTGGACCGGCAGGCATCAAACGACTGCTCGGATACGCACGCCGATTCGGGGTCGGAACCAGCGCATCAATTGTGAAGAAGTACGGTTTCTCGCTGACCAATCTCATCGGAACCGCGGGTCCGGACAGGTTCCTGTCCGAGCTGGCTACCACCATCGAGGCGGATTTCCCGCAGGACGACGTCAAAGTGCACTTCTACACGTTCGGTGGCCTGCAGGCCACCGCCGAGTGGGTCAACGAATTCTCGGGCGAACGTTGACGACGCCTCTCCATGCAGTCCACACCAATCACCAGGGCACATCAACTATCAGAACAGAGAGGTTCATTTCCCATGTCTGACAATCTCCAACGGGTTCTCGAATCGACGAATCCTGTCGACTTGCTCCGCAATTCGCAGATCGGCTCCTACATTTACCCCGTCGTTCCGGCGGATTTCAGCAACTGGATCAAGGAACAGAGCGCCTGGCGCGAGACAGCGGTCCTCTACGATCAGTCGCATCACATGGACAACGTCTTCTTACGCGGCTCGGATGCCATCAAGCTCATCTCCGACACAGCCATCAACTCGACGGCGAAGTTTGCGGTCGACAAGGCCAAGCAGTATGTGCCGACGACAGCTGCAGGCCACGTCATCGGTGACGGTATCCTCTTCCACGAGGCCGAGGAGGAATACGTATACGTTGGCCGCGCCCCGGCATCGAACTGGCTGCTCTACCACGGTGAAACCGGCGGCTATCCGAACCTCGACATCGAAGTGGATCGTCGTTCACCCTCACGACCTTATGGTGACGCGGTCTCCCGCCGTTATTATCGCTTCCAGATTCAGGGACCGAATGCGTGGAGCATCATCGAGAAGCTCAATGGCGGGCCGCTCGAGAAGCTCGGCTTCTTCAATATGTCCACGATGACTATAGCGGGGAAGCAGGTGCGGACCCTGCGCCACGGCATGGCAGGGGCACCCGGGCTGGAGATCTGGGGACCCTACGAGGACCACCACGAGATCCGTGACGCCATCATCGAAGCTGGCTCGGAATTCGGCCTGCTGCCGGTCGGCTCGAGAGCCTACCCGTCCAACACCCTGGAATCGGGGTGGATCCCGTCGCCGCTGCCAGCGATCTACACCGGAGAGGCGGAGCGGGGCTTCCGAGAATGGCTGGGAGCCGACAGCTATGAGGCTACGGGAACGCTGGCCGGATCGTTCGTGTCGCAGAACATCGAAGATTACTACCTGACCCCGTGGGAGCTCGGCTATGGTTCGTTCGTCAAGTTCGATCACGATTTCATTGGCCGCAGCGCGCTGGAGAAGATGGATCCGGCTCAGCAGCGCAAGAAGGTCACTCTCGCCTGGGACGCCGAGGATCTCGGGGAGGTGCTGTCCTCACCGCTGAACGTGGACGGACCGAACTACAAATACTTCGACCTTCCACTGGCGAACTACGGATCGGCGAACTACGACTCGGTCATCGACGCTGACGGGAACATCGTCGGATTCTCCATGTTCACCGGATACTCAGCCAACGAGCGACGCGGGCTCTCATTGGCCGTCGTCGATCCGGATGTGCCCGAGGGCGCAGAACTCAAGGTCGTCTGGGGCGAGCCTGATGGCGGAACAGCGAAGGCCTCGGTAGAACCGCATGAACAGACCGAGATCCGTACGGTCGTCAGTCCGGTGCCGTACTCGAGCGTCGCTCGTCAGAGCTATAAGGGCGGCTGGAGAACCGGCTACAAGAGCTGAGAACGTTATCCTGAGAGGGTCCGAACCACGGTTCGGACCCTCTCGGCGTCCCCCTACAGGAAGACTCGGAACCTAATGAGCCTACGAAGCGCACTCCTCGTGCTGTTGCGGATCGCCCCGATGTCCGGCTACGAGCTGCAGAAGCTGTTCTCGCAGTCGGTCGGGTACGTCTGGCACGCACCGGATTCTCAGATCTATCCCGAGCTGCGCAAAATGGCTGAGAAGGGGCTCATCGAAGCAGAAGAACAGACGCGCGGGAACGTGGCCACACGCCGGGTGTACCACGTGACTGACAGCGGTGAGGAGAGCTTCGCAGAGTGGATGCACACCCCGCTGAAGTATCAGCGCACACGAGACGCTGCGCACCTCAAAGCCGCTTATCTCGAATCGGTCGACCACGAATCGAGACTTGCGTTTCTCAACGACCACATCGCGCATTGGGCCTCGGAACTGCAGTGTTGGGAGGACGAGATCGCTAAGATCGATGCGCTCACCACTCCCATGCTCAATCGCCGCCTCGAGGTGACCGACGACGAAGACCGAGAGAAGACGATCGCATTCAAGCGGTTCGCCTATGAGGGACTGGCCGAAAGGGCGAGGACCGAGATCTCATGGGCGAAGAGGGGGCTCGAGCTGGCGGATCGGTTCGCTCGCTGAACGCCCGCCGCCGACGCCGGGCAGAACCGCACACGGGCACTCGACATCCTCGCCGAATCCCCCGATAGGATGGAGCCATGAGCACTCCGGATACCCCGTTCGCCGCTTTGGCCGATGTCGCCTTCGTCAAGGGGCACGGCACCCAGAACGACTTCGTCCTCCTCTCCGACGATGACAGTCGGCTGGAGATGCATTCTGAAACCATCGCCACCCTCGCCGACCGGCGTGCCGGACTCGGAGCCGACGGGATCATCCGCATCGTGCGCTCGGCCGCCAGCGGGATCCCCGGAGCCGCCGAGCAGGCCGAGGCCGGAGCCGAATGGTTCATGGACTACTACAACCACGACGGCAGCCTGTCGGAGATGTGCGGCAACGGGGTCCGTGTCTTCGCCCACGCCCTCGTCACCAGCGGACGCATCCCGGCCGATGCCCGGGACATCCTCGTCGGCACCCGTGACGGCATCAAGACCGTGCGCACGACTCTCAACCCGGCCCTCGGCGTCCAGACCGGCGATGACATCGTCTCCGCCGCAGCGTCCGGGCCCGGTTCGTCCAGCGACGCCTGGTACACGGTCGACATGGGCGAATGGTCGCTCGACCCGACGAACTCCTCGCTCGTGACCACAGGAGGCATCGAAGTGGCCCGGCCCGGCCTGCGCGTGAGCACCGGCAACCCGCACACTGTCGTCGCGCTGGCCGAGACCGCCGAGCTCGAGGCCGCCGACCTCCGTGACGCACCTGTCGTCGACCCGGTGCCCGCCCAGGGCTCGAACGTCGAATACATCGTCATGGAACCGGCCCGCTCCGATGTGGCCGGGGGAGAGGGCGCCCTGCGGATGCGTGTGTTCGAACGCGGCGTCGGCGAAACCCGCTCCTGCGGCACCGGTGCCTGCGCCGCGGCGATCGCCGCCCACCACTGGGCGGGCGAGAAATCACCCCTGCAGTGGCGTGTGGACGTGCCCGGCGGTCAGCTGCGCATCGAGATCGACCCGAACGCCGAAGGCACGAGCGGGCGAGTCAGCCTCGCCGGCCCCGCCGTCCTCGTCGCCGGCGGTACCATCAGCTGAGAGCCGAACCCGGCCGAGGCGGCACCTGCGGCCGAAGGGACAGCTCCAGCCCCGGTTGGCCCGATCCGGTCCCGCAGCCCGAACTAGTCGCGGTGGACGGTGAGGACCCGGAAGCCCTTGGACGATCCCGTGCGCACGACCTCGAACCCGTCCCCGAGCATCCCGGCGATCCACTTCTGCAGGGAGTCGGCGCCGAGGTTCTTCGACACCACGAGATCCGCGCGGCCGCCGGGAGCCAGACGCGGCAGCCAGGTTTCGAGCAGTTCGTGGAGTGCCTCCTTGCCGATCCGGATCGGGGGATTGGACCGGATTGCGGTGAACTCAACCTCGGCGGGGATCTCCTCGGCGGTGACGGTGCGGATCGACTCGAGTCCCAATCGGCGGGCATTCGCCGCGGTGGTCTCCAGGGACCGGGAGTTGACGTCGAGTGCCCACACTCGCAGGTCCACCTCGGCGTCTCTGGCCTCCAATGCCGTGTGCAGCGCGATCGGCCCCCAACCGCAGCCGAGGTCGAGCACATCACCGGGCGGCGGCTCGGGCAGGTGCCGCAGCAGCACGGCCGTGCCGAGGTCGAGGCGGGTGGGGGAGAAGGTGCCTGATACGGTTTCGACGGTGACCTCGTGGCCGGCCAATTCGAGGTGCAGCTCACGGGTTCTCGCCTCGCTGCTCGGCGATTCGGTGAAATAGTGCTCTGACACCACTTCAGTCTAGACGGCTGTGGGAGAATTGATGGACACCACTGTCGGTGCGAAGGATGACGACGCCCGAACGAGCAGCACCGTGAGGGCGGCAGAGAACTAAGGAATGAATGACGTCTGAAGACAATGAGCGTCGGAAAGCGATGCTCGACCGTGTGCTCTCCCGAGGTGCCCAAGCACTCGGCGATCACGACACCACCGGCGAGGACGACCAGTTCGATCTCGCCGAGCGTTCCGCACTCACGCGTGTGGCCGGCCTCTCGACCGAACTCGAGGACATCACCGAGGTCGAATACCGTCAGGTCAGACTCGAACGAGTTGTCCTGGCCGGGATCTGGAACACCACCCAGGCCGAAGCCGAGAACTCGATCCGCGAGCTCGCGGCACTCGCCGAGACCGCCGGCTCCGAGGTGCTCGACGCGCTCATCCAGCGCCGCGAGAAACCAGACCCGGGCACGTACCTCGGCAAGGGCAAGGCGGCCGAACTCGCCGAGATCGTCACCTCCGTCGGCGCCGACACCGTGATCATCGACTCCGAACTCGCGCCCAGCCAGAGGCGCGGGCTCGAGGACGTCATCAAGGTCAAGGTCATCGACCGCGTGGCCCTCATCCTCGACATCTTCGCCCAGCATGCGAAGTCTCGCGAAGGCAAGGCCCAGGTCGAACTCGCCCAACTCGAATACCTGCTCCCGCGCCTGCGCGGCTGGGGCGAGTCCCTGTCGCGCCAGGCCGGTGGTCGCGTCGCCGGCGGTGCCGGCATCGGTTCGCGCGGGCCGGGTGAGACGAAGATCGAACTCGATCGCCGCCGCATCCGCACCCGTATGTCGAAGCTGCGGCGTGAGATCGCCGGGATGGCCCCCTCCCGAGAGACCAAACGCAAGAACCGCGCCCGCCACCACGTGCCGTCGGTGGCGATCGTCGGGTACACGAACGCCGGCAAATCCTCCCTGCTCAACCTGCTCACCGACGCCGAGGTGATGGTGCAGAACGCCCTGTTCGCCACCCTCGACCCGACCGTCCGGCAGGCACAGACTGCCGACGGGATCACGTTCACCTACTCCGACACCGTCGGCTTCGTCCGCAATCTGCCCCACCAGCTCGTCGAGGCATTCCGCTCGACGCTGGAGGAGGCCGCCGGGTCCGACCTGCTGCTCCACGTCGTCGACGCCTCGCACCCGGACCCGCACGGACAGATCCACGCCGTGCGGGATGTCCTCAAAGACGTCGAGACCGGGGAGATCCCCGAACTGCTCGTGTTCAACAAGTCCGATATCGCCGAGGAGGCCGTGCTCGCCGGTCTGCGTGCGGAGTATCCGCAGGCCCAGTTCGTCTCCGCCGCGACGAAGGACGGAATCGACGAGCTCATCGAGGCCATCGAATCCCGGCTGCCGGCACCCGATATCGACATCACCGTGCTCATTCCCTATGAGCGCGGCGACCTCGTGTCGAAGATCTACGCCCTGGGCACGGTCGAGCACGAAGAACATGGCTCCGAGGGCACGAGCCTGCAGGCCAAGGTGCCGGCCGAGCTCGTCGACGAACTGCGCGAATTCCAGCGTCCGGACCTGGTCATCGATCAGTGACCGTCGAAGAACTCCTCGAGTCGGCCGTCGGGGCCATCGGCGGCTCGACCCGGAGCGGTCAGCAGGAGATGGCTCAAGCGGTCGCCTCGGCGGTGGACAAGGGGATCCACCTGCTCGTCCAGGCCGGAACCGGGACGGGTAAGTCCCTGGCCTACCTCGTGCCCGCGGCCGAATACGTCACCCGCACCGGCGGCAAGGTCGTCGTGTCCACGGCGACGCTGGCGCTGCAGACTCAGATCATCCACCGCGATCTGCCGCGGCTGTTCAAGGCCGTGAAGAAAGACCTCGATCCGCTGCCGAGGGCCGCTCTGCTCAAGGGGCGGCGGAACTACGTGTGCAAGCACAAGCTCGCCGGCGGGTACCCGGACGAGGAGGAGGGCATGCTCTTCGACCTCGGGGCCGACGCCGAGGCGGGACGCAAACCCTCCGAACTCTCGGGTCTGGGTGAGGAGATCCAACGGATCCGCACCTGGGAGAAGATCACCGAGACCGGTGACCGCGACGATCTCATGCCCGGAGTCAGCGACCGCGCCTGGTCGCAGGTGTCGGTCAACGCCTTCGACTGCCTCGGGGCGAACTGCCCTCTGGTCACCGAATGCTTCGCCGAGATCGCCAGGAACAAGGCCGCCGAGGCGGACATCGTCGTCACCAACCACGCCCTGCTGGCCATCGACGCCTTCGGCGAATCGGCTGTGCTGCCCGACCACGACGTCATCATCATCGACGAGGCGCACGAGCTCAAGGACCGGGTGACGAACGCGCTGTCCGGGCAGATCAACACGAGCATGCTGTCGGCGGCGACGAGCTCCGTGCGCAAGCACACCGCCGTCCAGGACGGGGTCGTGTCCCTGCTCGACTCGGCCGCGGCGGCACTCGAACGCGCCCAGTCCTCCGTGCCCGAAGGGCTCATCCTCAATATGAGCGAGGCGCTCGGACTGGCGCTGGCACAGATCCGCGACTCCGCGCGCCAGATCATCAATGACATCGGCGGCAAGTCCGAGGACGCCGATGCCGGTCGGCAGATGGCCAAGGCCCGGTGCCAGGAGATCTTCGAACTGGCCGAACGCTTCTGTGAACCGGGCAAGAACGACGTCATCTGGCTGTCCCGATCGACGTTCCGGGAGAAGGAGACGACGAACCTCGTCGTCGCACCGCTGAGCGTGGCCGGAACGATGCGCTCGGGCATCTTCGAGGAATCCACGGTCGTGGCCACCTCGGCGACGTTGTCCCTGGGCGGGAACTTCGACGCGGTCGCAGCCTCACTGGGGCTCTTCGGACCCGACGCCCCGAAATGGGACAGCCTCGATGTCGGCTCACCCTTCGACTACGGACGACAGGGCATCCTCTATGTCGCCTCCCACCTGCCCAAGCCCGGCCGCAGCGGTTTGAGCTCCGAGGCGCTGACCGAACTCGAGGAACTCGTGCGAGCCTCGAACGGCGGGGCGCTGGGACTGTTCTCCTCCCGGGCGGCCGCCAACGCTGCGGCCGAACACCTGCGGGAGAAGTTCGACTTCCCGATCCTGCTCCAGGGCGACGACGGGCTGCCCGCGCTCGTCTCCCAATTCACCGCCGATGACCAGACCTGCCTGTTCGGCACCATGTCGCTGTGGCAGGGAGTCGATGTGCCGGGGCGGACGAACCGACTCGTCGTCATCGACCGGCTGCCTTTCCCCCGACCTGACGACCCGCTCATGCAGGCCCGGGCGCGCGATGCCGACCAGCGCGGCGTCAACGGATTCATGGCCGTGTCCGCCACTCATGCCGCACTGCGTCTGGCCCAGGGCGCCGGCCGCCTCATCCGCTCGACCGAGGACAGAGGAGTCGTGGCCGTGCTCGACTCGCGGCTGCGGTCGGCCAGGTACGCCGGCTTCCTCGTCAATTCGATGCCGCGGATGTGGCCGACGACGAATTCGCAGCTCGTGCGCACGAGCCTCGGACGGCTGGCCGAAACACACGACGAATGAGAGAACGCCCGCGAACGGACTGTTCGCGGGCGTTCTGTTCCCCGGCTGCGGAGACCTTCCCGGGTCTCAGCGCCGGCGCAGGCTTTCGGAGAAGTCAGCGCGGACGGAGGCTCTCCGAGGCCTGAGAGGCGACGGACGACGAGACCTCAGAGGCGACGGATGACCGCGACGACGAGCCCCATGATCTGGGCGAAATTGCCGTCGATGGGCTCGTAGTTCTCGTTCTGCGGCAGCAGCCACTGCTGTCCGGCCTTGCGCTTGAGCGTCTTCACCGTGGCCTCGCCGTCGAGCAGGGCCGCGACGATCTGACCGTTGTCGGCGGTGTGCTGCTTGCGCACGACCACCCAGTCGTCGTGGCAGATGGCGGCGTCGATCATCGAGTCGCCGACGACCTTGAGCAGGAACATGTCGCCGGAGCCGACGACCTGGGTCGGCAGGGAGAAGACGTCGTCGACCTCCTGCTCGGCCAGGATCGGGCCACCGGCGGCGATGCGCCCGACGACGGGCACCTGGACGGTGTTGTTCGACAGCTCCTCGAACTTCGCGCGCTCGGCCTCTTCCTCTTCGAAGGGATTGACGACCTCGATGGCGCGGGGACGCTTCGGATCACGGCGGACATAGCCGAGGCGTTCGAGCTGCGAGAGCTGGTGGGCGACGCTCGAGAGCGAGGCGAGCCCGGCGGCCTTGCCGATCTCGCGCATGCTCGGCGGATAGCCGTTGGTCACGACGGCGCGTTCGATGGTCTCGAGGACGAGGCGCTGCCGGGGAGTGAGGCGGAAATCGCCCTCTCCGGACGATCCCTCTGGGATCTCGACGACCTCGTCATCGCTGCGGGCGGCAGCGATCTCACTGGCAACATCCTCGTTGCGCGGGCGGCCTCTGCCTCGCTTGTTCTGAACCATTGCTCGTTCCCCTTCGTTCTATTCCCTGCCGCCGAACCCTGCGATCCCCGCTTCGGGGATTCTCGTGTCAGTGCCGACTGAGATGGTTCTGACAGATCGATCAACAACGCTGGTTCCCTCTCATTGTCGCATAGATGTTCGAGTTGGACTGGACATTTGTTCGATTGGCATGTTGAATAGAACAGACGTTCTACCGATTGCTGGTGGAATCGTACGAATGAAAGAGGTAATGCGATGTCTGCACAGAACACCGGGCTGCGCCTGACCACGCGTGGACGCCAGGCCGTGCGCCTTCTCCGGACCCTGCTCATTGCTCTCGTCGTCATCGGCGGAGCGCTCCTCCTCGCCACTCAGTCGTTCTCGGCCGCTGCTGTCGCCGAATCGGAGACCGAGAGCATCGGCATCGACGCCGATGCGGTCGTCGTCGGCGAGGGCGAATCGCTGTGGACCGTGGCGTCGAACCTCGGTCTCGACCGTGACACCCGTGATGTCGTGGCCGATATCGCCGAGATCAACCATCTGACGACCCCGACCGTCCACCCCGGCCAGACCCTCGACGTCCCTGTCCGCTGAGTCTGCGCCCAACTGAGGAGGCCGCAGATCCTTCCGGGATCCGTTGAGGAAGGGGAGTCGTCACCGAGTCTCGCGCCCCGACCCGCCGCCCGGGCGGCGGGGGTCTCTCGGTAGAATGATCGCGTGGGAAACTTCGAATCTCTGCCAGTGCGTTCCGACCTCGCCGGCCTCAAGCCCTACGGGGCTCCGCACCTCGACGTGCCGGTCCAGCTCAACGTCAATGAGAACGCCTATCCGCTCCCGGACGTCGTCGTCGACAGCATGCGTGCCGCCGTCAACGATCACTTCTCCGGACTCAACCGTTACCCCGATCGTGAGTTCACCGCACTGCGTGAACACCTCGTCACCTATCTCACCGGCATCAACGAACGTGCCGGGGACAGCGTCGAGCTCGACCCCGCAATGATCTGGGCCGCGAACGGTTCGAACGAGGTCCTCAGCCATATCGTCCAGGCCTTCGGCGGACCCGGCCGCACCGTGCTCGGCTTCACGCCGTCCTATTCGATGCATCCGCTGATCACAACCGGAACGGGAGCCAGCTGGCTCAGCGTCGACCGCAAGGACGACTTCACGCTCGACGCCGACACCGTCGCCGCCGAGGTCGCACGGATCGACCCCGACATCGTCTTCCTCTGCACCCCGAACAACCCGACCGGCACCTCGATCGGGCTCGACGTCATCGAAGCGGCCTACGACAACTGCTCGGGGATCGTCATCGTCGATGAGGCCTACGCGGAGTTCTCCCGCCCGGCCAAACCCTCGGCCATGACTCTGCTCGAGGGCCGTCCCCGCCTCGTCGTCTCCCGCACTATGAGCAAAGCCTTCGCCTGTGCGGGGCTGCGTCTGGGCTACGCGATCGCCGATCCCGATCTCATCGACGTCCTGCGCCTCGTCCGCCTGCCCTATCACCTGTCCGAGGTCACACAGGTGCTCGCCTGCACCGCACTCGAACACGCTGACGTGCTGCTGGGCAACGTCGACCGACTCATCGATTCCCGCAACCGGATGTCGGCCCACCTCGCGAAGGTCGGCTTCAGCGTCCACGACAGCGATTCGAACTTCGTGCTCTTCGGCAATATCTCCTCACCGGCCGAGCTGTGGCAGAAGCTGCTCGACCGCGGAGTGCTCATCCGCGACATCGGCATCGACGGCCACGCCCGCGTCAACGCCGGCACCGAGGACGAGACCGAGGCGTTCCTGACCGCGATCGACGAGATCCTCGCCGAATCCCCGGACATCCTCGCCGCACCACCGGCCGGAGATGTGCATCCGATCGACGGCCCACACTCGTCCGAAGACGCGCCCCACAGCTCCACTCCGTCACCCGCCGCCCCGACGAAAGGCACTCCATGAGGCAGGCCCAGAACTCACGCACCACCTCCGAGTCCACGGTGTCCGTGTCCGTCGACCTCGACGGCACCGGAGCCTCGACCATCTCCACGAGCGTGCCGTTCTTCGACCATATGCTCACGGCCCTGGCGAAGCATTCGATGATCGACCTCGACATCACTGCCACCGGTGACACCCACATCGACGTCCACCACACCGTCGAGGACACCTCGATCGTGCTCGGCCAGACCCTGCGCGAGGCCCTCGGCGACAAGATCGGAATCCGCCGCTACGGCTTCGCCGCCGTCCCGCTCGACGAAGCGCTGGCCCAGTGCGTCGTCGACGTCTCCGGCCGTCCCTACTTCGTCCATGAGGGCGAACCGGAAGGGCAGCAGTACCACCTCATCGGCGGTCACTTCACCGGATCGATGACCTCCCACTCGCTCGAGTCGATCGCCTTCCACGGCGGACTGACCGTCCACCTCGACCTCGTGCGCGGTCGCGACCCGCACCACATCGTCGAGGCCCAGTACAAGGCCTTCGCCCGTGCCCTGCGCGCGGCCGTGGAGGAAGATCCCCGCAGCAATTCCGTCCCCAGCACCAAGGGAGTCCTGTGAGCACCACCGTCGTCGTGACCCCATTCGGGGTCGCCCAGCAGCTTGCCGCGGCCTGTGTGCTGTCGAACATCTCCGGGACCATCGTGCCGATCGGGGAGTTCAGCGGAATCGTCCTCAACGACACGGACGTGGCCTCCGGCAACGAGGCGGCCGCGGCGATCTCGAAGCTCGCCGGCAAACACGAAGTCCTCCTGCTCGTCCGCAGCGAGGAGCAGATCGACGCCGGACACTACCGCCACGGCACCCGCGAATCCGATGTGCCGGCCGGTCTGGCGCTGAAGAACCTGCCCGATGTGCTCGAACAGCTCCTGCTCGAAACCGTCTCGGCCGACGACGTCGAGGGCAGCATCCGAACCGATTCGATGACGAAGCTGCAGGCCAGCGCCGCGACCATGACACCGGGACGGGCCGCCGTGGCGCGCACCGCTCTGCTGTGGATCATCGCCGCAGTCCTCGCCGGACTCGTCACCGCCTTCGGGATCGCGCTGGGTCTCGGCGGCAACAACGTCGCCTGGGTCATCGCGGTCTTCGGCGTCATCGTCCTCGGCTTCTCCCTGTGGCGGATCTGGTCCGTGCTGAGCAAGGGAGCCAAACGATGACGAGCGTCGCGGTCCTCGACTACGGAGCCGGCAACGTCCGTTCGGCCGTGCGAGCGGTCGCCGCCGCCGGTGCCGAGGTGACGCTGACCGCCGACCACGATGTCATCAACGACTCCGACGGCCTCCTCGTCCCCGGCGTCGGAGCCTTCTCCGCCGTCATGGCCGGACTCGAGAACGTCGGGGGAGTTGAACTCATCCGCACCCGCCACGAACAGGGCCGCCCGCTGCTGGGCATCTGCGTCGGCCTCCAGGTGTTCTTCGCCCGCGGGCATGAGCACGGAGTCGAGACCGAGGGCATCGGACTGTGGCCCGGAGCGGTCACCGCCCTGGCCGCCACTGTCGTACCGCACATGGGATGGTCGCAGGTCAGCGCCCCGGAGGACTCGGAGATGTTCGCCGGCATCCGTGACGAGCGCTTCTACTTCGTCCACTCCTACGCCGCCGGCGACCCGCCTGCCGGCACCACGGTGACCACCGCCCGCCACGGCGGCGAGTTCATCGCCGCCGTCGAGGACGGCACCACCTGGGCCGCCCAGTTCCATCCCGAGAAATCCGCCGAGGCCGGAGCCAGGCTGCTGCGCAACTGGCTCGGATCCTTCGCGGCGCAGACACCCGGCTCCTGAGCGAGCCCACCCACTACCATTGGCCGAAACCCGTGGCACCCCGTGCAGAAAGGTCACAATGACAGACACTTCGAACAAGCTCGTCCTCCTTCCCGCGGTCGACGTCGCCGACGGCAAAGCCGTCCGCCTCGTCCAGGGCGAAGCCGGCACCGAGACCGACTACGGCTCACCCATCGACGCGGCTCAGGACTTCGAGAACAGGGGAGCCGAATGGATCCACCTCGTCGACCTCGACGCGGCATTCGGACGCGGTTCGAACTCCGACCTGCTCAACCAGGTCGTCAAGGCCGTGGGCATCAAGGTCGAACTCTCCGGCGGGATCCGTGACACCGAGAGCCTGGAGCGCGCGCTCGACACCGGCGCCGAGCGCGTGAACATCGGCACCGCAGCACTTGAGAACCCTGAGTGGACGGCCGAGATGATCACCCGCTTCGGCGACCAGGTCGCCATCGGGCTCGACGTCCGCGGCACCACCCTTGCAGCGCGCGGCTGGACGCAGGACGGCGGCGACCTCTACGAGGTGCTCGAAACGCTCGAGGCCGCCGGCTGTGCCCGTTATGTCGTCACCGATGTGCGCAAGGACGGGACCCTGCAGGGACCGAACGTCGAACTGCTGAAGTCCCTGGCCGAGAAGACCGACGCCCCGATCGTGGCCTCGGGCGGAGTCTCGAGCCTCGACGATCTGCGCGCCCTGCGCGAACTCGTGCGCTTCGGCGTCGACTCCGCGATTGTGGGCAAGGCGCTCTACGCCGGCAAGTTCACTCTGGAAGAAGCCCTCGACGTCGCGGGGCGGTGATCGTTTGAGCACGCACTCACACGGTTCCGAAGGCGGAGAGAACCCGGCGGAGTCGCAGGATCCGGCGAAGTCGCAGGATGCCGCCCGACCGAACGGGCCCACGGACTCGGCCGGGCAGGCCTGGGCCGGGCGGGACCTCAGGCCCAACCCGTTCTCCGGCGACAGCGGCTTGGCCGATGCCGCCCTCCTCGAAGCGATGCAGCAGGTCGCGGCCTCGCCGCTGGATCCCGAGGCGCACCAGCTGGTCGTCTCCGCATTGTCCGAGACCAGGCTGTACGCTCCGATCGTGCCCATGGTCGTCGACCAGGAGGTCGGGGAGAACGGGCTGATGTCCGACAATTCCTCGGAGATGGCGATGGTCCGACTGCAGGCCGAAGACGGACGTGAGTGCACTCCGGGCTTCTCCGGAATCCCGCCGCTGACGGCCTGGCATCCGGATGCCCGGCCGGTGCCGATCGAATCCGAACGGCTCGTGCTCGGAGCGATCGAGGCCGAGTCCCAGCTCGTCGTCCTCGACCCGGGCGCAGAGTTCTCGTTCCTGCTGCGCCGCCCGGCCATGTTCGCCTTCGTCCAGTCCCAGCCGTGGACCCCGGCCTGGGCCGACGCCGAGGTGGCCCACCGTCTGCGTGCCATCGCCGAGTCGTTTCCCTGGTTGGCACGGCTGGCCGTCAGCCCCGGCAGCAACAGCGTCCACCTCGGCGGGCCGGAGCTCGGCATCACCCTCGGCGTCGAATCCGAAGTCCCGCAGGACGAAGTGCGCCGGTTCCAGGAAGCCGTGGCCGGCGATGAGGAACTCGTATCGAAGATCGACTCGCTGGCCATCCGCCTCGTCGAGTCCTGACCCGTTTCGTCACCCGAGGCGATGAGGCTGAGCCGCTTGCTCGGGCCCTGAACTGAGCGACGCGAGTGTGCCCGGGCGACACGCCTATGCTTATCAGTCATGGGCGACAGTCGCGACCACAGTCACTCCGGCGTCGCCAGCCCGGTCGAGATCAATGACTCACCGTGTTCTCCCCTCACAACGAGGTGTGGAGAATTCGAACACGAACCTGTAGGAGAGATGACTCATGGCAGACGTGAAACCAGCTTCACCGGAACGCAGAACCCCATGGCAACGGTATTTGGCATTTCCACTGATCTGGAAGTTCGCTATAGCGTTGGTGCTCGGCTTGATTGTGGGACTGATCGTGGGTCCGCCGATCGCCGTAGTGCAGCCATTAGGCGATCTGTTCTTGCGTCTGCTGCAGATGCTTGTGATCCCCCTGGTATTTTTGACGCTGCTCTCGGGTGCCGCGTCCGTCTCCCCAGCCAATCTCGGCCGAGTCGGTGGAAAAGTCTTCGGGTACTATCTGGTCACTTCGGCCGTTGCCATCGCCCTGGGCCTCGGGCTCGCTCTGATCATCAGCCCGGGCAAGGGACTCGACATGCCGGGCACCGGAGAGGAACCTGAGCAAGCCCCTTCGCTTGTCGACACATTTCTGAACATCGTTCCGGAGAACATCGTCAGCGCGATGGC
This sequence comes from Brevibacterium renqingii, assembly GCF_017808105.1. Lineage (GTDB taxonomy): Bacteria > Actinomycetota > Actinomycetes > Actinomycetales > Brevibacteriaceae > Brevibacterium > Brevibacterium renqingii. Next base: position 21,231 of record NZ_JADBHF010000003.1, on the reverse strand, counting down.
CGAAGGCAACGTACTCGCTGTCATTTTCGTTTCTGTCATCGCCGGTCTCGCGTTGGGATCCATGCTGTACAGCGATAGCGAATGGATGCGCAGCCTGGCGGAACCGGTGAAGAAGCTGTCTGACGCAGGGTCGGAGATCATGTTCAAGATCGTGCGGGGCGTGCTCGAGTACGGGCCGATCGGTGTCTTCGCCCTGATCGCGGTTGTCGTCGGCGAGACCGGAGCCGACTCACTGCTGCCCATGCTCCAACTGACGGTCAACGTGTATTTGGGTGTTGCGCTGATGATCGGCGTGTATGTTCTGATCCTGCTCGCTTTCAGGCTCAACGTCCGACGGTTCTTCGGCGCCGCGAAGGAGCCGATGCTGACTGCGTACGTGACGCGCTCTTCGAGCGGAAGCCTGCCGGTGAGTATGCGCGCCGCGGAGAAGCTCGGCATCTCAGAGAGCACCTACGGATTCAGCCTTCCGTTAGGCGCGACGATCAACATGGACGGCACTGCCTTGTACGTCGGCGTCTCAGCGATGTTCGTCGCCAATGTCTCCGGAGTTGATCTGTCCTTGGTGCAGATGCTCGAGATCGTGGCCGTCGGTGTGCTGGCCTCGATCGGCACCGCCGGCGTCCCCGGTGCCGGTCTCATCATGTTGTCGCTTGTCATCTCCCAGGCTGGTCTGCCCTTCGCCGCTGTCGCTCTCGTGGCCGGGGTGGATGCGCTGCTCGACATGGTCCGCACCATGTGCAACGTGACGGGCGATCTCACCGGAACCTATATCGTCGCGCGATCCGAAGGTCAGATCGACGATCCCGCCGCAAAGGGGAAGCAGCGACGTGGCGCCGAAAGCCGCGCTGCAAGTTCCGAAATCGAAGGGGGTCGGTGAGCTTCTCGAGCGGACAGCCTCAGAGCATCTGCCGCACGCCTTCACGCCAATCGGTGGTGCCGACCTCGGCCGCGAGCTTGCCAGGGGAGATGACGCAGGGGGAGTACCAGATCGGGGCTAGGCGGTTGAGCTCGAAGAAGGAGCGTTCGGCGACGCCTGCCGCCCGTGTCACCCAGCGCGGGACCGAGACGGGACGCTTGGGCTTCTGACCGAGAGAGTTCGAGGTGAACTCGGCGATCTCGCCGAGAGTCGGATTCGACGCCGGGGCGATGAACAGCCGGTGCGTCCCCGCGGGGGCATCCTCGAGCAGCTGCGCGGAGCGGATCATCGCGGCTGCATGATCGGCGATGACGGTGATGCCGTGAGCGACGTCGGTGCGAGCGGGAACCACGGCCCGGCGACCCTTGGAGATGGGCTCGGTGATGCACATCCGCACGACCGAGGACCAGGGTTCGGCGCTGCGTCCCAGCAGATCGCCGGCGACGACGCTGGCGCTGACGGCAGAATGCGCGGCGCGGGCCTCGAGTAGGCGCTTGCGGATCCGTCCCTTGTCCTCGACCGGAGCGAAGGGGGAGGTCTCGGTGATCGGCGCACCGAGGCCGGCGAAGGCGTACACGGATTCGGGGAAGACGACAGGGATGCCCAGCTCGTCAGCGGTATCGAGGACGACCGAGTCCAACCCCGGCAGTATCTGCTCCCACTTCCGACTGTCATAGGGCGCATGAGCGCAGGCGAAGATCGCATCGACGCCCTCGGCAGCCCGGGCCAGCTGATCCCGATCGCTGGCATCGGACTTGATGTGCACGGGAGCGGGAGCAGAAGCAGAAGAGTGTGCGAGAGATGATGCCGAACCGGCAGCGCTCACACCGACTGGTGCCTGCTTGCCGGCACCTGTGCGGGTGGCGATTCGCGCCGAGACGCCGAGTGCCGCGAGTTGAGCGGAGATCTCGGAACCGATCTGCCCGTTGCCGATGACGAGTGCGCTTTTCATGAGGTCCTCCCTGACAGTGGTGCCTAACAAACTTGGCAGTGATGCCGAACAAAACAAGAGCGGTGCTCTCTGAAATTCAGCGTAGCTCCCTCATCCGCCCAAAGCAAGAGCACTGCTCACTGTTGTTGTGCCTGATCTCTGAAAGTAGGGTGAAGTCATGACGGACACGACCCCGCGGCAGCGCGCACGCCTCGAAACAGAAGCGCAGATCACAGCGATCGGTAATAGGATGGTCGACGAGGACGGGATTGAGGGGGTCTCGCTGCGTGCGATCGCCCGCGAGCTCGGCGTCGTCTCGAGCGCGGTCTACCGCTACGTGAGGAACCGCGATGAACTGCTGACGATCCTCATCCGCGATGCCTTCGATCAGATCGCAGACTTCGTCGACGAGGCCCTGGCGAAGGAGCGGAGCGTGGCAGTTCTGGCGCTGGCGATGCTCGAGTGGTCGCGGGCCCACCCGAATCGGTGGGCACTCATCTACGGAACGCCGATCGCCGACTATGAGGCACCCCGCGAGGAGACCGTCGTGCCCGGAACGCGGATCATGATCGCTCTTGCGCGGCTGGTCGCCGACAGCGCCGGCGACGAGGGGCCCACCCCTGAGCCGCTCCCGTCTGCAGCGGCACTGCAGCCGCTGCGTGAGGGTCTGGCGGAACTCGGCCTCGAGCACGAGGACGCGGTGATCATGTCCACCGTGACGATCTGGGTCGCCGCCATCGGACTGATCAACGCTCTGCGCTTCGGTCAGTTCGGCCCGGGGCTCGACGGCGTCGAAGACGAACTCATGCGCGGGGTCATCAGCAGCCTCGGCGAGTGAGGGCATGACTGCGGCCCCCGACCGAATGTTCGGGGGCCGCAGTCTGACAGACGGTCAGGCGACACCGCGAGGGTGCCGACGGGGGAGAGCGCGTCAGCGGACGGGGCCGGTGAACTTCTCTCCGGGGCCTTCGCCCGGGGCGTCGGGGAGCTCGGAGGCCTCGCGGAAGGCCAGCTGCAGGCTGCGCAGTCCATCGCGCAGCGGGCGGGCGTGGTGATCGCCGATCACCGTGGCCGCGCCGGTGACGAATCCGGCCAGAGCGGTGATGAGTTTGCGGGCCTCGTCGAGGTCCTTGAGGTCGGAGCCGGGACCCTCGGGGGTGTCCTCGGCCAGGCCGCACTTGATGGCGGCGGCGGACATGAGATGGACGGCGCTGGAGGTGATGACCTCGACGGCGGGCACCTCGGCGATGTCGCGGGTGACTTCGGCGATCGCCTCGGCGGGAACGGAATCTTCAGAACTCATGCCATAAGCTTGACATATAAATCAATCTGCCGGTCACCTCAGGGTCTCGATGTGCGAAGAGTCATGATGCGTAGTACACTGGAGGCTGGTGCGAAGCGGAGTCTGACTCCCACCTTGATCGCGAAGAGCGATCGGGTCCAAAGATCTGGCCTGAAGGGCACGTGTCCGTACGGGTTCCGGATCGAGGTGTATCACCGAAGTTGTACGGTTCTCCGTGCTGCTCGAGTGTGCAGGCTCCCTTGGCATGTGTGTCAACGGGAGCCTTTTTCGTTGTCACGACCACATTTGAGCAAAAAGGAGTGAACACATCAGCGAGACGCGCATCAATGACCGGATTCGGGTTCCCGAGGTTCGGTTGGTCGGACCCAATGGTGAACAGGTCGGTATCGTTGCCATTCGCAAGGCACTCGATCTCGCCCGCGAGGCGGATCTCGATCTCGTCGAGGTAGCACCGCAGGCGAAGCCACCCGTAGCCAAGCTCATGGACTACGGAAAGTTCAAGTACGAATCTGCTCAGAAGGCCAGGGAAGCCCGGAAGAATCAGGCGAACACTGCGCTCAAGGAGATTCGTTTCCGTCTCAAGATCGACGAACACGATTATGAGACGAAGAAGGGCCACGTCACCCGCTTCCTCGAAGGCGGCGACAAGGTCAAGGTCATGATCATGTTCCGTGGCCGTGAGCAGTCCCGCCCCGAGATGGGCATCAAGCTGCTCAACCGCCTCGCCGAAGATGTGTCGGACCTCGGCACCGTCGAGTCCTCCCCGCGAGTCGACGGACGCAACATGGTGATGGTCATCGCCCCACTCAAGTCAAAGTCTGACGCCAAGGCGGAGGCCCGGAAGGCATCAGCAGGTGCCAAGGGCAAGACCGCTGAGGTGAAGTCCCGTCGCGATCGGGTCGCTGCAGAGAAGAACGCAGCCAACCCGGACGCGTGAGAAGTTAGGTAACGTCGCGTTCGAGGCCCGACGGGTCTGTGCGTGTGAAGTAGTTGCCGGCGGTCACCGCCTGCAACGAATTGCAAAGGAGAACGGCACCATGCCGAAGCAGAAGACGAACAGCAGCGCCAAGAAGCGCATGCGCGTGACTGGCACTGGCAAGATCATGCGCGAAGGCGTGAACAACCAGCACAAGTTCGAGGGCAAGACCTCGGCGCGTAAGCGTCGCGTGGCCACCGACCAGGAGATCACCGGCGGAGATCGCGCCAAGGCCCGCAAGCTTCTGGGCAAGCTCAAGGGCAGGTGAGACCCTTTCACGGGTCTTCGTTCCGGGCAGATTCCGGGACACATCCCCGGGCAGCCGGTCATCGGCTCCCACAGCTTGAACCAGAGTCCGGCACCGCCGGCAGATAAGAATTCTTCGAAGGAGTAACACGTGGCACGTGTGAAGAGAGCGGTCAACGCTCACAAGAAGCGCCGGGTCATCCTCGACCGGGCAAGCGGCTACCGCGGACAGCGCTCGCGCCTGTACCGCAAGGCCAAGGAACAGGTCATCCATTCGCTGGTCTACAGCTACCGTGACCGTCGCAAGCGCAAGGGTGACTTCCGTCGCCTCTGGATCCAGCGCATCAATGCCGGCGCCCGCGCCAACGGCATGACTTACAACCGTTTCATCCAGGGCCTCAAGGCCGCTGGCGTCGAGGTCGACCGTCGCATGCTCGCCGAGCTCGCTGTCAACGACTCGGCCACCTTCGCGCACCTGGTCAAGGTCGCCAAGGACGCTCTTCCTGCTGACGTCAACGCAGCGAAGACCGACGCCGCCTGAGCAGCGTCATCTTAAGACTCCGGTCACCTCGGTGACTGCCAACGGCCCCGAACTGACATGGTTCGGGGCCGTTGAGTCTGTTCGGGCAGAGTTCGTCTCTGCCTTACATTCGCTCCCTCAATTCTTAGGACCACGCACGCATGAAGCTCCCAGACGTCATCTCCTCGCCCCAGTCGAAGCGGATCAAGAATGCCGCAAAGCTGCTCAAGCGTCGTGACCGCAAGGCGACCGGGCAGTTCCTCGTCGAGGGGCCACAGGCCGTGCGCGAGGCTCTGGCTCGTAAGGGGTCTGTTGTAGAGCTCTTCATCACCGAGGAAGCCGCCGAGAACCATCCGGAGTTCCTGGCCGCGGCCAAGCACGGACGCCTCCAGGCGAGCATCGTCACTCCCGAGGTGCTCACGGAGCTCGCGACGACAGTGCACTCTCAGGGCGTGGTGGCCGTGTGCAAGGCCCTGGATGTGGAGCTGACCTCGGTGGTGAACAAGGAAGCACAGCTCGTCGTCGTGCTCTCGCAGGTTCGTGACCCCGGCAATGCGGGCACGATCATCCGTCTGGCCGATGCTGCCGGCGCCGATGCTGTCGTGCTCACCTCGTCGTCGGTGGATGTCTACAACGACAAGACCGTCCGCTCTACCGTGGGTTCGCTCTTCCACATCCCCGTCGTCATCGGAGTCGGACTCTCAGAGGTGACCGAACTCGCACGCGCTCGTGGCCTGCAGGTCCTCGCCGCCGACGCAAACGATGAAGCTCACGACCTTCACCACCCGTGGGACACCGGGCTCGATCTGACCGTCCGAACCGCATGGGTGTTCGGCAATGAGGCTTGGGGGATGAGCGTCGACGATCTGGAACTGTGCGATGCATCCGTGGCTGTGCCGATCTACGGCTCGGCGGAAAGTCTCAACCTCGGTACCGCTGCGGGCGTGTGCATCTACGAGAGCGCGCGGAACCAGCGGATGTGAGACGGCCGCGCCCTCGATTCGGAATCCGTGAGGTTTCCGTTTGGAGCGCAGCAGCGTCGTTGCGTGTTTACGTATGATTTCATGTCATCGCGACTTCCGTTATCCTGAAAACAAGGGACCTGTTCGTTAAACGGTGAGCGCAGGACGGAGCGAGGCAATGACCGGCACGAATCTTCAGCCGCAGACGCTTTCGGGAATGCGCGCGACATGCCTCAACGATGTGCTGACCTCCGTCACCGCATGTATTGCTGTCGCAGCGTTGTTCTGGGCCATCGGCTTCGGGACCGAAGCCTCCCCCTCGGTCCCACGTTTCCTCGTCACAATAACGCTGCCTGCCCTGGTTTTCGGAGATTACTTCCGATACCGCCTGGCGGCGAGAAAGTTCGACTTCGTGCGGCAGATTCCGACCAGGGAGTCAGCGGCTTAACCTACTCGGCGATCAGCTCCTCGGTCTGCGAACTGTCCGCAGCAGCCCGTGCGGGGATGTTCCTTGCAGTTTAATGACAAGGGAACTGGATCTCCTACGAAAGGGCGCGGACCTGCTGTGTCGGGCATACCCGATACCGTGAGGCTATGACGACCGAATCTCCTCGCAGTCCCAAGGTCAGCCTGGGCTCACTGGTCTCCGGCTATCTCGGTGACCTCGGGCCCGAAGAGTTCCTTGAAAGCATGGACTTCACCGATCTCGACCTCACAGAGATCGATTCCACCCAGGCCACGTTCCTCGACTGCTCATTGAGTCGGGTCAACTTCGGCGAGGCAGAGTCGCCAGTCAACCTGACAGGTGCCCGCTTCTCAGGGACGCGCATCGAGGAATCCCGGGCCGATACGTGGATGATGCCCCGAGGCGGCCTCAACCGCACCGAGATCACCGGAACACGGATCGGCGCCGGGGTCGTCCACGATAACGTGTGGGAGAAAGTCCGGTTCGAGAACTGCCGCATCACCTATCTCAACCTGCGTGGGGCGAAACTCACCGACGTTGAGTTCCGAGACTGCGTCATCGACGAGATCGACCTCGACCGTGCCAAGGTCAGCCGAGTGGCCTTCTCAGGCAGCAACGTGGGTGCGTTCCAATGTGAGGGAGCGATCTTGGGCAACGTCGATCTTCGAGGACTGCAGCCGCACAAGATTTCCGGCGTCCACTCACTGCGCGGAGCCACGATCGACGAGATGCAGTTGATGCTCTTCGCTGAACTCTTCGCCCAGGAGCTCGGGATCACGGTGGAGTGACCGCCGTGATTCGTTCGACGCGGCCTTATCAGATCCACTGATGGTTCCTCGCGAACTGGACCAACGCTTGTGACCGCATCGGCGCAGCGTGATCGGATGGCCAGATCATGTCGACGCCGACGGGTTCAACTGCCGGCTCGATCTCTTTGACGACCAGGGGATACCCCTCATAACTGGCAGTGTTCGTCAGCCTCTGCACCAGGATTCCGTAGCCGAGTCCGCGACCGACAAGCGTTCTCACGACCTCGTAGCTGGTCGTTCGGTGACGGATCCTTGGCACCAAATCACGCTCGTGGAACATGCCCAGCGTGTGTTGGCTCGAAGGAGGGGAGTCGAGGAGGATCATGTCCCGTTCGACGAGATCCTCCAGGCGAACAGTCTCTCGCGCGGCGAAGGGATCATCTGCTGCCAGGATGACATGGGCAGGCTGCGCGAAGAGCCTTGCGTGGTTCGGGGTCCCCGGAATGAGCGTCTCGTAGACGAAAGCGACGTCGATCTCTCCGGACTCCAGAGTTCCGGTCAATCGGTCCTGCGTAGTCTCGACGATCTCGAGACTCACTTTGGGGTGCTGCTGGCCGAACTCATCAAGCAGAACGGGAAGGATCATCGGGGCCAGAGTCGGATAGCAGCCGATTGTGATCGGTCCGGCCAGTTCTCCGTCTCTCGTTCTGAGCTCACGCTCGAGTTCGTTCGCCTCAGAAATGAGGCTGGTCGCCCGAGCGGCCAATTGCCTCCCAGCCGCGGTGAGTACCAACCCCTGTGCTTTTCTCCGGATGCAGAGCTGCGCATCCATCTGATGTTCGAGAGCTGTAATCGAATCTGAGATCGCTGAGGAGGAGACATGCAGCTCTGCTGCCGCAGCTGAGATCGTTCCCATCTTGGCAGCCGTGAGCAGATAGGAAAGTTGTCGCAAGGTGAAGTTCGGAGTGTGGTCAGAGTGCATATTCGTTTTTCCGGATTAGTAATCAGAATAATTCCGCTTTTCCTTTCATAGTAGTCGTCGCAGACTGGGCTGTGAAGGCGATCACATGATCGCGCTGATAGTACGTTCTCAACGATGAGGAGATGATGATGACTGCCGGGCTACACACGGACACTCGCAGAGTAGGCACCTCGGCGCCGGTGGCGGACTGGGTGAAAATCCCGGAACTCTATGAGAACCCGTTTCCGATCTATGAACGGCTTCGTGCCGAAGGCGGAGTGCATTGGGTTCCCGCGGTCAATCGCTATCTCATCACCAGCTATGAGGCTGTCAGCGCTACCGAACATGACCAGGACATCTTCTCCGCGAACGAAGAGGGCTCCCTGCAGATCCGCGCAATGGGGCATTCCATGCTCCGCCGCGACGATCCCGAACACTATGAGCAGCGCCGAGCCTGGCAGCCGGTGCTCAAACCCGGCTACGTCAAACGTGTATGGATGTCGATGTACCGTGAGGTCGCCGAGGATCTCTTGGACCAACTCATCGAAAAGGGCACCGACGCCGACCTCATCTGGGACTTCGCCGCGCCCTATGCTGCGGAAACCCTGCGTCGCATGCTCGGGCTGTACAACGCCGACCAGCTTGACCTGCAGCGCTGGTCGCAGACGATGATCGACGCGACCGGCAACTACGCTGACGACCCCGAAGTCTGGGCCAAAGGGGAGCGTTCGTTCAACGAGGTCGACGCGGCACTCGACGAGATGCTCGAATACCACCTCATCCACCGCGACGATTCGCTCATCTCGGGCCTCCTGTCGATGCCCGGTGAAACCATGCCGGTCGAGCAGATCCGAGCGAACATCAAGATGACAATCGGCGGAGGACTCAACGAGCCCCGCGACGCGCTCGGGGTCGCCGCGCTCGCCCTGTTCAACCACCCCGAGCAGCGTAAGTCCGTGATGGCCAATCCACAGCTGTGGCCGACCGTGTTCGAGGAGACCATCCGGTGGATCGCCCCCATCGGCATGTACTCCCGCCAGACCACGCAGGACACCGTCCTCGCCGGCACGTACCTGCCGGCAGGAGCGAAGCTGGGCATCTGCGTGCTCTCGGCCAACCGTGACGAAACCGTGTGGGAGCACGCCGACCGGTTCGACATCCACCGCGAAGCGAAACCGCACCTGGCCTTCAGCAAAGGCGTGCACGTGTGCCTGGGCAACTGGGCCGCTCGAGCCGAGATCGCCGAGGTGGCTCTTCCCCTGCTCTTCAACAGCCTCGAGGGACTGCGCATTGACGAGACCCGCGACACGGCGATCGGCGGCTGGGTCTTCCGCGGCATGCTCAAGCTCCCCATCACCTGGTCGTCAGCGCGGAAGGAGCCCGACTACGGAAAGCCCACCACCGGCGACGCCGCTTCGGCGGGTGTGCGCGGCCGGAGAGTCATTGGGCCCCAGGGTCGCGATCATCGGTGCCGGACCCGCCGGGTGCTTCAGCGCGAAGGAGATCCTGCGGCAGGTCCCCGGATCCCATGTCGATGTCTTTGATAGGCTGCCCGTGCCCTTCGGGCTGCTGCGCTACGGAGTCGCGGCCGATCACCAGGGAACCAAATCCGTGACGGGCCAGTTCGACCGACTCTTCGCCGATCCCCGAGCGCGGTTCATCGGCAACACCGAACTGGGCACAGACGTGTCGATGGATGAGCTCAAAGCCCATTACGACAGCGTGGTCCTCGCCAGCGGCCTCTCCCACGACCGCACCCTCGATATCCCCGGAAGCGAACTGCCCCAGGTGCACCGGGCAGGCAGAGTCACGCGTCTGCTCAACGGGCATCCCGATGAGGAACAGACCATGATCGATCTGGGCCGGAATGTCGCAGTAGTCGGACAGGGCAATGTCGCCATCGACATCGTTCGGCTGCTCACCTGTGCACCCGACTCCTTGACCGGCAGCGACATCGACGATGGCATCCACGGGCCGATGCGCGAATCGCTCGCTCGCATTGACATCATCGGCCGCTCGGCCGGCCGGGAAGCGAAATTCGATCCTGTCATGATCCGCGAAATGGCTCGGGTTCCGGGACTGACGCACACACTCCATGGCGTTGACCTGTCGACGGTCACAGCCGGCAAGGACGCGAAGCTCGACGCCCTCTGCGACCTCGTCGAACCTGCCGAAAGCACAGCTGTGGCTCAGCACTTGGCCGGGGAGGCAGACGCGATCGAGGTGCACTGGTGGTTCTCGACCACTCCGGATGAGGTCACTGGTTCGGACTCGGCAGGCCGGGTCGATGGGCTCGACATCACTCATGACGGTGCGTCCGTCCACCTCGACGTGGACTCGGTCATCACCGCCATCGGTTTTGTCAGGGATCCGATGTCGATTGCGAAGCAGGGCATCTGCCCTGTTACGCCGATCCCCGCAGACGGCAAGATCGACAAGGGACTCTTCGCCATCGGCTGGCTCAAGGGCGCCGGCCGCGGAACCATTCCCGATCAGCGTACCGACGCCAGGACCCTGGCCGCGACCATCGCCGCCGAGGTGAATGCCGGAACGATCGCCACCGGTGCACCGGGGCTCGCCCCGGGGGCTACCGCCACCGATTTCGACGGCTGGCGACGGATCGATCACAAGGAGCGCCTCGGCGCCGGTGCAGGTCGCTGCCGGACGAAGATCACATCGCGTGAGGACCTGTTGGCCACCGCCGGGGACACCGACCTGGACGAGCAACTGGCGGTGACTGCGGCGGGAGAGGTCGAGGACCTGGTCCCAGGGATGCCGGTGACCATCCTCTTCGGCACGGAATCGGGCAATGCCGAACTCGTCGCCGAGGAACTCGGCACGGTCCTGGGACAGCTTCCGGACGTGGAGGTCTCGGATCTGTCCTCGGTGTCACCGTCGGACCTGCGCCCGGAGAGGTTCTACCTGCTCGTGTGTTCGACGTACGGCGACGGCGACGTCCCAAGCTCAGCCACGCGGTTCTATAACGATCTGCGCGACCAGCCCGTCGACCTCAGCGGAGTTCGGTTCGCCGTATTCGGAATGGGCGACGCCAGCTACACGAAGACCTATTCGCGGGGCAGCGAACTGATCACCGAAGCCCTCGAGGTCCAAGGTGCGACCAGAGTGGGCGAATACGGTCGCCACGACGCCGGGGGGCCGGTGCCTGCCACCGAAGCGGCGAGCGAATGGGCCGAAGGCGTTCTGCGGAGCTTGTCCGAGGCATTCTCACCGGTGTGAGACCGCAAGTGTCCGAGAGGCACAATCCGTTGATTCCCATCGTTTACGACAGAAAACACACTAGAACAAGGACGTTCTCATGACCGCCACACATGAACTGACGCCGCCTCGGCAGAAGAAGAACCAGCGCAGGGTCGCGTTCGCTTCCATCATCGGAACCACGATCGAATGGTACGACTACTTCACGTATTCGACCGCGGCTGCTCTCGTCTTCGCCCACCTGTATTTCGCTCCCGCAGGGGAAGGAGTCGGGCAGCTGCTGTCGTTCGCGACGATCGGCATCTCATTCCTCTTCCGTCCGCTCGGAGCCTTCCTATCCGGCCACTTCGGCGACAAGCTGGGGCGACGATTCATCCTCGTCGTCACGCTGGTCACGATGGGCGTGGCCACGGCACTCATCGGACTCATTCCCACCTACGAGACGATCGGCGTGACCGCCCCGATCCTGCTCATCCTCCTGCGCATCGTCCAAGGGCTGTCGGCCGGAGGCGAATGGGGCGGGGCAGCACTGCTGGCCGTCGAACACGCCGATGTCGACAGGCGTGGACTGGCCGGGTCCTATCCGCAGTTGGGTGTGCCCTTGGGCATGCTGCTGTCCTCGGGCGTCATCGCGCTGATGACCGGCCTGATCTCTCCGGGTGAGGCGTTCATGGAGTGGGGCTGGAGGGTGCCGTTCCTGCTTTCGGTCGTGCTCATCGGCGTCGGCTACTGGGTGCGACGGACCGTCGAGGACACCCCGGTGTTCAAGGAGATGCAGGACGAGTCGGCCAAACGCAAGGCCCCGATCCTGGTGCTGCTGAAGAAGCACTTGCCGTTGGTCGTCGTTGCCGCACTCATTTTCGCGGGCAACAACGCAAGCGGGTACATGACGACCGGCGGGTTCGTCACAAAATATGCGACGACCGATACGGTGGGCTTCTCCCAGACCGATGTGCTGCTGGCGATCACGTTCGGTTCGTTCGTGTGGCTGATCTCGACCGCGCTGTCGGGGTATCTGGCAGACATGATCGGACGTGTCCGCACCTATGTCATCGGCTTCGTGATTCTCATCGTCACCGCCTTCCCGCTGTTCTGGCTCATCGACACCGGATCATTGGGACTGCTCTACCTGTCGCTGGGTGTATTCTCCATCGGCTTGGGCCTGTCTTACGGGCCGCAGGCTGCACTCTACGTCGAACTCTTCCCGGCCTCGATCCGGTTCAGCGGAGTCGCGATCTCGTATGCCCTGGGGGCAGTCATCGGCGGTGCCTTCGCTCCCACGATCGCCCAGGCGTTGTTGCAGGCGACGGGCACGACCGCTTCCGTTTCGCTGTACCTGGTGATCATGGCGGCGATCTCGCTGACAGCAGTGTCGCTGGTCAAGGACAGGAAGGGAATCGATCTGTCCGTGGGCAACGAGGATGAGCAGAAGGCCGGGGTGTGGCGACTGACCAAATAGTCCGCCGGACGGTGACGGCACTGCGGAGCGAACGCGTCACCGCCGGGCGACGGCACGCACCACGTTGTCGGCCCCGGCCGTCACCGCTGCCCCAGTTCATCGATGAGTACCCGCTTGTTCTCCGAATAGTCCACGGGGGCGACCACGACGTGCACTCCACCGGCCTCGAACGCCGATGACAGCACCGAATTCATCTCGGACACGTCCTCCAGACGGTGCCCGGTGGCCCCATACGATTCCGCGTACTTCACGAAGTCCGGGTTGCCGAAGGTCAGGCCGAAGTCGGGCATGCCGTCGCACTCCTGCTTCCATCGGATCATGCCGTAGGCGCTGTCCTCGAGGATGAGCACGACGAGGTCGAGGTCCAACCGCACCGCGGTCTCCATCTCCTGGCTGTTCATCATGAACCCGCCGTCACCGACGACGGCCATGACCCGACGTTCCGGGTAGGTCAGCTTCGCCCCGATCGCCGAGGGCAGCCCGGCACCCATCGTCGCCAGGGCGTTGTCGAGCAGCAGGGTGTTGGCCCTGGTGGTGCGGTAGTTGCGGGCGAACCATATCTTGTACATGCCGTTGTCCAAGGTGACGATCCCGTCGACGGGCATGACGTCGCGGACCTCGTGGACGATGCGCTGCGGGATGAACCGGTCCTCACCGGATCCTTCGGCGGTGTGCGCGATGATGCTCTCACGCATCGGCAGCAGCGCCTCGGCGGTGGGCACCGGACCTCCGAGCACCTCGGCGAGCCTGTCGAGGGACGGGCCCAGGGAGCCGATGACCTCGAACTGCGGGAAGTACACCTGCTCGACGACAGCGGAGCGGTAGCCGATGTGGACGACGGTGGGGCCGTTCCCGTCCATGGTGAACGGCGGCTTCTCCGTCGTGTCGTGGCCGATGGTGACGATGACATCGGCTTCCTCGATCGCGTCGTGGACGTAGTCGCGGTCGGTCAGCGCCGCCGTGCCCAGGTAGAGGTCCGAGGACCCGGACACCGACCCCTTGCCCATCTGCGTGGTGAAGTAGGGGATGCGCATCCCGGCGACGAAGCGCGACAGGCATTCGCTGCACTCGGATCGCGACGCATCCGCACCGAGCATGAGCAGCGGCTTCTTCGCCTCCCGGATGACATTGGCCGCATTCGCGATCGCCGTTTCTGCGGCGACGGGCCGACCGTTCGTGTGCGGTTCGATGAGTTCGAACCCTTCGACGGGCAGACCGGCGATGTCCTCGGGCAGTTCGAGGTGGACCGGGCCGGGTCGTTCGGCCTGGGCGACGCGGAAGGCGTCCCTGACCATGGTCGGGATCATCGCCGCGGAGGTGATCTGCTTGCTCTCCTTCGTCAGCGGATCCATCGTCGCGACCGTGTTGACCATCTGGAACGCCGCCTGCTCGGCCGTGCGGATGCCCTTCTGCCCGGTGATCATGATCACCGGCATCCCGCCGAGGTGGGCGTACGCGGCCCCGGTCGCGAGGTTGAGCGCGCCGGGCCCGAGCGTCGTCAGGCACACTCCGGGCTTGCCGGTCAGCCGCCCGTAGGTGGCGGCCATGAACGCCGCGGCCTGCTCGTGCCGGGTGAGGACGAACTCGATCGACGATTGGCGGAGGGAGTCGATGAAATCGATGTTCTCCTCGCCGGGAATGCCGAAGATCCGTTCGACGCCCTCGTTCTCCAAAGCTTTGACCATGACATCGGATGCTCGTTGAGTCGTCATACGCACGACACTACCGCGCATAGCCCGCAGGAAATATGACCTCGCCCACACCGAGGCGACCCCACCGATCCAGCCGGACCCGCCCCATCGTTTCGGCCCCCGCTCACCCCGCCGATTCCGCTCCACCCACCCCGCGGACACCGCCGCAAGGGCCCCCATCGGAGACGATAGACTGAGAACGAAGAGACATTCGGTCCAATTCGACACGGACAGAAGGACATTGATGACAGATCAGCTCGACCCCTTGGACGAGTCCGCCGTGAAGCAGGCCGTCGACGCGGCCCTGAGCGCTTTCGCGGACGCCCACAGCCTCGACGAACTCAAACAGGCGAAGATCGACCACACGGGGGACAAGTCCCCGCTGGCGCTCGCCAACAGGGCCATCGGAGGACTCGACAAAGCCGATAAGGCCGCCGCCGGAAAGATCGTCGGCAAGTCCAGGGGACAGGTCAAGCAGGCCCATGACGCTCGCCTGGCCGAACTCGAAGCCGAACGCGACGCCGCCGTCCTCATCGAAGAGGCCATCGACGTCACCCTGCCCAGCAACCGGAGGCAGCTCGGCGCTCGCCACCCGCTGAGCCTCATCCAGGAACAGGCCGCCGACTACTTCATCGGCCTCGGCTGGGAGGTCGCCGAAGGCCCGGAGATCGAATCCGAGTGGTTGAACTTCGACGCGCTGAACTTCGGCCCCGACCATCCGGCCCGGCAGATGCAGGATACCTTCTTCGTCGACCCTCCTGAGGCCGGACTCGTCCTGCGCACCCACACCTCCCCGGTGCAGTCGCGCTCGCTGCTCGAACGTGGTGTGCCGCTCTACGTCGTGTGTCCGGGCAAGACCTTCCGCACCGATGAGCTCGATGCCACCCACACCCCGGTCTTCCACCAGATCGAAGGCATCGCCATCGACAAGGGCCTGACCATGGCCAACCTGCAGGGCACCCTCGATGGCTTCGCCCGCGAGATGTTCGGCCCCGAGTCGAAGACCCGCCTGCGTCCGAGCTTCTTCCCGTTCACCGAACCGAGCGCGGAGATGGACTTCTGGTTCCCCAACAAGGTCGGCGGCCCCGGCTGGATCGAATGGGGCGGCTGCGGCATGGTCCACCCCAACGTGCTGCGCGCCGCCGGCATCGACCCCGATGTCTACCAGGGCTTCGCCTTCGGCATGGGCATCGAGCGCACCCTGATGCTGCGCGAAGGAATCAACGATATGCACGACATGGTCGAAGGCGATGTGCGCTTCTCGGCCCGTTTCGGAATGAAGGCTTGATATGCGCGTCCCACTGAACTGGCTGGCCGACTACGTCGATCTCCCGGCTAATACGGATCCCCATGCCCTGGCCGCCGAATTCGCCGGCATCGGACTCGAGGAAGAGGACTTCTTCGGCCCCGAGACCACCGGACCCCTCGTCGTCGGCCGCGTGCTCGACCTCGTCAAGGAAGAGCACTCGAACGGCAAGACCATCAACTGGTGCCGCGTCGACGTCGGGCCGGAGCACAACGAAGCTCTCGACGACCCGAAGGACCCGCAGCCCGGCCCCGAGGTGCCCAGCCGCGGCATCATCTGCGGAGCCCACAACTTCGTGCCCGGTGACCTCATCGTCGCCTGCCTGCCCGGAGCCGTCCTGCCCGGCGACTTCGCCATCGCCGCGCGCAAGACCTACGGGCACACCTCCGACGGCATGATCTGCTCGGCCAAGGAGCTCGGCCTCGGCGAAGATCACGACGGCATCATCGTGCTCAGTGATCTGGATCTGACCGGTGAGCCCGGTGACGATGCGATCGCCCTGCTCGGCCTCGACCAGGTCACCCTCGACGTCAACGTCACCCCCGACCGCGGCTACCAGCTGTCCATGCGCGGCATCGCCCGCGAATACGCACAGATGAAGGGCCAGACCTTCACCGACATCGGCAGCCCCACCACCGCCGAGGTCAACGCCCCCACCGATGACGGCTTCCCCGTCGTCATCGACGACGCCAACCCCATCCACGAGGTTCCCGGCTGCGACCAATTCACCGCCCTGCAGGTCACCGGGCTGGACCCGACAGCGAAGACCCCGTTCTGGATGCAGCGTCGCCTGCAGCAGGCGGGCATGCGCCCGATCAGCCTGACCGTCGACGTGACGAACTACGTCATGCTCGAACTCGGCCAGCCCCTGCACGCCTATGACACCGCACTGCTCGGCGACGAGATCGTCGTCCGCCGTGCTCAAGCCGGGGAGAAGTTCACGACCCTCGACGACATCGAACGCACACTCGATGCCGAGGACCTCCTCATCACCGACCGCGGCGGCAAGGGCGGACAGATCATCGGCTTGGCAGGAGTCATGGGAGGCGCCGCCGTCGAAGTGGGCGACGAGACCACCGACGTCGTCATCGAGGCCGCCCACTTCGACCCGATCTCGATCGCTCGGACCTCCCGTCGGCACAGGCTGTCCTCGGAGGCATCGCGTCGCTTCGAGCGCGGTGTGGACCCGAAGCTCGGCCCCGTGGCGGCGCGTCGGTGTGCTGATCTGCTCGTCGAGCTCGGCGGCGGAACGCTCAGCCCGGCGACCACGCAGATCGGGCAGGCTCCCGAGCCGACCGTCATCGAACTTCCGGTCGAGCGCGTGTCCTCGCTCGTCGGCGTCGACTACTCCACCGCCGAGGTGACCGGACTGCTCGAGAGCATCGGCGCCACAGTCGAGATCGTCGCCCAGGGCCGGCTGGCCGTGACCGTGCCGAGCTGGCGCACGGATATCACCGACAACGTCGACCTCATCGAGGAAGTCGCCCGCACCGGCGGGTACGACCGGATTCCCTCCGTCCAGCCCGCAGCTCGGGCCGGCAGCGGTCTGACACTCGCGCAGAGGACGCGCCGCCGGGTGTCGAACCTGTTGGCCGCCGACGGGTTCACCGAGGTGCTGTCGTACCCGTTCACGAACGACAAACGGGATGACCAGCTGCGGCTCGAAACCGACGATGTGCGCCGCAAGCACGTGCGTCTGGCCAATCCGATGTCCGAAGACCTGCCGCTCATGCGCACCAACCTGCTGTCGACGCTCGTCGACCTCGTGGTGCGCAACCTCGGTCGCGGGGCGAAGGATGTCGCGCTGTTCGAGGCCGGACTCGTGTCCACCTCGGCGGGCCTGCCTGACGGGCCCGGACCGCGTCACCTGCCCGGATACCATCCGAGCGATGAGGAGCTCGAGGCCATCTACGCCTCGGTGCCGCATCAGCCGTACCACTACGCGGGCATCATCGCCGGCAATGTGGAGCTGCCCGGCGTCTGGGGCAAGGGCCGCAGGGCCGAGGCCGCCGATGTCATCGACACGGTCCGCCGGATCGCGAAGACGAACGGACTCGACGTCACGGTCGAGGCCGACCAGATCTCCCCCTGGCATCCGGGCCGTGCCGCGAAGTTCGTCCTCGCCGATGGGCAGAATCTCGGTCACGCCGGTGAGTTGCACCCGAAGGTGTGCGAGAACCTCGCCCTGCCATCCCGGACGGTCGCCTTCGAGATCGACCTCGACGCGCTGCTGGCCCAGCAGGACCTGCGTTCCTGGGGCGGTGCCCTGTCGACGTTCCCGGTGTCGCGTCAGGATGTTGCGCTGGTCGTCGACGCCGAACTGCCCACGCAGACTCTGGCCGCGACCCTGCGCGAGGGTGCGGGGGAGGAACTCGAACTGCTCGAGACCTTCGACCTCTACACCGGCGACCAGCTGCCCGAGGGCAAGAAGTCGCTGGCGTTCCGCCTGACCTTCCGCGCTCCCGATCGTACGCTCAAGGCCGATGAGGCCTCGGCGATGCGTGAGGCGGCGACCGCGTTGGCCGCTGAGCGTCACGGCGCTGAAGTCCGCAGCTGAGAACAGTGCGTCACAGAGCCCGGTCGACCGCTACAGTGGTTCGACCGGGCTCTGTCGTATCCGTGCCGAGCATCGCGGCAGAGCGCACCCAGACAGTAAGCACCACCACCGACCACCTGCACCCCCATCGCTCACGAGGAGATCTGACATGACCGAGAAGCTGCCTTACGGAACGAACCTGCCTGTCGGCGATTCTGCAACAGAAGCGACTGCGGTCCCATCAGAGACGATCGCCCTCATCACCGGCGGTGCCCGCGGAATTGGACGCCACCTCTCAGAGGCGATCGCAAAGGCCGGCTACGACGTGATCGTGACGGCCACCTCGGCGGAAAAGGCGGAGGCTGCGGCAGATGAGATCGCTGAGGCGACCGGGGGAGTGGTGACCGGTGTCGGTCTGCGCACGGATGACATCACTGCGGTGAATCAGTTGCGTGACTCTGTCGCTGAGCTCGAGAAATCGACGGGGAAGCGTCTGCAGGTGCTCATCAATAATGCCGGTCGAATCGAGTCGACCGAGGGTCCTCTGTGGGACGCGGATCCGGAGAGCCTCAAGGGCGTCGTCAACGCGAACGTGCTCGGCGTCGCGCTCATGATCAATGTCTTCGCGCCAGTGCTGATGGCGGGAGCCGAGGTGACCGGTCGACCGAGCCGCATCATCGACCTCAACTCCGGATCAGGAGCGAAGGGAACGCCGGCGTATGCCGTGTACTCGGCGTCGAAGGCAGCACTGTTCCGCATCGCTGATTCGGTCGTTCACTTCGGTCACGACAAAGGACTGCGCATCTTCGAGATGGCACCCGGCGTCGTCGAGACCGCTATGACGAAGTCGATGCCCGTCCATGATTTCCGCACCGGAGATGACTGGACCTCACCCGAGCAGGTCACTGACCTCGCGCTGGCTCTCGCATCGGGAACGCTGGATGCGTTCACCGGCCGGTATGTTCGTGCTGGCGCGGATTCGGAAGAGACCCTGCTCGCCGAGGCGGCCGGCCTAGAGGATTCGACCCGCCGAATTGTGCTTGGGTGAGGAGCCGACCTGACGCTATTCATAATAGCCAGCGCTCGCTGAAAGTAGTGCGAACTCTTTCCGCTTACATCCAGAAGGAGTGACGAGAGGTGGGTGAGTGGTAATTCCATTATTTTTCTTGGTGTGTGCAGCTCTGATATTTGCTCTTAACTTCAAGAATTTTGAGCACCCGAGAAAATGGCAGTTCTGGCGCTCAATGCTTTATATATGTTCAGGGTTTTTCATCTTGACAACCAATCCTGAGCCAGCCTCTCTGATTTCATTCACGGCATATTTAGGTTGGGCAGCTGTCGACAGCTCTCTCGGGTATTTAGCAAAGGTTGCTGGTGCAGGGGATGAGGGTGCACCAGCAGCAATTGTTAAACTGGCGTGTAGCGCCCCAAAGTTACTATTCAGCAGGTTCTGGGACAGTTTTTCACGCAATTTGTCTCGAATGAATTGGACACTTCAGATTCGGTCGGAATCTAGAATAGTCCGCTTCCTGAATCGGCTTTTCAATCTCGAAAATCAAAACCTTCTGTCATTTTCTCTTATTATTTATGCTGCCTCCATCGGCGTTGCTGCGGTCATTGTACTATTATTTGGATCCGTGCAATTGGCGTCGGTGATTTCTAGCGAGAGTGTCCAGACAGCTTCGATTCGAAAATTCGCTGTTTTGCAGTTAATGATTCAGGGCCCGCAGTTCCTTCTTTTCTGGATAGGTGCGGGAACGCTGTTATGTATCGTCAACTCTATACTTATTCTCAAAGGAAGTTTACTTAACACTGCAAAGGAAATACTTGTTCAGTTTGCTGGCTCGACAGGTGTTGGTGCCGCGTTGGGACTTGTCTTAGGAATTGTCGCTCCCGGCATATGGGTCCAAATGAGCGATTTGGGCATGGTTACCGAATCCTCAGTGTTTGAAGCCCCGATCGACGGAAACCTTGCAGTTAAAATGTCTAGCGTCGGTCTGATACTGGGAGCCCTGATTGGAACGTACACTTCGCTGCGCAAAGGCGCTGAGAATTTTTCGAATGAAATATATAAAGAATTGTTTGTTTTCTTGTCAATTGGAGTTTCTGTTGCTTTAATCAATTACTATAAGATTGCTTCGCCCGAATCTTTGGCGAAATTGATTTCCGATGGTTCCAATTTTGAATTTGCAGGCAGCGAAGTTCAGAAATTGAACGACGAGCAGCTGGACAAATTGCTCATTTCAATGCCGCCAGAGGATTTCGCCAAGATGCTGTTTCAGCTTGATCAGCAAAATTTTTTGTTCCAATTCGACATGATCCCAGTAGTTCTATGTCTGGCTGGTGGATTTGGACTGGCGTTCATCGTCAGGGCAGTCTTTCGTGGTTTCAAGAGAACAGAATGGTGATGTGAGGTTGAAGGCGCACTAGGCCTTAGGCCGCCATGTCGAAGTCGATGACAATCCTTGATCACTGCGGTGAGGGGGACTGGATGACCTCAGCGACTGACAGAGCCCTGGGGCAGCCGCGGGCGTCAGGAGTATTGGACGCGTGTACCGGGCGGCACGTTCGTGCCGGTGCGGAGCCGGAAGGGCTGTTGTTTGGAGAGGCGGCAGATGGACTGTCCAGTGAGGCCCATCGACTCGTGCTCGGCTGAGGCGGGCACAGTTGCCGTTCGTTAGTAGATACCTAGCCTGAAAGTGGATTTCAGGCTAGGTGGAGATTCGGTTTCAATTACTGGGAGTTTTCTGAGCCAAGGGTTAAACAGTTTCGGGGAGTCGTAACGTCGAATTGTCAATGAAGATTTCGCGACTAAGTGTGCTGTCATGTCCCAACTCAAGAATCCTGCACCTTCTGATCACGAACACCATGTCCAGGTCAGACGCGCAGCCATCGCAAGTACCATCGGCACCACGATCGAATGGTACGACTACTTTCTCTACGGAACCGCCGCGGCATTGGTATTTCCGCATCTCTTCTTCCCCGACGTCTCG
>NZ_JADBHF010000039.1 GCF_017808105.1 Brevibacterium renqingii | reverse complement strand
GCTAAGCCCATTCGCGCTGATGGTACTGCAACTTGGTGGTTGTGGGAGAGTAGGTGACTGCCGCAATAATTTGTTGGGGAGGCCTTGTCCGATGTCATATCGGGCAGGGCCTCCTTTTTTGCATTCACATTCGTGTAGGGCGATGCTGCAAGAGGCCGGTCGTGTACCTATTTTTTGGGGTCTGCCGGGAGCTGGAGTCGGAGTCGACGTCCGTAGAAACCACTCAGCGCGAACGAGAGCGCTTTGCACCAATCCGTTCGGCTATCATCGGGCCATGGATCTGGAAACCATCTGGCCTCCATATGGGCTGAGAATCCGAATCGGTGTCAAGCCCCGGGTTTCGTAGAGGCTCCTTTTCTTGGTTTCCTAAGCAGCCACGGACTCTGTCGCGGACTGGTTGATCGGGACTGCTGAAGGTTTGGTTGACTCCTGGGTTTATGCCGCCAGGGCGACGGCCTTTTGGTGAACAAGCTCGTATT
>NZ_JADBHF010000038.1 GCF_017808105.1 Brevibacterium renqingii | reverse complement strand
GCAACATGTGTTCCCGATCGCCCATGGGATACTGAAGGCATGCGTGCAGGTGAAGTGTCCGAGGTCAGCCAGGATTACCTCAAGGCCATCTGGTCGGCCCAGGAATGGGGTGGGGATCCGATGACCGCGACCGAGCTCGCGAACCGATTCGGGACGACGAAGGCCAATGTCACCGAGGTGCTCAAACGCCTCGACGAACTCGAGCTCATCACCCGGGTGCCCTATCGTCCGCCGGTCCTCACCGCCCACGGCAAGGCCATCGCCCTGTCGATGGTGCGACGGCACCGGCTGATCGAGACGTTCCTCGTCGAGTCGCTCGGCTACGGCTGGGAAGAGGTCCACGACGAGGCCGAGATCCTCGAACACGCCGCCTCCGACAGGCTCATCGATCGCATCGACGCGTTCCTCGGCCACCCCACGTCGGACCCGCACGGTGACCCGATCCCCGGCCCGGACGGGCGTGTGGACTCCCACACGCCCACCCTGCTGGCCGC
>NZ_JADBHF010000037.1 GCF_017808105.1 Brevibacterium renqingii | reverse complement strand
GGGCGTTTCTGAGGTTGGTCGGTGACTTGGTTGTGTCGGCGCAGGATGCGCCAGATCGTTGAGGTGCTGGGGCGAGTGGCTTCTGGGAGGCGGTCCCAGATCGATTCGGGTCCGTTGTCGAGGCCGTCGGCGAGGAGTTTCGCGCGCAGTGTCAGGATTGTGGCGATGGTCGTGTCGTCGGTGGCGTTGGGGTTGGTGCGGGGGCGACGTGGTTGTGGGTCGACGGCGTCGAGTCCGCGGGTGCGGTAGCGGGCTAGGAGGGTGTAGATCCAGCGTTTCGAGACGGCGTATCGGGTGGCGGCTTCTGAGGTGGTGAGTCCGCCCTCGGTGATGGCGAGGACGATGACGCGGTTTCTGTTTGTCTCCTTCATGAGTGAACGATGTCGTGAGACATGTGGTGAAGGATGTCGCGACACAGTGTGTGCATGATGTCGTGAGACATCTGGTCAGCGTTGACGTGAGACAGGAGTGAACGATGTCCTGAAACCAGACACC
>NZ_JADBHF010000036.1 GCF_017808105.1 Brevibacterium renqingii | reverse complement strand
CGTAATGCCTCATGTCAATATGCCCGCGAAAAGTAGTCGATGCCTCACATGGTTTTGCCCGCGAAACTCATCCGGTCTTGACCCTGACGCCCTTGCGTACCTCCGGCAGGGCTGACGGGAACGATGCCAGGTATAACTGCTCGGTCTTCTCGCGTGAGAGAACCAGCAGCCGGTCCTGGACCCGGGCGATCTCGGCAGCGATCTTCGCCGGGTTGAGACTGTCTCGATACGCCGTCATCTCCTGCACCTGTTTCGGCGACAGGACACCGGCGTCAAGGAGCCTGTCGAAGGGTGTACGCGGGGCGTCGTAGACCCGTTTGCGTCGCCCGTTCCTTGTCGAGGAGTAGCCGGTGGGTTTGATCGTGGGCATCAGGTAGTTCACCCGATCATTGACCAGGCGCCAGAGTCGGTTGAGGGCGCGTCTTTCCAAGTCGGTGTCATAGCGGTAGTAGAACCCGTAGCGGCGGACGACGTGGTTGTTCTTCGACTCGACCGTGGCCTGATCATTCTTCTTATACGGCCTGGATCGGGTGAAGTAGATGCCCCGCGACCCGGCCCATTCGATGACGTACTGGTTGAGGAA
>NZ_JADBHF010000035.1 GCF_017808105.1 Brevibacterium renqingii | reverse complement strand
TGAGCTTCCCCGCAAGTCGTGGACACGTGAACCACGTCACGCAGCCTGCGTAGACGCTTCCTCCTGAACCCGGCCGGCACTGTGCTCGGCCCGGAACTTCTCCTCAAACTCCACCGGCGGGACCATCCCCAACGCCGAGTGCAACCGCCGCCGGTTATAGACCACCTCGATCCACCGAGCGACCTCCCGCATCGCCTCAGCCCGGGTCTGCCAGACTCGCCGCTCGAAGAACTCAGTCTTCAGTGATGACCAGAACGACTCCGACATCGCGTTATCCCAACACACTCCAGTCCGGCCTACCGACTGCTTGAGCCGCAGCTCGATAGACGCCTGATGCAACTGCGCTGACGTGTACTGCGCTCCTTTGTCGGCATGAAAAATGACGTCATCTGGAACCATTTCTCGTAGCGTATGAGCCATCCTCAACGCTCGTTCCACGAGGTCAGAATCTTGCCTGGCATCCATCGCCCAACCAAGCACTCGGCGTGAGCACCCATCGCGGATGACGCACAAATACACGAACCCTTCCCACGTGCGCAGATACGTAATGTCGCTAACCCACACAGCATCCAACTCACCTCGGT
>NZ_JADBHF010000034.1 GCF_017808105.1 Brevibacterium renqingii | reverse complement strand
CCGGTTGATCGCCCTGGTGATGTCATGCGCGAGGTCTTCATCCGTGCCGGCCAGGACCTTGAGATTAGCCAGGACATCGGACTCCCGATCCACGGACCTCAGAGTATGCGGCATCGTACGCGCGGTGTCGGCAATGATGAACGCATCCCTGGCATCGGTCTTCGCCTGACCCGGATACAAGTCAGCAGCTTTGCGCATCGCCAACCCCGGCAGATAAGCGATATCGGCTCCACAATCCCGGGCAACCGCGACAGGAAGCGCCCCAATCGTGTTGGGCTGATCAACGATGACGAGCACTCGACCGTGATCGTCTTGCAGAGTCGTGATTACGTGACGAAGCGCAGCTTCATCCTGCGGGAGTTCGTGATCATAGACTCGCTCGCCTGAGGACCCCAGCCCGCATCCGTGATGAGATGTTTTGCCAACGTCGAGTCCTAACCAGACGTCGTATTCGGTGTTCATGACAGTCCTCCTCGACCATCAGTTCTGTGGTCGCAGGTATGTCATGACACCCGATGCTGGCACCCACGTTACGACGAGACCTCAACACTGTTGGGCCGAGCCCCTATCAGCAGTCAACGCGCGTCCTGGATTCCTGGCGGCAACACCCCCCGGATCATCAATGACAGGGCAAATCAGCCATACCAGGACCAGCGACCAGACCCCGTTCAGGGCCTATGAATAAATATAGGGGCACCCCC
>NZ_JADBHF010000033.1 GCF_017808105.1 Brevibacterium renqingii | reverse complement strand
CCTCGAATAGTGGACACCCAAGTTAGCGGGATTCCCAGTCCTGCTGGAAGGATGTTCAATATGTCAGATCAGAAGCGCCAGCGGCGCTCTTACACCCCTGAGTATCGGATCGAGGCGGCGAATCTCGTCATCGACACCGGCAGGTCGATCGCCGCGGTGGCCAAGGAAATTGGAGTCGGTGAACAGACCCTGGGCACCTGGGTCAAAGCCGAGAAGCACCGACGCCGCGGCGACGGTGAGCCCACGGGCCCGTTGAACGAGGAAGAACGGGCTGAACTGGCACGGTTGAGGCGGGAGAACTTCGATCTGAAACAGGACAACGAGTTCCTGGGAAAAGCAGCCGCCTTCTTCGCGTCGAAGCCTCGAAACAAGAGAAATTCGAACTGATGGATTCGGAGAAGGCCCACTATGCGATTCGCCGGATGGCCAGGCTCCTCGAGGTGACGAAATCCGGGTACTACGCATGGAAGAAGCGTCGGCAAGCAGGGCCATCGAAACGTGCGAGAGCGCAACGGAGCCTTGATGGGCACGTGGCAACGGTCCACGCGGAGTCTGATGGTGTCTACGGGGCACCGCGGGTGGCAGCGCAACTGGCTCGACAAGGCGTGTGCGTGGATGAGAAGACGGTCGCGGCATCGCTGCGCAGGCAGGGTCTTGAAGGGATCAGTCCGCGTCGGTTCCGACCGGTGACGACTCTGCCTGGAGTGGCGACTTATCACATTCCGGACCTCGTGAAACGAGTCTGG
>NZ_JADBHF010000032.1 GCF_017808105.1 Brevibacterium renqingii | reverse complement strand
CCGCCCGTTACATTCATTGTCAAGCAGCAGCTGGGGTCTTCGCCTCGTAGAAGGCCCCGGTCTTGACCATCGCGAACAGGACGTTGAGCCGGCGACGAGC
Organism: Brevibacterium renqingii; assembly: GCF_017808105.1. Taxonomy (GTDB): domain Bacteria; phylum Actinomycetota; class Actinomycetes; order Actinomycetales; family Brevibacteriaceae; genus Brevibacterium; species Brevibacterium renqingii. The sequence goes on along the minus strand of NZ_JADBHF010000032.1, from coordinate 737 downwards.
CAGACACATCACCGCAGCATTATGCCGCTTGCCCTCCGCCCGTTTCCGGTCGTAATACGCCTTCGATAATGGGTCATGACACGACGCCACCCACGCTGAGTGGAACAGGGCGTTCTTTAACCGTTTGTTGCCCGCCCGCGACGGGAACTCACCCCGAATCGATGTCCCCGACCGCCGCGTCACCGGAGCAATACCGGCATACGCGGCCAAATGGCCAGCAGTCTTGAACGCAGAGAAATCACCGGCTGCCAGGAGGATCTGGGATGCGGTCTTAACGCCGACTCCCGGCATGGACGTTAAGACCTGAAGAAGAGGGAGCGAATCCGCCAACTCCTCAGCTTCTACTTCGATCTCTTTACGCTCAGCTTTCAACGCCTTGATCCTGGCAGCATGACGCGGCACCACCGACTCCGACGCCTCACTCCCGGGCACGGTCACCGTTTGTTCGGCCAGAGCGTCGAAGATCGCATCAATCAAGGCCGATGGATCCTTGCGGGTATGGTTCTTCGCCCACCGCTTCACCCCCGACTTACCAGCAGTACGCAGACCGGCCGGCCCGCGGTACCTGATCAGTAAATCCAACACAATCGACCTGGTCAGGACAGTACCCTTGAAGACGCGTTCCAGCGCGGGATGGGTCTGGAGCAACAACGACCTCAACCGGTTGATCGCCCTGGTGATGTCATGCGCGAGGTCTTCATCCGTGCCGGCCAGGACCTTGAGATTAGCCAGGACAT
>NZ_JADBHF010000031.1 GCF_017808105.1 Brevibacterium renqingii | reverse complement strand
GAAAAAGCCTGCGACAATCGCATTGATCACTCCTTGTCAACTGCAGGAAGCGACCTCCGTCACCTTGCGATACTGGCATTGGGACGGTTTTCCAAAGATCCGGAGCGGCGATCTCTAGATCAATTTTGGCAGATAGCGAAGGCTGCTCCGCCGGGCAGGTCAGTCGGTCGTGCAGTTGACGAAGCTGTTGCGCTATCTGAGGACACGGACTAGAGGCATGGCCTTCGTTGAAGTGCAGCGCGATGAATAGCTACGAGGGTAGGGCCGGGAGCCGAGATTGGGTCAACGCACCCGTGTGATCGCTAGCCTTAACGCGGCGAACGGGGCGAGTCCGACTAGAGTTCCGACGCAAGTGCAGGCACCGAAATCCACTTCTAGCATGACGTTGGTATCAGCTTGGAGGGGGCGGCAGGTGTCATCTGACTCGGCGGGCTGTAAAGCGCGTCCCAAGGCCAGGAAGCCAATCAATAATAGAAGCTGATACAGGCCTCCAACAGCGAATACCATGCAATGACAGGAAGTTGCGATTGAACTGCCAAGCGTCTGGTATCTTCCTTGTTATGGACCCTGAGGACTATGACAAATCGCGCGATGGCGAATCGCCGCTGCAACGCCCCTCGATGGTGGAAAGATGGCGCAGACTGCTGGGGCTTAGCAAGTACAGTGGTGACGGCACAAATGCTGCAGAGCGGAGCGGCCGGATTTCGCTCTCCAGAACGGCCTCAACCCATACCCATCGCGACAGCTCTCCAGAAGGAACCGAGCAAGACATTGCCCACGCATATCAAGATCTGAAACACGAAGCGGAAGAGCTTCGTAGGGCGAATGCAAAGCTTTCATCCGAAATGCGCGAAGCCCAAGGACGACGTGAAGCCGCGTCGGACGGCGTGGCACAAGAGGTCTCTTCCAC
>NZ_JADBHF010000030.1 GCF_017808105.1 Brevibacterium renqingii | reverse complement strand
TGTGATGTCCCACGTCATCGTTCACTCGATGGCGTGGGACATTTCTTGTTTCTGACTCTGGTATGTCTCATGACATCGTGCACGTTTCTGCCTTGATGTCTCACGGCATCATGCACACACTGTCTCGCGTCATCGTTCACTTCTTCTTCTGATAGTCCTTGCTGGTATCGATGGTGTGTTCGGCGATGATATTGCCGGCAGTGCGATCGATGACCATGGTGGCCGGTCCTTGCAGGAGAAGCAGAACGCGTGTCCTGGCCCATGCTCTGCCGATTCCGAGATGACGGAGTCTGCCCGCGTAGCGGATGCTGATGGTGCCGGTGGCATCGACGTGGTCATAGCGGACTCGCCAGATGTGGTTGGCCGTCTCGATGACGGGAAACGCTTTCGGTGTGGCGGTGTACGCCTCCTGTGGGGTGCGTCGGCCGATGGCTCGGTGAGGCCGCTGCGTGTTGTAGACGACCGCGAAGCGGGCCAGCTGTGCATTGAGGTCGTCGATGGTGTCGACGAGTCCGTCGGCGGCCAGCCACCGTTTGAGGGTCTGGTGGTAGCGCTCGATCTTGCCCTGGGTGGTGGGTTTGTTCGGGCCGCCGTTCTTCTGCACGATGCCCATGTCGGCGATGAGCTGTTCGAACCCGTTGGGCTGTTTCGGGGTGCCGTCGTGTCCGCTGGCGAATCGTGTCGTGTAGACCATGCCGTTGTCGGTGAGGGTGGATGCTGGTGGTCCGTGGTCATCCATCGTGTGGATGAATGTGTCGATGACGACTTGTCCGGTGACTGGGGTGTGGGCGGTGGCGTGGAGGAGTGCCCGGGAGTGGTCGTCGAGCCAGGAGATGATCTCAGTATCGGTGCCACCGGCGAGGGGCCAGTGGGTGAAATCGGATTGCCAGGTCTCGTTCGGGGCTGTTGCTTCGAATCGCTGCCAGGACGAGCGGGGG
>NZ_JADBHF010000002.1 GCF_017808105.1 Brevibacterium renqingii | reverse complement strand
GACCGGATGAGTTTCGCGGGCAAAACCATGTGAGGCATCGACTACTTTTCGCGGGCATATTGACATGAGGCATTACGCCCCTCGTCGGGAGCGCCGCGGTGATCGAGGTGAGCCAGCTGCCGGCTGCCGGCACCTCCGTCCGCCGGCATCACCCGACGCGCGGCACCACCCGACTTGTGGTATGAAATAGACCAGTGGTCTTGATCTGCGCGTGTGTCCTGTGCCTCAATAGGGGTGTGACGAAATTCCACTCGATCCGCGACCAGCTTCTCGACCGCCTCGAGGGCATGGCCGCCGGCGAGCAGTTCCCGCCCGAACGGCAGCTCGCCGAGTCCCTGGGCATCTCGCGGATGACCCTGCGCCGGGCCCTCGACGAACTCGTCGCCAAGGGCATGGTGCGCAGGCGCCATGGCACCGGGGTCTTCGCGCTCGGTCCGAAGCTCGACCAGCCGCTGGCCGCGAGCTCCTTCACCGAGGACATGCTCGCCCGCGGAATGCGGCCGGGCTCCCACATCCTCAGCTTCGACACGGAGCCGGCGGGCGCCCACATCGCCCGGCGGCTCCACCTCGGCGAGCATGACGAGGTCATCGCCGTCCTGCGTCTGCGGCTGGCCGATGACGAGCCGATCGCCCTCGAGGAGCTCCACGTCCCCTCCGCGCTCGTCCCGGGCCTGAGCGCGGGCGACCTCGAGAACCGGTCGTTCTACGAACTGCTCGGTCAGCGGTTCGACATCGGCCTCAGCCACAGTGTGCAGACGATCGAACCGACGCTCCTCGACGCCGCCGAGGCGAAGCACCTCGGCGTGCCCGAACTGTCCCCGGCGCTGCTGTTCGAACGCACCTCGCGCGGTGCCGACGATGTGCCCTTCGAATTCGTCCGCTCCGTCTACCGCGGCGACCGCTACAAGATCCGCACCGAACTCACCGTCCCCGACCGCATCGGAGGAGAGCACGCATGATCATCGCCGGACTCATGACAGGCACGTCCGCTGACGGACTCGATCTCGTCATCGCCGAGTTCCTGCCCGACCCCACCGTCGGCTCCGACCTCGTCGGCGCCGATCCGACGACCCTGAATGTGCGTATCCTCGCCGAATGCGAGACGCCCTTCGACGCGCAGCTCGCCTCCGACATCCTCCGTCTCCTCGAACCATCGGACCTCCCGCTGTCACTGGTCAGCAGCGTCGACGCTCGGCTCGGCCGCTTCTCAGCCGATGCCCTGGCCGAACTCTGCGCGGAGCACGAGCTCATGCCCGACCTCGTCGTCTCCCACGGACAGACGGTCCGCCACGACATCAGCGACGGCAGCGTCACCGCGACCCTCCAGCTCGGTCAGCCGGCCTTCATCGCCGAACGGCTCGGGGTGCCGGTGCTCTCCGATGTGCGCTCCCGCGACGTCGCCGCCGGCGGGCAGGGCGCTCCGCTGGTGGGAATGCTCGATTCCCTCCTCCTGTCCGAGGTCGCGGCCCCGACCGCGGTGCTCAACCTCGGCGGAATCGCGAACATCACCGTCATCGCCCCGGACCGGGACCCGATCGCCTTCGACACGGGACCGGCCAACGCCCTCATCGACGTCCTCGCTCGTCGCATCACCGACGGCCGGCAGGGATTCGACCGCGACGGGGTGCTCGCCGCCGCCGGAACCGTCGACGAGAAGCTGCTGACCGATCTGCTCACCGAGCCGTTCTACGCACTCGCGGCGCCGAAGTCGACGGGCAAGGAGCTCTTCCATGGCGACTACCTCGATTCCTTCCTCGCAGATCACCCCGACCTCGGCGAGCAGGATCAGATCGCCACGGTGACCGAGCTGACGGCCCGCACCATCGCCGAGGCGTGCCGCCGTTACGAGGTCGCCACCGTCATCGCCTCCGGAGGTGGGACGCGCAATTCCGAACTCATGCGCCGCCTCGGCGAGGGACTGGGCGACGGGGTCGAACTTCTGGGCACGGACGAGGCCTTCGGATTGCCCGAAGGCAGCAAGGAAGCACTGCTGATGGCGCTCATCGGCTGGCTGAGCTGGCACGGACTCGACGGGACCGAACCGAGCCTCACCGGAGCTCGTGGGCCACGCATCGCCGGCCGCTTCACACCGGGATCCGGACCGCTGCAGCTGCCCGAGCCCCTGCACCGACGACCCGCCCGGCTGAGGCTGGCCGACTGATTGCGGCGAACCGAACGCCGCCTGCACGCCCGAAACACCGACCGACAGACTCCACACCTCGAACAAGGAGAGACCAATGCAGATCATCGACCTCCTGGTGATCATCGCCTATCTCGTCGCAACGGCGTGGCTGGGACTGGCACTGAGTGGAAAGCAGAGCAGCCTCAAGGACTACTTCCTCGGCGGACGCGACCTGCCGTGGTGGGCGGTGTGCCTGTCCGTCGTCGCCACCGAGACGAGCGCGCTGACCGTCATCGGCATCCCGGTGATGAGCTACCTCGGCGATCTCAACTACCTGCAGCTGGGCTTCGGCTACATCCTCGGTCGCATCGTCGTCGCCTACTTCATGCTCCCGCGCTACTACGACGGTGAGATGATCACTGCCTACGCCTATCTGGGCAAACGGTTCGGGCAGTCGACGCAGACGACGGCGGGCGTGACCTTCCTCTTCACACGCCTGCTCGCCGACGGCGTCCGGGTGCTCGCCGCGGCGATCCCGCTCAAGGTCATCCTCGACGGGCTCGGGATCCACACGAACTACTTCGTCATCATCGTCGTGCTCTCGTTGGTCACGATCGTCTACACCTTCATCGGCGGCATCAGGGCCGTCGTCTGGGTCGACGTCGCGCAGATGGTCCTCTACGTCCTCGGCGGGATCCTCGCGATCGTCATCATCTCGACATCGATCGGCGGCGGCTGGCTCGCGGAGGCGGTCGAGGCCGGAAAGACGAACCTCTTCGTCTTCGAGGGCAGCCCGATCTCCGCCGACGCCTCGTTCATCCCATCCTTCTTCGGCGGCGCGGTCTTCGCCATGGCCTCGCACGGTTCGGACCAGCTCATCGTCCAGCGGCTGCTGTCGTGCCGGTCGAAGCTCGAGGCGCAGAAGGCGCTCATCGCCTCCGGCATCGTCGTATTCGTCCAGTTCGCGATCTTCCTCGCCGTGGGGCTGGCCCTCTGGGCCTACTACGATCATGCGCTGCCGGCGGACCTCGGACTGACCCGCGATGATGAGATCTTCCCGCACTTCATCATCGAGGGCCTGCCCACCGGCATCTCGGGCCTGCTGCTGGCCGGAATCCTCGCCGCCGCGATGTCGACATTGTCGTCCTCGCTGTCCGCCCTGTCGTCGTCGACGGTCAACGACGTCTATGCTCGTCTCAAGCGCACCCCGATGACCGATGAGCAGGGCTTCAAGGTCGGCCGCTGGGCGACGATCGGCTGGGGGATCGCGTTCATCCTCCCGGCCACGGTGTTCGAATCCGACTCCGGCAACATCGTCATCCTGGCGCTGGGCATCGCCGGCATCACCTACGGAGGGCTGCTGGGTGCGTTCGTCTTCGGCATCCTCAACAAGCGCGCGAACGCCCTCGATGCGAATATCGCCTTCGCACTCGCCGTGGCCGTCAACGCCTTCTTCTTCGTCATGGAGAAGTACGTCACCGGCGAGGTGTGGGTCGCCTGGCAGTGGTACCCGCTGCTCGGCGTCATCGTCACCTTCGCCGTCGGCGGTCTGCTCTCGCTGCGCCACCCTGCAGCAGATCCCACCGCCGCCGAGCTGGAAGGGAGCAGGCGCTGATGGCTCCGTCCCAGCCCGGTTCGCCGCAGCCCCAGTCGGCGTCGTCCGAACGCCGTCTGTCTCCGACCGAGCAGCGCAATCCGGCCAGCTCAGGACTCGACTACCTCGACACGCTCGGGGTGCTGCAGGTGCTCAACGCGCAAGACCACGCCGTCATCGACGCGGTCGCTTCCGCCCTGCCGCAGCTGGCCGAGCTCGTCGACATTGCCGCAGAGCGCATGCGCCGAGGCGGTCGTGTGCACTACTTCGGGGCCGGCACCTCGGGTCGGCTGGGGGTGCTCGATGCGAGTGAACTCCTGCCGACGTTCAACCTCGAACCCGGTCGGGTCGTCGGGCACATCGCCGGCGGACAGGCGGCCCTGGTCAATGCGGTCGAGAACGCCGAGGACTCCGCAGCCGACGGGCGCGCGATCGGTGCAGAGCTCGGACCCGTTGATGTGGCCATCGGCATCGCCGCCAGCGGGTCGACTCCCTATGTCGGAGGTGCCCTCGACGCTGCTCGGGAGGCGGGCGCACACACGGTGCTCATCTCGAACAACCCGTACGCCCCCTTGGCCGGGAAGGCGGCCGATCACATCGTGCTCGACACCGGCCCCGAGGTGATCACGGGCTCGACGCGGCTCAAGGCCGGCACCGCGCAGAAGCTCGCCCTCAACGGGTTCTCGACCGCGCTCATGGTGGCTCTGGGTCGGACCTGGGACAACCTCATGGTCTCGGTCGTCGCCACGAACGCGAAGCTGCGTGAGCGCACTGTGCGCATCCTCATGGAGGCCGCGGACCTCGGGGAAGGGGATGCCAGAGCTCTGCTGGAGAGCTGCGAGGGTGACCTCAAGACCGCGATCGTCGTCTCCTTCACCGAGGCGACCCCCGCTGCGGCCGCCTCGGCGCTCAAGTCCCATGCGGGATCGGTCCGGGCCGCGATCGGAACACTGGCCGCCGGCGGTTCCGCATGAGCAGGTTCGTCCTCGGCATCGACATCGGCGGCACCGGCAGCCGGGCCGCGCTCGGTGCGATCGACGCCGACGGCGGGCTGTCGGGTGCAGGGCGGAACGACAGCGGTCCGGCGCCGATCGTCACGCCTCTCACTCGGCCGCGGGTCGTCGACACGTTCACCGGGCCCCGCATCGAGGTCGGAGCCGGCGGCAGCACCGTCCTCGCAGTGGCCCGCGAGCTCGTGGATTCGGCTGCGAGGACCTGGTCTCGGCAGCTGCCCGACATCGTGGGCATCGGCATCGGGGCGACCGGCATCGCGTCCCTGTCCGAGGACCCGGCTGATGCCCTGACCGAGATCTTCGCGGAGCTCGGGATACCGGCTGTCGTTGCCATCGACGCGGTGACCGCCCACCTCGGGGCCCTGGGCGGCAGGGGCGGAGCGATCACGGTGCTCGGCACCGGTGCGATCGCCATCGCCCACCCCGGGCCCGACGAACGGGGGCGCTGGGCCGCGGATTGGTCGCGGGTCGACGGCTGGGGTCACCTCTTCGGCGATCGCGGGGGAGGGGCATGGCTGGGACGGCTCGGGCTCGAGACCGCGCTGCGCACTCACGACGGGCTCGACGAGCACGGGCGCACCCTGCTCGAGGCCGGCACCCGTCGCTTCGGACCACCGGCCTCGTGGCCGGGTCAGTTCTACACCCGCAACAACCGTGCTGGACTGCTCGCCGAGTTCGCCGCCGACATCGCCGCGTGCGCCCGATCCGGTGACATCGCCTCGGCAGAGCTGCTCGACGAAGCGGGACGGGAAGCCGCCCGCAGCGCGGTGGCCGCGGGCCGGGCGGCGTCACCGCGCATCGCGCTCACCGGAGGAGTGGCGGCTGCCGGCGGCCGCCTCGTCGAGGGCTTCCGCGCCGAAGCCTCCCGTCTGCAGCCGGACGTCGCCGTCGTCGACCCCGCCGGCGGGCCCCTCGACGGGGCGCTGACTCTGGCCCACCTCGGCGCGGGCGGCAAGCTCAGCGCTCAGGACAAGGTGATCTGGTCCTGAGCACCGGGGGAGTCCGATGACGGTGTCATTCCGGTTTCCCTCCATCGACTCCAATGGTCAACACCACTGTGCCAGCGAGCGGGAACACGTAGTGTGGCAGGTATGAGAAAGTTCTTCGATTCCATCCGCCGCCTCGGATTCCGCCGTGGTCCCGACCGCATGTTCGCCGGCATCGCCGGTGGTCTCGCCGAGGCCACCGGACTCAACGTCTGGCTCGTCCGGCTCCTCGTCCTCGCTTCGTTCCTGCTGCCCGTCGTCGGCATCGGAGCCTACCTCGTCGCCTGGGCACTCACGCCCTGGCAGGACGGCAGCATTCCCGCCGAGCAGATCGTCAGCGGCCGCCTCGAACGGTAGGCCGCAGACGGCTCGGCCTCTCACTGTTCGGTTCTGCCGCTCAGCGATGACGCGCCTCTGCCGCCGAAGCAGCTGCTCCACACCTCCTTGCCAACATGAGTGACACGGACGATAGTTGAAGCGTTCGTAGTCCACCCGGTGCCCGAGACGACATGGCAGCAGGCGAAGGAGAATTCCGCATGAACGAGGCCAGCGACGAGCAGAACACCGACGTCCGCCGCTCGGACGAAGAGGTCGACTTCGATCTCATCGTCCTCGGTGCCGGTCCCGTCGGAGAGAACGTCGCCGACTATGCGACCAAACGCGGACTGCGCACGGCGATCGTCGAAGCCGAACTCGTCGGCGGTGAGTGCTCGTACTGGGCCTGCATGCCGTCGAAGGCGCTCCTGCGCAGCGGCCAGGCACTGAGGTCGGCCCGCAGAGTCGCCGGAGCGCGCGAGGCCGCCGACGGAGAACTCGATGTCCCGAAGGTCCTGTCCAGGCGCAACGCGTTCGCCAGCCACTGGAAGGATTCGGGGCAGGTCGACTGGCTCGCCTCTGCGGGCATCGAACTCATCCGAGGACGCGGCCGCCTCCTCGACGAGCGCCGGGTGGGGGTCGGGGACCGCGAGTTCACGGCACGGTCGGTCGCACTCGCCACTGGATCCGTCCCGAATCTGCCGCCGATCCCCGGTCTCGCAGACGTAGGAGCGTGGGGCACACGCGAAGCGACATCGGCCGACGAGGTCCCGCCGCGCCTGATCATCATCGGCGGAGGCGTCGCCGGTGTCGAAATGGCCTCTGCCTATGCGAGCCTCGGCTCGGACGTCGTTCTCGTCGCTCGCAGCGGACTGCTGGGCAAGGAAGAGCCATTCGTCGGGGAACTGCTGGAGAGCGGCCTCGCCGAGGCGGGGGTCGACGTCCGGCTCGGCGTGTCACCGACCCGCATCGACCGTGACGAGGAGGGCGTCGTCCATGCGACGCTCGACGACGGCAGCGTCCTCAAGGCGGAGGAGATCCTCGCGGCGACCGGTCGACGGCCGAACACCTCGGGCCTCGGGCTCGCGGAGATCGGTCTCGAGGACCGGCTGAGCGTGGATGAGACGATGCGCGTCGACGGAACGGACTGGCTCTACGCCGTCGGCGACGCCAATGGTCGTGCGTTGCTGACCCACCAGGGGAAATATCAGGCGCGCGCCGCCGGAGAGGCGATCGCCGCGCGTGTCCAGGGAACGCCGGTCGAGGCCGAACCATGGGGACGACATGCCGCGACAGCAGATCACAGAGCGGTGCCCCACGTGGTCTTCACCGACCCCGAGGTGGCCAGCGTCGGTCTGACCGAAGCCGCCGCGCGCGAAGAGGGAATCGGCATCTCCGCCGTCGAGATCGACCTGGGAACGATCGCAGGTGCCGCACTGCACGCCGATGGGTACAGCGGACGAGCGAAACTCGTCATCGATGACGAACGCCAGGTGATCCTCGGTGCGACGTTCGTCGGCCAAGACGTCGCCGAGATGCTCCAATCAGCCACCATCGCCATCGTCGGCGAGGTGCCGCTCGACCGTCTCTGGCACGCTGTTCCCGCGTATCCGACGATGAGCGAAGTGTGGCTGCGTCTCCTCGAATCCTACGGGCGCCCCGAGAACTGAGAAACGACTCGCGACTTTCCCCTGCCTGCGGCCGCGTGGCGGGACGGTAGTGGCCTATGGAGAGCGGCGGTAGACGCGGATCGGGGCAGAATCGATCGCCGGCGCATCGAGCAAAACCCACACGAGCAACAGGAGCGCGATCGGGAAGAATCCGATGGCGAGGTAGCGACCCATGCCCCGCCAGAACCCGACGCGTCTGCCGTGAGCGGTCTGCAGAGACACGACTCCGCACAGCGCTTGGCCGGGCGAGACCGTGCAGCCGTAGAGGGCGCCGAAGAGGAGGACCAGCAGCGGGTAGCTGATGAGAGCCACGCCTGTCGCCGCATCGATCGAGATCACGTTCACCCCGTAGAGGGCGAAGGCGAACCCGATGAGGAACCCGGTGAATGTCACGACGAATACAGCATCGAGGATCCGGGCCCACCACCGTCGACTCGTCGATGCCGGTGGCAGCAGCATGCCGTTTCGCAGGGTCCCGGTGGGTGAGCTCATGATTGAGATTCTATGCGGCAGTCGGGTGCGGAGCTGACCGACAGCGTCTGTCGCTGCGGCAGGTGGTCGCCGTGAGCCGCGGTCGCACGGGCCATGGGCGGCTGGCACAATAAACACGGAGTGATACCGTGAAAAATAATGCGAGGGGATCTGCCCTCGCCCGATGAAGGAGGACCTGCCATGGCCGAAGACATCGAGCTCGATGTGCGAGCCGAGATTCCCGCCCGTCGTCACGAACTGATCTTCGAGACCTATCACGGGCTCGCCGCCGGCGATGCGTTCGTGCTCGTCAACGATCACGACCCCAAACCGCTGTACTACCAGTTCGTGGCCGAACAGGCGGGCAAGTTCACCTGGGACGCGCTCGAAGAGGGGCCTGAGCGCTGGCGCGTGCGCATCGGCCGCACCGAGCCGGAGGCCTGATCAACCGAACCGGGCGGTCAGCCGAACCGCCGAGATCAACCGAACCTGTGCATCTCCGAGGCGAGATGGTGGGTCAACGGGACACCGACGGCGGCCATCGCGAAGCTCGTCGTGAGCACGTCGCCGACCAGCTCGATGCGGCGCGCCGTTTCAGCGACGTGCTTGGCCGTCGCCGAATTCACCACTCGAGAACTCAATTCGCAGCGGAAGCCTTCGACGGTGGTGTGCAGCGGCCCTTCGGCCAGTTCGGTCTGTCCCGTGGGCTGCGCGAGGATGAACTCCACCGCGGATCCGTCGACGACCCGCAGATAGCCGGTCTCCGTGTGCATGGGAGCGCCGGCCGGCGACCAGGTCTTCTGGACGTAGTGGAGGAATGGTTTGCCCACATCTGTGAACGCCACTTCTTCGATGTACGAGAACGGCTCGATAGTCGAATACTCACCTTGGCCTTCACCGCGCCATGTGCCGATGAGGTCGGTGACCGCCGCTAGGGCGGGATGGAGTGCCATGACTCATTCCCCTCTCTTCGATGTCGACCAGTGGGCTTCTCGCTTCTGGTAGTGGATGCTGCTGCGACCTGCAGGTTCGTTGATATGCGTCTGCGCGCCCGGTTCGATATCGGTGTTCTGCGCCGCAACGGTGATCCACCCGCCGAGGCGGCGCTCGAGGACGAACGTGAAGATCCCATCCCGATCACCGGCCGGTTCGCCGTCCGGCGTCACCTGCCCGACGAGGTGCCACCTGGTCTGGACGACCGCCGCATCGGTGCCGATGAGACGCACGCGCGGCTCATCCATCGTGATGCGCGAATCCGGGAAGATGCGTGCGAACCTGAAGGCATGAGCCCCGCGGATGTTCGCCCGATCGTGCCACCAGAGTCCGACGACGTTGATGAACTCGGCGTCCTCGGCGAACAGGTCGGCCAGATCATCGGCATCCGCCCTGTTCCAGGCGTCTTCCCAGCCGCTGACGACGGCTTCCGGGGTATCCAGCATGGACATTCCTCCTCCGCGCGGGCGCCACAGTGAGCCGGGTTCCCACACTTTTCGGGCCGCGACGATCGTCAGCGTAACAAGAGCGGTGGCGCGACCCTCGGAGCGGGCTGTCGCCCTCGGGGCGGACGACGTCTTCTTCATTACACCAACAGCCTAGAGGAAACGCGAGTACCGTCTACTGCCAAGAGGACAATCGCTTCAGAGGCGTAGGAATGCCTCGGCGCTGCGCCAGAACGCCTCAGCGCTCGGATTGTGGTCACTCCGCCGAGGAGAATTCGGAAAAACCACGGATAAGCCTCGGCGGAGTGACCACGAACGGGTATCGAGAATCGTGGGGAAATGAGAAAATGTGCCGCGACACCGAGCGGATGGTGTCGCGGCACTGGAGGCGGTGGGCCCCGTGGGGATCGAACCCACGACCCGCGGATTAAAAGTCCGCTGCTCTGCCAACTGAGCTAGAGGCCCCGCCCCATCACAATCACAGGACGGAGTCCGTGGATACATGGTGGAGACGAATTAATAGTAGAGCCACGCGGCCGCATTACTCAAACCAGTCCGCCCTGCCATGACGGTCCCGCCTCCGCCGACATGGCTCTGCGGTCACTTGTCCAGCTCACGCCGATCGTCGCCGGTGTAGGTGCGCGGAAGACCGATCGGCGACTCGAGGTCCTCGTCGTCGTTCGGTTCGATGACAGAGGACTCGATGGCCTTGCTCTTCCGCAGTCTCCCGACCAGCGCGGAGACGTTCTTGAGGGTGGACAGCAATCTGCGGTCCTTCTTCGGGGCGACATATTCCGGGTCGGTTTCGATGGGGAAGATCGTGGGTGAGGCGCCGAAGGCCTCCTTCGACTCTCGCGCCACCTGGCGTGCCATCTGGGCGTTCACCACGGCACCGATGACGGCACCGACTCCGAAGGGCAGCAGTCGTCCGACCAGCGAACCTCCGGCGCGGGCGGCGAACTTGCGGATGAAGGCCTTGCGCAGCTTGCGCACGAGCAGGTCGACGAGGGGAGCGGGCAGCTGATTCGTCACTGTCGCGCCCCAGCTGCCGAGCATGGACTCCATGCCGCCGTTCTTCTTGCTGAAACGCTGGACGAGGTTCTTTCCGTCCTTGCCCAGCATCAGGCCGAGCACCAGGGCATTCGCCCTTTTGGCGTCCTGGACGGGCAGCCCGTGGATCTCGGAGACGGCCTGGGCGAAGAGCGCAGTGCCCTCGAGGAATCCGGCGGTCTCGGCGCTGGCCACCCCGAGCGCCGCCGTTGTGCCCAGTCCCGGAACGGCGGCAGTCGCACCGACCGCCGCCCCGCCCGAGGTCGTCAGCGTCAGATAGTGCCGACGAATGACCGTGATGAGCTCTTCGGGGCTAGCGTCGGGATGCTTGCGGCGCAGGCTGCGCACATAGGCCAGGGCGACGGGACGCTGCACGGACAGCAGCCGCGACAACATCGACTGAGCCTGCGGATTGAGGGTGCCGTCGTCATTGACCGCGAGCTTCGCCGCCTTGCCGAGGCCCTTCTTCGCCACGGATGATTTTGCCACGAGAGTTCCTCCTCGTATCGGTCACTCGCATCTGCCGGTCACAGACACGAATCATCTCCCAGTTTAGTCGCGGCCTCTGTGAGTCCGTCTTGCGAATGCTGGCCGCCAGGCGACAATGCTGCCGTGCGGGAGGACACAGTGGTCGTGGCGGCGTGCGCGCCCGGATCTGCCGTGTGCTCTGTGCCCTAGTGGCCGGGAGGGGACAAGGACTAGACTGCCCTGACCATGACACAGCGACAGTTTCACCGCCCCGTACCCCTGGCCGACCTCGATTCCGTCGGTGCCGTCGACGATCCCGTCGCGCGCTCGGAGACCTCGCACGCGACCGCGGCACTGCTGCTCGGCGATGCCGACGGTCAGCGCGACGAAGCCGCGACCAGGCGGTTCGTCGAGCTCGCCGATGACATCGGCTTCGAGGTCATCGCCGAGATGTGGTCTGCCGCCCCAGCAGTCTCCGCTCCCGGGGCCCTCTGGCGCCTCTACGCCCTGCGTCAATGGATCCGATCCGCGCCCCGCGAGCTGTCCGAGATGTTCTCCGAGGGCCAGCGCCGGGTCACCGACGGCATTGCATACGAGGAGATCCTCGCCGGCGTCGAGCTCCCGGCCGGCCCCGACGAGGTGGCCCGGGCGATCGACGAGATCCTGGTCGGAGCCTTCCGCGGCGACGTCGTCATCGCCCTGCTGCGCGCTGCAGCCTTCGTCGGCATCTGCGCCGAAGGGACCGAGGCCGACGCCACGAACACCCGTCTGCGCCGACTTTCCCGGGACCTGACCGATGCCGCCGTCGCCCATCGCCGAGGCGGACTCGACTGAGCCCCGAACCGACTGGGATCTTCCGCTTCGGTCTGCAGGTCGGCGCCCGTCGCCTCGGAGACCTCGTGCTCGTCTCTGCACACTCGGTATCGGTATGACTGTGAGATTTTCAACGGATGAACAGCCGCCTCGGCGGTGGACTCATGAGCATGAACCGGTATCGTAGGAGGTGGCCTTCGGGCCACCGGACGCTGGATCGCTGAAGCCCCGGGCTCCAAATTCAGCCGCTTCGAGCGGCCTTCCGCCGAGAGGCGCTCTCGGTTCAGCGTCCGGCACAAATCATTGAGAAATCATGCATATTCGTCCGGCTCGTCCGGGCCTCGGGCAGGAGGAGCGCATGCGGCTCAAGCGAGTACCGCAGGACACTGTCTTCTATGAGCGGCTGTCCGATCTCGTCTCTCATATGCGGCAATGCAACCTGGTGCTCGCCGAACTCTCCGGAATCGAAGTCAGCGGACGACGCGATGTCGCTGATCGTCTCCGTGAGATCGGGGACAGCGCCGACGAAGACATGGGTGGGATGCTGCGCGCGTTGCGCGAGAACTACATCACTCCCTTCGACCGCAACGACCTGTACCTGCTCAGCCACCACATGCGCGATATCTGCCACCGCCTCCACGGTGTCGGGTTCGTCCTCGCCTCCGAGGCTTTCGACCCTCTGCCGTCCGGCGTGCCCGAGACCCTGGCGGTGCTGTCGAACCAGACCGACCACACCTCGCGGATGATCACCCGACTGCCGGGCAAGCTCGATCAGTGGGACTACGTCGACGCGATCAATCGGCTGACCTATCAGGTGGAGACCCTGCAGTGGCGGATGTCGGATGCGGTGCCGAACTCCAAACGCGGTCTGACCTATATGGCTGCGGTCTCCCAGCTCGGGCAGGCATTCGTGCGGGCGGCCCACGGGTTCACCGAACTCGGCAAGGTCGTCGCGTCCATCGCGATCACGGAGTCGTAGTCCGTGGAGCTGCTCTTGGTCGGAGTCATCGTTGCCGCGGTGATCTTCGCCGGCTCGAACGGATTCCATGATGCCGCACTGACGATCGGCAACGCCGTCGTCGGACGCGCACTCAAACCGGGCTGGGCGCTCAGCCTGGCCGTGGTCTTCAACTTCATCGGCGCACTGCTCGGCGAGGGGATCGCCTTCGTCGTGGCCAATCAGATCGTGATCTTCACCGGCAGCGCCGAGCTCATCCTCACCTGTCTGCTCATCGCCTTCGCGGCGGCGACGATCTGGAGCCTGTTCACGTACTTTCTGGCGCTGCCGGTGTCCTCGACGCACTGCCTCATCGGCGGTCTGCTCGGCGCCGGCCTCGTGTTCGGGCTCTCGGTCAACATCGACGAGGCGATGAATTCCGTGGTGTGGCCTCTGCTGCTCTCACCGATCCTCGGGTTCATCCTGTCGTGGGCGCTGACGCTGCTGCTCTCGAAGAGCCTCGCCTCGGCGCCGCCGAAACCGCTGTTCCGGGGCGCCCGGATGGTCGACTCGGTGCTCACGGCCTCACTGTCCCTGGTCCACGGAGTCCAGGACGCGCAGAAGGTCGCGGCCCTGGTCATGGTCGGCGTCCTCGCCGTCGAAGCCACTCCGAACGACGGCCTGTCCATCGTCGACATCTCCTGGCCCGTGCGCATCCTCATCGCAGCCGCCCTGGCTCTGGGCACCGGACTGAGCGGCTGGCGTGTGGTTCGGACCCTGTCCGTGCGGATGGTCAAGCTCGACCCGCTCAAGTCGGCCGTTGCCGACGGAGCCGCCTCGATCCTCATGTACACGGCAGCCCTGATCATGCGGGTGCCCGTGTCACTGACATTCGTTCTCGGCTCGGCGATCCTCGGGACCCAGTACTCAGGTCGTCGCGGCCATGCTCGGGCTCGCTACTTCCTGCCGATGTTCGGCGTGTGGCTGCTGACGATCCCCGCCGCGGCTCTCTTGGCGTCGGTGATCGGCGGCGTGGTCAAGTTCGCCACCACCTGAATTCCACCTCGAGACAACGGCGGAGCGCCGAGACCACGGTGCGTGCACAGTGGTCTCGGCACAGCGCCGTGGTCTCGGGGACATGGTGCCGGGCTGCGGGCAGCCTCGGCGCGGAAACAGCCCCGGCGCGCGATCAGGTTCGGCGCGCGATCAGGTTCGTACCCTGCGGCCGAAGACGAGACCGGTCGTGACCATGGCGACGGCGAGGACGAAGTGCAGCCAGTTGTCAGCGGTGTTGAGCGGGACGAAGTTGCCCATCGACTCCATCGGGACGACCAGACCGTAGATCCAGAGCACCGCGTAGACGATGCCGCCGACGACGAGGTAGGTCTTTGCGAGTCCGCGGGATCGGATCCCGAGGAGCCCGACGATGCCGAAGAGCAGATGGACGACATTGTGGAGGACGGACACTTGGAAGAGCCCGAGCAGGGCCGCCTCTGAGTGGTGTCCGGCGAACATGATCGTGTCGAGATTCTGGGTGATGCCCGGGACGAACCCGAGGATGCCGACGAGAAGGAAGACGGCACCGAAGACGCCGGCGACGACAGATACGACGCTGCGCCCTGTGTGTGCGGAACTGGACAGGAGCGGTGACGCGGATGACTGTGAGGCTGATCCTGACGTGGTCATGACAGTCCTTTCGACGAGAGGTTCTCTGTATCCGGTGATTCGGAGTCCAACCGGAAGCGGATGGGTGCTCGGTGAGAATTTTTCGAAGAGGTTGCTGTCCGCGGTCCCGGCGGTCTCGCGCCGCCGACTGGTGGAAAGGCGAACTCGCGTGACGACGCGGTGGCGCAGACGACTGAGCCGCTGCGCCACCCGCAGTTCTCACCGTCGCCGGGGTCCTCGAACACGAACAGGCTCAGCCGCCGCGCGGGCCGACCTTTCCGGGATCGCATCGGCGGGCGGGCCTTGCCTGTCCGTCCGTCAGTCGGCGAAAGGCTCGTAGGGGCGGCGTGCAGGTCGCCTTTGCTGGTGTGCGGCATGTTTGTGAGGGTCAGGTGGGCGGACACTCCGGCTTCGACGGAGCCGAGCGACCGCCTCGTCGCCGAGTTCGTTCGAGCATTCCGTGCGCCTCTCGACGAATTTTCCGTGCTGTGAACTGAGCGGGCCGACCTCGCCGACACTCGGTCCTGAAGCGGCGGACGCAGTGAACTTGAGCCGCGACATGGTTCCTGCGGGTGGATCCGTTTTGATTTCCTGCGCCAGATTGAAGTGGATCCACCCGCAGGACACCGAATTCTCACCGCAGGACGCTCACCGCGCGCACACACAGCCCGCGGACCCGCTCAGTCACCGGACCCCCGGGTTCAGCGAAAGCCGTCGGCCGCGGCGGCAGGGCAGATCACATCAGCCGAAGCGGCCGGAGATGTAGTTCTCCGTCTCCTCCCTGTCCGGGTTGGAGAAGATCGCCGAGGTCTCATTGAACTCGATGAGCCTGCCGGGCTTGCCCGTTCCGGCGATGTTGAAGAACGCGGTCCTGTCGGACACACGAGCCGCCTGCTGCATATTGTGGGTGACGATGACGACCGTGTACTTCTCCTTGAGGTCGTTGATGAGGTCCTCGATGGCCAGCGTCGAGATCGGGTCGAGAGCCGAGCAGGGTTCGTCCATGAGCAGGACCTCGGGCTCGACGGCGATGGCGCGTGCGATGCACAGGCGCTGCTGCTGCCCGCCGGAGAGTCCGGAGCCGGGCAGGTTGAGGCGGTCCTTGACCTCGTTCCACAGGTTCGCCCCGCGCAGCGCGCTCTCGGTGAGCTCATCGGCTTGTGCCTTCGACAGGCGCTTGTTGTTCAGCCGCACACCGGCGAGCACGTTCTCCTTGATGCTCATGGTGGGGAACGGGTTCGCGCGCTGGAACACCATGCCCACCTCACGGCGGACGTTGACCGGGTCGACGCCGGGGCCGTAGATGTCGTTGCCGTCCATGAGCACCTGGCCGGAGACGCTCGCACCGGGGATGACCTCGTGCATGCGGTTGAGCGTGCGCAGCACCGTGGACTTCCCGCAGCCCGAGGGCCCGATGAACGCGGTCACGGAACGAGGCTTGATCTGCATCTGCACACCGTCGACGGCGCGGAAGTCGCCGTAGAAGATGTCGAGATCCTTGATGTCGATCTGCTTGGACATTGTGTTTCCCTATCGTCAGGACCGTGAGGTCAGTATTGCAGAAGTCTGTGACGGCCGGCCTACGTGTGCCCGGCCCGCGAGTGTGCGGCTCGGTACCAGGACCATCAGCGTCCGCTCTTCGGAGCCAGCACCTTCGCGATGATGCGAGCCAGCAGGTTGAGCACCATGACCAGCAGGACGAGCACGAGGGCGGCGGCCCAGGCACGTTCGGAGCTGGCCAGAGCGGCGGCACCGGGCGAGACCGGGCGCAGCTGCGAATCGTAGATGTAGGTCGGCAGCGTCGACATCCATCCGGAGAACAGGTTCCAGTTGAGCGTCTTCGCGAATCCGGCGGTGACCATGATCGGTGCGGTCTCACCGATGACGCGAGCGATGGCGATGGTGACCCCGGAGAGGATTCCCGACACCGAGGTGGGCAGCACGATCTTCATGATCGTCTTCCACTTCGGCACGCCGAGAGCGTAGGAGGCCTCCCGCAGATCCATCGGCACCAGACGCAGGATCTCCTCCGTATTGCGCACGACGATGGGGACCATGAGCACCGACAGGGCCACGGCCGCTGTGAAGCCGGTCTTCGCGATTCCCGCCGAGGCCGGCATGAGCACATTCGCCACCGTCGAGAACAGCGCGAACGCGAAGAGACCGGCGACGATCGAAGGGATGCCGGTCATCACGTCGACGAGGAAGGTGATGGCCCTGCCCAGACGGTTCTTACCGGCGTACTCGACGAGGTAGATGGCGGTGAGGACGCCGATCGGGATCGAGATGACGCAGGCAGCCAGCGTGATGAGCACGGTGCCGACGATGGCGTGGTAGAAGCCTCCGGCGAGAGTCGCCTCCCCGGCCACGTACTGCTGATCGAGCACACCCTTCATGCCGAGCATGGTGCGGCTGAGCAGATCACCGCTGATGGCGGCACCGCCCTTGGACGCGGTCAGCCACAGAAGCGAGATGAGGGGAACGCACGCGAGGACGAAGGTCGAGGTGACGACGGTGGTCGCAACCCGGTCGACCGCCTTGCGACGGCCCTCATAGGACGCGGAGAGCACGAACACCGCGACCATGTTGATGAGGCCGGCGAGCACGGCGACGACGGGGACGTTGAAGCCGCCGAAGAAGACGAAGCCGATGACGATCGCCAGGACGATCGAGGCCGTGGCGACGACCCACGGGGTGGCCTGCGGAAGCTGCTTCGAAGTCAGCTTCGCAGGCTTGGCGATGGCAGTGTCTGCGGTGGTCACAGTTCTCAGCTTCCCTTCACCGAGGTTCGAGCGACGATCGCGCGCGCCCCCATGTTCACCAGCAGGGTGATGACGAAGAGGACGAGCCCGACCGTGATGAGTTCGGACAGGCGCAGGCCGGCGGCCTCAGGGAAGTTCTGCGCGATCTCCGAGGCGATGGTCTGGTTGCCGCTGACGACCAGCGAGGCGGTGAGGACGCCGGGGGAGAGGATCATGGCCACGGCCATGGTCTCGCCCAATGCGCGGCCGAGGCCGAGCATGGTGGCCGAGACGATGCCCGACCTGCCGAAGGGCAGCACGGCCATCCGGATCATCTCCCAGCGGGTGGCGCCGAGCGCCAGGGCCGCTTCCTCCTGCAGACGCGGTGTCTGGAGGAAGATCTCACGGGTCAGGGAGGTGATGATCGGCAGGATCATGATCGAGAGCACGAGCGATGCGGTCAGCAGTGTGCGTCCCGTCTGCGAGACGGACCCATCGGCGGCCGGCGCGAAGATCGGGATCCACCCGAACCACTTCGACAGCCACAGGTAGAAGCCGGTGAGGTTGCCGGCCAGTGCGATGCCCCAGAGTCCGTAGACGACCGAGGGGATGGCGGCGAGGAGGTCGATGACGTAGCCGAGCATCGGGGCGAGCCTGCGCGGCGCCATATGCGTGGTGAACAGGGCGATGCCCAGGGCGAAGGGAGTCGCCACGACGAGCGCGATCGCCGCAGAGATGAGAGTGCCGATGACCAGCGGCCAGACGTAGGAGAAGAATCCCCTGCCGCCGGTGATCTGCGTGGGATCGCTCAGCTGGGCGGCGATCGTGTCCTTCGACTGCGCGAGCAGGAACAGGGCCACTCCGGCGAGGATGAGCAGGATCAGGATGCCGGCGATGAGTGTGGCGGCCGAGAAGATCCGGTCGCCGGGACGGACGACGGCCTTCGGCCGCGTGCCGCCGGGGTTCGAAGCCGGCGGCTGCGGCCCGGCTTCGGGTGCGGAGCCCGGCCCGGTGGGGCCAGACTCGGTGATCTGTGTGCTGGTCGGCACAAGTGCTCCTCACGTGACTTGTGGTGGAACCCGGATGGTTCCGCAGGCGCCGAAGAGCGGCGCAGGGACTCTGCGCCGCTCTTCGGATGGTCATTTCTCGAAGTCAGGGACCACCGTCACTCGGCGACCTTGATCGAGTCGATGACCTCTTCGATCTGGGATCGGAGGTCATCGGACAGCGGAGCGGACCCGGCTGATTCGGCGGCCGACTTCTGTCCTTCCTCGGAGACGACGAACTTCTCCCAGGCCTTGACCATGTCCACGGTCTCCTGGTCCTTGTAGGAGGAGCAGACGAGGTGGTAGGAGACGAGGACGATCGGGTAGGCACCGGACTCGGTGGTGTCGCGGGCCAGATCGAAGGCGAGGTCGCCCTCTCCGCGTCCCTCGACCTTCTCCGAGGCGTCGACGACCTTGCTCGCCGCTTCGGGGGAGAGCTCGACGAACTCGTCGCCGACCTTGACCTTGGCGGTGGACAGCTCGCCCACGGCCGAGGCGTCGGCGTAGCCGATGGCGCCGTCGGTGTCCGAGACGGTCTGGATCACGCCGTCGGTGCCCTGCGCCGCTTCGCCGCCGTACTCCTTCGGGAAGTTGCCGTCGACCTCGGCGTCCCAGGTCTTCTCGGCGGTGGCCTTGAGGTACTCGGCGAAGTTCTCGGTGGTGCCCGAGTCGTCGGCGCGGTGGACGGCGGTGATCTTGAGATCGGGCAGCTTCGCATCCGGATTGTCGGCCTTGATGGTCTTGTCGTTCCAGTTCGTGATCTCGCCCTTGAAGATCTTCGCGATCGTGTCAGGGGAGAGATTGAGCTCATCGACGCCCTTGACATTGAAGGTCACGGCGATCGGGGAGATGTAGACGGGGAACTCGAAGGCCCCGTCGGCCCCGCAGGCGTCCTTCCCGGCCTTGACCTCGTCGTCGTCGAGGTGGGCGTCCGAGCCGGCGAACTGCGCGTTGCCGGCGAGGAACTGCTCACGACCGGCGCCCGAGCCGTCGGGGGAGTAGTTGACGGTCACACCGGAGTTCTGCGAGGTGAAGTCGGCCGACCAGGCGTCCATGGCCGCCTTCTGCGAGGAGGCGCCGATGCCGGTCAGGGTGCCCTGCAGATCACTGTCGCCGCCGCTGGCCTCCTCACCGGTGGCCGAGGCCCCGCCGCAGGCCGAGAGGGTGAGGGCGCCGACCGCGAGGATCGCTGCGGAGGGGGCGAGATGCTTCATCTTCACGAAGATGCCTTTCATGTTGTGGACACAGCTCGAGAGTTCTCGGTTGTACGCGATTCACGGTAAGGATCACGCGTGAAGTGTGGGGAGTCGCCGAGTGAATGAGAGGTGAACGCGCATTGAAGGCTTGGCATCGGTTCGCGTGCACGCCGTGAGGTTCGTGGAGGTGTTGTTCCCCCTCGAAGACGGCTCCTACGGTGTCCTGCATGGTGGAACCGCCTCCGCCCGGTCGCGGCGACCACCGGAAGCGACGACGTTCAGGGAGGAACCATGCGCACTCAGGACCGCTACGTCATGGGAGAGGGAGAGGACGACCACGGCAGGCTGCGCGATCAGGCGGTCGTGCTCGACCCACTCACCGAGCGATTCCTCGCAGATGCGGGAATCGGCCGCGGGATGCGCGTGCTCGACCTCGGCACGGGTGCGGGGTCGGTGGCCGCCATCGCCGCCGATCTCGTCGGCGAGGAGGGCAGCGTCCTCGCCGTCGACCGTGACCCGACGGCCCTCGACGCGGCCAGGACCGCGCTCGCTGACCGACCGCAGATCGCCTTCGCCGAGGCGGACCTGCGCGACCTCGACATCGACGAGGAATTCGACGCCGTCGTCGGCAGAGCGGTCCTCATGTACCTGTCGGATCCGGCTCCCGTGCTCGCCCGCATCGCCGACCATGTGCGTCCAGGAGGCCTGGTCTGCCTGCACGAGTTCGATCTCACCCACGAGTGGACGAGCGCGCGCACACCGCTGTGGGAGACCGTGAGGACCTGGATGCTCGAGGTCCTCGCCCGGGCCGGAGCCGATGCGCGGATGGGCCCGAAGCTGTTCGCGACCTTCCGTGCCGCCGGTCTGCCCGAACCGCGGCTGAGCGTGGACGCGCCCGCAGGCGGCGGAGGGGCCGCTCCGATCTTCGGGTGGACGAACGCTCTGGCCGCCGTGGTGCCGGCACTCGAGGAGATGGGCATCGCCTCGGCCGAGGAGATCGGCATCGACACTCTCACCGAGCGCCTCGGCGCGGAGATCGACGAGGCCGACGGCGTGGTCCTCGGTCCGATGCTCTACGGAGCAGGCTGCACCGTCGCCTGAGCCGTTCGCACGAGTGCTCCGGCCCCGCACGCCTGGTCAGGCGTCGATGGGGCGGACGCGTTCGATCTCGACGATGCGGGCCACGGGCCCGGGCCGCACATAGGCGATGAGCACCTCACCGGGTTTGAGGTAGGGGTCCTCCTTCGGCAGCTTCGCCACCACTCGCTTCGGGGCACGTGCGGCGTAGACGGAGAAGATCGTCGGCAGCACCGGCCGGTGCGTGCAGTAGATGACGGGACGGCCCCGCTCGAGCAGCTTCTCGATGAAGCGTGCGGTCTTCGCCGGGTTCGCCGAGTTCGCCTTCTCACTCAGCGTGGGCACCTTCTTGATCGACTTGCCCGTCGCGGCCGACAGCGGCGCCAGGGTCGCCATGCACCGCTTCCACGGGCTCGATACCAGCTTCTTCGTCTCCCAGGCTCCCAGCAGACCGGTCAGGGCCATCGCCTGCCGGGTGCCGAGCTTGAGCAGCGGGCGCACATGCTCGGTCTCATGCCACTTCGACCGCGGGAAGGCCTTGCCGTGACGGACGAGGATGAGCGGCCAGGCACGCAGCGCATCCGTCGAATCGTACTTCTCCACGGCGTCGAGCTGCTCCCGATCGGAATAGGACGTCAGCTTCGTCCTCGCCTTCTCGATCGGGAACCACTTCGCCCGGTCGACCTCGCGCTTGTTCATCGGTGCGAACGCCGCATCGCCCCTGACCTCGGCCGACCAGTAGAAGACCTTCTTCGTGTTCTTCCCGCCGACCTTGTACTCGGCGGTGGGCAGCGGGATGCCGAGGCGAATGTCGAGCCCCGTCTCCTCCTTGACCTCGCGCACAGCGGTCTCGGGCAGGGTCTCCCCGGGGTCGACCTTGCCCTTGGGCCAGGACCAGTCGTTGTACTTCGGGCGGTGGATGAGGACCACTTCGAGGCCATCGGCCCCGCGCCTCCAGCACACGGCACCTGCGGCCAGCACATCGGCGGAGACACGTGAGGACTTCTGCGCCGAGGAGACCGAGGAGGGGCTCACGCCTCATCCCCGATCCGCCGGTCCTTGCGATGACGGCGGATGAGCTCCGACTGGTAGTCGACGAGCTCGGTTCCGTCCTCGGCATGCGTCCGCCGCGTCCACTTGCCGTCACCGGCGAGATCGAACGCCGAGGTGGTCTCGGCGAAGGCGAGATCGAAGAGCTCGATGATCTCGGCCCGGTGGCGATCGTCGACGATCTGCACGAGCGTCTCGACCCGACGGTCGAGGTTGCGGTGCATCATGTCCGCCGAACCGATGTAGACGATGGGATCGCCCCCGTTGCCGAAGACGAACGCCCGCGAGTGCTCGAGGAACCGTCCGAGCACGGAGCGGACGGTGATGTTCTCGCTCAGCCCTTCGATCCCGGGACGCAGGGCGCAGATCCCGCGGACGAACACTTCGACGCTCACCCCGGCACGAGACGCCCGGTAGAGGGCATCGATGATGGCTTCGTCGACGATGGAGTTGACCTTGATGCGCACCTGCCCGGCCCCGCCCGCCTCGGCGATGGCGATCTCGGACTCGATGAGCTCGATCAGGCCCGAGCGCACCTTGGTGGGCGCGACGAGGAGGCGGGAGTACTCGGAGCGCGGAGCATAGCCGGAGAGCTGGTTGAACAGCTTCGTGAGATCATCGGCGACGGCCGTGTCCTTCGTCAGCAGGCCGAAGTCCTCGTAGCCGCGGGCGGTCTTCGGGTGGTAGTTGCCGGTGCCGACATGGCAGTAGCGGGCCAGCCCCTCGGCCTCCTGCCGCACGACCAGGGAGAGCTTCGCATGGGTCTTGAGCCCGACGATGCCGTAGACGACGTGGACGCCGGCGCGCTCCAGCTTGCGCGCCCAGGTGATGTTGGCCTCCTCGTCGAAGCGCGCCTTGATCTCGACGACGGCGAGCACCTGGATGCCGGCCTGGGCGGCATCGACGAGGGCGTCGATGATCGGCGAGTCGCCGGAGGTGCGGTAGAGCGTCTGCTTGATCGCGAGCACGTTCTTGTCGGACGCGGCCTGCTCGAGGAAGGCCTGCACACTCGTGGAGAACGAGTCATAGGGGTGGTGGAGCAGGATGTCCCGGCTGGCCACGGCGGCGAACACATCGACCTGATCGCTGGATTCGCGCAGCGAGAGGTCCTTGTTCATCTGCGGGACCATCTTCGGGAAGTGCAGGTCGTCGCGGGCGACATCGGCGATATCGGACATGCCCGACAGGTCGAGCGGCGTCGGCAGATGGTAGATCTCGGATTCGTGGATGCCCAGTTCGTCCTTGAGCATCTCGAGCACCCGCGGATGGATGTTCTCGGTGATCTCCATCCGCACGGCCGGTCCGAAGCGCCTGCGCAGCAGCTCCTTCTCCAGGGCCTTGAGCAGGTTCTCCGCATCGTCCTCCTCGACCTCGAGGTCCTCGTTGCGGGTGACGCGGAAAGTCGAGTGGTGGATGACCTCCATGCCCTCGAAGAGCGTGCTCAGGTGCTCGGCGATGATGTCCTCGAGCGCGACGAAGCGGGCGGGCACATCGCGTCCGGCAGGACGGTCGGTCGCCTCGGCGACGTTGAAGAAACGGGGCAGGCGCGGGGGCACCTTGACCCGGGCGAAGAGCTCCTTGCCCGAATCGGGGTAGCGCAGGAGCACGCCGAGGTTGAGCGAGAGTCCCGAGATATAGGGGAACGGGTGGGCCGGATCGACGGCCAATGGCGTGAGGACGGGGAAGACGTGGCCGAAGAAGAACTCGTCGACGCGAGCGCGTTCGCCCTCCGTGAGCTCATCGACGGCGACCTTCGTGATCGCCTCCGCATCGAGGCGAGGGCCGATGTCGTCCTTGAGCAGAGCCGCGTGCCGGCTCATCAGCTCATACGCCCGCTGCCCGATGGCGTGCATGACCTGCGCCGGCATCCGGCCGGTCACACTCGGCACCGCGAGCCCTGTGTTGATGCGGCGCTTGAGGCCGGCGACGCGGACCATGAAGAACTCGTCGAGGTTGGTCGCGAAGATCGAGAGGAAACGCACTCGTTCGAGCAGCGGGATCTGCGGGTCCGAGGCGAGGTCGAGGACGCGTTCGTTGAATGCCAGCCAGCTGAGCTCCCGGTCGAGGAAGCGGTCGGCGGGCTCGGGCAGACCCAGCTCCCTGCCGGCTGCTGCGATGTCGTACATCGGTCTACTCCTTCTCGCTCGTCGTCTCCGCCGCCGGCGCGTAGGACACGTGCGCGACCGCGACATGGAATCCCAGCCGCTCGTACAAGCGTAGCGCCGGGGCGTTGTCCGACTCGACGTAGAGTTCGATGGCCCCGGCTCCGGCGGCGACCATCCTCCGCATGCCCTCGATCGTCAGGGCCCTGCCCACGCCCTTGGCATGGACGCGCGGATCGACGCCGACGACATAGACCTCGCCGAGGCGGCCCTCGGACTCCGTGTCCGTGAGCTTCGTCTGGTGGAAGCCGATGACTGCGCCCTCGCGCTCGGCGATGACGAGCGAGTCGGGTTCGAAGTCCGTCGCGGTGACGAGGGCGTCGATGTCGGCACGGGTCTGCGAGCCCTGCTCCGGATGCCAGTCGAAGGCGGCATTGTTCACGGCCAGCCATCCGTCCTCGTCGCCGGGGGCGAAGGAGCGGATCTCCACGCCCTCGGGCGCCTGCGTCGCGGGCAGGTCGTCGAGCCCCAGCCCGGAGTCGGTGCGCATCTGGTAGAGCACGCGGTCGCGTCCGAGCCCGTGCTTCTTCGCCAGGTGGGCCGCGGCCGGGTGGTCGCCGTGGGACCAGCACCAGGAAGCGGGCTGCTCGTCGAGGATCGTCAGCAGCAGCCGTTCGCCCAGGCCCTGTCCGCGGTGGTCGGGGGCGATGAGGAACTCGGCGGCGTGGCGCTCGCCCTGCAGCGCGCGGATCCCGAAGCCGATGAGCTCCTCCGCTCCGTGCCCGTCATCGGCGCAGACGCGCCACACGCTCGAGGCGGTCTGCGCCTCGTGGGCGGTGTCCTCGCCGGTGGCGATGGCCATCAGCCCGCCGGAGATCTCGGCCGCTCCGTCGGCGGCGGCCACACGGTCGAGGAAGCCCAGCTCCGCCTCGGTGAGGGTGTCGATGGGGGTGGCGGTGATCGCTCCGCTGGCCTGGATTCTCATGCCTTCACGTCCTCTGTGCTCGTTGCCGTTCTCGGGCCCGCCTGCGCTCTCGTCTCCGCCTGCGGGGGCTCGGACTCGCCGTCCGCCTCCGCGGTGACGCTGTCGGCGCTGAAGCGATAGCCGACATTGCGCACGGTGTGGATGGCGTTCTCGAGGTCTTTGCCGAGTTTCGCACGGAGCCGGCGAACATGCACGTCAACCGTGCGGGTGCCGCCGAAGTAGTCATCGCCCCACACGGCCAGCAGGATGTCGTCACGGGTGAAGACGCGTTCGGGATGCATGGCGAAGAACTTCAGCAGCGCGAACTCGCGATAGGTCAGGTCGAGGCCGCGCCCGCCGAGTTCGGCGGTGAACGCGCCCTCGTCGATGCGCAGGGTGCCGGTGACGACGATCATCGGCTCGCCCTCGGCGTTCCACGGCCCGCCGCTGCGGACCGCATCGGAGAAGGCGGCGAGATGGCGGTCGCGGGCCACGCGCAGACGGGCCTCCACCTCGGCGGGGCCGGCGGTGGTGAGGAGGAAGTCCGCGACGTTCCACTGCGCCGAGGCGGTTGCGAGCCCGCCTTCGCCGAGGACGACGATGACGGGAGCGGTGACGCCGGCAGCGGTGAGCATCTCGGAGATCCGCGGGGCCAGGGAGAGATCGAGGCAGGCATCGGCGATGACGAGATCGGCGTCGGGGGAGACCGTGTCCGTGGTCGGCAGCTGCTCGGCTCCGCAGCGGTCGATGCGGTGGCCGAGGTACTGCAGCGATTCGGGAGCGATGGGGTGATCGAGCCGGGCCGTGGGGCAGATGTGCAGAATCCGCATGTGCTGCATCCACCTCCTCGGCGCCCGACGTCTGAGCCAAAGTATAGCGAGGGCGAAATCGCGAAGGCACGAGAAGATGAGGCACGATAGTGCTGTGATCAGATGGATTCGAGTAGCCGTCGCCCTCGTGCTGGTGCTGGCCCTCAGCACCTCCGTGTACTGGGGCTACACACTGTTCCTGTTGGCGACCGGGCTCATCGTCCTCGGCGTCGCCTACGGCTGGCCGCGCCTGACGGACTCCCCGCAGTCGCGGGCGACGTCGATCATGCTCGCTCTCTTCGGCGTGGCGGGACTGTCGGCCGCGTGGCAGGATTCGACCGCTCCCTATCTCGACTGGCTGCCCGTCCTCGCCGGTCTGGGACTGCTGTGGACCTTCGTCCAGAACCTCACTCGCGGCATCGGCGCCTCCTATGCGGTGGCCAATGTCTCCGCTCAGGTCTCCGGCCTCGTCATCGTTCTGTCCGCCAGCACCTGGGTCGCGGCGATCACGGTGCCCGGGGACAAGGAGGCCATCGTCATCGGCCTCGCCGCACTCATCGTCGCCCAGTGCATGACGGCACTGCCGTGGCCGCCGATCTACACCTCACCGCTGGCCCTGGCCATGGCCACGGCCGTCGCCGGAATCCTCTCGGTGCTCGTGTTCGACGATTCGATCTCCTGGCCGGCCGCGCTCGTCCTCGGCGTCATCATGGGTCTGCTCGTGGCCGCCGTCGACCGGATGCTCGGGCTCGTCGCCTATGCGAAGTTCCAGGCGGCCAGCCTCGAGGCCTCGCAGAACATCGAACTGAAGAAGAACGTGGAGAAGGCCCGCAGCTTCGCCGTGCAGCTGGCGCTCGGCGCGGCCCCCATCGCCCTCGGCGGTGTCGTCGTCTACGCCATGGAGCGCATCGCACTCTGAGGAACTGTAGACTGAGGGCATGGAAAATCTCGCTGCTCTCGAAATCGTCTTCTCCAGCCTCGTCGGCCTCGCCGCTCTCGGCGCCCTGGGCGTGGGGGTCAAGGTCGTCACTGCGCTGTTCAAAGACAATCGCTGATTCCTATGATCGAACTTGACGCCTCGGTCCATCCGGAGCTCGTCCCGCTGTCCTGGCTGATCGGGTCCTGGGAGGGCGTCGGTGTGGTCGGCTATGCGGACACGCCTGAGAAGCAGTTCGGCCAGCGCATCGACTTCGTCGCCCATGAGGGCACCCCGTTCCTCCAGTACAACGCGCATGCGTGGCTGCTCGACGAATCCGGGGAACTCGAATCGACCCTGACGCTGGAGTCCGGCATCTGGCAGCTCGTGCGTGAGCACGACGAAGGTGACGTGGGGCCGGGCATGATGGTGCCCACCGCACAGCAGAGCTTCACCTCCGCCGCCGCGGTCGAGACCCTGCGCACGAACGACGACGCCTTCGAGATCGAAGCCGAGATCGTCCACCCGCACGGCGTCATGGAACTCTACGCGGGAACCGTCAGGGGCCCGCGCATCGACCTCGCCACCGACGTCGTGGCCCGAACGAAGACCGCGAAGGAGTACACCGCCTCGACGCGCATGTACGGCCTCGTCGGCGGCGAACTCATGTGGGCCTGGGACATGGCAGCCCTGGGGCACGAACTCGCCACGCACTCCTCTGCCAGATTGAAGAAGCTGTCTTAAGATGACCGATCCCGTGTCGCCGAATTCCGATCCCTCCGATTCGCCGTCGCCGGAGAATGAGAGCACTTCCGCCGAGGCGACCGTGCGCCGGTCCTCCCTGGCCCGACCGCTGAGTTCCACCGCGGTCATGGGAACCGGGCGCCTGTCCGAGACTCCGCTGCACTACGGTGCCTCCCTGCGCGAGCAGCGCATGCTCGAGGAGAAGGACGGCCTCGTCGACCTCCCTCATCTGCGTGTGCTGCGGCTGAGCGGGCCGGACCGCCTGACCTGGCTCAACTCGATCACCACGCAGAAGATCGACGCCCTCGCGCCGGGAGTGTCCACCGAGACCCTCGTCCTCGACCCGAACGGTCGGATCGAGGGCTGGCTCAAGATCGTCGACGACGGTGAGGCGCTGTGGGCGATCAGCGAGCTGGGCACCGACGAGACGCTGGACTTCCTGCGCAGGATGGTCTTCATGATGCGGGTCGAGATCGACGACCTCAGCGACGACTATCAGTGCTTCGGCGCCGTGACCGCTCTGCCCGAGAAGCTGCCCGTGACCCGGCTGTGGGCCGATCCCTGGCCGCACATCGGCGTCGGCTCGGCCTCCTACGCCCAGATCGACATCGGACAGGAGATCGCGGGCACCGACCATCCCGGTCTCGAGACGCCCTTCGTCATCGGCATCGTCAAGCGCTCCGATCTGCAGGGACTGTCGGCCAAGGACTTCTCCATGGCCGGGTTCGACGCCTGGGAGGCACTGCGGATCGCCGCCTGGCGTCCGGGCTGGAATGAGATCGACCACAAGGCGCTCGTCGGCGAACTCGATCTGCTGCGCACGGCCGTGCACCTGGCCAAGGGCTGCTATCGCGGTCAGGAGGCCGTGGCACGTGTGCACAACCTGGGACAGCCGCCCAGGCGTCTGACCTTCGTCCACCTCGACGGATCCGGACACATCGCTCCGGACCCGGGAGCCGATGTGCTCGCCGAGGTCCGCGGATCGGAACGGTCCGTGGGCACCCTGACCTCGGTGATGGTGCATTGGCAGCTCGGCCCCATCGGTCTGGCCGTGGTCAAACGCAACCTCTCCACCGAGGCCGGCCTGAGCTTCGAAATGAGCGACGGAGACCGCGTCGTCGGGGCGCAGGAGACCATCGTGGTGCCCGTGCGCGAACACGAACGCGAGCTTCCGGCACGCAACAAGGACGTCGACATGCGGAACCAGAACCGCTGACCTCGGGGCGCTGCCCAGCTGCCCGACGGCAACGGAATCCGCACCTCGGAGTTGCCGAATGCGAGCGCTGTGCCCAGCCTGCGGACGATAAGTGACAAAAAGCGTCGGGAACCCCTATTGTTCCCCTTATGACAGCTTTGGAGATTGGCGGCGAAGCTCTGCCGCAGGAACGTAAGATCGTCACTGAGATTCCGGGACCGAAGTCCCGTGAACTCGAGGAGCGGCGCAGAAGCGCCGTGGCGACCGGTGTCGGTTCGAGCTTGCCTGCCTACGTGGTGGCGGCCGGCGGCGGCATCCTCAAGGACGCCGACGGCAACCAGCTCATCGACCTCGGTTCGGGCATCGCCGTGACCACGGCCGGGAACTCGAATCCGCGCGTGGTCGAGAAGGCGAAGGCCCAGCTCGAGGCATTCACCCATACCTGCTTCATGGTCAACCCGTACGAGAACTATGTCGAGGTCGCCGAAGCCCTCAACCGCGTCACTCCGGGAGACCACGAGAAGCGCACCGTGCTGCTGAACTCCGGCGCCGAGGCGGTCGAGAACGCAGTGAAGATCGCCCGCGCCCACACCGGCCGCGATGCCGTCGTCGTCTTCGACCACGCCTACCACGGTCGCACGAACCTGACCATGGCGATGACCTCGAAGGCCGCCCCCTACAAGGCCGGCTTCGGTCCCTTCGCCGGGGAGGTCTACCGGGCCCCGATGTCGTACCCGTACCGGGACAACGACGCCGCGGGCACGAAGATCAGCGGTGAGGACGCAGCCAAGCGCGTCATCACGATGATCGAGAAGCAGATCGGCTCCGAATACGTTGCCGCGATCGTCATCGAACCCATCCAGGGCGAGGGCGGCTTCATCGTCCCGGCCGAGGGCTTCCTGCCCACGCTCGTCGACTACGCCCGCGAGAAGGGCATCGTCTTCGTCGCCGACGAGGTGCAGGCCGGCTTCGCCCGCACCGGCAAGATGTTCGCCTCCGAATGGGAGGGCATCGTCCCCGACCTGATCACCACGGCCAAGGGCATCGCCGGCGGTCTGCCGCTGTCGGCCGTGACCGGTCGCGCGGAGATCATGGACTCGGTCGGCCCGGGCCGCCTCGGTGGAACCTACGGCGGCAACCCGACCGCCTGTGCCGCGGCCCTCGGAGCGATCGCCGCATACGAAGAGGACGGACTGGTCGCCAACGCCGCACATATCGGTGAGATCCTCGTCGACCGTCTGACCAAGCTGCAGTCGAAGTACCCCGAGGTCGGCGACATCCGCGGCCGCGGTGCCATGATCGCCGCCGAGTTCGTCGAGCACGACTCGATCGAGCCGAACCCCGATCTGGTCAAGAAGCTCGCCGACCACTGTGCGAAGAACGGCGTGCTCGTGCTCACGACGGGCACCTTCGGCAACATTCTGCGCTTCCTGCCGCCGCTGACGATCTCCGACGAACTGCTGAACGACGCGTTCGACGTCATCGAGGCGGGCCTGGCCGAACTCCTCGGCTGACCGCCCGCAGCCGCCTGACGGCGGCGCAGATGCCTTGCGAGTTGTCTGCGCCGCCGTCGTCTGCATTCACAGACTCCTCACAGCAGTCACCACCGACGGAAATGCGGGATGCCGCATTTCTCAACCCGACCAGGGGTCTCGTCCGCCTCGTCGGAATAGACTTCCAGAACGGTGCTTCGCCCTTCGTCGAAGCACTGCTGTTCAGGATCGCGCGCACTCCGCCGACGCCGACTTCGTGAAGGGGCGCACACATGGCTGCAACCGAGCAGAACCTCCCCGGCCGATGGCCGGCAGAGGCGGCTGTATTCCTGCGGCGCTCCTTTGCCATCTGCTGCTTTGCCGCTCTCGGGTCCCTCGGGTACTTCGCGGTGTCCGGACGCTTCGACTTCGCCGCTCATTACCTCGCCGGGGTCGGCGGTGGCCTCATCCTCATCGCAATGGCACCGCCGCTCGTCGCCTGGGCTTCGCGGCGCGGACATGCACCCGAACGGCTCAGCGGCCTGCTCGTCGTCCTCGCCACGCTGCTGGCGATCGGCATCGGCATGGTGATCGAATACAGAGTCTTCGGCGACCCGACTGCCGACTGGTCGGATATCGTCCACCAGTCATTGGGTGCGGCATGCATCGGTCTGATCTGCGTCCTCGCCCCCGAGCCGCCAGGAACCCCCGCGGCCGCAGCCGTGAAAGGATCTGCCCTGATTGGTCTGGGGCTGGTCATGATCGCGATGGGGGCGAGTTTTGTCGGGCTGCTCTGATCGAGTCCCCGCTCGTCGCAGAGGCAGGGGGCGCCCGCACAGCGGGTGGAGACGGGCGTCGGTGCTCCTTCTGTTTCTCATCTGTGCGATCTTCATCGTCCTCGGCGCTGCCGTGGCTTGGCAGAGGTCTCTGATCCCGCTCGAACTGCACGGAAAGGTGACTGAGCTCGCCGCGGTCGAAGTGGAACAGCCGGGCGTCGACGACTGGGTGGAGTTTCACCTCGGACCGACTCGGTTCGCCGCTGGCATCGCATCGCTGTCGTGCATCAGTGACGGTGTCGAGGTGGAAAAGAAGGCCTGGAGCAGGCAGGTCGCCGTCGACGGTCAGCCGTGCGTTCTGCCATGGCCCCGTCAGGCGATCGCGGACTCGGTGGTGCCTTGCGCAATCCTCGCACTGATCGCTCTCATCATTCCGCACGTCCTCGGTCCGCGGCACCGCCACAGGCACGCCCAGGCGCAGGAGGGGACGACTCCCGATGAACGGCGAGGCTGAGAGCTGAGACCGGCTGGGCCGGGGCGCCAGCCAGCGGGGACGGCTGACGTCGTGTCCGTCGGCGAAGCCGAAGACGCGGTTGATCGGACGAAGAGTCAGAGCACGGCAGACGGGGTGACTCACCGCGTCCTGCCGTCCCGGTCCCCGGGTTCGCGATCGTCTCCCCCGGAAGGGGCAGCGGTCGCCATTGGCTACAGTGAGAACATGACCGACACCGCTGGCGTTCGCCTGTCCCGGCTGCTCCGGGACGCCGAGAGCCTCCTCCTCCCACTGACCGAGGCAGCCCGCGATCACGAGGTCACCCGGATCGACTTCGGCTTCGACCTGTCGCAGGCACCTGCTGCGCGGACGCGAGGAGCCGTCGTCCTCATCACCGAGGCGGTGCACAGCCGCTCGGGCCTCGACACGATCCTCGCCGAGCACGCCGAAGCCGCAGCGCTCGTCCTCCCGCCCGGAGCGCATGCCCACCTCGGCGACGCCGAGACATCCGGGCACACGGAAGACGCTCCCGTCCTCCTCGAACGCTCACCGCATGTGACATGGTCGGAGACACTCGTCCACCTGCGCCAGCTCACCGAGGGAGTGACGAGCGCCCTGGCCTGGCCCGATGTCGACGACCTCAGCGCGCTGGCGGCGGTCATCGCCGAGTCGACGGGGGCGTCGATCACGATCGAGGACCCGGGCTCCCGCGTTTTGGCCCACGCCAACCTCGGCGGTGAACTCGATGAGATCCGACGGGAGACGATCCTCTCCGGCGCCATCCCCGCCTGGCGGATCGCCGAGCTCGAGGAATCGGGCTTCCTCGACACCATCCGACGCTCCACCGACGTCGTCGAACGTCCCGCAGCGGGCAGCTCTCCGGCCCGATCGGTCATCGCCCTGCGCAGTGAGGGCGAGCTGATCGGCACGATCTGGGCGGCCTATCCGGCTGCAGTCGATCCCGGGCCGCTGCGGGACGTGCTCCGGGACGCCGCGCGTGCCGCCCTGCCGGTGATGCTGCGGACGCTGCGCCGCTCGCCGTTCGAGAAGCGCATCCGCCGCGAGGCGCTCAGCGGAATCCTCGCCGGCTCGGTCGACCTCGGTCCTGCGGCGACCCTGCTGGCGCTGCCGTTCTCCGGGCACTACTGTGCCCTCGCCTTCGCCGAGGTGGCCCCCGAGCGAGAGCCCGTCCTGCGGTTCCACCTTCGGGCCGCCTTCGCAGACGCCGTGCTCGCACATGTCGATCCCGGTGCGGACCTCGGCCCGATCGCAGGAAAGGGCGCTCACCTTGCGGCTCTCGTGCAGATGAGCGAGCCGCTGGACGCCGAGCGGATCCGAGACCATGTGCTGGCCACGCTCCGGCGGTCGCTGCCTGCCGGCGAACGGCTGTGCTTCGGCGTCGGCGGCGCCGTGGACCGCCTCGACGAGGTGCATCGCTCGTGGACCGAGGCCGTCTATGTCGTCGACGCCCTGCCGCGCAGGCCGGAACCCGCCGACTCGGGCCCGGCGTCGGACGAGTCGCTCACCGGCGCAACGGCCGCCGATGTCGCCGCCGAGGTCGTCGGGCTGCGCGTCGCCGATGCGCTGCTCTCCGCCGGTGGGAGGGACGGAGACGAACGTGTGGTGCGGCCGGCTCGTGTGCTGGCCCGCCACGATGCGAACCACAACGGCAGCCTGCTCGAGACCCTGCGCGTGTACTTCGCCACGGTCGGCAACTCTGCCGAGGCCTCCCGCCGGCTGCACGTGCACACGAATTCGCTGCGACATCGGCTGGGCCGGATCGAAGAGATCACCGGGCTGTCGACGGCCGCGCCGGCCGACAGGCTGTGGCTCGAGCTCTCGGTGCTCGCCCATGACCGCGCGAGCGGCTGAAACGCCTCTCGTGTGAAACACACAATCCGGGGCGGCGAAGTTTGGCACGTTATCGTCGGATCGTTCAGGGCAGTCGTCCTACAGTGACAGGAGATCACGAACAGAGGACGGTATGCCGAGCAGTCACCATTCGATCCCGGACAGCCGGGCACGGGCGATCAGAGCGATCGCCGAGACCAGCAATGCCGCCGGAGACGGCGACGCGGACGGCTTCGAGCCGGGCGGCCGTCCCCCGGACGGTTTCGAGCCGGAACCTGCCGCACGTGCCTGCGTGCCCGTTCTCACGGACCGGACCCCGGTGCTCGGTCTCATGGACCTCGATGGGCTGAGTGCCGCGTTCGAGCGGCTGAACGCGGCTTTCGTCTCGCAGAGGGATGTCCTCCATGCGGTGGCCTGCAAGGCCGTGCCCGTGCGTGCGCTGCTGCACCGCTACGCCGAGGCGGGTGCCGGCTGCGAGGTCGCCAGCTCCGGCGAACTCGAACTCGCCCTCGCCGCGGGTTTCACTCCTGAACGGATCGTCTTCGACTCCCCGGCCAAGACCTGGACGGAGCTGCGGCGGGCCGTCGACCTCGGCGTCTCGATCAACGTCGACAACTTCGAAGAGCTCGCCCGCCTCGACGCTCTCCTCGGTGAACGTCGGCGCGGTCACTCTGCCGGGGCCGGACAGTCCGACCCCGCCTCGGCGCGATCGGAAGTGCCGGGCTCCGCCCCGACGGGGTCGGAGGTGCCCAGCCCCGCCTCGGCGCGGATCGGCATCCGCATCAATCCGCAGTCGGGAACCGGCGCGATCGGCGCGCTGAGCACCGCCACCGAGACCTCGAAGTTCGGCATCGGATTGGCCGATCCCGACGCCCGCGAGAAGCTCATCGAGGCCTATCTGGCCCGACCCTGGCTCAATCAGATCCACGTCCATTCCGGCTCACAGGGCATCAGCCTCGACCGGGCCGCCGTCGGCGTCCGCGCTGCCGTCGACCTCGCTCAGGAGATCAACGCGCGAGCGGCTTCTGATTCGGACGCGTCGGATCCGACAACCCTGAGCGACGCACGAGCCGTGTCCGACCGCCGGCGAATCACCCGCATCGACATCGGCGGGGGACTGTCGGTGAACTTCGAGGGCGAGGACGTCACTCCGACCTTCGCCGAGTACCGGGCCGTGCTCGAGGAGCAGGTGCCGGAACTGTTCGACTTCGATATCGTCACGGAGTTCGGCCGGGCGCTGCTGGCCAAGGCCGGCACCATCCTCACGCGGGTCGAGTACGCGAAGACCACGGGAGGCCGCCGCATCGCCATGACCCAGGCCGGCGTCCAGGTCGCCACCCGCACCGCCTATGCGCCCGCGGACTGGCCGCTGCGCATCCTGCCCTTCACCGCGGACGGTGAACCGAAGACCGCCGAGGCGACCCCCACCGATGTCGCCGGGCCGGCCTGCTTCTCCGGTGACCTCCTGGCCCGCGACCGGATGCTGCCCCGCCTCGACGCGGGCGACCTCGTGGCCGTGCCCGAGACCGGCGCCTACTACTTCTCGAATCCGTTCTCCTACAACCTCCTCCCACGCGTGCCCGTCTACGGCTACTGCGCCGCGGGAGCCTCGACTGTCGAGGGAGCCGTCGGAGCCGGCTCCGAAGGGACCGCGCAGCAGTCCGAGGTGACAGTGCCGCAGTCCGCCGGGGCCGCGACCCGCAACGGCGGGCTCGCGCCGCAGTTCTTCCTCATCCGGCGCGGACAGTCGATCGACGACGTGCTCGCCGAGGCGGGAGGGCCAGAGCTGCAGAGCCTGAACACTCTGACCGAGCAGAGCCTGAACACTCCGACCGAGCAGGGCAGCATCTAACGATTCAGCAAACTTTCAGGTCGAGTAGCCAAAAGCTCACCGCTTCCGCATAATCTCGAGGGAGATCACTGAGTATCCAGCTGAGCAGCTGGTGACGACGACGTACCAGGAAGGATGACATGACATTCCGACGCATGACCATTGCGGCCATCGCCGCCTTGGCGCTCAGCCTCACAGCCTGCGGATCCGGAGGCAGCGGCGGGGGAGGGGGCGAAACCACGGACGACCTCACCCTCGGCACCGGAGGCACCTCGGGCACCTACTATCCGCTCGGCGGTGAACTCGCCTCGATCTTCGAGGACAACGTCGACGGGGTCACCGTCAACTACGTCGAATCCGGAGCATCGGCCGAGAACCTCGGAAAGATCTACCAGGGCGAATGGCAGATGGGCTTCACCCAGAGCGATACCGCGAACGATGCGGTCAACGGCGAGCTCGAGGATCTGGACGGCACGAAGCTCGACAACGTCGGCTGGCTGGCCTCCCTCTACCCGGAAGCCGCGCACATCATCGTCCGCGACGACTCGAAGATCGAGTCCGTCGAGGACCTCAAGGGCAAGAAGATCGCCGTCGGCGACGCCGGATCGGGCACACGGGCGATCTCCGATGCGATCCTCGAGGCCGCGGACATCGGCGAGTCCGACTACACCCCCGAGGTCACGGACTTCGGGGCGTCGACCGATATGCTCGGCGACAAGCAGATCGACGCGACGATCTTCGTCGTGGGCACTCCGGTCGCCGGCCTGACTCAGCTGGCCGCCTCGACCGATGTCAGGCTGCTCGAACTCGACGACGACATCACCTCGGCGATCGAGGAGTCGACGGGCGCAGAGTCCTATGACATCCCCGCCGAGGCCTATGACTTCCTCGACGAGGACGTGCCGACGGTCTCCGTGTTCGCCGCTCTCGTGGCGTCGACCGACCAGGTCAGCGAGGACACGGCCTACGGGCTGACCAAGGCACTGTTCGACAACACCGACGGAGTCACCCTCGATGTCGGCAAGCTCATCAAGAAGGACACCGCGATGCAGGGGATCGGCGACGTCCCGCTGCATCCCGGCGCCAAGAAGTACTTCGAAGAAGAGGGCATCGACCTGCCGTGAGTGACGAGACGACAGCGCCCCGACCGGGGGACTCCTCGGCCGGGGCGGCTGCCGCGCCGACGGTGGCAGCCGATCAGGCAAGAGAGAAGGTCCTGCGCGACGTCGACTCCTCGAGCCGGTTCCGCACGGATCTCGGCTGGTGGGCGTGGGTGATCGGCGGAGTCTCCGTCGTCTTCACCCTCTACCACCTCTACGCCGCACTCGAGCGGCCGTTCAACACGTGGATGCACTCATCGCTCCACCTGGCCGGGGCGACGGCGCTGATCTTCTTCCTCTACCCGGCGAGCAAAGGGCTGCTCGACGCTCCCGCCACCGGCAATCGCGTCGCCGACTTCCTCATCGGACGCGGCAGCCGCGTCCCTTGGTACGACGTGCTGCTCGGGCTCGCAGGGCTGTTCTGCAACCTCTACGTCTTCTTCGACTATTCGCGTCTGGTGAGCAACTCGGTCCAGATCCTCGGCTATTCGCCCCTCGACTTCGTCGTGGCGATCCTCGGCGTGCTGCTCATCCTCGAAGCCACCCGTCGCTGCGTGGGCCCGCCCATCGTCATCATCGCCGCAGTCGCGCTCCTCTACGGGCTCTTCGGCAACCACAGCCCCGTCTTCAGGCACTCCGGGCTGAGCGTCGAGGACCTCGCGACGAACATGTTCCTGTCCAACGGCACCGGCATCTTCGGCACTCCCGTGCAGGTGTCGGCGAACTTCATCTTCCTCTTCCTGTTCTTCGCCGTGATGCTCGTGCACACGAACATCGGCCAGTTCTTCAATGACCTCGCCTTCCGGCTCACCGGGCGCTACACCGGCGGACCGGCGAAGGCGGCGGTCGTCGCCTCCGGACTGCAGGGCATGGTCTCGGGGTCCTCGGTGGCCAATACCGTGGCCTCGGGATCGTTCACCATCCCGCTGATGAAGAAGGCCGGGTTCAAACCCCACTTCGCCGCCGCCACCGAGGCCACGGCATCGACCGGCGGACAGATCATGCCGCCGATCATGGGCGCGGCCGCGTTCATCATGGCTCAGAACGTGCCCGACCTCGAATACAACGGCCTCATCGTCATCGCCATCATCCCCGCACTGCTCTATTTCCTCGGTGCGTTCCTGTCCATCCACTTCGAAGCGAAGATGAGCGGCATCCTCGGAATGGCGAAATCCGCCCTGCCGGACGGTCGCGATCTGCTCAAGCGGCTCGACCTGCTGCTGCCGCTGGTGGTCATCGTGCTCACGCTGCTCTCGGGCATGTCTCCGATCCGGGCGGCGCTGTTCGGCATCGGCACAGCCTTCATCCTCAGCTTCCTGCGGAAGATGACCCGTCTGAGCCCCCGCGCGCTCGTCGACGTCCTCATCGCGGGGGCACGCACGGCGCTGCCGGTCATCGCCGCCTGTGCCACGGCCGGAATCGTCGCCGGCACGGTGACTGT
Organism: Brevibacterium renqingii; assembly: GCF_017808105.1. GTDB lineage: Bacteria > Actinomycetota > Actinomycetes > Actinomycetales > Brevibacteriaceae > Brevibacterium > Brevibacterium renqingii. Next base: position 287,863 of record NZ_JADBHF010000002.1, on the reverse strand, counting down.
GACCGGCCTCGGCGGTCAGCTGGGCAAGGGCCTGGTCGATCTGGCCGGCGGCAACTTCTTCGTCGTGCTGTTCATGGTCATGATCGCCTGCCTGGTCCTCGGAATGGGGCTTCCGACGACGGCGAACTACGTGGTCACGGCGACGGTCGCCGCACCGATCCTGTACAACAACTTCGATGTGCCGCTGATCGCCGCACACATGTTCGTGTTCTTCTTCGGCATCCTCGCCGATATCACCCCGCCCGTCTGCCTCGCGGCCTATGCGGGTGCCGGCATCGCGGGAGCGAACCCGATGAAGGCCGGAGTCACCGCGGTGCGGATCGCGATCGCAGGATTCCTCATCCCCTACGTCTTCATCCTCCAGCCCGCGCTGCTGCTGCAGGGAACCTGGCAGGAGATGGTCTCGGCTCTCGTGACGCTGTGTCTGGGCATGGTCGGCGTGGCCGCGGGTATGGCCGGCTACTTCTTCGGCGTCACCAACGTGGTGGAGAGAGTGCTGCTGGTCGCCGGCGGCATTGCTCTGGTCTACCCGGCCATGTGGATCTCCCTCATCGGTCTGGCGGTGCTCGTCGGCATCGCGATCGTGCAGAAGCTGCGCAAGGCCGAGACCTCCGAGCAGATCGCCCACCGCAGCGGCGACCGGTCGCCGCAGGGGGTCTGAGGACCGGAGCGGACGCAGTGCAGGACGTGAAGCGCCAGGAGCGCAAGGCGTCTGTTCGTGAGCCGCTGTGGTGTTTGCACAGTTGCTGACAAGCAACTTTGTGTGGTGTTGTGCGTAGATCATGGCACTTCGAACGTAGAGTGATGAAAAGCACACTCATCGCATTCCGGACGAGCGACCGCATTCGTCCGAAACGGGAGTGACAACTGAATCACCGCACGAGCAGAAGGACAATGATGTTCACTCACCCCACACTGCGCAGACACTCCGCACTGCGCAGAGGATGGCGCCGCTGCCTGGCCGGCGTCGCAGCCCTCGCCCTCGTCGGCTCCTTCGCCGCCGCCCCGGCACAGGCGGCCACGTCCGAGGCTCCGGCTTCCGAGAACGTGCTGCGTATCGCCACCGACGGATTCATCGATTCGTTCAACCCCTTCACCTCCTTCTACCTGGTGCCGACGAACACCTTCAGGTACATGTATGAGAACCTCGTGGCCAACGACGCCGAGGACGGCTCGGTCACCGAGGGACTCGCCACCGAATGGAACACGGACGACGAGGGCAAGGTCTGGACGTACCAGATCAGGCCGGACATGAAGTGGTCCGATGGGGAACCGCTGACGTCGAAGGACGTGGCGTGGACGTACACCCAGATGATGGAGAAGGAGGAGATGGCGGTCGCCAACGGCAGCCTCGTCGAGAACTTCGACAAGGTCGAGGCTCCGGACGAGTCCACTGTCGTCATCACTCTGAAGAAGCCGCAGGCGAACAATCCGGGCCAGGAGATCCCGATCGTGCCCGAGCACGTGTGGTCGGAGATCGACAAGCCCGGCGAGTTCAAGAACGACGAGAAGTCGGTCGGTTCGGGACCCTTCCAGCTCGAGAGCTATGAGGCGAACAAGTCGATCACGCTCAAGGCGAACCCGAACTTCTGGCGCGGCAAACCGAAGCTCGACGAGATCCAGTACCGCTACTACACGAACTCCGACGCCCAGGTGCAGGCCATCCGCTCCGGCGAGGTCGACTTCATCTCCGGCCTCAGTCCGGATCAGTTCACCGCGCTCGAGGGGGCCGATAACGTCAAGCTCAACGACGGCAACGGCCGCCGCTTCAACGGCATCTCCATCAATCCCGGAGTCGCCGATGCCGAGGGCAAGGAGTTCGGCACCGGCAGCGAGGCGCTGAAGGACAAGAAGGTGCGCCAGGCCATCCGCGCCGGCATCGACATCGAAACGCTGCGCAAACAGGTCATGCACGACTACGCGCAGCCGGCCACGAGCTTCATCCCTGCGGTCTATCCGAACTGGACGCTGAAGTCCGATGACCCCGTCATCAGCGGTTTCGACGTGAAGAAGGCGAAGAAGCTGCTCGACGAGGCCGGTTGGAAGGAAGGGGCGGACGGCATCCGGGCCAAGGACGGGAAGAAGCTCGAGCTGCGCTTCCTCACCGACGCCGATGCGCCGATCGAGCAGAACACTGCGAAGTTCCTCGCGCCTTGGATGAAGGACATCGGCATCGCTCTGAAGAACGAGTCGACCGATGTCGACACGGTGTCGGAGCGCACCACCAAGGGCGACTACGACATGTACTTCTCCGGCTGGTCGATCAATCCGGATCCGGACTATCAGCTGAGCATCAACACCTGCGGACAGCGCCCCGACGCTGACGGCAACGGGGGCACGAGCCAAGACGGTTGGTGCAACAAGGAGTTCGACAAGCTCTACCGGGCTCAGCACGTCGAACTCGACCAGGCCAAGAGAGCCGAACTCGTGCAGAAGGCCCTGGCGATCCACTACGAAGAGGCTCCTTCGGTGACACTGTGGTACCCGAGTCAGCTCGAGGCCATCCGCTCCGATCGGTTCACGAACTTCACGAAGCAGCCCACCGACGGCGGAGTGATCGCCAATCAGGTCGGCTACTGGGGCTATGCCTCGGTCGAACCCGTGAGTGCGGAGGAGGCCTCGGGCGGAGGGGGCCTGGGCGCGGGCGGCTGGATCGGAATCGCCGCAGCCGTCATCGTCGTCCTCGGCGGAGGCGGCTGGCTGCTCAGCCGCCGCAGGAAGTCCGACGACCGCGAATAGGAACCGCCCCGCCGTCCCGACCGTGGCCCTGCCGTCCTGAGCGCGGCCCTGACGTCACGAGCGTGGTCCCGCCGCCCCGGGCGCCGCTTCGGCGTCCGGGACGCCGGGGCCGCCGTCCTCGACAGCACCCTCTCGGCACCACCCGGCACCACCCAGCACCAGGAGCACCCCAGTGACCAGACCTGCCCGCAACGATCCCCACCCCGCGGATCCGACGGACCCGGGCCCCGCCTCGGCGACCCACTCCGCGGATCCGGCGGACCCGGACCCCGCCTCGGCGGCGGGATCCACCGGAACAGCCGATGCGGACGAACCGCCGGCGGGCGGATCGTTCGCAGGCTACTTCCTGCGCAAACTCGGCGGGGCCGCGACCTCGATGATCCTCGTCATCGTCCTCGGCTTCTTCGCCTTCCGGATGCTGCCCGGCGATCCCGTGCTCAAGATCGCGAAGGAGCGCCCGATGAGCCCGGCGCAGATCGCCGAACTGCGCAGCCAATACGGTCTCGACAAACCCGTCATCGTCCAGTTCTGGGACTACCTCGTCGGGATCGTCACCGGCGACCTCGGCGAGAGCTATGTCTATCGGAAGACGGTGTCCTCGCTCATCGTCGAATACCTCGGCCCGACCCTGCTGCTCACCGGCACCGCGGCACTCATCGCGATCGCCATGGGACTGTGGCTCGGCCAGCTCTCCGCTTGGAGGAGGAACTCGCTGTTCGACAAGCTCGCCTCCTCGACCTCGCTGATCTTCTGGTCCGTCCCGACCTTCTGGCTCGGCCTCATCCTGCTCATGATCTTCGGCGGCACCCTGCAGTGGCTGCCCACCGGCGGCATGATCACTCCCGGCCTCGACCCGTGGTCGGCCGCCGGGATCATCGACGTGATCAAGCACCTCATCCTGCCCGTCGTCTCCCTCGTCGTCGTCGTCTACGCCCAGTTCCTCATGATCATGCGCGCCTCCCTGATCGAGGAGATGAGCGAGGACTATCTCACCACCGCCCGCGCCAAGGGGCTGACCGAGGACGAAGTCCGCCGCAGGCACGCAGTGCCCAACGCTCTGCTGCCCACCGTCACCGTCGTATTCCTCCACATCGGCGGCCTCATCGCCGGTGCCGTCACCGTCGAAGCCGTGTTCTCCTGGCCGGGCCTGGGCAAACTCACCTTCGAAGCCATCCGCGGCCCCGACCTCCCGCTGCTGCAGGGCACCTTCGTCGTGTTCTCGGCGATCATCATCGTGATGAACCTGGCCGCCGACCTCGTCTACCGATTCCTCGATCCCCGCGTCAGGAGGGCCTGATGAGTGCGAACACCCCCGCCGAGGCGGCTCCCGGCCCCCCGGACCGCGATCCCCGGGAGCGCGGTGCCGCGATCGACGGCGCGAAGCTCGTCCGCGAACGTCGGCTGAACAACGCGAAGAAGAACTGGGCGCTCTTCCGCTCCGACGTCCCCGCGCTGCTCGGAGCCCTCGTGCTGCTCTTCTTCGTCGTCATCGCGCTCGCCGCCCCGCTCATCGCCCCTGCCGCGATGCTCGATGTGACGAAGCAGCTCGACGCTCCGCGCTACGCCCCGCCGAGCCTCGAACACCCCTTGGGCACCGACGGCCTCGGCCGGGAGCTGTGGGTGCGCATCCTCTGGGGAGCGCGTGTGTCGATCCTCGTCGGCGTCGCCGCCACCGTCATGTCCATGGTCATCGGCACCATCATGGGGCTGGCCGCCGGACACTTCAGCGGACTCTTCGGCGGCCTCATCATGCGCGTCATCGACTTCTTCATCGTGCTCCCGTCCCTGCTGCTGGCGATCGTGCTCTCCTCCGTCCTCGAACGCGGAGTCTTCACCATCGTGATCGCCATCGGCCTGACCTCCTGGGCGTCGACGGCGCGCATCGTGCGGTCCCAGACCCTGAGCGTCGAGTCCCGGCTCTACATCGAAAGGGCGCGCATCCTCGGCGCCGGGCATCGGCACATCCTGTTCCGGCACCTGCTGCCTGCGGTCATGCCGCTCGTGCTCGCGAACACGACCCTGACCGTCGGCGGCGCGATCATCGCCGAGTCCACCCTGTCGTTCCTGGGGCTCGGCGATACCAGCAAGGAGTCCTGGGGCACGATACTGAAGAACTCGATGGACGTCTCGGCCGCGACCTCCGGCTATTGGTGGTACGTGCTCACTCCCGGCATCGCGATCCTCCTCGTCGTGCTCGCCTTCACGATGGTCGGCCGTGCGCTCGAGGCCATCATCAACCCCGCCCTGAGGAGCCGCTGATGACCGATCTGAGCTTCGAGAACGTCTCGATCACCTACCGCTCCTCCTCATCGCGCGGTGACGTCGCCGCGGTCAGGGAGGTCAGCCTCGATCTGCCCGCGGGCACGACGCTGGGCATCGCGGGGGAATCCGGATCGGGGAAGTCGACGCTGATCATGTCCGCCCTGCGGCTGCTGCCGAAGTCGGCGCGGCTGGACGGGCGGGTGCTCCTCGGCGGGAAGGATCTGGCGCAGCTGAACTTCGGGCAGATCCGTGCGGTGCGCTGGTCGCAGGCCTCGATCGTGTTCCAGGGCGCCCTGCATTCGCTCAACCCTGTGCGCGAGGTCGGACGGCAGATCATCGAAGCCCTCGAACACCACTCGAAGGACACGTGGACGAGTCCGGAGAAGCGGAGGGCGCGGATGCTCGAACTGCTCGCCGAGGTCGACCTCGACTCCGCGAAGGCCTCGGCCTACCCGCACGAGCTCTCCGGCGGTCAGAAGCAGCGGATCATGATCGCCATGGCCCTGGCCTGCGAACCGGACATCATCATCGCCGACGAGCCGACCACGGCCCTCGACGTCATAGTCCAGAAGCAGATCCTGTCCGGACTCGCCGCGCTCGTCGCCGACCGCGGGATCTCGCTCCTGATGATCAGCCATGACCTCGCCGTGCTCTCGGCCGTGTGCGCGAAGCTCGCGATCATGCGCCACGGCAGGCTCGTCGAATTCGGGCCCAGCGACGAGGTGTGCCTGCGGCCGCGTGAGAACTACACGAAGCAGCTGGCCGGTGCGTTCCCCCAGATCGGCGACCAGGAATCGCGGATGAACCCGCGGACGCTGCGACCCGCCGAGGTGACCCGGGCCCAGCCGTTCACCATGAGCGACGAAGTGGTGCTAGAGGCGAAGGACGTCAGCGTGTCCTTCGCGACCAAGCGAGGTACGGAGAGGGCCGTTCGGGGCGTGGACCTGTCCCTGCGGAGAGCCGAGATCCTCGCCGTCGTCGGCCAATCGGGGTCGGGCAAGACGACCCTGGCCAGGGCGCTGCTGGGCCTGCAGGAAGTTGAGCCCGGCTCACAGGTGGCGTTCCAGGGCCGTGCGCTGCCGAGGAAGGCGAAGGCGCTGCGGACGTTCCGCCGTCAGGTGCAGATGATCCTGCAGGACCCGGCCGGTTCGCTCAACCCCAAGCGCAGCGTCTATGAGGCCGTGGTCGAAGGTCTGCGGGTGCAGGGCATCCGCGACGACGAGTACGCGCGGGTGGTCGGTGCGCTCGAAGCCGCCGAGCTCACGCCGGCAGGTGACTACCTCGAATCGATTCCGCAGGAGCTCTCCGGCGGGCAGCGGCAGAGGGTCGTCATCGCCGGTGCCCTGGCGCTGGACCCGCAGGTGCTCATCGCCGACGAACCCGTGGCGTCGCTGGACGCCTCCGTGCGCGGGGAGATCCTGTCCCTGTTCCTCGCGCTGAAGCAGAACCTCGGGATGAGTGCGCTCATCATCACCCACGACCTCGGTCTGGCGTGGAACATCGCGGACACGGTGGCCGTGATGAAGAAGGGCCAGATCGTGGAATACGGTGAGGTCGACAGCGTGCTGGAGAACCCGCAGCACGAGTACACGCAGGAGCTGCTCGCCGCGGTTCCCCGACTGGGAAGTCAGAGCCTGGTGAGAAATGAGTAGTCGCCACAACCGTCCGTACGGCGGCGGGCCGCACACTCATCTGCCCGCCAGCCCTTACCTCGAGACACCGCCGCTGCGGCCCGGTGACACCGTCCGCCTCATCGCTCCGTCCGGTCCCACCGACGAGGAGTCGCTGCTCCGAGCCGTCTGGCAGCTCGAATCCTGGGATCTTCACGTCGTGCCGGGCAAGCACATCCGCGCTCGCCACCCCCGAGTGCCGTACCTCGCGGGCACCGACGAGCAGCGGCGGGACGACCTCGTCGACGCCTGGTGCGACCCGGACACCGACGCCGTCATCGCCCTGCGCGGGGGCTTCGGAGCCATGCGGCTGCTCGACGACATCGACTTCGACCACATGCGCCGGCACATGCTGCGCCGAGACGGCCGGCCCAAACTGCTCACCGGCTCCTCGGACGTCACCGCCCTCCACCAGGCCTGGGACCACCACCTGTCGGCAGCGACCCTGTTCTGCCCGATGGTCGGCAACGATCCGTTCAGGAACTCGGCCGTGGTCCCCGCCGAGGTGGCTTCCTGGCTGTTCGCTCCCTGGGGCGGTCGCGAACTCGGCTTCCCCGCCGCGGCGGGCACCGAGGCCGCCACAGCGGAGGCCGGTGTCGAGGCCACGGCGGGCGAGAAGTGGTCGCAATCGGATACTTTCGGAGCCCGAAAATCTCCGAACGCGACCAGTTCTTCCGCTGCAGCGGGCGCAGCGGGCTCGACGGACCCGGACTCGTCGCTCAGGTGGGCGAAATGGGCGGAAGAATCACGCGGGAATCCTCCCAAAACACCCACTCAAGCCGCGGGTGCGGCCGGCCCCGCGACTGCTGCATCCGCCCAAGCCGCGGGTGCGGGCGGCCCCGCGACTGCTGCATGCACCCTACCCGCGGGTGCGGCCGGGCCGCGCAGCCGGGCGCGGACTCTGGTTCCGGGGCGAGCGCGGGGCCGCCTCGGCGGGGGAAATCTCAGTCTCGTGGCAGCGGCCATCGGCAGTCCGGAACTGGCAGGCGCGAGGCAGCTGCGGGAGATTCGCGGACCGAGCATTCTCATGCTCGAAGACGTCGACGAGGAACTGTACCGGCTCGACAACCTGCTCGTGCAGGCAGTCCGCGGCGGGTGGTTCGACTCGGCTGACGCGGTGGTGCTCGGGTCCTGGGAGGACTGCGCCCCGGTCGCCGAAGTCGAGGCTCTGGTCATGGACGCCCTCGGCGAGGCGGGCATCCCGATCGTGACCGAGATGGGCTTCGGACACGATCCGGATGCACCGAGCCTGCCCCTCGGCGTCGAGGCCACACTCGAGGCGCCTGCAGGCGGACGCCCGCGCCTGCGGGTGGACGGTGCCGGAGAGGGCCGGGGGTGAGCTGGTGAGCGGACACACGCGATTCCGAAACGAGCACCGGCGGGATCAGTACCCGGAACGCGATGACGAGAACGACGAGAGGAGCACGACCATGAGCGAACCGAACTTCGACGGACTGCCCGGGGTGCGCTTCAGCGCCCTGGCCTACGACGTCGACAGCGGAGAGAGGGTGTTCGCGCACAACGAGAACGAGGAGCTCGACACCGCGAGCATGGGCAAGGTGTTCCTGCTCCATACCGTCCTGCAGATGTCGCAGGACGGCACGCTCGATCTGCAGGAGCGTCTGACTCGGCGGCCGAGCGAACGTGTCGACGAGTCCGGCATCTGGTACCTCATGGAGCAGGACGAGCTGAGCATCTTCGACGTGGCCCTGCTCATCGGCGCCTTCAGCGACAACTTCGCGACGAATGTGCTCATCCGCCGAGTCGGCCTCGACAGCGTCGCCCGCCAGGTCGAGGACTTGGGCTACCGGAACTCCGGGCTCCACGACTTCCTGCGCTGGCCGCGCCCGGCCAAGGCCCCGCGGACCCTGTCGACGGGCACCGCCGCGGAGATCAGCGACTTCATGGCGCGGCATGCGAAGGACGAGTTCTGGGACGAGTCGACGAATGAGATCTTCCGCCGCTGGCTGGGAGCCGGTGCGGACACTTCGATGGTCGCCTCGGCGTTCGACCTCGACCCGCTCGCGCACTACAACTATCAGCGCGACGTATGGGTGTGGAACAAGACGGGCACGAACGGGACGATCCGTGCCGACGCCGGGATCGCGATGACGCCGACGCGGCGAGTGGCCTACGCCGTGTTCGCGAACTGGGAGCCCGGCACGGACCGAGTCGTCGACGTCATGCCGATCATGCGCGAAGCGGGGGAGGTGATCCACCGATTCCTCTGAAGGGCGGTCCGCCGATGTTCTCGAGACGGTCTCGTGCGTGCGCACGGCCGCACTCCGATTCTCGAGTATTCTTGACGGACTATGACCTCCTCGATCTACCTCACCGGCGAAGCAAAGGCTCCGTCGAACAACCCGATCATGACGCAGTACGGGCTGTTCTTCATCGCTTTCGAGATCGAGGCGGACACACACCGAATCCTCGATGTCGACTGCTCGGCGACGTTGGCCCTGACAAGGAAGTTCATCAGGGACCTGTTCATCGACGCGGACATCCTGGACACCGGTCGGCTCACGGAGACGATCACGGCCAGATACCACGGGTCCTCACAGAAGGCACTCATCGCCGCGGTGAACAGCGCGGCGAAGAAGTACCGAGAGCTGCCCGCCTCAGGCTGAGAGGTCTCCTCGACCACGAAGATTGCCCGAGTCCACACCCGACCGGATCCAATCGACAACCACACATGGCTTCACCGCGCTCGGCACCTGCGTTCCTCCGTGCCGGAGCCCTCCCTTCGGGGTGTCCGGACACAGTCGTCCGCTTCCGGGCGGACCGGCAGACCGGGGCGCGGTCCTATCCAACGAGGGAGTGTCGTTTGTGATCACGGACGGTTTTCTTTTCATCAGCCTGCTGCTGGCGATCTCGGCGGTTCTCGTCGTCGCCGACCGGAGCGGGAGATTCAAGGTATTCAGATATGTCCCCGGGTTCGTCTTCCTCTACATCGTGGCGGCCCTGCTCAACACGGTGGGCCTGTTCGACCACGACGCGGTCGACGGAGTCGGTGACGGGCTGCAGGACGCTCTGCTGCCGGCGATGATCCTGCTTCTGCTGTTCAAATGCGATGTCAGACAGATCATCCGGCTCGGGCCGAAGCTGCTGCTGACCTTCGTGGTCACGGCCGTGAGCATCATGATCGGCTTCATCGTCGCCTATCTCATCGTGCATTCGGCATTGGCCCCGGAATCGTGGAAGGCACTCGGTGCGCTCAACGCCTCCTGGACCGGCGGCTCGGCGAACATGGTCGCGGTCCAGAACATCCTCGAGGCACCCGAGGACATCTTCGGCTATGTGCTCATCGTCGACACCGTACTCTACTCGTTCTGGCTGCTCCTCATCTTCTCCTCGGTCGCCGTCTCCGACAGGTTCAACCGATGGACGAAGGCCGACACCTCGAAGTTCGACTTCGCCGACCGGGTCACCGGTGAGGAGGAGAAGCCGATGACGCTTCCTTCGATCATCGGTCTGCTGGGCTTCGCGCTGCTCGTCTCCGCCCTGGCCGCCCGCGCAGGCGAGCTGCTTCCGGAAGTGGGGGCGGTGATCAACGCCTCGGCGTGGACGATCCTCATCGTGAGCGTCCTCGGCCTGGTCATCGGCTCGACCCGCTGGGGGCGAGCAGCAGGATCGAGCGAGCTCGCGACCATCATGCTCTACCTCATCATCGGCATCATCGCCTCCGGGTCCGACTTCACCTCCTTGGCGGAGGCTCCGCTGTACCTCGTCGCGGGCGTGATCGTGCTCCTCGTCCACATCGTCATCATGCTCATCTACGCGAAGCTGACGAAGACCGAACTGTTCAGCATCGCCGTGGCCAGTACGGCGAACATCGGCGGGATCGCCTCGGCGCCGGTGGTCGCAGGAGCCTTCAACCGGCAGCTGGTGCCGGTCGGCGTGCTCTTCGCGCTCATCGGCACCTTCTCCGGCACCTTCCTGGGGCTGTGGACGGCACAGCTGATGTCGGGGATCGGATGAGAGTGAACCTGAGCCGACGACTGCACATCCAGCCGTGCCGACCCGCACGGCGGCCGCCGCCGCGGCCGAACTGCGAACATCCACCACCTGCAATGAAGGAGCACTGCCATGAGCTACGAAGTCTTCGACGGACACAACGACCTCGCCTGGTATCTGCGCGAGGAACGCGACTACAGCGTCGCGAGTCTCAACGATCCTGCCGTTTCGCCGTTCACCACGATGGATCAGCTGGCGGTCGGCCATGTCGCCGCGCAGTACTGGTCGGTCTACGTCCACTCCTCGATCACCGGCTCGCACGCAGTCAAGGCGACCTGGGAGCAGATCGACGCGGTGCAGCGCTTCGTCACCGCGTACCCGGAACGTCTGCAGTTCGCCCGGACGGCCGCCGAGGTCCGGGCCGCTCGCAGTGCGGGCAGGGTCGCTTCGCTCATGGGCGTCGAGGGCGGCCAGCAGATCGACGAATCGCTGGCCGTGCTGCGCTCCTATGCGCGGGCCGGGGCCCGCTACATGACGCTGACCTGGTCGACGACGCACTCGTGGGCGGATTCGGCCACCGACGAGCCGCAGCACGGGGGCTTGAGCGAGTTCGGACGCGAGGTCGTGGCCGAGATGAACCGGATCGGCATGATCATCGATCTGTCCCATGTCGCTCCCTCGGTCATGCACCAGTCGCTCGACATCACCACCCTGCCCGTGCTCTTCACCCACTCCTGCGCCTACGGACTCAACCCGCATCCGCGGAACATCCCCGACGACGTCCTCGACCGCGTGCCCGACAACGGGGGAGTGGCGATGATGACGTTCGTGCCCTCCTTCGTCTCGAATGCCCGCCGCAGATGGGTCGAGGCCGGGGAGCAAGGCACCGCCCCCGAGGTGACTGTGGCCGATGTCGCCGACCACTGCGATTACGTGCGCGAACGGATCGGGATCGACCACATCGGCCTCGGCGGCGACATCTGCGGAGTCGATGAGCTGCCGACCGGGCTCGGTGACGCGGGACAGTATCCGAACCTCTTCGCCGAACTCGCCTCACGCGGCTGGTCGGAGACCGACCTGCACAGGCTCGGGTTCGCGAATGCCATGCGAGTCCTCGAAGACCATGAAGAGGCGTACGCGGCCTTCCTCGGATCAGCGGACCGCGAAGAGGCCGCCTCGGCGAGGGACCGATCATGACCCGGCTGCTCGTCATCGTCAATGACATCGATTCTCAGCCGGGGTTGCTGACACCGTGGATGATCAGCGAGAACGTCGAATTCGATCTGCGCATCGGCGGCGTCTCGCACCTGCCGGAACCGAGCGCACTCGAGGCCTACGACGGCCTGATCGCGCTCGGCGGGGGGTACATGCCCGATGAGACCGACCGCGCACCCTGGCTCGCCGGGGAGGCCGAACTCGTCCGCCATGCGCTGGAGACGGACCTGCCGCAGCTCGGGATCTGCCTCGGTGGGCAGCTCATCGCCCATGTGATCGGCGGTGACGTGCGAGCCAGAACCGGAGCGCCGGAGAAGGGATACACCCGGATCGATACCACCGCCGAGGCGGCCGCCGATCCCGTGTTCTCGGTGATCCGAGAGCGGACGTCGTTCCTCGAAAGCCATGTGGACCGCATCGTGGAGCTGCCGACCGAGGCGACGCTGCTGGCCTCGAGCGAAGCCTGCGAATTCCAGGCATTCCGGATGGGACGTGCCTGGGGCACGCAGTTCCACCCGGAGGCGACACGCGCGAACATTCTGCGATGGGATGCGGCGAAACTGCGGAAGCTCGGGTTCGATAAAGCTACTCTGGTGGAAGAGGCGGAGGAGCTGGGCCCCGAGAGCGAACGTGATGCGAAGGCGCTGTTCACTGCGTTTCTCGATGTGGTGCGGGGCTGATGCATACTGGGCGGGGCTCTGACACCATTCGGAGCTGCCAGGACTGCGGCTGAAGCGGCTGCGGCGGAGATGGAGGAATCGTGAGCGACAAGGAACCCACGACCACAGTCGATGCAGGAGATGGGCACCACCCCGAGACTCTCAAGCGGGTGATGGGGCCGAAGCTGCTGCTTCTGTTCATCGTCGGCGACATCCTCGGAACGGGCGTCTACGCACTGACCGGCAAGGTGGCCGGACAGGTCGGAGGCGCCGGCTGGGCGCCGGTGATCCTCGCCTTCCTCATCGCGCTGATCACCGCGTTCTCCTATATGGAGCTCGTGACGAAGTACCCGCATGCCGCAGGTGCGGCTCTGTACACGCACAAGGCGTTCGGGATCCACTTCGTGACCTTCCTCGTCGCCTTCGCAGTCCTCAGCTCCGGCATCACCTCGGCGTCGACGGCGTCGAACGTCTTCGCTGCGAACCTCGTGGCCGGATTCGGCTGGGACGTCTCGGGCACCGGGGTGATGTGGATCGCGTTGGGCTTCCTCACCCTCATCGCCCTGATCAACCTCCGCGGCGTCGGCGAGAGCGTGTGGTTCAACGTGGTTCTCACCCTCATCGAACTCAGCGGCCTGCTGCTGGTCATCCTCGTCGGATTCTTCGCCCTCGGGTCCGGTGATGCGGACTTCTCACGGGTGATGATCTTCGAGACCGAGGGGGACAAGAGCGTCTTCCTCGCGGTCACGGGCGCCACGGCGCTCGCCTTCTTCTCCATGGTCGGCTTCGAGGACTCGGTCAACATGGTCGAGGAGACGAAGGACCCGCGCGTGTTCCCGAAGATCATGCTCTCGGGCCTGACGATCACCGGCGTGATCTACGTGCTCGTCTCCCTCGTCACCGTCGCGGCGGTGCCGATCGGTGTGCTGACCGAGAGCGAGACGCCCCTGCTCGAGGTCGTCCGCGCCGGGGCTCCCGGCCTGCCGATCGACACGATCTTCCCGTTTATGACGATGTTCGCCGTGGCGAACTCGGCGCTGATCAACATGCTCATGGCCAGCCGCCTGCTCTTCGGAATGTCCAAGCAGAACGTGCTCCCACCGGTGTTCGCGAAGGTCATGGCCCGTCGCCGCTCGCCGTGGGTGTCGATCATCTTCACGACGCTCATCGCCTATGCGCTCATCATCGCGGTGACGACGATCCTGCCGGAGACGGTGACGGCCTCGCTCGGCGGCACCACCTCGCTGCTGCTCTTGGCGGTGTTCGCCGTCGTCAACGTGGCCGTGCTCATCCTGCGCAAGCAGCCGGCCGACCACGATCACTTCAAGGCGCCCACGTTCCTGCCGTGGCTCGGCGTCATCAGCTGTGCGTTCCTCGTCGGCCCCTGGGCCCGCCTCGACGAACTCGTCCAGTACCAGATCGCGGTCGCACTCGTCGGCATCGGCGTCGTCCTGTGGGTCGTGACCTGGCTGTGGAACCGTTCCACCAAGGGAACGAGCACGCGATTCCGGAATCCCGAGGAACTGACGTGAAGCCGATGCCGCGCGTGGAGCCGATGTGGCGCCGAGGCTGTGCGCCGTTCCGTGGGGCAGTGTCCTCGCTGGGACGGCGACGGTCTCGGAGCGCGGCGCCGCATCTCGCTATCCTGGAGCAGTGGGGCTCCGACCGTTCCACTCAGCACTGTTCGGCTCAACCCAATGAAGGTGAAGAATGACTGTTCTCGTCGGTTACGTCAACAACCCCGCCGGCCATGCCGCTCTCGATGCGGGAATCGCCCATGTGAAGAAGGACGGCGGAGAATTGGTCGTCGTCAACGCATCACGGTCGGCTCAGCGCAATGATTCCTACCGCCTCGGCGAGGGTGAGCTCAAATCCGTCAAGGACTACCTGAGAAGGTCCGACGTCGAATTCCGCGTGCTGACGCTCGGCAGCGAGTACGACCCTGCCGAACAGATCCTCGACACCGCGACCGAGGTGGGCGCCGAGCTGATCGTGCTCGGGACCAGGAAGCGGACCCCGGTCGGCAAGTTCCTCCTCGGGTCGACGATCCAGAAGGTCATCCTCGACGCCGCGGCCCCGGTGCTGTGCGTGAAGGCCGCCCACTGAACTCTTCCGTTGGCTGGGTGGGCTGGTCGGCCGATTCAGTGATGAGGTCGGCGTCGACGTGACTGCCGGCGAGGACTGCGCAGGCGAGGACGTGGGTGCCGGATAGGATTGCGCCGGCGTCGACCCAACGTCCGGATTGCTCAGCCCCTCGGTCGCTGAAGAGCAGTTCTGCCCTGCTCGACCGCGGGACGGTGCGATTCGCCTCGCGATTCTCGTGTCACCTGCGCGTCGTAGGCTGACATCGACGCGTCGAAGCTGAATCGACGGTCTGCCAAAGGTGCTCAAATAGCACTCGTTCGAACAGCACGAAAAGAAATGCGAAAGAATCGCACAGAACTATGGACTCTGTTCTAATCGTGGATTAGAGTATGGATAAGTCGAAACCATCAATGATGATGAACGGACACAGAGAACATGGCTCTCATCCCCGACCGCAGGCACGACGAGCAGAACGATTCCGAAGCTGACCCACAGCCATCCCCGTTGCCCGCCTCTCCCGAAGACCAGAAGCCGACCTATCGGGAACTTCTCGAAGCAGCAGGGTTCGACCTCACCGGGCACCCCCTGGCCGATCGATTCGACGGCACCGCCGAATCTCCGGTCGAGGAGGATGCCGAAGAAGAAGCCGGCGCGGCGAACTCCTCAGCGCTTCAGGGCAGCGATTTCCGGGGCGGTGAGGGCCTGTGGTCGCCTGATCCGGGGCCTCCGCGAAATGAGGCGGAAGTCCAGGCCTGTATCGAAGAGATCGAAGCGCGTCAGGCAGCCTGGATGCAGGAGAAGCGCGAAGAGCGTGAGGCTCAGCGTGCCATCGAGCATGAGGAGTTCCTCAGAAGGAATCCGCAGCGCCGTGAGGAGATCGAGCGTGCGAACGCCGAGTGGGACGAGCTCGAAGCACGGTACGAGGAATCGAAGCGGCAGCAGCGCGAAGCCGAGCATGCTGCCGAATTCGAACGCACCGAACGGCACAGAGCCGTGGCCGAGAGCAGAGACGTGGCTGCAAGCGCACATCCGCTGCTCGATGAGTATCGCTGGTCGGATCTCAACCACATCGCTCCGGAAGTCACTGAGAGCATCGACAGACTGCAGGGGCTGCTCGGGGAACTGCACGACTTCACCCGCCCCATGGGCCCCGACGATGCCGTGACGGTGCTCGACGGGCTCGAGACCTTGGACCGGCTGACGGAATCCCTGTCGATCGTCACGCTCTCCGTCTTCGAACGAGTCGGAACGCCCCGCGACTTCGGAGCCAAGACGACGAAGGCTCTGGTGCAGCACCGCCTGAACCTCTCCTCTCATGAGGCCTATCGCAGGACGCAGCTCGCCGAGCACTTGGGCAAACGGACCAGTATGAGCGGGGAATCGATCGAAGCGAAGTTCCCGATCCTCGCCGCCGCCCTGCGTGAGGGCGCCTTATCGTCGAACCAGGCGACGACGATTATCAAGTGCCTCAAGGCGCTGCCGCCGACAGCTGCCGAAGACGACAGAATCGAGGCCGAAAGGCTGCTCGTCGAAAAGGCACCGACGGTGCGCGTGCGCGATATCCATGTGCTCTTCGACGAGATCCTCGGCTGGATCGATCCCGACGGGGCTCCGCCGAAGGAGGCGGCCGACCGTGAGGACTTCAACGTCAATCTGCGCCAGATGAAAGACGGAACCTGGACGTTCAAGGGCCGCCTCGACGAAGAGACCGGCGGAGTCCTCAACGGGCTGCTCACTTCCCGGATCAAGACCGATGAGAAGTCGAAGGTCAGCGAGGACGGCGCCGCCGAGGCGCTCGACCAGACAGTCGTCGATGCCTTTACCGAAGTTCTGCGCGGAGACCGTTCGGACTGCCTCGACCCCTCGCTCGACTTCTCGCTCCCGCAGGCGGGCGATGACGGCGAGATCCCACAGGGGGCGGGAGTAAGGGAAGACGGTTCGCTGGTGGCAATGGCCGCCGAACAGCCCAGTGTTCGCAGACGCATCTACGAACGCTTCTCCAGCCTCATCGGCAGCATCGAGATGAACCGGATCAAGGCAGGAGCCGCCTACGCCCTGGTCGTCACGGCCAAGGCCGAGGACCTCGTCTCGCGGACCGGCAGGGCAGCCACCGGAGACGAGGCGCCCTTTCCGATCACGACTGCCGCACTCGACGGGCTCAACGGCTCGGTCTTCTTCCACCTCATGAGCGAGAAGACGAAATCGATGGCACTGGCTACCGAAAGACGACTGGCAACCGAGAAGCAGCTTGCGATTCTTGCCAGTCGCGACCAAGGGTGCACCTTCCCCGGCTGCGATACGCCACCTGGCTGGTGCGAGGCGCACCATATCGTCCCCTGGGCGAGAGGAGGCAGAACAGACGTCAACAACCTCACGTTGGCATGCTCTGCCCATCACCACCTGATCGACAAGTCCGACTGGTTCTGCCGAATGCTCGCAGACGGCCGGCCGGCGTGGGTGCCTCCAGCATCGATCGACCAAGCCAGAGAACCGATTCTCCACGCCCGATTCATTGCACGCGAGATCGGCGAGACTCTCTTCGGCTGAGTCCTGCAATCCCATTCAATCCCGGTCGGGCCCTGAACGGGCCGCCAGGAATGAACGCCTCGCGACTGCTGTTGCTTTCGATATGAAGCTTTCCATTCTTGACCTCGTGCCTGTTCGCACCGGACAGAGCACCGCAGATTCGTTCGCCGCCTCGAAGCAGATCATCGATACGGCAGACCGCCTCGGTTTCACCCGCTACTGGGTCGCAGAGCACCACAATATGCCCTCCATCGCATCGACGATGCCGGGCCCCGAGCTCATGCACCTCGGGCAGGGCACCGAGCACATCCGACTCGGATCCGGCGGGGTCATGCTTCCCAACCACGCGCCGCTGGCGGTCGCCGAACTCTTCGCTCTGCTCTCTGCGGTCTACGGTGACCGCATCGACCTGGGCATCGGACGCGCACCCGGCACGGACCCCATCACGTCGGCGGCGGTGCGCGGCCACCTCGGCGAAGGCCGCATGGTCGACCGGGAAGGGCGAGCCATCGACCCCGTCGAGCAGTTCCCGCAGCATGTGATCGACACCCTCGGTCTGATGGCCCCCGAAGGGCTGCGCATCCCTCTGCAGGGCGGCCGCGAACACGTGCTGAAGGCGACACCGGCGGCAGTGCCGGGCACTCAGCCTCTGCCCTGGCTGCTCGGGTCGTCCGGATACTCGGCACGGCTGGCCGCCGAACTCGGTATGCCTTACGTCTTCGCCAATCACTTCGCCTCCGGTGCGACCACGGGGATGAAGATCTACCGCGACAATTTCACTCCGGGCGCCTATGGAGACGAACCGCAGACCTTCGTCACGGCCAACGTCGTGGTCGCACCCACTGCTGAAGAGGCACAGCTGCGTTCCGAGCCCTTCCAGCTGCAGATGTCACGTCTGCGCACCGGCGGCCCGATGGAGAAGCTGCACTTGGCCGGCGACGACGTCCGATCGGTCATGAACGACGGCGAACGCATGGTCGGGGAGGAAATGTCGAAGAACTGGATCATCGGCGACACGAAGTCGGCTGTTGCGCAACTCGAAGAACTCGCAGCACGATTCGATGTCGACGAGATCATGATCCAGCCGATCGCCGGAGCGATGGAAGGCGAGGACCTGCGCGAGGACCCCGGTCGCATCCAGACGATCGAGCTCCTGGCTGCCGAGCTCCTCGGCGCCGCGGCCTGAGACTTCAACCGCGTCCGATGCCCCATCGAAGTCTCAGCTCGGCATCGAATCGGGCAAGTGGACTTCAAACCGACGGCAGAGCACGTTATCCTGTCACAGTGTCATGAACGTCGGCGGTCCTCGAACCGTCGGTAGGATTGACACCGTGCAATGATTCGCCGGCAGCGAGGTCGACCTGCGAGGGACGGCAGCGTCAAAGGAGAATCGAGTACGCCGAATGCGCACGCGCACCTTCGGAGACTTCCCCCGCGCGGGCCTGATGCCCGCAGACCGAAAGAGAAATAATGCGTACCAAAATTGCTGTTTCGGCAGCACTTGGGGTCGGACTGGTTTTCGGCGCCGGTGCTCCCGCACTGTCGAGCAATCTGTCCTCGACCGACGCCGCAACGTCAGCGGACATCACAGCTGATGTCGTTCCCGGCCAGGAACTCGAACGGATCAGCGACGGAAAGATCGAAAAAGGCGAGACGGCCTACGTCGATGTCACGGTGGCCACCCTCTGGGCCGACCGCAAGGCTCCCCGAAAAGTCGATAAGCCTGCCCTCGGCCATCCTGTTGACCTCGCTAAGTGGAACAAGAACCTCAAGAGCACCGAGGTGCGTCGAGGCCTCACCGGTAAGACCGAGACGCAGGCGGTTTACGGCTCGGAAGTCACTGTCCTCGACATCAAGGGCAAATGGGCCCGGGTCAGCGTCAAGGATCAGAAGACCCCGAAGAACAAGAAGGGCTACCCGGGTTGGCTGCCGTCGAAGCAGCTGGTCGAGAACGACCGCTTCGGAAAGCTCCGCGAAGAGCAGCCGCGTGCCGTCGTGACGAAGCCGAAGAGTGAACTCGAGGGCATCGAGTTCACCAAGGACACCGGCGCCGACGTCAGCTTCAATGTCGACCTGCCGCTCATCGCCCAAGACGTCGACGACGTTCGCGTCGCTCTCCCCGGCGGCGGCGCTGCCTGGATAGACGCCGATGACGTAGCGGTCTATGACGTCGGTGAGAAGCCCGAGAAGCCCAGCGGCAAGGACCTCGTGAAGACCGCGAAGCAGTTCGACGGCCTGCGCTACCTGTGGGCAGGAGTCTCCGCCTACGGATTCGACTGCTCCGGGTTCACCTACAGCATCTACCGAGCCCATGGCATCGATCTCCCGCGCGACTCGGGCGACCAGGCGAGGGCAGGCAAGGCCGTATCATCGTCGCACCTCAAGGCGGGTGACCTGCTCTTCTTCTCGACTCCATCGGGAACCGTCCACCACGTGGGCATGTATATCGGCGACGGCAAGATGATCCACTCGCCCAACGCCTCGAAGGACGTCTACGTCACCGACTGGAAGAAGTGGGACACGGGCAACGAATTCTCCGGAGCCCGTCGGATCCTCTGACCCAGATCTCGCTGTCGGCAGACCCGATGCCACATCTGTCTGCCGGCAGGCCGATGCCACGTCTGTCTGTCGGCAGGCCCGTCGGCAGACAGCACAGCGGAAATGCAGATGGCCGGTGCCCCCATGGATGGGGCGCCGGCCATCTGCGTCGGTTCAGTGGCGCGAGCTCTGTGTCGACTTGAGGAAGATGGCACGGGCCAGGTCGTCGCGACGTTCGATGATCAGGCGGCGCAGGGCCGCCGGCGCCTCGGTGTGGGCGGCCAGCCACGCGTCGGTCTTCTCGACCACGGCTTCCTCGTCGACCGACCAGCGCGGGTAGAGGCCGAGCACCAGGCGCCGGGCGATCTCGATCGAATTGTCGGTCCAGAAGCCGAGCAGACCATCGAAGTATTCGTCGACATAGCCCTCGATGAGCGGCAGCGCACTCGAAGCGATGAATCCGGAGATGATGGCCGAGAGGACATCGTTGCTCAGCGCGCTCGCGCCGCGGATGGCCTCCCACGCCCGGATCTTGACGATGGGCAGGGGCAGCGCGGCACTGGCGGTTTCGGCGCGGAGCCGTCCCGAGGAGCTGGGGTCCGAGTGATTCTCCCTGGCGATGTCCGTCTGATCCGCCCAGCCGAGGCACACCAGCGCTGTCAGCGCGTTCCATCTCAGCGCGTGGTCGTTGATCAGACCGCGGAAGGGCAGTCCCGCTGAGGAGTGCTCGGCGCCGCCGGCCTCCTCCGTGCTCGTCCCCGGAGCCTCGGGGTACATGCGATCGATCTCCTCACCGACCGGCACCGTGAGGATCTGGCTGGCGAAGCTGCGCCCCATCACCACGGCCGAGCCGACTGTCGCACAGCGTGCCGTCCGTGACGTCAGCGCGAGCACGAGATTGGCCAGATGCAGCTGAGCATCGGAGCCGGACTTCGCCGCAGCCAGGGCGTCGAGCGCGGCGCCGAGCAGCCCGCTGATCGCGGTGTCGAAATTGCGATCGGCCACCCACTGGTCGATGCAGGTCAGAGCGGTCTGGCTGAGACCGGCCATGATTCCCGCATGGCTCTCCTTGCCGAGGCTGCGCGCATAGGCCGTGAGGTACTTCTGCACGGGCATGAGGCCGTCGCGAACGGCATTGTCCAGGGCCGACCACACGAGCGCCCGCGACAGCGGGTCGATGATCCGCGAGGCCGAGGTGATCGCCGTCTCCGTCGAGGCCGGATCGAGACGGACCCGCGCATAGTCCAGATCGTTGAAGTTGAGCAGGGTGATCGCTCCGGCGCTGCGTCCGATGAGCTGTTCGACCTCGGCGGACTCGGTCGAGAACTCGAAGCGGAAGGTGTCCAGCGGAACGATCACGCGTCCCGACCTCCCGAGTGTGGCGATCTCGAGGGTGTGCGGACGCAGCAGAGAGGCACCCTCGGCCGAATCGGCCTGAGTGATCGTCGCAGCCGTGATCTTCTCGGCTCCCGTCCGGCGGCGTGGAGCGTGAGCCTGACCTCCGGTGCCCTGGGCCGAAGCCGCTCCCGCCTCGTCGTCGGCATCGGCGGTCGCCCGCAGCCTCGCGCCGGTGCTCGAAGCGATGCGGACTCCGGCTCCCGGCCCCTGGAGCGAACCGGAGCCGATGGATGAAGCATCGGAGGTCGTCAGCTCCAGGGAGAGCTCCGACACTCCGGAAGTGCCGAGCCAAGCGCCCGCCCAGTTCGCGATGTCCCGGTCGGGGGCCGCCTCGGCGAGGCATTCGAGGAAATCGGCGAGCTCGGTGTTGCGATACTCGAACCGTTTGAAGTACAGCCGGGATCCGGCGAAGAACGCTTCCCTGCCGACGAAGGCGACGAGCTGTTTGAGCACGGATGCGCCCTTGGCATAGGTGATGCCGTCGAAATTGAGCTTCGCGGCCTCGACATCGGGGATGTCGGCCACGATCGGGTGCGTCGTCGGGTACAGGTCCTGCGTATAGGCCCAGGCCTTCCGCCGCAGCGCGAAGGTCACCCAGCCGTCGGTGAACCGGGTCGCCTCGGCCAGCGCCAGCCCGCCCATATAGTCGGCGAACGACTCCTTGAGCCACAGATCGTCCCACCACTTCATCGTCACGAGGTCGCCGAACCACATGTGCGCCATCTCGTGGAGGATGACGTTCGCACGTGATTCGTACTGGGCGTCGGTGACCTTGTCGCGGAAGATCAGACCATCGGTGAACGTCACCAGACCCGGGTTCTCCATCGCGCCGAGGTTGTACTCGGGGACGAAGATCTGATCGTACTTGCCCCAAGGGTAGGGGTAGTCGAACTCGGCGGTGAAGAATTCGAGGCCGGCCTTCGTGATCGAGAAGATGTCGGAGGCGTCGAGATGGTCGACGAGGCTGGCACGCGTCCATGCCCCCAGCTGCACCGTCTGCCCGGTCTTCGGGTCCGTCCACTCGTCAGTCGCGCCTTCATAGGGTCCGGCGGTGATGCAGGTGATGTAGCTCGACTGCCGCAGCGTGGGCAGGAAATGGTGAGTGACGGCGTCCGCCGTTCCTTTTCCGGGCTCCGAGGTCGATTCGGGCCGATTCGACAGCACGTGGAAGTGGGACGGAGCGGTGACGGAGAAGCTGAACTCGGCTTTGAGGTCAGGCTGGTCGAAGTTCGCGAACACGCGCCGAGCATCTGTGGGCTCGTACTGCGTATAGAGGTAGACCTTGCCGTCTGCGGGGTCGGTGAAGCGGTGCAGTCCCTCGCCCGAGGTGGAATAGCGGGCCTGGGCCTCGATCGTCAGCGCATTCCGGCCGGAACGGACGGGGAAGGTGACACGAGCACCGTCGAACACCTCGGCGGGGGAGAGGATCTCACCATTGATCTGAACGGAGGAGACGGAGTCGGCGATGAGGTCGATGAAGGTCGAACCGGCCGAGTCGGCCGTGAAGTCGACGTCTGTGCGGGAGAAGTAGGTCTCGTCTTCGGTCTCGGCGTTGCTGACGTCGATATGGACTGAGTAGGTATCGACCTCGAGCAGCTGTGTGCGACTCTGCGCTTCGTTTCGGGTGAGATTCGTTGTCATTCAATAGCCTCCTCGGCGCACAGACTTTAGCATGCCACATTTCCGGTACTCTGAGTACAGCACCGATGAGCGGCAGAGGGGACTGATGGCGGAGACTCGGGTCGGCGAATTGCCTCGGCGGGCAGTCAGCGTCGTCTCCCACCGCGTGCGCCTGGGTCTCAAGCGAGTCTGGGTGAATTCCGGTCAGCTGATCCAGATCCCCATCGCCGCGACCGCCGCCTATACCTTCTGCGTCTACGTCCTCGGCCACCCCTATCCCTTCCTCGCCGCGGTCGCTTCCGCGGTCGGCATCGGCCCGGTGGCCGACCGTCGCCTGCGTCGAGCGCTCGAGATCGGCATCGGCGCGACCTTCGGGGTGCTCGTGGGCGAGATCCTCGTCAACGTCTACGGCACCGGCATCTGGCAGCTGGCGCTGACCCTCATCATCGGCCTGGTCATCGGCACCATCCTCAATTCGGGCGGCATCTTCATCACCCAGATCGCCGTCCAATCCGTCTATGTCGTCGTGGTCCCGGCCACCGCCACGAGCATGCCGTTCCCCCGCACGCTCGATGCCCTGACCGG
Organism: Brevibacterium renqingii; assembly: GCF_017808105.1. Taxonomy (GTDB): domain Bacteria; phylum Actinomycetota; class Actinomycetes; order Actinomycetales; family Brevibacteriaceae; genus Brevibacterium; species Brevibacterium renqingii. The sequence continues at coordinate 264,612 of NZ_JADBHF010000002.1, read as the reverse complement.
ATCGGTGTGTGCGATCCTCTTGGCTTTCCTCATTCCGCGCGACGCCCGGAAGGTGCCCCGACGCCTGGCCGCGGACATGCTCGAGGAGATCGACGATGTCCTCAAGATGATGAAGCGGGCGCTGCGGGATGCGGACTCGACCATGGCCGATCGGGCTCTCGAACGAGCCCGCGAGACCCAGGACATCATCGACTCGTGGGGGTCATCGCTGCGGATCTCGCGTGAGGCGGCGAAGATCAATGCGCGCGCCCGTCGGCACGCCGCCGAGGTGACCCGACTCTCCCGTGCCCATACCTTCTCCGACCGGGCGATGCGGACGATGCGGGTGATCGCGCGCCGGGTCGTGGGCATGACCGAACTCGGCGTCGAGAAGCCGGTCATCGCCGATTACGTCGGATCGCTGGCCGACGGGGCCAAGAAGCTCGAGATCGCCCTGCGCCGCGGCACCGATCGCTCCCTCGCCGAGGCGGCCCTGTCCGAAGCCGCGGGCGCTCTGGATCCGCGCGCGAAGCCGGAATGGGACATCCACGACGAATCCCTGGTCCTGCTCCTGCGGACGGTCGCCGTCGACCTCCTCCAGGCAGCGGGGTTGACGCGGGAGGAAGCTCAGTCGCGCCTGCCGCCCCTGGCCGAGGAGGACGAAGACGGTCCGGCCGTCGAGTAGGAGCGGGCCGGTCGTCGAGTAGGAGCGGGCCGGTCGTCGGAGGCGGCGGGGCCGGCCGTCGAGTAGCCCTGTCAGGTGCTCTCGACGACGAAGACGGCGTTCGTGCCCGGTTCCAGAGCCGTGAAGCGATGAGGCTGATCGCCCGGATGGGTCAGGTAGTCGCCCACGCCGAGCTCATAGGACTGTCCGAGGACCTCGATGCGCGCGGCCCCGCGGCCGAGGATGACATGTTCGATCGTGCCCTGCGGGTGCGGCTGAGACTCCCTGGGCTCACCCGGTTCGGCCTGGATGAAGTAGACATCGCGTCGGGCATTCGTCGGCGACGGTGAGAGCAGGGTGGCCACATAGTTCGCGGTGGTCGAAGGCAGGCTGGGCATATCGCCGACGTGCTGGAAGGCGACCTCGTGCGGGGGCGGGTCGAGCAGGCGCGCAAGAGGGATGTCGAGTGCAGCGGCCAGAGCCCACATCGTCTCCAGGCTCGGATTGCCGCTGCCGGTTTCGAGCCCGGACATCGTCGACTTGCCGATCCCTGCACGCCGAGCGACCTCGGACAATGACAGTCCGGCCCGCAGTCGTTCCCGTTTCAGTGCCGCCGCGATCTGCTCGCTGGGGGAGAGCGCTGCACTGGGCTCTGCCTGAGGACCGGCCGGGGCGCCGTCCATATCCGACTCGTCGTTCGGTGAATTTCGAGAATTCATGTGTTCATTGTAACGGTCAAGACGTTCAGGTTGACGAACGACTGCGTAAAGTGCACTGTATGGAACATGGGTTCATTATTCCGCACGGGCGAACGGGTGCTCCCCGGGTCGACCTACCGAGCCGTGGCGATCGTGACCATCACGATCGTCGCGGTCGCGCTGTCCTACGGCGCGATCTCCGCAGTCTCGGGCTTCGCCTGGTGGCAGACCCTGCTCCTGGCGATGTTCGCCCTCGGAGGCGCTGCGGAGTTCACCTTCGTCGGCGTCATCGCCGCCGGCGGCGCCCCGATCCTCGCCGTGCTGGCCGGGCTCCTCGTCAACTCGCGGAACTTCGCCTTCGGCGTCGCCGTCGGTCCGTTCTTCCCTCAGGACTGGCGCGCGCTCATCGCCTCCCACTGGATCAATGACGAGTCCACCGCGATCTCGCGGACCGGACGCAACGCCCGCGCGAGATGGCACGCCTTCCTGCTCATGGGCGCTGCGATCGCGCTCATGTGGCCCAGCGGAGCCATGGTCGGCCAATGGCTGGGCAACGTCATCGACGCGGACCTGCTCGGCCTCGATGCGGCCTTCCCGATCATCCTCTTCTGCCTCATCCGCGGGGATCTGAAGAACCGCGCCACGCTCTCGCTGACCGTCGCCGGCATCCTCATCGCCGTGGCGCTCACGCCGGTTCTGCCGCTGGGGCTGGGCGCGGTGACCGCGCTGTCGGTCTTCGTCTTCGTGGCCGTCGGATGGGCGGTGCGCTCGCTGCTCAGCCGCCGAGGCGGTGCCGCGGCCGATGGCCCCGAGCCTTCCGACAGCGGGCAGCCGGCCTCGGTGAGCGCAGAGGACGGACGGGCATGAGCGCGGGAAGCTTCCTCATCGCTCTGGCCGCGCTGAGCATCGGAACCTACCTCATGCGCTTCGCCGGCGTGAAACTCGGCGCGGCCATCGCCACCCGCGGGCGCCGAGCGACGATAGAGGCCGGTTCGGGCGACGAAGGAGCGTCGGCGGCCTCCGGCGACTCGGCCGACTCGACCGAGCGCGTGACGATGTGGATGGATCGGGCCACGGTCGTGCTGATCGGAGCCGTGTTCGCGACCACCGCGGTCTTCGACGGCAAGGACATCGCCGACCCGGCCCGGCTCATCGGGGTCGGCGCCGGTGTGCTCGCCGCAATCCTGCGTGTGCCGATGCTCCTCGCCGTCGTCATCGGCATGGCCGTGTGCGCGCTCATCCGCACGACGGGGGTGCTCTGAGAACCCGCGTCCTGGAGGAACGCAGAAGCGCTGCGAGAACGCGAGAGCTCGCGCGAACGCGCTGGCCCTCTGGGAGCGCACGTTCGGGGGACGCGCACAGACTCTGGGAGCGCACGCATCCTCTGGGAACGCGGTGAGCCGAGAGTGGGCAATTGCCCAGGATCCGGCTCCTGACACTGCTTGGGAGATGAGGGATTGCTAGGCTGAGGGGATGGAATACATCGCGGGCTTTCAGCGTCTCGTCTTTCTTGCCCTGACGGTAGCCGCATTCATCGTCCAGCTCTGGGCGTTCATCGACTGCCTCCGCTTCAAGGACGAAAACTACCGCGCCGTCGACAAACAGAGCAAGAAGTTCTGGGTGATCCTCCTCGGCGTCGGCCTCGCGCTCGCCGTCATCGCACTGCCGCCGATGGGCATGAGCATGATCTTCCTCAACATCATCGCCCTCGTCGCCGGCATCGTCTATCTCACCGACGTGCGCCCGAAGGTCAGGGCCGTCGATCCGCGCTACCGCAACCGCTGAGGCCGCCCGCCGCATGAGCACCGACCTCAATCTGCCGGGGCCCGAGTCCGGCTACATCGCCACGTTCGGCTCCGGAGAGCCGCATACCCTGTTCGGCCACGGATTCGCCGGCGCCGTCCGCGACACCCGCCCCTTCGGCACCGGAATCGCCGGCACCCGGCATTTCCTCCACCTGCCCGGACACGGCGGAAGGCCCTCACCCGGCCCGGGGTGGGACTACCCGCAGATCGCCGAGGTACTCGCCGAAGCCCTGAACGCCACCTCGGCGAGTCGTGCCCTCGGTGTGTCGATGTCGGCCGGCGGGCTGCTCCGCCTGCTCAGCACCGCTCATCCTGTGACCGGAAACCTCGACAAGGTCGCTCTCGTACTCCCGGCCTCCTTCACGGGCTTCTCCGCCGAGGCGGCCGCGGCCAACCGCTCCTACCTGGACAGACTGCGCGGCCTGGTGGCCGATGAGGACATCGACGGCATCGTCGAGCTCATGCTCTCACGCGAACCCGCCGAGGTGGCCCAGATGCTGCCCGCTCGAGCGTGGACGAAGGCGAAGGCCGAGAACCTCGTGCACACCGATATGTCCGACGGGCTCGGGCTGGCCCTCGAGATCGCCGTGGACGACACGGCGGAGGCCGCCGAGAATCTGCGCAGCTTCGCCGGCGAGGTCCTCGTCCTCACGCACGAGGACGATCCCGCGCACCCGGTCGAAATCGCCGAGGCGGTCCATGCGGCGATCCCCGCCTCTCACCTCGAGGTGCTTCCCGCCGGGTCGATCCTGTGGCGCGGCCGTCATGAAGTGCGCCGGATCCTGGGTGAATTCTTCGGCTAGTCCTTGGCTAGACTGTCCCCGTGCGCATCTCCGTCCTCTCCCTCCACACCTCGCCCGCCGCTCAGCCGGGCCAGGGCGATGCCGGGGGGATGAACGTCTACGTCGATCAGTCCGTGCGCGCTCTCGCCGCCGCCGGACACAGAGTCGACGTGTTCACCGCCGACCCTGGCGGCCTCGACGGGACCGGAGCACCCGATGCGTCCGACGGCCGCGGCGCCGCCGACTGGGCTGACGCCGACAGGGCCGACGTCATCGACGGGCCCGACGTCGACCGACGAATGGATGTCTCGGAGTCCATCACTCTCCACCACCTGCCGACAGGTGCGCGGACGAAGGACGAGCTCGCCGACGCCATCGAGGAGCTCGCGCAGATGCTGCTCGACCATCCGGTCTTCCGCGCCGCCGAACTCATCTGGGCCCATTACTGGATCTCCGCCGAGGCGGCCCTGCGCGCCCATGATATGACCGCGAGCGAATCCGCCCACGACCTCGCCGCGGGGGCAGCGCCGACTCCCATCGCCGCGGGGGCAGCTCCGACTCCCATCGCCGTGAGCATGCACACGATGGGAGCGGTGAAGAACCGCGATTCGGAGACCAGCCACGAACGGCCCCAGCGACTGCACGCCGAGGAGCGGATCGCCGCCGAGGCGGATCTGCTCGTAGCCGGCACCCCGGCCGAGCGGCGCGACCTCATCAACGAACTCGGTGCCGACCCGGGTTCGGTCGTAGTGGCCCGGCCCGGAGTCGACCATGCGCACTACCGGCCCGGCGCGAAGGCCGCGGCCAGGAGCCGGCTCGGCTTCTCCGATGACGAGGCCGTCGTCCTCTATGTCGGACGGATGCAGTTCATCAAGGGCACCGACGTCGCCGTCGACGCCCTGGCCGATCTGCGGGAACGCAATCCGCACCTGGCCTCTCGCACCAGGGGGATCCTCCTCGGCGCCGCCTCCGGAGCTGACGCCGGCCTCGATGCGGGAGGCGGCGCCGGCGGCACACGGACCATGGCCTCGGGTTCCGGCAGTGCCTCCTCGAACTATCTGCGCGAGTTGACCGCGGCCATCGCCGACGAACCCAGCGTCGAGGTCCGCCCGCCAGTTCCCGCACATGTCCTCGTCGACTACTACCGGGCCGCCGACGTGCTCATCGTCCCCTCACGCAGCGAATCGTTCGGGCTCGTCGCCGCCGAGGCCGCCGCCACAGGGCTGCCTGCGATCGCCGCGGCGGTGGGAGGACTGCCCGAGATCGTCGAACACGGGCATTCGGGACTGCTCATCGCCGCCCACAACCCTCACCACTGGGCCACGGCGATCGAAACCCTGCTGTGCGATGACCGTCTGCGTGCCGAACTCGGAGCCCACGCGGCCGATCGCGCCGAACGCTTCGACTGGGGCCGTACCGTCGAAGTCGTCCTCGACGCCCTGCCCGGCGCGGCTGCTGCGAGTCCGCACCGCTGCGAAGCCCTCGGAGCGTGCTGAAGGACTAGAGTCGTGGGTGAGCATGAGAGACGAGCGAAAGGCGTGAGATCATGAGCACCGACACCGAGGCGATCCTGGCCGGCGTGCGCTCCTGGGCCGAGGAGAATGATGTTCCCGTCGACTCGGTCGAGGACGCGGAGATCGTCGTCACTCTGCCGGGGGAGAAGAAGCTCAAGACGAACGTCGCCATCAGCGTCTTCGCCCGCACCGCCCATCTGCAGGCCTTCGTCATCCGTCATCCCGACGAGAACGCATTCGAATTCAACCGCTGGCTGCTGCAGAAGAACCTCAAACCCGGGCCGGTGGCCTTCGCGATCGACAGCCTCGGCGATGTCTATCTGCGCACGAGCGTTCCCCGGGAGCATCTGCTCGATGAGCTCGATGCGCTGCTCGGAGCGATGCTCGCTGCCGCCGACTCATCGTTCAACGAGCTCCTCCTCATCGGATTCCTCACCGGGATGAAGAAGGAATGGGCCTGGCGCGTCAGCCGGGGGGAGTCGACGCGCAACCTCGCGGCCTTCGAACACGTGCTCAGCGGGGACGACAACGAGTTCCTCGGCGCGGGCGGCCTCGGTGATTCCGAAGCGGGTGGAGTCGAGACCACGGCTATGGCCGGGCGTCCGCAGAGCAAGTCCGACGCCGGGACCGCGGAGGGAATGGCGGAGGGAATGGGAGAGTCCGGCTCCGACGCCGGCCGGGAAGCGGGTGGCCGCTGATGACGAGGAGCAGGCGACGCCCACTCAGTCGAGCGGGAGCTTGAGTCCTTCATGGCTGGCGTCATAGCCGAGGCGGGCGTAGAAGCGCTGCGCGTCGGTGCGTGAGCGGTCTGTGGTCAGCTGGGCGAGCCCGGCGCCGAAGCGACGACCGCAGTCATGCGCCCACTCGAAGACTGCCGTGCCGAGGCCGATGCCCTGTGCCGAGGCGCCGATCCTCACCGCTTCGATCTGCAGTCGCAGAGTGCCGCGCCGGGACAGGCTGGGGATGAGGCTGAGCTGCAGGGTGCCGACCACGGCCGGGCCCTCCTCGACGGCGACGAGCAGCTGATTGGAATCGGCCGCGATGAGTGCGAAGGCACGAGCATAGGCGGCCGCGTCATCGGCAACCGCCGCATCCGCTGCCGGAGAACCGACGTCGGCACCGGCACTGCCTTCGCCCGAGCTGCCTTCACCGGCGCTGCCTTCACGGGCGGCGCCGAGCACGTCATCGCGCAGCAGAGCGACGAGAGCGGGCACATCGGCCTCGGTGGCCCGACGGATGATGAACCTCCGTCCTGCCAGGTCGAGGGTCTCGGGCGAGTAGGCGTCGAACCCTCTGAACTCCTGCGTCTCGCCGCTCATCGCTCGGCACCTTCACCCACGACGGAGGTTGCTGCCACGGGACCGTGAGCGGCCGCATCGGCCGGCGAGCTGCCGTAGGGGCGGCGGGCGAAGAGCGAAGCGAGCAGGGCACCGGAGACGTTGTGCCAGACACTGAAGACCGCACCCGGCAGCGCGGACAGAGGCGAGAAGTAGGTGGTGGCCAAGGTCGAGGCGAGCCCCGAGTTCTGGAGACCGACCTCGAAGGACAGCGCCCGACGTGTCGGAGTGTCGAGACGACACGCGGCGGCCACACCGTAGCCCACGCCCAGCCCGAGCAGATTGTGGGTGACGACGGCCAGCAGCACGAGCACTCCGGCCGTGGCGATCGACCCGGCCGAGCCGGCCACGACGATGGCGACGATATAGGCGATGGCGATCGACGCCAGCCACGGCAGCACCGGGGAGATCCTGTCGACGAGGCTCGAGGCGACGACACGGACGATGACTCCGACGATGACGGGGACGAGCACGGTCTGACAGATCGAGACGAACATCGACCAGAACGGCACGTCCATGTACGAGCCGGCCAGCCACAGGGTCAGCAGCGGGGTGAGCACCGGGGCGAGCAGGGTCGACAGAGTGGTGATCGACACGGACAGCGCGGTATCGCCCTTGGCCAGATAGGTCACGACGTTCGAGGCCGTTCCGCCGGGGGCGCAGCCGACCAGGATGACGCCGACGGCGATCTCCGCGGGCAGTCCGTAGACCGTGACGACGAGGAGGCCGAGCAGCGGCATCGCGACGAACTGGGTGACGACGCCGAGGACGGCGATCCAGGGACGCTTGGCGATGCGGGTGAAGTCCGGCAGGGTCAGCGTCAGTCCCATGAAGAACATGACGACGCCCAGCGCCCAGGTGATCGTCGGTGCCAGCGGGGTGAAGGCGTCGGGGAGGAGGAACCCGAGCACGCCGGCGATGACGACGAGGACCGGCAGAGCCGTGACGGCGATGATCGAGCTGCGGTCGGCGGCGGGAGGCGCGGAGTTCCCGGAAGTCTGGTGTGCTGGTGCGTCTGACATGAACACAGGCTACTCCGTCTGCAGTTCCGGTCGAGGTCGTATTGCCATTCGAGACAACGTGTCGAATAGTGAGAGAAGTGGTCGCGGACGACTCTCGCGGAAGACTCTCGCGAGCGGCCATGCGAAAATGGCGTCATGACGTATAACCTCATCCTGCTGCGCCACGGCGAGAGCGAATGGAACCAGAAGAATCTGTTCACCGGGTGGGTCGACGTGACCCTGACCGACAAGGGTCGTGCCGAAGGCCAGCGCGCCGGCGAGCTCCTGCGCGAGAAGGGGCTTCTCCCGGACGTCGTGCACACCTCCCGACTCAAGCGGGCGATCCTCACCGCGAACATCGCTCTCGAAGCCGCCGACCTGTCGTGGCTCGACGTCCACCGCAGCTGGCGCCTCAACGAGCGCCACTACGGTGCCCTGCAGGGCAAGAACAAGAAGGAGATCCGCGAGGAATTCGGCGAAGAGCAGTTCATGATCTGGCGCCGGTCCTTCGACACCCCGCCGCCGGCCCTGGCCGACAGCTCGGAGTTCTCGCAGGCAGGTGAGCCCCGCTACGCGAACCTCGGAGATGCGATGCCCCGCACGGAGTGCCTGGCCGATGTCATCGATCGTCTGCTGCCTTACTGGTACGACGTCCTCGTCCCCGAACTCACCCTCGGCAGGACCGTGCTCGTGGCCGCCCACGGCAACTCCCTGCGTGCGATGGTCAAGCACCTCGACGGAATCTCCGATGCCGACATCACGGGCCTGAATATCCCCACCGGCATCCCGCTGCACTATGAGCTGACCGAGGACTTCACTCCCGTCCGGCCCAGCGGAACCTACCTCGACCCGGAGGCGGCTCAGGCCGCCATCGGCCAGGTCGCCAACCAAGGGCGCTGAACCCGAACCGCTGAGCAGCGGCACGAGCGAAGCGCAACGATGATCGCCGAGGTGGAATCCACCTCGGCGATCATCGTCTTTCGCGTCGGCGGCGCCGCTCTCGGCGCGCCGCGTGCCTCACTTCTTCGACAGCTGCGGCTCCCAGTTTCCGGTGAGCAGGTACTCGACCTTCTGCGACACCGAGACCGCGTGGTCGCCGAAGCGCTCGTAGTAGCGCGAGAGCAGGGTGACATCGGCGATGTGGCGTGGGGCCAGCGAGCCGGCCGGTGCCTCAGCGAGCTTCGCGAACACGCTCAGGTGGAGTTCGTCGAGCTCCTCGTCGATCGCATTGATCGTGGGCACATCGGCCAGGCCGGGATTCGACAGCAGCCGTTGGGTCGCCTCGGCGATCTTCTCCCCGGACTCACCCATGCGGGAGAACGTCGGTTCGAAGACCTCGGGGATCGCCGATTCCGGGTAGCGGATGCGCACCTGCTGGGCGATGTGGCGGGCGAGGTCGCCCATGCGCTCGAGGGAAGCGGACATCCGCAGAGAACCGATGACGGCACGCAGATCGGCGGCGACCGGAGCCTGCAGGGCGAGCATCTCGGCTGCCTGCTGGTCGAGGGCGAACTGCATGTTGTCGATGACGACATCGGCCTCGATGACCTGTTCGGCCAGCTCGAGGTCATTCGAATGCAGGGCCTGATTCGCCAGGCGGATTGCGTCGAGGGCCTTGGTGGACATGCCGACCAGCTGGGTGGCCAGATCGTCCAATTCGTTTCTGAAGACTTCGCGCATTGACGGCGGTTCCTTACTCTCAGACATGCGAGGGCGGTACTCATCGGGGCCTCGGCGGGTGTGCGCATCCGATCGTCGTCCGGTCACGAGCGGCGAGTCCTCAGCTCGCCGGAAGCGAGACATCAGGTCACAGCCGCAGCACCCGGACGAGGGAGCGCAGGCACACAGACGTCAGCTTCGCACGGGCGGGTGAACGTCGACTGTCGCGAAGGTGAATTCCTCGGCAAATGCGCCCCCTGACGAGGGATCCGGTGCCCCGAGACGGCGGACAGCGCCTAAGCTTGTGGGTGTGGATCTCTTGGTAGTGGCGGTCCTGACCGGCGTCGTCGGCCTGGGCCTGGGCATAGCGGGCATTCTCGCGTTCCGATTCAGCGAACGTTCCCGTGATGCTGCCGATCTGCACTCCGAGGACGATCTGCCCGAAGGCATCGCCGAGGTGCTCGCCGTTCTGCCGTCGGCGGCGATCGTCATCGACGCCGGCGACGATGTCGTCAAAGCGTCCCCGGCGGCCTACACCTTCGGCCTGGTCAGGGGCCATTCGCTCGCCTCCGCCGAGATGCTGCGCGTCGTCGGCCGCGTCCGCACCCGCGGGCTCATCGAGGAGATCGACCTCGAGCAGACGCGGGAGAACTCCGACTCGGTGCTCCGCTTCCTCCACGCCCGTGTGGCGCCCCTGGGTACTTCCTTCGTCCTCGTCCTCTGCGATGATCAGACCGAATCGAAGCGCGTCGACGCTGTCCGCCGCGACTTCGTCGCCAACGTCTCGCACGAGCTCAAGACTCCGATCGGCGCGATGGCGCTCCTCGCCGAGGCGGTCACCGACTTCGCCGACGATCCGGCCGCGGTGGAGCGCTTCGGCGGACGCATGCAGCGGGAGTCGAAGCGACTCACCCAGCTCGTGCAGGAGATCATCGACCTCTCCCGCGTCCAGGACCATGCGGCACCGGCGACCACGGAGAAGATCTCCGCCGCCGAGGTGGTCGACGATGCAGCCGACCGTGCCCGGACGCGCGCCGAGGGCAAGAGCATCCACATCGAGATCTCCCCACCGAGCGACCTGCTCATCGAAGGCAACTACGAGCTGCTCGTCAACGCCGTCCGCAACCTCATCGACAACGCCATCAGCTACTCGCCCGACGGCACCCGTGTCGGGGTCGGGGTCGACCTCGTCGACGAACGCGTCGAGATCTCCGTGACCGACCAGGGCATCGGCATGTCCGCGCAGGACACGGCACGGGTCTTCGAGCGCTTCTACCGTGTGGACCCGGCCCGGTCTCGGATCACCGGAGGCACGGGTCTGGGCCTGAGCATCGTCAAGCACATCATCGCCACCCACGGCGGAGAGGTGCGGGTGTGGAGTCAGCTGGGCAAGGGCTCGACATTCACCATCGTGCTGCCGCTGGCCGGAAACGCGTCCGAGTCCGAAGCGAGCTCCTCGGCGCCGGCGGGGGTGCTCCTCGAGCATCCCGCGGAACCCGCGCCGGAGGACCGGGAGGCGCCCGCCTCGACGGGGCCCTCGGAGCCCGCCTCGGAAGGGGAAGGCACGGGCGATGACGTTGATGAACCTTCCGTCCGAGATAATGAGAGCGACGCCGCCATCGCAGCGGAGGGGACGCCCCAGGATCTGACCGATGAAAACGAACAAAGGAAGCTCACAACGTGACTCGTATTCTGCTCGTCGAGGACGAGGATTCGTTCTCGGACCCGCTGTCGTACCTGCTCGATAAGGAAGGGTACGAGGTGACGGTCGCCGATGACGGACTGAAGGCTCTGGCGGAGTTCGACCGCACCGGCGCCGACCTGGTCCTGCTCGACCTCATGCTGCCCGGCGTCTCCGGCACCGAGGTGTGCCGCGAGCTGCGCGCGAAGTCGAATGTGCCGATCATCATGCTCACGGCCAAGGACTCGGAGATCGACAAGGTCGTGGGGCTCGAGCTCGGCGCCGATGACTATGTGACGAAACCGTACTCCTCGCGTGAGCTGCTCGCTCGGGTGCGTGCGGTGCTGCGACGCAACGTCGAGGCCGATGACTTCGAGGACGAGTCGGTGCTCGAGGCCGGGGGAGTGCGCATCGACGTCGAACGGCATGTCGTGTCCGTTCGCGGCGAGGAGCTGTCCATGCCGCTCAAGGAGTTCGAGCTGCTCGAGATCCTCGTGCGCAACTCGGGGCGGGTGATGACCCGCGGCCAGCTCATCGACCGCATCTGGGGCGAGGACTATGTGGGGGATACGAAGACCCTCGACGTCCATGTCAAACGCCTGCGCGCGAAGGTCGAGGAGAACCCCTCGGAGCCGCGCCTGCTCACGACCGTGCGCGGTCTCGGGTACAAGTTCGAGGCCTGAGCCGAGCTGTCCCGGAAGGCCGTCTGCCGTTCGAGAACGAATGCGCAAGGAGCCGCTCACATCACGTGAGCGGCTCCTTGCGTGTCTGCGAACAGCGAGGCGAAAACGGCGCGTCGGTCCGGCGGACAGTCCTCGGGGCGGTGGGCAGCCTCGGGGCGGACGATCAGCCGTTGGCTGCGGCGGTTCCCTCTGTCGAGGCGGCGTCCTCGCTGGGCACGTTCGACGGCGACTCGGAAGGCACGTACTCCTCGTAGTAGGGCAGAGTGTCCGTGAGCAGCTGGGCCTCGATCGTCTTCTCCTCGCCGCCGACCTTGACCGTGACGTCGACGAGATCGCCGGGTTCGGCCTTGAGCTTGTCGACGGTGACGACGTCCTTGCTGGAGGTCGCCGGGCTCTTGGGATCCTGGACGAAGGTATCGCCGGCCTTGACCGATTCGGTGACCGAGGTGCCGGCGACCTCGACGGACACCTTGGCGGTGGAGTCACCCTTGTTGATCAGGGTGAAGAACAGCTGTGCCGGGCCCTTGCCGGACTCGTCCATGATGAGCATGAGCCCACGGACCTCGACGTCACCGACGGTGCCCCAGGCCCCGTCGCCGCCGTTGTAATGGTATTCGGCGGTCTGATGGGGAGACAGCAGGCTTGCACATCCGCTGACGGGAATGACGAGAGCGAGTGCGGCAACGGCGAGAGCCGCGCGGTTGTGCCGTTTCATTATGCTCCTTGAAGTGGCAATACAAGATCAGTCTGTATACTACCCGGTTTTTGACCTGCTGTAGAACCGGCTCCGTCACCTGGATGAGGTTCCGCGATGGGGCGTGTGGGGCAGCTGCCGTGGAAGGCGCGGATGTGAGAAGGCGCGGATGTGAGAAGGCGCGGTTCGCAGCGCCTGAGGCGTTCGTCTCGGTATCCGTCCTCGGCGGCAATGCGCCCGATGACGATGTTCCCGCTGGCGAGGGGGTCGGGGCCGCTCCGGAATGAGGTCGAGGAGCGGAGCCTAGCACGATGTTTCATGACTCTGAGCGATTTCTGTGGCGAGCCTCATGGTAAACTGGGATTCCGCGAAAGGGGTTTGAAGAGAATATGAGTTTCCAGGTCGGCGACACTGTTGTCTATCCACATCACGGTGCAGCGACAATCCAAGAAATCAAGAAGCGATCCATCAAAGGTGAGGAGAAACTGTATCTCAAGCTCCAGGTCGCCCATGGTGATCTAGTGATCGAGGTCCCGGCCGAGAACTGCGACCTCGTCGGTGTGCGAGATGTCGTCGGTGAGGAAGGCGTGGAGAAGGTCTTCAATGTCCTCCGCGCGGAATTCGTCGAAGAGCCTGCCAACTGGTCCCGCCGGTACAAGGCCAATCTCGAGAAGCTCCAGTCCGGAGACGTCATCAAGGTCGCCGAGGTCGTCCGCGATCTCTGGCGTCGCGAGCAGGACCGCGGCCTGTCGACCGGTGAGAAGCGCATGCTCTCGAAGGCTCGGCAGATCCTCGTCTCCGAACTCGCCCTGGCTGAGAAGAAGGAAGAGTCCGAGGCAGAGGCCCTGCTGGACGAAGTGCTCGCATCCTGAGCACCTGTGTCATCATCCCGGCCGCAGGGTCGGGAACTCGCTTGGGCGGCGCTGAGCCGAAGGCCTTCGTCCGTGTGAACGGGCGGAGCCTGCTGGCCCGCAGCCTCGACGCGATCAACTCCTCGGGAGTCGCCTCCACAGTCGTGGTCGCGGCTCCCGAGGAGTTTCTTTTCCGGGCACGCGAAGAAATCGCCGCGGTAACCGCGAATACTGAATGCAGAATGTCAATCACAGCCGTAGCAGGCGGAAATGACCGCACGGAATCAGTGCAAATTGCCTTGAAACACGTCGGCGATGCCGAATTCGTGCTCGTCCACGACGCGGCACGCTGCCTGACCCCGCCCGAGGTGTTCCGACGTGTGCTGGCAGCAGTGCGCTCAGGCGCCGCGGCGGTCGTTCCGGTCCTGCCGATGATCGACACCGTCCGTCGTGCAGTGCCGGCAGATTCCGGTTCGAGCCGCGCAGGTGCGAGCGAGAGTGCTAGGCCGCTGGTGCAGGTGTCCTCCGGTTCCAGGGAAAGACTGAGCGGAGCTCTCGAACGCGCAGACCTGCGCCGAGTGCAGACGCCTCAGGGTTTCAGGACCGAAGTCCTCCTGCGCGCCCACGAACAGCACCGGAGGGACCCCGACGCGGTGAGCGACGAAGAAGCCGCAGCAGTCGGCGGGGCTGCGCCGACGGACACGGTGCCTGCAGCCGGCGGGGCTGCGCCGACGGATGACGCGGGGCTGGTCGAACGCCTCGGCTTCGACGTCGTGGCCGTGCCCGGTCACGAGGAGGCGTTGAAGATCACCTATCCGCTCGATCTGCTCCTCGGTGAGCAGCTGGCGCGAATCAGGGATGAGGGCACCGGAGCCGCGCCCTTGACGTCAGACACAGGCTCTCCGGCGACAGGCACTGATTCCCCGGCGACGGACACTGATTCCCTGACGAGAGACTCAGGAGAGCAGCGATGACTGCAATCATTCCCCGCATCGGCGTCGGCGTCGACGTGCACGCCTTCTCCCCCGATCCTGCACGCGAGCTCTGGGTCGCGGGTCTCCTGTGGCCGGGACAGGCCGGTCTCGAGGGACATTCGGACTCGGATGTGGCCGCCCATGCCTGCTGCGATGCGCTGTTCTCCGCAGCCGATCTCGGCGACCTCGGGCGGCACTTCGGCGTCGACCGTCCGGAACTCGCCGGAGCCCCGGGGACCGACCTGCTCGCCGAGGCGGCCCGAATCGTCCGTACGGCCGGTTTCGAGATCGGCAACATCGCCGTCCAGGTCATCGGGAACCGCCCGAAGATCGGTGCCCGGCGCTCCGAGGCCGGGCATGTTCTGTCGGCCGCAGCCGGTGCCGCGGTGTCCGTCGCGGGCACGACAGCAGACGGTCTCGGGCTGACCGGTCGCGGCGAGGGGCTGGCCGCCATCGCCAATGCCCTGGTGTACCCGAGATGACCGGGCGAGCAGAATGAGAGTGCTGTTCCAGGGTGCCGGGGCCATCGGCCTCGCCGGGGCCGCGCTCTTCACCGACGCCCACGAGGTCGCCGTCGCAGGCCGCGCGCCCGCGTCGGGTCCGCGTGCGTCCTACCCGCGTCGGGTGGGAAGACCCGAGCCGGGCGGATCAACCCCAGAGGGGGCGCGGGCGGGCCAGAGGGCGACCGAAGTGGCAGCGACCCGACGCGTCACCGTCACCGACTGGGCCGGCGCCGCGGGTGTCTGGGACCTCGTCGTCCTCTCCACTCGACCGGGCGACCTCGACCCGGCAGTCGCCTCGGCGATTCGCGAGATCGCTCCGAAGTCCATCGCGATCACCAGTCAGGTCGAAGGCGACCTCGACCGCGCGCGGTCCGAGTTCCCCGCCGCCGAGGTCGTCGTCCTCGCACCGATGTTCCTGTCCGAACGCCTCGGCGAGGAAGCTGCGCCGGACGGGCGGGAGGTGCGTTATTGGGCACCCGCCGACCTGCCGAGGTTCCTCCTCGCGGGCCAACGGGAAGCGGTGCGGCGTCTCGTGCGCGGGCTCGGACGTCTCGTCCTTCCGGCCCCGATCGCCGCGGCAGTGGTGCCGCCTGCAGTGTTCATCCCCTATGTTGCGGAGCTGAGCATCCACGGCGGCAATTGGGCACGGCTGAAGGCGCACCTGCACCGTCCCACGCAGGCCGCCGCCGAGGCGGTGCGTGCCCGGCTCGGACTGCCCGTGCCGATGTCTGCGGTCATCGCACGAGGTGTGCTCGAAGCGATTGAGTTCGCCGTCCCGATCGATGTCACCGCCTACGCCGGACGCCACTTCGGCCGGCACGTGGATCAGACGCGGAACATGCTCACCGGCTGGGGAGCGGGGACGAACGAATCGCCGGCCCTGGAGGCGCAGATCGCGGCACTGAATCGTCCTCGGCACTGACCGTGACCGCGCCCGGGCTCGGCACGTGACCGCGCCCAGCCTCGGCACGTGACCGCGACCAGCCTCGCCACGCGACCGCGCCGGCTCGGCACGTGAGACGGTCCCGACTCAGCACACGAACACACCTGGGACCGGGATCTGAGGCAGCTCGGACTCAGGCCTTCGCGGCGCGACTGCGTTTGGTGACGACGAGGCCGACGAGGTAGAGCGCGGCGACGAAGATCAGGGTGCCGACGATCTGGAAGCGGACGGATTCGACGGTGAGGCCGAGGATGAGGATCGTGGCGATGCCGGCCAGTGCGGCATAGGACAGCCAGGGGAAGAGCCACATCTTCAGCGGCAGCTCCTGCCCGGCGGCCTCGGCGCGGTGGCGCAGGATGATGTGCGAGACGAGGGTGACGACCCAGGTGACGATGAGCGTCGAACCGACGATGTTGAGCAGGAGGCCGAGAACCTCCTCGGCCCAGAAGTAGTTGAGCGCTACGGCGACGAAACCGAACGCCGAGGTCGCCAGCACCGAGGCGATGGGAACGCCGCGACGCGAGGCCCGTCCGAAGGCGGCCGGCAGCATCCGACGCTGGGACATCGAGAAGGACATGCGGGAGGCCCCGTAGATGTTGGCGTTCATCGACGACAGCAGCGCGATGACGATGACCGCCCCGAGCAGGGCGGCGACGACCGGCAGTCCTGCGGTGTCGAGGACGGCGACGAACGGCGAGTCGGCCAGGCGCGGGTCCGTCCAATCGAGGACGAGGACGATGATCGCCACTGACCCGATGTAGAGGCCGAGGATGCGCCAGACGATGGTCTTGATCGCCGTGGTCACGCTGTGGCTCGGGTCCGCGGTCTCGGCCGCCGCGACGGCGACGATCTCGATGCCTCCGAAGGCGAAGGCGACGACGAGGAGACCGGCGGCGACTCCGGAGACACCGGTGGGCATGAAGCCGTCGGCGAAGATCTGCGCGGGCGGCTCCGCGGGAGTCCAGCCGAGGAGGTAGGCGATGCCGAGGATGACGAACAGCGCGACGAAGGCGACCTTGAGCAGGGAGAACCAGAATTCGAACTCGCCGAAGCTGCGCGCGGGGGTCAGGTTGATCGCGGTGAACACGACCATGATCGCCAGGGCGATCACCCATTGCGGAACGACGGGGAAGACGCCGGCGAGGATCTGTGCCGAGGCGGTCGCCTCCGCGGCGACGACGAGGCAGAGCTGGATCCACCAGAGCGCGCCGACGGCGAAGGCCGCGGAGGGGCCCATCGCCTTTCCGGCGTAGTGGGAGAACGCTCCCGGGTTCGGATCGGCAGCGACGAGCTCTCCGAGGGCCCGCATGACGAAGATGACGATGAGCCCCGCGACGACATAGGAGATGAGGACGGCAGGGCCCGCTGCCTGGACGCCGGCGCCGGAGCCGACGAAGAGCCCGGCCCCGATCGCCGAGCCCAGACTCATCATCACGAGGTGGCGGGGCTTCATCCCCGCTTTGAGGCCCGTTGCGGCCTCCGCGGAGCCGGAGGCGTCCGAGCTTGCGGGTGAGGATGTCGTGTCGCGCGGAGCCGGGGGCTCTGCGGGCTGCTGAGACTGTGATTCGGGCACCCGACGAGTCTATCGTTCGAGCGTTCGAATCGCCCGCGCGTCCGCTTTTCGGTTCTGCCCGGTCTCCCGGCTTCTGCAGGAGCCGGATCTTCGGCACTGCAGAGGCAGGGCAGGGCCCGTTCGTTGAAACGCGGCCCCCGGTTCGCAGTGTACCGGGGGCCGCGTGCTGTGCGAGGGCGATCAGTGTCCGCGCTTGATCCAGTCGTCGAGGGCCGGACGCTCGGCCCCGATCGAGGTCGAATCGCCGTGTCCGGTGAGCACGACGGTCGCCTCGGGCAGCGGGAAGAGCACGTCGCGGATCGACTCGATGATCGTCTCGAAGCTCGAGTACGACCGGCCGGTGGCGCCGGGCCCTCCGTTGAACAGGGTGTCGCCGGAGAACAGCACCGGGCCGACGGCCCGACCGGCACCGGCCGAGACCGGAGCGGGCAGCCCGGTTTCGACGAAGAAGCACGTCGAACCGGGGGAGTGGCCCGGGGTGTGCAGAGCCTTGAGGCGGACACCGCCGACGTTCCAGGTGTCGCCGTCGGCGATCTGCCCATCGGGCCGGTAGCTGTCATAGGTCATGTCCCACAGGACGTAGTCCTCGGGATTGAGATAGACGGTGGGGTTGCCGACCCGCTGTGCGAAGTCGCGGACGACGCCCACATGGTCGTCATGCCCGTGCGTGAGCAGGATGGCCTTGACCTCCCGGGATCCGACCGCCTCGGCGATGGCGTCGACGTCGTGGGCGGGGTCGATGACGATGACCTCGGAATCGTCGCCGATGATCCACACATTGTTGTCGACGTCGAAGGTCTCGCCGTCGAGGGAGAAGGTGCCTGAGGTGACGAGATGTTCGATCGCAGTCATCAGAGTTCCACCACCGATCGCAGCACCCGGCCCTCGGCCATCTTGTCGAACGCCGCCTCGACGTCGCCGATGCCGATGCGTTCGGACACGAACTTCTCCAGGGGCAGGCGGTCCTGCTGATAGAGGTCGACGAGCATCGGGAAGTCGCGAGCGGGCAGGCAGTCGCCGTACCACGAGGACTTGAGCCGGCCGCCTCGGCCGAACACGTCGAGCAGCGGGACGGTGAGCTCCATCTCCGGGGTGGGAACGCCCACCAATACGACGGTCCCGGCGAGATCGCGACCGTAGAAGGCCTGGCGCCAGGTGGCGGGCAGCCCCACCGCGTCGATGACGACATCGGCGCCGAAGCCTCCGGTGCGCTCCTGGATGGCGGCGACGACCTCGTCCTCGCTCATGCCCTTGGTGTCCACGACGTCGGTGGCGCCGAGGTCCTTCGCCCAGTCGAGCTTCTTCTCATCGATGTCGAGGCCGATGATGGTCCCGGCGCCGGCGAGTGCCGATCCGGCGATCGCGGCGCATCCGACGCCGCCGCAGCCGATGACGGCCACGGTCTTGCCGCGTGTGACCTCACCGGTGTTGATGGCGGCGCCGATGCCTGCCATCATCCCGCAGCCGAGCAGGCCGACGACGGCCGGATCGGATTCGGGGACCTTCGTGCACTGTCCGGCGGCGACGAGGGTCTTCTCGGCGAACGAGCCGATGCCCAGTGCCGCTTCGAGCTCGGTGCCGTCGGGCAGGGTCATCTTCTGCGAGGCGTTGTGGGTGGCGAAGCAGTACCAGGGCTCGCCGCGCCTGCAGGCGCGGCAGTCGCCGCAGATGGCGCGCCAGTTGAGGATGACGAAGTCGCCGACCTCGACGTTCGTCACGCCTTCGCCGATCTCGGCGACCACTCCGGCGGACTCGTGGCCGAGCAGGAACGGGTAGTCGTCGCTGATGCCGCCCTCTCGGTAGTGGAAGTCGGTATGGCAGACGCCGCACGACTTCACATCGACGATGACTTCGCCGGGCCCCGGATCAGGGATGACGATGTCGGTGAGTTCGACTGGGGCTCCCTTGCTGCGGGAGATGACGCCCTTGACAGTCTGTGGCATTGCGTCTCCTTCTGTCTTCGACGCCGGGTGCCGGCGCATGCCGTCACCCGAAATGGACGAGTGCACCCCGGGCAGGGTGCGCACACTCCCCACCCTAACCAAGCAGCCCTCCGCCGACCAGTGGTGCGTCCGCTCTCCGGGCCCGCGCCGAGGCGGTTGGCGATCCGGGTCTGCGATGGTTCGGGGTGAATGCCGGAGACGGCCCGATGCCGTGGCATCGAGCCGCCTCGCAGCGGTCGGGTCCTTCAGCTCAGTGCGGAGGGTCCCTCAGATCGGTTCGTCCTCGGCAGGTCACTCCTCGTCCGGGTGCTTGCGCAGGTGCAGGATCGCACCTGCCAGGCCGCCCCAGACGGTGACCATGGCGATGATCATCATGACGATTGCTGATGCGCCCATTTCAGGCCCCCTTGTTCTCGGTGGGAATGTTCTCTTCGGCGACGGAGTCGGCGATCGCCGCGTCCATCTCGTCGATGGTCTGCTTCGGCCACTTGATGACCGAGAGGATGATCGCGGCCACGGCCAGCAGACCGATCATGCCCCAACCGAAGGTACCGGTGATGAGGGCCGGATAGTCCTCGTACCCTTCGGTGAGGTAGGTCATGATCTGCGTGATGAGCATGTAGGCCAGGACCACGCCGGTGACCGAGATGAGGATCATCCAGGTCCATCCGAGCTTGAAGCTCGAGACCGCGTTGAGGTGACGGCTGAAGAGCGGCAGCTTCCGCAGCAGCCAGGCGACGGCGATGATCGCGAGCACGGCCGAGCCGACGATGCCGATGTTGTTCGCCCAGGCGTCCATGGTGTCGAGGGCGTAGAGACCGGTGATCGTGGGCATGAGCAGCAGCGAGATGATGGCCATGGCTCCGCCGACGAAGATCGTCGACGCGCGGTTGCTCATGCGGAACTTGTCGCGCAGGGCCTGGATCGGCACCTGCACGATCGAGATGAGCGAGGTCAGTCCCGCGAACACGAGGCAGGCGAAGAAGACGAAGCCGAAGATCGGACCGCCGGGCATCTCGGAGATCAGCGTCGGGAAGCCGACGAAGGCCAGCCCGATGCCCGAAGAGGCGACGTCGGCGACCTCGACGCCCTGCGCGGTGGCCATGAAGCCCAGAGCCGCGAAGATGCCGATGCCGGCGAGGATCTCGAACGCGGAGTTCGAGAAGCCGACGACGAGGCCGGCGCCGGTGAGGTTCGTCTTCTTCTTCAGGTACGAGGCATAGGTGATCATGATGCCGAAGGCGATCGACAGGGAGAAGAAGATCTGCCCATAGGCCGCGATCCACACCGCCGGGTCGGTCAGTGCTGCGAAGTCCGGAGTGAACAGCGCATTGAGGCCCTCGGCCGCGCCCGGCAGGAACAGCGACCGGATGACCAGTGCGAGGAAGAGGACGATGAGCAGCGGGATGAAGATCTTCGAGAACCCGGCGATGCCGTTCTGCACACCCATGAGGAGGATGCCGAGGACGATGACCCAGACGATGATGAGCGGGATGAGCACACCGGGGACGAACTCGAGCGAGACGCCCGGATCGCCCATCTTGAGGTACTCACCGAAGAAGAACCCTTCGGCATCGTCGCCCCAGGCCTCGCCGAGCGAGAAGAACATATAGGAACCGGCCCAGCCGATGATCGCGGCATAGTAGATGCCGATGACGACGGCTACGCCCGTGGAGAACCAGCCGATGGGTTCGGCTGCCTTGTGGGTCATCCGGTAGGCCAGGGGAGCCGAGCCCCGCGACCGGTGCCCCATCGCGTAGTAGAAGAAGAGGAGCGGGATGCCCGCGGTCAGCAGTGCGACGAGGTAGGGGATGATGAAGGCGCCGCCGCCGTTCTCATAGGTGACATAGGGGAAGCGCCAGATGTTGCCGAGGCCGACCGCCGATCCGATGGCCGCGAAGATGAACGCGGATCGGGAGACGAAGACCTCCCTCTGGGGAGATGACTTGATCGACATTGATGTCCTTTCCTGACCGGCCGCCTCTCTTCGCGGCCGAGTTCCACCCTCGCCGTCTCTTCCGTGAGACGACGGGAGCATGTGCGAAGACCGAGCGAAGATGGCTCTCACGTCGGTCTTCATTGCTTGCTTCCACTTTACTGGGAATCCGCTGGACAATGTGCCGTGCATCACGTGAGGTGCATAACAGTCCGATATCGAATGCGGTGAAACGGCGAATTCGGCCCGGCCCGGTAGACTGAGGGGGTGACTATCTCGCTCTACAACACCGCCAGCCGCACGACCGAAGAACTGCGTCCCGTCAACGCCGGTCAGGTGGGGATGTACGTCTGCGGCGCTACGGTGCAGGGCGAACCGCACATCGGACATCTGCGCTCGGCGTCGGTCTTCGACACCCTGCGACGCTGGCTGCTCTACAGCGGCTACCAGGTGACGATGGTCCGCAATGTCACCGACATCGACGACAAGATCCTGACGAAGTCCGTCGAAGAGGGCCGGGACTGGTTCGCTCACGCCTATAAGTACGAACGCGCCTTCACCGCCGCCTATGCCGCACTCGATGTGCTCCCGCCGAGCAGCGAGCCGCGCGCGACCGGCCACATCACGGAGATGATCGAACTCATCTCCCGCCTCATCGAGGCCGGTCACGCCTATCCCGCCCTCGATGGCAGCGCCGATGTCTACTTCGACTCCGCCTCATGGGCCGACTACGGTCAGCTGACGAATCAGAGACTCGAGGACATGGAGCTGTCCGAAGGCGCCGAACTGCGGGGGAAGAGGGACGCACGGGACTTCGCGCTGTGGAAGGCGCACAAGCCCGAGGAGCCGATCACCGCTTCCTGGCCCTCGCCGTGGGGCCGCGGGCGACCGGGTTGGCACATCGAATGCTCGGCCATGTCGACGAAGTACCTCGGCTCGCACTTCGACATCCACGGCGGCGGACTCGACCTGCGCTTCCCCCACCACGAGAACGAGCTCGCGCAGTCGCGAGCGGCCGGAGACGCCTTCGCGAACATCTGGATGCACTCGGGGCTGCTCAATGTGGGCGGCGACAAGATGTCGAAGTCGCTGGGCAACTCGGTCTTCGCCTCCGATCTCTTCGACCGTTTCAGCCCGCTGACGGTGCGCTACTTCCTCACGGGAGCGAGCTACCGGTCGACGCTGGACTTCTCGACTGCGGCGATGGAGCGCTCCGCGGCCTCCCTGGAGCGGCTGACGAACTTCCTCCAGCGCGCCCGCCAGACACTGGGCCCCGACTGCCCGCCGCTGCCTGATGTCAGCGACGGCTACGCCGGCCGCGGTGTCGACGTGCCTGTCGAATTCGCCGCCGCCCTCGACGATGACCTCGGCGTGCCGCGGGCGCTGTCCGTGGTCTTCTCGGCCGTCACCGAGGGTGCGAAGCTCCTCGACTCCGGTGCCGACCGTCAGGGGCTGGCCTCGACCGTCGCCGAGGTGGAGCTCATGCTCGACATCCTCGGCATCAATCCCAGCGCCGAGGCCTGGGCCGGTTCGGTCGCCGACGCGAAGGCGGAATCGGCGCTCGACTCCCTCATCGCCACGATGGCGAACCGACGCGCCGAGGCGAAGGCGGCGAAGGACTTCGCGACCGCCGACTCCATCCGCGACGAGCTCGCCGCGGCCGGCGTCGTCATCGAGGACACGGCCGACGGCTACCGCTACCACCTCGGCGAGGGCTGAGGAACTCGGACTTCGGTCGCCGGCACGAGCCTGCGACCCCAACGCATAAGGAATCACATGGCTTCCAATCCCCGCTCCGGCGGTTCGAAGAAGGGCCCGACCAAGGGCTCGGGCGGTAAGAACAGGCGCGGTCTGCGCGGCAAGGGCCCGACGCCCAAGGCCGAGGACCGTGTCTACCACAAGGCGTACAAGGCGGCGCAGCAGCGCAAGAACGCCAACGCCTCGGCACAGGCGAAGCGGAAGAAGAAGGAGAACGGCCCGAACATGGTCGCCGGGCGCAATTCCGTGCTCGAGGCGCTGCGCGAAGGCGTTCCGGCCACCGCGATGTATGTGGCCGGCCGCATCGACTCCGACGATCGCGTCCGCGAGTCGATCACCCTGGCCACTCAGCGCGGCATCTCGATGCTCGAGGCGAGCAAGCCCGACCTCGACCGACTCACCGACGATGCGATCCACCAGGGCATCGCCCTGCAGATCCCGCCGTACGAGTACGCGGACCCGTCCGACCTGCTCGAGTACGCCGCCGATCGAGCCGAGACCCCGCTGCTGGTCGCGCTCGACGGAATCACCGACCCGCGCAACCTCGGCGCGATCGTGCGCTCGACCGCGGCCTTCGGCGGGCATGGCGTCATCATCCCCGAACGCCGAACGGCTTCGATGACGGCTGCGGCATGGAAGACCTCGGCCGGTGCCGCCTCGCGGATCCGCGTCGCTCAGGTCGTCAACTTGGCCCGGGCCATCGACGAGCTGAAGAAACAGAATGTCTTCGTCGTCGGCCTCGACATGGACGGCGATGTGGATCTGCCCGAACTGACGTTCAGCCGTGACCCGCTGTGCATCGTCGTCGGCTCCGAGGGCAAGGGGCTCTCGCGTCTGATCTCCGAGAAGTGCGATCAGATCGTGTCGATCCCGATCGCGGCGACCACCGAGTCGCTCAACGCGGGCATCGCTGCGGCCGTGTCCCTCTACGAGGTCGCTCGCGCCCGCCGCCCCTGATTCCCGTACCGCCCGACGGCGGCCCTGGCCCCTGAAGTGTCTGACGGCGGCCCTGGCACCTCACGTGAGATGCCAGGGCCGCCGTGTGTCTGAGCGAGGTCGAACGAGTCAGGGAGGTCGGACGGTCCGCGGCGCTCAGGCGTCGACGGCGGTGCGGTAGTCGGCCTCGCTGAGGCGGCCGACGACCGAGTGGCGGCGGCTGTAGGTGAAGTAGACGAGAGCCCCGACCGCCATCCACACGCCGAAGACGATCCAGGTCCGGCCGCCGAGGTTGATCATGAGGGCCGCGCAAGCCAGTGCTCCGAGGGCCGGGACGACGGGACCGAAGGGCACCTTGAAGGACCGTTCGAGGTCGGGGCGCTTGAGGCGCAGGTAGATGACGGCGAGGTTGACGAGGAAGAAGGCGAAGAGCGTGCCGATGCTCGTGGCGTCGGCGAGTTCGCCCAGCGGGATGAACGCCGCGGTGATCGCCACCAGTCCGCCGACGATGAGCGTGCCTGCCAGGGGAGTGCCGGTGCGTCGGGACACGAGTCCGAAGACCTTCGGCACCATTCCGTCGCGGGCCATCGTCAGCAGGATGCGCGACTGTCCGTAGAGCACGGTGATGACCACGGAGAAGATCGCGAGCACGGCGGCCACGGCGAAGAGGAGGACGGCGAGGTCCGATCCGGTGATCTCCTCGACGATCTGGACCAGAGGAGCGTGCGCGGTCTCGAACCACTGCCACTGCCGGGCGCCGATCGCGGTCACGGCCACGAGCACGTACATCGAGGTCACGATCAGCATCGAGAAGATGATCGCTCGCGGCAGGTCGCGGCGCGGGTTCTTCGCCTCCTCTCCGGCTGTCGAGGCGGCATCGAAGCCGATGTAGGAGAAGAACACGCTCGAGGCGGCCGCGGTGACTCCGGCCGCCCCCATCGGCAGCATCGGAGCGAAGTTGCCGGCCTTGAACGCGGTGAAGGCGACGACGGCGAAGAAGACGAGGATGCCGAGCTTGACGAACACGAGGATCGTGTTGACCACCCCGGATTCCCTGGCTCCGCGCATGAGCAGCACGGTGGCCAGAGCCACGACGACGAGCGCGGAGAGGTTGATGATCCCCTCGGGGTTCTCCGCCAGCCCCGGCCCGGTGGTCAGGGACGCAGGCAGTTCGAGGCCGAAGACGCGCAGGGTCTCATTGACGTAGTCGGCGGCCCCGACGGCCACCGCAGCCACCGAGACCGCGTACTCGAGCACGAGGCACCAGCCGCAGACCCATGCCACCCCTTCGCCGAGGGTTGCATAGGAGTACGAATAGCTCGAACCGGAGACCGGCACCATCCCGGCCATCTCGGCATAGCTGACCGCTGAGAGCAGTGCGGTGACACCGGCGAGGACGAACGCCAGCCACACCGCGGGGCCGGCGATGGGCACGGCCTCGCCGAGGATGACGAGGATGCCCGTGCCCAAGGTGGCGCCGACGCTGATCATCGTCAGCTGGAAGACGCCGAAGGTCCTGCGCAGACCGCTCGATTCCCCGGCCTGCGAGTCCGCGGCCATGGCGCTGATCGATTTCCGCCGGCCCAGCTGTCGGAGCACTCCTGTGGAGGCGGTTGCCGATGGGCTGGAAGGAGTGTGCGAAGCGGTCATATGAATATTCTTGCATAAGCATGAATATCTTCTCGCGCGAGAGCTGCGAATTCACAGGCCGAAGCGGTCTGCAGCGTCGCCGATCTCACATGTCCGGGCCCTCAGACGTCGGGAGTGAACCGTCCGTCGTGGGCCATCCAGCCGCCGTCGACGAGCTGCGAATGCCCGGTGACATAGCTCGAGGCGTCCGAGGCGAGGAACAGGACGGGGCCTGCGATCTCGTGCAGGCGGCCCCACCGGCCCAGGGCGGTCTTGTCCGCATAGGCGTCCCACCATGTGCTGTCGGCCTTGATCTGCTGGGTCAGCGGGGTGTCGAAGGGGCCGGGCAGGATCGCGTTGACCCGCACACCCCGGTCGCCGAGCTCGCTGGCCAGGGTCTTCGTCAGCTGTATGACACCGGCCTTGGCCGCGGCGTAGAGGCCCTGCCCCGGTTCGATCGCCAGGGCCCGGAACGAGGCGTAGGTGACGATCGACCCGCGGCCGCGTCTGCCCATCTCGCGACCGAACCCGCGCATCAGCCGGTAGGTGCCCTTGAGGTTGATGTCGATGACTCGGTCGAACTCCTCATCGCTCGTCGAGACCAGACGTTTGCGCACATTCGCCCCGGGCGTGACGACGAGGGCCTCGGCCTCGGCCCAGGCGGCGACGAGGGCGTCGACGGAGGCAGTGTCCGTGATGTCGACCGCGGCGGGCTCGGCCGATCCGGCGCCGCGGGCGGCGATGAGGTCCGCGGTCGCCTCGGCGCCTGCGGGATTGAGGTCGGCGGCGATGACATGCGCTCCGGCATCGGCGAGTCCGATCGCGCTGGCCTGGCCCAGTCCGGACCCGGCGCCGACGACGACGGCGGTGCGTCCGCTGAGGTCGAACAGGCCGGGGATCGACGGATTGTGCTCGTTCGTCGGCATCTGTTCCGGCGAGGCCGGGCTCTCATGGGCGGAACTGTCCTGGGTCTGCCTCTCTTCGGCGGAGTCCTGGTGGGCCAGGCTGTGCGGTGCGTCCGTCATCGGGGGTCCTTCCATGGGGAATCGGTGTGGAGGGACGCCGTCGTCGCCTCCGTCGAGTTCAAAGGTATGCCCGCGAAGGCGGCTCCGACGCGGCCGTTTCACCTTGTGGAACGTCGGCGGTCATCGTCCCCGGACTTGCTCGGATCGCTGCTGCGGGCGTGCTGGGATCGCCGCCGCCGGGCGAGCTCTCGGCCGAGGCTCAGAACTGCTCGCTGTCGACGTATCGGATCTCGTCGGGCAGGTTCGCGAGGTAGTCGACGATGAAGTAGGCGATGGCCTCCATGGTCGGGATGTCGCGCTGCCGGGCCCGGGCCATCGTGCGCCGATGCTCGGCGAATTCGTAGAAGATCTGCCCGGGCTCGAGCTTGCGGGTGAGGTTCTCCGGAATCGCCTGGATGAGCGGTTTGTAGACCTCTTCGAGCCACCGTCGGGCGGCCTGGGACTCGTCGAGTTCGTCCACCTCGGCGATCTCCGGGGCCGAGCGGAAGGAGTCGAGGTCGTTGAGCATCGCCCGCGCCTGGTTCTCGTTCGCCCCGATGCCGGTCAGGCGCAGCAGGCGCCTGGAGTGGTGGTTGGGTTCGACGACCTTCGGTTCGACGAGGAGGCTGATCCCGTCGATGTCGGTCGTCACGGTGAGCTCACCGAGATCGAAGCCGAGGTCATTGAGGCGGCGGATGCGCTCGTCGATGCGCCACCGCTCGTTGACGCTGAATTCCTCGACCCGGGTCAGCTCCGCCCACAGGGCGTTGTAGGACTCGCAGAGGCGCTCACCGGCCGCCAAGGGGTCGGTTTCGGCGGCGATGAGGCCCGCCGCCTGCAGGTCGAGGAAGTCGCCGGCGATGTTCATCCGCGCGATCCGCAGATCCATGTTCCGCTGGCCGTCGGAGAGCTGCTCGTGCAGCTCTCCGGTCTCCGCGTCGACGACATAGGCGGCGTAGGCGTCGGCATCGCGGCGGAAGAGCGTGTTCGACAGTGAGACGTCGCCCCAGTAGAACCCGACGAGGTGGAGGCGGGCCAGCAGCACGGCCAAGGCGTCGACGAGGCGGCCGCCGGTGTCGGTGGCCAAGTCTCGGGAGAAGAGCGCCCGATAGGGCAGGGAGAACTCGAGGTAGGCCGTGATGAGCGCGCCGTTGAGCTTCTCCCCGGACGCGGTTCTGCGACCGTTGACGTAGGCCCGCGGTTCGACGAGGGGGACGTCGAGGTTGCCGAGCGCGCCGAGGATGTCGAATTCGCGCAGCGCCTGCCGGTCGTCGGTCTCCTTGATCGCGAGCACCTCGTCGCCGATCTCCACATAGCGCACGACGTGGCGGGAGATGCCGCGGGGCAGTCCGCCGAGCAGCGTCTCCGGCCACTCGTCCAGCGGCAGGTGCCAGGGCAGCTCGGCCAGTGCGG
Source organism: Brevibacterium renqingii (assembly GCF_017808105.1). Lineage (GTDB taxonomy): Bacteria > Actinomycetota > Actinomycetes > Actinomycetales > Brevibacteriaceae > Brevibacterium > Brevibacterium renqingii. Next base: position 236,652 of record NZ_JADBHF010000002.1, on the reverse strand, counting down.
CGCGATCGGCATGGTGGATGGCGTGGATCTCGGGCCCCGGGGCTCCGGGTCCCGAGGGGCGGGCCGGAGCGACCGTCGACGGTCGGATCTCCGCCGGGTCGGTCGGCTGTGACGGGGTGCCGGACACGGCTCAGGAGTCCGTGTCGGGCACCGAGGCCACGAGCGCCTCGGCGAGTTCCGGTGTCTCCACTCCGATGAGCCGACCGCGGTCGAGGAGCGCGATCCGGTCGCCGAGGACCTTCGCGTCCTCGAGATCGGACGTGGCGTAGATGGTGGTCAGCTCGAACTCCTGCTGCAGGTCCTTGATCAGCGACAGGGTCTCGGCCTGCTGTTCGGAGACGAGGTTGACCACGGGCTCATCCATGATGAGCACCTTCGGCTTGCGGACGACGGCCCGGGCCAGCGCCACGGTCTGCCGCTGCAGCCGCGTGAGGTCGCCGGGAACCGAATCGAGGATCTCCGTCAGCCCGATCTTGTCCATCACGGTCTCGACCCGCTCCCTGATCTCCTCGGCCGGGAGACCGTCGACGCGGAGCGCGAAACCGAGGTTGTCGCGCACGCTCATGTGCGGGTAGAGGGCGTAGCTCTCGAGCGCCAGCGTCACATCGCGGTCGTTGACGGCGGTGTGGGTGATGTCGACGCCGTCGATGAGGATCGTGCCGGTCTTCGGGGTCTCGAGGCCGTGGAGCATCCTCAGGATCGTCGACTTGCCCGAACCGGACGGGCCGTAGAGGACGAGGAACTCTCCGGTGTCGACGAAGAGATTGAACGGATGCACGGATTCGGATGTCGTGTTCTCGTAAATATGACTGAGGCCATTCAACGACACCGTTGACATGTGTCCTCCTCTAAGTAACTCGGTGAGCAGCTGGTCGTCGGTGACCTGGCGGGGATGCTCAGTCCCTCTCATACTAAAGGGTGGGCCGGTCGGGCGCTCATTCTATTCGACAAAGCGTAGAGTGATTCTCAGCACGATGCCGGTGCGCTGATGCACACACCTGCCGAAAGTAGACTGACGCACATGAAGGTCACGCTGGACGAGGTCGCCGCCCGGGCGGGGGTGTCCCTGGCCACGGTCTCACGTGTCCTCGGCCGCCGCGGCGCGGTCGCCGAGGCGACCCGGGCGAAGGTCCTCGAGGCGATGCACGAGCTCGGCTATTCGCGGTCGACGCTGCTCCATGACGCGCCGAGGCGGCTCGTGGCCGTCGGCGCCCCCGGCAATCCCGAACACTGGCAGGTCCAGGTCTGCACCCGTGTGGCCAAGGCTCTGCAGGACCACGATCTGCTCGTCACGCGGCCGCTCGTCGAAACCGATCCCGAGCCGCTGCGGATCGCGATCGATGCCGGCGCGGTCGCCCTCGTGACACCGACGCTGACGAGCCTGCACACCGACATCCCGTGCATCCGCGTCGACGAGCAGTCCGCCACGACCTCCGACGAACTCGGCCGACAGGTGACCGGGGGAGCGCAGACGGACGGAACCGCGGCGCGGGGAACGGCGACGGGCGCAGCGCCGGCGGGGGAGCCGGGAGGGCCGGCGGCCGGACCGGCCGGCGCGGATATCATCGCCGCCCGTCTCGATCTCGGCGGCGGGATGACTACGGCCTTCGAGCACCTGCGCGCGATCGGCCACCGACGGATCGGTCTGATCTGCAACGACAGCGGAGAATTGGCTGTGCAGCTGATCCGCCGCTTCCTCGCCGAGCATCCGGCGCGCAATCTCGGGCTCACTCTCGAGGACTGGATCGCGCGGGTGCCGAAGTCGTTCTCGGGCGGATCGCGTGCCGTGCTCGAACTCAAGGACGCGACCTGCACGGCGGTGATCGTGCAGTCCGCGCTGCAGCTGCACGGGGCCCTGCACGGGCTGCGCAATCGGCATCTGCAGGTGCCGCGGGACATGTCGATCGTCGGCTTCGGCGATTCGCCGACCATGAAGTTCACCGGCCCGCCCGCCACCGTCCTCGGCCTCGACCTCGAAGGCCTGTCGAACGCGCTGGTCGCGGCCACCCTCAACACTCTGCGCATCTCGTCGACAGGGCTGCCGACGGTGCCGCCGGTGTTCCGCCCGCGACTCATCGCCCGCACCTCGACGACGGCGGCCCGCCAGTGAACGAGCAGGAGACGAGCGGACCGACCTCGGGCGGGCAGCCGCCGGAGCATCGGCACGTCCGCCTCGCCGAGATCGCCGGCACGGCCGGGGTGTCGAAGGCCACCGCCTCGAGGGCGCTGCGCGATCCCGAATCGGTCTCGCCGGCTTCCTTGGCGAAGGTGAGGCAGGCCCTGGCCATCCTCGGCGCTGCCGGCCACAGCCCCGAGACGCGCGGGACCGGGCAGCGGGCAGAACCGGGCGCCGAAGCCCCGATGATCGCTCTCATCAAGCCCGCCGTGTCCGCAGGCAATGTCGATCCGTACTCCCGGTTGGCGGAGATCCTGACGAACCGGATGTTCGGTCTGCGCATCGCCGTCGTCCACATCGAAGCCGTCGCCGAACGCAATGAGGCTCTGGCCGAGACGATCCTCGGCGACGAACACGGCGGCCCGACGGTCTCCGGCGCCGTCGTCGTCGGCGGCGGTGCCGCCGGAGCGCTCGCCGGCATCCTCGCCGAGCGCGGGCTGCCGCTCATCCGCATCTCCAACGCCCGCCACGACGACGGGATCTCGCGCATCTACCTCGATGCCACCGGCGGCATCGACACCGCCGTCGCCCACCTAGTCCATCTCGGGCACCGTCGCATCGGTCTCGCGGTGCTGCGCGATTCGGCGGCACCGGCGCGCATCGCCGGATTCCGCAGGTCGATGGCCGGCATCCTCCACATCCCGGCGACCCGCGACCAGGCTCCCGTCGTCGAGGCGGCCGGGGGCACGATGGCCGGTGTCGCCGCCGCCGAGGAGCTCATCGACCTGCGCTGCACGGCCGTCATCGCCTGCGCGCCCTCGCTGTCCTTCGGCCTGCTCGAGGCCGCCCAACGGCTGCGGCTCGATGTGCCCCGGGACCTGTCGCTGCTCACGGTCGGCGACGTGCCGGACGCCGATGTCGTCGAGCCGCCGCTGTCACAGGTCGTCTACGACTGGGCGATGGTGGCGCAGTCGGCGATTGATGAGATCCGGGCCATGATCGCCGCCGGTCGGCAGCGGGTGCACGTGGACTACACGGTCGATCCGGATCTCGTCCTCCGTGCCAGTGCGGTCCCGCCGCAGCGACGCTGAGGACGAGCACCGGCGCAGCGCCCGCTGAGAACAGGACGGGGCGCGATCAGGGAAGCGGTGCGCCGAGGTGCTCGGCGCGGGAGGTCGCGAGGCGTGCGAGGAGGAGGGCGACGGCCCCGGGGTCGGCGATCCGCCATGCCGCGCCCGTGGGAGCGCGTCCGACCTTGACGGTCAGACCGGCGGCGACTGTCCGCGCGGTCGTGGGCGAGGGGTCGGTGACAGCGGAGTCCGCCGAGAGCTCCTTGAGGGCTGTGAATGCGTCCTCGTCGGTGACATCGTCGCCGAGATAGGCCATCGCAGTCGGCTCCTCGGCCCGGAACAGCAGCCGCACGCCGTCGCCCTTCGTCGCCTGTTTGACCGCGAGCTCGGTGATGTCGTGGCCTTCGATGATGCGGATGTCCGGATACTCCTGGGCCACCGCGATGGCATGTTCGTGCAGCGCATCGGCGAGCACCGGGTCGAATCCGCGGGTGTGGACGGTGCGCGAATAGGGTTTGGCCTCGACGCGGAAACCGGTGGCCGCGCTCTCGCCGGCCAGCGTGTGTTCGAAGGCCAGGATGTGGGCGTCGATGGCCGCGAGCATCTCCTCCTCGCGCGCCGAGAGGTCAGGCGAACGGGACGCCGCGGCGCCCCGACCGAGCTCCGCCTCGGCGCCGTGGGAGCCGATCAGCCACACGGCATCGCCGACCGCGGTGAGGCGTCGCAGGGTCGCGATGTCACGTCCGGACACCAGGGCGACCCGGGTGTGCGGCAGCTCTGCCAGCGCGGTGATCGCCGCCGCCGATTCCGGGACCATCCGCGAGGTCTCCGGATCATCCTGCAGGGGTGCGAGCACGCCGTCGAAGTCGAGGGCGATGAGCAGGGAATCGGCAGTGATGAGCTCACGCAGATCCACCTCGGCGGGGGTGGACAGGGCAGGGGTGAGCGCGGCCGGTCGTCTCGTCACTCTTCGGCTCCTAGCGGGAGGTGGAGATATCGGCGGCCCAACCGGCCTCTTCGGGCTGGTGGGCGCGATCGGATGGTTCGGCCGGAGCATCCGGCGCCAGAGCGGTCCGGCTCTTCTGCGTCACCGGCCGGTCGGGGACGATGTCCTCGGGATTGCGCTTGATGTGGGTGAGCTCGGCGAGGAAGTTCTTCGACCACTGGCTCACGGTGTCCGTGGTGACCTTCTTGCGCATCTGCCGCATCCGCCTCGTCCGCGTCCTCTCATCCATCTCGACGGCCTCGAGGATGCCGGCCTTGAGGTTGCCGATGTCGTGCGGATTGATCATCACCGCGCCCTTGAGCTGTTCGGCGGCGCCGGTGAACTCGGAGAGCACGAGGGCTCCGTCGTCGTTCTTCCGGCAGGCCACATACTCCTTGGCCACGAGGTTCATCCCGTCGCGCAGAGCGGTGACGAGCATGACATCGGCGGCGAGGAAGAACGCCGTCATCTCGTCCCGCGGGTACGAGTGGTGGAGGTAGCGCACGGGGATCGAGCCCACGTCGACCTGCTCACCGTTGATCCGTCCGACGGCGAGCTCGACGTCATGACGGATGATCTTGTACTGCTCAAGGCGCTCCCGCGACGGGGTGGCGATCTGGATGAGCACGACGTCCTCGACATTCAGGCGGCCCTCGGCGAGCAGCTCGCCGTAGGCCTTGAGCCGGTGCCGGATGCCCTTCGTGTAGTCCATGCGGTCGACGCCGAGCATGACGACCTTCGGATTGCCGACATCCTCCCGGATCTGCCGCGCCCGCTCGACGATGTCGGGATCCTCGGCGAGCTCCTCGAGGTAGGGGGTGTCGATGGAGATCGGGAACGCCTCGGCGCGCACGACGTGCGCCGACAGCGATTCGCCCTCCGGGACGGTGACGGTCGATCCCTTCGTGGTGAAGCCCAGCCGACCTCGGACCGCGCGGCGGAAGTTCGCCGCATCCGCCGAACGCTGGAAGCCGACGAGGTCAGCGCCGAGGAGTCCGCGGAGGATCTCGTCGCGCCACGGCAGCTGGGCGAAGAGCTCATAGGGCGGGAATGGGATGTGGTTGAAGAAGCCGATCGCCACATCGGGGCGCAGTCGGCGCACCATGAGCGGGACCAGCTGGAGCTGATAATCGTGGATCCACACCGTTGCGGACTCCGCGGCCGTCTCGGCGACCTTCGCCGCGAAGCGCTCGTTGACCCGCACATACGCGTCCCACCATGTGCGGTGGTACTCGGGCGGGACGATGACATCGTGGTAGAGCGGCCACAGCGTGGCGTTGGAGAAACCTTCGTAGTACCTGCGGACATCCTCACTCGTCAGCGTCACGGGAGTCAGGTGCATGCCGTCGATGCTGAAGGGGGCGAAGTCCTCATCGGGAACCCCGGTCCATCCGATCCACGCGCCCTCCTGGGCCTTCATCACAGGAGCCACCGCGGTGACCAAACCCCCAGGTGAGGTCCGCCATCCGCCGTTCTCTCCGTCGGGATCACGGTCCACGGGAAGACGGTTGGCCACGACGACGAAATCGCTGTCGCCGAAGTGGGTTTCAGTGCCGGGCTCGGCAGAGTTGACGGTGCTCATCTGCGCCTCCTCCTGTGTCGGTCCTTGGAATGAACTGTACTCGCTCGACTAGGCTTGGCCAGGTGATGGATCAGGATCTCGGCGGATACCGCCTCATCGAGGAGCTCGGCTCGGGCGGCATGGGCGTCGTCTACCTCGGTGTCGACGGCGGGAACAATCCCGTCGCGGTCAAGGTCCTCCACCCCCACATCGCCAATGACGAAACCGCGCGCAAGCGTCTGGCCAGGGAAGTCAGAACACTGCGGAGGATCCGCCATCCCCGCATCGCCGAGGTGCTCGACGCGGAACTCGATTCGGCGCAGCCCTTCATCATCACAGAGTTCGTCGACGGTCAGACCCTGTCCGACGACGTCCGCGACAACGGTCCCTTCGCCGAGGACGAACTCGTCCACTTCGGCCATGCCCTCCTCGACGCCCTCAACGCCGTCCACGAGGCCGGCGTCATCCATCGGGACCTCAAACCCGCGAATGTGATGATCATGGACGGCGAACCCATGGTCATCGACTTCGGCATCGCCCAGGTCGCCGACGAGGTGCGGGTGACCGCGACCGGTCTCGTCATGGGCACCCCCGGATACCTGTCCCCGGAGATCGCCGACGGCAAGAACTCGAGCGAGAAGACCGACTGGTGGGGGTGGGCGGCGACCATGGCCTTCGCCGCCACCGGCCGCAACCCGTACGGCACGGGACCGCTGGAGGCGGTGCTCGGACGGGTCGCGATGGGCAAGTTCGACCTCGACGGGGTGCCGAGGCACTTCGTGCCCCTCATCGGCGCCTGCCTCGACCCGAAGCCGGAGCGCCGCCCGTCCGGGCAGATGATCCTCGACGCTCTCGTCGACATCGAGTCCGGACGGATGCCGCAGCTCGGTTCGGGCCCGAGCGGGGGAGGGACGCACCGTTCCCCGAGCGGGACTGCGGTCATGCCCGCCGTCGACGACGGGCCCGGCGCTGCGGCGCTCGGCGGGGCGGCGTTGGGAGGCGCGGCCGGGGCCGCCGCAGGATACGGAGCCGCGGCCGGTCAGCGCGCTGCGCACGGCGGGCATCCGGGACCCGGCCACCCGCAGGCGGATCCGAGCATGCGCGGCCAGCCGAACTACCCGGGTGCCAGTCGCCCGGTCAACCACAGCGGTCCGGGCCACGGGCAGGGAAGTCAAGGGGGTCCCGGGCAGACGAGCTGGCAGCCGCCTCAGCAGGGGAGCGCGCCGCCGGTCGGAAGCCCCCACGGCAGCATCCAAGCCGGCCCGGGCTCACCTCTGGCCGGGGCCGATCTCGGCCGATCGGGCTTCGTCCAGCCCGGACAGGGATACCCCGGCCAGAACGGCCGAGCCATGCAGCCCGGCGAACAGGGCCCCTGGCAGGGCGGTCCCGGCGGTCAGGTCGTGCAGCCGGGCAGCCAGCCGATGCAGCCGGGCGGACAGCCCGGCCACCCGGCCGGGCAGCCCGGCTATCCCTGGGCGCCGATGACCTACAGGCGAGTGCGCAGCGGCGGCTGGGTCGTCTTCGGCCTCATCGTGCTGGCTGTGGCCGTCATGCCGCTGAGCCCCCTCGTCATCTGCCTCGTCGCTCTGCTCTGGTCGATCCTCGCTCGCACCGGCACGCGCGTGGACCGGAAGGTCCAGCGGTACCGGTTCGATCGCGGAATGGAAACGGGCGGATTCGGCCGCGCGCTCGCCTCGGCGCCGGGGGCCGTTCTGGCCTCGGTGCTGACCTCGATCGCCTCGCTCATCCTGCCCGCGATCGCGGCCGTCGCCACGCTCGTGCTCACCCGCCTCGACATCGCCGGAATCGTGCCCAGCGGGGCGTCCGAGCAGTGGTCGGTGTGGGCGGCCGGCGCCGCCGGTGCACTGGTGCTGTGGGTCGGCCCGGGCGCGTCGAGCCTGCGCTATGGTTCACGGCTGCTCGTCTCGGGGGCCACGCGCAATCAGCTGGGGCGGCTCATCGCCCTGGCGGTGATCGCTCTGCTCATCGTCCTCGGCATCATGGTCGTCCAATCGGGGGCGGACATGTCCTGGTGGCCGCTGCCGGTCAGCCCCTTCGACTACCTCCCCGGCCCCGTCTAGCCGAACCTTGAGCATCTCTGGGAATCGGCTCGAGAGCGGTTTCGGTACAGTGGTGCCGTCGGGTCGCGGCAGCGGTCCCGCACCGTTCGGGCCCCAGGCCGCACCGATGTCAGACGATCCAACGTGAGGAACAATGGCGAAGAACAGCTCCGGAGACGACAAGCGGAACAGAGCGCGTGAGAACGCCCGCCAGATCGCGGCGAATCAGGCGAAGAAGGAGAAGACCGCCAAGACCATCCTGTACGTCGGCATCGCCATCGTCATCGTCGCGGTCCTCGGTGTGGTCGGCGTGCTCATCTTCCAGCAGAACAAGCCCGCCGTGAGCCCTGAGAACTATGTCGCCGACGGCATCACCGTGGCCAAGGACGACACTCTCGTGCAGCCGAAGAAGATGCCCGAGGGCGAGGAATCGGATCTGCCCGCGCCGAGCGAGGCCGGGGTGAAGAAGGACGCGGCTACGGTCACCGTCTACATCGACTTCCAGTGTCCCGGGTGCAAGGCCTTCGAAGAGGGCAATTCCTCGATGCTGAAGAAGCTTGCCGACGAAGGATCGATCGTCGTCAACTACAAGCCCGTCTCGATCCTCGACCGCATGTCCAGCGGCAACGAGTACTCGACCCGTTCGGCCAACCTCGCCGCCTGTGTCATCGACAACCAGCCCGAGGTCGCCGTGGACCTGTTCGATGCTCTGTTCGCCCAGCAGCCCGAAGAGGGCGGCAACGGCCGGACCGACGCCGAGCTGCTCAAGGTCGCCGAGGACGCCGGCGTCGACACCTCGAAGAAGCTCAACGCCGATCCCGAGCAGACCGTGAAGTCCTGCGTGACCGAGCAGACGTTCAAGAAGTTCGTCGAGCAGTCGAGCCAGACCGCTCTGGACGACGGAGTCGAGGCGACACCGTGGGTGCTCATCAACGGCAAGCACACCGAGAACACCAGCGACCCGCAGGCCCTGGCCACCGAGATCCTCAAGGCCACCGGAGAGTTCAAGGGCTGATCCGCAGGGCCCTCAGCCAGTCGGATGAGAAGGCCGGTCCCCGCCGAGGTGGGGCCCGGCCTTCGCCGCGCGTGGGGCGAGTGAGTGCTCGGCCTTCGCCGTGCGTGGGGCCGGCCTTCGTCGCGCGTGGGGCGAGTGAGTGCTCCGCCTGGCGGGCAGGCCTGCTCTCGTGCCGGCACCCCTTCCCCTGAGGTTTTGTGGCGGGACCGGCCCATGGACTACTATCGTGTAGGCGCAGACGCTCGGTCTGCACCGCGCCTCCTTAGCTCAGTTGGTAGAGCACCGCTCTTGTAAAGCGAAGGTCGTCAGTTCGAGTCTGACAGGGGGCTCCACTCCTCCCGAACCGTCGAGAGCTCGGCCTGCGACGGGGAGCTCGGCTTCCGAACGGAGCTGTCTGTCGTGGACCGAGCTGTCGAAACTCCTGAGGCGAAGCAGCCCCTAACCGTCGACGCCGCGTCTGAATACGAGCATGAGCGAGCGCATGCTCAGCACGAAGCCGCCGAAGAGCAGGAAGAAGCCGAAGAACGAGTACAGGCGGATGTCCTTCGTCAGCATCGGCCCCTCTGCGCTGGTGATGAGCATGATCGCCCCGACCACGGCGGCCCCGGCGAGGACCGCGACGATGAGCTGCTGGAACAGGCTGGTGAGGAAACGGCGATCGGAGGGGTTCTCGAGCACCCGCATATTCATCGAGAACCGACCGTGCTCGAGGTCTTCGGTGATCTTGTTGATCCGCCTCGGCATCCGGTCGATCATCGGCAGCAGCTGCAGTGCCCGACGCTGCAGCTCCTCGGTGAACTTCGTGCCCTTGAGCTTCGAGCGCACGAGGCGGTTGCCCTCCTGCCGCGACGCGGCCACGACGTCGAAGCCGGGGTCGATGGTCAGCAGAGCCCCCTCGACGGAGGCCATGGCCCGGAATGCGGCACTGATCGGTGCCGGAACGGAGAAGCGGTAAGCGAGCACCAGGGTGAAGAGATCGTCGAAGAGCTTCTGCCCCTGCCCGGAGCGGACCCCTCCGCCGTAGCGCAGCAGGAGGGCGCCCACGGCACGCTCGACCTCCCGGTCATCGAGTCCGTCCGGTCTGCCGAGGAGTTCGATGAGGGCATCGGTCGCCCCGGCGCTGTCGTTCTGGTCGATCGAGTAGAGCATCAGACCCAGAGACGTCTGCGTACCCGGATCGAGACGGCCGACCGCGCCGAAGTCGAGCAGGCCGAGCGAACCCTCGGGTGTGATGAAGATGTTGCCGGCATGCAGATCGGCATGGAAGGTGCCCTCGCCGATGATCTGCTCGAGGGTGGCCCCGAGCAGCGTGGTGGCCAGACGGGTGCGTTCCGTCGCACTGAGTCCGTCGAGCAGCGCCCCCGCCTGTGAGACCGGTCGACCGGGCAGCTTGTCCATGACGAGGAGGCGCTCTCCGCTGAGTTCGCGATAACCGTGGGGAACGGTGACATCGAATCTGCCCGAACGCCTCAGCGAGTTCTCGATGCTGGTCATATTATCGAGTTCGATCCGGTAGTCGAGCTCCTCCTCGAGCGAGTCCGCGAAGCCCTTGGCCAGCGCGTTCACACCCAGGTTCTTGCCCCACACCGTCGTCGTGTTCAGCCAGGCGGCCAGGCGCAGGATGATGTCGAGGTCCTGCGTCACCTGGTGCAGTGCCTTGGGCCGCTGCACCTTGACGATGACTTCGGTGCCGTCGAGCAGGGTGGCCTCGTGGACCTGTGCCACCGAGGCGGCCGCCAGGGGCTGCGGATCGATATGCGCGAACACCTCGGCGATCGGTCGCCCGAGCCGGTCCTCGACGGCCGGTTCGATGACCGACCAGGGTTCGGGGGTGACCTGCGTCTGCAGGGTCTCGAGCTCACGGACGAACACGGGCGGGAGGATGTCGCGGCGGGTCGAGAGCATCTGCCCGAGCTTGACGAAGGCCACCCCTGCCTCGGCGAGGGACTCCTTGAGCGCTCGGGCGGTCTTGACCGCACGCCCCGGCGAGTCACCGCCGAATCCGCGCAGCTGGGAGCCCAGCCCGTGGCGGGTCGCGATGGACAGCACTTGGGCGTAGCGGCGGGCACGGCGGCGACGGGACTTCCAGCCGAAGAACACCGACTGCGGGCTCGGCAGGCTTCCGGTCGGGAATGCGGCTTCGACCATCACCAGCGCCCCGACGCCGAGGGCGAAGATCCAGCCCATGGCCAGCAGCACGAACAGAGCCGCCACACCGGGCGTGAGTTCGAGGCCGCCGTGGTTCTGGCCGGTTCCGGCCCGGTAGAGGTACTGGACGGCGACTGCCATCCCCGCGCTCATGACGAGGCCGACGACGATCGTCCGCGGCCAGCCCGTGGGCACTCCGACCACGCGTCGGACGACGGTGGCGGCCAGCCAGGACTGGAGGAAGAGGAAGACGAGCGAGGCCGCGCTCAGCAGCGCGTACCAGCCGAAGTCCAAGGCTTCCATCGATGCCCCTCCCGATCGGTCGGTGTCCCGAACAGCGTCGAACCGCTCGCCCCCAGCCTAATGCTTCATCGGTCCGCGGGATCAGCGCCGCGTCTCGGGGCGCCTTCGAACCAGAACCTCTGGGCGAACCGGCGCGCTGTGCAGGTGCGGCCGACTCTCAGGCGCGACCGCGACGGCCCGGCAGGCCGATCCGGCGGGCCCAGACGAGCACCCAGGCGGCGCCGGCGATGGCGAACAGTCCGGGGAAGAGCACTCCGAAGCGCAGGGTCGACAGCGTGATGATCAGCGACAGCAGGGTCGGGCCGCCGAGTTTGCCGCCGTTGTTGAAGATCGCCCAGATGCCGAGGAACCGCGGCCGCCCGACCGCCGGCGACAGATCGGCGCCGATGGTCATGTTCACCCCCGCACCGAGACCGTTGCCGCAGGCCATGACGACCGCGGCGATGACCATTCCCCGCAGATCCGGCAGCGCGACCATGATGACGAACCCGGCGCCGAAGATCGTCAGGCACGCGGCGAGGGTCGCGACCCGTCCGAGGCGGTCCTTGATATAGGCGCCCACGAACATGACGATGAGCTCGAGAGCGGCGCCGAGGGCGATGATCAGTGAGATCGAGGACTTGTGCAGCCCGATCTCGACGCCCCACAGCTGGATGACCACGGGCTGAGCGGCGCGCGCGGCCGCCAGAGCGATGATGGAGACCCCGACGAGGATCACAGCCCTCCACCGCACGTCGAGCGGTTCGCGGTGGCGCCCGTGAGCGCGATCAGAAGGGCCGTGAGTCGCCGAGTCGCGGCGCACGCCGGGCCCGCCGAGGTCGGGGACGCGGGCGACCGGCAGGGCCATGACGACGATGGCGGCGACCGCGGAGAGGCCGGAGAAGACGAACACCGACCACAGCGGGAAGACGAGCATGAGACCGGCCCCGACCATCGGCCCCACGAGGTTGCCCACCCGCTGTGTGCCCCCGAGCGCCGTCATCGCCTTCGCGAGATGGGCCGGAGGCATCACCTCGGCGACCACGGCCTGCCGAGCCAGACTCCAGACATCGGAGACCGGAGCGAAGAGCATGAGGGCGACGGTGTAGACGAGGAGCGACGCCGGTGAGTCCCAGAGGAAGGCCGCGACGACGGTGCCGAGGACGATGACGGCGACGATCGTGGCCGCGAGCATGGCCCGGAAATCGCCGAGGCGGTCGATGAGGATGCCGGCCGGAACCGTGGCCGCCAGAGAGACCGCGCCCATGATGCCGACGATGGCGGCGGCGAATGAGGTGCTCGACCCCAGATTCAGAGCGCCGAGGACGAGGATCGGGAGGATGGAGCCCAAACCGACGGCGAAGAGCAGCGAGGGCACGAGCACCGGCCACATGATGGGTTTGAGCACCCCTCAAGGCTAATCGACCCGCCGCGCGCGGCCGTTCCGCGCACTGCACGGGGCCCATGCACTGCACGGGGCCCGCGCCGTGCGTGAGCCGCACTGCACGGGGCCGTGCGCGAGCTGCCGGTGCCGCTCGAGTCGGATTAGACTGGCCAGGCAGATTTCCTGATCGTCCGGAGGACCCCATGGTCGGTGCGCTCCCCGCAACGCCCCGCTTCCACCTGAGACCGATGCGCCCGCGCGATCCCGAGGAGGACTCCCGGGCCGCGAGCTCACTCGAGCTCTTCTTCGATCTCGTCTTCGTCATCGCCGTCTCGATCGCCGCGTCTCACCTGCATGACACGGTCACGGCGGGCAACCTCGGCGACGGGATCATGAAGTACCTCCTCGTCTTCTTCGGCGTGTGGTGGGCGTGGATGAACTTCACCTGGTTCGCCACCTCGTTCGACACCGACGACTGGCTCTACCGGGTGCTCACGATCGTGCAGATGGGCGGAGTGCTCGTCCTCGCCGCCGGGATCGAACCGGTCTTCGCCCGCGGGGACTTCCTCGTCCTCATCCTCGGCTATGTGCTCATGCGCATCATCATGGTCACCCAATGGCTGCGCGCCTCGCGGCGGGCGGGATCGGCCAGGAGGGCGACGTTCGTCTACGCCGGGGGAATCGCCGCCGCGCAGGTGCTGTGGGTGGCCTGGCTGTTCATCAGCGATCCGGTCGTCTCAATGGTGGCCCTCATCGCCCTCATCGTCCTCGAAGTCGCGATCCCGACCGTCGCCGAGGCGCTGAGCTGGACTCCGCTGCATGCCCACCACATCGCCGACCGCTACGGCTGCTTCACGATCATCGTCCTCGGCGAGAGCCTGCTGGCCTCGGCGAATGCGGTGTTCGGGGCATTCGCCGACATCGAGGACATCGTCCCGCTCATCTCCCTCGGTGTGCTCAGCCTCATCGTCACCGCGGCGATGTGGTGGATCTACTTCTGGCCGCCGCATCATGAGGCGCTGTCGGGCATGCGCGGCACGCTCGCCTACGCCTACGGCCACTACTTCATCTTCGCCGCCGCGGGCGCCTTGTCCGCCGGGGTCGGCATCGAGGTCGACTCGCAGCTGGGGCGCAGCGCCCTCGACCCGCTGCTGGCGACGTTCACGGTCTCGGTGCCGATCGTCGTCTTCGTCCTCGGGGTTTGGCTGCTGGCGATCCGCGGCAGCGCCCACTGGGTCATCAACATCGTCGTCCCGGTTTGCGCGGTCCTCGTCCTCCTCGACCCGATCATCCCGATCCCGACGTTCCTGACGACGATCTTCATGATCATCATCGTCATCGCCCTCGTCGTGTGCCCGCCGAAGGACGGGCAGTCCCGATTCGACGCCGAGGTGGTCGCGGGCTGAGACCGGACCTATCGGTTCGCGTTCGAAAGTGAGACGCTGGAGCCATGACTGTCGATCCGCAGCACGTCGTCCCGCCCTATCTCCTCGACGCCCTCGCCGAACGCGGAGGCGAGAAGTTCCCGCGCGCCGCATCCGCCGCCCGCAGCTGTCGGATGTCCGATCAGAGCAGTCGGAGCCTGCGCCAGGTCGGACTGCGCTACACGCCGCCGGCCGATCTCGGCAAGGACGTCTCCGAGATCGGGGAATCCGCCCGTCCCTCGTCTCATCAGGAGGTGCTCGGACAGTCCGGAGCCGGCCCGCACCGCCTCATCCACGATGCGCAGAACACCGAGGTGCTGCCCGGCGAGCTCGTCCGGTCCGAGGGGCAGGGCCCGGTGGACGACGCAGCGGCCAACGAAGCCTATGACGGTCTCGGCGCCTCCTACGCCCTGTTCTCCGACGCCTTCTCGCGCGATTCCCTCGACGGGCAGGGCATGCCGCTCATGGCCAGCGTCCACTACGGCAAGGACTACGACAACGCCTTCTTCGACGGTCGCCTCATGGTCTTCGGCGACGGCGATGCCGAGGTGTTCACCGGGTTCACCGGCTCCGTGTCGATCATCGGCCACGAACTGTCCCACGGCGTCATCAGCCACACCGCCGCCCTCGAGTACTCCGGCCAGCCGGGAGCGCTCAACGAGCACTGCGCCGATGTCTTCGGGGCCCTGACCGAGCAGCACGCGGCCGGGCAGAACGCCGAAGACGCCGACTGGCTCATCGGCGCCGGGATCTTCACTCCCGAAGTGACCGGACGCGCGCTGCGCTCGATGATCGAACCCGGCACCGCCTATGACGACGACGTCCTCGGCAGGGATCCGCAGCCGGGTCACATGGACGACTTCGTCGTCACAGAATCCGACAACGGAGGCGTCCACCTCAACTCCGGAATCCCCAATCGTGCGTTCGCCCTGGCCGCCACGGCCGTCGGCGGACCGGCCTGGGAGAGCCTCGGACCCGTCTGGTACGGGGTGCTCACGGGCGAGGAGATCACCGCGAGCACCGACTTCGCCGCGTTCGCTGAGCTGACCATCGCCGAGGCGGCCGAACAGTTCGGAGAGGGATCCGACGTCCACGACGCCGTCATCTCCGGGTGGGAGGCCGTGGGGATCTCGCACGGGGCCTCGGGCCGGGGAAACATCGGGAGCAGCTGGTGAGCAGCGACGGGCCCGAGGCCGGACAGACTCCCGAGCAGGCAGGCGACGGGGGAGGCTACGGACGTCTGATCGTCGAGCGCTCCGGCGGGATCGCCGGGATGCTCATGGTGTGGGAACTCGACATCGACTCCAGCGGTCGCCGTGATGAGATCGGCAGACAGGTGGCCGAACTGCCCTGGACCGACGCCGCACGAGCCGCCGAGGCACCCGGGGCCGACGATCCCGGTGCTGCGGGCAGCGCCGGGGCCGATCGATTCGCCTACCTCATCGAGAGCAGATACGGGTCGGTGCGCTTCGGCGAAGGGCAGATGCCGCAGGAGTGGCGACGCCTCGTCGACGAGGTCCGTGAGAGCCCCGAGGCGCACAGGCGGCGACCCCGGCGAGGCTGAGCCTGCGACCGGGATCGAGTCGGTCCGTGCGACAGGCGAGCCTGCGACATGGCCCTATGCTGGAGTCCATGACCGAGAACAGAACGACTGCGGAGAAGAACGAACGCGATCTCGAGGACGAGATCCACACGGACCTCAAAGAAACCATGACCTACGGGTCCTACCTCGATCTCGACCGCCTCCTGGGCGCGCAGCACCCCGTCAGCAGGCCCGAACACCACGACGAGATGCTGTTCATCATCCAGCATCAGACCACGGAGCTGTGGTTCCGGCTCGTCATCCACGAACTCCTCGACGCCCGGAGACTCATCGCCGAGGATGAGCTCCAGACCGCACTCAAGCGCATCGCGCGCGTCAAACACATCCAGAAGACCCTGACCGAACAGTGGTCGGTGCTGGCCACGCTGACCCCCAGCGAGTACATCGGCTTCCGCGACCACCTGGGCCGCGCCTCGGGCTTCCAATCCTGGCAGTACCGGGCTGTGGAGTTCCTCTTGGGCAACAAGAACCGGGGCATGCTTCCCGTCTTCGACGGTGAGCCCGAGGCGCAGGCCCGACTCGAGCAGTATCTCAACGAACCGAGCATCTACGACGAGTTCCTCGCCTGCTTGGCCAGGCGCGGACTCCCGGTGCCCGCCCGACTGCTCGAACGTGACGTCAGCGTCGCCCACACCTTCGACGAGGAGCTTCTCGAGACCTTCCGGATCATCTACGAGAACCCGCAGAAGTACTGGCAGGAATACGAAAGCTGCGAAGAGCTCGTCGACCTCGAGGAGAACTTCCAGTTCTGGCGCTTCCGTCATATGCGCACGGTGCTGCGGATCATCGGCATGAAGCGCGGCACCGGCGGATCGAGCGGAGTCGGATTCCTCCAGAAGGCGCTCGACCTGACCTTCTTCCCCGAACTCTTCGACATCCGCACCGGCATCGAGAACGGACCCGGGATCAGCCCCGAAGGCATCTGAACCCGGCTCGCGCCTCAGCCGAGGATGAGCTGCCTGACCTGCGCAGAATACGGAGAGTCGGGATCGATGACATCGGCGTGGTCCGCTCCCGGCAGCTCGGTGCGGGCGGCGGGGAAGACGCGGGAGAATCCGACGTCGACGATGCCATCGGCGTCCCCGTGGATCGATCGGACCTCGACCCGGGCCGGGATGAGCGCCGCTCGCGAACGCGGGTCGTGGCGCAGATAGGCCGCCAGATCCTCCTCGGGGCGGACTCCCATATAGTCGAGCACCGCTCCGTCGGCGAGGCCGCCTACCACCTCGCGCAGGAGGTCGGTCACCGGCGCCAGCGGTCGCAGACGGATCCGCGGCCCTGCCTCGGGCAGATGTCCGGCCCAGGCGAGCACGAGGCAGCCGCCGGCCGAATGCCCGGACACGACGAGGTTCTCCCGCGCCTGCCGACCGACGCCCCAGTCCGGCAGTTCGGCGCAGACGAAGTCGATGGCCGCGGTGACATCGTCGAGCGGGTGCGGCTGCCCGCCGGATCGCCGGTATTCGACGAGGGCGACGAGCACCCCCGCCTCGGCCAGCGCCGCGGCCAGAGGTCGGGCATGAGCGAGATCCGTGCGGGGACGGAAGTAGCCGCCGTGGACGAAGATCACCGTCGCCGAGGCGGTCGCCGGGTCGCCGTGGACCTCGACGTACTGCTCGGGGGAGCCGCCGTAGTCGCGGCAGACCACGTTCGCGTCCGCGGCGAGGGCGGCGCCGGCGGCGCTGAGTTCGGCGATGCGTTCGTCCTCGGTGCTCATGCCTCGGCCGCTCCCGTGCCTCCGGACGTCTCGCTCGCGGCCTCTCCGGTCGCCTCGGCGGCTCCGGCTTCTCCTGCCTGCCCCTGGGACTCTGTCCGGCCTGCCCTCTCGACGAGGTCGCGCACGCGGGTGAGTTCGGGCAGCTTCGGGTCGAGGGCGTCGCCGGAGGACTGGCCGCGCAGCCGGCGCCCGACCCAGGGCCCCAGATACTGCTTGGCCCAGCGTGACTCCTCACTCATGACCTCGCGGATCGCGCGGGTCGGGCGGGCGGGGATGCCGAAGCCCTCGACCGGCAGGGAGTGGCCGCTCTCGAGTGTGGCCAGGGCCTGTTCGGCGACGAGATGGTGGCCTTTGGGAGAGAGGTGGATGCGATCGTCGGCCCACATCTCGGCGGCATAGAGCGAACGCAGCCCCCAGACGTCGATCATGTGGCAGCCGTGCCGCTGGGCGATCGACCACAGGTGGGTGTTGTAGACGCCGACTCGCGGACGCACGGCGCGGATGATCGGCGTGCTGAACTCGGTGTCGAAGCCATTGCACATGAGCACTTCGATGCCTGCCTCGCGCAGAGCGATGACAGCGCGTTCGAACTTCGCGGCCAGCGCATCGATATCGGCCTTCGGGCGCAGGCAGTCGTTGCCGCCGGCGCACAGGCTGACGAGATCGGGTCTGATCTCGAGGGCGCGCGGGACCTGTTCGTCGATGATGCGGTCGAGCAGGCGACCGCGGATCGCCAGGTTGGCATAGGACACATCCGGGCTGCCCACGGAGGACTCCGTGAGCATGAGTGCCAAGCGGTCGGTCCAGCCGCGGTAGCGGTCCTCCCCGTGCGGGTCGGGATCCATCAGCCCCTCGCTGAACGAGTCTCCGACAGCGACGTATGAGGTGATGGTCTCGAGCATCAGGGATCCTTCTCTCTTCGGCGTTTCACCCGGACCACCCAGACTATACGCAGGCGCGGCGATCCGGTCGAAACAGCACGTGGCGTAGACTCGTCTGCGCAGCCAGACGTCGTCGCCGACCACCTCGCTAGGAGCACAATGTACCGTTCGGTTCCGGTCCCCGCCCCCACAGATCTCGTGATCACCAACGCTCGGATCGTGCCCGTGGCCGACGAGAACGGCAACCGGGCCGAGGCGATCGGATCGGGCACGCTCGTGGTCAGGGACGGCCGCATCGCCGAGGTCGTCGCCGGATCGATCGAGTCCCCGCGGATCCCGGCCGACGCCGAGGTCATCGACGCCGGCGGTCGCTGGGTGCTGCCCGGCTTCATCGAGGCCCACGGCCACCTCGGCGTGCACGAGGACGGCGAGGGCTGGTCCGGCGATGACACGAACGAGATGACCGACCCCAACGGGGCCGGTCTGCGGGCCCTCGACGGCATCGACCCCACCGATCTCGGGTTCAAGGATGCGCTGCGCGGGGGAGTCACCTCGGCGCTCATCAAACCCGGTTCCGGCAATCCCATCGGCGGACGCACGGCCTTCGTCAAGACCTGGGGTCGGATCGTCGACGAGATGCTCGTAACCGAGGACCTGTCCGTGAAGTCCGCGCTCGGCGAGAACCCGAAGCGCGTCTACGGCGAGAAGAAGACCACCCCCTCGACGAGGATGGGCACCGCGAAGATCATCCGCGACGCCTTCGTCGAGGCGCGCAACTACCGCGCGAAGCGCGACCACGCAGAGTCCGAGGGCACCCCGTTCGACCGCGACCTGGTCAAGGAGACGCTGGCCGATGTCCTCGACGGCAAGCTCGCCTGGGATCAGCACTGCCACCGTGCCGACGACATCGCCACGGCCATCCGCCTGGCCGAGGAATTCGGCTACCGGCTGGTCATCAACCACGGCACCGAAGGCCACAAGATCGCCGACTACATCGCCGCCAAGGGCATCGACGTCATCCTCGGGCCCCTGATGACCTCACGTTCGAAGGTCGAGCTGCGCGACGGGACGCTGGCCACCGCCGCCGCCCTGGCCAGAGCCGGTGTGCGCATCGCGCTGACCACCGACCATCCGGTCATCCCGATCAACTTCCTCATCCACGAGGCCTCGCTGGCCGTCAAGGAAGGTCTCGACGCGGTCGTCGCCATCGAGGCGCTGACGATCAACCCGGCCGCGATCTTCGGCCTCGAGGACCGTCTCGGTTCCCTGGCCGTCGGTCGTGACGCCGATATCGTCATCTGGTCGACCGATCCGCTCGACCTCGACGCCCGTGCCGAGCAGGTCTTCGTCTCCGGCCGCAGGGTCTACGAATTCGATGCCGAGACGGGGACTGCGAACATCGCCGACCCACACGGCCCGACACTCATCAGCGAGCCGTGACCGACGAGAGTCTCGAAGACGCCACCACCGCCGAGGTGCGGGTCGAGGATCCCGCGGCGCCGGGCCCGGTCCGCGGTTCGTCCCCGGCTCCGACGGCGAACGGCAATCCTGAGGTCGGATCCCAGGCGCTGCGCGAGATGCTCGAGCGCACCCGTCTGCAGCGTTTGGCCGAACTGCGCGAGGCCCCCGACGGCACGCAGCCGGAGGACGTCGCGAAGGCCGCGGCTGCGAAGGCGGCGAAGCCGACCCGACAGGGCGGGCGAACGAAGCCGCGCACCGACCACCGCGGTGCCTCTCAGCGCATCGCGCAGAGGGTCGCCCGTCGCACCGTCGGGAAGCTGGTCTCGGGCACCACGGCGAACACCCAGCCAGTGCCCATCGTCACCGCGCTCAAGGGCACTCCGTATCAGGCACCGGTGCAGGCCACCGAGCCGAGCGAGGACGAGGCGAGGATGGTCCTCGACCTCGCCGCCGATATCGCGGCGATGATGATGCGCGCCGGCGCCGGCACCAGCGATGTCGAGGTCTCCGTCATTGCCGCCTGCACCTCCTGCGGGCTCGACACCGTCGAAGTGGACCTGACCTCGAACACTCTCGTGGTGCACTATTCGACCTCCGACGGTCGCCTCCTGACCGTGATGCGGGTCAACCGCGGCGAGTCCACGCACTATGCGAAGCTCGCCTCGGTGCACAAGCTCGTCACCGACCTCGTCGACGGTCGAGTCGAGTTCAACGAGGCGCGCAACCGCCTCGACGCCATCCGCTCCCAGCGTCGTCCGTTCCCGCAGTGGTTCACCACCGGTGCCTGGGGCCTCATGGTCGGGGCTCTCGTCCTGCTGCTCGGGGGAGGGGCCCTCGCGGTGCCGCTGGGAATCATCATGGCCATCCTCATCTTCCAGGTCGGCAAGCTCCTCGGGCGCACGCACCTGCCCTCGTTCTTCATCACCGCACTGCAGGCCGCCTCGGCGACGCTGATCGCGACCATCGCCGGCGATGTCGGCATCATCGCCTCTCCGCAGTACCTCGTCGCGGCCGGCATCGTCCTGCTCCTGCCGACGCAGTCGCTGTACTCGGCGGTTCAGGACGCGCTGACGAACTTCCCGCTCACGGCGGCCGGGCGCGTGGTCGGGGTGTTCATGACCTTGGCCGGCATCGTCTCCGGCATTGCGCTGGGCATCGTGTGCGGGCAGGCGATCGGGCTCAGCCATATCGAAGTGCTCGTGCCGAAGACGAGCCCCCATGTGGTCACGGCGATCCTGTCGATGGTGGCGGCCGCCGTGGTGTCGATGTCCGGTGCCGTGGCCATGTCGGCCAGGCGGCGCTTCATCCTGCCGGCCGCGCTGGTCGGGCTGGCTTCGCACATCACGATGATGTCGCTGACCCTGCTGCAGATCGACAATGTGCTGGCCAGTCTGCTCGCGGCCACCGTCACCGGGTTCCTGTCGCGGCCGCTGGCCCTGCGCCTCGGTGCGCCGGCCGTCGTGCTCATGATCCCCGGCATCTACACCCTGCTGCAGGGTCTGTCGATCTTCACCGCCGTCTACCAGATCGCCTCGGAATCCGAGAACGTCTCCTTCGCCGTCGGACTGTCCTCACTGTTCACCGCGATCCTCGCGAACGCGGCCCTGGCGGTCGGAGCGGTGCTCGGCAGCTATCTGGCGCTGCCGTTGAAGAACCTCAAGAGCCGCAGCTCCGCGGAGGAGACCGTCGAATCGGTGCGCAGCGGAGAGGCGACGACCACCGTCATCGACTCCGTCCAGCCCGGGGCCGCGAAGTCCCAGCCGGGCGCGGGCAAGACGCCGTCCTGAGCCGCTCGGGCCGGGGCCGGCCGCGACAGACCACGGCCGAGGCTGACGTCGACCGGGGCCAGGCGCGACCGGCCACGGTCGAGGCCGACGTGGTCCGGCGGCCGCCGGGATGCGGGCTGGGCCCTGACGATTCAGACCTGGGCCGGCAGTGCCCAGTCGATGGGCGCGATGCCCTTCTGTGCGAGCAGCTCGTTGGTGCGTGAGAACGGGCGGGAGCCGAAGAAGCCGCGGCTGGCCGACAGCGGCGACGGGTGCGGGGATTCGATGATGGCCACCTCGGCGGTGCCCGATGTCAGCAGGGGAGCGAGGTTGCGGGCGTCGCGACCCCAGAGGATCGCGACCAAGGGCTGATCCCGCTGGGTCAGCGCGACGATCGCCTTCTCCGTGATCTCCTCCCAGCCCTTGCCGCGATGGGAGGCGGGCTGGCCCGGAGCGACGGTGAGCGCGCGGTTGAGCAGCATCACGCCCTGCCTCGACCAGGCTCGCAGATCCCCGTGGGCGGCCGGAGCGATGCCGAGATCGGCCTCGAGCTCTTTGAAGATATTGCCCAGCGACCTCGGCAGCGGGCTGACGCCGGGGTCGACGGCGAAGGACAGTCCGATGGGATGACCGACCGTCGGATAGGGGTCCTGGCCGACGATGAGGACCTTCACTTCGCCAAGCGGTTCGGCGAAGGCGCGGAAGACGGAGTCGCCGGCGGGCAGGTACTCGCGGCCGGCTGCGAGTTCGGCGCGGAGGAAGTCGCCCATCGCGTGGATCTGATCTTCAGCTCCGGCCAGAGCGCGGGCCCAGTCGGGGGACATGATCTCGGTCATCGGAGGTCTCGTCATCATGCAGGCGAGTCTAGTGATGCGCAGCGGTTAGAGTGCATCTGACCCGTCGCGGGTGATATCGGACGCGGGTGTGCACGAAGCGCAGATCGGGTGTGCACGATCGCCTATCGAACCGGTGTTCTGCCCGCAGACGGCACGCGTTATGCTCGGCCTGAAGGAGTTCATCGTTGAACGAAAGGACCGCAATGTCGGAATTCCCCGAGGCCAAGAACTGGAAGATGCTCATCGGCGGCGAGTGGGTCGATGCCGCCGACGGCGACGTCACCGACGTCATCACGCCCATCGACCGCAATGTCGTCATCGCCAAGGTGCCCAACGGCAAGGAAGCCGACGCCGATCGTGCCGTCCAGGCCGCGCGGAAGGCCTTCCCCGAATGGGCTGCCCTGCCGTTCAAGGAGCGCCAGAAGAAGCTGATCGCCTGCGCCGATGCGCTCGACGCGGCCTCGGAGGAGCTCGCTCAGCTGACCGCGATCGACACCGGAAACGCGATTCGCACCCAGGCCCGCCCGGAGACGGTCGTCCTGGCCGACCTGTTCCGCTACATGGGCGGAGTCGCCGGTGAGGTCAAAGGCAACACACTGCCCGCCGGAGACAAGCAGCTGCAGTACACCAAGCGCGTCCCGCTGGGCGTCGTGGCGGGCATCCTGCCGTGGAACTCGCCGCTGATGATCGCGGCCTTCAAGACCCCTGCCGCGCTCGCCGCCGGCAATACGATCGTCCTCAAGTGCGCCGAGGACGCTCCTCTGACGATCCTCAAGATGGCCGAGGTCATCGCCGACATCCTGCCGGCCGGCGTGCTCAACGTCGTCACCGGCAAGGGCTCCGTCATCGGTGAGGCGCTCAACGTCCACCCCGATGTCGACAAGGTCTCGTTCACCGGTTCGACCAGCGTCGGGCGGCATGTCGCCGAGGTGGCCGGCGGTCGCCTCGCGCATTCGTCGATGGAGCTCGGCGGCAAGAGCCCGAACATCATCTTCCCGGACTCGAACGACGACGACACGCTCGAGCAGGTGCTGCTGTCC
Organism: Brevibacterium renqingii; assembly: GCF_017808105.1. GTDB lineage: Bacteria > Actinomycetota > Actinomycetes > Actinomycetales > Brevibacteriaceae > Brevibacterium > Brevibacterium renqingii. The sequence continues at coordinate 213,306 of NZ_JADBHF010000002.1, read as the reverse complement.
ACGCGCTTCGCCCGTCAGGGACAGTCGTGCACCATGGGCTCGCGGCTGTTCCTCCACGAGGACATCTACGACGACTTCCTGGCCAAGCTCGTCGACGCCGTGTCGAAGATGAAGGTCGGCGACCCGCGCGACGAGGGCACCGACATCGGCTGCATCATCAACCAGAAGCAGTACGACCAGGTCGCCAGCTACATCGAGATGGGCAAGTCGATGGACGGTGTGGAGATCGCCTATGACGGCTCCGAGTCCCTCGAGGTCGGCGAACCGGGCTTCTACCACGCCCCCGTGATCTTCTCGAAGGCGAGGAACGACTGGCAGACCAGCCGCGAAGAGATCTTCGGCCCTGTCCTCTCGGTCATCCCGTGGAAGGACATCGACGAGGTCATCGACATGGCCAACGATTCCGACTTCGGTCTCGCGGCCTTCGTCTTCACCAAGGACGTCGACGCGGCTCTGACCATGGCCAACCGCATCGAATCCGGCTGGGTCCAGGTCAACCAGGGCGGCGGACAGCTGGCCGGTCAGTCCTATGGCGGCATGAAGACCTCGGGCTTCGGCCGGGAGGCCTCGCTGGAGGGAATGCTCGAAGGCTTCACCCAGATCAAGCAGGTCAACATCCGCATCCGCTGAGCCGACACGGTCGCCGAGTCGAACCGCCTCGGCGAGTGCACAGCCGTCCACCCCGTCGCCATCGTCATCGACCAGATGCGGTGCGGCGGGGTGAGGCCGTTTCGGGCCCGGTCGGTGTCGGCACTGTCGCGGCTGTCGTGCGCCGACTGCGCTGTCGCACCGCTGGCGGGAGTCGGTACCGCCGGGGCTGTCGCGCACCGCCGGTGCTGTCGTAGCGCCGTAGCGCCGGGGCTGTCCCACCGCCTGCGGGAGTCGGCACGCGCGACGGCCGCGAGCGAGCTCACAGCCGCGGCGACGCGCCGGAAATTCCTGTCCCGCCGATCGGGCGATAATATAGAAGTCCAGTCATCTCTCGAAGGAGCACACCCTCTATGCCGTCGAACAACGACACCTCAGAACTGAGCGAGCTCGAGGTGGCCGTTCTGGAGTTCGAGCGGCGGTGGTGGAAATACGGCGGCGCCAAGGACCATGCGATCCGTGAGCGCTTCGATATGTCGGCCACCAGCTACTTCCAGATACTGAACTCGCTTCTGGACAACCCTGCAGCTCTGGCCAACGATCCGATGCTGGTCAAGCGCCTTCGCCGGATCCGCAGCACGCGGCAGAGCGAGCGCGCCCAAGCCCGCGTCTCGAGGTAGACATGACTGACGAATTCGACGAGATCGAGCCCGGCCGGCGCAGCGGTGCCCATCGACAGGAATCCTCCGCGTCGTCGAACATCGGTGCCATCTCGCTGGTCATCGTGCTCGCACTGGTTGCGGTCCTGCTCGTCGTGGCCGCCATCAACATCATCTTCTCGTCGATGGGCAACCCCGAATCGAAGATCGCCGATCCGCCGGCCTCGGAGTCGGCCTCGGCCGAGCCCTCGCCCAGTGAGAGCGAGGTCAGCGTCGCCGACGACTCGATCACCGTCGATGTCCTCAACGGCTCCGGTGTCTCCGGCGCTGCGAAGAAGTTCTCCGAGGCGGTCGAGGACAAGGGCTGGACGCTCGGCCAGGTCGGCAACTACTCGACGAACCTCAGTGACTCGACCGTCTACTACAAGGGCGAGGAGAACGCCTCCCAGGCGAAGCTCGTCGCCGAATCGCTCGGAGTCTCGGCCACTGAGGCCTCCGAGGACTTTGACGCCGATGTCACCGTGGTGATCTGCTCGGACATCGCCGACCGCGGTCCCGAGCCCAGCGAGGGCGCCGAGTCGGCGGAGTCCGGCGACGCGAACGGCTGATCGCTGTCTCCAGCGACGCGAGCGGCTGATATAACGAATCTATAACAGTCGTGAACGGCCCGAAGCGGGATGCGCTGCTGCGGTAGAGTGACACCAGCTAGGCAAGCACAGCACCTTGTGTTCTATTCGTGCTTCACCGAGATTATTCTCCCGAGGTCAATGAGAGAAGTCGCGGGGTCGGTTGAGTTTTACTAGCTTCCGTATTCCAGATGCGGTCGCACGATCGCGGCTGAAATGCGGGATTTCAATGGCACAGCACTGTATGGAGAAGTAATGGCACAAGGTACCGTCAAGTGGTTCAACGCCGAAAAGGGCTATGGTTTCATCACCCTCGAAGGCGAAAACCAGGACGTGTTCGTCCACTGGAGCGCAATCCAGATGGACGGCTACCGCTCTCTCGAAGAGGGCCAGCAGGTTCAGTTCGAAGTAGGAGAAGGACAAAAGGGTCCTCAGGCGGAGTCCGTCACCCTCCTCTGAGACTGACTGCTGTAAGCATCTGAGAATGATCGCTGTCAGCACAGTTTTCTGATCCGCCGCGGACGGGCACCGGTTCCATCGGTATCCTTCCGCGCGGGGAAAGCGCCGAGCAGGCAACTGCTCGGCGCTTTTCAGTTGCCTGGGCGGGTGCGAGGTGAGGGAAGTATCGCCGAGAGCTCGGTCTGCGACTGACAGCCCGGTATGCAACCAGAGCTGTCAGTCGCAGACGGAGCTCTCGGCAGAGTCGTCAGTCGCAGACCGAGCTCTCGGCAGCGAGCGGGTGCCAGACGTTCGCGTTGGGCCGAACTGCCGACGTGGTGTCGCCGAACCGGTCATCGCTTCGACCGCCCCGGCTCTCATACGCCCCGAGAATCCGCGGAGGCTGGTCGAGGGACCGCCGATCCGACCAGCCTCCTGCGCCCAGCGAGTGCCTCGCCGCACTACTCGGTGCCCGTGACTGCAGGTGACGAATATTTGCACTCGCATGGTGAGAGTGCTAAATCTAGTACTGGTGAAAACCGATGGGTTCCCACCAGTCGTCTCGAGAGCGTGGTCCTTATGTGGAATGGAACATATGGGCTCACTCTCTGCCGTCGCGGGCGCTGACGACTGCTCTGGATTCCCACTTCACTCCATCAGGGAGGATCTAAGCCGCTATGGCAAAGATGATTGCATTCGACGAAGAAGCTCGTCGGGGACTCGAAGCTGGCCTCAACCAGCTCGCGGACGCGGTCAAGGTGACCCTTGGGCCCCGCGGTCGCAATGTCGTGCTCGAAAAGCAGTGGGGCGCACCGACCATCACCAACGATGGTGTCTCCATTGCCAAGGAGATCGAACTCGAGGACGCCTACGAGAAGATCGGCGCCGAGCTCGTCAAGGAAGTCGCCAAGAAGACTGACGACGTCGCAGGCGACGGAACCACCACCGCTACCGTGCTCGCTCAGGCTCTCGTCCGCGAAGGCCTGCGCAACGTGGCAGCCGGTGCTGATCCGCTCGGCCTCAAGCGCGGCATCGAGAAGGCCGTCGAGGCCGTCACGTCTGTCCTGCTGAACAACGCCATCGACATCGAGACCAAGGAACAGATCGCCGCCACCGCCGGCATCTCCGCAGGAGATCCCGCCATCGGCGAACTGATCGCCGAGGCCATCGACAAGGTCGGCAAGGAAGGCGTCGTCACCGTCGAGGAGTCCAACACCTTCGGACTCGAGCTCGAGCTGACCGAGGGTATGCGCTTCGACAAGGGCTACATCTCCGGTTACTTCGTCACCGACACCGATCGCCAGGAAGCTGTCCTTGAGGATCCCTACATCCTCATCGTCAACTCCAAGATCTCGAACGTGAAGGACCTGCTGCCCGTCCTCGAGAAGGTGCAGCAGTCGAACAAGCCGCTGTTCATCATCGCCGAAGACGTCGAGGGCGAAGCCCTGGCCGTCCTGGTGCTCAACAAGCTCAAGGGCACCTTCAAGTCCGTGGCCGTCAAGGCACCGGGCTTCGGCGACCGCCGCAAGGCGCAGCTGGCCGACATCGCCATCCTCACCGGTGGCCAGGTCGTGTCCGAGGAAGTCGGGCTGAAGCTCGACAGCGTGACCACCGACCTGCTGGGCACCGCCCGCAAGGTCGTCATCACCAAGGACGAGACCACCATCGTCGAGGGCGCAGGAGACGCCGAGGAGATCGCCGGACGCGTGGCACAGATCCGCGCCGAGATCGAGAACTCGGACTCCGACTACGACCGTGAGAAGCTGCAGGAACGTCTGGCCAAGCTGGCCGGCGGCGTTGCAGTCATCAAGGCCGGAGCCGCCACCGAGGTTGAGCTCAAGGAAACCAAGCACCGCATCGAAGATGCCGTGCGCAACGCCAAGGCTGCTGTGGAAGAGGGAATCGTCGCCGGTGGCGGCGTGTCGCTCATCCAGGCGGGCAAGACCGCTTTCGCCGACCTCGCACTCGAGGGAGACGAAGCCACCGGTGCCAACATCGTCAAGGTTGCCATCGAAGCTCCGCTCAAGCAGATCGCCACGAACGCCGGCCTCGAAGCCGGTGTGGTTGCCGACAAGGTCGCCAACCTCGAACCCGGATTCGGCCTCAACGCCGCAACCGGTGAGTACGAGGACCTGCTGGCCGCCGGCATCAACGACCCGGTCAAGGTGACCCGCTCTGCCCTGCAGAACGCCGCCTCGATCGCCGGTCTGTTCCTCACCACCGAGTCGGTCGTCGCCGATAAGCCCGAAAAGGCCGGAGCAGGTGCGGACGCAGCTGCCGGCATGGACGGCATGGGTGGAATGGGCGGCATGGGCTTCTGATAGCTCCCGTCGCTCGAAGAGCCGTGCCGGTGCCCGTAAGGACGCCGGCACGGCTCTTTCGCTTCCGTAAGGACGCCGGCATGGCTCTTTCGCTTCCGGGAGGGCGACCGGTTCGGTGGCGAACTGCCTGAGGCTGCTCAATCCCACGGGTTGTCGCGGTGATGGCGGCGACCGGAGCGTCGCCTGCGCCGCTCGTCGCGACGCGATATCTGACCGGGGGAGTAGGGCGGGATGGGCGGGTGCGGCGGCTGCAGCCCACTGCCCAGCTCGGGTTCGTAGTCCTCAGCTGAGTGCTCGCCCTTCTCGATTTCGCGTCGAGCTTCGGCATCGCCGAGGTGGGCCCGCGCTCGCCTCGTCAGCTCACGCTTGCGATTGCGGATGATCTCGTCCTTGTGAGCGATGCGGGAGATCCCGCCGAAGAACATCGGAACGATGACGAAGATCGGCCAGAAGAAGATGAACTGTCCATTGGCGAGCGATGTGAACGCCCAGATGGCGAGCATGAAGCCCGCGGGACCGGCGATGATGCCGAGCATGGATCCGCGCACCCGATCCCGGTAGTACTTCCGGGCCGCGGCATCGATCTGCTCAGGAGTGATCGGCACTCGGTCGGCCTCGAGGCGTGCCAGGGCCTGTGCCCGCCCCGCCTCGTCGAGTTCGTCGGATGTGAGCTCCGCCGGATCGGGGAGCACGAGATCGTCGACGAGTTCGGGGATCTCGCCCAAGGTCTTGAGCTTCGCAGCGGCCTCGGTGCGTTCATCGAATTCTGAGACGTCGAGCTGCCCGAGGGCATACGCCTCCGAGAGCACGTCGGCGACCACCGCCCGATCGGCGTCGGAGGCTCGGACCTGCCCATATGATCGGGGATCTGCGCTGAAACGCGACCACAGGGGACGAGCGTTCATGTTCCCTACTCTAACCCCGCCGCCAAGGTCGGACCTGGGCCAAAGGATGGAGAGCACTCGACTAGACTCGACCCCGTGGAACCCGTGGTCGTGCTCATCCTCTTCGCCGTGTTCCTCGGGGCCCTGTCCCAACGCGTCACGGGGATGGGGTTCGGGCTGGTGAGCGGTCCTTTCCTCGTCCTCCTCCTCGATCCGTTCAGCGGCATCGTCCTCGTCAACATCTGCGGAATCGCCGCCGCACTCTCGGTCTTCGCCCGCACCTTCGCCGAGGTGGAATGGCCGCCGCTGCGGCAGCTGGCCCTCGGTGCGGTGATCGGGACGGTCCCGGGAGCTCTGCTGGCCTCCAGCCTGCCCACTCCACTCCTGCAGATCCTCATCGGCTCGCTCATCGTCCTCTCACTCATCAGCTCGCTGACCCTTGGCAGGCTCGGCCATCGGATCCCCGCGAACTTCGGCACCCGTATGGCGACCGGACTGCTTTCCGGCGCCATGTCGGCCGCCGCCGGCACCGGAGGACCGGCAGTCAGCGCCTACGCGGTGCTGACGAGCTGGGAACAGCGGTCCTTCGCGGCCACCCTGCAGCCGTTCCTCGTCGTGGGGACCACCTCGGCGGTGGTGATGAAGGTGATCGTCAACGGCGGGGTCTGGCCGGATCTGGAGATCGGCACTTGGTTCGGATTGGCTCTCGTGCTCGTCGCGGGCCTCATCGGAGGTGACTGGCTGTCACGGCGCATCGAGACCTCGATCGCCCGGACCGGGATGCTCGTCCTCGCCTTCGGCGGGGGCATCTCCGCGCTGGTCAAAGGGGCTGCGGCGCTGGTGTGAACAGGAGCGCGGACTGAGCGGTTGCAGGGCACAGGTTCAGACGCCTGTCAGACTCATCGGGCATACTGTTCGAGGACAAAGTCAGCCGGGGGAGGCATGGATCGTGACCGAAGTATTTCTGTTGCTGCTCGTTGTGCTCGGGGCTGTCTTCTTCATCGGCCACCGCAAGGAGAAGCAGCGTCAGCGGGAGCTTCTCGCCGCCGAGCTCGAGCAGGTGAAGAGGACCGCCGAGGAGGACGTCACCTCGTTCGGCGAAGAGGTTGCCGAACTCGATGTCATCACCGCCGGGGTCGAACTCGACACCGGGGGAGCGCAGGACTACAAGCAGGCGCTGGATTCCTATGACATCGCCAAGGAGACCCTCGAGAAGGTAGACGAACCCTCCGACATCCGCAGCGTCACCGAGGCGCTCGAAGACGGCCGCTACGCCGCGAAGTGCGTGCGCGCCCGCGTCGAAGGCAAGCCGCTGCCCGTGCGCCGTCCGCCCTGCTTCTTCAATCCCCAGCACGGCCCTTCGGTCGAAGACATCGATTGGGCCCCGGCCGGCGGACAGCTGCGCCCCGTGCCCGTGTGCGCCGCCGACGCCGAACGCGTCGCCGTCGGCGCGGATCCGGCCGTGCGCAAAGTCGTCACCGCCGACGGACACACCCGTCGCGCCTACTGGGAGGCCGGCCCCGCCTACGCCGAATACAACCGCGGCTACTTCAACTCCTATGCTGGCTCCGGCCTGCTGCCCGGCGTCCTCATGGGTGCCATGATGTTCGGCGGAATGGGCGGCGGCTGGGACGGCGCCTACGGAGCCGATATGGGCGACGGCGGCGGAGACATGGGAGGCGACGGCGGTGGCCTCTTCGGCGGTGACGGCGGAGACGGCGGCGGCCTGTTCGGAGACGGCGGCGGCTTCGACATCGGAGACATCTTCTGATGGACACCATCGAGATCCGCGGCGAGTCGATCAAGCTCGGCCAGCTGCTCAAACTCCACGGCGTGGCCGAACACGGTGCGATGGCCAAAGACATGATCGCCGACGGTGAGGTCACCGTCAACGGCGAGGTCGAGACCCGCCGCGGCGCGACGATCCGCCCGGGCGATCGGGTCGCGGCCCTCGGCGAGGTCATCGAGGTGGCCACGGAGTAGCCGACACCGGTTCGAGGGAGTGGAACACCCACTCGACACGAAGGAGGGCGTCCCCGCGGGGACGCCCTCCTTTCATCCGGTGCTGCGGCCGGTCATTCGAGCTCTGGGGCCGCCGGGGTGTCGTTCATGCCCGGAGCGTCCCAGAGGGCCGACCAGTTCGAGGTGTCGTCCTCGAACGGCAGCTCACCGGCGAGGATGCCCTTGACCTGGATCTCCAGGGGATTGTCCCGCTGCTTCGGTCCCGACTGGACGAAGGGATAGAACGTGCCGCGTTTGTACTGATAGACCAGGGCCATGCGGCGGCCGTCGGGGTGGACGAAGTACACGGTGGTGCACAGCAGCATCGTGTCGAAGCCCTGGCTGACCAGCGCCGAGTTCACGGCGTGGATGTTCGTGACGAGGTTGACCACCTCGGCGTTCGCATCCGAGACGACCTGCCAGGTGAAGCCGTAGCCGTCGTTCTCCTGCCGCACCGAGGCGGCCGGATCGGAGCCGATGAGGGCGACGCTCTCGGACTCCGCCGTCTGGAATGCGGCCCCCTCGACCTGTCGGAAGGCGACGGCGCCGACACCGGTCGGGGTGAAGCCGGCGGCCGCCTGCAGGGTCAGCGCGGCAGGCGGCAGGGCGAAGAGGTCGTCGAGGTTGGCTCGCTTCGGTTTGGTGCGGCCGAGCAGTGCGTCGAAGAAACCCATGGGACTCCTAGTCGGGATGGTGCGGTGGGATGAGCCGGTGTTCGAGCTGACGTCACTCGGGGCGGGAGAGCTGGGCGGAGATCTTCGCCAGCTGATCGAGGCGCTTCTCCAGCGACGGGTGGGTCGAGAAGAGCTGGCCGATGGCGGCCTTGCCGCTGACAGCCGGAATCAGAGCCAGATGGTTCGCCGAGGCGGACGAACGCAGATCCTTCTCCGGAATCTTGCTCATGTCGCCGCTGAGCTTCGTCAGCGCCGAGGCCAGGGTCGAGGGCGCGCCCGTGAGGATGGCGGCAGCTCGATCGGCGGCGAGTTCCCGGTAGCGGGAGAGGCTGCGGATGAGGATGAAGGACAGACCGTAGACGACGGCTCCGACGAGGATGAACAGCAGCTGGATCGGGATGCCGTTGTTATTGTTGTTCGACCGTCCGAAGCTCATATAGTAGCCGGCTCGCATCATCAGGGCGGCGACGACGCCGGTGACTCCGGCGACGGTCATCACAGTGACGTCTCGGTGGGCGACGTGGGAGAGCTCGTGGGCGAGCACCACTTCGACCTCGTCGCGGTCGAGCTTCTCCAGCAGTCCCCGGGTCACGCACACCACGGACCGCTCGGGGGAGCGTCCGGTGGCGAAGGCGTTGGGGATCGACGAATTCGATACGGCGACCCTCGGCTTCGGCGAATCCGAGAGCTGACAGAGCCGGTCCACGATCGTGTGCAGTTCGGGCGCCTCCTGGACCGAGACCTCCCGGCCGCCCATGGCCCGCATGGCGATCTTGTCGGAGAAGTACCACTGGAAGAAGAACGCGCCGGCGCTGACGAGGACGGCGATGATGACGCCGCCGATGCTCTGGCCGATGATCCACCAGATCGCCAGGATGAGCACGACGTAGATGAGCCCATTGAGGAAGATCGTCCATCCCATCCGCATGGTCAGGCCGTTGTCCTTGACGAAGCGATTCTTCATCGTGATTCCTCTCTGGGAGTGGCAGAACCGGCCCACTGTCTCGTGTGAAGACAATGGGCCGGGTGCATCGTTGTGGTATTCGGTCTCAGGCCGGGTCCGGGATGAAGCCCTCGCCCGTGAGCAGCTCGGCGATCTCGGCCAGGGTGGCGTCGACGAACGGGATGACGACATCGGAGGACCCGAGGTAGTCATCGGAGACGGGGCTGCCATTGGCCTTGACGTATTCCTGGAGGGAGTTCAGTGCGCTTCGCACGGCTTCCTCGTTGCCGGCATTGACGGCGTCCTCGACCTGGTTGTCGTACTTCTGGAGCAGATCCTGATCGACATCGGCGACGTCGAACTGTCCTTCGCCCATGATGCGGATGATCATGCCTGGTCATCCCCTTCGAGCGACTTCTGCTGCTCCTTGTCGGATCCCGCAGGCAGGGATTCGCGCATCCGCTGCAGCTCCATCTCGACGTCGCTGTCGCTGGAGAGCGCATCGAGCTGCGCGGTGATGTCGTCCTTCGAGGTGCCCGTGACGTCCTCGAGGGCACCGGAGGCGAGCAGTTCGTCGACGGCGCCGGCGCGGGCCTGCAGCGAAGCCGTCTTGTCCTCGGCACGCTGCACGGCCATTCCGACGTCCCCGAGCTCTTCGGAGATGCCGGAGAAGGCCTCGCCGATCTTCGACTGGGCTTCGGCGGCGTTGTACGTGGCCTTCAGCGTCTCCTTCTTCGTGCGGAAGGCATCGACCTTGGCCTGCAGGCGCTGCGAGGCCAGGGTGAGCTTCTGCTCCTCGCCCTGCAGACCTTCGTGCTGGCTCTGCAGATCGGTGATCTGCTGGGTGAGCCCGGACTTGCGGGTCAGGGCCTCGCGAGCGAGGTCCTCACGACCGATCTCCATCGCCTTCTGAGCCTGGCCGGAGAGCTTGTCCTGCTGCTGTTCGAGCTGGTTGATCTGCAGCTCGAGACGCTTGCGGCTGGTGGCGACATCGGCAACACCGCGGCGGACCTTCTGCAGCAGCTCCAACTGCTTCTGGTACGAATAGTCAAGGGTTTCGTTGGGGTTCTCGGCTTTGTCCAGAGCCTTGTTGGCCTTGGCGCCGAAGATCGTCGCGATCCGTTGGAAGATGCTCATCCGTAGTCGACTCCTGCATTGGTTTGGCCCGACGCTGCCAAGCCGATCCACTCCGATCCGGAGATTCTTGGCCAACACCGCCGCGAACTATCGTTCTCAGCCTACTAAGAAAGGCTGATAGTTTGCCAGACGCCGACCACGAGAACGACGAGACTCTCGCGGCGAGATCGCGGGTGGTCAGGGGGCGAAGAGACGCGAGTTCGCGGCTTCGACCTCGGAGTACTGGCGGGCCGCTGTGTTCAAGGCCGCGTGGATGGAATCGAGGGACTCGAAGAGCTGCTTCTGCGCACCCTCCCACTGGTTGATCACGGCCTGGAAGTTCTGGGCCGCACTGCCGCGCCAGCATTCCTGGAGAGCGAGCAGATTGCGCAGCATCGTCTCGGACTCGGAGATTAGGTTGCGGGAAGTGCCCGCGGTCGCGGTGGCAGCGGACTGGACGCGTTCGGCATCGACTTCGAAGCTCATGATGACTCCTGGAGGCTGGGGTTCGCTTCTCCCACCGCATTCGGGTGGGTCGAGGCCAGTGTGGACAGGGCGGCGGGCGCCGCCAAAGGGAACGGAGAGAGGGTGTGGACAGCGTTCGGCTGTCCACACCCTCTGCATGGTCGAGTCGTGGCCGTGTCCCCAGATCTGAGCGTCCGAGTCCGCGGCAGCTGCTACTGCAGCACGAGCGTCACATCGAGCGTCTGCTCCTGTCCGCCGCGCACCACCGTGATCTCGACTGGGGTGTTCACCGGCTGGGCACGGACGAGAGCACGCAGGGCGATGGCATTGTTGACCTTCGTCCCGGCGACCTCGACGATGTCGTCGCCGTCCTTGAGCCCGGCCTTGGCCGCGGGCGAGCCCGCCTGGACCGACTGCACCTTCGCGGTGCCTCGGGTGATTCCTCCGTTGTTGATGTGGCCGTCGGTGAGCGTGATCCCGAGGAAGGGATGCAGGGCCTTGCCGTTGGCGATGAGCTGATCGGCGATCATCACGGCCTGGTTGGCGGGGATGGCGAAGCCGATGCCGATCGACCCCGACTGCTCACCTTCACCGGCCTGACTCAGCGAGGCCGCGGCCGAGTTCACTCCGATGAACCGGCCGTTGCCGTCGACGAGGGGGCCTCCGGAGTTGCCCGGGTTGATCGCGGCATCCGTCTGGATGGCGTTGGTGATCGTCAGCTCCTTCTCCTGCGAGCTCGCATCCTCACCGATGTTCTCCGTCGACACCGGACGGTCGAGGGCTGAGACGATGCCCGTGGTCACGGAGTCTGCGAGACCGAGAGGGTTGCCCAGCGCCATCACCGGATCGCCGACCTCGAGCTTCTTCGAATCACCGACTTCCAGCGGCTTCACGCCGTCGGGCACCTGCTCGAGCTTGATGATGGCGATATCCGTCGACGGGTCGCGACCGACGATTTCGGCCTTCGTCGTCTCACCGTTCTTCATGGTCACGGCGATCTCACCGCCCGGGGTGTCGGCGGGTGCGACGACGTGGTTGTTCGTGATGACGTGCCCCTGATCGTCATAGAGCGCGCCCGAACCCAGGCCCTGCACCTGACCATTGGTGCCGACCTGGATCGACATCACGCTGTCCGAAGTGTCCTCCGCGACCTGGGTCCAGTCGGGGGTCTCGATCGTCTGTTCGGCGACCTTGCGCGGCTCATCGCCCTGCAGGGCCGAGAGTGCGTAATTGCCCCCGAATGCGGCTCCGCCGCCGAGGAGAGCGGCGATCAGCGCGATCGCGATCGTCGCGCCCCACCCGGGGCCCTTCTTCTCTCGCCGAGGCGGCTGCTCCGGCCCGAAGGGACCGTATACTCCCGGTCCGCCCGGGCCGCCGGGCCCTCCCGGACCAGGCTGGGAGCCGATGCCCCCAGGCTGAGAGCCTGCAGGCGGCGGGTAGGAGCCCGTTCCCTGAGGATAAGCACCTGCGGCTGCCGGGTAGGAGCCGGTTCCGGTCGGCTGGGCGCCGGGAGCTGCGTCCGTGGGCTGGGCGCCGGGCGCCGCATAAGCGGGCTGTTCCCCACCCGCCGCGTAAGCGGAATATGCCTTGGCTGCGCCGGGATGCGCAGAGCCGGGTCCTGGATAGGCGGGCGGCTGCTGCGCCGCGCCGGGATACGCCTGCGGTCTGCTCTGATCGGAGTGCTGGGCCTGCTGCTGTTGCCAGGGCTGCTGATGGCCCGGCTGCTGTCCGCCCTGCGGGTAAGAGGACTGCTGCGGGGGCCGGTTCGTCTGCTCGCTGTTCTGTCCGGACGGATGGCCGCGTTCACCGGAGTGACCGTCCACCGGGTTCTGCGTCCGAGTGGGCTGGGCCTGGCCGGGGCGGCTGTCCTGCGGCGGGTATCCGGTCTGCGGGGAGGAGTGCGCATCGGGCCGTCGTTCGGGCGGTGCGACGGGCGGACTGACACGGGCGGGGCCGCCGGAGCTGGCCCCGGGAGCGCCCGAGCCGCTGGTCCCGGGGGCGCCGGCACCGTTGGCCCCGGCGGCGCTCGTTCCGCCGGCGCCGCCCGCGTCGCGCGGTGCGGCCGAATGGTTCGGGAATGTGCGCGGGACCTCGGCGGACGAGCCGCGTGAGCGGCCGGCAGACGGGCCACGGCGGTCGGATGCCGGTGACTCGCGCTCATCCGGGTTCGGGAACGTGCGGTGGTCCTGGTCCCCGTGCTGTCCTCGGCTGGGGGACGTCTCGCCCGGCTCCTGGGGATGATTGTTCTCGCTCATCGCTCGTCCTTTCGTGTGTCCGCAGCGGAGTCGCCGGTTTCGGAGATGGGCAGGTCGATGCGGAACGTCGCACCGCCGCCCGGGGTTTCGTGGACGGAGATCGCGCCGTGATGGTTCTCCACGATCGCCTTGACGATCGACAGTCCCAGACCGGACCCTCCGGTGTCCCTGGTCCGGGAGACGTCGAGGCGGTAGAAGCGTTCGAAGATCCGCGGCACCGATTCCGGGTCGATGCCCTCGCCGTGGTCCCTGACCTCGAAGCGGACCCGTCCGTTCGGGAAACCGCGCAGAGAGTCATCGACCGTGATCGAGCCCGCCGCCGTGACATCGGGGACGATGCCCGCCGGCTCCTGGGCATCGGCCTGATCGTTCCCGGTGGAGTCGCCTCGGCGGAAGATGCGGACCCCGCCGGTGACGAATCCGCGTTCGCGGGTCTTCTCCTTCGCTCCGTTCCGACCGTTCTGTCCCGTGGCCTCGCGGCTTTCGTCGGTGCTCTGGGATTCGGCTTCCGGCGCGCCCGGCAGACCGACGACGCCGACGGCGAATTCGATTGCGGCGTTTTCGGGAGTATGACGCACGGCGTTGCCGGCGAGGTTGACGATGACCTGGCGGATCTTCGATTCGGATCCGCGGATCATCGGCACCGGCTGCGCATCCTCCCCGTCGAGTCCGATGAAGCTGATGTCGCGGTCCGGTGCCTGGGCCGCGGCATCGGCTGCGGCATCGCGGACGACCTTGTGCAGGTCGATGGGACCGATCTCGGCAGGACGCTGTTCGTCGAGTCGGGCGAGGACGACGAGGTCGTCGACGAGCACGCCCATCCGTTTGGCCTCGGACTCCATCCGCTCCATGGCGTTGGCGACGTCCTCGGACTTCGTGATCGCACCCTGGCGGTAGAGCTCCGCATAGCCGCGGATCGTCACCAGCGGTGTCCGCAGCTCGTGCGAGGCGTCGGAGACGAACTGGCGGATGCGCTTCTCGGACCGGGTCTGGCCGTCGAAGGAGTCCTCGATGCGTCCGAGCATGGTGTTCAGCGCCGCCGAAAGACGACCGAGCTCGGTGTTGCGCGGATAGACGGGCACACGCTGGCTGAGGTCACCGCCGGCGATCCGTGAGGCGGTCTTCTCGATGTCGCGCAGCGGTCGGAACGTGTTGTTGATCGCCCAGTAGCCGACTCCTGCGACCATCGCCAGGGCCAGCAGCCCGATGCCGACCATCGTGTTGCGGGCGCGCTCGTTGATGTTGTCGATCTCGCGGTCGAAGGGCACCGCGATCGACACGAGCACGTCGGTGTTCTTGACCTTCATGGCGCGGGCACGCCACTGAGAATTCGTGCCGGCGACGGTGAACGGCTGGCCGCCCTGGGCGTAGACCTTCTGCTCGTTGATCTTCGGCAGGATCGGTCGGTTCTCCGGTTCCGGGGCGACGGGGTCGCGGATGGGTTCGCCGTCGGTGTTGTAGAACTGCACATAGAAGCCTCCGGGCAGGAGGCTGCGCAGCTGGTCCCAGGAGTTCGAATCGAGCGTCGTCGACGACGGCGCATCTTCGGCGTCGTCGGAGTCCGACCCGGACTGCAGCTCGGCCGGTTGGAACACATCATGATAGGCCTGTTTCGCCAAGGTCTCGGAGGCGCTGATGAGGCGTTCGTCAGTGCGCTGGACGAGGCTGTCGCGCAGGTTCTCCAACACCCATGCGCTCGTCCCCGTGAGGACGAGCAGCATGAGGAGCATCATGATGGCCAGCAGCTTGGTGGTCAGTGACCATTCTTCCCAGAAGCCGGGCCGGGTGGGGCGGGATTCTTTTGCCACGTATGTAATCTATCGCCCTTGCTTGGGCGACTACTTGGATTCCGGTGTGCGCAGCATGTAGCCGACACCGCGCTTGGTCTGGATCATCGGGGTCCATTCCATCTCGACCGGGTGGCCGGCGGCGTCCGTCTCCGGGGTGACGTCGATCTTGCGGCGCAGGTAGGAGATGTAGGACTCGACGATGCCGGTGTCGCCGCCGAAGTCGTACTCCCACACGTGGTCGAGGATCTGCGACTTCGACAGCACGCGGTTCGTGTTGAGCATGAGGTAGCGCAGGAGCTTGAATTCGGTGGGGGAGAGGTCGATGAGGATGCCGGAGCGGCGGACCTCGTGGGTGTCATCGTCGAGTTCCAGGTCGCCCGCGACGATGACGGCGTTCTCCTCGTCCTCGAGGCTGCGGGTGCGGCGGAGGACGGCGCGGATGCGGGCGACGACCTCTTCGAGGCTGAAGGGCTTGGTCACATAGTCATCGCCGCCGACGGTCAGACCGGTGATCTTGTCCGAGGTGTCGTCGCGGGCGGTGAGGAAGACGACGGGTGCGTTCATGCCGATCTGGCGCAGGCGTCGGGTGACGGTGAAGCCGTCCATGTCCGGCAGCATGACGTCGAGGACGAGGAGGTCGACGTCGGTCTGCTCGGCCAGGCGCAGCGCCTCGGCTCCGTTGGCGGCCGAGACGACGTCGAAACCGGCGAAGCGGAGACTGGTCGACAGGAGTTCGCGGATATTGGGCTCATCATCGACAACGAGCAGGGTGGCTTCGATGTCGGCATCGTTCTGTGCTGTAGTCATGGAACCAGTCTGAAACCCATTTCTGGGAGTCGGCTGGAGGTCAGCTGAATGCGATTGTGAAGTCCGACACAGAAAAGTTCTCAGGAAAGTCGATTCTGACCCCGAGCGAGGCCAGCGCTCTCAGGAACGCAGGGATGATTTCACGGAAAAAGGTGGTCGCGGTCAGCTCGCGCTCAGAAATCCTCGCCGAGGTGGCCGTGCGGATTCGTGCGCTGCTGACTGCCGTACGGGTTCGTGTGCTGCCGAGCACCATGGGGTCTGTGCCGCTGTCCGGAGGAGTTGCGGCTCCGTGCTGGAGAGCGCGGGCCAGAGATGCTGAAGCGCAGAACGCGGTGCGGGCGGCGGCGGTCGTACTGCACCTGCCCCATGGTGCCGAGCACCGTCGGGCGCTGCTGGACGAGATGACGGGCGAACCTGGCCCGGCCGGCCTCGTCGACGAACCGGATGGTGGCCAGCTGCGGGGCGGCGCCGCGAGGGAGGACGCCTGACCAGTAGTCGACGACGACGCCTTCGGCCAAGCCGATGTTCGGGCCGGGCGATCTGCGCAGGATGGGGCGGCGGGCGCTGCGGAACGCCAGCAGGGACAGGAGGCAGAGCGTGATGCCGGCGATGATCGAGGCGACCTGCCATCCGGGTGCGGCGCTCAGCATGGCAGGGGTGAAGCAGAGGCCCAGTCCGGCGCCGACGCCGATCGCCGCCAGCTGATAGCGGAAGAAGCGCGAGAGGCTGCCCCCGGTGCGGACGCGGCCGAGCGCGGCACGGATGAGCGCATGGCCGATGAGAATGAACGCGAGCGTCGCCGCGAGAGTGAGGCCGAAGAGGGGCAGGTTCGCGTCGAGGTCCTCGCCGGGGACGGCGAGCAGGACGGTCATCGGTGAGATGGCGAAGCCGGCTGCCATGCTAGTCGTGGCGAGCATGCCGGCCGAGCCGCCGGCCAGTCTCCGGGCGCCGGTGATGGGCAGGGGCTGCAGGGACATGGCCTGACCGTTCATACGGACTGTCGGGCGCGGAACGCGGCGACATGGGTGCGGTTGGCGCAGCCGCCGGTATCGCAGAAGCGCTTCGAGCGGTTGCGGCTGAAGTCGGCGAGGTAGGCGCGGCAGTCCTCGGCGGCGCAGCGACCGAGCCGGTCGAGGTCCCCGGAGCGGATGAGGTCGATGAGGACGAGTGCGACATCGGCGGCCACGCGGTCGGCGAGACTCGCTTGAGCGCCCGTGGCGTGCAAGTGCCAGTCCCAGCCGTCGTGTTTGACCAATTGCGGCACGGAGCCGGAGTCACTGAGCGTGAGATTGATCTCATCGACGACCGCGATCGTGCCGGCTTCGACCTCGTCTTCGGTCTCGGCGTCGATGCTCGAGTCGAGGGCGGCGGCGAATCTCGCACGCAGGCGCACCGTCTCCTCGATGTCGGTCTGTGTGGCGACCAGCGGGCCTGAGAAGTCGTGTCGGGCCGCGAATTCGCGGAGTGCGGCGGTCGTCGTCAGCTCGTCGCCGTCGGCGGCGACGTCTCCGGAGGTGTTGAGGAGGTCGACGAGCATCGTGAGGTTCGCGCGGATGTCATAGGCAAAGGTCATAGCGGAGCCCATTCTGCCACAGCATGTAAGTACCAAAATGCATTTGACTCATTTCATTTTCGTGATCGATACTGAAGCAGTACGACGGGTGTGTGCGAAGCCGCCCCCCGGTCCCGCGAAGCATGCAGCGTGCATACGCCGACGTCGAGTCACCTCGGCCCGGGACCCGTCCGTCGTCCCACCCATCCGCGCATCAGCACTTCAGGAGGTCAGGTATGAGTCGTTCCGTCATCGTGGGGTTCCTGCTCACCCTTGCCTCCGCGTTCTTCTTCGCGGTCTCGGGGCCGATCGCGAAGACGATGTACGCGATCGGATGGACCCCGGGGTCGGTCGTGCTCATCCGTCTGGCCGGCTCGGCGGTCCTGCTGCTCATCCCCACCCTCATCGCACTGCGCGGCAGGTGGGACGAAGTGCTCAGGCACTGGCGCACCGTCGTCACCTACGGGCTGGTCTCGATGGCCGGCGTCCAGGGCTTCTACTTCGTGGCCGTCGAACACCTCACCGTGGCCGTGGCCCTGCTGCTCGAGATGACCGCGCCGATGCTCATCGTCTTCTGGATCTGGGCCCGGACGCGGACGAGGCCGGCGACGGTGACGTTCATCGGGGTCGTGGTCTCGATGATCGGACTCGTGCTCGTCCTCAACCTCCGCAACTCCTCGATCAGCCTCTTCGGCGTCGTCATGGCGATGGCCGCAGCAGTGTGCCTGGCCAGCTACTTCCTCGTCTCGGCGAAGGACACGATCACCATTCCGCCGGTTGCGCTGACCGGACTGGGAATGGGGATCGGCGCACTGGCGATGTCGCTCATCGTGCTCGTCGGGGTCATGCCCGCTGGCGCGGTGACCGCCGATGTCGACTTCGGCGGGATCGCGATGTCGTGGATCGTGCCGATGTCGATGATCGTCGTCTTCACCGTCGGCGCCTACATCACCGGCATCCTCGGGCTGCGCTACATCGGCGCGACCGTCGGCTCCTTCGTCAACCTCGTCGAGGTGCCGTTCTCCGTCATCGTCGCCTGGCTCGTGCTCTTCGAGATGCCCGCGCCGATCCAGCTCTTCGGCGGTGTGTTCATCCTCGGCGGCGTCGGCTTCATCAAATGGGGCGAGGCCAGGCTGGCCCGCCGTGTGGCCCGGCGCGAGGTCGTCGCCCGGTCGGGTGACGCCGCCCTCGTCGAGGCCTGACCGGCAGTTCTCAGCGGACCTCGATGCTGTAGCCGTAGCCCTGCTCGGTGAGGAAGCGGCGGCGCTGCGCGGCGAAGTGCTCATCGACGGTATCGGCGGCGACCACGGTGTAGAAGGTGGCCGAGCCCTGATCGTCCTTCGGCCGCAGGATCCGCCCGAGCCGCTGGGCCTCCTCCTGCCGCGAGCCGAAGGCGCCGGAGACCTGGATCGCCACCGAGGCGGCCGGCAGATCCACGGAGAAGTTCGCGACCTTCGAGACCACGAGCACCGGAATCTCGCCCGACCGGAATTCGCGGAAGAGCTCCTGACGCTGTGATTCCGGGGTCTGGCCCGTGAGCACAGGCGCGCCCAGTTCGGCCCCGATCTCCTCGAGCTGGTCGAGGTACTGGCCGATGACGAGGATCTGCGCATCCGGGTGGTCGGCGACGAGTTCGGACACGACCGGCAGCTTCGCATCCGAGGTCGCGGCCAAGCGGTACCGGTCCTCGCCGTCGGCGCGGGCATAGGCCGTCCGCGTCCCAGCGTCGAGGCGCACCCGCACCTCATGGCAGGCCGCCGAGGCGATGTAGCCGAGTCGTTCGAGCTCCTTCCACGGAACCTCGTACTGCTTGGGTCCGATGAGGGAGAACACCTCGTCCTCCCGCCCGTCCTCACGGACGAGGGTCGCGGTCAGGCCCAGGCGGCGCCGGGCCTGCAGGCTCGCGGTCAGCCGGAAGATCGGTGCCGGCAGCAGGTGCACCTCGTCATAGATGACCAGCCCCCAGTCCTTGGCGTCGAGGAGTTCGAGGTGGAGATAGGAGCCCTTCCGCCTGGTGGTCAGCACCTGGTAGGTGGCGATGGTGATCGGACGGATCTCCTTCGTCGATCCCGAGTACTCGCCGATCTCGTCCTCGGTCAGTGTGGTCCGTGCCAGGATCTCGTCCTTCCACTGCTTCGCGGACACCGAGTTCGTCACGAGGATGAGCGTCGTCGTCTGCACCCGCGACATCGTGGCCACCCCCACGATGGTCTTCCCCGCCCCGCAGGGGAGCACGACGACTCCGGATTCGCCTGACAGCGACTGGTCGATGGCCTGCCTCTGGTAGTCGCGCAGATGCCACTTCCCGCCGTGGGCGTCATCGGACAGATCGATCTCGTGGGCCTCTCCGTCGACGTAGCCGGCATGGTCGGAGACCGGGTGGCCCAGCTGCAGCAGAGCATGCTTGAGCTCGCCGCGCTCCGAAGGATGGACGAGCACGGATTCCGCGTCGATGCGCTTGCCGAACTTGCCGACCAGATCGGGCTGTTCGCCGAGCTCATCGAGCAGCTTCGTCTCCGTCGAGGTCAGCGTCAGCCCGTGGAGCGGATGGTCGATGAGGGTGAGCACACCGAAGCGGTCCATGATGTCGACGATGTCGACGAGCAGTTCGTGCGGGACCGGGTACTTCGCGAACTCGAGCAAGACGTCGACGACGGACTCGGCGTCGTGACCGCTGGCGCGGGCGTTCCACAGTCCCAGCGGCGTGATCGTGTAAGTGTGGATGTACTCGGGGGTCCGTGACAGCTGCGCGAACGGGGCGATCGCCACGGCCGCCTCGACGGCTTGGGGGTGTCCCGATTCCAGCAGCACAGTCCGATCGGACTGTACGATCAGCGGACCATTCATTCAGACTCCCTTCCAGAGCGCGATGACACCAGAGGGGACAACGCGGACATCCCTCGAATTGTTCCCCTTCCCCGGCACGAGGTGGCAGCGGCGGGCCTCTAGGCGGTGAGGAAGGGTCAGGGGCGGGGCTCGGCGGGCTCGACGCTGACGATGCGGGCGATCGACAGGGACGCCTCGGCGCCGGTGCTCGTGACCGTTCCGCGCACCCGCCCGGCGTTTAGCGTGGCCGGCAGCATCTCGATGGCGCGCTCGCGTCCCTGCGAATCCGCGATCCGGATGAGGACCCGATGCTTGGACTCGGCGGCCTCACGGAGGCGATCCATGAGCCCCAAGGGCTCGTCCGTGCTCGCCGGCGCCTGCGTTCCGGTCGGCGAAGAGCGCAGGATCCGGATGTACTCGCCGAGGTGGCCGTCCGTCACGCGCGGACGCCTCCGCACGTTGACCTCCGGTTCGGACTGGGTGATGACCCGTCGCCTGCGCGGGGGCGTCCCCGCCGAATGGAGCAGGGCGTGATGGTCGCCGGCCTCGAGCAGGTGCATGGTCCGCTCCGGTCCGAGCTGGGCGATCGCCACCGTCGGGGCCAGTCGTTCGAGACCGGCGGGCAGCATCGCCTGATCGGAGAGGATGACGTCGAGGTCGACCGGGTCGTCGACGATGAGCACGGCTCGGGCTCCGGCCACGCGGACCCGGCGCAGCTTCGACGCGGTGTTGCGCACGAGGAAGTCCAGGGTCGAGGGCAGCTCCTCGACGCTGATCTCGGCGAGCTCTGCCAGAGCGTCCTCCGGGCTCAGCCCCGTCTGCATGCTCGCCTCGATCGTCTCTGCGTCGATGCGGTAGACCGTGCCCTGACCGCGGGCCTCGACGACCGCGAAGCGACGGAGGATGTGATGGACCCGCGGTTCGATCGGCCCGGTCGCCACGGCCGTGAGGTCGGACTGGATGAGCACCTTGTCCACTTCGCTTCCCAGTCCGTCGGTGACGGCGGCGATGACGTTCCCGGGCACTTGGACGGCTTCGAGGCCGATGCCCAGCGGTTCGATCGACGGGTCCTGGCGGGCGTGCTCGGCCATCGCCGTGTCCAGACCGGCGGCCAGGAGGAGGCCGAAGCGGCTGGGCCCGAAGTGCTCGGACTGCTGCAGGGGAGTGGTCGCCAGGCCCAGGCTCACGCACGTGTGGAGCACGGATTCGGTCATGGCGAGCTCATGGGCCTGCAGGAGCGGATGCCGGCGCAGCACCTCGGCGTGGATCCACTGCGCCGACCGTGCCGTGCCGAGGCCGATGTCGTGGAGGACGCTGAGGACGCTCAGCCGCAGCATCGGCATCGCCGGCACGGACTGCGCAGAGCCTTTGAAGAGGGCCTTCTTCGGCGAGGCGAGCACCGTGAGGCGTTCGTTCTCGCTCGCCCCGGCCGCCAGCTGCGTGGCATCGAGGGGCTCGCGCAGCCAGGCGCCCACGAGTGCGGCCCAGAGCTCGGCGCGATCGCCGGCGAGGGCCGAGTCGGCGTCGTCGGCGGCCGTCCACTGCGGGTCGAGGGCGTCGTCGAGGACGCCGATGAGGTGGAGGGACTTCGCTGCCAGCAGCAGCGTGATGGTCTGCTCGAGTCCCAGGTCGAGGGTGCGGGCGAGCCGGGACACGTCCCGTTTGGAGATCCCGCCGCTGGTCAGCCGGGAGATCGGGGCGACCGCGAGTTCGTCGACGAGGCCGCGCAGGGATGAGATCACCTCGGCGACGGCGGCCTGTTCGCTGTTGTGGATGAGCGGTCGGCCGATCGTCGCGGTGCTCGGATCGACGGAGGCCGGATCGATCTGCCACGGTCGGGCACGGGCGGATTCGGCCGCCGAGGTCGGCAGGAGGGTGATCGCCTCGGACTGGATCCGCCAGACGCCGCTGCCGGACGTCGGCCAGGCCAGGCCGAGGTCGCGCAGTCGGGGCAGGGCCGCCTCGGCGCGGGCGGGATCGATATGGGGATTCTCACCGACCGCGATCTCCGGTGTGGTGCGGGCGGCCGTGGCCAGGCTGATGAGGACTTCGAGCTCCTCGGCGTCGAGGGCCTCGATGCCGCGGGAGACGCCGATGCGCGAAGACGCAGCCGCCGCGAGGGCGCCGATCGTCGGTGACTCGGGTTGGAGGAGGTCGCGTCGCGTCCGGACGAAGGACTCGAACTCGACATCTGCACTGTGGGACAGCCACTGGCTGAAGGTCATTGACATCGCAGCTCAGTCTATCGCGAGGGGTACAATGGAGGGGCAGAACAGGAACAGGGATCACAGGGAAGGACGCGCATTGTCAGCCAATCGAGTCGACACGGCAATAGTCGTCGCAGCGGTTGCCGCCGCCGCCATCGGAGCGCTCGGCCTCATCGGTGTCCTCGGCCAAGCGTGGATGGGTCTCACACCCAGTCCGTTCCTCACCTATCTGCCCATGCTCCTCTTGCCCATCGCCATCGCTCTGGCCTGCGTGACCATGGTCCGCGCGGCACTCAGACGCAGACAGACCGAGGTGGGCCGCAGCTGATTTCACCGCCCGTGCCGCAGAACCCGGACAGGGGACCGGGCACGGGCCGAGCACACGCCGAATGAACCCGGCGTCGAGCGATACCGGCACCATCGGAACGGCCACGATCGCCTCCCCGCCGAGGCGGCCGGACCCGCAGTCCCGCCGCGCAGCCCCCACCCCCGGGAGCGCACGGAACGACTGAGCCTGTCCCCGCTGGATCGCACGCCCGGGCCTCTCTGCCGTCACCGAGACGGACGACGACGGCGGCTTGCCGCCCCCGACACACCGGACTCGCCTCAGCCGGGCACACTCGCCCGGTCCAGGCACCAGCACTGCCCGCTCTTCGCAGCGGGCGCCATGAGAAGAAAGGACATCATGCCCACCGGACGCGTGAAATGGTTCGATGCCGACAAGGGCTTCGGCTTCGTCATCGCCGAGGACGGCTCCCAGGCCTTCCTCCACTCCTCCGTGCTGCCCGAGGGATTCGACGTCACGAAGGGCACCCGACTCGAATACGACGTCGTCGAATCCCGTCGCGGAGCACAGGTGCTCAAGGCCCGCCCGCTCGGCACTCCGGGCAAAGTCGCAAAGGCCCGCCGACGCCCGGCCGTGGACATGGCGGTTATGGTTGAAGATGTCATCAAAGTATTGGATGACCTCAATAACGGACTGCAGCACGGCCGTTACCCGGACCCGACGCATGGGAACAAGGTGGCCAGCCTGCTGCGGGCGATTGCCGACGATTTGGAGTCCTGATGTCATCGCTGTTCAGTGATTGGCTGGCCCGGCAGACCGCCGCGCCCGCCGCCGTGTCCGCGCCCGAGGCGGACAAGGCGGACGCCGCGAAGACCACGAGACCCGCCCGGGCTGCGAAACCGGAGAAGATCGTCCTCGACACCCAGCTGGCCGCGGCGATCGACATCGCCCGGTCCGCCATCGCCGAGGCGGCCGGGGCCTCGGTCATCGGCGAACACCTGGGAACCGTGGCCGAAGGCACTCGCCTGGTCACCCACTACTTCGTGTGCACCGATCCGGTCTATCGCGGGTGGCGGTGGGTGGCCGTGCTCGCCCGCGCCCCCCGCGCGAAGAAGGTCACGGTCTGCGAGACCGCACTGCTGCCCGGCCCCGATGCCCTCATCGCACCCGAATGGGTGCCCTGGGAGGAGCGTCTCGAACCCGGGGACATGACTCCGCGGGACACCCTGCCCAAGCTCGATCGGGACCCGAACCTGCAGCCGGGATTCCAGCAGACCGAGGACAACTCGGCCGACAACGTCGACCAGATCCCGAACTTCGAGTTCGGGCTCGGCCGCGAACGGGTCCTGTCCTCCGACGGACTGTCCGCGGCAGCCAGCCGCTGGGAGCATTCGGAAGCCGGTGGGGAGGGCGAATTCGCCGCCCGCGCGGCCGGCCACTGCGGCAGCTGCGGCTATCTCATGCCGATCGCCGGTTCGCTGCGCCAGAAGTTCGGCGTCTGCGCCAACGCCTGGTCGCCCTTCGACGGTCGCGTGGTCGGGCTCGAATCCGGCTGCGGGGCGCATTCGGAGACCGACGTCCGGCGCCCCAACCACGATCCCGCCGAAGCCGTCGTCGACGACTATTCGGGCGAACTCGAGTACCAGGAGGGCTGAGCAGCCAGATGTCCCAGACGTTCCGGTCGCTGTCGGAGCCGAACTATCGGCACTGGTTCGCCGGTGCCCTGATCTCCAACACCGGAACGTGGATGCAGCGAACGGCGCAGGACTGGATCGTCCTGACCATGCTGACGGACAACAACGCCTCGGCGCTGGGCATCACGATGGCCCTGCAGCTGGGCCCGCAGCTCATCATGTTCCCGTTCGCGGGCAACCTCGTCGACAAGTTCGACAAACGCCGCCTGCTCATGGTGACCCAGGCGCTGCTGGGAACCATCGGACTCGTCCTCTTCGCGCTCGTCATCACCGACGTCATCGTCCTCTGGCACGTCTACGTGCTCGCCTTCACCCTCGGCATGCTCGCGACCTTGGACAATCCGGCCCGGCAGGCCTTCGTCTCCGAGCTCGTGGGGGAGAAGCTGCTGCCGAACGCGGTCAGCCTCAATTCGGCGTCCTTCAACGGCGCCCGCATGATCGGACCCGCAGTGGCCGGTGTGCTCACCGCACTCATCGGCGCCGGTCCGGTGTTCCTCATCAGCGGTCTGGGATTCGCTGCGACGCTCACGGTCCTCCTCCGTCTCGACAGGTCCCGGCTGCATCCCTCGGGCCGCAGGGGGCAGGGCGGCGTGCTCGGCGGTCTGAAGTACCTGCGGCGGCGTCCCGACATCACGATCGTCCTGGTCGTGCTGTTCATCATCGCGACGTTCGGGTTCAACTTCAACATCTACACCTCCACGATGGCGAAGATCGAGTTCGGCAAGGACGCCAGCGGTTTCGGTCTGCTCAACTCGGTGATGGCGATCGGCTCGGTCACCGGTGCGCTCGCCTCGGCGAGGCGGGAGAAGCCGCGGCTGCGCTTCATCTTCGGCGCCGCCGGAGGCTTCGGCCTGGCCGTCGGTCTGGCCTCGCTGATGCCCAACTACTTTCTCTTCGCCGCCTCGCTCATGTTCGTCGGCTTCGCCTCGCTGACGATGATGACCTCAGCGAACGCCTATGTGCAGACGACGACTGCCCCGAATTATCGGGGCCGCGTGATGGCGATCTATGCGGCGGTCGTCATGGGCGGAACGCCCATCGGCGCGCCCCTGGCCGGCTGGGTCGCCGATATGTTCGGTCCGCGGATGGCGCTCGTCGTCGGCGCCGCCTCGGGGATCATCGCCTTCGCCGTCGGCCTGCTGTGGATGATCACGGCGAAGGAGCTGCGGGTCCACCGCGATCCGAAGTCGCGGATCCGACTGCACGTGAGCTACCACGGCCGACCGTGATGTGCGCAGTCGCTGATGTGCTCTCTGTGCCTGATGTAGGTTCGCTCCCTGATGTGCGCACGGTGAGGACGGGGCACGGGCGGCACCGAGCTTCGTCGAATAGAATCCGGAGGACGACCTCGGCGATGGGAACGGACGGACTGTGAACACTGACATCATCACCTCGGTGCTGGTGGGCCTGGCGATCCTCGTCGGCTGCCTCGGCATCATCGTGCCGGTGCTGCCCGGATCGATCCTCATCGGCATCGCCGTGCTCGTCTGGGCCATCGTCATCGGCGGCCCCATGGCCTGGATCGTCTTCGCCATCGTCGCCGTGTTCGTCGCGGCCGGGATGAGCTCCTCGCTCGTGCTCACCGGCCGGAAACTCAAATCGATGGAGGTGCCGAACACCTCCGTGCTGCTGGGCGGAGTGCTCGCTGTGATCGGCTTCTTCGTCATCCCCGTGCTCGGGCTGCCGATCGGATTCGTGGCGGGGCTGTTCCTCGCCGAATATGCTCGCCTCAAAGAAGCGAAGACCGCCTGGACGTCGAGCTGGGAGTCGATCAAGGCGATCGGACTGGGCGCGGGAATCGAGTTCGTCCTCGCGCTGCTGGCCGCCATCACCTACGGCATCGGAGTACTCATCCACTTCATCGGGTGAAGCGCCGGGGCGTGCCTCATCCCTCGCTGTCAGCGGGGGGCACGAAACCAGCGCGGCGTCACGTCTCGTTCGCGAGTGCAGTGCGGCGTTCCGCCTCGTTCGCGGCAGCTTGTACACGTCAGTTTGCACCCGGAGCGGCTTCTCCTACAGGTGCTCACGCATCACGCACCGTCAGTGCGACGCCACCCCGTTGCACCAGGGTGGTGTGCGGGCAGAGGTGAGGGACGCTTCAGGCAGCTCAACGCACTGCGGCGGCGGGACGGGTTCGGGCGGTGAAGCCGGTGTCCTGACTGCAGGTATTCCGAGGCCGGCGCGCGCCGGCTTATTTCAGGGCGTCGACGACGAAGTCGAGGCAGGCCAGCAGCGCCCTGACGTCGGCCGGGTCGACCGAGACGAAGGTCGCGATGCGCAGCTGGTTGCGGCCGAGCTTGCGGTAGGGCTCGACGTCGACGACGCCGTTGGCGCGCAGCACAGAAGCCACGGCTGCGGCATCGATCGAGTCGTCGAAGTCCACGGTGGCCACGACCGATGAGCGATCGGCCGGCTCGGCCACGTAGGGGTGGGCCGCCTCGGCGGCGTCCGCCCAGTCATAGACGAGTCCGGAGGTCTCGCGCGTCCGCTCGGATGCCCAGGCGAGGCCGCCGTTGCCGTTGATCCATTCGATCTGCTCGGCGAGCAGCAGAAGAGTCGCCACCGCGGGAGTGTTGTAGGTCTGATCCTTGCGCGAGTTCTCGATCGCGGTGACCAGATCCAGCGAGGCCGGGATGAAGCGGCCGGAGTCCTTGATCTCCTGTGCCCGGGCGATCGCGCGCGGTGACATGAGAGCCACCCACAGGCCGCCGTCGGAGCCCATGTTCTTCTGCGGAGCGAAGTAGTAGACGTCGGTCTCGGCGATGTCGACGTTCAGTCCGCCGGCGCCCGAGGTCGCGTCGACGACGACGAGAGCGTCGTCGGCGATGCCGGCCGGACGTGCGATCGACGTGGCCACACCGGTCGAGGTCTCGTTGTGCGGCCAGGCGTAGACGTCGGCGGCGAGAGCACCGGAGGCCGCCTCGGCTGGGGAGGAGACGACTCCTGCCGCGGCCAGGGCCTCAGGGCTGGGGATCGCCGAGGTGCCGGGGTCGGCGGCGAGCACGAGCGAGGACTCGAGGTGGGGTGCGGTGTCGGTGGCCTTCGCGAACTTCTGACCGAACTCGCCGAAGGTCGCATGCGCGGCGCGACTGCGGACGAGGCCGAAGGCGGCGACGTCCCAGAACACGGTGGAACCGCCGTTGCCGAGCACCACCTCGTAGCCCTCGGGCAGGCTGAACAGCTCGGCCAATCCGGAGCGGATGCGAGCGACGAGGCTCTTCACCGGCGCCTGACGGTGACTGGTGCCGAGCACCGTCGAAGCCGCCTCGGTGAGTGCCTCGACCTGAGCGGGGCGGACGCGGGCCGGGCCGGCTCCGAAGCGTCCGTCGGTGGGCAGGAGTTCGTCTGGGATCGTAATCTTCGTCGCAGTCACGCTCGATATTCTACGGGCGGCCCGCCCTCGTCCCGGCACCAGCCCGTCATCCGGATTCAGAGCGCTCCGTCCGGTGCTGCCGGTGTGCTCCCCGGCTCGGGAGTATTCGCCGACCGGTTCCGCGATGACTCGGGCCCGCGCCGCGACGTAGAGTGAGGGCATGACTGAGCCCGTCGATCGCCTGCCGCAGACCCGGAAGTCCTACGATTCCGGCATCTTCGACCACCCGGACACCTCTCCGCTGACCCTGTTCAGACAGTGGTACGACGCAGCGGCCGAACACGTTCGCGAACCCAACGCGATGACCGTCTCCACCCTCGACGAATGGGGCCCGAGCTCACGCATCGTCCTGCTCAAGGGTCTCGACGAGCGCGGCTTCCTCTTCTTCACCGACTACGACTCGGCCAAGGGGCGGCAGCTGCGCGCCGATCCCCGCGTCGCCGTGAACTTCCCCTGGCAGGACATGGAACGTCAGGTCCGCATCCGCGGCCTCGCCGAGGTGGCCTCCGCCGAGGACTCGGACGCGTACTTCGCCGTCCGCCCCCGTGGTTCGCAGATCGGTGCGAATGTGTCCAAGCAGTCCCAGCCGGTGGCCGATCGAGAGCAGATGCAGGCAGAATACGACGCCGCCGCAGCCGAGTTCGAGGGCCGGGACGTGCCACGGCCCGAGCACTGGGGCGGGTTCCGCGTGCATGTCTTCGAGATCGAATTCTGGCAGGGCCAGCAGAACAGATTCCATGACCGATGGGTCTTCCGCCGCTCGGACGGCAGCCATGAACCGGCCGATCTCGCCGATGCCTCGGCCTGGTCGGCGCTGCGTCTCTATCCTTGAGGTGTAAGACAGTCGAGCACCGTCCGGTGTAAGACTGCTGAGCACCTTGAGGTGTGCGACCGCAGTGCATGGGAGCACGCCCAGGCGATCGCACAATAGGCCATCGCACAACAGGCCATCGCGCAATACAAAGGAGTATCCATGACCCAGACGCCCCAGCCCGCCGGCACGGCCCAGCACGGGCCCGACGCCGTCTTCGACAATCTCATCGGCGGCAGGAGAGTGCCCAGCGATGAGCGTTCGACCAACCGGAACCCCTCGGACCCCTCCGATGTGATCGGCCGCTATGCCCGGGCCGATGCCGCCACCGTCGCCGAGGCGATCACCGCGGCAGCTGACGCCGGCGCCGATTGGGCGGACTTCCCCTCCCAGCAGCGCTTCGCGATCCTCGACAGGGCCGGTGACCTCATCGCCGAACGCGCCGACGAACTGGCCGACCTGCTCGCTCGCGAAGAGGGCAAACAGCTCGGCGAAGCGAAGGGCGAAGTGCTGCGGGCGGCCCAGATCTTCAAATTCTTCGCCGGCGAGACCATCCGCAACACCGGCGAGATCATCGACTCGGTCCGCCCCGGGCTCGTCGCCGAGATGACGCACGAGCCAGTCGGAGTCATCGGCATCATCACCCCGTGGAATTTCCCGATCGCCATTCCCGCCTGGAAGATCGCCCCGGCCCTGGCCTTCGGCAACACCGTCGTGTTCAAACCGGCCGAACTCGTGCCGGCCAGCGCCTACGCGCTCACCGACATCCTCGTCGAGGCGGGCCTGCCCGCGGGCGTCCTCAACCT
The DNA here is from genome assembly GCF_017808105.1 of Brevibacterium renqingii. Classification (GTDB taxonomy): domain Bacteria; phylum Actinomycetota; class Actinomycetes; order Actinomycetales; family Brevibacteriaceae; genus Brevibacterium; species Brevibacterium renqingii. Next base: position 184,184 of record NZ_JADBHF010000002.1, on the reverse strand, counting down.
CGTGATGGGCCCGGGCTCCGTGATCGGGGGCGCGCTGACCACCTCGGCGCAGGTCGACGCCGTGACCTTCACCGGATCAGTCGGCGTCGGTCGTTCGGTCATCGCCTCGTCCGCGGCCCACCAGTTCAGGGTGCAGGCCGAGATGGGCGGGAAGAACCCGCTCATCGTCTTGGGCGATGCCGACCTCGAAGCGGCCGCCGATGCCGCCGTCAACGGCGCCTTCTTCTCCACCGGCCAGCGCTGCACCGCCTCCTCGCGGCTCATCGTCACCGCAGACGTCCACGACGAGTTCGTCGCCCTGCTCAAGGACAAGATGGCCGCGCTGATCGTGGGCGACGCTCGAGCAGATGGTGTGGCGATCGGGCCTGTGGTCTCGCAGACGCAGCTCGACCAGGATCTCAGGTACATCGAGACGGCTCGGACCGAAGGCGGTGAGGTCACCGGCGGCGAACTCATCGAATCCGACACCGGCGGCTACTTCCTCGCCCCGGCTCTGGTCACAGGCACCAAGCCCGGGGACACGATCAACGTCGACGAGGTCTTCGGCCCGGTCGCCTCGGTGATCGAGGTCGCCGACTACGAGGAGGCGCTGGCCGTGGCCAACGACACCGAGTTCGGCCTGTCGGCAGGCATCTTCACCTCGTCGCTGAAATATTCGTCCCACTTCAAGCGTTACGCGCAAGCCGGAATGGTCATGGTCAATGCTCCCACTGCCGGTGTGGACTACCACGTGTCGTTCGGGGGACGGAAGGGCTCGAGCTACGGACCCAGGGAACAGGCGCGGGCGGCACGCGAGTTCTACACCGTGCACAAGACGGCCTATGTCAACGCCGGCTGAGCCTGCCTGGACGGGCAGGAAGATATGATTGATTCAAGATAAGATTGACTGAGTTCGCAATGGCTGCGGGATCGCGGGACGGTCGAGTCGCCGTTGCCGGGTCGCGGGACCTTAAGAATGATGGACGCCTGAATGGTCCGCAGTGACCAGGAGACGAAGAGTGGAGTGGCTGGTCAGAAGTGAACGACCTCATTGATACAACCGAGATGTACCTCAAATCGATCATCGAGCTCGAGGAACAGTCGATCGTGCCATTGCGTGCTCGGATCGCCGAACGTCTGGATCACTCCGGGCCCACCGTCTCCCAGACCGTGGCCCGGATGGAACGCGACGGCCTGCTCCACGTCGGCAACGACCGTCACCTCGAGCTCACTCCCGAGGGCCGTCGGATCGCCACGGACGTGATGCGCAAGCACCGGCTGGCCGAACGGCTGCTCGCCGACGTCGTCGGGCTGGAATGGGAACTCGTCCACGACGAGGCCTGCCGGTGGGAGCACGTGATGAGCGAGCAGGTAGAGCGCAAGCTCGTCGCGCTCCTGCCCGAGACCTCCTCCGGCCCCTACGGCAACCCGATCCCCGGACTCGACGTCATCGGCGGGGACGCATCGGAGACCACTGAGGTGGTCGATCTCGCCACCGCTGTCGGCCGCGATGGTGCGAAGAGCCTGAGGATCGCCTGGCTGGCCGAGCCGCTGCAGGTCGACGTCCACCTGCTCCAGCAGTTCCAGGTCGCCGGAGTCCTGCCCGAGAGCGAGGTCGAGATCTCCCGCAACGGCGAATACATCACCGTGCAGGTTCCGGGTGCGCAGGACGTGCTCGACCTGCCGCTGGAGACGGCCTCGCACGTCTTCGCCTACCGCAAGTGAGCGCATGAGCGTTCGGCAGTGACCGCGGCGGGGTCTGCCTTCGGTAACGAAGAGGCGGACCCGAGAGTCTCGATTCGTTACAAACCAGTGTGATCCGTGACCCAGGGAGTGCCTCCGCACCCCCTGGGTCACGTCGTATAACGGTCAAATGTTACGAAATTTTCGACGAGTTTCAGGCCTATGACCTGGAGCTTTATGGAAAACATCACGGTTTCCCTCCCGTGGTTGTGACAGAAACGTGACAATTGATCACCGATTGGTTACAGTTGTGGAGGTCGTTCACGCAGAGACGACTTCGCAGCGAGAGCCGAACGCCACGCTGGCTGCGAGCAACCAAGGACCGACAGTGGCGATTGGCCCGGAAAGCCAATAGGTACGAGAGGGAAAACGTGGCAACTAAGCAGCATGGCCGCCGCGCCGCCGATGCCAAGGTCAAGACTCCGCTGACCGAGCTCACCGAACTTCTGAATGCCAACTCCGGCGTCTTCGGACGTCGCGCAGCAGTCGTTGCTGCCAGCGGTGGCCTGCTCACCGCAGCAGTGATGCCCGCCGCCGGTCAGGGCGCCGACGACAAGGCCGCCGTCTCCGCCGAGGCCGAGACCCAGACGCAGGTCGAGTTCAAGAACCAGACCGTCACCATCGGCGATGACTCGAAGGACAAGAAGTCCGAGAAGAAGGACGACTCCTTCGGCGTCGAGAGCAAGGCCATCACCGCTGAGGCCGCTCCGAAGCCCGAGCCGAAGCCCGCCCCCGCCGAAACCTCCACTCCGGAATCCGACTCCGATGAGTCGGCCGGAACCGCCGATGAGACCGCCAACAGCGGTTCGTCCGACTCGGGCAAGAGCGACTCCAAGGACTCCGGCTCGGATTCCGGTTCGATCGACGGCTCGAAGGCCGAGCAGGTTCTCGCCTGGGCAGCCAAGGGCGTCGGAACCCCCTACGTCATGGGCGGCACCAGCCAGAGCGGCTGGGACTGCTCCGGTTACACCTCGTGGGTCTACAGCCACGTCGGTGTCAACCTGCCCCGCACCTCCGGTGCTCAGAAGGGCGCCGGACAGGTCGTCTCCCAGTCGGAGGCCAAGCCGGGCGACCTCATCTGGCACCCCGGACACGTCGGCATCTACGCCGGCGGCGGACAGATGTACGACGCCGGTTCCCCGAGCTCGGGTACCTCGAAGCGCAGCTACAGCTGGATGGGCAACGTCACCTTCATCCGCGTTCTCTGATCTTCTGCATCGACAGCTCCCCGTTCGACTCGACGGTCCTCGAGTCGGGCGGGGAGCTTTTGTGTGTCCGGAAGCGATCCGACGCCGAGGCGGTGCTCATTTCGCCGGTGCCGCGTGGCTCCGCCGTCGGGCAGGGTGAACGGAATCCGAAGTCTCTGTGACTCGAACCCTATGAATTGGGTCACAGGCGCTCGCGGCGTTACCCTGGAGAGGGTTGAGTTCCAAACGCGGATCGGGCCGAAATGCTCGAACCGGACAACGGTGAGGAAAGCAGATGGGGCACAGTCGAATAGTTCGAATAGCCGCTCCAGTCTCTGGCGCGGAGTACATACATGTCTCCGTGCCCTCTTTCCAGGCGTCGTGCCCATGAGCACGGCGCCTTTTGTGTTCCCTGGGGCCGGGGCAGCCGGTTTCGGCCCGCAAGAGATGAAGATGAGGGGCGAGATATGAAGACTCTCGTGCTGAATGCCGGATACGAACCGCTGTCGATCGTGCCGTTCACACGGGCCGTGGTGCTCGTGCTGACCGGCAAGGCGACAGTGCTGGCCGCAGAGGACATCCCGGTGAGATCCGAGCACGTGAGTCTCGATCAGCCCTCCGTCATCCTGCTCACCCGCTACGTCCGCCCGCCGAACAACCGTCGCGTCTCGCTGTCGCGCCGAGGCGTCCTGCGCCGAGACGGCCACCGCTGCGCCTATTGCGGCAAGGCGGCCTCGACGGTCGACCATGTGCTGCCGCGCTCGCGCGGGGGAGTCAACAGCTGGGAGAACCTCGTCGCCTGCTGCCGCGAGTGCAACAACCGCAAGGGCAATCGCACCCTGGGCGAGATCGGCTGGACGCTCGGCTTCCGTCCGCAGGAGCCCCGGCTCGGTCAGCTGTGGATGCGCGGCATCGAGAAGCCGGTCGAGAAGTGGCGGCCGTTCCTCGAGCTCTCTCGCGCCGCGTGAAGGCTCGCGCGGCACGGAGGCTCGCGTCGTGTGAACTCTCGTGCCGCGTGAGGGCTCGCGACGTGTGAGCCCTCGTGTCGCTCCGTGGTCCGAGCATCGTCGCAGATGAACGCTGGTGCCGTCCGTACTCTGACCGGATTCGGATAACGATGTGACATAGGGCAAGTTCTCTCTGCGATTGTGTTTTAGGGTGGGGGCAAGAGAAGTCCGCCTCGACACAAGGAGCTTGCGATGAGTGAGCAGGACCGCACCCAGAACCCGGACAGCGCGCCGGCCGGCGAACCCGAGGCCGTCATCGTCGGAATCGACGGCTCCCCACCGAGCCGCAATGCCCTGGCCTGGGCGATTCAGGAAGCACGCTCCTTGGACAAGCCGATCCGCCTCGTCGGGGCCTACACGATCCCCAGCGTGGCGGCAGCCGCGATCGACGTGTCGTATGTGCCCATCGACGACAGTTCGATCCGCGCGGCCGTGACGAACACGCTCAAGGAGGCCGCCGCGGAGGTCAAATCCGCAGGAGTGCCTGTCGAAGCCGTCATCGAGATCGGCGACGCCGCAGGCGTGCTCATCGACGAATCGAAGACCGGCTGTCTCACCGTGGTCGGCTCGCGCGGTCGCGGCGGATTCGCCGGACGGCTGCTCGGCACGGTCTCCAGCGCCCTACCCGCCCACTCGGCCTGCCCCACCGTGGTGGTGCCCACCTCGTGGCAGGAGACCGGGGAACGGCACGCGCACCCGACGTCGTCCCGGCCGATCCGACAGGACGGTCGAGAGATCGAGGAATACGATCCCAACGCCGAGGCGATCGAAGGACTGCGCTTCGACGGGAAAGTCGTCGTCGGCGTCGACTCCCTCGGCGCCGACTCCCCGGCTCTGTGGAAGGCCGCCCGACTGGCGGTCCGCCGGGGATCCGCACTGCACATCGTCGCGGTGATCACGACGACGGTGATCGGTCCCGAATGGCTGCCCAGCACCGCCGATCTCGAACGGCTCGTCAACGAAGGCGCGGACAAGCTCGTCGTGGCCAAGCAGCGTTTGGCCGAGGAGTTCCCGGACCTCGATGTCACCTGGACGCTCTTCGACGGTCAGCCTGCCGAGGTGCTCGTGCGGGCATCGGATACGGCCGAGGTCCTCGTCATCGGCTCACGCGGTCGCGGCGGATTCGCCGGCCTGCTGCTCGGATCGACCTCGCAGTCGGTTCTGCCCTATTCGCAGTGCCCGACGATGGTCGTGCGCGTGGCCCGCGACCAGGGCAGACGCAGACAGCACGAGGCCCCTCCCGAGCCGGGTCTCTAGGCAGCTCAGGTCCCAGCCGGCCGGCCTCGAGCGCGCCGGAAGCGGGACCGCGACGAAAACACCGAGGCGGTCGATCGGAAAGGATCGGCCGCCTCGGTGGGTGAGATCGAAGTCGAGTGATCGGTCTGGCGCCCCCGGGCAGATTCGAACTGCCGACACCCGCTTTAGGAGAGCGGTGCTCTATCCCCTGAGCTACGGGGGCGTGATGGTCGTCGTCAACCACGATCACCCAGTGTAGCGTAGAAGAAACCTCAGTGTTCCACGGTGTGCCAGCACCTATTGTGAACAGTTTCTCGTTAGGGTCGAATTGTGTCGGATTCCGTTGCAGACGAACAGTTCCCAGAACTCGGAGATGTCTTCGCCGAGTGGAAGAAGCAGGCCGCCCATCTGGGCGGTCGCGACACCATGCTTCATTTCCGGGACTCGCGTGACGGCAGCATCGACCTATCCGGCGCACATCCCTCCGGGCTGGCACAGCTGCTGGCCGGCCGTGCGACACGTCTGTCGAGCCTGATCCGCGATCACGACATCCTCGCCGATGCCCGCCGTCGTGCGAAGTCCATCCGCTCGAAGGCCGAGCAGCTCCACAACGAGCGGGGAATCCGCACGGCTCATCTGGCGATCGGGTTCGCCTCGTGGACGGAGAAGGACGCCAAGTTCAAGTTCAACGCTCCCGTGGTCATGCGCCACATCACGCTGGTTCCCCGTGGTTCGCGCGTCGAGGACTTCGAGATCGTGCTGGGCAACGAGATCACGATCAATCCGGCTCTGGTCCAGCACCTCGCGGAGGAGTACGACCTCGACATTCCCGTCGCCGAATGGGTCGACGCCACCGGGGGACCGCACGGCTTCGACCCGGGTCCTGCTCTCGACCGGCTCCGCGATCTGGCGCAGTCGGTTCCCGGCCTGCGGATCAACCACCGCTTGATCATCTCGACGTTCGCGAACATCGCGAGCCCCTTCTCGACCGACCACCTGCCGACCCAGCACCCCGTCCTGCGGGCGCTGGCCGGTGACGAGGAGGTGCGGGCCGCGCTCGGCGGCCCCTCGTACGTGCCGCAGGCGTCGGCTGCCCCTGCTGGGGAGACCGAATCGGCGGCGACGACCGAGGCCGATAGCGCGTCGGCAGGTGCGAAGGCACCCGAGTCCGGCGCCGAGGAGGCGGGCCAGCCGCCCGCGGACGACTCCGCTGCCGCCTCGGCCGACGAGGAAGAGGAGTACGGTCAGCCGACCGTGCCGATCACCAACGAGCCCCTGCCCGCTTCGGAAGGCGAGTCCGATCCAGCCGCGCCGGCGGCCGCCGCCGCGACCGAGACTCGATCCGATGACGAGGCGTCGGCCGCCGCGGCCGACACGGACACGGCAGCCGAGACTCACACGACGGCCGAGACCGCAGCCGAACCCGACGCGGATGCTGACGCCGACGCGACGGCCGAGACGGCATCCGAATCCGATGCGGGCACGGAGGTCGAGGACGAGGACGTCGTCCCGGCCGCGCTCAAGGAGCCCGTCACCCCGCTGCCGGATCGGAAGCCCCAGGAGGAATTCCTCGTCATCGATGTCGACGGCGACCAGCAGGCCGTCGTCGATGCCGCGGTCTCCGGACAGTCGGTCGTCGTCGACACCCCGCCCGGGACGGGTGCCACTCAGGTCGCCGTCGCCGTCGCCACGACACTGGCCCACACCGGCAAGAGCGTGCTGTTCCTGGCCCAGACCTCCGATGCGCTCGACGATTTCTCGTCCCGCCTCGGCGAGGTGGGACTGAGCGACTTCGCCGTCGACACCCGTGAGGGCGCAGAGAACATCCGCAAGCAGCTCATCGGACTCATCGGTTCGGCGGAGAAGTCCGAACGTCCGGACCTGTCGAAGCTGCTCTCCGATCTCAACGAGCAGCGGGCCACTTTGGCCGACCACGTCTCCTCCCTCCACCGCAGGCGCGAACCCTGGGACGTCTCCGTCTACGAGACGATGCAGCACCTGGCCGAGCTGACCTCGGGCGAGAACTCACCGCAGACTCCGGTGCGCTTCGACGAGGACATCCTCGGCGCTAGCGAGGACCGGCGGAGCGTGCTGCGCGGCAAACTCGGCGAACTCGCCTCCCTGGGCGCCTTCACTCTCGACGTCGAAGACACCGTCTGGTTCGGCGCCGACCTCAAATCCGTCGACGAGGCCGAATCCGCCCGCACCGTGGCGGAACGCATCGGCCGGATGATCCCGGACCTCGTATCCGCGACCGAGCCCGTGCTGGCCAAGGCGAAGCTCAACCCCCGCCGCAACGTCGATGACTGGGCGCGGGCGATCCGCGTGCTGCTGCGAGTGCGCAAGACCCTCGACAGCTTCGCCCCCGATATCTACGACCATCGCCTCGACGACCTCATCGCCGCCACAGGCACGCCCGAGTACCGGGCCGAGGTCGGCATCGAGATGGGCATGATGCAGCGCCGACGCCTGAAGAAGTCCGCCCAGGAGTTCCTCCGGCCCGGCGCCGAGGTCGCCGACCTCCACTCGGCCCTCATCGACGTCCGCGCCCAGCGCGTGATCCTGCGCGATCTCGCCGGCCACGACGGTCGCCCGCAGATTCCGCGCGGCGTGCTCGAAGCCGACGAGATCCTTCAGAGCGTCGAAGCCGATATGGCCAAGCTCGCGCCGATCCTCGAGACCACCCCGGACGGCGGCGACCTCGGTTCGATGCTCATCGAGGAGCTGCAGGCCCGCACCGAGGCGATGGGCCGAGACTCGGAGAACCTCGCCGAACTGCCCGAACGCTCCCGCCTGCAGCGGGAACTCGACGCCGAGGGCCTGACCGACCTCATGGCCGATCTGCGACGCCGCAAAGTCGACGACGCACTGGTCGGCCCCGAATTCGACCTCGCCTACTGGGCCTCCGTCCTGCAGACCATGGCCGGCGAGGATCCGGCGATCGGCCGGCACGACGGCGCCGCCCTGCACGAGGTGGCCGAGGGCTTCCGTGAGAACGATCGCGCCTTCGTCGCCGCCGGAGCCTCACGCCTGCGATTCAACCACGCTCAGTCGTGGAAGCGCGGCATCGACGCCGATCCGATCGCCGCCGGCGTCGTCAAGCAGGAGCTGCTGTCGAAGCACACCTCGGTGAAGAGGATCTCCACCCAGGCGCCCGAACTTCTCACGACTCTGGCCCCGGTCTGGATGGGCAGCCCGTACACGGTCCCCGAACTGTTCTCCGCCCTTCCGCTCTTCGACGCCGTCGTCATCGCCGATGCCGGCCGACTCTCGGTCGCCGACGTCGTTCCCGGCATCACCCGCGCCCGTCAGGTCATATCGCTCGGCGACTCCCGACTGCTGGGCCCGCGCCCGTTCTCGATCGCCGTCGATCGCTTCGGGATGGACGATGGGAACCACCCGCGCTCCGTGCAGGACCGCCTCGGCGAGTTCCTGCCGCGGATGCGGCTGTCGAACTCCTACCGCCTGTCTCCGGTGGGGCTGATCGATCTGGCCAACCGGCACTTCTACGATTCGACGATCTCGACGCTGCCGACGGCGCACACGGGTGAAGGCAGCGGTCTCGAATTCTCCTATGTGGCCGATGGTCGAGGCCCCACGGATATCGGCACCGGTCGGGTCGAAAGCCCCGACGCCGAGGTCAAACGCGTCGTCGAGCTCGTGCTCAAGCACGCTCGGAACCGGTCCAGGGAGTCCTTGGCCGTCGTCGCCCTCACCCCGCACCATGCCCAGCGTGTCGCGACCGCGATCTCACGGGCGATGAAGGACCTGCCCTATGTGGCCGCGTTCTTCAGCGATTCGTCGAAGGAGCCCTTCGTCGTCACCGACGCCGAACGCGTCCAGGGCATGTCCAGAGACGCCGTGATCTTCACCCTCGGATTCGGACGGACCGTGCACGGTCGCGTCATCCACGACCTGGGCCCGCTCTCCGGGACCGACGGACGACGCATCCTCGCGGCCACGATGACACGGGCGCGGAAACGGCTGACCCTGGTCTCGAGCATCGAGGCCGAGGATTTCGACCGGAACAAGCTCAGCGGGGGAGCGGTGATGCTGCCGCGCCTGTTGGATGAGATGGCCACCGGCGGCGTCAGCCAGCCCGGCCCCCACGGCGAGGTCTACGATCCGCTGTTCAACGACATCGCCGACCGTCTGCTCCAGCTCGGCGTGGTCGCCCACGAACACTACAACGGCATCGATCTGGCTGTGGCGAACTCGGCCGAGGACGAGCACGGCATGATCATCGCCGTTGCCGGTGACGGCCCCGAATACGCCTCGATGCGCAGCCTGCGCCAACGCGACCGGGTGCTGCCCGAGCAGCTGGCCCGTCGCGGATGGAAGTTCATGCGCGTCTGGTCGACCGACGCTTTCGTCGACCCGCAGACCGAGGCCGAGAAGATCTTCGAGGCGTGGCGCGCGACCGTGGAGACGATGAGTCCGCAGGCCGTGCTCAATGCCGCCCGGGCCGCCTCCGTGGTCGTGGGGCGTACGGGCAGCCGACCGAAGCTCGTCCCCGGACTGCCGATGCACAAGTACTCCGCCGAGGGTCTTGATGAGATGATCGACTGGATCCAGTCCGATGCCGTCGTCCGTGGGGACGGGGAGATCAAGGATCTCCTCCGCACGGCTCTGGCTCAGAAGGGCAGCTCCAGCCGCGGCGATTCCCAGCTGCAGGCCGCCGTCGACCGCTATCGTGAGCGTCATGCCCAGGCGAAGAAGGTCACCGGCTCCGAGGTGTTCATCCCGAGGTCCGGTTCCACCGGACCCGTGGAGGACGAGATCCTCCCGACCTTCGACACCGGCAAGATCCGCGCCGATGAGCTCCGGTCCGCCGGTCTCGTCGAGACCGCGAGCAATGAGCAGGTCGCCGAGGCGGAGGCCGCGTCCGATGACACCGCCGACGAGGCTGCGGACAGTGCAGCGGATGCAGGGGGTGTTCCCGCTGAGTCGACGGCTGGTGCTGAATCCGGGGGCAGTGCTGAGTTGGGCACCGATGACGAGTCCCGTGCTTCCGCTGAGTCTGAGGCGAACGCCCGCTCAGGTGCCGGGCCGAAGAACGACGATGCCTGAGAGGCCCGACGAGGCTGCGAAGCTGAACGAAGCGGAGCCGGCCGTCGAAGTCGCGGAATCCAACGGGCCGGAGCGGTCCGACGCCGACGTTCACTCGACGGAGTCGGACCCCGCGGACGAATCGGGATCAGACGCCGAGGCCGAGCAGCGGCGTCTGGCTCGTCTCGAGGCGGCCAAGCGACGCTATCGCGCGACGCTGCGCAACGAGGCCGAAACGGGCGGCGGGGGCTTCAGCGAGGACTACTACCGGTCACAGAAGCCGCCGCACTGGTCATAGGCAGGCACCTTTGCCGTTCCTAGATAGACGCACATGCCGTTCCAAGATAGACGCACGTGCCACAGGACATGAGAAGGGTCCGTCTCCCACTGGCGGGAAACGGACCCTTCGTCATTCGATGCGCCGGGTGGTGAGCTTCTCTCACCCGCTCGGCAGACGGTTTCAGTGACGCGGCGGCTGGTTCGGGTCGACCGGACCGGCTTCGCTGGCGGGACCTTCGGCCGGTCCGCCGGCGGTGGCGGTCTGGTTGCGCAGGATCTCGCGGATGTCGCCGAGCAGATCCTCGGTGGTCGGAGGAACCTCTTCCTCGGGAGCTCCGCGCTTGCGCAGCTCGTTGAGCTTGTTCATCGGGACGATGATGATGAAGTACACGATGGCGGCGACGATGAGGAAGTTGATGGCCGCGGTGATGACCGCACCGATATCAAGAGTTGCCTCTGGCACGCCTTCCTTGAGCGGGATGGTCAGAGCCGGACCCTCGGCGCCGCCGACGGCGGCGATGAGCGGGTTGATGATCTTGTCAGAGAATGCGGTGACGATGGCGGTGAAAGCGCCGCCGATGATGACCGCCGTTGCGAGTTCGACGACATTCCCCTGGAGAATGAAATCCCTGAAACCCTTAAGCATTAGAGAAACCCTTTCGGTGTGATTCTTCACTGAAATGCTATTGAGAATTGCTCAATTACGTTCCAATGGTACACAGGACTAACACGCAGTCAGCAGATTTTCACTGCGAGTCTCAACACGCTTCTGTCGGCGCATTCAGCCTGAATGGGAAAGGCTTTGGGTCGGTCGTGCGGCGTCTGCGCTGATGAAAACCATGCATCCGGGGGCCTCCAGACCCAGATCCGGGTGCCGACCGCGGGGCTCAGCGGGGCAGAATTGCGAAGCTGATCGGCAGGCCGGCGAATTCCGCGACGCGACCTGCGTCCTCGGCAGAGAGGATCACAGATACAAGTTGACCTGATTCTGCGGCTATTCCCTCTGGCTTGTCGACGAGGCGGGCGATCGTCACCTTTTCGACGACGACTTCCGAACCTCCGTCGGGCAGTGAGGAGAACAGGCGAATCCTCTGCCCCGGCTGCAGGAGCGCGGCAGAGGCGTCATCGGCAAGGCGTATCGGCATGAGCAGATCCCGGCTGCCCTCCGGCAGGGCCTGCTGGTCGAGCACGATCGACTCGGTCAGGGGAGAGCCTTCCGACAGGCCGGCCGAGATGTGCCGACCCTCCACCTCGGCGATGGAAGAGAACGCCTTGTCGGGGACGAGATCAGGTGGGAAGTCCGTGAGAGCGAGGTCACCGGCGTCCAGCTCGGAGCCGGGCGCCAGGTCCGTTTTCGCGACGACGACCGCAGTTCCCGCTTCGTTCGGGGTGAGCGCCCAGACGACCAATGCGCAGGCGCAGGCGAGACAGAGCGCTGCGATTATGCGCTGCGGTCGGATGCGAGAGGTCCGCACCCAATTCGAGGATGTGCGTCGGACGCGCTGGAGGATGCCCATGCAACGAGCCTGAGACGGTCGTGCCGCATGGGCAAGAACACGAACTCAGCCTGTGGACGGACAAGAGCCGTCCACAGGCGAGCGACGTTCAAGTGGCGAGCGAGCTCAGCTCGCTGCCGGAGTGCTCGCCGGTGAAGATTCCGAGGAGCTCGAAGACGCTGAACTCGAATCCGAGGTCGAACTCGTCGAGTCCTTCGCTGACGAGGAGCCGGAGTTCGACGAGCTGACCGTGTTCGCATTGGACGAGCGTGAGTCGGTGGCGTAGAAGCCCGAGCCCTTGAAGCTGATGCCCACTGTGCCGAAGACCTTCTTCAGGCGACCCTGGCATTCGGGGCAGATGGTGAGTGAATCGTCGCTGAAGTCCTGATGAATATCAAAGGCATGACCACAGCTTTTGCAGGCGTAGGAGTAGACGGGCATTCGAGACCTTTCTTCGACGTCAAGATTATAGTGCACGTCGAGCCGTCGCATGCGCATCGGTCCCGGATATGCACAGGGTTATCCACATATCAACACGCTCGAGTGGACTCTGATTCCCGAGGAATGCCGCCGGAGGCGGGGGAGGGAATCACGTGGGGTGCCAGGGCGGTCGAAGACGAGTCAGCTGTCGTCGAATGTGTGGAGGCCGCGCTCGGTGACAGCCGCCGGGATGCGCAGGTCCCAGTCCTCGGCGACCAGACCGGGCAGCTCGAGTTCCTCGGGGAAGCAGACGCCGAGCACACGGGGTCCCTTCGCCAGCGGTGCCGCTCCAAGCGGGCCGAAGGTCCGATCGTAGAAGCCGCCGCCGTTGCCCAAGCGCGCACCGCCGGTGCCGAAGCCGAGGGCGGGGACGAATACGAGGTCGAGACCGACCTCTGATGAGAGCAGCTGTGCGGGCGTGAGCAGGCCCCCACCCTCTTGCGGTTCCCGGATGCCCCACCTGCCCTGCGGCTCCAGACCCGCCATCGCCCCCGTGACCCGACCGAAGAGCAGAGGCGCGCCGACATCAGTCACCACTGGCAGATAGACGATTCCTCCGGTCGCGAGGAAACGGTCGAGGGCAGGGTCGAGGTTCGGCTCCCCGGGAAGAGCCGCATACCCGAGCAGAGATCGCACCGGTTTCGCCCGAATGACGTCCCATGCGGATGCGGCGACTCCCACAGAAGAGCGGGGGCGGCTGGCGCGAGCGGAACGGATGCGGGACCGCAGCTGCGCCTTCGAAGATCGTGGTTCCACGACATTCAGAGTATCCGCCGGCAGCGGATTAGTTAAGATGACTTCATGAGTGATGAAGCGCAGCGCACCGTTCGCAAGGCCGTGATCCCCGTCGCCGGTCTCGGAACTCGGTTCCTCCCCGCGACCAAGGCGACCCCCAAAGAGATGCTCCCCGTCGTCGACAAGCCGGCGATCCAGTACGTCGTCGAGGAGGCCGTCGATGCGGGACTCGAGGACATCCTCATGATCACGGGCCGGAACAAGCGGCCGCTCGAAGACCACTTCGACCGCGTCGACGGCCTCGAGGCCGCCCTGGCGAAGAAGGGCGACGATGAGAAGCTCGCCGCCGTCCGCCACCCCTCGGAGCTCGCCGATATCCACTATGTGCGTCAGGGAGATCCCAAAGGCCTCGGGCACGCCGTGCTCAAAGGCCGACAGCACGTCGGCGACGAACCCTTCGCCGTGCTCCTCGGCGATGACCTCATCGACGAGCGCAGCCCGATCCTGCCGAAGATGATCGAGGTCGCGGAGCAGACCGGCGGCAGCGTCGTCGCCCTCATGGAGGTTCCGCCCGAAGCGATCCACCTCTACGGCTGCGCCGCCGTCGAGACGACTGAGGACGACGAGGTCGTCAAGATCACCGGTCTGGTCGAAAAGCCCGCCCAGGAGGAGGCTCCGTCGAACCTCGCGATCATCGGCCGCTACGTGCTGTCTCCGGAGATCTTCGATGTCCTCGAGACCACCGGTCCCGGACGCGGCAACGAAATCCAGCTCACCGACGCCCTGCAGGAGCTCGCCGGCGGGTCGGACGGGCACGGTGTCTTCGGCGTCGTGTTCAAGGGCGCCCGCTACGACACCGGCGACAAGCTCGACTACCTCAAGGCCGTCATGCAGATCGCCTGCGCCCGTGAGGACCTCGGCAAGGACCTCAAGAAGTGGCTCAAGGACTTCGTACCCACACTCGACTGACCGAGACCTCCGGGACGACCGAGACAGCGGGGCCGAGCGAGACATCGACCGTGGAACCTGAGAGCGAGGGCAGCCGTGTGTGGCCCGTCATCCTGACCGATCGGCAGTCCGATATCGTGCTGCGCCCGCTGCGACGCCGTGACGAACCGCAGTGGCGGGAGGTCCGCCGCTTCAACCGTGACTGGCTGCGGCCGTGGGACGCGACGCTGCCCGCCCCCGGCCAGGAGCTGCCGGGCTTCCGCAGCATGGTGCGGATGCAGGACAGGCAGGCCAAACGCGGGCAGAGCGTACCCTTCGCCATCGAAGTCGACGGCGCTTTCCGCGGCCAGATCACTGTCTCGGGTCTGAGCTGGGGGTCGATCCTGTCCGGTCAGATCGGCTATTGGATCGATTCGCGTGTGGCAGGTCGCGGCATCACTCCCATCGCTGTGGCGATGGCCGTCGACCACTGCTTCTTCACGCTCGGACTCCATCGCATCGAGATCAACATCCGCCCGGAGAACACCGCCAGCCTGCGCGTGGTCGCCAAGCTCGGCCTGCGCGACGAAGGACTGCGGGTCAGGTACATGCACATCGACGGCCAGTGGTGCGACCACCGCACCTTCGCCGTGCTCGCCGAAGAGGTCCCGCACGGTCTGCTCGCCGCCTACCGGCACGGGCAGGCCGGGGAAGCGGTTCGCTGACTCGGCCCCTGGTGAGAAGCTTGCCGCAGCACCGGACGCGGGTCGCGCGGCAACGTCCGACATGCACCTGGGAATTGCGTGAACTTCGAGCCGGTTCGACCGACACACCTTGCGCCTTCACGTCTTCGTCGAGGCGCGCAACTTAGGGTGGCAGTGTGGACACCAGCATCATCGTCGTCATCGCCATCGTCGTGGTCTTCGCCGTTGCTGTGCCCGCAATGATTCGGAAGTCCGCGACGGAACTCTCGCGCGCCGAAATCGACTCGGTCCCCGACAACGCGGCCGTCGTTGCCGCTGAGGCGCAGAACCCCGGACACGACCATTCGGAGCGCACTCAGGTCTTCCACGACAAGCCCCGGAAAGCGCCGTCGGTTCCGACCCCGGAACATGCCCCGGCCGCCGAAGCACCGGCCCTGAGGCTCTCGGTCGTGACCCCCGAATTCGCTGTCATCGACGGCAGCGCCGACACGACCGACACCGTCGCCGAGGCTGAGCCCTGCTCCCAGCTCGACAGCATGCCCGTGGCGGTCGGAGAGACCCACGCGGCTTTCGTGTCCGACCACGCGGCCGCCGACCACGCAGCGACCGGGCACGGTCTCGTCGGTGGTCGGAACACGGGCGGCAACGTCCGGATGCTCCACCCCGCCGTCCACGCCGTATTCAACGACAGCAGCCGCTCGACCGGACAGCCGGGCAGGCAGAGCGGGCCTGCCCAGATGGACTCTGCGCATGCGCGCCGCGCCGGCGGCGGTGATCCGCAAGCGACGATCCGCCCCGCCGCACGAGGTGGGTCCCCACGGACCGGAGAGCCTCGCACGGACCGGGGCGGTCGCCTCGGCGAGGGTGCTCGGCCGAGGCGAGCAGACGATCCACAGATTTCCAATCCGACCATCGGAGCCGATGAGGAACATGCGATGACTGAGCAAGCAACGTCCCTGCAGGACTCCCTGAAGTCGCTGGCCACGATGGTCCGGGGATTCGCCCTGGTATTCCTGGCCTCGGTGCTCGGCATTCTCGTCACGAGCGTGCTCGCACTGTTCTCGGTCGTCCACATCGCTCTGGCCGGAGTCTTCCTTGGCCTCGGCGTCGTCTCCCTCCTCATCGTGCGCACCCTCAACCTGCGCAGGCGCGAGATCAGGAAGCGTCTGCGCGGGCTCGAGCGGACATCGACGACGAAGCCCCAAGCGAAACCGCGGACCGCTCCCGCTGCGGAACCGGCCGCGCCTGTCACGCAGCGGCCCGCTCCCGCGCAGAAGCCCACCGCCGGAGTGCAGGAGCAGCGCAGCGTCGCGACCTCCGCGAACCGGACCTCGGCACGCACGCACACCGCCCGGACCGCGCCGCCGACGTCGAGCGGAACCGCCGCGCGGATCGCGGCCGCAGCTCATGGGGCGAACGGATCGACGAAGGCCGCACAGGCCCGCGCCGCGATGCAGCGCAGCACCGAGGCGAAGAAGGTCCGCGAAGAGGCCGACACCGGCGAGATCCCGCTCGTGCGCATCCGCAAGGAAGCCACAGAGGGCCACACCACCCGCCAGGTGCTGCTCACCGGTCCGATCCCCGTCGTCGAGGAGGACACATCCGCCGAGGCGTTCGCTGAGTCAGGGAGCGACACCGCTGACCGGTCCGGCGAGAAGACGCGGTCCGGCGAGAAGACGCGGTCCGCGGAGCAGGCACCGGTTTCGGAGAAAGCGGCGAGCGAGTCCATGGAAACCGCACAGGAGGAGCCGACGGAGACCGGATCGGCTCCGGTCTCACTCGGGTCCGACCTCGTCGGCGACGAGTCGGGCGCGGCAGAGACCGCGGCGAACGAATCGGACGGCGAGGCCCGTGCGGCACTCGATGCGGCGGCGCCGAAGGTCGACGACCCGTTCATGCAGCGCTTGAAGTCACGCGACGGCTGGTCGCCGACGCCGTTGCCGGTTCCCAGCTACGTCGACGCCCCCGAAGCTGAGCACCCGGTGCCCTCGGCCTCGGCCGCCGATGCGAGCTCCTATGAGACCGAGGCACGCAGCCGCGAGGACATCGCCGCCCAGTTCGCCGCTGAGCTCGGCTACCGTCCCGAGCTCAGCGACTCAGCCCGTGAGGAAGGCCCGCTCGAGCACGGTCGGAAGGCGATCAGGACGACGAAGGCCGCCGATCTCGGCGCCGTCAACGACGTCCTCGCTCGCCGTCGCGCCTGAGGGGGCACGACGCACCGTCAGTGCCTGAACACCCCGGTCCCCCGCGGTGTTCTGCTGCTCCTACGTCGTTTCGGCGCCGGCGGTGCGGGATGCCGACGACGAACGGCCCCGGCCCGGACTCTGCAGAGACCGGGCCGGGGCCGTCGGACGTACCTTATGAACGCGGCGTCGCCACGTACTTGATCTCGAGGAACTCCTCGATCCCGACGCTTCCGCCCTCACGGCCGAGGCCCGACATCTTCACGCCGCCGAAGGGCGCGGCCGGATTCGAGACCAGACCGGTGTTGAGGCCGACCATGCCCGCTTCGAGTCTCTCGGCCAGACCGAGCGCACGCTCGAGGTTCTCGCTGAACAGGTAGCTGGCGAGTCCGTACTCGGTCTCATTGGCCAGGGCGATCGCCTCGTCGTCGGTGTCGAAGGTGACGATCGGTGCGACCGGCCCGAAGATCTCGGTGGTGCGGATCTCGCAGTCGGCGGGCACATCGGTGATGACGGTCGGATCGAAGAAGAAGCCCTTGCCCTCGATCTTCTGGCCGCCCGTGAGCACCTTCGCGCCCTTGGCCACGGCATCGTCGACGAGGGTGGCCACCTTGTCCAAGGAGTCCTGATCGACGAGAGGGCCGACCTCGGTGCCCTCGTCGAGGCCGTTGCCGACCTTCATCGAACCGAGCTTCTCGGCCAGTCTGGTTGAGAACTCCTCGGCCACGGAGGAGTGGACGAACAGACGGTTGGCCGCGGTGCAGGCCTCGCCGCCGTTGCGCATCTTCGCCAGCACGGCACCGGTGACGGCCTTGTCGAGGTCGGCGTCCTCGCAGACGACGAACGGGGCGTTGCCGCCGAGTTCCATCGACGTCTTCATGACATTGTCGGCGGCCTGCTTGAGCAGGTTGATGCCGACCTCGGTCGAGCCGGTGAAGGTGACCTTGCGGGCGATACCCGACTCCATCCACGGGGTGACCACGCGGCGGGCCGAATCGGAGGTGACGATGTTGAGCACACCTGCGGGCAGACCCGCCTCGTTGAGGACGTCGACGAGCATGAGCGAGGTCAGCGGGGTCAGCTTCGCGGGCTTGAACACCATGGTGCAGCCGGCGGCGATGGCCGGACCGATCTTGCGCGTGCCCATGGCCAGCGGGAAGTTCCACGGGGTGACGAGGATGCAGGGGCCGACCGGCTCGCGGGAGATCATGAGGCGATTGTTCCCGTCGGTCGATTGCATGAAGTCGCCGCCGACCCGCACGGCCTCCTCGGAGAACCAGCGGAAGAATTCGGCGCCGTAGGTGACTTCGCCCTTGGATTCGGCGAAGGGCTTGCCCATCTCTGCGGTCATCACGGCGGCGATGTCGTCGGAGCGTTCGATGAGCAGTTCGAAGGCGCGACGCAGGATCTCGGCGCGTTCGCGGGGTGCGGTGGCGGCCCAATCCGCCTGCGCGTCGCCGGCGGCCTTGATGGCGGCCTCGGCATCGGCGGCGGAACCGTCGGCCACGGTGGTGATGACGTCACCGGTGGCGGGGTTGTGCACGTCGATGGTCTTGCCGCCTTCGGCCTCGCGCCATTGGCCATCGATGAACAGTCCGGTGTTGAGTTTGTCGATGATCGGCGTGATGTCCATGGCTGCTTCTCCTCGGTTGTCGGTCAGGAACGGCCGCCTCGTGGACGTCTTCGGACCTCGGAGCGCAGCCGTGACCAGTCTAGTGTCGTGCTCGGAATCGTGCTCTGCGAATTTCGTTGCCCGAGATCGACGTTCGACTGCTGGGCCCGGACAACCGGGAACCGGAGCGTCCCGGCGCCGCGGCTGTCAGCTGTCGAAACAGGTCCCCGCTGCGCAGACGAACTCGGGAAAGCCAGAGTCCGCGTGCGGCAGAGGTCAGGCGGCGTACTCGTCGAATTCCGTGTTCTTCTGCAGGAAGCTCATGACATAGGAGCAGGTCGTCCGGAACTTCAGTCCCGCCTCGATGCTGGTCTCGAGCGCGAAGCGCACGAGGTGACCGGCGAGCCCACGTCCGCCGTAATCCGGCGAGACCTCGGTGTGGGTGAAGGTGCGGACGGGGGAGTCGGCGGTCTCGTCGGCGCTCGGCTCGCGGTCGATGTAGTCGACGAGTCCGATGACCTTGCCCTCGTGGGAGACGGTGAAGCGCTTGTTCGCCGCATCCTCGGCGAAGGTGAAGGTCTCTCCTGAGATCTCGAGTTCCATGGTGATTCCTTTCGACGGTGGCGCCTCTGCGGTGCTCCGCGGCCGTGCCGACGAGTCGGCACTTCTGTCAGCCGGACGAGTCGGCTGTCCTGTCATCTGACACTATAGGTTCGTCACCGGTGAACCGACTACCCTGGTGGGGCACACAGCATCGGACGGAGGACCCCTCCCAGCCGGTGCCCACACCGAATGTTCATGAAGGAGTCGGTCCCATGTCCTCACCCACCCCGGTCACCACGGTCGATGCGCACGAGCTGATCCTGCGCGAAACCGGGTACGAGGTCGCCGAGCTCACCTCCGCCGACATCGCCGACTATGTCGCGCTGGTGTCCTCGGCCTACCGCGGAGAGGGGTCGAAGCAGGGGTGGACGACCGAAGCGGACCTCCTCGGCGGCCAGCGTCTCGATGTGCAGATGGCCGAGGACATGCTCGCCGAGGCGGATTCCGTCATCCTGCTCGCCCGGGACGCCGAAGGCCGGGCCGTGGCCAGCGTCTACCTGCGCGAGCCGACAGACGGTGAGGCCTACCTCGGGGTGCTCGCGGTCTCCCCGCTCGGCCAGGGGCAGGGTGTGGGCTCGGCGCTCATCAACCTCGCCGAGGCCTGGGCGGCCGAACGCTGGGGTGCACACTCGATGCGGATGAGCGTGATCGGCAAACGCGCCGAACTCATCGCCTATTACGAACGTCGCGGCTACGAACGCACCGGAGAGATCGAACCCTTCCCCTACGGTGACGAGCGCTTCGGGGTGCCGAAGTCCGACGATCTCGAATTCGTGCTGCTGCTCAAGTCGCTGAGCTGAGGGGACAGCAGCTGAGTTAAGGGGCGGGAGGCTCGGACAGCCGCTGAGCTGAGGGGCGGGAGGCTCGGGCAGCAGCCTCGCCGGACCCTGGCCACTGTTCAGATGTAGGAGACGTGGTGTTCGACCAGCGGCACACGCAGTGGCGTGACCGGTTCGCAGGTCGCCCCCGAACGACTCAGAACATCATCGCGGGCACGACGAGTCCGCCGACGAGGACGACCGGGCCGATGATGACCATCGACATGCCGAACTTCACGAGGATGCGGGTCAGACGCGGCTTGTCCTCGACCGGGGCGGTGGCGACGACGGTGGCGCCGAGCGTGGAGAACGGGGAGACGTCGACGACGGCCGAGCACACGCCCAGCGCCGCGATGAGCGCCCATCCGGGGACGCCGCCGGCCGCGATGAGAGGCAGCGCCAAGGGAACCAGCGCCGCGAGGATGCCCGTGGTGGAGGCGAATGCGGACACCAGGCCGCCGACGACGCAGAGGACGAATGCGGCCAGGAGCGGCGACCCGATCGCCTCGGCGCCTTCCCCGAGAAGGTCGACCGCGCCCATGTTCTGGAGCACGCCGACGAAGGTGATGATGCCGCCGACGAGGAGGACGGTCGACCAGTCGATCTTCGGCAGCGCGGCCTTGCCGGTCCTGGGATCGATGAGCGAGAGGATCGCGCCGAACATGAAGCACAGCAGGCCGATGTCCGGTTCCTTGCCGATCGCGGCCAGCACGACCACAGAGCCGATCAGACCGACCATCAAGACGACCGTGAGGATCTGCACGAAAGTGAAGGGGGAGGAGTCAGCGGCCTCTGAGGTGCTCGAGGAGTCGAAGAGCGCTTCGTCCTCGTCGTCTTCGCCGAAGGCCACGCTCGTCGCCGAGGCCGACCCCCGTGAGATCGTCGCCCGTCCACCGGATGCGTGCCCACCGGCAGCGTGCTCACCTGTCGCCGAGGCGCTTCGCTGCGCACCGGTGTCGGACGGGACCGCGGACTTCGAGAACAAGGAGCGTCCGTACATGAAGTACGCGACGGTGAGCATGACGAGGTAGACGACGACGGCGATGCCGAAAAGCAGGAACGGCGAGAGGTCGATGCCGGCGCCGCGGGCGGTGGAGTAGGTGACGATGCCGTAGAGGCTGGTCGGGGCGAAGCCGCCGGCACCGATCGCGAAGCAGATCGCCAGACCCATGAGCGCATAGTCGACTTCGTACTTGCGGGCGACCTGCATGCCCACCGGCATCATGACCAAACCTGCCAGAGGGGCGCCCATGGCGGCGATGGCCCCGGTGATGAGGAAGAACACCAGGGGCAGGAGCACGGCCGAGGACCCGACGCGTTCGAGGGCCCAGTCGATGATCTTGTCGACGGTGCCGTTCTCCTGCGCGATGGCGAAGAAATAGGTGACTCCGGCCAGCAGGATCATGATGTCGAGGGGGAACTCCGCGACGATGTCCTCGACGGCCATATCGGTGAGCAGCAGCCCGGTGCCGGCCGCGCCGACGAGCATGAGCACGCCGATCTGCACCCCGCGGACCGCGCCGATGGCGAACAGGGCGATGAAGATGAGCAGGGCGATGATCTGAGTGAGCATGATGTCCTTGGAAAGGCTGAGGCAGAGCTGAGCGTCGCTGGGGGTCCGCTGAGAGACACTATCAGCGTTCCCTGCCGGGACAGGGGCGTCGGCACCGTGTGGCCGGAAAATTCCCGATTACCGGAAAATCGCAGGACCGCCGAGGTGGGGCCGTCTCAGCCGAGCACGTTTCCGCTCGTGGTCGCCGGAGTCCGCAGACGGGAGAACGCGCCGAGGTCGAGCTGCCCGCCCGTGCGCTCGAGCGGGACCTGCACCGGATCGGCATCGTGGTCATGCCCGCCTTCGACGGCATCGATGAGGCTGCCCATGATCTCGCCGACCAGCGGGGCGTTCTTGAACTGATTGCCACTCGTGCCCACCGCCTGGTAGAAGCCGGCGGCTTCGGACCTGTCGTAGATCGGGGTCCAGTCGGCGGCGACGTCATAGACTCCGACGACGCCACGCGCCCGGTTCGGGACGGAGATGTCGTTGAAGCGCTTCGCGGCCCGCAGCGCCTGGGTCTCGAACTGTGCGGAGCGCACGGTCATCGAGACGCTGTCGGGGTCGGCGATCCACTCGAGTTCGTCGCAGTCGGGCTCCGTTCCGCCGATGAGCAGCTTCCCGCCCACCTCGGCGCGCATATAGGTGCCGATCCCCGCATCGAGCAGGGCCGGGATCGAGGAGCCGTCGGAGCGGGTGACCGTCGATTCGGCCGGCAGGGTGTGAACCTCCTGACGCAGAGGCGTCAACGAGACCCCGTGGTCCGAGCCGACCCCGGCCAGAGCATTGAGTCCGGCCGACCATGGTCCGGCGGCGTTGACGACGACCTCTGCGGTCAGCGTCCGCCCGTCGGCGAGGCCGACCACCCACCGGCCGGCCCCGGTCGCGGCCCCCTGGCTGAGCCCGGTCACCTCGGCGCCGTAGACGAACTCGGCACCATGGCGCCGGGCGGCAGCGGCGAAGTTCTCCGTGGCCAGCACCGGGTCGGAGATGTACCCGCCATCGGGCGTGAAGAGCGCGGTCGCGCGTTCGCTCGTCTCGGCGAGGAAAGCCGGGTCCTCGGGACGCACGGGCGGATAGTGGTTCGCCGTGTCGATGCCGGGCAGTTCGCGTTCGAGATCGGCGGCGGTCCAATCGGCGAAGGGGATGCCGAGGGCGGTGAAATCGTTACGGATCGTCGGCGGAAGCAGGCCCGGGATGTCGAGGACGGCCATGCCCGTGCGGACGAAATCGGCGACGGGTTCGGAGCCGGCGGCACCGACATAGCTGCGCAGATCGGTCCAGACGTGTTTGGACTCCCAGGCCAGAGCCATCGAGTCGCGCAGCGAATAGGTGAACCGCACGATCGCGCTGGTCGCAGCCGTCGAGCCCTGCGCCGGTCCCGACTTCTTGTCGAGCACCGTGACCGCATAGCCTCGCTTGGCCAGGGAGAAGGCGATGGAGGCGCCCATGACGCCGCTGCCGATGACGACTGCTCTTACTGCCATGACCTGTCCCTCCGCTGCCGGTCGTGGTCTCATCGTAGCGAGCCCGCGGTGCTCGAGGCGGACGGTCCCAGCACGTGAACGCGGTCCCACCGTTCAGCGGTGGGGCCGCGCTGCGGATCAGGGCGAAGGCTCTCAGGTCAGCAGGAGTGCTCCTCCGAGTCCGATGAGAGCGACGATGACTGTCACCGAGGCGGCCAGACCGATCGGTCCGGCACCGAGGTTCTTCAGCGACCGCCACTGGACACCGCGGCCGAGGGCGAACATCGCCATCGCCAGACACACCGTCTGGATCCAGCTCAGTCCGGTGATCGCGGACTCCGGCAGCAGGCCGAAGGTGCGCAGAGCGGCCATGACGAGGAAGCCGATGACGAAGAGCGGGACGATCGGAGGACGTGCGGCCTTCTGCGGCTTCTTCTCGGTCCTCGTCGACACCGTCCCCGAGGAGGCACCGTCGTCCGTCGGCGAACCGGCTGCGGCCTCGGTGGTGGCCTCGGATCCGGCCCCCGCCTCGGCGGTGGTCGACTGCGCAGTCGTCAGCGCCTTCTCCTCGCTGCGCCGCACCGCATAGCTGAACACGGCGACGGTGGGAGCGAGCATGATGACGCGGGCGAGCTTGACGAGGACGGCGATCTCGAGGGCCGCGGGACCGATGATGCCGCCGATGGCGACGACCTGGGCCACCTCGTGGGTGGAGGCACCGCCCCACATGCCCGCGGTCTCCGGGGCCAGGCCGAACGCCGTGGACAGGGCGGGGATGATCGCGATCATCAGTGTGCCGAAGAGGACGACGAGGCCGATCGCCGCGGCCACGTCCTCCTTCTTCGACTTCAGGGTCGATTCGACTCCCGCGACGGCGGCCGCACCGCAGATGCCGAAGCCGCAGCCGATGAGCACAGCGAGGTCCTTGTCGACCTTGAAGGGGCGGGCCAGGCCGAGTCCGGAGACGATACCGACTGCGACGATGACCGCAGCGAGGACGAGGACGAGCCAGCCGAGGTCGAGGATGTCGCCGAGCACCACCTGCGCACCGAGGGCGACGATGCCGAGCCGCAGGAGCGGTTTCGCCGCGAAGTTGAGACCGGGGGAGAACGTCTCGGGCAGATTGGGCACGAGATTGCCGAGCAGGATGCCGAGCACGATGGCGACGAGGAGTGGGGAGAGGACGGGCTGGAGCATGGAGATGGGCCAGGCGATGGCGGTGGCCGCGGCGGCGACTGCCAGCCCGGGCAGCAGAGAGACGATTCGATTCATGACTTCAGTCTGACAAAGCAGCAAGCAGCGCAGTAGACGGCAATTCCTTCTCAACCCATATCGATCTGATATGTCATGATTGTCATATGCACGACCTCGGGGATATGAAGAGTTGGCCCGAGCTCCAGGCTCTGGGACTGCTGGTGGCGCTCAGCGGCAACGCCCGCTCGATCGGCCAGGCCTCGGCCAAGCTCGATCTCGCGCAGCCGAACGCTTCGCGCAGCCTGCGCAACCTCGAACGCGATCTCAAGGTGCCGCTGCTGCGGCGCTCGCCGCGGGGAACCGAACTCACCGTGGAGGGGCAGGCCGTCGCCGAATGGGCCTCGAAGGTCGTCGAAGCCTATGGCACGCTCAACGCCGGCGTCAGGGCGATCCAGGAAGCCCGAGCCGGAACCGTCAAGGTCAGCGCCTCGCTGACGGTGGCCGAATACCTCATGCCCCACCACCTCACGACCTTCCGGGCCGCCCATCCGGAGATCGGCATCGGACTGTCCGTGGAGAACTCCGCGACCGTCATCGACCGGGTGCGACGGCAGAGCTGCGATCTCGGGCTCATCGAGTCCGTCTCCCCGCCGGCCGACCTCAATACTGCGGTCGTCGGCCGTGACCGTCTCATGATCGCCTGTGCCCCGAACTTCGCCGCAGCGTGGACGAAGCCGATCGGCGCCACGGCGCTGGCGGAGGTCCCGCTGCTGGTCAGGGAGCTCGGCTCGGGCACGAGGGAGGCCATCGACTCCGCGCTCTCCGCGGTCGGCGGGGTGCGCGTGGCCGGCGAGTACGGATCGAACTCGGCGCTGCGGATCGCCGCGGCCACGGCCGTCGCTCCCGTGGTGCTGTCCGAACTGGCGTTGCGCGACGACTTCCGCGCGGGCCGCCTGCTGCCGCTTCCGGTCGCCGACGACGTCGACCTCTCGCGCGAACTCCACGCCGTATGGCCGCCGACGAGGAGGCAGTCCGCCGGCGCGCGTCTGCTCCTCGAGCACATGATCAGCAGCCTCGGCTGAGCGCGGGGGCGATCGCACCTCTATATTGGGCACATGACATCGCCTGAGCCCGCAGCAGCTGCCCGTCCTGATCTCGCCCCGGACACCATCGTCGTCGAAACCGGTCGTCCGGATCGTGCCGACGGCGCTTCGGTGAACCCGCCGATCGACCTGTCCTCGACTTTCATCAGCTCCGGTGACATCGAGTCCTCTCCCTATGCCTATGCTCGCTTCGACACCCCGGCCTGGACGCCCTTCGAGGAGGCGCTGGCACAGCTCGAACACGCGGCGCTTCCCGGCCTCGTCTTCGGCTCCGGGCTGGCGGCGATCTCGGCGGTCATCGGCCTCGTGCCCGCCGGCGGCACGCTCATCATTCCCACGCACAGCTACCAGGGGGCACTGGCCTCTGCGGCGCAGATCGCCGACCGGCAGGGCTTCGCTCTCAACACCGTCGACATCGCCGACACCGAGGCGGTCATCGCCGCCCTCGATAAGGCGGCTGCGAAGGGGGCGCCCGCCTCGGCGGGGGAAGGCGAGCCCGGGGCCGCCTCGGCGCCTGCTGGGGACGCGGCGCCTGCTGGGGATGCGGCGGATGCGGGGGTCGGCGGTTCCGGTGAGGGGCCGGGGATGCTGTGGATCGAATCGCCGACGAACCCGATGCTCGAAGTCGCCGATGTGCCGGAGCTGATCGCGGCGGCCAAGGAGCGCGGCTTCCGCGTCTGCGTCGACAACACCTTCGCCACACCGCTGCTGCAGACCCCGCTCGACCTCGGCGCCGATATCGTCGTCCATTCGGTGACGAAGTATCTGGCCGGGCACTCCGACGTCGTCCTCGGCGCGGCACTGACAAGCAGCGATGATCTGCGTGAACGGCTGCACACCGAACGGTCGATGCGCGGAGCGATCGCCGGGCCGTTCGAAGTCTGGCTGGCGCTGCGCGGTCTGCGCACCCTGGCCGTGCGCCTCGACCGCGCTCAGGCCAATGCCCAGGCCATCGCCGAACGCCTCGCCGCCCATCCTGCCGTCGTCGAGACCCGCTATCCGGGCCTGCCGAACGATCCCGGCCATGCTCGTGCGAAGGCGCAGATGAACGGGTTCGGCGCGATCATCGCCTTCACCGTCGACACCGCCGAGAAGGCCACCGCCATCGCCGAGGCGGTCCGACTGTGGACTCCGGCGACCTCCCTGGGCGGGGTGGAATCGCTCATCGAGCGCAGGCGGCGCCACCCCTCGGAACCCGAGTCGGTGCCCGAAGGGCTGCTCCGGCTGAGCGTCGGGATCGAGAACCTCGACGACCTGTGGACCGACCTCGCGGCGGCTTTGGGCTGATGGGCCGGATGCCCGACTACGTCCTCGACCGCCCCGTCGAGGACGACGTCGACGAGTTCTTCGCCATCGACTCCGACCCGCGTGTGTGGACGCACCTGCCGAGCGGACGCATGACGGAGAGGGAAGAGGCCGAGGCGATCCTCGTCAAGCTCCAATCCCAGTGGGAGCTCGACGGGCTCGGACCGTGGATGGTCAGACAGGCCGTCGGCGGAGAGCTCGTCGGCCACTGCGGGTGCTCGCTGCGCGGGGTGTCCGGGCCCGGGGCGTCCCACAGCGAACCCGGGGCGTTCTGGAACCTCGGCTACCGCTTCCGCCCCGAAGCGCAGGGGAACGGCCTGGCAACGGCGGTCTCCCGCGATGCCATCGATGCGGCCGGAACCGTCGATGCCGACCTGCCGGTCGTGGCCTATCTGCTCGAGCACAACATCGCCTCGGCGGTGGTCGCCCGCAAACTCGGCCTCGAGATCGTCCACCGGGCTCCGGACGCCGGCAATCCCGACGCGGCGGCCGTGCGCCTGGTCTTCGCCGATCGCGAACTCACTGCCGCCCAGCTGGACGCGACCCTGCGCTGAAGCTGCACCACGCATCGTCTCCTGCGGGTGGATCCATCACGATTTGCGGCCGAATATCGCGGTGGATCCACCCACAGAAGACATCCATGCGCCTCGCGGTGCGGGCTTGTGCTCCGCCGCTCCGTACTTCAGCGCCCCATGCGTCAGCGGCGAGTGCCCTGGCACAGCGGACTCGTGGCTCTGAGTGCCACGGGCTCGTGGCTCTGATCACCGCGGATATGTGACGCGGATCAACTTAACGTACGTTAAAGTGAAGCCCGTGGAAGCTCAGCGAAGCACGAGCGCCACGGAAGCAGCCTCGCAGACGTACGAAGGAGTCGCATTGTCCACCAGTGTTCTCACCGAGGTCAGTGGCGATGTCACGACCATCACCATCAACCGGCCCAAGAGCCTCAACGCGCTCAACCAGGCGACGTTCCAGGCCATCGGCGATGCCGTCGCCGAGGCGGCCGCGAACTCCCGCGCACTCATCCTCACCGGCAGCGACCGGGCGTTCAGCTCCGGTGCCGACCTGCGCGGTGAAGCCGGATCGAAGGAGAACATCGAACTCGACCGCGCGAACGCGATCATCCGCTCGATCACCGAAGCGCCGATCCCAGTGATCGCCGCAGTCTCCGGACCGGCCGCCGGGATCGGCTGCTCCCTGGCGCTGGCCTGCGACTACGTGGTGATGAGTGAGGACTCCTATCTCATGCTGCCCTTCACCAAGATCGGGCTCATGCCGGACGGCGGTGCCACGGCACTCGTCGCCGCCTCGGCGGGTCGTCATCGGGCCATGCGGATGGCGCTGACGGCGGAGAAGCTTCAGTCCGCCGACGCTCTCGACTGGGGACTGGCCAGCGAGGTCGTCCCCTCCGGTGAGCACCTCAGCCGTGCCGCTGAGCTCGCCGCCGCCTTCGCTCAGGGCGCGCCCCAGGCGTTGGCCGCGTCGAAGCAGGCGATCAACCGATCGAGCCTGACGTCCCTCGATGACGCATTCGGCCGCGAGGAGACCGGGCAGACGGACCTGCGCGCGACCGAGGACTTCGCCGAGGGAGTCGCTGCCTTCGTCGGCAAACGTGCACCGGTCTTCACCGGGAAGTGACAGTGGAGCCGACGCAGGCAACCGGTGCCGTTGCTCCTTGATAACGTTCCGGCCCGATCTGCGCTCGGCGATCCCTTCGGGGATAGTCTGACGGTGACGATCGCCCACCGATCAATCGGCGATCACGGACACCCCCTGCCGCGACCACGGGGCCGAGGCAGGAACTGATCGCGAACAAAGGAGTCTCATGCTGACCGGAATCCCGTCCACCCTGGGCGACAGCTATCAGCTCAACACCACCACTCTCATCCGCCACGCGGCCACCGTCTTCGGCGAATCCGAGGTGGTCTACCGCCGCTCGGACGGCTCATGGGGCCGGTCGAACTACACCGAAGAGTTCAAGCGCATGGCGCAGCTGGCCCATGGTCTGGGCGAACTCGGCATCGGCGCGGGATCGATGGTCGGCGTCATCGACTGGAACTCCCGCCGCCACCTCGAGCTGTACTTCTCCGTCCCCGGCATCGCAGCGACCATGCTCCAGCTCAACCTGCGCCTGGCCCCGGAGGACCTCGCCTTCGTGGTCAGCCACTCGAAGTCCGACTGGATCTTCGTCGACGAATCGCTCCTGCACGTTGCCGAATCGCTGGCTCCGAAGCTCGACGTCAAGGGCTGGGTCGTCATGACGGACAAACCCGCCTCGGAGATCGAGACGAACCTGGACAATGTCGTCTTCTACGAGGACCTCATCGCCGACAAACCCGAGACCTACGACTGGCCGGTCATCGACGAGACGACCGCCGCCTACGCCGGATACACGACCGGAACCACCGGTCGTCCGAAAGGCGTCTACTACTCCCACCGGTCGATCTATCTGCACACCATGGGCGGACTGGCGGCTCTGCATGCGGACTTCGAAGACTGCGTCATGCCCATCACCCCGATGTTCCACGTTCTGTCCTGGGGCTTCCCGCAGAACGCCGTGGCCGCAGGTTCGAAGCTCGTGCTGCCGGGCAAGTTCGCCGCCGAGGAGTTCGGCGCCATCGCACAGGCCTTCATCGAGGAGAAGGTGACGCTGGCCAACGGCGCTCCTGCGATCTTCTCGCCGATGCTGGCCATGATGAAGAAGATGCCGCAGGCGCCCGACCTCAGCGGCGTCCGCCTCGTGTCCGGTTCGTCCGAGCCGCCGCTGTCGCTGATGCGCGGGTTCAAGGAGATCACCGGCGCCGAGGTCATCCACGGTTACGGTGCCACCGAGACCACGCCGCTGGCGACGACGAACTGGAAGCTCAAGCCCGGCATGGACCTCAGCGAGGAAGAGGGCTGGGACCTCAAGCGCAGCCAGGGCCTGCCGATCATCGGCGTGGAGATGAAGATCGTCGACCCGGCGGGGGAGGAGCTGCCACGCGACGGCCAGTCCATGGGCGAGATCCTCATGCGCGGACCGTGGATCACCGAGTCCTACTACAAGCTGCCGGACAATGCCGAGAGGTTCCTCGACGGCTGGTGGCGCTCGGGCGACGTCGGCGTCATCGACGAGCACGGTTACCTGAAGATCACGGACCGGCTCAAGGACGTCATCAAATCCGGTGGCGAATGGATCTCGTCCATCGACATGGAGAACGGGATCCTCGACAACCCGAACGTCAAGGAGGCCGCTGTCATCGGCGTTCCCGACGAGAAGTGGGACGAGCGGCCGATCGCTTACGTCGTGGCAAATGACGGCGCCGAGGTGACCCGTGAGGACATCATCGCCACCCTCGGTGAGCGCTTCGCGAAGTGGCAGATGCCCGATGAGGTCAACGTCGTCGATGAGCTGCCGCGCACCTCGGTGGGCAAGCTCGACAAGAAGCTCCTGCGCAAGAACTGGGACGAGAGGTGAGCTGAGCGGGGCATTGCTTTAGACAACGGCGGAGCGCCGAGACCACGGTGTGTGCACAGGGGTCTCGGCGCTCCGCCGTTGTCTCGGTGAAAGAAGTTCCCCGCAGAGGAAGGGCTGGCTCAGAACAGAAGTCGGCCCTCAGAACGCTCAGGGGTGGTGGAGCAGGTAGGTTCCGCCTTTGAGGCAGGTGTCGATGACCCAGCCGTCGGCGATGAGGCCGGTGAGTGCCTCCCGCAGCGCGAGCCGCCAGCGACTGGCCAGCTCGGCGTCCTGACCGCGCAGGTCCTCGATGTCCGAGGGGAAGTCGAGGGTGACGAGTTCGGTCTCCTTCGGCACCTCGCTGAGCAGAGGCGTTCCGTCCTCATCGGCGCGCAGGCAGGAGAAAGCCGAACCAGGATCGGCGGTCGACACGCGTGCGGGCCGGTCGAGAGGCCAGGAGACCATCATGCGATCACTGGCCTGGCCGGAGTTCACGCCGTCGCGCATCTGGCCGTAGAAGTCTTCGAGGTATTCGACCATGCCGACACCGAGGCGCTGGAAGTTGAAGTAGGCGTTGCGCGCCACCAGCGGATCGAAAGTCCAGGTCATCTCCGTGATGCCGAGATTGAGGCACCACAGACGCTGATGCAGCTTCATCGCTGATCCGGCACCGCGGCCGATGACCTGATGCCGCACGCCGGCGATGTGCGAATGCATGACAGTGCCGAGGGGCTGACCGAAGAAGCCGATGGTCACGCCGATCATCTCGTCGGGTTCGTCGACGCTGTAGGCCGCGGAGACGTAGTTGCCGGCGTGCGCGAAGGCGATGATGAGGCTGGGTTCGAAGACGTTCGCACCCGTCTCGTCGACGTTCCAGACCTCGTCGAGCAGCAGGGACGCCCTGGCCGCCTCGGTGGGGGTGTGGATCTCCCGCACCTCGATGCCTGCGGTCTCGGCCGCGGCGGCGTACTCGTCCTCGGCCAGGGCGATGATCTCCGAGTCCACTGTTCTCAGTCCTGCGTTCGCTGTCATGGTGACATTGTGCCATCGAAGCGTGCGGTCCGGCGGGCGCACACGGTCACGATTCGCACGCGGACCACGGGCCTCCCGCACCCCTGAGCACAGGTATAGCCTGGAGGCATGAGCACTGCAGTCGCTGTCATCGGTGCCGGCACCATCGGCCGGTCGTTCGCCTATCTCTTCGCTCGCAGCGGATACACGGTGCGGGTCTTCGACCCCCGCGACGATCTCGCCGAGGTGGTCGCCGGGCTCCAGGCCGATGTCACCGCCGATGCGTCCGCCCGCGGCGAGGTGGCGTCGCAGGTCGGGACCGTCGAGGAGGCCGACACCGTCGAGGCCGCGGTCGACGGCGTGAGCTTCGTCCAGGAATCCGGGCCCGAGGACCCCGAAGCCAAACCGGCGCTGTTCTCTCAGATCGCCGAGGCGGCCCCCGCCGATGCCGTGCTCGCAACGTCCTCGTCGACGATCCCGGCATCATCCATCGCCGAGCACCTCGACGCTTCGGCGGCGCCGCGGGTCATCGTCGGTCACCCCTTCAACCCGCCGCACCTCATGCCGCTGGTCGAAATCGTGCCCTCTCCGGTGACCTTGGCGGAGACGGTCGCATCCACGGTCGAGTTCTATCGCAGCTGCGGTCGTGAACCTGTTGTGCTCAAGAAGGAGGTCCGCGGCTTCGTCGGCAACCGCCTGCAGAATGCGCTGATGAGAGAAGCGATCTCGCTCGTCCAGAACGGGGTGGTCTCGGCACCCGATCTCGATGCGGTGATGAAGAATTCGCTGGGCCTGCGATGGTCGGCCGTCGGCCAGTTCGAAGGCATGCACTTCGGGGGAGGAGAAGCGGGGATCCGCGGCTTCATGGACCATATCGGTCCCGCGTTCGCAGCGATCGACGATCTGCCCGTCGACGTCGATCCCGCGGCGATGGGCGAGGTCTTCGCGCAGGTGGAGCAGGCCTATGGGCCGGCTCCGACCGCGGCGGCCGCCGAGGCCCGCGATCGGATCCAACGGGCCGTGCTCGACGCGCGCGGCCTCGATCACTGACTTGCCGTTTGCGACGGGATCCGGCGGACCGTGCTCGACGCGCGCGGCCTCGATCACTGACGGGCGCGGAGCCCGAGCCGACGAGCCCTCAGGCGCAGAGTTTCAGACCGCGGCCTGGTAGAAGTACGTGGTGCGCTCGGCGATGAGGCCGTCGGTGTCGAAGAGGAAGAAGTCGGCGAATCCCACCGAGGTCTCGGACCCGTCCTTGAGCCGGCCGTTGAACACGCCTCGGCTCGAGGCCCTGTCACCTTCGACGAGGATCTCCTGCAGGGAGTGCGCTCCGGATTCGATGACCCGCTCGCCGTGGTAGAAGTCCGTGATCTGCCGCCCGACCATCGTCGGATAGCCGGGGCGGTCATAGCTGGCATCGGCGGCGAACAGTGCCGAAGTGGCGTCCGCATCTCCTGCATCGACGGTGGTGTAGTAGCGCTTCACGAGTTCAGTCACACTGGCCATGCCCTTACCGTAGCAGTGTCGACCTGCTGATGATCGTCCGTCACAGTGCAGAACGTTGCGGCGCAAGCCGATGCAGTGCCCGATCCCCATAGCGCAAGCCGATGCAGCGCCCAATCGTCGCAGAGCAAGCCGTCGCAGCGCACAGAGAGCGCCGGCGAACTGACAAGATGCTCAAGAAGTCGTCCCGGAGGTGGTTGAGCGTTGCCGTCGCGGGGTTTCGGCCATAGCGTGGGAGGAGACTCCCGAGCCACCCCGAAGAGAAACGAGGACAGTCATGACCACCGTCTACCGCGTGACCAACCCGGCGACCGGCGAAGTCGCCGAAGAGTTCGCCACCGCCACCGATTCCGAGATCCTCGCCGCTCTCGACCGCTCAGCGACGACCTTCACCGAATGGAGCCGGACGCCCGTGGCCGAACGCGCCGCGATCCTCGCCCGCGTCGCCGAGATCTACTCCGAACGCGCCGAGGAGCTCGCTGAGGTCATCAAGCTCGAAATGGGCAAGGCCGTGCCCGAGGGCAAGGGCGAGGTCGGGCTGTGCAGCCTCATCTACAAGTACTTCGCCGACAACGCCGAGGCGTTCATGGCCGATGAGCCCCTGCGCGGGCCCAAGGACGCCACCGCGATGATCCGTCGCAAGCCCGTGGGGTCGCTGCTGGGCATCATGCCCTGGAACTTCCCCTATTACCAGGTCGCCCGCTTCGCCGCGCCGAACCTCGCCCTGGGCAACACGATCCTGCTCAAGCACGCCCCGCAGTGCCCGCGCTCGGCGCAGTTCATGGAGGAGATCTTCATCGAGGCCGGTCTGCCCGAAGGCGCCTACATCAACATCTATGCGAGCAACGAGCAGGTCGCCGACATCATCCTGCCCGATCCGCGCAACCACGGTGTGTCCCTGACCGGCTCGGAACGCGCCGGTGCGGCAGTGGCCGCCGAGGCGGGCAAGAACCTCAAGAAGGCCGTGCTCGAACTCGGCGGCTCCGACCCCTACATCCTGCTGGATTCCGAGGATGTGAAGGAGTCCGCGAAGACGTTCTTCAAGACCCGCATGGGCAACACCGGTCAAGCCTGCAACTCGCCCAAGCGCATGATCGTCATGGACGACCTCTACGACGACTTCGTCGCCTCCATCACCGAGGAGGCCAAGAAGAGAACCCCCGCCGACCCGGGCGAGGACGGCTCCCGCCTCTCGCCGCTGTCGTCGGTGGCCGCCGCCGACCGCTTCATCGAGCAGGTCCAGGACACCGTCAGTCAGGGAGCGACCCTGCTCGCCGGAGGCAAGCGCTACGAGGGCGGCGGCGCCTACGTCGAACCCGTCGTGCTCACCGATGTGAAGAAGGGGATGCGCGGCTACTACGAGGAGCTCTTCGGCCCGGCCATCATCGTCCACCGGGTCAGCAGTGAGGAAGAGGCCGTCGAGATGGCCAATGACACCCCGTTCGGCCTCGGCGCCGCTGTGTTCTCCGGCGATGTCGAGAGGGCCGAGCGCATCGGTGCCCAGATCGATGCGGGCATGGTCTTCCTCAACTCGCCCGAGGGCACCCGAGAGTACCTGCCCTTCGGCGGCGTCAAGCGCTCCGGCGTCGGACGTGAACTCGGACCGCTGGCCATGGACGAGTTCGTCAACAAACAGCTCGTGTACAAGCAGCACTGATGCGCCCAGCTCCCGACCGGTCGCACTGATCGGCACCGGTTCGGGCGGCTCCCTGCTGGACTGCCGGGCACCGCTCACTCAGGGCGCTGTTCCCTATCGGGGGACAGCGCCCTGATTGTATGCTGAGACGGTACACAGCTAACTCTCAGCGGGAGGTCTCCCCATGTCGGCACCGAAGCCGTCGTCCCAGGTCAACGCCGCAGCCTCAAAAGGGATCATGCGGCCGGTCAACCGGTTCCTCGAACAATGGATCCCATCGGCACTGACCTTCGCCATCGTTCTCACACTCATCGTCGCGGTCCTCGCCCTCATCTTGACCGATGCCGGTCCCGGAGAGGTCGTCATCGGCTGGGGTGATGGATTGGCCGGCCTGCTGGAGTTCATGACGCAGATGTCGCTGATCCTCCTGCTCGGCCACATCCTCGCCAACACCGGGCCGGTGCGGAAACTGCTCGCCCGGCTCGCCCGCGTACCGGGCAATGCGACCTTCGCCTACGTCTTCGTGTTCCTCGTCGCCGCGCTCGCCAGCCTCATCACCTGGGGCCTCGGCCTCGTCGTCGGGGCGCTGCTGGCCCGCGAGATCGCAGTCCAGTCGCGCGAACGCGGGATCAAGGTCCACTTCCCGCTGCTGGTGGCCGCCGGCTACTCGGGATTCGTCGTCTGGCACATGGGGTACTCGGGCTCCGGTCCGCTCACCGCGGCGACCCCCGACTCCTTCCTCTCCGAATCCCTCGGCGGGAAGACGGTGCCCGTGACCGAGACGATCTTCTCCGGCTGGAACATGCTCGCCATCCTCGGCGTCATCGTCGTCTGCGGCCTCCTCTTCCTCCTCATCGCACCCAAGCCCGGGGCACCGGTCTACGAACTGCCCGCCTCGGTGACCTCGGAGAAGCAGACCGAAGTCGACGAGGAGGTCGTCACCCCTGCCGACCGCATCGACGCCTCGCGCATCCTCACCCTCATCGTCGGCCTCGCCCTCGTCGTCTACCTCGTCATCCACTTCGCCCAAGGCGGGGGACTGACGCTGGACATCGTCAACTGGTCGTTCCTTGCGCTCATCCTGCTGCTCGTGCGCCACCCGTTCGAGCTCATCCACCTGACGAAGGAGGCCGCCTCCAACGTCGGCGAGATCCTCCTGCAGTTCCCGCTCTACGCGGGGATCCTCGGCATCATGTCCACCACCGGACTCATCGCGGTCTTCTCCGACGCTCTCGTCTCGATCGCCAATCCGACCTCGTTCGGTGTCCTCGCGCTGCTCTCAGCCGGCCTCGTCAACTTCTTCGTCCCGTCCGGAGGCGGCCAGTTCGCCGTGCAGGGCCCGATCATGCTCGATGCCGCGAATCAGCTCGGCGTCGACCCGTCGATCGCGATCATGGCCGTGTCCTACGGTGATCAGTGGACGAACATGCTGCAGCCGTTCTGGGCCCTGCCGGTGCTTGCGATCGCCGGTCTGAAGATGCGCGACATCCTCGGCTACACGGTCGTCACGTTCCTCGGCTCGGGGGTGGTGATGGCTCTGGCGCTCTTCCTCGTCTCTCTGTGACACCCGCCCTGTGACTGCCGCCGAGTCCGGTGTGAGAGACGCAACCTCCCCTGTGGAGTGCGAGCGCCCGGGAAAGTGACCGTAAGTGTCTCTGTGGTAACCTCCACTGTTGGCCGTCCCCTGAGCGAGGGAAGGCCGTCGAGGTTCGAACCCTCCACTACGCAACAACCGTTGATCATGCCCGGTTGCGCACACTGTTCGACCGGGACCGATGCCACGACGCCACCGCGTCCGGATAAGGAGCAGAAACATGTCAGCATCAGTCGATAGCTCTCCCAGTGGGCCGAAGGGAGATGCCAAAGCCTCGTTGCCGCCCGTGAATAAGCGAGTATTCATCGCTGCAGCGATCGGCACCCTGGCCATCACCGTCTGGGCTCTCATCTCTCCATCCAACGCCGAGGCGGTGCTCGGCGCCGTGGTCGGATGGACCTCCGACTGGTTCGGCTGGTTCTACGTCCTCCTCGTCCTGGCCGTGCTCGTCTTCGTCATCTACCTCGCGGCCTCCCGCTACGGCAACACGAAGCTCGGTCCCGAGCATTCGAAGCCCGAATTCGGGCTCGTCGCCTGGGCGTCGATGCTCTTCGCCGCCGGCATCAGCACCGACCTCATGTTCTTCGCCGTGGCCGAACCGGTCACGATGTACCTCACCCCGCCGAGCACCGAGCCGGAGACCGTGGACGCGGCCCGCGAATCCACCGTGTGGGCGCTGTTCCACTACGGACTCAGCGGGTGGGGCCTCTACGCACTCATGGGCATGGCCCTGGCGTACTTCGCCTACCGGATGAACATGCCGCTGGCGATCCGCTCGGCACTGGCCCCGATCTTCGGCAAGCGCGTGCAGGGCACTCTGGGCGAAACCGTCGACCTGGCCGCTCTGCTGGGTACGATCTTCGGTGTGGCCACCTCGTTGGGCATCGGCGTGGTCATGGTCAACGTCGGTCTCAACACGGTCTTCGGTCTGCCGATCGGCACCGCCACCCAGATCGGAATCGTCGTCGTCGGCGTCGGCGTCGCCACACTCTCGGCTGTCTCGGGAGTCGACAAGGGCATCAAGTTCCTGTCGATCCTCAACGTGGTGCTCGCCATCGGACTGAGCCTGTGGGTGCTCGTGGCCGGCAACACGAAGTTCTTGCTCAACGCCCTCGTGCTCAACGTCACCGACTTCATCCGCCTGTTCCCGAACATGGCCGGGCAGACCTTCGCATTCGAGGACACGGGAACCTGGATGACCGACTGGACCCTGTTCTTCTGGGCCTGGTGGATCGCCTTCGCCTCGTTCGTCGGACTCTTCCTCGCCCGCATCTCCCGCGGCCGGACCATCCGCCAGTTCGTGCTGGGCACCCTGACCATTCCGTTCATCTACATCTTCATGTGGATCTCGATCTACGGGAACTCGGCGCTCGACCTCATTCGCAGCGGTGACAAGGAATTCGGCGAGAAGACCATGCTCAACCCCGAGGGCGGGTTCTACGAACTGCTGTCGAACTATCCGGCGTTCGCCTTCATCGCCGGACTGGCCACGCTCACGGCGCTGCTGTTCTACGTGACCACCGCGGACTCCGCGGCCCTGGTGATGGCGAACCTGTCGTCGAACCTGCACAATCCGCAGGAGGACGGCCGTGCCGGACTGCGCATCTTCTGGGCCCTGGCGACCGGTGCACTGACCGTGGCGATGCTGCTCGTCGGCGGCATCGGAGCCCTGCAGAATGCGACGGTGATCATGGGTCTGCCCTTCGCCTTCGTCGTCATCCTCGTCATGATCGGCCTCTACAAGGCGCTTCGGGTCGAAGCGAACAGGGTCGACAGCGTCGACACGAGCCTGCCCGCCTCGCTGGCCCGCCGCTCCCGCGGGCCCGGGAACGAGACCTGGCAGAGGCAGCTCGGACGGGTGCTGTCCTTCCCGAACGCCTCGCGGGCCCGCGAGTTCGAACAGCAGGTCCTCATCCCGACCCTCGACGAGGTGGCCGCGGAGATGGAGGACCGCGGCATCAGCTCCCGCTGCGGTCGCGTCGATTCCGAGGGAGCGTTCGTCGACGACGGCGAACTCATCCAGTTCGAGGTCGACGGCGCAGGGGAGTTCCCGTTCCGGTACCAGATCTGGCCGCACAAGGTCAGTGTTCCCTCGTTCGGCGGGGTCGTCCCGCGCGGCACCGAGGACTACTACCGCATGGAGGTCTATCTCGACGGCGGCGCCGGCCAGGGCTACGACATCATGGGCTACTCGAAGGAGCAGATCATCGATGACGTGCTGGACAAGTACGAACGCCACGTCGAGTTCCTGCAGCTGCAGGAGAACATCGCCCACGGAGAGGACTGAGGCCCTCAGCCGGCGAGCACCTGTCGCAGGGTGCGGGCGACCGACAGGGCGGTGAGCCCGCTTGTGGCGGGGTTCTCCGGACTCGGCGTCGACCGGATGTCGAAGGCGAACTCGCCTGCGGCACCGGCGGCGCGGATCCGGTGAGTCGATCTGCTCTGCCCGGCGACAGCGTGGAGCTCGACCCGCACCCGGCGCAGGGAGGCCGCGAGCAGAGCGGCGTCGCTGCGGGAGGAGGCACTGCTCTGATCGGTGACGCTGTCCGCATCGGTGGCAGTGTCTGCGCCGGTTCCGATGTCCGGCAGCCCGCGCGTGGCCCACGCCAGCGCCACCGCGATATTGACGTTCGCGGGAAACTTCTCGATCGCCTCGGCGGGGTCGCCGGCGAAGACCGTCAGCGGACCGTCCTCGGGACGAAGCTCGCGCAGCCTGTCGGCCTCTGCTGTGGTCATCCACGGTCGGATCAGACCCGTGGCCTCCTTCGACGTGGTGATCTCGACCGTGTCGAGCGCATCGGCCTGCGCTGCGGCTTCGAGCACGTCGAGACCGCCGATGGCGCCATTGGTCACCAGCAGTCGACCGGGTCCGGCGAGGAGACCCGCGCGTGTATCGGGATCGGCCAGCGCTCCCACGCTCGTGAGGACCAGGGGCCGGCCCGCGACGACGACGGCCGGACCGAGCTCGGCGGCGGCCGGCACTCCGGCGCATTCGACGACGACATCGAAACCGGCGAACAGCCTCGGCGAGGGTGACTCGGTCACCGTCTCGGACAAGCGATCCGATGGTGCACCGGAACGGTCGGAGAGGGCGGCCAGGTCGACGATCTCAGCGCCGTGGTTCGGACGATCCGCGTGTTTGGACGGATCGGAGACGAGGGCAGTCAGGTGCACAGTCCCGGCTCCGAGTTCGGGCGCGAGCAGCTGAGCGACATGGCGACCGATGGCGCCGAATCCGAGGAGCAGCACAGTGGTCATGGCCGCACCCTAGCCGAGCCGGCTGACAGTCGGGTCAGTGCGACGCGATACGGTTGCAGGATGGACGAGGAACCACAGGCGAACGCAGGCGGCGCAGTGGTCGGCGAGGACGGGAAGGCCCGCACCCCCTGGGCCTACGGTGATCCGATGCTGCTGAGCTACTACGACACCGAATGGGGCATGCCGATCCACGACGAGGCCGGACTGTTCGAACGCATGAGCCTCGAAGGCTTCCAGGCCGGCCTGTCCTGGCTGACGATCCTGAAGAAGCGGGAGCGATTCCGCGAGGTCTTCGCCGGGTTCGACCCCGAGGCCGTCGCCGAATTCGGTGAGCCCGAGGTCGATCGGCTGCTCGGCGATGCCGGGATCATCCGTCACCGCGGCAAGATCGCAGCCTGCATCAACAACGCCGCACGCGTGCTCGAACTGCGGGACGAGGGCGGGCTCGACGAATTCCTCTGGTCGTTCCAACCCGCCGAGACTCCGCGACCGCGCACCGTCGCCGAGATCCCGACCACCGGAGCGGAGTCCGAAGCGCTGTCGAAGGCGCTGAAGAAGAAGGGGTTCCGCTTCGTCGGACCAACCACGATGTATGCGCTCATGGAGGCTATCGGAATGATCGACACCCATCTGCTCGACTCCCACCGCCGAGGTGCCTCCGGGGTGTGGTCGGCATGAACGACATCCGTGTCTCCGCGCTCGTCCTCCTCCATCCGCACAGGGAGGAGCTGCTCATGGTCCGCAAAGCCGGCACCACCTCGTTCATGCTCCCCGGCGGCAAACCCGAGTCGGGGGAGTCCGCCGAGGAGACCATCGTGAGGGAGATCGAGGAGGAGCTCGGGCTCGGACTGCGTCCGGATCGGCTGCGGGCTTTGGGCACCTTCACCGCCGTTGCTGCGAACGAGGCCGACCACCGGGTCATCGGCGATGTGTTCTGCTATGAGGGTCTTCCGGACCGGTTCGACGTCGACGACATCCGGCATCTGGCCGAGATCGCCGAAGCCGGATGGTTCCCCATCGACCCGCTGCCCGCGGACACCGCCGCCCGTCAGTTCGCCCCGCTGACCCGTGACCAGGTGATCCCCGCGCTGCATGCCGCCGGCCGGCTCGCGGGCTGAATCGCGAGGTCCACTGAGGCCTGCGGGCCGAAGCCGAAGTGCGGCTGAAGCCCCGCAAACCGGTGAGCCGCGAGGTCGGTGAGCCCGAGGTCGGTGAGTCTCGGCCGGGCGTCTGCAGAGGGCAGCGCTGCGGGCGGCACCGTCATCAGCCCATGCGACGCTGGAACTCGAGGTCGAGTGCGAACAGATGGAGCGCATGCACCAAGGCGAGAGCGGCGATGAGGAAGCTGAGGACGATGTCGAAGACGCCGAAGTCCGTGAGCGCCGGCGGACTGATGTAGCCAGGGGACTGCAGGAGTGTGCAGCCGATGACGACCGACCCGGTGAGGATGGCGATGAGCCCGGGGACCGTTGTTCTCCCGGCCGTCGCCAGGCACAGCAGGCCGGTGGTCAGGAGCAGCACGAAGAGAGCGAAGACATCGACGCCGCGACCGATGACGAGGACTTCCTGCCAGAGGTTGCCGTAGGTGGTCGTGCTCTCGGCCGCGGGGGAGTAGTAGGGGAAGAACGACGCGGTGATGACCAGCAGAGACAACGGTCCGTAGAAACGGGCGTAGACGGAGTTCGTCCTGCGGATCCGGGCAGTGAGTTCTTCGACTCTGGTGGTGCGTTCGGATGCGACCGTCGACGGTCCTTCGTTCTGGGGCTTCACTGCCGGCTGCTTTCGAGATCCCCGGTGCCGGGAATGAGCGCGGCAAGGCCGACGATGGGTGACGTTGTCTTGCCGGAGCCGGCGATGGGTGACGATGCCAGGACGACGAGTGCACGTCGGAACGGCATGAGCATCGGAGTCCTCCAATCACGGGATGAGCAGAGCAGGCGAGACGAGCAGAATGAGAATGGGCGCGCTCGCAGACGGTTAGCCGAAGTTGAGTGCACCGGCAGCCGAAACATATTCTGGAAATTTACAGCCGGGTGTTAGGCAGGAACAAGGAATAGGTGAGACTCAACCGCCATGCCCGCCAAATTTCACGCAATCGCACAACAGGTTCTAATTCCGATTGTGCTTTTCAGCCGGATTTGTGCGAACTCGGAACCGAATGCTCGGAATTGCCGCTCTCCTGCGCCGCACGCCCGAGGCTGTATGAGAGCTCCTGCAGGCACTCACGGAGCTCTGGGCTGTCGACGACGGTGAAATCGAGGTCCAGCCGCGCCAAGGACAGAGCCATGGTCAACACGTTCTGCCCGCCGATGGTCACCAGCGAACGTTCGCCATCGAGGGGTTCGACCGTCCCTTCGGCGGAGGCGAGCCTCGGCGTCACCTCGGAGGCCGGTGCATCGACGATGACTGTGGCCGAGTGCCGCCAGCGGCGGCCGGAGATGTGCCTCTCGACGTACTCGCCGATGTCCTCGGCAGGGAGCGGGCGAGGTTCGAAGCGGGGACCGCTCGGGGTCTTCGGCGAGATGCGTTCGGCGAGGAAGATCCGCCAATCGCCGGCGTCGGGGTCGAAAGTGAGCAGGTACCAGCGGTGCTGGCGGTTGACGACCCGATAGGGCTCGACCTCGAGGTGGGTCTCCCTCTCCTCTGCGCGGGCGACGGGGCCGTCGCTGTGATAGACGAAGCGCAGGCGTTCGCGGCGGTGGCAGTGGTCGATGAGTATGACGATGAGATTCGGATCGACGATCGGCATCGGCTGATTCCCTGCGACGGGAACGGTGAAGTGCGCGAGGTTGTGCACCCGGGCGCGCACCGCGGCGGGGAGGATGTTCTCGAGCTTGGCCAATGCTCGCGCCGACGTCTCTTCCATACCGCCGATGATGCAGCTCAGTCCCGAATGCAGACCGACGGCGACAGCCACCGCTTCATCGGAGTCGAGCAGCAGAGGAGGGACGGCCGAGCCGTAGGGGGCGAGCCGGTAGCCGCCCTCGTTTCCGCGTGTGCCTTCGATGGCGTAGCCGATTTCGCGCAACGCCCCGATATCGTTCCGGACGGTGCGCGGACTCACGCCCAGACGATCTGCCAACTCCCCGCCCGACCAGGTGCGGGGCACCATCAGCAGTGACAATAACCCGAGCATCCGTGCTGCAGTCTGTGACATCTTCAGCTGTCTTCCGACGTTTAGGAAGACCTCCTGCCTGATCTCAGAATAGCATCGTGCAGATAATTTCGGGGCTGGTCGAAACAAAGAGGTGGCCGCCCAGAATTCGGAGGAACAAAGAGGTTTATGCGAAATCAGCAGAATACTCATATTGTTTCGGCTCCTGCGAATCCGGATCCTGCGAATCCGGAGTCGGAGTTCGTCATCCGTGATTATCTCGGTCTCTATTCGTCTGCGCGGAAGAGGGACAAGGGCTGGATCCTCGATGAGATCATGATCCTCACGGGCTGGTCGCGTGATCATGCACGGCGTCGTCTCGCTCAGCTTGCCGCCAGCGAGGACGGCAGCGGGCCGGCAGTGGATGGGGCGACCGGCCCGCAGCTGAGGTGCTGCAAGTATTCGGCCGAATCCCGCGCCCTGCTCGTCAGGGTCTGGGAGTGGTCTGGATATCAGAGCGGCAAGTACCTCGCTGCGGTGATGCCCTCTCTGCTCGACGCGGCGGAGCGACATGGGGCACTGGTGCCCGGACGCGACGGGTACAGCAGGCAGGTCCGTGCCGAACTGCTGTCGGTCAGTCCGGCTTCGATCGACCGGTATCTGCGCACCGCCCGGGGCAGCGACTGCTTCGAACGCAGGGTGTCGACGAAGCGGTCCACCAATCCCAGTGTGGGGTTTCTCGACCTCGCTTCCGGGGCGAACGAGGCGGAGCCGGGCTTCTTCCTGGTCGACACCATCGCCCACGCGGGCCCGACCCGGCCGCGCAACTGCCTCTTCACCATCAACGCCACGTGTCTGCACACGGGATGGGTCTTCACCCGCAGTCTTGCGGACAATGATGCCCGTGCCACCGTGGACCTGCTGGCGTGGTCGCTCGATGAAGTCCGCGGCATCCCCTTCTGGGTGAATGCGATCGAGCTGAGCAACGAGGCGGCTGCCGTCCACGAGGCGGTCGGTCAATGGGCCGATGGCCTGGACATCCACTTCAGTCCCGTGTTCAAGGATCATCGCCGTGATCGCCTGCCCGAGGCCTCGCGCCATCAGCATCT
The DNA here is from genome assembly GCF_017808105.1 of Brevibacterium renqingii. Lineage (GTDB taxonomy): Bacteria > Actinomycetota > Actinomycetes > Actinomycetales > Brevibacteriaceae > Brevibacterium > Brevibacterium renqingii. The sequence goes on along the minus strand of NZ_JADBHF010000002.1, from coordinate 140,885 downwards.
CGTCCACGAATACGGCAGCATCCGCCGCTATGACACGGATGAGGCCAGATCCGCACTCAATGAGCTGTGGCGGACTGTCGGTGACCGTCTCAACTACTTCACCCCTACGCGCAAGCCCGTCGGGTGGGAGGATGACGGTCGCGGCGGGCACCGGCGCATCTACGACGAGCCGAGCACGCCGTTCCAGCGGCTGCGGGCCGCCGGAGTGATGTCGCCGAGGCAGGAGGATGAGCTCATCGAGTATGCGAACGAGCTCGATCCGGCGTCGCTGACCGAGGAGATCGTGTTCTGGCAGAAGCGGTTGCGGGAACTGGCGGCCTGACAGCGACGAGGCTGAGTGGAATGGATGTCGTAACCTCGGACTATGAGCTCTGTTCCCCACAGCCAGCGGACCTACACCCCGGCCCTGCTGGGCCTGGTGTGGTCCGCCATGTTCGGATTCTCTGCCTTCTTCTTCAGCTATTCGACGATGGTCACCATCGCCGCGGCGAACGGACTCTCAACGGTCACCGGCGGTTCCGTGCTGACGACGATGATGATCGGCGTCATCGCCGCTCAGCCCTTCGCGCCATGGGCCGGGCGAGTGTTCGGGTTCAAGGGATCGCTGCTGTTCGCGATCGTCCTGCAGTTCCTTGGTCAGCTCCTCGGCCTGTTCGTCGCCCCGGCCCTGCTGGCGCTCGTGCTGGCAGGCGTCTGCGGAGGTCTCGGCTTCGGACTCTTCGTCGTCCTCGCCAATGCGGCAGTGCCTGCGACGACGCCGGCGGGTCGGATCGGCAAGGCGCTCGGGTTCTTCGGCGGGATCACCTCGTTGGCGGCAGCCGTCGGCGCGCCATTGGGACTGTGGTTGGTGGAGACGATCCCGATCTGGATCTTCCGAGTCATCGTCTGCGCCTGCCTGCTGCTGGCCGTGCCCACGGTGGTGAAGTTCGTGCCCGGCCGGTCGCCTCGGCGGGAGAACAGGGAAACGGACGCGTCGAATGCCGATGACGATGTCAGCATTCGATCCGGACGCAATGAGCAGCGGAGCCTGCGGTGGGCGGGGCGCCGGGCGGGCGAGGTCCTCGGCCTCGTCCTCATGCTCTCACCGTTCCTCGTCGGCATGGTCGTCTTCGGGCTCATCGTCGGCTTCGGCCCGGGTGAGGACGTCGCCGGAGCGGCTCTATTCATTGCGGCCATGCAGGTCTCGGCGGTGATCGGGCGCTTCGTCGCCGGTGCTGTCGCCGACAGCTTCCCGCCCTTCGCTCTCAACGTCCTCGGCCTCGCGCTCGCCGCGATCGGTCTGGTCTGCGCCGTGGTGCTCTACGGTGGGTTCCTGTTCGTGGCCATGTTCATCATCGGCTTGGGGCTCGGCACCATGCAGTCGGCGAGCCTCGTCATGGCCTTCGCCGCGGTCTCTTCGCCCAGCCGCGCCAGCGTCGCCTGGAACATGAACTTCGACGTCGGTCTCGCCATCGCCGGTGTGCTCGGCGGCATAGGCTTCACCTACCTCGGTTCCGCGTCGACGTTCCTGCTCTGTGCGCTGCTGCTGATGCTGGCCGGCGCGCTGTCGTGGATCGCCCGGACCGTGGAGTCGCGGCGCCTGCAACGCAGCTGAGGGGTGCGGCGGATGGCTCGCAGAAGGAGGAGCCAACCTCTGGGAGGGCGGCGAGCTGTCGGATGAACGGCGGTCGGCGACCGGACTCGGTCAGTGCTGCTCGGCATCGTCGTCCAACCGGCCCAACAGTCCGGCTGCGGCCCGCGTATAGTCGTCGATCCAGCGATCTGATCGGCAGGGGAGCCAACGCCAGCCGTCGGGCTCGCCCGACTCTGCGGCCGGTGAGCAGCTCCGCCCGCTCGAGCACTCGAATATGCTGCAGAACGGTGGTGCGATCGAGAGCGGGAAAGGCTGGCCAGGACTCTGGTGGAGATCACGGAGAGGTCGTGGAAGCTCACCGAAGGCGGAGCGCAGGGGGCATTCGGCAACTGCATGGGCTGGACCGGGATGCTGTCGGCGCTCAAGGTCTGGATCGAACACGGGATCAACCTCCGCGAGGGCTACTACAGTTAGTCCTCGCGATTGTGCGCCTTTTCTGCCGGAGGTGGAGTTCGCGCGCCTCGGGGACTCCGGGCCCGGAGTCCGCGCAGCTCAGGGACGAGCACTGCGGCGACGGCGGCGAGGAAGATCAGCTGCAGGACGGTGCGCGGGAGGAGCGTGTCGTCCCAGGGCGGATCCTCTGCGCTGAGGGCCAGATGCACATTCGCCGGAAACATGAGAAGGAGCATCAGGCCCAGTCCGATCGCTGCCCAGATGCGCGTCGGACGAAGGAGGAGCCCTGCGGCGCCGAGGACCTCGAGGATCCCGGTGATTGTCACGAGTGCCGCAGCGGCCGGAAGCCAGGGAGGGACCATGGCGATGAGAGACTCGCGCATGCCCACGAAGTGAGAGATGCCCGTGACGGTGAACATCACTGCCAGACCCCACCGGATCGCCACCGGCCAGGGCTTGAGTCCTGGCCGGGCCAGATGCCCGATGGCGCGGACGAGTGCGGTGGTCAGCAGCAGGAACAGCAGCGGTGCCACGAAGTCCTCCCGGAGCAGTGCTGAAACGGATGACAAAAGCTTGTCACTGACAAGATTGGCATCTCGAGAGTATCTTGTCAATGAAAAGTTTGCTCGGGTAGGATCGGAGTGTGACGTATCATCATGGGGATCTGCGGCGGGCGCTGCTGGCGCAGACCGCCTCGGCGATCGCCGAGGACGGCGTGGCGAGGCTGAGCATGCGTGCCCTTGCGAAGCGTGCCGGTGTCTCGAATGCGGCGCCGACCTATCATTTCGGCGACAAGGCCGGGCTGCTCACCGCACTCGCGGCAGAGGGGTTCGACCTCTTGGCCGAGGCGATGGCCGATGCCGGCGACGGCCAGGGGCACGTGGCGCGAGGGGTCGCCTATGTGGAGTTCGCGCTGAGGTGTCCCTCGCATTTCACGGTCATGTTCCAGCCGCGGCTGCTCCACGACGATGATCCGGAGCTCGTGGCCGCTCGGCAGCGAGCGTGGGGCGCGCTCTCGGTCGGGGTCGATGAGGTCCGGTCGGGACCGGATGCCGACTTCGGAGTAGCCTCCTGGTCGCTCGTCCATGGCTATGCCACCCTCGTACTCAGCGGGGCGATCGAGCCCGACGATGCGCTCAGGCAGGCTCGCGCCGTGGCGGCCCATCTGGTGTCGGAGGCAGACGGACGAACCTGAGTCCGCGGATCGGTGATCTGTTTGGGCCCTCGGCTCAGCCGCCGGTCTGCATCCGAGGAGTCAGCGACCCGTCGACTTCTTCTGCCCCGGCTCGAGGCCATGGGAGTTGCGGCTGAAGAATGCTCCGATGATGCCGAGGATCCCGACGCTGGCGGCGACGAAGAACGCGACATTCGCTCCGTGGATGGGACCGGCTGCACCGTAGGTCTCGGGATCGCGCGCCGCGGAGGCCATGATCGTCACCAGGGCAGCTGTGCCGACCGAAGCGGCGATCTGGCGCATGGTGTTGTTGAGCGCGGTGCCGTGCGGGATGAGATGCGAGGGCAGCTGGTTCAGTGCCGCCGTGGTCACCGGCATCATCACCATGGCCACGCCGAACATCCGTACGGTGTTGACGATCGCGAGGTAGAGGAACGAGGTGTCGGGCTCCAGGCGGGCGAACATGAACGTCGTGCCCGTGAGCAGAGCGAAGCCGGGCACGGCCAGCCACCTCGCGCCGATCGCATCGAAGACGCGACCGGTCACCGGTGACATCAGTCCCATCACGACTGCGCCCGGCAGCAGGGCCAGGCCAGATTCCATGGCCGAGAACGTGTTCATGTTCTGCATGTACAGCGGCAGGACCATCATGCCGCCGACCATGACGATGAACACGCACATGCCGAGCAGGGTGTTGAGGGTGAACATGCGATAGCGCAGGATGCGGAACTCGAGGATCGGCTGCTCGAGCTTGAACTGGCGGAGGATGAAGAGCGTCAGTGCGATGGCTCCGATGACCAGGGGGACGAGCACCTCGCCGCTGACCCATCCGGCGTCACCGGCGGTGCCGAAGCCGAAGAGCAGGCCGCCGAAGCCGAGTGTGGAGAGGATGATCGAGAGGACGTCCAGGCGCGGGAAGGTTCTCTCGGTGACGTTCTTGAGCATGAAATAGGCGATGACGAGGTCGATGATCGCAATCGGCAGCATCATGTAGAACAGGGTCTGCCAGGGCAGGTGGTCGACGATCCAGCCCGAGAGGCTGGGGCCGATGGCCGGGGCGAAGGCGATGACGAGGCCGAATGTGCCCATGGCCGAGCCGCGCTTATCCACCGGGAAGATCGCGAACAGGATCGTCTGCATCAGCGGCATGATGATGCCGCCGGCCGAGGCCTGGATGACGCGTCCGATGAGCATCACCGGGTAGACCGGCGCGATCGCGCAGATGAGGGTGCCGACGATGAACAGCCCCATGGCAGTGAAGAACAGGCCGCGCGTGGTGAACTTCTGGATGAGGAACGCGGTGACCGGGATCATGATGCCGTTGACGAGCATGAAGCTCGTTGTCACCCACTGAGCGGCGCCGGCGGTGATCTCGAAGTAGTGCATGAACGCCGGCAGGGCGGTGTTGAGCAGGGTCTGATTGAGGATGATGACGAACGCACCGGAGACGAGGACGGCGAGGACGATGTTCCGGTTGATCGGGGCGCCCTCTGCTGCGTTCTGCTGGCTGCTGTCTCCGTTCGTCAATGGCATCCCCTCGCCCGTTCATTCGCTGCGTATCGTCTCTCAGGCCAGCGGCGACGGCTTCACGCCGTCCCGCTGATCCGGCCCCTCATTGCGCACAGAATTTCAATTCCCAAGTTATATAACTGTCTCATGCAGTCTAACGCACGGTCCTCGCCGAGGCGGCCCCGGGTTGGTGTGATTTCGTCAACGTCGATGCCTCAGTGGAGGGCGTCGGCACGCGGGCGGGTTTCGAAGGGAGAAGGCGGAGCTCTGCGTTGCGCAGATGGGGGAGGGTGCGGTGCGCGGTCGCAGCCATTCCGTTCAGCCATGCCTCGGTGATCTGCAGGACATCCCCATGTGCCACGAGGACGATGTCCGAGGGCGCATTCGCGCGCAGCAGCTCTTCCACCAGGCTGCGTGTGCGGAGCGCGACCTCGGCCGGCGTCTCGACCCCGGACGGAAGGGGGCTGCCATGCGTATCCGCGGCCCACACCCCGTCGTAAAGAGCGGAGGAGCCTCCTTCGAGCGATCCGAAGTCCCGCTCTCGCAGGCGGGTGTCGACGCGGGGCTCGCCCGTGCCCCAGATCTCTGCGGCGATCTCAGCGGTCTCCCGTGCGCGTGCGAAGTCGCTCGTGACGACGAGTGCATCGACCGCAATCGGATTCGCTCGCGCGCTGGCGGCGGCCTGTTCTCGGCCCAGCTCGGTCAGCTTCGCCCAGACGAACGCCTCGGTACCCGGACGGCTGACGATGATGCCCTCCTGATTGGCGCGACTCTCGCCGTGTCGCAGCGCCCAGAGCCTTGAGGTGCCGTTCTGTCCATTCGACAATGCTGATCAGCTCCTGACGTGTCGGTTCTGCTTTCGACGGTTCGGTGCTCGGCCGTCTCTTGCGTGAGTATGGCGTGGAGATGAATTCTCGTGCAGCCCGTGGATCTCGCCCCGCGATCGCTTGTGCGGCTCGCTTTCGCCAGTGTAGCGTTTAAATCGATTTAACAGCCTGGTTTTCGGGACGTTGTGCGTCCCGAAGCGCGCGCTCAGAGACGACGAGGTGGCAGGACATGAATTCCGACGGCTTCGACAGCCCCAAGACCAAACGATTCCAACGGAAGGTGACTCTCCTTTCTGCAGGCGGAACCTTTCTCGACGGGTTCGACCTGACCGTCATCGCAGTCGCTCTCCCCATGATCGCCAATGAATGGGACGTCGGTGCCTGGGAGAAGTCGCTGATCACCAGCTCGGCGATCATCGGCTCATTCATCGGCGCTGCCGTGCTCGGCAATCTCACCGACCGGTTCGGACGCAAGGCGATGTACGTCATCGACCTGGTCGCCTTCGTCATCTTCGCGGCGCTGACCGCGTTCTCCCAGGACGTCTGGCAGCTCATCATCTTCCGGTTCCTGCTCGGCGTCGGGATAGGAGCCGACTATCCGATCTCCGCGACCATCGTCTCCGAATTCGCCTCCAAGAAAGGGCGAGGGAAGCTCTCCACTTCCCTCGGCGCAATGTGGTTCGTCGGTGCTGTCGTCGCCTATCTCGTCGGACTCGCAGTGCTGCCGCTGGGAGACTTCGCCTGGCGCGCGCTGCTGCTGGTGGGAGCGGTCTTCGCGCTCGTCGTCTTCATCTTCCGCGTGCAGCTCCCCGAATCGCCGCGCTGGCTCCTCGCGCACGGGCGAGTCGAAGACGCCAAGAACGTCGTCGAAAAGGTCACCGGCGTGCGCCCGACCCAGGCGGAGATCGCGGTCGACGACCAGCCCAAGCCGGGAGAGTCCGCGAAGCTCTTCGTCGGCATTCAGCGCCGACGCACCCTTTTCGTCTGCGGGTTCTGGTTCTGCTACGCCACCGCCTACTACGGAATCTCGATGTACACACCGACCATTCTGGAGCCGTTCACCAGCGGCTCCCACGTCAGTGTGATCATCGGGTCCGGAGTCATCGCGCTCCTCGGGCTGGCCGGTTCCGTCATCGGCATGAACCTCGTCGACTCCTGGGGACGGCGTCCGCTCATCATCACATCGTTCGCCGGTCTCACAGCCGCCCTCATCGTGCTGGCATGCGTTGTTGGGCCGAGCTTCGGCTTCCTCGTCGTTCTGTTCAGCATCGCCGTCCTGTTCGCGAACTCCGGCGGCGGCATCCTCAACTTCGTCTACCCGACCGAGCTCTTCCCGACATCTCTGCGGGCGACGGGATCGGGCCTGGCGACCTCGGTGAGTCGCATCGGATCGATTCTGGGCGTGCTGGCGTTTCCGAACCTTGTAGCTGCGTGGGGGAACAACGCGGCGCTCTGGGTATTCGCCGCCGTCGGCGCGGCCGGTCTGCTGATCTGCGTGTTCATGGCTCCGGAGACGAAGAACCGCAGCCTGGAAGAAATCAACCTCGAGGAGGCCGCCCGTGTCTGAGCAGAACAGTCTCCCAGTGGTGACCTCGGTCGAATCGACGCTGGTCCCCGGCGAAGAGCGACCGTACCGTCGGCTGCACCGCGGCCCGGGCGAGCCTCACCACGAGCGCCGAGACCTGATGCCGGAGGGCTCGGTCGGAGAATCGAGAGCCGATGAGAGGTCGATGGCCGGACTCATCCATTTCACCGACTTCCAGATCGCAGATCTCGCCTCTCCGAGCAGAGTGGAGTTCCTCCAGCGGCTCGTCGGGGAGAAGGACTGGGAGCGGATGCTGCCCGCGTATCGCCCACAGGAATTCATGTTGGCCCAGGCGATCGAACTCATCGTGCGCAGCATGAATGCCTTCGCCGCGGAGGATCCCGAGAGGTGGGCTCTCGCGCTCACAACCGGCGATAACACTGACTCGGCACAGCACAATGAACTCACCACGTTCCTCAGCTGTCTCGAGGGCGGGCGGATCGAACCCGCCGTCGGCACCCGGGGATTCTCCGATGCCCCCGTGGGCCTGGGCGACGACCATTACTACAATCCGGAGCCGTGGTCGGAGGACGTCTGGAAGTCAAGCCTCGGTCTGCCCACGTATCCCGGCGCAGTCGCCGACTCGGCGCAGCCGTTCGACGCCGTCGGCCTGAAGGTTCCCTGGCTGAGCTGCTTCGGCAATCACGACTGCCTCGTGCAGGGACGTGCCGCACGACCGGAGGGCTACGACGAGATCCTCACCGGTCCGTCCAAACCGGTCGACCGTCCCGCAGACGCTCCGAGCGGTGACAAGCTCTCCGCCTATGTCGAGGACCCCACATGGGTGTCGACTGGCCGCGCTGACGAGATAGAAGCGCGGGACGACCGCCGAATGGTCTCGAAGCGGGAGTACATCGAACAGCACCTCGCCGCTCCCGGGACGCCGAGCGGCCACGGCTTCACCGCGGACAACCTCGCCACAGGGCATGCCTACTATGTCTACGACGGGCTACCCGGGATCAGGATGATCGTCTTGGACACCACCAATATCGCCGGTCACGTCGACGGCTGTGTCGACGATGCTCAATTCGCCTGGCTGGAAGAGAGACTGACCGAAGTGCACAGCCGCTATCGCGCGGTCGATGGGAGCACTGTGCAGGCGAACGGTGAGGATCGCATCGTCGTCATCGCCTCCCACCACGGCCTGTCGACGATGACGAATGACTTCGGTGGCGAAACGTCGCCTGACGGTGAGGAGAACGGAAAGCGTCACCTCGCCGCCGACGTCGAGGAGCTGCTCCATCGGTTCGGCAATGTTGCGCTGTGGCTCTCGGGCCACACTCACATCAACAAGATCACTCCGCGTCCGGGAGCGAGCGGCGGATTCTGGGAAGTGTCGACTGCGTCCATCGCAGAATGGCCGGTGCAGTTCCGAGGCATCGAGATCTTCGCCGGCGCCGAGGCGATCAGGGTGCGGACCACGATGGTGGATTCGCAGGTTCCGGCCGCGCCGGACGGCTCTCTCGATCTGGCCGATCTGGCGTCGTTGCATCGGGAGATCGGCGCAAACGATCCCGGCTCCGTCGGCGGTCTCCACGCGCAGGGCTCGCCAGCCGACCGCAACCAGGATCTCCTTGTCCCGGTGTCGCCCGAGCTGCTGAGGTCCTTGGCTCGGGAATCGCGATGAGGCGAGAGTGCTTTCCGCCTGCTCCGCGGTGATGAGAAGATGAACCGTCGAGACGAGGAGGATGGAGTGGCATCAAGGCGCTCTGGAGCACGCGCGGGGCGACGGCCCACAGTGCGGACGGTGGCTGATGCCGCAGGAGTCTCGCCGTCTCTCGTCAGCTTCGTGTTCAACGAACGTCCCGGGGTGTCCGAATCGACGAGATCACACGTCCTCGAAGTGGCAGCGGAACTCGGCTATCAGCCCGATCCGCGAGCACGCGAACTGCGCACCGGCAAAGCGATGACGATGGGGCTGGTCGTCCGCAATGTCGCGAATCCGTTCTTCAACGAGCTGCTCATGGGGATGCAGGAGAACGCCGAACCGGACGGCGTCTCCATTCTCGCCACTGATACGCAGTTCGATCCGGCACGGGAGGACGCACATGTCCGATCGCTGGCGTCCCGGAGACCTGCCGGGCTGGCGATCGTGCCGGTCGGCGACGCCGCCGCGGTGAAGCTCTGGCAGAGGCTCCAGCCGGACACGCCCCTGGTCATCGTCAATGCCACCCTGGCCGCCGCACCGGAGGTTCCCCACATCACTCCGGACGACGTCTCCGCGGTGCGTCTGGCCTTCGACCATCTCCAGAATCTGGGACACCGTCGCATCGCCCTGCTGTCGGCACCGGCCGATCTCATGCCCGATCGCGATCGCTTCGATGAGTACCTGCGTCTGTGTTCGGTCCGGGGCCTGGATCCGATGCCGATTCATGCCTCTCTCCGCGGTGACGGGCTGACCGACCACTTGAGAGGCGTGCTCGCCGCTGCGCCGGGTCAACGGCCCACCGCCATCATCACGAACTCGGACCACACCGCCGCCTACGTCTACCATGCGGTCAGACAGCAGGGGTTGTCCGTCGGAACCGATGTCTCCGTGGTCGGTCATGACGACTTGTCGACGTCGGCCCTGCTCCAGCCGGGGCTGACGACGATCAAGGCGGATCTGCGCGAAATGGGTCGGCAGACATACCTCCGACTCACCGACTCGACCTTGGGCAACCACCGCGAACCCGTGACGCTCGTCGTCCGCGGATCGACGGGGCCTCCTCGGCGGGCCTGAGATCATCGCCCCCGAGCGTGGGGTCACGGTTGTCTCCTGCGGGCACATCCGGCCCGATCCGGGCCGGCATTTCGAAGTGGATCCACCCGCAGGAGACATCGATGACGCCGCGAGCCCCGCGCGAGCCGCGGCTTCAGGTCAGCCGCGTGGGCGGTGACTGCGTCTTCGTCGGATCGGTCTCCGGAAGGTCGCCGAGGACGGCGTCGATGCGTGCGAGCACCTCGGCGTCGAGCTTGACCCCGGCCGCGCCGACGTTCGATTCGATCTGCTCGGGGCGGGAGGCTCCGACCAGTGCGGTGGCGACATTGTCGTTCGCCAGCACCCAGGCGATCGCGAGCTGCGCCATGGTCAGGCCCAGATCGGAGGCGATCGGCTCGAGCCCGGCCACCGTGTTCAGGGTGTCGTCGTTGAGGTACCGGCTCTTGATCATGTCCGCGCCGCCGCCCTTCTCATCGGTGGCGCGCGATCCCTCGGGGAAGGCCTGACCCGGCTTGTACTTGCCGGTGAGCACACCCTGGGCGATCGGGGACCATACGACCTGGGAGATGCCCAGTTCCTGCGAGGTCGGGATCACCCGTTCCTCGATGACGCGCCAGAGCATGTTGTACTGCGGCTGATTCGATACGAGCTGGATGCCGAGGTCGCGAGCCATGTGATGGGCGGCTCGCAGCTGATCGGTGTTCCATTCGCTCACGCCGATGTAGAGAGCCTTGCCGGCACGCACGATATCGGCGAAGGCCTGCATGGTCTCTTCCAGCGGCGTCTCGTAGTCATAGCGGTGAGCCTGATAGAGGTCGACGTAGTCGGTGCCGAGCCGACGCAGGGACCCGTCGATCGACTCCATCATGTGCTTGCGCGACAGCCCGGTGTCGTTATGGCCCTGCGGTCCGGTCGGGAAGTAGACCTTGGTGAAGATCTCCAGCGATTCGCGCCGCTGTCCGGCCAGCGCATCGCCGAGGACCTGCTCGGCCACGGTGTTCGCATAGACGTCGGCGGTGTCGAAGGTGGAGATGCCGGCGTCGAGGGCGGCATGCACGCACTTCGTCGCCGTCTCGTTCTCCACCTGCGAACCGTGGGTGAGCCAGTTGCCGTAGGTGATCTCGGAGATCTTGAGTCCGCTGTTTCCCAGATATCTGTGCTCCATGGCTTCAGCCTACGACGGCCCACAGCCTCATGAAACCCCTCTGAACACCGGCCTCAGTCCTCGAGCAACCCGCCGGAGTCGCGGCCCGGGGTCGACGGGGCGGCGTTTTCGGAGATGTGGCCGCGCAGAGTCCGGGCGAAGGACTCGGCATCTCCCGAGCGCAGATGGCGAGTCAGCGCCTCGTGTTCGACGATGATCTCCTCGCAGCGTGCGAGCAGGTGGCTCCTGGCCATGAACAGGGTGAAGCGGTGACGATCGGACAGCTGCGAGTACATCTCGAGCATCACTCGGTTGTCCCCGGCTTCGACGAAGCCGCGGTGGAAGGCGAGCGTGAGGTCGATGAACCGGGCGATGTCCTCCTCGGCGAAGGCGGCACGCTGCTCGACGATGGACTCCTCGAGGCGATCGGCCAGACGCTGCCGGAGGGCGTCCGGGGCACGGTCGACCGCGGTCGTCTCGAGGACGTACCGTGCGTCGGCGAGTTCGGCGATCGTGCGCGCATCGACGCCCTGGACGATGGCCCCGCGCTTGGGGTAGATGAGGATCCAACCCTCGTCCTGCAGTCTGGCCAGTGCCACGCGCACCGGGGTGCGGCTGACTTCGATCTCCGCGGCCAGGGCCGCCTCGCCGAGCATCGTCCCCGGAGCATGGACGCCGTTGAGGATCTGGCTGCGGATCACCCGATAGGCACGTTCGGCCGCGCTCAGCGTCTCCTTCTTCGCACTCATCAGTGTCCTCCGCTCATTCCCCGGCCCGGGAGCGCTCGGTCACCGTCTCCTGCTCCGTCGGCTCGGCGGCCGCTGCAGTGCCTCGGCCCGGCCAGCGCATGTGCGGGACGGCGCGGATGGAGAAGCCGACGGCGATGACCAGGACGAATGTGGCCATGAGATTGATCCAGAGAAAGCCGCCGGCGCCGAGGACGGAGCCGGCCATGGCGGCCATGACCGCCCCGCCGAGGTTCATCGCCGAATCCGAGGCGCCCTGCAGCGGCACCTTCGCATGGGCCGGCACCGAGGCGGTCAGCAGAGCCGAGCCGCCGATGAGGAACATCGACCAGCCCACTCCGAGCAGGGACAGGGCGATGCTGAGCAGGATCATCGATGACTCCGGGGCCACCGCATCGATGACGCCGAGGACGATGGTGAGGGTGAAGATGCCCGCGCCGCCGGCGATGACGAGGTCCGGCCCCCATTTGTCGGCCATCCAGCCGAAGACGGGGGAGAGGGCATACATGCCGGCGATGTGGATGCTCACGACGATGCCGATCGCCCCGAGGCTGAATGCCTGGTGGTCCATGTGCACCGGGGTCATGACCATGACATTGGTCATCATCATCTGACCGGCGATGATCGTGATCATCGCGAACAGCGGCACCGGTCGGCCCATGGCGAAGCGCAGTGCTTCGCCGAGTTTCATCGGCGCGCGGGCGGCGTCGGCGGTGGTCGCATTCACCTCGGTGGCGGTGGACGCGGACCCCTTCGCCGAGGAGGCCGTGCCGTTCGCATCGTCGTCCTCGTGGCCGGGGTGAGCGGTTCCCGCGGTGACCGATTTCGTCAGCGTCGAGGCCGACAGAGTGGCCAGGGCGAAGGCGACCATCGAGATGAGGTAGGGGCCGGCCAGACCGTTCATCCCCAACGACTGGCCGAGGTGGGCCCCGGGCGCTGTGAAGCTCGGGCCCAACACCGATCCGACGGTCGTCGCCCACACGACCAGCGACATCGCCCGCCCCGCCGCTGCGGGATCGGCGAGATCGACGGCGGCGTAGCGTGCCTGCAGGCCCGAGGCGGTCGATGATCCGCACATCATCATGCCGAGCATGAACAGCGGAAGGAACTGGAGCGCGACGCCGATGAGGACGACGACGGCACCGAGCGTGCCGATGCCGAAGCCCAAGGTCAGGGCCGTGCGGCGGCCGGACCGACCGGCGAGGACGGCAAGGGGATAGGCGATGAGTCCGGCACCGAGGATGACGCTCATCTGCGCGAATCCGGCCATCGAGGTCTGCCCGGAGATCTCCTCGGCCAGCAGTCCGCCGACGGCATACCCTGAGGCGATGCCGGCTCCCGAAAGGAGTTGGGCGGTGATCAGCTTCGCCTGTTCGCGAGCACGGCTCGTCATCGATGCCTCGTCTTCGTTCTCGGGGTTGGAGTGTTCGGGTGGTGCCGGGCACGCACGGTGTCGGGCTGGGCGTGCACCAGCCCAACCTATCTTGCATGCATCTTGGATACAAGATGGAACGGAAGGCTTCACCGAGGACAGGGGGTCGTCGACGGCCCGCAATGGCCTGAGTGTCGGACGGTGGGCCGGGACTATTGGAAAGTGGACGGGGCGCGGCCGATCTCGCGGGAGAATGCGGCCGAGAACGCCGCCGGTGAGGAGTACCCCAAGCGTTCGGAGACGTGGGTGATCGAGTGGGTGCTCAGCAGGCGCAGACTCACCAGCACGCGCGCTCGGGTCCGCCATGCCGCCGGGCTCATTCCGATCTGCGTCCTGAAAGCGCGATCGAGGCTGCGTTCGCTCATCCGCATCTGCTGCGCCCAGTCCCGGTTGCTCAGCCTCAGGCTCGGGTGTTCGAGATAGTCCGTGCAGGCCTGGCGCAGAGCGGGATCGCGGGGGAGGGGGACCTCAAGCGGCACCGCCGAGGCACGCTGGAGTTCGAGCAGGGCGAGGGCGAAGACGTGGTGCTGGTGGGATGACATCGACTCGGCGAGTTCGAAGGAGTCGGCCGAACGCAGCAGCTCGCGCAGCAGGGGCGTGACCGTGATGACCGTGCATCTGTCCGGCCACCAGGGAACACTGGTCGGTTCGATGTAGAGACTCCATGTCGTGACGTCGAGGAACCGCACGAGGTGGTCGGTCCCGGCGGGGATGAGCACGGCCTGGTGGGTGGGAACGGTCCACGAGCCCTCCTGGGTCTCGACGAGCATGACGCCCGTCGAACCGTAGAGCAGCTGCGCCCGCCGGTGCCGGTGATAGGGCAGCACGGTGTCAGGCGGATACCGGGTCCCGACCGGCAGCACCTGCCATGGGTGGGAGTCGACGTCATCGATCGCAGGAGTGCGCACGGCTCGATCATAGTGGCGAAGTCTCGCAAGAACACGACAGACTGTCGATTGCCGGCCTGGCGACGGTGGGTTGGAATGGACGAGTGGAATTTCTCGGACTCATCCTCATCGGCTGCCTCGTCGGTCTGACGACGGTGCTCTTCGGGTTCGGCGGCGGCTTCGTCACGGTCCCGATCATCACACTCGTCGATGCGGACCTCGGCGGCGACACGGCGCGGGTGGCGGCGGCCACCTCGGCGCTGGTGATGCTCGTCAATGCCGTCGTCGCGACCGTGTCGACGAAGCGATCCACTCTTGCCCACCTCAAGGGACGGTGGTGGCTGCTGGGGCTGCTGGGCCTCGGCGGGGCGCTCGGGGCCTTCGGCGGCAGGTTCGCCCCGGAAGCGCTGCTGCAATGGGGGTTCGTCGCCTATATCGCGGCCACCGCCGTCGATCTTCTGGTGCGGCCGGGGTTCTTCCGCCGCCGCGTAGCGGTCATCGAGGCCACCAGCGAAGGCGGGCGAGGGATCTCCGCGGTATGGGGGATTCCGATCGGCGGCCTGGCATCGTTCCTCGGCGTCGGCGGCTCGGTGATGACGGTGCCGATGATGCGCCGGTCCGGGGCGACGATGACCGTGGCCACAACCCTGGCCAACCCGCTGACCTTGGTGATCATGTCTCCGGCCGTGCTCGTGACGATTCTGGCACCGGCCTCGATCGAGGCGCCGGGCATCGTCGGGGCCCTCGACCTGTTCTCGGCTGTTGCACTGCTCATCGGAGGGCTGCCGATCATCGTCTTCCTGCGCCGGAGGGTGCCGAAGATTCCGGAGATCCTCCATGCCTGGGGCTATTTCATCCTGCTCATCACCGCCGGGGTCGTCGTCGCGGTGGCATGACGCCGGTCATTGCCTGCTCGTGCCCGCCGAGGGGACCACTTCGCGTCGACGGGACCGATTGTGAGGAGTCCTCTCGACGCGAAGTGGTCCCCTCGATGACGCGCGGCCCGTCTCAGCCGTCCCAGCGCCGTTTCCGCAGCACCGGCGGCAGGCCGAAGTAGATCGGCGGGCGAGCGGATGCCGAATCGCCGGCCGCACCCGGATCGCAGCCATCCGCCGGTCCCAGCGCCCACGCGCTCTCCCAGCTGATGAGTTCGCCGGCATGGCAGACGGGGTCGCCGCCGCTCGAGGGCGGTTCGGCCCACAGCCACATGTTGATCCCGAATTCGATGAGCGTGAGTCTCTCGTCGGCCTCGCGGTCGGAGTTCTCCTTCACGAGGGCTCGGCGCAGCCGCTCCGAGGCCTCCTCGAGCTCGGTCCATCCGTCCTGTCGGTGCGGCAGGAACACCCACGTCCCCGCGGGGACGCGTGCCGGCACGAGCTCCTCGAGTCCGATGACCTCGACCGAAGGCACGTCGGCATCCGCCCCGGCCACTGACCCTGCTGCCTCGACATCGGCCCGTTCGTCAGACCGCGACGTGAAGCCTTCGAGCAGTTCGCCGAAGCACGCTCGGGCGACGTCGGGAGAGGGGGCGACGACGAGCACATGAACCGCCTCGGCGCGCACCTCCTCGAGGGTGAGGTGGGTGAACACGTTCGCTCGCATCTCCGCGAGCACCTGCGTCCAGTGCCCGGGCACGGCTGCCTCGGCGACGAATCGGCTGGAGCGTGGGCGCTCCTCATCGTGGCGCATCGTTCCTCCCCTCGCCGAGGTCGGTCATCGTCCCCTCCCATCATGCCCCTTCACCCCGCCGGCGGCCACGACCGCGTGACGTAACGAATCGATCACTTCGTCCGCGTGAATGGCGTCGCCGGTGCACTGCGGGTCTAAGATCGTCCAGGTGGATCGGGAGTCGGCAACTGGGCCGACCTCGATCCACGACCGTGTTCATACTCCACCTGCCGCCTGGCTCCGAACATCACGACGGGAACCCGATGCACTTCTCTTCCCCCTCTGACCTCGCCTCGACGCGCCTATCCGCTCGCGTTCTCCTCGCGCTCGTCAGCCTCCTGACCATCGCCCTTCTGGCCGGATGTGCCGAGGGAAGCGATGCGAACGCCGGGGGAGATGACGTCTCGTGGTCGACGGAGGAGGACCCGACACCGCAGGAGACCCAGGGTTCCGGTCCGGCCGAAGACGCCGAGGCGGCCGTCGACGAGGGCGAAGACGGCACGGGCACCGAGGACAGCGAAGATGTGGGACGCGCCGGCGGCTCGGCGACGGGCACGGCAATGGCGATGCTCGACGAGCTCGCCGTCAAAGGGCGCGCACCGAAGACCGGCTACGATGCGGACCTGTTCAAATGGCGCTCTGATGCCGACCACAACGGCTGCGACACCCGCAACGATGTGCTCCGCCGCGATCTGACCGACATCACCCTCAAGGCCGGCACCAAGGGGTGCGTCGTCATCGCCGGTGCCCTCGACGACGAATACAAGGGCGAGAGCTACGCCTTCGACCGGAGCCCGAACAACATCGACATCGACCACATCGTCGCCCGCTCGAACGCATGGCAGACCGGGGCGGCGAAGTTCGACGAGGAGACCCTCAGGGAATTCGGCAACGATCCGCTCAACCTCCTCGCTGTGAGCTCGAGCCTCAACCGGCAGAAGGGCGACGCAGACGCCGCGACCTGGCTGCCGCCGCACAAGGCTTACCGCTGTGAGTACGTGGCTCGCCAGATCGCGATCAAGCACAAGTACGAGCTGTGGGTCGTCAAGGCGGAGAAATCGGCGATGGAACGTGTGCTCTCCTCCTGCGACGAGCAGCCGGCGTTCGCAGACGACGTCTCCTGGCCCGGCCCCGGCGACGGCGACAATGTCACCACGGAACAGGAGACGAAGAAGCCGGCGGAATCGAAGTCCGAACGCTCCTCCGGTTCGACGTATTTCAAGAACTGCACCGCCGCGCGAGAGGCCGGCGCCGCACCGGTCCGCGAAGGCGATCCGGGATATGGCAGGCACCTCGACCGTGACGGAGACGGGATCGGCTGCGAATAGTCGCCAGCACCGACCGGCCGCTCGCTGAAGGCCCCACCTGACCGCAGAGCAGCCATCCCCTCGCGGAGGCTCCCCGGTGTGTGCTGGATCTCAACGGCTCGGTAATCTGAGTGCTGACCCGTTGCTCTGACGCTCCGCTGCCGTCAGGGGCTCAGCCTGTATCGCCGACGATGAGGAGACCGACCATGTCCGGACTGGACACCGCCCTGACACCTCTGCGCTTCCTCGAGAGGTCCCTCGAAGCCCACCCCGAACGTGAGGCGATCATCGACGGGCCCCGGCGCTTCACCTACCGGCAGATGGCCGACACCGTCCAGCGCCTGGCTGAAGGGCTCAAACGCCGCGGACTCTCCGACGGTGACACCGTGGCCGTGCTCGCGCCCAACAGCGCCGAGGCGCTCATCGCTCACTACGCGGTGCCGCTGGCCGGTGGTGTCCTCGTCATGCTCAACACCCGCCTGGCCCCTCCGGAGGTCGACTACATCCTCGGCCACAGCGAGGTGAAGTTCCTCTTCGGCGATGCGGGGCTTCTGCAGCCCGTCGTCGACGCCGGGGCAGCGAGCGGAGTCGAAGCCATCGTCGTCCACCCGGACGAAGACGGAGCACCGGGCGAGCTGAACTCGACGGATGGTCGGATCGAAGCCTATGACGACTGGACCGCCTCGGCGCCGGAGAGTCCGCGGGTGTGGGAAGTCGAGGACGAAACCGCGACGATCACCGTCAACTACACCTCGGGCACCACCGGCCGGCCGAAGGGCGTCATGTACACTCACCGCGGCGCCTACCTCAATTCGCTCGGGGAGGTCATCACCCAGGACTTCGCCCCGCTCACCCGCTGCCTGTGGACGCTGCCGATGTTCCACTGCAACGGCTGGTGCACGACCTGGGCGCTGACCGCGGTCTCGGGCACGCACGTGTGCATCCGGGCCGTGCGCGGCACCGAGGCCTGGCGGCTCATCGACGACGAGAACGTCACCCGCATGGCCGGCGCCCCGGTCGTGCTCAACACCATCGCCGGGGCCAAGGAAGCCCACGACATGGACGGCGCGCTGTCGATCACGACCGCCGGAGCTCCGCCCTCGCCGACGACGATCGCTCTGCTCGAAGACCTCGGCATCGAGGTCATCCACGTGTACGGGCTGACCGAATCCTACGGACCCTACTCCTCATGCGAACCGCAGCCCGACTGGGTCGGCCTGCCCGTCGACGAGCGCTCGGCCCTGAAATCGCGGCAGGGGATCGGCATGATCAGCGCTGACCGCATGCGCGTGGTCGAACTGCGCGACGATGATGTGCTCAACGACGTTCCGCGCGATGGGACGACGATGGGCGAGATCGTCATGCGCGGCAACAACGTCATGAAGGGCTATCTGGGCGCCCCGGACGCCACTGCCGAGGCCTTCCGCGGCGGCTGGTTCCACACCGGCGATCTCGCCGTGATGCACCCGGACGGCTATGTGCAGATCCTCGACCGGGCCAAGGACATCGTCATCTCCGGAGGCGAGAACATCTCGACGATCGAGGTCGAACAGGCGATCGTCGCCCATGACAGCGTCGCCGAGGCGGCCGTCGTGGGCGTGCCCGATGAGAAGTGGGGCCAGCGGCCGCTGGCCTACGTCGTGCTCAGATCCGGCGCCGAGGTGGACGAAGCCGGGCTCATCGCGTTCGTCAAGACCCGCATCGCGTCCTACAAGGCACCGAGCGCCGTCGAGTTCGTCGATGCCCTCCCGACGACCTCGACCGGAAAGATCCGTAAGAACGCACTGCGGGAGCGGGCGCAGGGATAGACCCCGCCGGCCCAGGACAGGCAGCTCTGGCCGGCGAGGTCGGTGCTGCCCGGCCTTGCCGGCCTACCGGCTACTCCCCGGCGCTGGGCAGGGGGACGTTCTGCAGGCGCAGCTGACCGCGGGAGAGCTGCTTGCCCGTGGCCGAATCGCTGATGACGACTTCCCACAGCTGCTGGGTCCGCCCCTGGTGCAAGGCGCTCGCTGCGACGTCGACCCGGGCGCCCGTGCTGGGGCGGAGGAAGTCGGTCGCGTTGTGGACGCCGACGGCGAACTGCCCGGATTCGGCCACGGCGAAGCTGCCGCCGATGCTGGCGGCGCTTTCGACGATGGAAGTGTAGACGCCGCCGTGGACGACGCCCCATGGGGTGTGGTGGTCCTCACCGAGTTCGGCATGCCCCCGCACCGAGGTGGTCGTGACCTCATCGACAGTGAATCCGATGGCGTGGACGAACCGACTCGAGCCCTCCATGGAGACGCCGGCAATCGAAGTGTCCTGTGTGCTCATGGTGCCCCTTCGGTCTGGCTGAATGTTCTTGAGTCAGCCTACCGGCGCTGATCGGCGTCGAGAGCTCGTCGAAGGCGTGGGCGGCGGCGGGGAAGGGCCGATCAGGTCCTGACGCCCTATCCGATGAGGCTCAGGCACTCGGTGATGATGCCCGAGAGCCTGCGCGTGTTCGCTGCGAGCTCGGAGCCGGCCGGACTCTGCGGAGTGGCCAGCAGGAGCGAGCGGGAGAAGGCCGGATCCTCGATCGGCAGCAGGGCCACTCCCGGATGATGGCCCATCGAGGCCAGCAGCGGGACGACGCCGATGACCATCTCCGCGGCGATCATGCCGAGCATCACCGAGTAGTCGTCGGTGCGGAACTCGACCTCCAGCTGGTGACCTGCGGCCTTGAAGGCATCGACGACGATGATGTCGATCGGGTCGTCCCGAGTCGACCCGAGCAGCCAGTTCTCGTCCTGCAGCCCGACCAGGGTCTCCACATCGATGGACTCTCGGCTCGCGAGAGGATGGGAGGCCGGCAGTGCCAGGTGCACGGGTTCGCGGAACACCTCGGTCGTGCTCACCGTCTCAGTGAAGGGCAGGTCGTAGCCGGGCACCGAATAGAGCAGCACGGCATCATAGTCGTGCTGGTTGACATGAGCGACGAGCTGATGGATCTCCTCGAGGGTGCTGTCGATGTGCAGCCCGGCGAGCTTCGACTTCTTGACGATCGAGGGCAGCAGCGCCGAGGCGGCCGTGGGGAAGGTGCCGAACTTCATCCGCGACAGACCGCTCTGTGCATGCGCGCGCACATCGTGCAGAGCCCGCTGTGACAGGGTGAGGATCCGCTGGGCCCGGTCGAGCATGATCTCCCCGGCCGCCGTCAGCGTCGACCCCCTGGTCGAGCGCTCGACCAGAGTGGTGCCGCAGAGTCTGTCGAGGTTGCGCAGGTGATAGTCGACCGAGGGCTGGCTCCAGCCCAGCTGCTTGGCCGCGCGGGCGACCGAACCCGTCTGAGCCACGGCGGTCAGGGCCTGCATCTGACGAAGATCGAGCATGCCCCGATCCTACGCCGTCGCAGCCCTTCGCTCCATACACTCTATGGAGCGAACCAGGGATCTGGGGGATTCCTCCCATGGATCTGATGCGTGACGATAGCCCTATGTTGGAATCGCTCACGGATACATCAGGCGCGCAGCACCGCCTCGGGGACCACCACCGCTATCGTCTCGACCAGGACCAGGCTCCGTATTCGGCGGCCCTGAGCGCACTGGCGGCCCGCGATTCGATCAAACTCATGGTCCCCGGCCACGGCGGCACCGACGCCGGCATCAGCGACCTGCTCACCGACTTCATCGGCGAGAAGGCCGTCAGCCTCGACGTGCCCATGCTGCTCGAAGGCATCGACCTCGAGGACGACTCCCCGTTCGCCGACTCGCTGGCCCTGGCCGCCGACGCCTGGGGAGCCCGCCGCACCTGGTTCCTCACCAACGGCGCTTCCCAGGCCAACCGCACCGTCGCGCTCGCCGTCGCTGGCCTCGGCGAGAACGTGCTCGCCCAGCGCAGCGCCCATTCGAGCTTCAGCGACGGAGTCGTGCTCGCCGGCCTCCACCCCAGCTACGTCCTGCCCTCCGTCGATTCCGCCAACGGCATCGCCCACGGTGTCTCCGCCGGCTCCCTCGAGGCGGCCCTCGGCCTGGCCGAGGACGAAGGCCGCCCCGCCTCGGCGGTCTACATCGTCTCCCCGAGCTACTTCGGCTCCGTCGCCGATGTCCGCGGCCTGTCCGAGGTCGCCCACGCTCACGGGGCGCCGCTCATCGTCGACGGCGCGTGGGGCCCGCATTTCGGTTTCCACCCGAGCCTGCCCGAATCCCCGGCCCGCCTCGGCGCCGACCTCGTCATCTCGAGCACCCACAAGCTGGCCGGGTCGCTCACCCAGTCGGCGATGCTCCACCTCGGTGACGGGCCCTTCGCCGTGGTCCTCGAACCCCTCATCGCCCGCGCGATGACGATGACGGCCTCGACCTCCTCCTCGGCGCTGCTCATGGGCTCACTCGACATCGCCCGGCGCGCCCTGGCCACCGGAGAGGATCGGATCGGCGCCTCGATCGACACGGCGATGCGCTTCCGCGAGCTGCTGGCGACCGATGAGCGCTTCGCCGATGTCGGCGAGGGCTTCGGCGACTTCCCCGACATCGCCGAGACCGATCTGCTGCGCGTGCCCATCGACGTCTCCGCCACCGGAATCAGCGCCCACTGGGTCCGCGACAGGATGATGACCGAGCACGATATGTACTTCGAGATGTCGACCGACACCACGCTCGTCGCCGTCATCGGCGCCGGCAAGACGCCCGATGTCGACGCCGTCTTCGCCACCCTCGTCGAAGTCGTCGAATCACCCGAGGGCCGGGCCGAGGCCGCGCGAGGAAACGCGCGGACGGACTTCCCGGAGCTGCCCGCCCCCGGACGGATGCGGGTGCGCCCGCGTGAGGGATACTTCGCTGCCACAGAGATCGTGCCGGCCGCCGAAGCCGTGGGCCGGATCTCCGCGGACTCGCTGGCCGCCTATCCGCCGGGGGTCCCCAATGTCATGCCCGGAGAGGAGATCACCGCCGAGGTGGTCGACTTCCTCACCGCGGTCGCCGCCTCCCCGTCCGGCTTCGTCCGCGGAGCCGTGACCTCGGCCGTCGACAGCTTCCGGGTTCTCAGGGACACGGCTGGCCAGGAGGAGTTCCCCGATGCTTGATCTGCTGCTCACCGACGCCCGTGTGCGCACCTTCGACCCGAACCGACCCTGGGCCGAAGCGGTCGGCATCACCGGCGGACGCATCGCCTACGTCGGCGATGCCGCTGACGCTCCCGCCGCCCGTGAGACCCGCCGCCTCGGCGGCAATCTCCTCACCCCGGGCATCATCGACAGCCACAATCACCTGCTGCTCGGCTTCGACCCCGACGCCGTCAGCCTCGAAGGCGCGGAGACGCTGACCGAGGTGCGCTCACGCATCAGCCGCCTCGCCTCCGAATGCCCCGACCTCGACTGGGTCTGCGCGGAGAACGCCGTCTACTCCATCGTCGACGACCGCCGCCCCAACGCCGATGACCTCGCGGGGCTGACCGACCGCCCCATCTTCGTCACCACCTACGACCAGCACTCCGTATGGCTCAATGACGCCGCCCTGACCGTCCTGGGCATCCACGACGGTGCCGACATCGCCTGGGGACGGCCCGAACGGGATTCCTCGGGCCGCGCCACCGGCTGGGTCACCGACTTCTACACCTCGGCGATGACGAGCGCGGGCCTGGCCGCACTGCAACGCGACATCCCCATGTACTCGCCCGAGCGCCGGTACAAGAAGATCCTCGGCAGCCTCGACATGGCCACCCGCTCGGGCATCACCACGGTCATCGAACCGCAGGTTCCCGTGGCCGAGATCGGACTGTTCGAGCGCGCACTCAATGAAGGCCGGCTCTCCTCCCGCGTCATCGCCGCCCTCTTCCATCCCGTCGACTCCGCCCCCGAGTTCCGGCAGGAGCTGCGCACCGCCGTCGACGAGGCCCCGCGCAGCGACCGCCTGCGCTTCGGGCCGATCAAGCTCTACGCCGACGACGTCATCGAACCGCACACGGCCTGGATGCTCGAGGACTACGCCAATCGGCCCGGACTGCGCGGCCACCCCTCGGCCCCGATCGGCGAACTCAGCCGCATCGTCACCGAACTCGACCGCCTCGGCTTCCAGACCCACACCCACGCGACCGGCGACGGGGGAGTCCGGCTCGCCCTCGACGCCATCGCAGCGGCACAGGCGACCAACGGAACCCGCGACCGACGTCACGGGATCGTCCACGTCGAATGCCTCGACCCCGCCGACCTGCCGCGGTTCGCCGACCTCGGCATCACGGCCGCGATGCAGCCCCGCCACGCCTCACCGGACCTCATCGAAGGCACCTGGATGGACAACGTCGGCGAGCAGCGCTGGGACCGCGCGTGGCGCGTGAAGTCACTCATGAACAGCGGAGCACATGTCGCACTGTCGAGCGACTGGCAGGTCGGGGAGATGGATCCGCTCGTCGGCATCTACTCGGCGCTGACCCGGGCGGGACTCGACGGGACGAGCTCGTGGACGCCCGATGAGATCATCACTCTCGACCAGGCACTCTTCGGTTACACACACGAAGGCGCTTGGGCCTGGCACGCCGAGGACCGCCTCGGCGTCATCCGGCCCGGAGCCGACGCCGATCTCGTCGCGTGGTCGGCCGACCTCTACGGCCTCGATCCGTCCGCTCTGCTCGAGCAGAGGGCCGACCTCACCATCGTCGGCGGACAGATCGTCCATGACACCGGCGGCGACCAGAGCGAACAGGGACTCAACCGCATCGACATCGCGGCGAAGACTCTCAATCCCGACCGCAGCTGCTCGGGACATGGGCACTGATGATGGTACTTTGTTGTTGAACCACTATTCAGTTAGGAGATCGATGTCGATCAAGGAGTTGTGTCAGCGCAACGTCGAGGCCGCCGAGGAGGCTCTCCTCGGGATCAGCCACCGGATCCATGCCGATCCGGAGCTCGGGTTCGAGGAGTTCCGAGCAGCCCAGCTGCTGAGCACTGAGCTCGAGCAGCGGGGGTTCGCTCTCGAGCGCGGGCTCGCCGAGATGCCCACGGCCTTCAAGGCCACCCTCGGCGACGGTCCGCTCACCGTCGGCGTCTGCGTCGAATACGACGCCCTGCCGGGGATCGGCCATGCCTGCGGGCACAACGTCATCGCCGCGGCCGGGATGACCGCGGCCTTCGGGCTGGCGCCGCTGGTCGATGAGCTCGGCATCACCCTCGTCGTCTTCGGCACCCCGGCCGAGGAGAACGGCGGAGGCAAGGTCCTCCTCCTCGAGGCAGGAGCCTTCGACGGCGTGGATCTGGCGATGATGGTCCACCCCTCGAACAAGGAGCAGTCGCGCACGCACTGCCTGGCGATCGGCGAGCTGCGGGTCCGCTTCATCGGCAAGAACGCCCATGCCTCTGCGGCCCCTTATGAAGGCATCAACGCCGCCGACGCCGCGACTCTCACGCAGGTGGCCGTCGGCCTGCTGCGGCAGCAGCTGCATCCGGGCGATCAGATCCACGGCTTCATCTCCCACGGGGGCGAGGCCGCCAACGTCATCCCCGCCGAGACCGAACTCGTCTTCAACTTCCGATCCCCGAAGCTCGAGACCCTCAACCGCCTCGAGCAGCGCATCCGCGCCTGCGTCGAGGGTGCGGCCACGGCGACAGGATGCCGCTTCGAGGCCGACAGCGATGCTCCGGCGTACTCGGAGTTCAACAACAACGACGTCCTCGCCGATCTCTACAAGGCCAACGCCGAGGCGCTCGGACGGGTCTTCGACCACGAGGACGACACCTCGCCGGTCGGGTCGACGGACATGGCCAACGTCTCGCGCGTCGTTCCCGCGATCCACCCCATGATCGACATCGACTGCGGACCGGCAGTCAACCATCAGCCCGAGTTCGCCGCACACTGCGTCAGCGCCCCCGCCGATCGCGCGGCGATCGAAGGCGGGCTGTCGATGGCGTGGACGGTGATCGATGTCGCCACCGACGAGGAGGCTCGGCGCAGCTTCTCCGCCGACCGTCAGCATTCGCTGGCGGACTGAAACGAACAAAGGAGTTCACCTGTGAAGTACTGGCTCATCGGATCGATTCCGTTCATCGGGGTCTTCCTGCTCACCTGGCTGCCGTTCATCAACGGCCCGCACCTGTGGTTCGGCATGCCCGCGATCTTCGTCTGGCTGACTCTCTTCAGCACGATTCCGGTCACCGCGGTCCTCATCTACTTCGAGAAGACCCGCCGCGACCTCGGGGGTGACGACGAATGAGCATGACAGTCATCGTCGGCCTCCTCGGCATCGTCCTCATCGCCGCCTTCGGTTTCATCGGACGTCGACGTCCGGTGAAGAACATCGAGGAGTGAACCGTCGGCGGACGCAACTACGGCGTCCTCACCGCCTGGGTGCTCCAGGCAGGCGAAACCTTCACGACCTTCACCTTCCTCGGCACCGTCGGCCTCGTCGTCTCCATCGGCGCCTCGGCCTTCTACTCGATCCCCTATGTGCCCCTGGCCTACATCGCCATGTACTGGGTCGGTCCGAAGCTGTGGCGCAAGGCGAAGGAGATGGGCTATCTCACGCAGGCCGACTTCCTCCGCGGCAGTTACAACAGCCCGACACTCGGCTGGCTCACGGCCTTCTTCGGCATCCTCTTCCTCCTGCCCTATCTGCAGCTGCAGATCACCGGACTCGGCATCGTCATCTCAGTGGCCACCGGCGGTGAGATCAACGAGAACTTCGCGATCGTGCTGTCCTTCGTCCTCGTCATCGGCTTCGTGCTGTGGTCGGGCATCCGGGGAGTCGCGCTGACGTCCTACCTCAAGGACGCGCTGATGATTGTCGTCGTCCTCGGGCTCACGATCGTCATCCCCTTCCACTTCCGCGGCGGACTCGACTTCGGCGTCGAAGAGGTCCTCGACAAGATGCCCGAGATGCTGTCGGTCCAGCCCGGCGAAGTCGGCATCCCCTGGGTCGTCTCGAGCATGGCCATCAGCATCATCGGTGTGATGTTCTACGCCCTGCCCCACACCTGGCCGGCCCTGATGTCGGGCCGCAGCGAGAAGGTCGTGCGCCAGAATCTCATCTACCTGCCCATCTACAACATGCTCGCCTGCATCCCGATGCTGCTCGGCTACACCGCGATCCTCGCATTCGGGCTCAGCCAGGACGGCGATCTCGCGATGCTGAAGATGGCTGCCGCGGCGCTGCCGGACTGGCTCACCGGAGTCGTCCTCGTCGCGGCTGCCTCGACGGCCATGGTTCCGGGTGCTGCCCTGCTCAACGCCATCGCCCCCTTGGCCGTGCAGAACGTGTTCATGATCAAGGGCGATAGGAAGAAGATCGCCTACAACCGGATCTTCGTCATCGTCTTCGGTCTCGGCGCGCTCGTCCTGGCACTGACGATGCCGAATCTGCTCGGGATGATGCTTCTGCTGACCTACAGCGGTTCGACCCAGGTCGTGCCGGCTATCATCGGCGCGGTGATCCCGCGGATCACGCTGCACAAGGCCTCGGTCATCAGCGGCCTGTGCTCGGGGCTGTTCATCGTGCTCCTGTTCACGTTCTCGCCGATCCACGGCCCGAACATCAACGAGGGCATCAGCGGCCTGGCCGTCAACATCGTCGTCCTCGCCATCGTCGAGATCGCGATCCGGGCGACCTGTCCGCGCGTTCCGGTGGCTGTGCCCGAGAAGGCCGAAGAGGTCGTCTGACCGACTGCTGCCGCCGCAAGGTCCCTGCCGCCGGCACCGCACCGGTTCCCGCCGCCCCGCACCGAGAGCATGCTCCCGGTGCGGGGCGGCGGAGGTTCAGGCGAAGATCGCGAGACCGAACACGACGAAGATGATGAGGTGGGCGACGCCGTGGACGGCGGTGACGCGTCTGCCCGCGAACGCCGTGATCGACACCAGGAGGGTGATCCCGAGCAGCAGCAGGTTGATCGGCGATTCAGCGAGCACGATCCGCTGATCGGTGAGCATGCCGATGACGAGCACAGTCGGAATGGTCAGCCCCACCGTCGACACCTGGGCCCCGTGGCACAGATTGCTCACCCGCTGGATCTCGCCGTTCCACGCAGCCCGCACCGAGGTCAGCGTCTCCGGCAGGAAGACGATCATCGCGATGATCACCCCGGACAGTGCCACAGGAGCGCCGAGGCTGCCGAACCCGTCATCGAGCAGTGCGGCCATATCGTGGGAGAGCAGCACGATCGGCAGGACCGTGGCCACCAGCAGTGCCAGGCGGAGGATGATCTCGAGACGGTGGACCGAGAGGATCTCGACGATTCCCTGCGTTTCGGCCCCCTCCTCGACAGCCGCCTCGGCGGGGGAGGTGCGCGGTGTCGATGGTCCGGGTGCGACGCGGGGATCGACCTCGATGAATTCCCGGGCCTGCGGGCCCATCTGCCGGTAGAGGAAGAAGGCGTAGATGCCGACCGTGGCGATGATGATCGGAATCTCCTGCCAGGTCTCATAGCTGCCGCTTGAGCCGATGAGCGCAGGTACGGCGAAGGCGAGGGCGACGAGGACGATGATCATCGACAGGTAGTTCGAGACGCCGGTGCGGTTGTGGACCATGCTCCCGTGACGCCATCCGCCGACGAGCAGACAGAGACCGACGACCGCGTTGAGGATGATCATCGATACCGCCATGACCGAGTCCCGCGCGATCGTGGCGTGGTCGCCGGGACCCAGCAGGACCGCGGCGATGAGGATGACTTCGATGAGGCAGATCGACAGGGTGAGCACGAGGGTGCCATAGGGATCGCCGAGGCGACCGGCAAGGTGCTCGGCCTCGGTGACGACGCCGAAGGCGCAGACGAGGATGACTGCGACGATGACGACGAGCGCGGTGACGAGAACGGGCCCGGCGACCGGGGGATCGAGCAGTGACCCAGTGAGCTGGATGGCGATGAAGGCGCCCCAGCCGAGGACGAGGCGAATGATCGCAGTCGGCGTGACGATGCTGCGGAGGGCCGCGGACATGAGGGGTGTTTCCTCTCTCTGAGGCCGTCCTCATCGTGACTCTCACGCGACCGGGTCGTCCCGGCCGGTTCCTTCCGCTTCCAGAGTATCCATCGGGTGCGTGCCCCTCAAATCCGGGAGCTGCGGCCCCGCGGGCTCGGCTGCGGAACCGGCGGCGAGAGACGATCTGGTCGAATGCAGCGAAATCCGTGTGCCCGTTGCTCTCGACTGCGCCGAGGAGCTGTGGAGATAATTGGCCATGACTACGTTCGCTGGCGGCGAGGATCTCTCGGGCGCTGTTTTTGTCGATGCAGACCTGCGCGGCGCCAAGTTCGTTGAATCAGACCTGTCGAGGGTCGTGATCCGCGGGTGCGACGTCGGGGGAATGGAAGTCGACGCTCCGTGGCTGAGGTTCGGTGAGCCGATGATCGTCAACGGAGTCGATATCGGCCCGTTCGTCGAAGCGGAGCTCAACAGGCGCTTTCCGGGACGTGAAGAGCAGACGGCTGAATCACCGGAGGCACTGGTGGAGGCGTGGGCCAAGCTCGAGACAGCGTGGTCTGCTGCTGTCGAACGCGCACGCACGATGCCTCCCGGTGCCGTCGACGAGACAGTGGCCGGGGAGTGGTCGTTTGCGCAGACCCTTCGTCACCTCGTCTACGCCACCGACAAGTGGCTTCCAGGCGGCGCACTGCAGTCCGGCAAGGACCCCCATCCCCTCGGGCTGAACCACGCTGCTGTCGACGTCAGCGCCCCACCGTCTTTCGAAGAGGTGCTGTCCGTTCGCGCCGATCGTCAGGCCCAGGTGCGTGCATTCCTCGCGGCCGCGACGATCCGACTGCTCGACGAGGAACGTCCGAGTCCGAATGATTCGTCGCAGCCGGAGACCGTCCGCAGGTGCGTGCAGGTGATCCTCGAGGAGGAGTGGGAGCACCTGCGGTTCGCGACGCGCGACCTCGATGCACTCGATGCCGGGGGCGTGTGAATCGGGCGATAGTCCGATCCTTTTGCTTCAGGCGAACCGTTTCCTCGGCGCCGATGAACTTCGCGCTTGCAGCTCTGATCGAGCGGGTCAGCGCCCGTCTCGAGGGTCGCCGGAGCGGTCTGCCTCAGGCCTCGGCCGAGACCGATCTCGCTCCTGAGCTCCGCTTGCCGCGGGCGTTCTTTCTGCCGGTGGAAAGAAGGCGGTCGATGCTGAGGCGGCCCGGACCTGCGGCCGCGATGAGCAGCGCTCCGGCCGCCAGCGCTGCGACGAGTTCCCAGCCGCCCTGATCGACGAATGGCACGGGCATGAGGTGGACGATGATGAGTGCTCCGATGAGGTCTGCGGCCAAGAGGACGCCGACGAGCGGAGTCAGTGCGCCGAGGATGAGCAGCGCGCCGCCGATGAGTTCGACGAAGGTGGCGAAGGGTGCGGCGATGTCGGGAAGGGGGACTCCCATCTGCGAGAACGATTCAGTGGTTCCGGCGACGGTCCATTCGTTGAATTTCTGCCAGCCATGCGCGATGAAGATGGTGCCGAGGCCGGTCCGGGCAATGACGGTGATGATGTCGCGGGCGATGGTCGGGAATCCGGTCGTAGCGTACACAGCGTTCTCCATGATTGGTTGAAATGCAGGAGCCGGTCAGAAGCCGTAGGCGGCGTCTGCGGCCTCTCGGATCTCCGAGTAGGTGCGCGTGAGCACGATCGTGTCCTCGGCGAGCCGGTCGAGGCGCTGGATCACATCGTCGTTGACGATCTGATTCCGATGCAGATCCTTCTCCTCGACGAAGGCGTAGGGCTGGACGACCTGAGCCTTCATATAGGACAGGATCGGCTGCAGATGCTGCTGCGGGATGAGGTAGTGCTTGGCCGAACCGGCCGTGGCGACCATGCTCACCACTTTGTCCCGGAAGGCGTTGACCGGCAGCAGATCGAAGACGTTCTTCAGCGTCGCAGGGATGGAGGCCTGGAAGATCGGGGTGCCGATGATGATCGCATCGGCCTCCATGAGGGCACGAGTGATGCGACCGGTGTCACCCGTGTACTCGGTGTAGTTGCGACCGTCGCTGAAGACCATGTCGACCTCGGCGAGATCGATGAGCTCGATCTCGACCTCGGGCTCCTGCTTCATCACGGACTGCGTGATGTACTCCATCACGGTGCGCGTCTTGGTTCCGACGTTCGAGCTGGAGAGGGCGACGACCTTCATCAGTTAAGCTCCTCTGTCTTCGTGGCTGTGTACTTCTTCACGGCCGGGATGATCTCCGAGCCGATGGTCTCGATCTGCTTCATCACCTTGTCATAGGGCATTCCACCGAAGTCGATCTGCGCCAGGTAGCGCTGGTGGCCGAAGACCTCGTGCTGGTGGAGGATCTTCTCGATGACCTGCTGCGGGCTGCCGACGTTGACGATGCTCGCGGGGTCGGCGCTCTGGGCGAAGAGCTGCTTGGGCATGCCCTGGCCGTTGACCCGCTTCATCCCGTCGTTGACGTGGGGGTAGAGCTCCTTGAGCGCATCCTGCGAGGTCGGCGCGGTGTAGAGGAAACCGGCCGTGGCGACCGGCAGGGTGGCCGGGTCGTATCCCTGATGGCGGGCGGCCTGACGGTAGGCGTCGACGGTCGTCTTGAACACCGAGGTGGTCCCGCCCAGATGCGCCATGACCATGGGCACACCGGCCAGGCCCGCCTTGATCGCGCTCGCCGGGGCTCCGCCCACGGCGCGCCAGATGGGCAGGGACTCCTGCGCGGGGCGGGGGAGGACCTCCGCATTGTTCAGAGGTGCCCGGAACTGTCCGCTCCAGGTGATATGCCGATCCTGGTTGATCTTCTGGAGCAGATCGAACTTCTCCTCGAAGAGCTCCTCGTAGTCGCGCAGATCGTAGCCGAGCAGTTCGAACAGGCCCACGCGGGAGGCGCGGCCTGCGACGAGTTCGGCGCGGCCGCCCGAGATGAGGTCGATGGTGGCGAAGTTCTCGAACACCCGCACCGGATCGGAGGTGCTCAGGATCGTCGAGGTGCTCCCGATGCGGATGGACTTCGTCGCCTGGGCGATGGCGCCGAGGATGACGGCGTGGGCCTGGGAGGCGAAGTACTCCTGATGGCTCTCGCCGAGGCTGAAGAAATCGAAGCCGGCATCTTCTGCGGCTTCGGCGTAGCCGATGAATTCGCGGATGCGCTCCTCGTCGCTGACCCGTGTGCCGGCGACGGGGTCCGGCAGATGGTCGCCGAGGGAGTAGACCCCGAACTGCAGGCCCTCACTCGGGTCGATGCTGAGCTTGTCCATCATGTTCATGGCGTCGGACATGGTGTTTCCTCCTGTGCTGATCGAATGTCACTTGCCATGTCAACTGACAGGGTTCGAGGATTATTCCCGCCATTCCGATCGGAATCATTCTCCCGTCGGGGAGTCTTCGCTGCGGCGCGTGCGGCTGGAGTCGTAGAGCTTCTTCATCAGCGCGTGCAGCTGCCGCTTCTCGTCTTCGTCGAGCGCATCGAACATCGCCGACTGCTGTGCCACCTGCGCAGGGTAGGCACGCTCGATGACCTCTCTGCCCGCCTCGGTGAGTGAGATGTACTTCGTCTTCCATTCCTGCTCGCGGAGAATCAGCCCTTCGCGTTCGAGGCGGGCGAGCATGCGGGAGATGCCGCCGCCGCTGACGGTCAGGCCGTCGGCGAGATCGGACTGGGTGATCGGCTGGAAGTTGCGGATGTGGGCCAATGCTTCGAACTGGGCGACGGTGAGTCCGAACTGGTGCAGGTGCTCATTGGACAGGTGGTTGCTGTTCTCGACGAAGCGGACCATCCGCAGCCAGATGAGCGTGCTCAGCGACAAGTCCTCCACTGTGCCTCCTCGTGCTGCCCTTTCGATATCGGTCCGATCCGCGACCGACACCGCTTGCGGTGTCTCACCTCATCGATCATACGTGTACGCCGCTGACCGGCTGGCCCGCCTGTCGCGCAGTCATGCGTCCGCGCAGGGGCGGGTCAGCCTCGGCGGCGGGACTCGACGATGTCGGCGGGGCCGAGCTTCTCCAGCGCTGCCACGGCCAGCAGCACGATGACGACGAGGAAGATGAGCACGACCGCGACAGCATAGCTGTGACCGGTCCGGGCCACCTCCTGCCAGAGGCTGCCGTACGGAACCGAGCTGTCGGGTTCCGATTCGTAGTAGGCGAAGAACGTCAGAGCGAAGGTCACGATGCTCAAAGGTGCGTAGAAGCGGGCGCAGGCAGCACCGAGGCGCTGCTTCCACGCGTCGATCTCGGCGCCCTGACCTGTGGTGATCGCCTTCGGAGTCGTCATCGGATCCTCTCTCACGTGTCCGGTTCTTCGGATACCATCGTCCGGACCCGGCGGTGAGAGGGCAACGGTCGACGAGACTCATGTCGATGCCCGCGAAACCCGGCTCTCGCCTCGAGACTGGTCGTTCTCGTCGGTTTCGGGCGGCGAGTCCGGACCAGGAGGGACCGGCGGACGTGCCGCATTCCGTTCGGAGTCGCGGGCGAAGGCGAGGACGATGCCGACGCCGGTCAGCGTGGCGACCAGCGACGAGCCGCCGTAGGACACGAGCGGCAGCGGCACCCCGATGACCGGCAGCAGGGTCGTCACCACTCCCATGTTGATGAGTGCCTGCCCGACGATCCAGGCGAGGACGGTCGCGCCCAGGATCTTCGTCCGGCGGTTCCGGCTCATCAGTGAGGCACGGATGAGCCCGACGGCGATGAGACCGAACAGGGCCACGACTGCCAGTGTACCGATGAGGCCGATCTCCTCGCCGACGATCGCGAAGATGTAGTCGTTGTGGGCCTCTGCCAGCCAGAACCACTTCTCGCGGCTGGCCCCGAGACCGACTCCCGTCCATCCGCCGGAGGCGAGGGCGAACAGGCCGTGGTTGGACTGCCAGTGCTGGCCGAGTGCCTCGGCCTCGCTCTGGGAGTCACCGGCGAACATCGCCCGCACCCGCGCCATCCGATACGGGCTCGAGACCACCAGCAGTGTGACGCCCACGGAGATGACGCCGAAGGCGATGACGAAGTACCGCTTCGGCACCCCGGACACGAACAGAGCCGCCAGCCCCATGAGCATGAGCACCAGAGTCGTGCCGAGGTCGCCTCCGATGAGGATGAGCCCGGCTGCGACGATGACGGGACTGAGAGTGAGCAGGAGCGTTCGGGGACGGTAGCGCTGGGAGGTCAGACGCGTGAGAGCCACGGCGAACCAGACCGCCAGGATGGGTTTGAACAGCTCCGACGGCTGCGCCTGCAGGCCTCCGATCCGCAGCCAATTCGTGCTTCCGTTGACCGTGGTCCCCAACCCCGGCACCAGCGGGAGAGTGAGCAGCAGCAGACCGGCGCCCATCAGCGGCCACGCACACCGCTCCCAGACCCGGACGGGGGTGAGTCCGGCGAGGACCATCATCGTCAATCCGGCCACGGCGAAGACCGCCTGCCGCGCGAACACGGAGAAGGAGGAGGCCCTGGACCCGTCATACGAAGTGATCGACGTCGCCGAGAGCACCATGAGCAGTCCGAGGCCGACCAGGCACAGGCAGGCCGCGACCAGCATCGTCGTTCCCGGCAGCAGGCGCGGAGGTCGCCAGAGCATCCCGCGCAGGAAGCGCGTCTTCATCGTCGACTCGGTGTGTGCCGAGCCCATGCTGCTTTCCCGACCGACCATGAATCCTCACTGATCTCGTCCCGCTGTGACCGACCACCATTTCAGGAGTCCGCCAAAGCTGCAAGTCCAGCTGTAGTCAGGTTTCGGCCGGACCGTGCAGAGGCGTGGGACGTACGATGGAGACGTGAGCACTGCAACGAACGTGACCGACTCCGCCGACGACGACCGGGACGATGTCCTCCTGGGCACCGGGCGGTCCGCCGCCGTCATCATCGCCTCCACCTCGGCAGCCAGGGGAGAGGCGGCCGACACGACGGGGCCGATCCTCGTCGACTGGCTGCGCGCTCGCGGCTATGAGACCCCGGATGCCACGGTCGTCCGCGACGGCGAACCCGTCGGCGAGGCGCTGCGCGAACTGCTCATCGACACCGCCGCGGACGCACGTCCCCGGGTCATCGTCACCAGCGGCGGAACCGGGCTCGCCCCCGATGACCGCACCCCGGAATTCACCGCCGAACTGCTCGAGCGGCAATCCCCGGGCCTGATCTACGCCATGTGGCGCAAGGGGCTGGAATCGACCGCCTCGGCGGTGATGAGTCGCGGAGTCGCCGGCGTGCGCGGACGCAGCTTCGTCATCAACTTCCCCGGCTCGAAAGGCGGGGTCAAGGACGGGATCACGGTCATCGACGAACTCCTCGAACACATCCAGACCTCCGTCGAGGACACCACCGATCACGGTCCCCGCGTCTGAGGCATGTGCTAGGAAGGAAGCATGACTGCCCTGCCGGATTGGAACCCGCGGGGACCGCGGGTCCGACGCGATCCCATTGCCGCCTATGACGAGATGCGTTCCCAGTGCCCGGTCGCACGGGGCCCGAGCGGAGCGTGGACGCTGTTCACCCACGCCGACGTCACGGCCGCGGCAGTCGACCACCAGACGTACTCGAACGCGGTGTCCGCTCATCTGCAGGTGCCCAACGGACTCGACGAGGCGGTCCATACCGCGTTCCGCTCGGTCGTCGACCGCTATTTCACCCGTGAGCGGATGAGGGCACTCGAACCGGCGATGGAGCGCGTCGCCGCCGACCTCGTCTCCCGGCTCGAGATGCCGGGTGTGATCGACGCCGTCGCGATCGGCTCCCGCTTCGCCGTGCGAGCGCAGAGCATGTGGCTCGGCTGGCCGGCAGCGCTCGAAGAGGAACTGCTGGAGTGGATCGGGGACAACCACGCCGCCACCCGGTCCCGGGACCGGACGCGCACGGCCGCAGTCGCCCAGCGGTTCGACGAGATCATCCGCAGCCTGACCGACTCCCGCCGGAAAGCCGGCGATGCCGCACCCGATGACGTCACCACCGAGCTCGTTCGGGACCGAGTCGACGGCAGACCGCTGACCGATGAAGAGATCGTGTCGATCCTGCGCAACTGGACCGGGGGCGACCTCGGCTCGATCGCACTGTGCACCGGCGTCATCCTCAACTACCTCGCCGAGCACTCGCACGTGCAGGACCGGCTGCGCTCCGGCATCTCGACCCGCGAATTCGATGCGATCCTCGACGAGATCCTGCGCATCGACGATCCCTTCGTGAGCAACCGGCGCGTCGTCACCGACACCGTGACGGTCGGAGATCGGACGCTGCAGGCCGGAGACCGGGTCATCCTCAACTGGACGGCGGCCAACCGGGACCCGCGCATCTTCGGCGACTCCGAACAGTTCGAGCCCGAGACCAACGCCCCGTACAATCTCGTCTACGGCATCGGCAAGCACGTGTGTCCGGGCAGGCCGCTGGCCACGCTCGAGCTGCGCGCGCTGACCCGCGCCGTCCTCGAGAACACCTCGCGGATCGAGTCCGATCCTGAACGACCGCCGCAGAGGGCCCGGCCGCCCGTCGGAGGGTTCGCCACCGCTGCGATCCGCCTCGTCTGACAACCTTCGGAAAGAGCGTGGGACAATGTGAGTGGCAGGCTCGCGGCCAGAAGGAGGCACGGGCTGTGAGTACCCCGGAAGTCGCCGGTCCCGACGACGGATGAAGGATGTGAACAATGCAGATGCGCAAGGCGGTTCGCGCCAGAGTCCACAAGTTCGACGCCACCGGCGAGACCTCGGCCGGCCCCGACTCCCTGGCTGGGGAGGAACCGCTGGAGATGCAGCTGGACGGTCAACAGTACACCGTGACCATGCGCACCCCCGGCAACGATGTTGAGCTCATCGCCGGGTACCTGCTCTCCGAGGCGGTCGTGACCGCCATGGACGACATCGAGGAGATCAACTTCTCCGCCGGCATCGCCCCGGACGGGACCCGGAACTACAATGTCGCTCGCGTGCGCCTGCGTCCCGGCGTGTGGAGCCCCGAGTCGGCACCGCCCCGGAACGTCTACACCTCATCCTCGTGCGGGATCTGCGGCACCGCTGCCGCCGATGCGGTGACGAAGACCTCGGCGTTCCCGCTCATCCCCGCCTCCTGCCATCTCGAGGACGACGAGGAATACGAGTTCCCCCAGCTGATCTCCGCCGCCCGCATCGGGCAGCTGCCCGACCGGCTGCGTCAGACGCAGGAGATCTTCGACAAGACCGGGGGAGTCCATGCCGCTGCACTCTTCGCCGTCGGCGAGGACCCGGGTGCTGAACCCGAGCTCCTCATCGCACGCGAGGACGTGGGCCGGCACAACGCCGTGGACAAAGTCATCGGGTGGGCCATGACGAACCATGAAAAGGGTCTGCCGCTGCGGTCGACGGTGCTGCAGGTCTCGGCCCGCGCATCGTTCGAACTCGTGCAGAAGTGTGCGATGGCCGGCATCCCGATGATGTCGGCGGTCAGCGCACCCTCGGCGATGGCCGTCGATTACGGTCGGGGCGTGGGTGTGACCGTCATCGGCTTCAACCGCAAGGGACGGTTCAACGCGTACTCGTACCCCGAGCGCGTCGCCTGACCCGGCCCGCCGATGTGCGGGGCTCGAGCGCGGACGGCTGTGCACAAGACCGGCCGTGCACGTATGCGCACGGCCGGCCGGGTAACAGAGGTCAGTAGCGGAATGTCGCGATGACCTCGTCGGGGCGATCCTCGTCGCCCAGGGTCCGCAGGGACGCGGAGGTCCGAATGGTCGACAGGACCGCGTCATTGGCCAGCACGTAGGTGTCGGCCGACTGCCGTCGGATCCCGATCCGGGGAAGGTAGAGCGTGTCGATGCGGCCCTCCTGGCCGGCATGGGCGATCTCCGCAGGGTCAAGTGAACCCTTGCCGTTGTGGACCAGCGACATCGCTCGGTCACGTTCGACAGACTCGCGGGCGAGCTCACTGTCGTTGACCAGTCTCCACGCCGCCGAACGCAGATCCTCTGGCTGGGAGTGCTCAGGGCTGCCGGGGATGACCTGGTCGTGGATGACCGGATAGGGGCTCGCTTTGCGGAAGATCGGCAGGTATTCCGCCACCGAGGCGAGCACCAGAGGCTGCGACCGGGCGGTCCCGAGCTCGGCACCGACCGCCTTGCCCACGGCACGGATGAACTTCTCGGTGAGCATCGACTCGGTGTCCGCGGTTCCGCCCTGGCCGTAGAAGGCGGCATCACCTCCGCCGACGGCACGGAACTGCAACGACTGCTCGGGAAGATCACCGACCACCTCGTCGAAGGACTCGGGGATGGAACCGAGCGGCAGCTGTTCGATGGCATTGCGGGTAGCGTCGAAGAGGCGCACCGAATTCTTCGCCAAGGCGAGGATGTAGCACTTGCCGCTGGACTCGAGGACCGGGACCAGGGGCAGCACGTCGAAACGGCTGTCGACGACGACGGACTGTTCGACCTCGATCGGAATCCTCACCGCCGAGTGGAAGCCCGCCTCGGCGAAGATCGCCAGGCCCCGGCTCTGCTGCCTCCAGTACGAGGAGTCCGAGACGAGTTCGCGGATCGGGGACAGGATGGACTCCGTCTCGCCATTGCTCGTCCCGAGCTCATGGAAGCGTTCGGCCGCGTGGTTGATCTGGTTCTTCAGCACCGTCGCCGAGCGATCTGCTTTGGTGCCGGTGACATCGGTGGGAACGTAGAAGCTGGCTTTGGGCCCGGTCCCCACCTCACGTGAGAACAGGTCGGAGAAATCGAGCGGATCGATGATTCCCTGGGCAGTGGTAGTCATGAACAGAGGCCTCCTTGACGGTGGATCACGAATGTCCCTATCCTTTCCCGAGCCTACCTGACCCGGGCTGCAAATGGGCACGTTCGACAGGACGAGGATGCTCATCGGCCCCGATCAGCTGCAGGATCTCCTCGACCACAACGACTGCGGCCCGTCCTGTCCGCGCGCTGAGCACGCCGACCGTCCGCATCCTCCCGCCGGTTACGATGCTGAACTGAGGCGAGCGGACGAGAGGGCGTGACAGATGACCAACAGTGAGCAGAAGGCCCCGGGAGTCGGACTGCTGACGGTCCTCCTCGGCGCCGTCGCGGCCGGGCCGATCCTGCTCTACGGGCTCAGCGCCACGAGCGATTCGATCATCGCCGAGCTCGGCATCTCCGAGGCTCAGTTCGGACTGCTCGCCACCGCCTGCTTCGGCTGCGCGGCGGTCGGCAACGCCACCCTGGGCAGGCTCGCCGACCGGCATTCCGACCTGTCTCTCATGGCCTTCATCTTCGTGCTCAGCGCCCTCGCGCTGCTGCTGGTGGTCGTGCCGGCCGGATTCGGGATGCTCCTGCTTGCCGCGAGCCTCGCCGGCATCGCCCAGTCCTTCCCCAACGGGGTGACCAACCGCATCCTCCTCGAACGTGTTCCCACGGCGAAACGGATCGGCTGGGTCGGCGTCAAACAGTCCGGAGTCCAGGTCAGCCAACTGGTCGCGAGCCTGGCCTTCCCCGTACTCGCGATCGGCATCGGCTGGCGGGGCGCGGCGCTCGCCGTCGCGATCATTCCGCTGCTCCTGCTGGTCATGACCTGGCAGGCCCTGCGCACCACCCCGCTGCTTCCCATGGCGAACCCGGTCGGCGGCACCACTGCCGAGGCGGACGCCCCCGACACCAACGCCACCACCGACAGCGGCGACGCCACCGTCCCCGCCGAGGCGACCGACCGGAGCCCGACCCGGCCCGCCAGACATCCGGGTATGGTGTGGGCGCTGGCCGCCTTCGGCCTGCTCAACGGCGTCGGTGTGCAGGCGACGAACGTCTATATGCCGCTGTTCGCCGTCCGCGAGCTCGATTTCTCCCTCGTCCTCGGCGGTACCACCGCTGCGCTGGCCGGAGTCGTCGGGGTCATCGGCAGAGTGAGCTGGGCGCGGCGGATGGCCAAAGGGGCCTCGGGTCTGCACCTGCTGCTCATCCTCGCCCTCATCGCTCTGCTCGGGGCCGGACTGTTCCTCACCGCCGGCACGTTCCGGTGGTCGGTGCTGCTGTGGATCGCCGTGGCACTGCACGGCATCTCCGCGCTCGGGGTCTCCGTGGTGCTCATGTCCGCCCTGATGCGCGTGATCCCCGCCTCCTCGATGGTCTCGGCCAGCGGCATCGTCACGGCCGGCATGTTCTTCGGCTTCGCCCTCGGCCCTGTCGGCATGGGCCTGCTCGTCAGCTCAGTGGGAGGTTTCCCGCTCGGCTGGATCGCCGTCGGCATCACCTATCTGCTGTGCACGCTGCTCGCCCTCGTGCTCATTCGTGCGAACTCTCGACGCAGGCAGTGACGCCAGTCGGTGAAGACCGCCCTGTCCTGAACGCAGCCGGTGAAGACCGCCAGCCGTCGGTGGCCGACCGCAGCCCCTACTGGGTCTCGGACTCCTCGACGACCCGGTCGGTGGCCAGCAGGGTCCGATCACCGGCCCTGACGGTGCCCAGGCCCTCGGCGGTGAAGACATCGGGGATGGCCACGACGCCGGATCCGTCGGCACGGTAGCCGCGGGCCAGGCTGCCCGTGGTCGCATTGTGGACACGCAGCTTCCCACCCTCGCGCAGGTAGAGCAGACCGCCGGCGGCTGCCTCGAGGTGCACGGATTCGGCGACCGAGACTGGCAGTTCGTGTTTGCCGAGATCGTCGATCACGGTCAGCCCGTTCTTCCCCAGCGTGACCACGGACTGCGTGTTCGCGTCCCGAGCGACTCCGCGCGCGTCATCGTCGAGGAGGTCGCCGGAGTCGCGGTCGAACACGGGTCCGGTGCCATTGCCCGCATCGAGATGGATGAAACCCTCAGCGGTGGCAGCACCCGGGAACGGTCTGAGGTCCGCGGCGTCCCAGCCGTTGTCGGCCAGGGAGTGCTCCCACACGGTCGTGCCGTCTTCGCTGGCCACCAGTCGGTCGTCGACGATATCGAGGAACAGGCCCTGATACTCGCCGAGGTGACGCTTGCCGTCCGCGTCCTCATCCCTCGGCTCCCCGGTAGTCGGGTCGAGGGCGAGGGACTCGTCGGCGGGCGCATCCTCGGCGGCGAAGATCGTGCCCGGTCCCCGCAGCGGACCCGGCACCTTGACCGGGCCCCAGGCCTTCTTCCCCGTGCTCAGCTCATAGGCGGTGGCGGTGACGTCGGCCTCGCAGTCATTGCTCGACGAGGAGTCGGTGAGCACGGCCAGCGGAGTCGACTCGGGTGTGGTGACCGTGAAGCCGGTGCATCCGCTGGGGCGTGCGGCCTGCCAGCGGCTGACGCCTTTCGTGTCGACGGCGGAGAAGGTCAGCGAATCCTCCCCCGAGCGAGCGGAGAGGAAGACGGAGCCTGCGGATCGGACCGGCAGGTCCCAGCCGGGTTCGACGAGTTCGAGCGGTTCGACGATGAGCGGAAGCTGCAGGTCCGAGGTCTTCGCGGCCTTCAGCTCGGTGTCGACCTGCTCGGGTGAGCGGTCGAAGTCGTCGGGAGCCCCACCTCCCGAACACCCGAGCAGGGTGAGAGTGAGAGCGGCGGCCCCGGCCAGGGCGGCAGTGAGTCTGCTGCGGTGCATCGTCTCAGTGCCTCGCCTTCGACCGACGCGGTTCATCCCGGACATCCTCGGCGCTCTTGCGTGCCCGACGGCGTTCGTGGAGGTACCACCAGAGGAGGGCGAGTGCCGCGAGCACGCAGATGACGATGATGTCGACGGTGGTCGAGGACCAGGAGCCCACCCACTCCTGCATTCGGGCGAGAGAGCTCGTCGAGACGAGTGACGGTGCCGAGACGAGGCCGTTCGTGGTCCAGAAGAGGACGCCGATGGCGATGAGCAGCAGCCCCGTGACCATGGATACGACCGGCAGCTGCCGACCGAACAGAGTGACCGAGCCCCCGCGCAGAACGGACCTGGCTCGCTTGCCCAGGCGGGACCAGAGGGCGGCGATGGCGAACAGGGGCACCACCATGCCCGCGCCGTAGATCGCGAGCATGATCCCACCGAGGACGATGCTGCCCTTGGCCGCGGCCAGAGTGAGCACAGCGCCGAGGATGGGGCCGGCGCAGACTCCGGCGATTCCGCTCGTGGCTCCCAGGAGGAAGGTCTTCGTCCAGCCCGTCGCCGTCGCGGAACGGGTGCGGGCCGCCTCGGCGCCGGGCAGATACCGTGCCGGATCGAATCCGAACCCGAAGAACTGCACGACGCCGAGGACGATGAGCACGATCGAGGCGACGATGATGATCTGCGTGCGGTGAGCGGTGAACATCGCACCGAGCGTGCCGGCTCCCATCCCCAGGGGGATGAGCACGATCAGCATGCCCACGTAGAAGACGAGCCCGTGCGCGAGCAGTCGCGATCCGGAGCCGACCGTGGAGCCGAAGAAGGCCGGCAGCAGCAGGGCGGCGCAGGGGCTGAGCAGGGCCAGCACTCCGCCGAGGAAGGCGCTGAGCAAGGTGATGTCCATCAGCTCTGTCCTTTCTTGGCCTCTTCGATGGCGTCGACGAAGATCGATGTCGGTTGGGCGCCGACATAGGGTTGGCCGTTGAGGAGGAAGGTCGGGGTGGAGAAGGCGCCGAGATCCGTGCCCATCTTCTCGTTCTCGGCGACCGCCTCGGCGGTCTTCTCGGAGTTCATGTCGGAGGTGAACCGGTCGATGTCGAGGCCGATCTGCTCGGCCACCTCGGTGAGGGCTTCGGGCGTGAGCTCGTCGGGGGAGCGGGGCTCGCCGTCGGAGAAGAGGGCGTCGTGGAATTCCCAGTGCTTGTCCTGCAGCGCGGCCGCGTAGGCGGCCTTCGCGGCCTGCTTCGACGCGGAGCCGAAGACGTTGACTTCGCGCCATTCGATGCGCAGATCGCCCGAGTCCACGTAGTCGAGCATCTTCGGCAGCGTGTCCTGCGACCAGGCGGCGCAGAACGGGCACTGGTAGTCGGAGAACACGACGAGGGTCACCGGGGCATCGCTCGGACCGTCGGCGAGGGGGTCGTCGGCTCGGTCGGAACCGCTCGTGTCGACATCGGCCTGTTCGGGATCCTCGACCTCGGTGACGACGACATCGGGTTCTCCGGGCTCGTCGGAGGTCGCTGTGGAATCGGCGTCCTGGCCACGGTCGTTGAGGAGGATCATCGCTACGAGGGCGATCGCCACTGCGATGACCGCGGCGGGGATCCACCAGCGGTACTGCGGGCGCGGCGCCGCATGCTCGGCCATGCTCTCACTCCTTGTTTACTAAGATGCTTAGTAAACCATAGATCATCGTTTCCCTGAGTCGAAAACCCA
Source organism: Brevibacterium renqingii (assembly GCF_017808105.1). GTDB lineage: Bacteria > Actinomycetota > Actinomycetes > Actinomycetales > Brevibacteriaceae > Brevibacterium > Brevibacterium renqingii. Next base: position 98,830 of record NZ_JADBHF010000002.1, on the reverse strand, counting down.
TCTGCTCCCGGCCTCATCCCTCGTCCGGGACGAGCAGAGGGCTGTCGGGGTCGCCGACGAGGCGCGCGCCGGATTCGGCGATATGGTGCGGAGCACCGAAGCGTCGGACATCCTCGGGCTCCGCTCGTCCTTCGACGATCTGCCCGTCGGAGGCCGCCCTCGTCTCCGTGCCGTTCGTCTCATGGCCGGTGGCGGCGCCGGTGACGACCAGGCCTGCGCCGACGGTCGAGAGCTCAGCGTCGTCGGCCAGTGGGGCGTCCCAGCGCTTCGTCCCGTCGGGATCGAAGCCGTGCAGCTGAGAATCGCTCGTGACCAGGGTGTCGCTGCCCGCATCGTAGCCGGCGGCGTCGACGCCGGTGGCGACAGCGGAGCCCGAGCGCAGGTCGATCAAGGTGCGCTGCCCGTCGCCGGCGCTGCCCAGAAGCGCATGCGAACTCCCGATCGCCTCCCACGGCGCCTCGCGGGCCTCGTCGACCGAGACTCCCAGGTCCTGCGCGTCGCGCGTCCAGAGCTGGTGGCCGTCGAGATCCTGCCCGATGAGATTCCCTTCCTCGGCGAGGACGAGATGGCTGCCCAGCAGCGTGATCACCCGCGGTGAGCCTGCTTCCTCGAGGGCCAATCTCTTTCCGGTCGTGGGGTCGAGTGCGGTGCGAGGCCCGCCCTCGCCGATGAAGTCCTGCGGCGGGCCGGCGAAGACGAGGCCGCTGCCGAGCAGGGGGCCGGGCACCTCGACAGGACCCCAGAGCTTCTTGCCGGTGGTGAGATCGAAGCCCGAGGCCGTCGTTGCCAGCGAGTCGTTCGATACCGACTCCTGGTCCATGAGGACGGCCACCGGTCCGGTCTCGGACTCGCTGACGAGGAAGCCGGAGCACACGCGCGGCCGCAGCGCCGTCCACAGGATCGTCCCCGTAGAATCGACGGCCCGGAATTCGAGGCCCGAGTCCTTCTCGTGCAGCGACAGGAACACGCCGTCGGCCTCTTGGGCCGCCGTGTCCCAGCCGGGATCGACGATGCCGGTTCCATCGGTCCCGGCGGCAGCGGGGTCGTGCGTCGCGGCAGGGTCGAGTGTCTCGGCTGGTGAGTGCACGGGTCTGGGGTCGGACGATCCGCTGTCCGCGTCAAGGCCCGTGCAGGCGGTCAGTGAGGCCAGGGTGAGCAGGCAGGCGGGCAGGATCATCGCGCCGGCTGCGGGGTGCCGCACGCCTCAGCCCTCGGCTCGGGCGAGCGCCTCGTCGACCGCGTCGGTGAATTCCTGCGTGGGCTGGGCGCCGAGCAGCGGCTTTCCTCCGATGACGAAGGCCGGTGTGCTCGAGACGCCGATCGACTGCCCTTCGGCGGCGACGGCGTCGAACTCCTCATGGGCTTCGACCGAATTCATATCCTGTTTGAACTGCAGGGGATCGAGACCGAGATCCTCGCCGAGGCTGACGAGCGAATCATCGTCGAGCTGCGATTTCGGGCGGTGTTCGCCGCCTTCGAACAGGGCGTTGTGATACTCCCAGTACTCATCCTGTTTGCCGGCGGCGAACACGGCGCGCGCGGCCCGCTCGGACTCCTCGCCGAACACTGCGAGGTCGCGCATCTCGATCCGCAGCTCGCCGGAGTCGACGTACTCCATCATCGCCGGCAGGGTGTCCTCGTTCCATGCGGCGCAGTAGGGGCACTGGTAGTCCGAGTACATGACGAGGGTGACCGGAGCGTCGACGTCGCCGATCGCGCTCATCTCCTCGGAGTCTCTGTGTTCGACGAACGACAGGTCGACGTCGTCCCCGGAGGAGTCGGTCTGCGAACTCGAGCTCTGCCCCTGGGCGTCGGCGTCGGAGCCGCCTTGGTTGGCGATGACGATGCCGATGAGCACGGTCGCGAGGATGATGACTGCGACTGGGATGAGCCAGAACATGGGGCCGCGTTCGGTGCGGAGCACACATACCTCCGGAGGATGGGGCGGTCGGTGTCATGGTCGGGTCTAAGACGACCACATCTACTATCCTGCATAGTATACTAACGATCATAGTAGACTCATATTCACCACGATCTTCCGGATCCGCGACGTCTTCCAGAAGGGAATCCATGTTCGTCGACGCGCTCAGAGACGCCTGCCGGGGCCTCCTGCTCTGGGATCGCAGGCGCATCGGTGTAGCGGCGGCCGCAGCCGCGGGGTCTGCCGTGGTCATCGGGCTTGCGACGGTGCTCATCCCCAATGCGCTCTTCTCCCGCGACATCCCGCCCATGTGGTGGGACTACCCGGTGTGGATCCTCACGGCGCTGCTGCTCGGAATGCTCATCGCCAGCTATGTGCGCGACCCGAACTCCGCCTCGGAGGAAGGGGTGCGCGGCCCGGAGACCGCCTTGGAGGAAGAGGCGAGCGGCCCGGACTCCGCGTCGGGGGAAGGAGCCCGCGGCCCGGAGACCGCCTCCGAGGGGCGGTCGGGTGTGCTCGGCGGTGTGGGCGGAATGCTCGGGTGGTTCGCCGTCGGATGCCCGGTGTGCAACAAGATCGCGCTGCTCGCCCTGGGCTACACTGGCGCCTTGACCTACTTCGCGCCGCTCCAGCCCCTCCTGGCCGCAGCTTCGGTCATCCTCCTGCTGGCGGCCGTGATCATCCGTCTCAAGGGCCAGTATTCGTGCCCGCTTGCCTCGCGCGAAAGGAGCGCCCGCTCATGACTCACAGCGACGACCGGGGTGCGAACTCCTCGCCGGTCCGCCTCGGCGCCCTCGAGAAGCAGGTGATGGGACTGCTGTGGGACCACGAACCGCTCACGGTTCGGCAGATCATCGAGCTCTCGGAGGCCGAACCCGCCTACACCACCATCGCCACCGTGCTGACCAACCTCGAGCGCAAGGGGCTCGTCAGGCGTGAGCGCGTCGGCCGCTCGGTCCTCCACGCTCCGGTCGTCAGCCGTGAGCAGCACACGGCACGCACGATGCAGGCGGCCCTGGTCGACGGCGGAGACCGGGCGGCCTCGATCCTCCACTTCGTAGAGGGCATCGATGCCGCCGACATCCAGCTGCTGCGCGACTACCTCGATGCGAAGGATGTCGCCGAATGAGCCTGCTGATCGGCGGCATCTGCGCCTTCGTCCTCGCCTTCGTTCTCGCCTGGGCCGGTCCGGCCCTCGTCCGTGCGGCCGCGCCGGTGCTCATGCGGGTGCCGCGCCTGGCGGTGTTCGCGCTCCTGTCCCTGCCCCTGCTGTCCTGGGCTGTGGTGTCCGCGCTCAGCCTCATGGCGGCTTGGCTGCTCAAAGGCCCCGATGTGCTGCCGATGCCCATCGGCGACGTATGCCAGCGCTGCCTCATCGCGGCGAACCCCTTCGGCGGTGCTCAGGTCGACACGCTCGTCCCCGTCATTCTCTTCCTCCTCCTGCCTCCGGCCGTTACCCTCGGATTCCTCATCCGCGCAGGTCTTCAGGCCAGGCGACGGCACCGCGAGAACGCGGAGACGGCTCGCCTCCTCGCTCGGGAGGCCGTGGGCGTCGAGGTGGCCGGACAGACCGTCAAGACCGTGACCGGGCACCGGCATCTGGCGTTCTCCCTGCCCCGCAGGTACGGGGGAGTGGTTCTGTCTGCAGATCTGTGTGCGGCCCTGGAACCCCGCGAGCTGAGGGCGGTGCTCGAACACGAGAGGGCCCATGTCGATCAGGGCCACCACGCGATCATGGCCCTGGTGGAGGCCTTCGTGCGGCCGCTGCGATTCATTCCGCTCTTCGCCGAGGTCGCCGCCTCGGTTCCGCTCTACCTCGAGATCGCGGCCGACGATCGTGCACGGAAGGTCGCGGGGACTCCCGCGCTTGCCGGCGCCCTGCTCAAGATCGGGCCGCAGGTGGGAGGCGACAGCCACCTCGGCGGGTCGTATGCGCTGAATATCGCCGGCCCCGACCGGGTCCGGCAGCTCGTCGCCCCCGTGAGGATGTCCCCGGGGCTGCTGCCCACAGCGGCTCTGAGCAGTGCGCTGGCCGCCTTCGGCGTCCTCTTCTCCTCGGTCATCGCCACCTATGCCGGCGTCCTGCTCGCAGGCTGCACTCTGCCCTGAGCGTGAGGGGTTCGCTGGGTGCGGCCGAAGTGGGGGCTGGAGCGGTCAGGCCGCTGTTGGTCTCGCCTGCCTGCGGGCCATGATCGCCATGATGATGAGGAACGCGCCGAAGACGATCGTGTAGATGCCGATGATCCACACGAGCGCCATGAGGGCGGCTGCCGGCGAGCTGAAGAGGACGACGGCCATGATGATCGCGAAGATGACGTCGATGGCGCCGAGGAGCTTCGACCAGCCCTTGAACGAGGCGGATGCGAGGCTGAAGATGCCGCGTATCAGCATGCCGATGGCCATCATCCACAGAATGAAGACACCGGAGATGAGTGCGAACGACACGGGGGCGATGGCGATGATGAGGCCGGCGAGGATGTAGGCGATGCCGGCGGCGAGCTCCCAGCCCCACGAGAGGCCGTTCTTTCGGGCCGAATTCGCATTCATGACGGTGAGGACGCCGTCGACGACGAGCCAGGCGCCGATGAGGATCCCGGCAGCCGCAGCCATGGCCGCAGGAGCCGCGAGCAGCAGGATGCCGAGGAGGATGGCGAGGATGCCGCGGACGATGACGACCCAGAACACGCCCTTGCCCACCGTGTGCAGGAGCGACTGGGCTTGGTTGAGAGGGTCAGGGGCGCCCGCGGCGGATCGTGGGTTGTTGGGGTCGAACGGGGATGACATCAGAACTCCTGAGAACGGAAGATGACCTTGTCTCCAGTCTACGACCGCCGCAGACGTTCCGGGCAGGCGGGTGCATAATAGAACGTATGAACGAATATGAGGCTCCGGACTGGCTTGTGCGGTATCGGGATTTCAAAGCTCTGTGTGCAGTTGTCTGCGGTGAGTACATCCGCTTCCATCTCACCACCGGCTGCGATCAGATCCGCTATACGCATTCGCAGATCACCGAGGGTCTGCCGACCTATTCGTGCCGTCTCGATGCCGAGGACGGCGAAGTGCTCGTGCTCGTACTTCAGCAATGGAGGCACCGGATGGACGAGGTGCCCGGGCTGGTGCGCGACTGGCTCGGGGAACATTCGGACCTGCGTGGCTGCAAGCCCGAGAAATCCCACTATCAGGGAGACCGCTACTGGTTCGCCCGCTGGCAGGAGGCCAACCCCTGGTGACTGAGGTGGCTCTGCCCTCGGCAGGAAGAGGGGTTACGGGACCGGGCGGCGCCTGCTAGCGTAGCGGGACCCGATGGCTCTTGAACGCTCACCCGATGAGGAGGCTTGTCATGGAGGCTGAGACAGTGCCGCCGATGGTGAAGACCTTCCGGGATGACATCGGCGTGCTCAATGCACTGAACAAGCTGGGGTCGAAAGGCGTGCCGAAGGAATCCCTGCATCTGTTCGCCCACGATGAGGAGTGCACCGACTGCCTCGTCGGGGACGATGTCAGCATCGACCTCGGCAACATCGACGACCTCGTCGCCGAGCGGTACAACGAAAGTGGAGACGAGCTGCGTGAGATCTTCCGAGGCTTCGGATTCAGTGCCGAGGAAGCCGATGAACTCGAGGCGAAGCTCCACGACGGGATGATCCTGCTCCTCATCGACGAGCCGTCCGGATTGTAGACGAACCGCACAGAGACGAGCCGCGCGGATTGTAGAGGCTGCGAGCCATCTGCGGAAGGGGCTGTTCGCGGCTGCAGCGCTTTGGAACCGTTGTGCTCGCCGGCGGCTGGTCCTCCGACCTTGCCGGCCCTGACGGATACCTGGAAGGAGACAGATGGATCTCAACATCCGCGATCGCAAAGCCCTGGTCACTGGAGCGAGCTCGGGCATCGGCCTGGCGACGGCGCGCCAACTGCTCGCGGAGGGCGCCGTCGTCGTGATGACCGGGCTCGAACCCGACGAGCTCAAAGCGGCCGTCGACGAACTCGCCGAATACAAGGAGCGGATCTACGCTCACGACGCCGACATCGCAGATGAGGGGTCCGTCGACGACCTCGCCGCCGCGGTCGCCGCCGAGGTCGGCGACCTCGACATCCTCGTCAACGTCGCCGGCATCCACGGTGCCGGAGGACTGTTCCACGAGATCAGTCAGGAGGGCTGGGACCGGACCATCGACGTCGACCTCATGGGACCGGTCCGGGTCACTCGCGCGTTCCTTCCCGGGCTTCGCCGAGGTGGCTGGGGCCGTATCGTGTTCGTATCCTCCGAAGACGCGGTGCAGCCCTATGAAGAGGAGCTGCCGTACTGTGCGGCCAAAGCAGGCATGCTCTCCATGGCCAAGGGACTCTCGCGCACCTATGCTTCCGAAGGGCTGCTGGTCAACACCGTCTCTCCTGCCTTCATCGCCACCCCGATGACCGACGAGATGATGAATGAGCGAGTGCAGCGGAAGGGAACGAGCTTCGACGAGGCGATCGCTTCGTTCCTGCGCGAGGAACGTCCGTTCATGGAACTCGGGCGCCGCGGTCGGCCGGAGGAGGTGGCCCGAGTCATCGCCTTTCTGTGCTCGGACGCCGCCAGCTTCGTCAACGGATCGAATTATCGCGTCGACGCCGGATCCGTCGCAACGATCTAGGACGCTCGACCGTCCCGACACCTGACCGCACACTCCAGAGAAGAGAAGAGGAGCATTCGACATGGACCAGTTCCGATATGTGATCATCGGCGGCGGAATGGCCGCCGCCTCCGCAGCACAGGGGATCCGGGAGATCGACGACGAGGGAACGATCGCGATCATCAGCGACGACGTCGACGAACCCTATACCCGGCCGGCGCTGAGCAAGCGCCTGTGGACCGATGAGAGCTTCGCTGAGAGTGACAACTACTTCGACACCGCCGAGGCGACCGGAGCCCGGATCAGCCTGCGCACAGAGGCCACCGAGGTCGACCTCGAAGCGAAAACCGTGATGACGACCATCGGCAGCTTCGGCTACGACAAGCTGCTGTTCGTCACCGGAGGACGTCCGAAGGGCATCGACCTCGACGAAGGCGAGCGGGTCATCTATTTCCGGGAATTCGCCGACTACCGCCGCCTGCGGGAGCTCGCTGGTCAGAACTCGAGCATCGCGGTCATCGGAGGAGGCTTCATCGGCACCGAGCTCGCCGCAGCCCTGGTGCAGAACGAGACCCGCACGACTCTGGTCTTCGACGACGAGACCCTCGGCGGCTCGATCTTCCCGCCGGACCTCGCCGAGCAGTTCCACGAGCTCTACCGCAGTCACGGGGTGACTCTCGTGCCGGGCACGAAGGCATCGGGAGGACGGACCGAAGGCGAGCGTGTGGTGCTCGACTACGACGGCGATTCCCATGAGTTCGATGCCGTCGTCGTCGGCCTCGGCATCGAACCGGCGACCCAGCTCGCCGAGGACGCCGGACTGGACACGGACGACGGGATCATCGTCGACGACTTCCTGCGCGCCTCGCAGCCGGACGTCTTCGCGGCCGGAGACGTCGCCCGCTACCCGGACAGGATCCTCGGTCGGCAGCGTGTCGAGCACGTCGACAATGCGACCAGTATGGGCACAGCGGTCGGGCGGATCATGGCCGGAGCCGACGAGTCCTACACGCACACACCGTACTTCTACACGAACGTCTTCGACTTCGGATATCAGGCGGTCGGAGTTCTCGACCCTGCCCTGCGCACCGTCGAGGACTGGCAGAAGCCGCAGACCGAAGGTGTGGTGTACTACCTCGGCGAGGACGGACGGGTCCGCGGAGTGCTCATGGTGAACATGGAGGGTCGGCTCGATGCGGCTCGGGAGGTCCTCGCCGAGGACTGGGCGCACTCACCGGGCGATCTCGTCAACAGGATCTCGTGAACAGAGCCTTCTGAACAGAGTCAGGGTCTGCTGAACAGAGTCTCTGCCTGGCCGGTGTCGAGCAGACAGGCCGGCCGAAGCGCCTACTGTGAGCGGTTCCGGAACGACGTCGGGTCGGCGGCGAACCAGTCGTGCGCCCACCCTTCGGGCGGTTGTGACAGCAGCTCTCCCGGTTGCAGCCAGTTGTAGAGTTCGGCATAGGAGCGATGTTCGGTGCGTCCGATGTTGCGCTGGAGCAAGTCCGGCGAGAGGTCGCGGGGATCATTGACCCCCATCGATGCCATGATCTCGACTGCCTGTTTCACGGTAGCTTCCTGATAGTTCTTCACGCGTATGCTCTTGTCTCCCACGTGCAGGGCTCGCTGCCGCTTGGGGTCCTGGGTGGTCACTCCGACCGGGCACAGGCCCGTATGGCAGATCTGAGCCTGGATGCATCCGACAGCCATCATCATGGCGCGCGCGGAGTTCGTGTAGTCGGCGCCCTGGATGAGGCGTTTGACCACATCGTTGCCGGCGGCGATCTTCCCACTGGCTCCGATGCGGATGCGATCACGCAGGCCTGTGCCGACGAGCGCGTTGTGGACCGTGAGCAGTCCGTCGGTCAGCGGTGTGCCCACATGGTCCTCGTACTCCAGGGGAGCGGCTCCCGAACCGCCCTCCGCGCCGTCGACGATGATGAAGTCGGGGGCGGTGCCGACCTCGAGCATGGCCTTGCAGATCGCGAGGACGTCGATGCGCGAACCCACGCACAGTTTGAAGCCGGCGGGCTTCCCTCCTGAGAGTTCGCGCATCCGCGCGATGAATTCGATGAGTTCGGTCGGGGTTGTGAAGACCTTGTGCGCTGATGGGCTCAAGCATTTCTCGCCTTCGGGGATGCCGCGGGTCCGCGCGATCTCCGCGTTGACCTTCGCCGCAGGCAGCACACCGCCGACTCCGGGTTTGGCGCCTTGGCTGAGTTTGAGGGAGACGCATTTCACCTGCTCCCTGGCGCTCTGGTCGCGGAACTGGGCAGGATCGAAGTCGCCGTCGTCGGTGCGTGCACCGAAATATCCGGTTCCGATCTCCCAGACCAGATCGCCGCCGTGCTCGAGGTGGTAGGGAGAGATCGCACCTTCGCCGGTGTCGTGGGCGAACCCGCCGAGGCGGGCACCTCGGTTCAGCGCCCGTACGGCGTTCGGTGACAAGGAGCCGAAGCTCATGGCCGAGACGTTGAGCAGCGACATGCTGTAGGGCTGCGAGCAGTCCGGGCCTCCCACTTCGACTCGAGGAGGCTGCTCCGGTTCGGGCACCGGAGCGGTGGAATGGAGGAGGTACTCGTAGCCGACGCCGTTGACGTCGCGTTCGGTACCGAAGGCCGTCTCCCCGTGGATTCCCTTCGATCGTTCGTACACGATGGAGCGGATATCGCGATCGAATGGTCGACCGTCCCAGTTCCGTTCGATGAAGTACTGCTGGAGTTCCGGCCTGAGCGACTCGAGCAGGAAGCGCAGATGTCCGACCACGGGGTAGTTGCGCAGAATCGCGTGCTTCTTCTGGACCAGGTCATGGACCGCCACTGCGATGATGGCCAGAACCACGCCGCCGAGGACCCACCACGCCCACGGTCCCACAGCGGCAGCCCATGCCATCGCCACCAAGGCGGCGAAAGTCGCTGTGATCGCCAGGAAACGTCCCATCGGATCTCCTCACCTATTCAATTGGAACTCAAGCCCTTCGGTGCGGCCTCCCGGCCCCCACCTCGAACTTACATCGTGGGGGCCTCCTGGGTCACTCTCCCGGCCAGTCGCCGGTGAGCTTTTGGAACACGCGTGCCCCGCTGCGGTCGACCGCCGCTTTGACGAGTGCGAAGAGCGCTCCCTGCAGCGCCGCGGCGAGAAGGACCTCGCTGAGTTTGAAATCCGAATTCAGCGCCTGGGGTGCGTCCTCGCTGTGCTCGGGGGAGACCCGCTTCCAGATCTGTTTGAAGACCACCCCTGCGACTGCGCCGCTGATGAGTCCGTTGAGCATGCCGATCGGCCGGTACAGGAGCTTGGCCGAAGTCGATTCCGTGTCCGAGGTGCGTTTCGCTGCAGTCATCTCTTGCCTTCCGTCGTTGCTGAGGGCAGCACGGTCTCGTGTCTGCCAGGCTTCTGCACGGTGCAGAAGTCTGCCCATGCGTGCCATAGGACACCCGAGATTACTGAGACGGCCCCGATGACAACAGGGGTACCGTGCCTGTTCGGATGCTGTTACTGTGCCCTGCTGTCCGGGCCGAACGACGCGCTCGGCCGGATCCGAATGACCGCTCGGCGGGCCAGTCGCCGAGGCGTATTCGCAGGTCATGGTTTCGAGGTCGGGACCGTGTCGCGGAGAAATGCGTGCGTCAGCAGAACCGATTGACGGTCTCTGGGGTCGCGCCCAGCATGGGAGACCAACGGTCGTGCGGGAGGAGCCGATGCATGGTTGATCGAATCGCAGACATCTGGGGTACGCGCACCCCGTACGCGCGTGAGGAGCAGTGGCCGAGCCGCGTCGACCAGAAACTGTCCGCCGAGCTCACTGATTCCGATGTCGATGAGTGGGTGCAGTCGGCCTGCGTGCTGTGCAGCAACGGCTGTGCCTGTGACATCGCCGTCAAGGACGGCGAGATGGTCGGCGTCCGGGGGCGAGAGACCGATGCGGTCAACCGCGGTCGGCTCGGCCCCAAGGGCCTGTTCGCGAGTTGGCAGGGGATGCGGAATCGGGCCCGACTGACACAGCCGCTCATCCGTGAGAACGGAGAGCTGGTGCCCACCGACTGGGAGACCGCGATGAGTCGGATCGTCGGACGCAGCACCGAACTGCTCGACGAGGTCGGTCCCCTCAGCCACGGCTTCTACACATCCGGCCAACTCTTCCTCGAGGAGTACTACGCCCTCGGAGTCATCGGCAAGGCCGGTCTGGGAACGCCGCATATGGACGGAAACACTCGCCTGTGCACGGCGACGGCCGCCGCGGCGATGAAGGAGAGCTTCGGCTCCGACGGGCAGCCGGGCTGCTATGAGGACATCGACTGCTGCGATGCGGTCTTCCTCTACGGACACAATATGGCCGAGACGCAGACGGTGCTGTGGGCGCGAGTGCTCGACCGGCTGACCGGTGCTGACCGTCCGGCACTCGTATGCATCGATCCGCGACGCACCGAGGTCGCCGATCATGCCGACGTCCACCTCGCGGTGCGTCCGGGAACGAATCTCGCCCTGATGAATGCTCTGGTGCGAGAGCTCTTCGTCAACGACTGGATCGACCGCGACTACATCGAGGAGCACACGCTCGGAGTCGAGGAGCTGCGCCGGGCCGTCGACGAGTGGACGCCGGAGAGAGCCGCCGAGGTGTGCGCAGTCGCGGCCGAGGACATCCGACGGGCCGCACAGATCTTCGGCACCTCGCAGCGTGTGCTCTCGACCGTGTTGCAGGGTTTCTATCAGGCTTCGCAGGCGACAGCTGCCTCCTGCCAGGTCAACAATCTCCATCTGCTGCGCGGCAAGCTCGGCACGCCGGGCAACGGGGTGCTGCAGATGAACGGCCAGCCCACGGCGCAGAACACTCGGGAGACCGGAGCCGACGGGGACCTGCCGGGCTTCCGGAACTGGGAGAACCCCGATCACATCGCCGAACTCGCGAAGCTCTGGGACGTCGACACCGATACGATCCCCCACTGGGCTCCGCCGACCCATGCGATGCAGATCTTCCGCTACGCCGAGCAGGGAAGCATCAAGCTCCTCTGGGTCTCGGCGACCAACCCCGCCGTGTCGATGCCCGAGGCCGAGCGCATCCGACGCATATTGGCCGAATCCGGCCTCTTCCTCGTCGTGCAGGACCTCTACCTCACCGAGACCGCCCGCTTCGCCGACGTCGTGCTGCCGGCGGCGGGGTGGGGTGAGAAGCAGGGCACCTTCACGAACGTCGACCGCACCGTCCACCTCGCCGACAAGGCCGTCGATCCGCCCGGCGAAGCGCGCAGCGATTTCGAGATCTTCCTCGACTACGCCACGCGGATGGGACTGTCGACCAAGAGCGGTCGGCCTCTCCTCGACTGGGAGACTCCCGAGGACGCCTTCGAAGCGTGGAAGGAATGCTCGCGCGGTCGGCTCTGCGACTACACGGGGATCACCTATGACCGTCTGCGGGGAGGCAGCGGGATCCCCTGGCCCTGCAACGAGGAGCACCCCGACGGACGGCGGCGGCTCTACGAGGACGGCTGCTTCTCGACCGGTTTCGAGGAGTGTGAGACCTTCGGCCACGATCTGCTCACCGGAGCGACCGTCGGACCGCTGAGATACCGCTCCATGGACCCTGCCGGCAGGGCGCTGCTCAAGACCGCCGAGTTCACCTCGGCGCCCGAGATCCCCGATGAGAGCTACCCTCTCCGCTTCACCACCGGGCGCACGGCCTATCACTTCCACACGCGCACGAAGACGGGGAGGAGCTCCCAGCTGCAGGGCGCCGCGCCCTCAGCCTGGGTCGAGATCTCCGAACACGATGCGCAGGCCTTCGGCATCGCCGAGGGCGACATCGTGCGAGTGGCCTCCCGCCGCGGTGAGATCCGCGTCCCGGCGCGAATCGGGTCTGTCAGCGACGGCACCGTATTCGCCCCCTTCCACTACGGCTACTGGGAGCGGCAGGAAGCAGGGGAGACTCGGCCGGAGGACGAGCCGACGGCTGCCAATGAGCTGACGCTCACGGAATGGGATCCTGTGTCCAAGCAGCCGCAGTTCAAAAATGCGGCAGTGCGCATCCAGAGAATCGCGGCCGGCAGCGGGCCGGCTCCTGCCCCGACGACGACGGCCTCGCGGCCGATCAGGCGTACATCCATGCCGCCGACCGTGGGCGGCGAGGACGGGCAGGCCGAGGAGCGGTTCCCCACCGACACCGTCAAGGAGGATGCGCTGTGAAGCTCCCTGTCTATCTCGGGATGGTCCGATCCGCGGAGTCGGTCCTCGCCTCATCGCTGCGGAAGATCGGTGATGGGCACGGCAGCGAACCGGACGTCTACTTCATCTGTCACACCCTCGCCGATCAATGCGAGGCGCACGAGCAGCTGCTGGCACCGATCGTCGATCGCTATGGAGAGCAGCCTGACGACGAGCCGGAGAGGCTTCACGCCGCCGAACTCGACGACACTCGCAGCGGTCCGCTCGGGCTGCTGCGTGACCTGCAGGACCTGCATCTGCTGACGACCTTCGTCGATTTCACCTACACCTTGGTGGAGCAGGCCGCCGCGGCGCTGCGCGATGATGAGCTGCTCGACGTCGTCGCCGACTGCGTGGGCGAGACCTCCACTCAGGCCGATTGGCTGCGGACGCGAGCGAAGCAAGCGGCGCCGCAGGCGCTCATCGCAGCCGAGTGACGGTCTGCGGATCGGTGACGGACTGGCCGACGACGGCGTTGAGGAATTCACACCCCCAGCGATGGGCGTCATGGTTCTCAACGGTTTCGACCATGGCGTCGATCCGGCGGCGCGCCTCCTCGTCGGACATGCTCAGCGCACCGGAGAGCGCCTTCCTGAGCCCATCGCCGTCGAAGGGGTTGACCATGATGGCGTGCTCGAGTTCCGCCGCCGCCCCGGCGAACTCGGAGAGCACCAGGACTCCGCCTCGGTGACGCCGTGCCGCGACGTATTCCTTCGCGGTGAGGCTCATCCCCTCGCGCAGAGGCGTGACGAGGAAGATGTCCGCGGCGGCGTAGACCATCGCCAGCGACTCCCGCGAATAGGCGCCGCAGTGGTAGTGCACTGCGGAGCTGTGCAGTGATCCGAAGCGGCCGTTGATGCGTCCGACGAGCTGCTCGGCCTCGTCACGCAGCTGCCGATCGGAGTCGACGTCATCGGAGGACATCGCGAACTGAACGAGACGCGTCTTCCGTGGGTCGATCTCTCCGGTTTCGAGGAGAACCTCGTAGGCGCGCAGCTGATTGAGCAGCCCGGTGGTGCAGTCGAGACGGTCGACACTGGCGATGAGGGTCTGCGGAGCTCCGAGCTCTCCTCTGAGCTTCCGCGCGCCCTGCAGCGTCCGGGGCGCCTCCGCCATGGCAGCGAGTGCACAGGGATCGATGGATTCCGGGTAGGCACCGACCACGGTGCCCGTGTCACTGGGATCGACGCCGGTGAAGCTGTATGCGGCTTCTCGAAAGCTCTTGACATCGGAACCGAGTTGGAAGCCGATCACGTCGGCGCCGAGCATGCCGCGAATGAGATCGTCGCGGCGCGGCAGCTGAGCGACGACCTCCGTCGCGGGAAAAGGGATGTGGTTGAAGAACCCGATGCGCACATCGGGGCGCCGCTGACGGATCATCGTGGGGATCAGCTGCAGCTGGAAGCCGTGCACCACGATGACCGCCCCGGGCGCGGCGAGTTCGATCGCCTGCTCGGCGATCCGCGCAGTGGCCGCGGAAAAGGCACTCCACGATGAGCTGCCGAACTGCGCTCTTCCGTTCCGACCGTGATAGGCAGGGCGGAGACGGTCCGCGACGAGCGACTCATAGCCTGCGGCATCCGAGCCCAGATCGACCGGCACAACCGTCATCCCGTCCGATTCCGAGGGTGTCCGCAGAGAGGATTCGGCACTGCACGGACCGATCCATGCGCCGTGGTTGAGTCGGACGAACGGCGACAGCGCCGCAGTGAGCCGTTCGGCTTCTGCGCATCGCGCTCTCTGCGCGTCCGCGACGGGCAGGTGCGCGGCGACGACGAGGAATGGATACGGCGCTTGGGGCGGCCTCATGAACACGGGTGTCCTCACGTGGATGGGAGGCCGGCTTCTTGACCCACCATCACCTTACGTCCTGGACGAAGGATGGGGTGCTGGCCGATGCCGCAGAGACAGTGCCCGCCTGGACTCGAGTGGACGCACAATACTCTCCTTCCGCAGGGAACGCCATGCCTTGTAGCCTTTGCACAGCCTGCTTAAACTTCCTGGCAATCGTGTGAACTGCGACCCAGGAGGTGGCCATGAGCAAGGACATCGAGCTCGGAACGATCAAGACGGACGTGCCCGCCAGATTGGACCGCCTGCCATGGGCGCGATTCCATTGGATGGTCGTCGTCGGCCTCGGCAGCGTATGGATCCTCGACGGCCTCGAGGTCACCATGGTCGGCAACGTCGCCGCCCGAATGACCGAAGAGGGCAGCGGCATCGACATGACGGCCGGACAGATCGGCACTGCCGGCGCACTCTATGTGCTCGGAGCCTGCGTCGGGGCGATCGTCTTCGGCCAGCTCACCGACAGATTCGGCCGCCGCAAGCTCTTCCTCATCACCCTCATCCTCTACCTCATCGCCACGGTCGCCACGGCCTTCTCCTTCGCGCCCTGGTACTTCTTCCTCGTCCGCTTCCTCACCGGAGCCGGCATCGGCGGAGAGTACGCTGCGGTGAATTCGGCCATCGACGAACTCATCCCGGCCCGGGTGCGCGGACGCATCGACCTCATCATCAACGGCTCCTACTGGTTGGGTGCCGCCGGCGGCGCCGCGACGACGCTGTTCTTCCTCAACACGGACATCCTGCCGAAGATGATCGGCTGGCGGCTCGCCTTCGCCGTCGGAATGCTGCTGGCGATCTTCGTCTTCGTCGTGCGCAAGAACGTCCCCGAGAGCCCGCGCTGGCTGTTCATCCACGGACAGAAGGATGAGGCCGAGCGCATCGTGGGTGAGATCGAAGACGATATCGAATCCGAGACTTCGCAGACCCTGCCGCCGGCGGAGAAGACCATCACCGTCCGGCAGCGGAAGACGATCACCTTCGTCGAGATCATGAAGGTCGCCTTCAAGATCTACCCGAAACGCGCCATCCTCTGCCTCGTCCTCTTCGTCGGACAGGCCTTCCTCTACAACGGCATCACGTTCAACCTCGGCACGATCTTCAACGGCTTCTACGGCGTCGCCGCCGCCACGGTGCCGATCTTCATCATCATCTGGTCGCTGAGCAACTTCGCCGGGCCGGTCATCCTCGGTCGGCTCTTCGACACGATCGGTCGCAAGCCGATGATTTCGTTCAGCTACCTCGGCTCGGCCGTCGTCGCCGTCGTCCTCGCCCTGGTCTTCAAAGGCGCAGTCGGCGGAGAGTGGCTGTTCCTCATCGTCCTCGTCGTCTGCTTCTTCCTCGCCTCCTCCGGCGCCAGCGCCGCCTACCTCACGGTCAGCGAGATCTTCCCGATGGAGACCCGCGCGCTGGCCATCGCGTTCTTCTACGCGATCGGCACCGCCGCCGGGGGTATCGCCGGACCGCTGCTGTTCGGCGGCATGATCGAATCCGGTGAGCGCTCACAGGTGGCTCTGGCGTTCTGCATCGGAGCAGGGGTGATGGCACTCGGGGGAATCGCCGAGCTGCTCTTCGGGGTCAAGGCCGAAGGCGCCGACCTCGAGGCCATCGCGCAGCCGCTCACAGCCGAGGACGCGGAGAAGCCCGAGGAGACCGAGAAGCCGGCGACGAGCGAACCCTCCGCACCCGGCGGAGCCGGTTCACCGAGCCGTCAGGGGGCCGGTTCCGAAGTCGCCTCCCGTGGCAGTCGCCTGCGCCCGGGTCCGGGATCCGCCGGTGTCTACGCTCCGTGGCCGTCGGTGTCCTCTCGCGATGTTCCGCCCGAGGTCTCGGCCAATGAGGTCAACGGCATCATCGACTTCGTCCGAGACATGGAACCCGTGGGAGACGTCGAACTCTTCCGCGCCATCGGAGCACGGAGATGGGGCCCGGGACGCTTCCGCGGAGCGGTGCGCGAAGCGATCCGGCACGGCGCCATCCGTCGCAATCGCCGAGGTCGCCTGGAATACCGTGGGGACGGTCCCCGTCCCACGGACGAGGCTGGTCCCGCCGATTCCGAACGAGGCCGCGCCGATCGCGACCATGGAGAAGGCGCTCCGGACGACAGGGGCTGATCCCGCCGCTCGTCGTATGCGTGGAGTCCTCTCAGCGCCGGCTCTTCGCAGCTCCGCTCACAGCTCCGGTTCGTTCGTGAGCGGAGCCCGCGGGGGCGGGGGAAGCATATCGATGAGTTCGTTGACCGCCTCGGCGAGGATGTCGTGCTGATAAGGCGTCATGAAGTACGCCTCGTGGAGGTAGGCGTCGAGTTCGTATTCGGTGAGCTCTCCGCCGAGGCTGACGTAGTGCAGCCACACTCCGGTGAGGGTCACATCCCAGAACTCGACCGCCTCCGCAAGCTTCCTTCTTCTCACGGCTGCGCGGTGATCCGGAAATGAGGCATCGGGAATGGCCTGAATGGGGTCCTGATCGTCCATTTCTCTGCTGGCTAGTCTCGAATGGTCCGCAACGGGTGATATGTCTTCCCGCTGCTCGGATGATCCGCGCGGACCGTTCTCATCTCAGACGCTTCTTCGGCCGCCTCGAATCTGCCTGAAGTCTATGTTCTGCTTCCCGACTGCGGCCAGAGGCAGGCGGAGACATGTCTGCCGCTTCTAAATCCCCGCGAACTCGCACGCACTGCCCCTTTCGCAGGTATTTTCGTGAGGCCCCGAATCCGGTATCGCATCCGTGGCACGTCCAATAGCGTGAGCGGATCGGAAACGGAACGAGGTGACGATGAGCGAATTCGGCATCGAAGAGGAATTCCTCCTCGTCGATCGGCATTCTCTTCTGCCTGCTCGAGCGAAGAGCAGCCTGCAGGAAGTCGAGGACGAGGTGGTTTCGAGCAGCGGAGAGGTCTGCGCCGAGTGGCTGCCCGGGCAGATCGAATTCGCCACTCCTGTGCTGGCCACCGCCGCCGAGGCGTTCGAATCGCTGCACACCTTTCGCCGTCGGCTGTCGGCAGCGGCTCAGTCGCGTGGGTTGCTCGCTGTCGGACTCGGTGCGGCACCTCAGATCCCCGAGGCCTCGCTGGGAGTCAGTGACGGCAGCCGCTACCGTGAGTTCGCGGAGCTGGCGCCCGCGATCGCGGCCGATCAGTACGTCAACGGCATGCATGTCCATGTCGACATCCCCGACAGGGAAGCGGGCGTGAGGGCACTCAACGGCCTGCGCAGGTGGATTCCGGTGCTCACAGCCCTGAGCGCGAATTCGCCCCTGTGGCGCGGAGCCGACAGCGGCTTCGCCAGCTGGCGCTCGATCCACTACCGACGGTGGGTCGTCTTCGGCATCCCGCCCCATTTTACGGATCTCGACGACTACGATGCGCAGGTCGCTGCTGCCCTGCGTTCGGACGTGGTGTTCGACGAGGCGACCCTGGGCTGGCTGGTCCGGCTCTCACCCAAGCACACGACCGTCGAGATCCGGACCTGTGACGTGCAGCTGGACACCGAGACCACTCTGACTCTCGCATTGCTCATCCGTGCGCTCGTGGACATCGCGATGGACGACCCGAGCGCGGACTCGGAACCTGCGAATCTGCTGGATATCGCCCATTGGCAGGCTGCACGCTTCGGTCTCACGGGGCCGTTGATGGATCCGGAGACGGGGATGAGCGCACCGGCCGCAGCAGTCGTCCGAAAGGTCTTCGAGCGCGCACAACCGGCCCTGCTGCGCACACACGACGCCGACCGCGTTCACCATGGACTCCGGCGTCTGCTCTGTCAGGGCACCGGCTCCGAGGAGCAGCGCGGGGCAATGGCAGGAAAGGGGGTATGGGGCCTGCTGGAATTCGCCGGACACAGATTGACAGCCACTTCTCAGGATGAGCCCGAGTACGATGCCGCGGCACTCCGGAGCGTTTCTGACCCCCCTTGACGGAACAGGGGTGGCTGAACAGATGATTGTGAAAAGGGCAGATTGCCCTTGGCTTCCGCGGAAGCCCGCAGATGCGGTCAGGAATCTGCGTCGGCCTCGGACGACAGGCGGAGACGAGTACCGGATGCCCTCGTCGCGAGGCGATTTCCCTCGAATCAGTGATCAGCACAGTGGAGCTGTACCCCATGGCATGGCAATCCCAACCCTGGGGCTGCAGCCTTCCAATTCCCATCTCGGCCCGTGCCCATCAGCACGGAGACGGAGGCAATGATGAACAACAAGATGAAACTCACCGGCCTGATACTGGCGGGCTATGTTCTCGGCAGAACCAAGAAGCTCGGTCTGGCTCTCACGGTCGCCTCGGCGGTCGCCGGAACGACTGCCGCGAAGAATCGCGACCAGCTGCTGGGCGGACTGAAGGATTTCGCTGATTCGTCGCCCGAGCTCAAGAGCCTCCAGGAGAAGATCACGGGTCGTCTGGCCGATTCCGGCAAGAGCGCGGCCAAAGCCATGGCGGCGAAGGGAGTCGACCAGCTCAGCGTCAAGCTCCAGGAGCAGACCGAGAAGATGAAGTCGACCCTCGACGATGCGGCCGACTCGCTCGATCCGGCCGTCGACGATTCCGAGGACGAGGACGAGGGCTCGCAGACGCAGGAGGACCAGGCGGACGAAGGTTCTCAGACCTCTGAGGACGAGGGCACTTCCGAGACCGCGGAAGCCGAAGCCGATCCGGAACCGCAGGAGCAGACGGAGGAGCCCCAGGCAGAGGAGGAGGCTCCGAAGAAACCGGCAGCCAAGCGCTCCTCGACAGGCAGCCGCTCCTCGAAGGGCACGCGTTCGTCGAAGTCCTCGACCGCTTCACGCGGCTCGCGCACGAAGTCGGGCGCCAAGCGCTCGACGACGTCGAAGAAAACGTCGACGTCTCGTTCCACCGCCAAGCCCGAGGAGGCCGGCGATGAGTGATGATTCGATTTTCGGAGGCCTCAAGCAGCAGGCCGGAGACTACGCCAAGACCTTGGGACGCAAGGCGATGAGTTCCGTCGGCGACAGGGTCGAGAAGATCGCAGACCGCCTCGACGGTGTGGGCGATACCCCTGCTCCCGCGGCTCAGGCCGGCGCCGAGGAGATCGCCGAAGGCAAGTCACCGGCGAAAGCGGCGATGTCTGCGGCGACGACCGGGATCAAGGACAAGATCAAGGGACTGTTCGGAGGCGGCTCGAGCGGCTCGGGCGGCTCCGGCGATTTCAAGTTCTCCAATATCGTGGAGACCGCCGAGGTCGGTGTCCCTCTGAGCGTGGCGTACAATGCCTTCACGATGTTCGAGGACTGGCCCGACTTCATGAAGAAGGTCGAGAACGTCGAACGCACCGATGACGTCACCCTGAGCATCAAGGGACAGGCCGTCTGGTCGCACCGGACCTGGGAAGCCACGATCACCGAACAGGTTCCCGATTCGCACATCGTCTGGGAATCGACGGGTGAGAAGGGCTATATCAGCGGCAGCATCTCCTTCCACGAAGTCGCTCCCAGACTGACCCGCATCATCGCGGTGGGCGAATACCACAAACAGGGCTTCATGGAAGGCGTCGGCGCTCTGTGGTTCACCGTGCCCCGGCGTTTCCGGCTCGAGCTGAAGTTCTTCGTTCATCACGTGATGAGGCAGATCATGCTCGACCCCGACAGCGTCGAAGGCTGGCGAGGTGAGATCCGCGACGGCGAACTCGTCACCTCCCATGAAGACGCCCTCGAAGAGGAGCAGTCCGAGGACGAAGAGTCCGAGGACCGCCCTGCGGAGGATGAGAGCGAACAGGACCAGCCCGCCGAGGACGAATCCGGCGAGGACGCACCCGCCGAGGACGAGGCGGAGGAGTCCGACGCCGAACCCGAAGACGCACCCGCCGAGGAGTACGAGGAGGAACCGGCAGAGGAATACGAGGACGAGGAACCGGCCGAGGCAGACGATGCGGAGCCCGCGGAGGACTTCGAAGAGGAGCCGGAAGCCGCTGACGAGTCCGAAGAGCCTGTGGAGTACGACGAATCCGAACTAGCCACCGAAGACGAAGAGGGACGCGGCTGAGCGTCCCCGACTGGGAAGTAGGCAAGGACAATGAGCACCAGCACAGTTGAACGTTCACGAGGCAGCTATGTCGACCGTCCGTCGTCGAGTTCGCTTGCGGACGTCATCGAGATCATCCTCGACAAGGGACTGGTCATCGATGCGTACGTGCGCGTCTCACTCGTCGGGATCGAGGTCCTCACCATCGATGCTCGCATCGTCATCGCCAGCGTGGACACCTATCTGCGCTTCGCCGAGGCGACGAACCGCCTCGATCTGACCCAACAGGGCGGTCGCGATCTGCCGGAGATGATGGGCGGAATGATGGAAGGCGGCTCCAAGGGCAAGACCCAGGGAGCTGTCGAAGGCATCAAGGACGCCCTTACCCCGGATGATGACGACTCCGATGAGAGTTCGAACCAGGAGAAAACGCGTCGCCGCACCAAGCGGCCGGCACGCAGCTCCTCGGAGTCCGAATGAGCGAAGAAGGCGCCCCCTCTGCAGACCGGTATCTGTATGGGATCGTGCTCGCCGATGCCGAGCTGCCGACCGGACCCGACGGCGTGCAGGGCAACGCCCTGACGGTCGTCGGGTCCGGGCCGGTGGCGGCAGTGGTGACCGAACTCGTGGATCCCGACATGCTGGGCACTCCCGAAGCGCTGCAGAACCACAGCGTCGTCCTCGACGAACTCGCCGAGAAGCAGCCGGTGCTGCCTCTGGCATTCGGCACTGTCGTCCCCGGAGAGACCGATATCGCCGATGAGGTGCTGGCTCCGCAGGCGGACGTCTTCGCCGAGGCACTCGGGCAGCTGTCGGGACTGTCGCAGTTCACCCTGAGGATCAGCTTCGATCGAGACGCGATACTGCGGGAGATCGTGCGCGGAAATCCCGAGGTGGCCGAGCTGAGGGAGAGGATCAGCGGCACGAGCGAAGACGAGACCCGGAACGAGCGCATTCGGCTCGGGGAGATCGTCGTCAAGACGATGGAGAACTGGAGGACGACGGAAGCTCCTCCGATCCTCGAACAGATCCGCTCCGTGGCCGAGGAGACCGCCATGCGCGAAGTCGGCCAGGCCGAGGACGTCGCCGAGGTGGCCGTGCTGATCCGCAAGGACACCTTGGACGAGTTCGACTCCGTCGTCGAAGGACTGGCGGAGGCGAACCAGGAGCGGATGAGGTTCCGGCTCGTCGGGCCCCAAGCGCCCTACGACTTCGTTCCCGAGATGTAGGTGAGGTCATGGGACTCCTGTCAGCAGTCTTCGGCGCCCCATTGGCACCTCTCAAGGGAACCGTCTGGGTCGCCGAACAGGTCAGAGGAGAGGCCGAGAAGCGCTATTTCGATCCCGGTGCCATCCGGCGTCAGCTGGAAGAGGTCGCCGAGGCTCGCGAGCGCGGATCGATCAGTGATGACGAAGCCGATGCCCTCGAGCGTGAGCTCGTCGGACGACTGCTCGAGGGCCGTCGGCGCAGAACCGAGGAGGACCGATGAGCGAAGAGCCCAGAGCAGACGAGAACTCTGCAGACGAGGCGGACACGACCGAGAAGCGCGCCCGCAAACCGAGTGAGAAGGAGAGCCGTGCGGAGGGAACATCCCGCCGACCGTCCGCTTCGGCTTCATCTTCACGCGAGAGGCCTGCATCGTCCTCAGCCAGGAAGAAGTCTGCGTCATCAGCCCGGGAGAAGTCTGCCTCGTCAGCCGGGGAGAAGCCGGAGGCATCCTCAGGCGAGAAGCCGAAATCGGCTTCGCCCTCGGAGAGTCGTTCTCAGGCCACGACCGGTAAGAGGATCTCTGCGGTCAAGGCCGTGAAGAAGGCGATCGAACAGTTCAGCACTCTCACCGGCAGGCCTCCGGAGTCCGTGGTCGGCACGCGGTGGAAGGACGACCACTGGTCCGTGCGCCTGGAGGTCGTCGAATCGCGACGCATCCCCGACAGTGCGGATCTGCTCGCCGAATACGAGGTCGAACTCGATGAGGACGGCGAACTCATGGCCTACGACAGAAAGGATCGCTACGTTCGCGGCCGGCCGAGCGAGTGACCGGAAGGGGCGATATGAGCATCATGAATCAGTCGAACGATGCGATGCAGCCGCAGCGCAGCCAGGAGGGCACGCTGCTGCACGTCGTGGAGACTCTGCTGGACAAGGGCCTGGTCCTCAACGCGGACATCATGGTCTCCGTGGCCGGCGTCGAGCTGCTGGGAATCCGGATCAGAGCCGCTCTCGCCTCCTTCGAAACCGCGGCCCGCTATGGGCTGGACTTCCCGGCCGGCACGGACCGGGACACCGTCGCATGGAAGGAAGCGGTCGAGCAGAAGGACACATGTCCCGAGTGCGGGAAGCGTTCCGAACTCGCCCAGCTGATGAACGACTACTGTCCCTGGTGCGGGTGGCAGAGCGCGCGCTCGAAGCGGATCGAGGCCGGGCAGTCAGCCCAATTGAACTCCGCGGATGACGGTGACACCTCCGCGGAGGAGTCCGCCGACTCCGCGGAGGAGACCGCGTCATCCTCCGAGGCAGCCGCCGCCTCGGCGGACGGTGCGGACCCAGCCGGCGACGACCGCTGAGGCGACCACATGACCGGAGACGCGATGCAGCCTACGCGCGACCCGCGTGCGACCCTGCCCGATCTCATCGAGGTGCTCCTCAACAAAGGGGTGCATCTCAATCTCGACCTCATCATCTCGGTCGCGGACATCCCGCTCATCGGAGTCAACCTGCGCGCGACGATCGCAGGCATCGAGACGATGCTCGAATACGGGATGATGCGTCAGTGGGACAGCGACACCCGCGAATGGGTGCAGAGAGCGGTCCGCACGCATCTGCCGATCGCCGACGACGAGGAGATCCTCGCGAAGATGGCCGGCGGGCACTATCAGGACAACTTCTACCGGACCTGGCGACCCGGCAGCGCTTATCTCACCTCGAAGCGTCTGATCATTCACCGGCGCGACCCGGCGGAGACTCTCTGGCAGGCGCGCCTGAACTCGATCGCCTCCGTCTCCGCCCTGCGCGAGTCCTCCATCGGAGGTGAAGAGCGCACTCGCATCCTCGTCCGACTCCAGGACGACAGCGAAGCGATCCTCTCGGCCCTCGAGCCCGACCGCCTCATCTCCCTGGTGCAGGCCCAGCTCGACCGTGCCGACGATACGGCGTCCTCGACTCCGGAGGCGAAGACGAGAGCGGACCGGCCCCTGCGTGAGGGCAGGATGTGGTTCCTCGAAACCATGGCGAGCGGAAGCACCTGGCGCGGCGGACAGGCGGCGCTGTCGAACACGGAGCTGACCTGGAGGTCCCCGATGGACGGGCGAGCCCGGGTGCGTATCTCGCCCGAGCAGCTGCAGGACATGCGCCGGGAGGAGCACAGCAACCCCACCGATGAGCCGCGGGTCCTCATCCTCGACACTGCGGACTCGACCATCACCCTGGCCGCGGACGACGCCGCCGCCTGGTCGACGGCACTCGAGGACTGGCAGACCGCGGCACTCGAGGACCGACAGTCGCCGGCGCTCGAGGCGACCACGCCGCCTGGCCGAAACCACGATGAACGTGCCGAAGAAGGAGCAGCATCATGGCGCTGAATGTCAATGAGGAGAGCCTCAAGCACGGGGTGCTCACCCTCGTCGTCACCCTCGTCGAGGTGATCCAGGAGGCCCTCGAGACCCAGGCCGTCAGGCGGATGGAAGGCGGGGACCTCACCGAGGACGAACAGAACCGCCTCGGCGAGGCTCTCCTCGAACTCGATGAAGCGATGGACCAGATCAAGGATCAGCACGGAATCACCGGGTCCGTCGAGGACCTGCACAACGGCCTCGACGACGTCGTCGATGAGGTCGTCGACAAGCTCATCAATCCGGCCAGATGGGCCGAGGAGAACGGAAAGGGCGTCGAATGAGCGAAGCGACGGAGATGCTCTACGTCTATGCCATCGTCCCCGGCGGCGACTACACCCCCGCCGTGACCGGCATCGACGGTTCCGAACTCCAGATCATCGGCCGAGAGGCGGGACCGAAGGCTGTGGTCCACCGGCACACCGCAGGCCCCTTCGACGGCCCCGACGAGGACGTGCGCAGGTGGGTGCTCGAACACAGCGAGGTCATCGATGACGCCTGGCAGTCCGCAGCGGCCATCCTCCCGGTCTCATTCAACGTCATCGTCCGCTCGGACCCCGACTCCGAGGCGACGGCGGCCGAACAGCTCCAGCACTGGCTCGACGACTCCGCCGACACACTCGGGAAGCGGCTGGAGGAGCTGCGCGACACGTCCGAGCTGCGCGTCGAAATCTCCCTGGACCGGGGCCTCCTCGAGGAGGTCGACGCAGAGGTCGGCGGGATGAAGGCGGAGATGGAGGGCCGTCCTGCAGGAGTGCGCAGACTGCTCGAGAAGCGCCTGGAGAAGACCGAGAAGGAGCTCGTCGACCGAGCCGCCGATGGCATCTATCCGGAGGTCAGGGCCAGGATCGCCTCCCACTGCCTCGACATCGAGGAGTATCGCTCGCCAAGCCGAGAACCCGGACTGACGCCGGTGCTCATGGCCTCCTGCCTGGTGCGGAGCACGGAGGTCACTGCGCTGGGAGCCGAGCTCACGGCGCTGCAGAAGGAGCAGCCCGCTCTGTCCATCCGCTTCCTCGGTCCCTGGCCGCCGTACTCCTTCGCCGACGTCTCCGTCAGCGACGACCGGGCATCGGCCACGCAGAACACAGACGCCTCAAGCACGGACGCATCGGAAACAGGCGCATCGACCACGAACCCACACGGGGAGAGAACATGAGAGTCGCAGTCATCGGAGCCACCGGGAACGTCGGCACGGCGATCCTCGAGGTCCTCGGCCGGACGCCCGAAGTCACCTCGGTGCTGGGGATCTCGAGAAGGATGCCCGACACCGAGGTCCAACCCTATGCCGGATGCGAATGGAGATCGATCGACGTCGCCGCCGCGAGCAGCGAGGCCACGGCCTGCCGCGAGCTCACGGAGGCGCTGACCGGGGCCGACGCCGTCATCCATCTGGCCTGGCTGATCCAGCCCAACAGCGACCGGGATCTGCTCCGGCGCGTCAACGTCGACGGCACCGCTCGTGTGACCGCGGCCGTGGCGGCGGCGGGCGTTCCGCATCTCGTCGTGGCCTCGTCGGTCGGCGCCTACTCTCCCGACGACAGCCTGGACAAGCGCGACGAGGAGTGGCCGACCGAGGGGATCCGCTCCTCCCACTACAGCGTGGACAAGGCCGCTCAGGAACGCGTGCTCGACAGCTTCTGCGCCGATCACCCCGAGGTCACGGTGACCCGGCTGCGCCCGGCGCTCATCTTCGGCGCCCCCGCAGCCTCGGAGATCCAACGCTACTTCCTGGGGACCTGGATGCCCGTGCAGCTGCTGCGAGCAGGCCGACTGCCGTTCCTGCCGCTGCCGGCGGGACTGCGCGGCGTCCAGGCCGTCCATTCCACGGACGTCGCACGCGCCTATGTGGCAGCCGTCGTCCACCGCCGTCCGGGAGCCTTCAACATCTGCGCCGATGATGTGCTCTATCCGAAGGATCTGGCCGAACTGCTCGACCACGGCAGACATATCCCGGTTCCCGACGGGGCAGTGCGGGCGGCTCTGGGCGTGGGACACAGCAGCTCCTTGGTTGCAGCCGATGAAGGCTGGCTCGACATGGGCCTGAACGTGCCGCTGATGGACAACGCACGAGCCCGTCACGAACTCGGCTGGGAGCCGGAATACAGCGCCATGGACGCCGCGCGCGAACTGCTCAAAGGCATGGCCGACGGCGAGGGCACCGCCTCCGTCCCGCTGCGTCCCCGCGATCCCGAGCAGCCGCGGCTGCGCACGAAGGACGGCAAGCACGAGCGGTCGGGAGCCGATCAGGAGCCCAGCGAGGTCGACATGGACCTCCTGGGCCTCTACCTCAGCGACCATTTCACCGGGGCCACCGCCGGGGCGGAGAGGATCGAACGGATGGCAGCCGACTTCGTCGATACGCCCGTCTTCGCAGCCCTGTCCGAACTCGCTGCGGAGATCCGCGGTGAGCACCTGTACGTCCAGTACCTCATCGACGAACTCGGACTCCGGCGACGCCCGCTCGCCGAGGCGGTGTCATGGGCGGGGGAGCGGGTCGGCAGACTCAAGAGCAACGGCTCGCTGCTCAAACGCTCGCCCATGACCCTGGTGCTCGAAGCGGAGCTGATGCGCAGCGCGGTCGTCGGCAAACTGGGGATGTGGCAGACGCTTGCGGACAATGCCGAGGCGCTCGGCCTGGAAACCGATCAGTTCAGTGAGCTGGCGCAGAAAGCAGAGCACCAGCGCGGTGTGCTCGACTCAGTGCACGAATACGCCCGGCGCCGAGCCTTCCGCACCGACAGCGATGTCTACGCCCACGACTCCGACAGCAGCCCGGTGAGAGACGAGCGGTGACGGCATGCGCCTGCAGCCGGCGGTGACGAGACACACTCAAAGCCAGCGGTGACGGCTCCAGGCAGGGACCGACAGCCTCTCAGCGCTCGGCGGCGGGCACGGGCTGGAGAACGACATCGGTGACGATCGGCACCTCGCGTCTGATCCGTGCTTCGATGTCCGCAAGGCACTCGAAGAGCGGTCCACTCGTCTCGCTTCCGGTGGTCTCGGCCCGACTCAGGCTGAGACGTGCGGTGACCACGAGCTGTTCGGGCCCCATGTGGAGAGTCTTGAGTTCGACCACCTGTGCCGTTGCGCCGTGCTCGATCGCCTCCGTGATCCGCCTGCGGTTGTCCGCTGTGGCTGATTCGCCCACGAGAAGGGACGTCGTCTCGACCGCGAGGAAGACGGCCACGGTGATGAGCAGCAGGCCGATCAGCGCGGTCCCCAGAGCGTCCCAGATCCCGTTGCCGGTGAGCAGAGTGGCGATGATCGCGGCGAGGGCGAAGGACAGTCCCGTGATCGCGGCCGTGTCCTCGAGGAGGACGACCGGCAGCTCCGGCGTCTTAGTTCCACGCAAGAAGGACAGCCAGCCACGGGAACGGACCCGGTTCGACTGCCGCACCGCGGTGCGCAGCGACAGCGACTCGGACACGATGGCACCGAGGAGGATGACGATCGGTGCCCACCACCATCGGTCGTCGAGAGGTTCGGGTTCGCGCCATTTCTCATACGCTTCGTAGAGGGCGAAGAGTCCACCGAGGCTGAAGAGCATGACCGAGACGAGGAACGAATAGATGTAGCGTTCCTGACCGTACCCGAACGGATGGCGGACATCAGCGGGCCTGCGCGCCCGCTTGCCGCCGATGAGCAGGAGAACCTGATTGCCCGAATCCGCAAGGGAGTGGACGGCTTCGGCCAGCATCGAGGAGGCCCCGGTGAGCAGGAACCCCGCGAATTTGAGCACGGCGATGGTGACGTTCGCAGCCAGCGCTGCCAACACCGCCCGTGTGCTTCCTTCCGCCACGGCAGGATCATCCCCTTTGGTCGAATTCGGTGTCCAGGCGCTGCCGGGAGCGCATCCCTTCCGAAGAGGGTGTCAGGGCATCAGCCCTCGACTCGTGCCCAGGCTCGATGCTCGCTCAGTCCGTCCTGCAGCTGCGAGAGTGCGGTCTCGACGTCGTCCGTGCAGTAGACTCCCGGGTCTTCGGGCTGGATGCCGTATTTCTCCAGCATGGTGCAGGAGCCGCCGCTGGCGGCGATGAACTTGAGATGACGCCAGGCCTCCGTGACGAGCAGGTCGACCTCCATCGTCAGGTCAGCACCGTCGGTGAAGTAGAAGGCATCGAGTTCGCTCGAGGACGCCGTCGTATATGTGCGTTCGATCGCGATGCTCCGCTCACCGGCGGTGATGCGTCCGCCCACCGGAGCGATGGTGATAGGGACCATTCCCGCCTCGGCGATGGTGTCGTAGGCGCGGAGCACCTGTTCCGGGTCGGTCTCGCTGCCGGTGACGATGCCGATCTTGCGGCCGTCGACCGGCCAGCGCTTCCCCACCTGAGACAGGGCCGGGCTGGGGCGGACGTCGCTGCGCGGCGCCGTCTCGGCCTCAGGGGGCTCGAGGCCCAGCCCCGCGGCGACCATACGAGCCAGCTCCGAGTCCACACGGGCGAGCACCGCGACCTCACGCGCTCGGATCGTCTCCTCGTAGCACTTGCCGAGCTCGAAGATGAACGCGTCGGCGAGGTGATCCTGCTCGACCGGGGTCAGGCTCAGCCAGAACATGCGAGGCTGCGAGTAGTGGTCATCGAAGGACTCCGGCGAACGGCGCTCCTTCTTCGCTGCGGGCACTTCCTGGGCGACCTCGACGAAGGTGTGCTCATCGGCCTTGTCGGCGGGGAAGGGGTTGCCGCCGTCGAGCGAATTCGGACGGTACGGCGCGGCACCGCGGTGGTCGGCCGTCTGGTGCATCCCATCGCGGAACATGTCGTTGACCGGGCAGCGCGGCCGGTTGATCGGGATCTGCGAGAAGTTCGGCCCGCCGAGGCGGGTGAGCTGTGTGTCCAGATAGGAGAACAGCCGGCCCTGGAGCAGCGGATCGTCGGTGATGTCGATGCCCGGAACGAGGTGCCCGGGGTGGAAGGCCACCTGCTCGGTCTCGTCGAAGAAGTTGCTGGGATTGCGGTTGAGTGTGAGCATCCCCAGCGGCTGCACGGGAGCGAGCTCCTCGGGCACGATCTTCGTCGAGTCGAGCAGGTCGATGCCTTCGAACGTCTCGCCCGGATCGTCCGGGAACACCTGGACGCCGAGCTCCCACTGCGGGCACGCGCCCGCTTCGATCGCATCGGCGAGGTCCCGGCGATGGAAATCCGGATCGACGCCGTTGACCATCTGGGCCTCTTCCCAGATGAGCGAATGGACACCGGTCTTCGGCTTCCAGTGGAACTTCACCAGCGAGGTCTCTCCGGCGGAGTTCTCGACTCGGAAGGTGTGGATGCCGAAGCCCTCCATCATCCGGTAGGAGCGGGGGATCCCGCGGTCGGACATCTGCCACATCGTGTGATGGGTCGCCTCGGTGTGCAGGGATACGAAGTCCCAGAACGTGTCATGCGCGCTCTGAGCCTGGGGGATCTCGCGGTCGGGGTGGGGCTTGGCCGCATGGACGATGTCGGGGAACTTGATCGCATCCTGGATGAAGAACACCGGGATGTTGTTGCCGACGAGGTCGAAGACTCCGTCCTCGGTGTAGAACTTCGTGGCGAAGCCCCGGGTGTCACGCACGGCATCGGCTGATCCCCGTGATCCGACCACCGGGGAGAACCGGGTGAATACGTCGGTTTCGACATCGGGGGCGAGGAAGGCCGCCTTCGTGATGTTCGAGGCTGTGCCGTAGGAGACGAACGTGCCGTGAGCCGCTGAGCCGCGAGCATGGACGACACGCTCGGGGATGCGCTCATGGTCGAAGTGGGTGATCTTCTCCCGCAGATGGTGGTCCTGCAGCAGGGTCGGCCCGCGGGAGCCTGCCTTGAGCGAATGGTCCGTGTCGTAGAGCCGGGCGCCCTGAGCAGTGGTCAGCCAGCTGCCCTGCTGCGCCTGGTCCGCCTGGCTGTCACGACTGGGCGCCCCCGTCGGCGTGGTCGGCTTCGGCCCGCTCTGATCGGGCTTCGGCGGCAGAGGCTCTCGGGGTGCTGTGGGCTCCTCGAAGTCCGGAGTGCGGGAACCGGGCTTTCCGGGAACGATCGGTCGATCTTCTGAACTCACGATTTCTCCTCACTTCTGACAGGAACGCGGAACCGTCCCTGTGGTGGCATGTTCTGACGGTAGAGGCGCTTCCCGAACGGCCGGCACCCCTTGTGTCGGAGCGGGAGGCGAACTATCATTTCGCGCTCGGATCGAGGACGACCTTGATGCAGCCGTCCAACTTCTGCTGAAACATCGCATAGGCCTCGGGCGCAGAATCGAGGGGGAGCCGGTGGGTGACGAGATCATCGACGCCCAGCGGATCCTCGGGGCTCTCGACCAAGGGCAGGAGGTCGTCGGTCCAACTGAGCACATTGCACTGGCCCATCCGCAGTTGGATCTGCTTGTCGAAGAGGGTGAGCAGCGGCATCGGCGACAGAGCTCCGCCGTAGACCCCGCTGAGGGAGAGCGTTCCGCCCCGACGGACGAGATCGATCGCCGCGTGCAGGACCGCAGTCCTGTCGATTCCGCTGGTCTCCATGATCTTCCGCGCCGCGGGAGGCGGCAGCAGACCGGCCGCCTGCTGAGCCGCCGAGGCCAATGGAGAGCCATGTGCTTCCATTCCGACGGCGTCGACCACCGCGTCCGGTCCGCGACCGGAGGTGGCGTCGCGAATCGCCGCGTGCGCGTCCTCGTCGAAGTCGAAGACCTCGACGCCGTGGCGAGCGGCCATGTCACGACGCTCGGGGACCGGGTCGAGGGCGAAGACCTTCGCGCCGAGGTGTCTGCCGATGCGGGCAGCGAACTGCCCGACCGGACCCAGGCCGTAGACGCCCAGCGAATCACCTTCCCCGATCCCGGCGTACTTCACCGCTTGCCACGCTGTGGGAAGGATGTCGCTGAGGAAGAGGTAGCGGTGATCGGGCAGTTCCGTGCCGACCCTGAGCGGACCGACATCGGCGTACGGGACGCGGAGGTACTCTGCCTGCCCGCCGGGAACAGAGCCGTAGAGCCGGGAGTAGCCGAACAGCTGCGCACCGGAACCGTACTGTCTCACCTGCGTTGTCTCACACTGGGTCTGCAGCCCCTGTTCGCACATCCAACAGTGACCGCAGGAGATGGGGAACGGCACGACCACCCGGTCATCGACGGACAGACCCGATTCGGGGCCGGCCTCGACGACCCGCCCCATCGCCTCATGTCCGATGATGTCCCCACGGTCCATGAAGGGCCCCAGCACCTCGTAGAGGTGGAGGTCGGAGCCGCAGATGGCGGTCGATGTGACTTCGATGATCGCATCATTGGCCTTGTGCCGGATCGGATCGTCGACCGTCTCCACCGAGATGTCTCTCTTGCCTTGCCAGGTGACTGCGCGCATTGCCTTCTCTCCTTCTCGATCGACAGTGAGACGCCGGCGGGAGCCATCCGCCGACCCTCTTCCTCGTCGGTCGTGTCTGAGTAGACAGCGTGGCAAAGTGCACTGCCGGTGTCAGCGTCCGCACGAGACTCATACTTCATCGCCGCTGAGTCGACGGGCAGTTGTCCGAGCCGGCGATTCGGCACGGATACAGCCCCGCCCGGGACCCGGACGGCAACATTGTCTGAGGCACGCATCGGGTGCGCCCACCCCCTGGACACTCGCCGGGAGCAGTCAGCATGATGAGTGTCCCGCGGCCGGTGAGACGGCGGTTCGGCCCTCGCCGCTGCGGCGCAGGAAGTGTCGACCGACACTGAAACCGACACGAGGAGACGATGGAAATGACCACGGCACGTGAACTGATGACCCCGGGCGCGAAGTGCGTCGGTGAGAACGAGACTCTCGAACAGGCTGCACAGCAAATGCGCGAGGAAGGTTTCGGATCCCTGCCGATCTGCGGAGAGGACAATCGGCTCAAAGGCATGATCACCGATCGCGACATCGTCGTGAAGTGCATCGCCGAGGGCGGAGACCCGAAGACCGCGAAGGCCGGCGACCTGGCTCAGGGCAAGCCGGTGACCATCGGTGCCGATGACAATGTCGGTGAGGCTCTGCAGACGATGAAGGACCACCAGGTCCGCCGTCTTCCCGTCATCGACGGCCACGAGCTCGTGGGCATGCTGGCCCAGGCCGATGTCGCTCGCAGCGAGTGGGACAACCGCATCGGCGACCTGGTGGAGAAGATGTCCGAGTGAGACCGGGTCGAGCAGCCGAAAGCCGCGACGAGAGGAGACATTGTGTCCGAAGCGACGACGACACGTGACCATGACGAGATCAGGAAGTGGGTCGAAGCCCGAAACGGAGTGCCTGCCTCGGTGAAGGGAACCGAGGCCGAGGACGACGGAGCGGGCGTCCTCCGCTTCGACTTCCCCGGCGGTGCCGGAGAGGACGAACTCACTCACATCGAATGGGACGAGTGGTTCGAGAAGTTCGATGAGAAGGGTCTGTCCCTGCTCTACCAGGACACCACCGCTGACGGCGAGCAGAGCACGTTCTTCAAACTCGTCAACGACTGAACGAACTCGTCAATGGCTGCAGCAGAGGAGAGGCGGTAACGATCATGGCAGCGAAACTGCTCAGACGCGGCGGTGCGGGAGCCGGAAAAGGCATCGCGGCGACGACTGCGATGAGTGCGGTCCTCGCCGCTGCGGAAGTGAGCGGCTTCGTCGATCGGCAGCCGCCGCGCATCATCATCGAGAAGATCCTGCCGGACCTGTCCGACTCGTCTGTGAACTTCACCGCGAGCCTTGCCCATGTCGCCTACGGGACGTCTGCGGGAGTCGCCTATTCGACCCTCGTCCCCCTGCGATGGCAGAATCGCGCCACCGGCGTCGCCTTCGGTGCGGCGATCTGGGCGCTCGGCTACGAGGGGTGGTTGCCTGCGCTGGGCATTCTGCCGCCGGCGCATCGCGACAGGCCCGGGCGGGCCGTCGCGGTTCTCGCGGCCCACCTCGTCTACGGGTGGAGGCTCGGCTCGGGCAACCGGGAGAGTTGCCAGAGGGAGAGCTGACTGTCCGGCTCCGGATCGCAGGTCCGGTCGCTGCCTCATCGGCGGCGACCGGACCTTTCCATGCTCGAACCAGCTCATTGCGGTTCGGACCGGTTCACTCCTGTTCGAGCGGGACGTTTCCGAGAAGCTCTCGCACATCGGTCTCCGTTGTCGGAGCCGCCTCCGGCGGGTCATGGAGAAAAGCCGTGACCAGACGCGGGTCGATATAGGAGTTCCGTGCCACTGCCGGAGTGTCCGTCAGGAAAGCCGCGGTGGCCTTGACCGCCTCTCGCAGCTGCGTCTGCCGCGCTGTCGGCGACGATTCCCGTGCTTCGGACCACGGCAGCTCCTGAGCGGCGACGACCGTGGCCCTCCAGGTGCGCAGATCCTTCGCGCTGAAGTCCTCCCCGGCCACGTCTCTGATGTAGTCGTTGACGGCAGGTGCGGACAGTTGCTGCCAGTCGTCGAATCGTCGACCGGCCGCAGCCTGCCCCGTCGCATAGGCGAGCAGCGGGGCGTCGGAGCTGCGCTTGAGCATGGGGGAGAGAACGCGGGCGAGGTCGGAGTCGTCGACGACGAGGTCCCACTGCTTCCCGCCCTTGCCCACGAAGCACAGGTGCAGCTCGGCGCCCGTGACGCGGGCATGACGGACCTCCAGAGTCGTGATTCCGTAAGTCCCGTTCTCCCGCGCGTATTCCCTGTTGCCGATCCGCAGACCGGCGATGTCGATGAGGCGGAACGCCGCGGCCAGAGCCTTCCCGGCACCGTTGCGTCGGGCGCGCAGATCGAGCGTCACGCGGCGTCGGGAGCTGGGCAGCGTCCACGCCAGGGCAAGGGCCCGCTCGAATTTCTCGGCCCGGCGTTCGCTCGTCCAATCGGGGTGATAGATGTACTGGCGGCGGCCGGCTGCGTCGACCCCGGTGGCCTGGATGTGCCCCCGTTCGTCGGGGCTGATCCAGACCTCCTTCCAGGCCGGAGGGATGACCAGGGAGCGGATCCTGTCGAGTTCGGCTCGTGAGGTGACCTTGCTGCCGTCGCTCCGCGTGAAGAAGAAGCCCCTGCCGGCGCCCTTCCTGCGGATCCCCTCGCCGCTGGGGTCGACGCGCACGATATGTGTCATGGTCTCAGCGTGGCGAAGCAGAGTCTGTCGCGAAAGGGGATTGACAGAGTCCTGAGACATCGTCAGAGAGCCCGGAGACGGCGTCTGCGCAGCGGAGCAGAAGGAAGCGGAGCAGAAGCATGAGTCTCGACTTTCCGTGGTCGGGGGACTTGTGCTCGCGCTACCGTGAGAATCCGTTGTGATGCCGAGGAGCAATCCGTCGTGGGATCGAAGAGCGGAGGACAGATGACGACATCTCGTGAGTTCAGCGGCGTGAGCCGCAGGTGCCTCGCCGTTGTCGTGGCCGTCGCTCTCCTGCTGCTCTCCGGCTGCGTCACCTCCGAAGGAGGGGCCCTCGGCGAGCTGAAGAGGGCAACCGAGCACGCCCAATATGCGGTCGCGACCGTCGAGGACTCCTTCGGCCAGTTCCGTCGTGACAGGACTCTGAGCACTGTGGCCGATACGACTGCCCAGGACATGCTCAGCGAGCTCGAGAAAGCGCAGAAACAGGTCTTCGAGCTCAAGGTCGACACCGCGGCCGAGGACCGGCAGAGAACAGCGGTGCTCAAGGAGATCGCCGGTGCCGCGAGAGCGATCACGGGCGCCGAAGACTGGATCGACGACAAGAGCTCGCACTCGGCCGACGAGGTGGAACGGACACTCCGGGACAGCCGTGACCGTCTGGCCTCCCGAATGGATTCGCTGGAACCGCCGCAATGAAGAAGATCGTCGGAGTTCTGCTGGGACTGCTCACCGCGATCGGCGGGTTCGTCGATATCGGCGACCTCGTCGTCGAGGCCGAGGTCGGCTCTCGCTTCGGTCTGTCCCTGGTCTGGGTGGTGGTCCTCGGACTGATCGGGGTCTGCGTCTTCACGCAGATGTCGGGACGGGTCAGCGCTGTCAGCAAACGGGCCACCTTCGACATCATCCGCGAACGGCTCGGACCTCGCATGGGCATCGCGAACCTCGGCGCCTCCTTCTTCATCAATCTGCTCACTCTCACGGCAGAAGTCGGCGGCATCGCCCTGGCTCTGCAGCTGGCCAGCAGTGTGAACTATCTGCTCTGGGTGCCTGTGGCCGCTGTGGCGGTGTGGCTGATCATCTGGCGGGTGAAGTTCTCGAAGATGGAGAAGATCGTCCCTCTCTTCGGACTCGCGCTCGTCGGATTCGCCGTGGCCGTCTTCCTCCTCGGGCCCGACTGGAACGATCTGATGACGCAGGTCACGAAGCCGAGTGTGCCCGGGGACGAGCACATGTCGACGTATTGGTACTTCGCGATCTCCCTCTTCGGGTCGGCGATGACCCCCTACCAGGTGTTCTTCTACTCTTCGAGTGCGATCGAAGAGAAGTGGTCGGTGAAGAAGATCGCGGATTCGCGGATGAATATCCTCATCGGCTATCCCATCGGCGGGCTGATCGCGCTGTCGATCGCAGTCTGTGCGACCATCGTGCTCTTCCCCCAGGGCATCGCCGTCAGCTCGCTGACGCAGACGGTGCTGCCCGTCGCCGAGGCAGGAGGCAAGCTGCTGCTGGCCTTCGTCATCCTCGGAATGGTCGCCGCCACCACGGGCGCCGCGTTGGAGACGACTCTGTCGACCGGCTATACGATCGCGCAGTTCTTCGGCTGGACCTGGGGCAAGACTCGCAAGCCCGCCGAGGCTGCGAGATTCCACGTGACCATCATCGTCTGCCTCGTTCTCGGCGTGGCGGTGCTCGCGACCGGAGTCGATCCCGTTCAGGTCACGGAGATCTCCGTGGTCTTCTCCGCCATCGCCCTGCCGTTGACGTATCTGCCGATCCTCATCGTCGCCAACGATCCCGAATACATGGGCGAGCACGTCAACGGCCGGGTCACCAACGCGGTCGCACTGGTCTATCTCGGGCTGGTGCTGCTGGCCTCCCTCGCCGCCATCCCTCTGATGATCATCACAGGAGCAGGTTCATGAATGACGACGACCGCAGAGACTCCGACGAGCGGAGTGCCGACGATGACGAGCGCACGATGGATGTGAGACTCCATCTCCTGGACCGTCAGATGCGTGACGTCAACGACCGCACGATCGGGGTCGTCGACGACGTCGAGCTCAGTGAAGTCCCCTTCGGGGAGCCTCTGGACCCAGACGCGCAGGCACCGGAGATCACCGACCTGCTGACCGGGCCGGTGCTGGCCACTCGGATCTTCGGCGGACGCCCGCCCAAGAGCCGCTGGCACCGCATCTCCTGGGACGATGTCGCGAACATCGACGTGGCCGTCGAGCTCGGCATCGACGGCGAAGAGCTCAGCGTGATGTGGATCGAACAGTGGATGCGCGATCATATCATCGCCCGAATCCCCGGAGGCCGTCATGATCCTCAGTGACCTGCTCGATTCACGCGTGTGCGACTCCGCGGGAGAGCCCCTCGGCTGGGTGCTCGACGTGCGGTTCACCAGCAGCGAGGAAAGGGACCGGATGAGTCTCGATTCGCTCATCGTCGGTCCCCATCGGAGGACGCCCTTCCTCGGCTACGAGCGCACGGGAATGGATCGTCCGAAGCTCTTCGCGTTCGTATTCCGACGGATGCACGCGGGTTCGCTCGTCATCCCCTGGCAGGAAGTCGAACGCATCGACGCGAACAGTGTCCGGCTGCGGGAGGACTTCGCTTCGGAGCCGCTGGTCACTGTGAAGGGGGCGAAGCGCCGGTGAGCAGCGGTGCGACGGTTCAGTCGAGGGAACTCTGGTGCTTGCGTCCTACGTGCTTGGGCAGCGACTGCAGCTGAGCACCGATGACCGGATCACTGTCGATGTACTTGCTCGCGATCGGACATGAGACGGTGATCGGGATCCGCCGGTTGAGGGAGTCTTCGAGGGCCAGGCGCAGGAGCTCGCGACAGTGCCGTTCCGAATCGAGGGGCTCGATGGCTTCACAGTAGACGAACATGATCTCGTCCGGAGTGATCGTGTAGTGCAGTGAGGCGACGAGCTGGCCGGGAAGGTAGAGGTCGAACTTCGATGCTTCACTGTTGTTGAGCAGCGTGTACACAATGATCCCCTTGATGTCAGGAAGGAGGCCATCTGCTTGACCGTCTTCGAGTCTAGCCCACTGCTGCTCGGAGAAACAAGTGATTCGTTCCTGGGAGGACGGGTCACTTGGTCGACGGATCAGTCGGTGATCGTTCCGGGCAGCGAGCCGGTCCGGACGAACTCCTCGGCGATCTCGCGCAGCTTCCTGTTCGTGTTCGAACTCACCTTCGTCAGCAGCAGGAACGCATCGTGCTCGTTGATCTTGTGCCGCTCCATGAGTATGCCTTTGGCCTGACCGATGAGGTCCCGTGAGGCCACTGCTTCGTAGAGCTGTCCCTGCTTCTGGGCGTTGGCCAGGGCCAGGGAGGCGTGGGCGGCGACCCCCGTCCCGATGTTCTCGGCCTCCTGGTCGAAGGCGTCAGCGCTCGTCGAGTACAGATTGAGGGCGCCGAGGCTGTCGACCTCGACGAAGAGCTGGAATGCGAGCATGCTGCGTACGCCTTCGGCGAGTGCACTCGAGGCGAATCTCGGCCAGGGAGTCGAGGCCGAGAGAGATCGGGGACCCGGACGATGCGCTGCTCACGAATGGAATCGAAGCAGGGTCCCTCCTGCAGCTCGGACTGCAGGGCGTCCAAGCGCTCGGGAATCAGGTGAGAGGGGGCGCGGGACCGGATGCAGCCCTGCCGGCTGACGATGGAGAGGGACGCGTAGTCGGCTCCCGGGATGACTCGCAGGGCCTCGTCGACCATGGCCCCGAGGATGAGGTCATCGGGCTCGAGCATGAGTGAGCGTGCCCATTCGCCGATCTCCGCAGTCAGCTGGTGCCTGTCCGAGTCGGGATTCGGGATCGCGATCTCCTCGTCGAGTCCTTCGCGGTCGTCACGAGTCGATTCTGCTGAGATGTCATTCATCAGAGTTGCCACTCCCATCGTGTCTCAAGTGCCGGCTCTGTGATCTGTTCCTTCAATATTCGTCTGCGCGGGGATCATCGTCAACGGACTCCGTACCCGGGCTCTGATCGTTCCTCGCCTTGCTCGGGCCGTCGCTGCGGTCGAGTGCATCGCTGCTGTAGGGTGCGCGCGGCGGTTCGGGTCGGGCGTCGATGAGCTCGTTGATCGCCTGGGCGAGGATGTCGTGCTGCAGGGGTGAGATCGTATAGGACGAGTTGATGTAGGCGTCGAGCTCACACTCGCCCACACTTCCGCCGAGGCTGAAATAGCGCAACCAGATGTCCTTGACAGGCATGCGCCAGTATCTGACGGCACTAGCCAGCTGCTGTCGGAGGTCGTCATCGGGACCCCGGTCTTCGGGTTCGCCGAAAGCAGGGTTGTCGGGAGACGTTCCTGTCATCTCACTCAGTCACCTCCTCGCTGCGTCGAGGCGACGATGCCCTGGGCGCAGGCCAGCAGGCTCTGCCGTCCCTCACGGGCGAGACCGATGAGCCGTGTCATGGCGGTGTCGGCATCGAGGGCGTGCTCGGCCATGAGCACTCCTTTGGCCATATTGATCGTGTCCCGGCTGGTCAGAGCCGACTGCAGGGAGTCGCTCAGCCGCGCGGGCAGATCGGTCGACTGCACGTGGGCGAGCAGCGCCGAGGCCGGACCTTCGAAGAGGCCGAGCAGACGGACCGTCTCGTCACCGAAGGCACCGGCGGACGCCGAGTAGACCTTGATCGCGCCGATGGCCTCCTCACCGTGGATGAGGGGGACGCTGAGCACAGACCTGATCGGCAGATGGGAGACCGCCTTCGACCATCGCGGCCACCGGTCGTCGCTCTCGGCATCGTCGATGAGCATGGGTTTCTGCTCCGCCCAGGCGCTCAGGCACGGCCCCTCACCCGTCGTGTACTGCTGCTCATCGGCTTCAGCGACGACTGCGTCGGTGCTGCCCGTGCTCACGGGACGACCGACGGGGTCGAGGACCGTCGTACCCGCTCCGAGCGCACGCGGTATCGCGGCCTGGGCCGCCTCCGAGAGGAGGACGACCGCGTTGTCGACGGTCCTTTCGTCGAGGAGCATGGAGTTCATCCGTGCGAACAACGTCGACAGCTCGTCCAGCGGTAGGTCGACCATTGCACTCGCCTCCCCTCCGCCACGTCCTCCCGGCGGAACAGAATCGTCTCAGCGCAGGGTCGTCTTCAGCTCTTCGATGCGCGCGGTCAGTGCGGCGATGTCGAGCTCGTGACTCTTCTCGCGCATCTCCCGAGTCTGCTCGGGGCAGAGGATTCCGGAGCTGAAGAGTCGGGAGACCGGTGTGTCGGGGCGGTCGTATTCGCGCCGGCGCTCTCCGGCGGGTGTGAGACGCCATCCCACGGGGTTCTTCACGGGCATGAAGAAGTTGAGACGGTCGCCCAGTGCCGCCCACAGCTCGTTGACCCTGTCGATCGCGGCGCCGAGGTCG
The DNA here is from genome assembly GCF_017808105.1 of Brevibacterium renqingii. GTDB lineage: Bacteria > Actinomycetota > Actinomycetes > Actinomycetales > Brevibacteriaceae > Brevibacterium > Brevibacterium renqingii. The sequence goes on along the minus strand of NZ_JADBHF010000002.1, from coordinate 59,255 downwards.
CTCGGCGTGCGCAGAGGGAGGTCGAGATCGCTGAACGTCCAGTCGGGCACACGCGAGCCCTGCCTGAGGTCGCTCATGCTGTGGAACTCGATGAGGTTCTCACTCGCCCACGTCTCGAGGTCGCCGGCGGGCAGCGGCGGAGCCAACAGGATTCCGGTGACGATATAGGGGACTGCGCGCACCATGTCAGTGAGCATGTCGACGACGGGCATGCCCGGGGTGAAGGTCTTCGTGTGCACCCACCCGATCTCGACATCGGTGAATGTCACGGTGACGCAGTTTTCACCGGTCGGTGTCGTGACCATGAGCAGTTCGACGATGAAGTACCCGGGTTCGGGTTCGAGCAGCGAGCGCATGCGCTGCCGCGGCAGTGATGCACGCATCCCCGTTCCGGTGCCGGTCAGCCATGATTCATCGTGGTCTCCCGCCTTGGCGGAGCGCAGGTACCGATCTATCGTGGCCGCTGAGATGTCGAGGAGCTCGTCGCGCACGGAGGACGAGTATCCGCGCCGTCCTTCTTTGAGGTGGCCGTGCCGTTCCAGCGAATCGATGCAGTCGGACATCGCGGCCTCGAGGTACTTGCCGCAGGGGCGGCCGGAGCACTTCCAGACGAGTTCGAGAGCCCGTCGGGCGGGCGGGGAGAACTTCTTCGGCTTGAGGCGGCGACGATCGACGACCGCGTCGAGGGCGACTCCGGCCTTGATCTGGTGGATCTGGCTGCGGAGCTGGTGGCGCGCATGATCGCGCGTCCAGCCGGTCGCCGCGGTGAGTGTGTCGAGGATCGTGCCCTTGTCCTTGCGGGACGACGTCTCATACGACCTGGCGTAGCTGCGCGCCAGCTGAATGGGAGTAGCCATGGTGTCATCCTCCGATTGCTTGCAGTTCAGGGAGCCGGTACGGGCGCCTGTGATGCCATTGACGCTAATGAGGGTGATTCGGACCTGAAAGGGCCTTTACAAAGTCGATCGCTTCGTCTAGTGGTGCGTCCGAGCCGAGGCGCTCATGCGAGGTATTCGCTCACCTCGCATCGCCTCTCGGTCAGAGTCGTTGGAGATTCGAGGTGCACGGCGCCGCTGGGGATGAGGCCGGCTCCGCCGTAGCGGGACATTACGCGCCGCTGGCAGTAGACGTCCTCTCCCACATGGTCGACGGGGAGCTGGTCCCAAAAGCCGAATCCGCCCGAATCGAGGAGTTTGGCCCTGTCGAAGAGCACACAGCCGCCGACCCAGTCGACGTGGTAGAGACGAGGGTCGGCGATGCTGAAGCCCTTCTCGACTGCGATATGGGACAGGTTGGCGGCGTTGTGCAGCTTCCATCTGCCGGACTCCCCGCTGCTGCGCGGAGTCTCCGGACGCACCCGTTCCTCCCACTCCTCGAAACCTGTCCATTCCTCCGGACGGCGGTCATCGAGGAAGGACAGTCCCTGGACGGCGGCTCCGATGAACCCGCATCCGGCGGAGGTCAGCGCAGAATCCATGCGGGCCAATGTCCCGGGCTCGAGCCAGACGTCGTCATCGAGGCACAGGAGGTGCTCGGCGCTGCTGAGCATCACCAGGTGATGACGCTGCTGGGCCATGCCGCGCCTGGGCAGGTTGCGGTCGACGTCGACGTGTCGTCCCTGCGCGTGCAGGAGGTCGATCATGGCGCGCACGCCCCTTTCGTCGGCCACCGGCTGCTGAGACTGATCGCTGATGACGACGTCGAAGCTCGCATCGAGCTGCGCCGCGAGTCCTGACAGGGTGACGGCGAGTTCCGTGGGGCGGTCGCAGGTGGGGATGAGCACATCGATCCGTGCCGCCGACCTCCGCTCATCCTGCACCCGCCCCCATTCATCGCAGCGGCGAGCCTGCGCGTTCATCGCCTCGCTGCCGGCACCGGGACCTCGAGGGAGAGTGACCGTCATGAGGGCTCCCCGGTCCTCAGAGGGTCCGGCCCCCTCGTGCTTGAGACGTCGACGAGTGGGATGCCTCCGGTCTGGGGCAGGGCGATCTGCGGGCCGGTCCCACTCGAGTCGAAGGCGATGACGTCCGGGCGCAGCGACTCGATGACCTCGGAGGCGGAGAACGCGTACTCGGCGACGAGATCGACGCTCGGATGGGCATTGAGCAGCTGCATCCTCGAGCGCAGCGCCGCACCGTCCTCCCCGGCGTCCCGATCGACCGCGACGACGAGATAGTCGCCGAGGCGGCGCGCCGAGGTGAGGAACGTCCGATCCTCGCTGCTGAGCGGATCGAAATGACCGAGGGCCAGCACCGTGCGGCGAGGGCCGCCCACGAGCTGCAGCAGGTCGTCGCCGGTGCACAGGGAGGTGCCCTCCCCGCGGATGGCCACATCGGCGGCCATCTGCGCGAACTCGGCGGCCAGGGCCAGTCGCAGACCGGCGACCAGCGCCATGGTCAGGCCCGCCACGAAGGTGTCCCCGGCCCCGCTGGCCTGGCGTTCGGGCACCGGATGCGCCGTGGTCAGGTGCGCGTCATCGGTGCCGTCGACGGACACGGAGCCGTCCCGGTCGAGGGTGATCACCGCGGCCTCGGCGTTCGTTGCCTCGCGCACCGCCGGGGCGAAGCGCTGGGCGAGCTCCACCCGGCGGGGATCATCGCGGAACGACGCATCGACGAGGCGTTCGGCCTCGTCAGCATTGGGCGTGACGACGTCCGGACGCAACAGCTTCCACTGCTCGGGTTCGTGCGCATCGACGACGGTGAGGGCAGGACGCGCTTCGCGGGCCAGCCGCTCCGGCAGCTGCGCGGAGTGGATGGCCCCGCCGTAGTCGGCGATGACGAGCGCCGCGCTTCCGTCGAGGGCATGGCGAGCCCGCGAGCACAGCTCCTCCAGCCAGGGTTCGCTCACGCCCTCGGCGCTGTCTTTGTCATCGAGGCAGTCGAGTCGGAGGAGGATGTGATCGTCGACGACGATGCGGGTCTTCTTCGTCGTCGCGACCTGCTCGGAGGTGAGGACTCCGCTGACATCGACATCGGCATCGACGAGGAGGTCCTTGACGGTCCTGCCGGACTCGTCGCCACCGATGACGCCGACCATTCTGACACGGGCGCCCAGCGCGGCGAGATTCATCGCCGTGTTCGCCGCCCCGCCCGGGGAGAGGACCTCGCTGCCCTGTTCGACGACGGCGACGGGAGCCTCGCGGGCCAGACGCGAGGAGCGTCCGTGGAGCCAGCAGTCGAGCATGATGTCGCCGATGACGGTGACCGTCGGCGCGGCGGAGACGATGGCCTGGACCTCCTCGCGGCCGAGTGCCGGCGGACCCGGAGCCGCCGAATCCGTCCGTGCCGGTTCGGGCGCTCGACTGCCGTCCGGAGTGATCAGGGGCTGTTCGTTTCTCATCGTCGCTGCCCTCCTGCCGGAGCGATGTGGACGACCGAGGTCGTGGACATCTCGTCGAGGAGTTCGGGACCGAAGCCGAAGCCGGAGCCGCTCTCCCCGCGCGGTTCGGCCGAGCCGCCTGGTGCGCCGCCGAACACCTCGTTGATCTTCACCGTTCCCACGCGCAGACGATCGACGGCGTCGAGTGTGTGCCCCATATCGGAGGTGAGGACGGTCGCTGCGAGTCCGAAGGAGCCCGAGCGCGCGAGGCCGAGCGCCTCCTCGAAGTCCTCGGCGATGCACACCGGGGCCACCGGTCCGAACACCTCCTGGTCGATCACGGGCATGCCCGGTCGGCATCCGAGGAGGACCGTCGCCGGGTAGTGGGCACCCGGCCCGTCCGGGACCTGTCCGCCGGTGAGAGCTTGAGCTCCCGCGTTGACGGATTCGCTGACGAGGGAGTGGACGGTGCGGCGATGGTTGCGGTCGACGAGGGGCTGCGGGGCATGTTCGCCGTTGACCCGTTCGGCTTCTGCGACGAGGGCCGAGACGAAGTCCTCGGAGATGTCGCGATGGACGAAGATCCGCTCCACGGACGTGCAGATCTGCCCGGCGTTGGCGAAGGACCCCAGTGCCGCCTGCTGGGCCGCCCACTGCGGGTCGACCCCGGAGTCGACGATGAGCGGATCGTTGCCTCCGTTCTCCCGGATGACATGTGCCCCATGGGCTGCGCCGCGCAGGTGGATGTCGAGGCCGGCGCTGCTCGAACCGACATGGGCGCAGAGGGAGACCTCCTCGTTTCCGACGAGGACGCGGCCGACACTCTGGCCGCCGCTGACGGTGCTCATCACGCCGTCCGGGAGCACCTCCTCGCAGATCTGCCCGAGCCGCAGGCCGAGGTGGGGACACCGTTCGCTCGGCTTGTGGACCACAGTGTTCCCGCTGATCAGCGCCGCTGAGATGAGCCCCATCGCGATCGCCACAGGGTCGTTCCACGGGGTGATGATCGCGGCGACGCCGTGGGCCCGGTGCCGCGTGTAGTCCGCCGCGAGGCGGTCGCCGCGCAGACTGTGGCCGCGGTGGACCGGGCCGAGCTCGGCGTACTGGCGGACGGTGCCGATCGCCGCCTCGATGCCGCCGTGGGAGTCCTCGAGGGTCTTGCCCGTCTCCTGCCGGTTGAGCTCGGCCAGTTCGTCCGCGGCCTCGGCGAGAGCGTCGGCGATGAGGCAGAGCAGTCGGGCGCGCTCCTCGGCGCCGAGGGCCTCCCAGTCCGCCTGGGCTGCGGCCGCTTCCGCGACCGCTGCTTCGACGGCGCTGGGCGTATCGCAGTCGACCTCGCCGACAGTCGAACCGTCGGCGGGGTTCTGTATAGTGATCGTCGAGACGATGTCGGTGTCGATGGTCGTCACGTCAGGCATGAGATCCTCCTAGCGCTGTGTGAGTGGTGCGAATGGAATGTGATGGAAACGGAGTGGCGGCGATGGTCGAGGATGTGTTTCCGGATGTCGAGCGGGTCGCGGTCGTCCGCGGCGGGGGACTCGGCGATCTGATGTTCGCCTACCCGGCGCTCACGGCTCTGCAGGCCGCCTATCCGCATGCCTCGATCACCCTCATCGGCAGCGAACTCCACCGCCGTCTGCTGGACGGTCGTTCGGGTCCGATCTCCGAGGTCTGCGTGGCCGAGCCGCTGCTCGACGGGTCCGAGGAACAGGAGGCGTTCTTCGCGCAGATGCGCGCACGCGGCTTCGGCCTCGCCGTGCAGCTGCACGGCGGCGGCAAGAACTCGAACCCGTTCCTCCTGCGTCTCGGGGCGGAGCACACCATCGGGACGAAGACTCCCGATGCGCCCGACCTCGAGCGCACACTGCCGTACGTGTACTACCAGCATGAGATGCTGCGGGCCCTCGAAGTCGTCGGCCTGGCCGGGGCGAGCACTGCTCGGATCGAACCCGTCATCGCCGTCGAGGCGGCGGAGACCGCTGCCGCCGAGCGGATCATCGGGACGGGACCGCAGCCCCTCCTCATCGTCCACCCTGGCGCCACCGATCCCCGCCGGCGCTGGCCGGTCGAGCATTTCGCCCAGCTGACCGTCGCCGCCGTGGAGGACGGCTGGCGCGTCGCTCTCGTCGGTGCTGTCGAGGACGTCGAGGACGCCCAGGTCATCGTCGATGCCGCACGCGCCGGGCTCGCCCCCGAACTCGGCGACAGGGTGGACTCGCATGCCGGTCGCCTCAGCCTCGCCGAACTGCTCGGAGCCTTCACCTGCGCCGAGGTGGTCGTCGGCAACGACAGCGGTCCCCGGCACCTGGCGGCGGCCGCCGGGGCCAAGACCGTGGGCATCTACTGGGTGGGCAACGCGCTCAACGCCGCCCCGCTGAGCCGCCGCCGGCACCGGGTTCTCATGTCCTGGGTGACCCGGTGCACGGTCTGCGGGGTCGATGTGACCCAGGTCGGCTGGACGGCCGAACGCTGCACGCATGATCCCTCCCTTGTCGCCGAGGTGGCCCCGGAGAGCGTGTACGACGAGATCCGTGCGCTCGCCGCAGGACACTGAGAACGAGATCACGGCCATGAGTCCTCACCCTCGTGGGCGACGAGGACTTCGCGGATCTCGACCCGCGGCGGCTGGGTGAGTGCGAAGACGACGGTGCGGGCGACGTCGCGGGGATCGTTGAGACGGCTCCGGTCGCCGGGCGCGAAGCGTTCGTCCCGCCCCTCGAAGAAGTTCGTGTTCATTCCGCCGGGGATGAGGTTCGTGACCCCGACCCGGCCGACCATCTCCGCGGCCAGAGCCTGGCTGAAGCCGCGGACGCCGAACTTCGAGGCGGCATAGGCGGTCGCTCCGCCCGCTCCGCGCAGCCCCAGCGTCGAGCACACCGTGACCACGCGGCCGCGGTTGGCCTCGAGGTGGGGCAGCAGGGCACGGACCGTCGACACGGTTCCGAGCAGATTGACGCCGATGACCTTCTCCCACTGGTCCGGGTCGACTTCGTCGAGGTCACCGGGAATGTCGATCCCGGCGGCCGTGACGACTCCGTCGATCCCGCCGCCGGCTTCGGCCACCTCGGCGACGGCGCTCTCCACCGACTGTCGGTCGGTGACGTCGACGCTCACGCTGCGGTGGCTGCCTGCGACGGGGGCGAGGTCGAAGACGATCGGCTCGCCCCCCGCCTCGGCGATGGCCTCGGTGCAGGCGGCTCCCAGGCCGGAGCCGCCTCCGGTGACGACGATCCTGCTGTTCTCGAGATTCATGGGTGGGATTCCTTTCTGCAGTGAGTCTGCGAGCGTGCGACGACGGTGAGGAGCTGCGCTCACACCGCCGAAGAGTCGAGTCGGCGCAGCGCGCCGGCGAGGTTGGAGGTCGAATGCATGGGGACGAAGGGCACGGTGACGATGCGCCCCTCCCAGCGGGTGAGGACCTCCGCCTCTTCGAGGTCGGCATGCCGGTAGTCATCGCTCTTGACCCAGATATCGGGCCGGATCTGCTCGAGGGCGGACACGGGGGTGTCCTCTTCGAAGACGAGGACGTCGTCGACGCAGTCGAGGGCGCGCAGCAGCTCGGCGCGTTCGCCCGAGCCGACGATCGGGCGCTCGGCGCCCTTGAGCCGGCGGACGGACTCATCGGAGTTGAGCAGGACGATGAGCGTGTCGCCCATCCTCCGCGCCGCACTCAGCGCCCGGACGTGGCCGGCGTGCAGGAGGTCGAAGCAGCCGCCGGTCGCGACGACGGTGCCTCCGCGGGCCCGCACGGCCCGCGCTCGCTGCACGGCCGGGCTCGCGGTGCCCGGCTCCTCGTGAGTCCCGAGCAGGACGGCCTCGGACTCCTGGGCTCGAGTGAGTGCATCGACGCCTCCGCGGACGATGAACTCACCCGTCTCCGCGATGGCGCGGTCGACGGCGTCCATGAGATCGGTGCCGGCCGCCAGCCCGGCTGTGAGACAGCCTGCGAAGCAGTCACCGGCCCCGCACGCGTCGCCGGTGGTGGGGCCCAGCGTGGGAGAGAAGCGCGCACCGGCACCGGCTTCGAGCGTGAGCGCGCCTCTGGCGCCGAGGGTGACGACGACCGCCTGTGACTGCCACCGCTCGAGGAGCGTCTCGGCCGCAGTGTGAGCTTCGGGCACGCTCGCCTCCGATCCGTTGGGATTCTCGGTCAACGTCAGCGCCTCCGCGAAGTTCGGGGTCACTGCCGCAGCACCCGCAACGGGCGGGCCGCCCGCCGGGTGCGGATCCCAGACGACGGGAGCCTTCGCCGCCGTCTCTTCGAGCGCGGCACGGAGCCGGGTGTCCTCGCTCAGGTGCCGACCGTAGTCGGACACGAGCACGGCCTCGGCGCTGCGGACGCACGCGAGCATCTCCTCGGTGACCTCGACTCCGGCCTCAGAGCAGTTCTCGTCCATGCGGGTGACGAGCTGCCCTTCGGCCAACAGCCGTCGTTTGACGGGAGTCGGGGCGTCGAGGCGGGCGGCGACGACGTCGACCGAGGGCAGTGCGGCCTCGATGCGCTCGGCGTTCTCGTCGTTGCCGAGCACCGTCACGAGGGTGACCTCGTGCCCGGCCGCGGCCAGCAGCAGGGTCGCCAGGCCGGCCCCGCCGGGGCGATGATCGGTGTGGTCGACATCGACGACGGGGACCGGATTGTCCGGCAGCAGCCGTCGGGCGCTGCCGTGGACGTCTGCGTCGAGGAGGGTGTCCCCGACAACTGTGATCTTCATGGTGCGTCCTCTCTCAGAGTCGGGCGCCGACTGCGGCCGTCGGGCGCAGGCCGGTGAGCGGTGGACTCGCGGGCCGAGCGGGAGTGACGCCCGCCGCCGGCTCCGGCAGCGCCGCGGCGAGTCTGCCGACGTTGTCGTCGAATGCCGCGCACAGGCAGTGGACGGCCATGAGGTGGGCCTCCTGCACATGGGGTGCGGCTGCGTCGATCCTCACCGAGGAGTCGCAGACCTGCGTCAGCGGACTCGTCCCGGGGCCGGTCAGCGCCCAGGTCGTCGCGCCGATGCGGTTCGCCGCCTCGGCTGCACGGACGAGGTTCGGGCTGCGACCGCTCGTGCTCAGCAGGATGAGGATGTCGCCCGGTTTGGCATGCGCTTCGATCTGGCGTGAGAACACGCTGTCGAATCCGTAGTCATTGCTGATCGCGGTCACCGCCGAGGAGTCCGTGCTCAGCGCGATGGACGAGTATGCCGGGCGCTCGCCGGAGAATCGGCCGACGAGCTCGGCGCTGAGATGCTGCGCTTCGGCGGCGGAGCCGCCGTTGCCGGCACAGAAGAGGGTCCCGCCGGCGGCCAGCGTCTGCGCGAGCGCTTCGCTCCACCGCCGCATCGTCGGCAGCTGTTCGCGCAGGGAGTCCACGGCGCATTCCACTCCGGACAGCTGCGCTTCGAGGACGTCGCTGCCGGCGGGCGCCGTCGAGCGGCGGCGGGAGGCGAAGAGTTCGTCGCCGCCCGTCTCCTGCTCACCGCGGGCCTGTTCGTAGCTGGCCTCGGTCGCCTCGGCGACGCGGGCCCAGGTGTAGCCCTGCCGCGCGCGTTCGATGCCGGCCGCACCGAGGGAGCGGGCGAAGTCCGGGGAGGAGAGCACGCGCTCGGCGGCCGCGGCGAAGGCCCCCGAATCGCCGGGCGGGATGAGCAGTCCGGTGGTGCCGTCGACCACGGTGTTCTGCAGTCCGCCCACCGCGGCCGCGATGACCGGAACCCCACAGGCCATCGCCTCGAGCGGGACGATGCCGAAAGGCTCGTACCAGGGGGTGCAGGCGACGATGGAGGCGCCGCGGACCGCGGCTGGGATGTCCGAGCGGTCCATGTGCCCGCGGAGGCGGACGTGCTCCTCGACGCCGAGTTCGGCGGCGAGGTCCCGCAGGCGCCTGACTTCGGGATCGGCGGCGAATTCGCCGCCGTCGGCGCTGCCGCCGATGACGTCGAGGACGACATCGGTCCGGCCGGCGCGATGCAGCTTCGCAAGTCCCCGGATGACGAGGTCGATGCCCTTGCGGGGCACGAGGCGACCGAGACACACTATCCGCGGCGGGTCGGTGGGACCGTCGCCGGGCGTGAACTCGCCGAGGTCGACGCCGCACGGGACGACATCGACCTTGCTCGTGTCGATGCCCATCCTCGCCAGTTCGCCCTTCTCGTCCTCACAGGTGGAGATGATCCGCGCCGCGTCCTCGCCGATCGTGCGCTCGAGGCGGATGCGGCCGCCGGGGCTGGTGTCGGCACTGCCCTGATAGCGGCGCTTGACCGTGCCCAGCGCATGATAGGTGTGCACGAGCGGCACGTCCGGCAGGTGAGCGGCCTCCAAGGCGGCCCGGCCGGCCAGTGCCGACATCCAGAAGTGGGAATGGACGACATCGGGTCGGGCCTCGGCATAGCTGTGCCAGTATTCGGCGATTCCCCGGCCGAGGGACGGCATGTGGTCGAGGAGCTCGTCCTTGGGAACGTGGCTGTCCTCGCCGGTGGAGATGTGGACGACACGGGTGCCGGAGTCCATGACGACGACATCAGCGGGGTCGGGTGAGTCGCGACGGGTGAAGACCGTCACGTCGTGACCGCGGGCGGTGAGCTCTGCGGCGAGCTTGTCGACGTGGACGTTCTGTCCGCCGGCATCGACGCTGCCCAGCGGCGCCAGGGGGCTGGCATGTTCCGAGATCATCGAGATGCGCATTGGTCTCTCCTTGTCAGACGGTCTGGATGTGGCGGGTCGGGTCGCGGTGCGCGCAGGACCGGGCGGCGGAGGGCCCGCGGGAGACCACCGCCTCGAGCAGCTCGTCCCAGTCGCGCAGGAACCTGTCGAGGCCGTAGTGGGCGAGAGCGTGCGCTCGCGCCTGCCGGCCCATGTCGGCGGCGAGCTCGGGGTCGTCGATGAGTTGGACGGCCATGTCGATGAGCTCGCGCGGTTCGGTGGTGAGCATCCCCGCTTCCGGAGGAACGGCCCGGATCGCCTCGGTCGTCGCTAGGGCGAGCACCGGCATGCCCATGTGCATGGCCTCGAGCAGGGACAGGCCCAAGGAGGTCCAGCGCACCGGGTGGAGGTAGGCGCGGCGCTCGGCGACGAGCGGGTGGAGGACCTGCGGCGGCAGATCTCCGTACGGAGTGATCGGACTGTCATCGACCTTGCCGAGACCGCTCGGCACGTGCTGGGAGTCGAGCAGCTTCTCGGTGCCGATGCCGAAGGCATCGACGGGAACATGGGAGGAGACCTCCTCGAGGATGTCCGTGCCGAGCACCCGGCGGCGCCGCACCGGTTCGTTGCCGACGAACGCCAGGCGTCGGAGCCGGCCCGTGTAGAGCGGCCCCGGATCGTTGATGCCGTGCTCGATGACGGCCGCGGGCGTGTCCCCGCAGTCCCACATCAGGGCGTTGAAGTGGGTGACGTGGGCGATGGGGACGTCCTGCTGACCGGCCAGCGGGTGCGGACTGTCGGGCACCGTCGCCCGGGGAGTGTTGTGCTCGACGAAGATCGTGGGCACATCGACTCCGGGAGTGATCCCGAAGCGATTGCGGATCTCGTCGAGTTCCTCCGGGCGCTGGGCGATGACGAGGTCGAAGTCTTCGGCGCTCAGGGCGTCGATGGCGACCTCACGGGCGTTCGGCCATTCGCGGCCGCCGCGGCCCAAGCCCCAGGCGGAGCGCTCCTGATCGGTGGGGAGGAGGTAGTCGTGGTCTCCTCTGACGAAGGCGTCCGTCCACGAACCGTGGACGTGCCACAGCAGAATTCTCATGAGCTGCTCCTGACTTCGTATGCTGAGCTAGGGAAAGATTCCTTGTCTTCCGGAGGGGCCGGCCGGCGGGCCAGCAGCCGGTCGAGGGCGGTGACCGCGTCCTCGGCGCTGACGGAATTCAGGCAGGGGTGCCCGGGCACCGGGCAGTCCCTGGCACGTGTGCCGCGGCAGGCGGCGCTCTGGTCACCGAGCATCTCCACGTCGACGCCGTAGGGAAGCCAGCGGACAGGCGGCACCACGGGGGAGAAGAGGCTGACGACGGGGGTGCCGACAGCGGCCGCGAGATGTGCCGGTCCGGTGTTGCCGACGACCACCGCTTCGCACCCGGCCAGCAGGTCCGCAAGGCCGGCGACGTCGAGCCGTCCGCCGAGGTCGATGCCCTCGGTCCCGGCGACGAAGTCCGTGAGCCGGCTCTCATCGGGTGTGCCCGTGACGGCGAGGGTCCATCCCTGCCCGGCGAGGGCGGTGACGGTCTCGCGCATGTGTTCGGGCGACCAGCGCCGGGCCGGAACGCTCGCGCCCGGATGGACGACGACGAGGCGCTCGCCCCTGAGCATCCGGGTCTCCTCGGGGCACTGGCGCGCCGCTTCTCCCCGGACGCCGACGACTCGGGGGCGTCCGTCATCGTCGTCGGGCAGTGCGAAGCCGGCGCGGGCGGCGATCGCCAGCCCGCGTTCGACCTCGGGCAGATCCTCGGGCAGTTCGGACCCGGGTCGGATCCGCTCGTCGAGGAGGCTTCCGGGATAGTCGACGGAGACCCCGGTGATCCGGGAGATCCCGGCCAGCCTGAGGACCGTCGCCGTCGGCAGCGCGGACTGGTGGAAGGAGGTGAAGATGACCGCCTCGTCGATATCGGCGACCGTGAGGACGTCGATGAGCCGCTGGAGCTCCTCGGCCTCGACCGCCGGAGGGGGAGAGATGATCCAGGGGCAGGACCAGGTCTCGATCTCGTCGACCCCGGGCAGCAGGCGCGCGGTGGAAGCTGCGGCGGGGCTGCACAGCAAGGTGAGCTTCTCGACCTCGTCGGCAGCGGCGATGGCGCGCAGGGCCGGACTCGTCACGAGTAGATCGCCCATGCTGTCGAGGCGGACGGCGAGGACGTGCTTGTTCACCATGGCGCGCCTCCCACCAACTCGCAGTCGGCATCAGAGTCGAGCCCCGAATGGGCCGACGCGCCGGCTCCAGCAGATTCCGCGCTCCGGCCGAGGGCGGCGCACACGGCCTCGAGCAGTGTGCCGGCGACCGTCTCGGCGGCGGCGACCTCCTGGGGCAGTGTGCGCTGCGTCGGCACGAGGATGCCCCGGCACCCGGCGGCGCGGGCAGCCTGGACATCGGCTCCGATATCGCCGATCATCACTGCCTCGGCGATGGGCGCATCGAGTTCCTCTGCGGCCGAGAGCAGCATTCCCGCTGCCGGCTTCCTGCACCGGCACCCGTCCTCGGGCAGGTGGGGACAGTGGCGCCACACGTCGAAGGGACCGAGCAGCTCATCGACCCGGCGGTTGACGGCGTGCAGCTGGTCGGCGGAGATGAGCCCGCGGCCGATGCCGGACTGATTGCTGATGACCCCGATGGGGACTCCGGCAGCGCGGGCGAGAGCCACAGCCTCAGCAGCCGTGTCGGCTGCGACGACTCGATCGGGATCGCCGTTGTACGGCACATCGCGGATGAGGGTATCGTCACGATCGAAGAGGATCGCGGACGGAAGGCGGAGGCCATGACCAGGAACGTCGTGTTGGCGCTGCGCGCTCTCGGGATCGGCGATCTGCTCGTCGCGGTGCCCGCCCTGCGAGGTCTGCGAACGGCTTTCCCGGACTCCGAGCTCGTGCTCGCCTGCCCCGAGTACCTGCGTCCTCTCATCGCCGCGATCGGATGCGTCGACGAGATCCTGCCGGTCGCTCCCGAGGACATCGGCACTCCGCCGGATCAGCGAACGGATGTGTTCGACGTGGGCTGCGTGGTCAATCTGCACGGCCGCGGTCCGAGCAGCCACCTCTGGCTCGAATCCTTCGATGCGAGGCTGCGGTGGGGCCATGCTGCTCCCGGCTGGTGCGGTCCCGAATGGGCCGAGGACGTGCACGAGCGCCGTCGCTGGACGCAGATGCTCGCGCATTTCGGTGTGGAGGCCGATGCCGAGGATCTGCGCATCGATCCGGCGGCGCTTCCGGTCGCACTGCCCTCCCCGGCTGCCGTCGTCCACGTCGGCGCCTCCCAGGTGAGCCGACTGTGGCCGATCGAACGATTCGTCGACGTCGGAGTCGAACTGCTGAGGCGCGGCCATGACGTCGTGCTCACGGGCTCCGGCGCCGAACGACCGCGAGCTCAGCAGGCCGCCCAGCTCATCGCGGAGACCAGGCCGCTGTGCAGAGACGGTTCCCGTCTTCGCGTCGCGGCCGGTGCTCAGACGTTCGCCGAGTTCTGTGCGAGCATCGCCGCCGCGGACGTCGTCGTCAGCGCCGATACCGGGGCGGCTCACCTGGCGAATGCCTTCGGACGCTCCTCGGTGGTGATCTTCGGTCCCGCTCGCGTCCTCAACTGGGGCCCGCCCGAAGGTCCCCATATGGCGCTGACTCACGAGGAGCTGCGGCGAGGCGATCCTTTCGCCTCGAGCCCGGACCCGGCGCTGCTGGCCGTGACGGCCCGAGAGGCGATCGACGCCCTCGACGCCCTCGGCCTGTGACAGGCGATGGATCATCTCCGTGCTCCTTTCCTCTTTCCTCTGTCGACGACGGGTTCTGCCCGCCTCGGCAGTCGTGCTTCGACAGTCGTGGAGAGATTCCACGTTCAACCGCGTTGACCTCGGCTTCTGAACCCAACATGAAGCCGCTCCTGCTGCTTCTCAAGAGGGGTTGTGGATTCTGCTGAGTCGGCTTATGGTCGCCGGCCCTCTTGGCGGACGAAGCTCCTGGACACAGCGGTGCAACAGCTCTTCGACCCCCTCGAGGCGGTGATGTCTGAGAGGCACCGGGAAGGCTGGCGCAAGGCCGGGACCGCGGGGATCGAATATGAGGCCTCGGCCCTCATTGCGCGCAGTCGCCTGCGCTTGTTTGGCTTCTTGGGGAAGACCGTCGCCGAAGTTGGGATGCAGGTATGAGGAAGAAGAATGTGTTCGTTCCGGGACTGACCGACGTCCAACGTCGGGAGCTCGAGACCATCCGGGGAGCGGAGGAGATGAACTTCCGCGGCCTGCTCAGCTACGACGCACTCGTCGACGTCGGCACCATCGATTTCGGCAGCCTGCTGACAGCGGCTCGCGAAGAGCTCAACGCCTTCCCCGACGAGGTCGACGCGATCATCCCGCACTGGGACTTCCCGGTGAGCGTGATCTCCCCGGTGCTGGCGGAGGAGTTGGGTCTGCCCGCACCGAGCCTGGAGAGCATCCTCAAATGCGAGCACAAATACTGGAGCAGACTCGAGCAGAGGCGCTGCGTTCCCGAATGCACTCCCGGCTTCGCGGTCTTCGACCCCTTCGACGACGCGGCGCTGGACTCCATCGATCTCGAATTCCCGTTCTGGGTCAAACCTGTGAAGTCCCATTCCTCCCAGCTCGGCTTCGAGATCCGAGACGCAGAGACATTCACCGAGGCTCTGCACGAGATCAGGGACGAGATCAGAAACGTCGGCGACGCCTTCGACGCCGTGCTCTCGCGAGTCGATCTGCCGCCGGAGCTCGAGGAGTTCGGAGGCAATGCATGCATCGCCGAGGAGCTCGTCGTCGGCCGTCAGATCGCCCCCGAAGGCAGCATCCACCGAGGGGAATTCGCCGTCCACGGACTCTTCGACATGCGCAAGGACGCAGACAACATGAGCTTCGACCGGCTCACCTATCCCGCGCAGAGCACCCCCGAGGAGATCCGGGAGCGTGCGATCGAGTACACCCGCCGCTATATGGAGCACATCGGCTTCGACAACGGCTGCTTCAATTCGGAATTCATCTGGGACGAGGACAGCGACAAGCTGTGGCTCATCGAGTTCAACACCCGCATCAGCCAGTCGCACAGCGACCTCTTCGCGAAGGTCGACGGCGTCTCCAACCATCAGGTGGCCGTGGACATCGCCCTCGACATGGAACCGCGCATGCCGAAGGGAGAGGGCGAGTTCGCCGTGGCCGGACAATTCAAGATCCTGCACGACGAGGACGCTGTGGTGACGAAGGTGCCCGATGAGGACTCGCTGCTGAGGCTGCGCTCCCGCTATCCCGGCACCGTCGCCACGATCGACGTCGGACCGGGGGAGCGGCTCTCGGAGATGACCGGGCAGGACAGCTATCGGTATGTGCTCGGCAAGCTCTACCTCGGTGCTTCCGATCTTGACGAGCTCGACGAGAAGTACGAGAACATACTCGACGAACTGGACTTCGAATTCAGCTGAGGAGGTTGAAGTGAGGACCATCGACGACTTCCCCTATGACGTTCGCACAATCGAGAACGTCTTCATCCCGATGCGCGACGGCGCCCGTCTGGCGGCCCGACTGTGGATCCCCGTCGAGGCCGAGAGCACGCCCCTGCCGGCGGTGCTCGAATACATCCCGTATCGCAAACGCGACAACAGCCGGGGCCGAGACAGCCTCAACCATCCCTATATCGCAGGCCACGGCTATGTCAGCGTGCGCGTCGATCTGCGCGGAAGCGGGGACTCCGACGGGCTGCTGCTCGACGAGTACTGCTCCCAGGAGCAGGACGATGCGGAGGACGTCATCGCTTGGCTGGCCCAGCAGCCCTACTGCGACGGCAATGTCGGCATGATGGGGATCTCCTGGGGCGGGTTCAACAGTCTCCAGGTGGCCGCGCGCCGCCCGCCGGCGCTGGGAGCGATCATCTCCGCCTCGGCGACGGACGATCTCTACGTCGACAACATGCACTACATGGGGGGCGCGCTCCTGTCGGACAACCTCTCCGAAGCGACGGTGATGTTCGCGTTCAACAGCCTCCCGCCGGACCCCGAGATCGTCGGCGATCGCTGGCGGGACATGTGGCTCGACCGGCTGTCCGGCAGCGGGCTGTGGCTTGAGAACTGGCTGGGCCACCAGCGCCGCGACGAGTACTGGCAGCACGCCTCGGTCTCCGAGGACTATTCGGCCATCGACTGCCCGGTCATGGCCGTCGGCGGGTGGGCCGACGGCTACACGAACGCGATCTTCCGACTCATGGAGCATCTCGATGTGCCTCGCCGCGGACTCATCGGGCCGTGGGGGCACAAGTACCCGCATCTGGGAGTGCCCGGCCCGACGATCGGCTTCCTCCAAGAGGTCGTGCGCTGGTTCGACCACTGGCTCAAGGGGCAGGACACCGGGATCATGGACGAGCCGATGCTCAGAGTGTGGATGCAGGACAGCATCACCCCCCGCTCCTCCTACTCCGAGCGGCCGGGACGCTGGGTCGGGGAACCCGAATGGCCTTCGGACCGGCTGCGCCCCTGGCGGCTGCGGCTGAGCGAGGGCCGGCTCAGCCCCACCGAATCGACGGAGTCCGCCATGGATGCGGCCCCCGAAGCGGGGGACTCGGCCGGTGCAGCGGACGAGGATCCGTCCGATGAGCTCTCGACGGAACTGACACTCCAGTCGCCGCTGAGCGTCGGTCTGTTCGCGGGCAAATGGGCGTCTTATGCGGCCGCGCCGGATCTGCCCTTCGACCAGCGCGAGGAGGACGGCGGCGCTCTGGTCTTCGACACCGAGCCCCTCGAGGAGGACGTCGAGATCTGCGGTCGCGGCGAATGCTCGTTCCTCGTCTCCGCCGACCGCCCCAATGCCCTGCTCGCCGTGCGCCTGTCCGATGTCTTTCCCGACGGCGAGGCGACCCGCGTGACGTATGGGATCCTCAACCTCACGCACCGGGACGGCAGCGAGGAGCCCGAAGCTTTGGAACCCGGCAGGAAGTATCGGATCACGATCCCGCTCAACGGCATCGCCCAGGTCTTCCCCGCCGGACACCGGATGCGACTGTCCGTCTCGACCTCGTACTGGCCGCTGGTGTGGCCCTCACCGGCGCCTGCCGCGGTCACCTTCCACCCCGAACAGTGCACCCTCGAGCTGCCGGTGCGCCCTCCGCGCCGAGAGGACGAACGGCTCCGGGACTTCGGCGACGCCGAGGCGGCCCCCGAGCTCGAGACGACCGACCTCGAGACCGGCGACCACCAGTGGCGGGTCATCCGCGACCTCGCCACCGATGTCTCGACGCTAGAGATCATCAACGACCAGGGCGCGTTCCGCCTCGACGAGACCGGCACGACGATCCGCCGCCGAACCGACGAGTGGTACAGGTTCCGCTGGAACGAGGTGAACTCGGTGCAGGGCGAGACGAGCACCCTGCGTCGCATGGAGCGCGGCAGCTGGGGCATCGAAGTCCAGACCCGGACGGTGCTGACCTCGACCGTTGAGAACTTCCACATCGCGGCCGAACTCGACGCCTTCGAACTCAACGGCGACCTCGGCTACCAGCGGATCTACTCGCAGAACTGGAACAAGGAGATACCGCGCGATCACCTGTGAGGCGGAGGTTTGCATTGGGCACCGAGGTCTCTTGTCGCTGCGCGGACGACGGTCCTAGCGTGAGCACATGGACACCGCACTGAAGGCGACGGCACTCGTCTGCACGCTCAAACCCTCGCCCTTCGACTCCAGCAGCGACCTCATCGCCGCTCAGGTCCTCGACGAACTGGGCCGACACGGAGTCGAGGGCGAGGCCATCAGGGTCGTCGACCACGACATCCGGCCCGGGGTCGAGGCGGATATGGGCGACGGGGACGGCGCGCACAAGATCATCGCCGATTCCCATCAGGCGCTCAACGACATCGGCTTCACCATCCCGGCGCAGGGGTCGACCTACTGGAATTCCGAGGCGATGAACCCCCAGAACTTCAAGGATCTCGAAGTCACCCCGACAGCCGTCGTCACGACCACGAAGACTCTGGCGGCCAATGCCGCGCACCTCGGCTCCCTTCTGGCCCACCAGCAGTACCCGGCTGTCTGAGTCCCCGTGCACAGTCCGCACCCTGTCCCCGATTCGCTCCTCGAGCACCTCTCCCACTGAGCCGATGTCGCCGCAATCCCGCCACCCAGTCTCCGAGCTCTATCGCCGCACGGCCGAGCGCGCGGCCGAAGCCGTCATCACGAGCTATTCGACGTCCTTCGGTCTTGCGACGAAACTGCTCGGCTGCAGCCACCGGCAGCACATCCGCAACATCTATGCCCTGGTCCGCATCGCCGATGAGATCGTCGACGGACTGGCGGCCGAAGCCGGGCTGGCAGAGGTCGAACAGCGCGAGATGTTCGAGCAGTTCGCCGCCGCCACTCACGCGGCGCTGCGCAGCGGCATCAGCGACAATCTCATCATCCACGCCTTCGCCCGCACCGCTCGCAGCGCCGGCATCTGCGCCGAACTCATCGACCCGTTCTTCGCTTCCATGCGCACCGATCTCGAACCTGCGGTCAGCGGCCCGGGAGCCGAGCCGGACGCCGGCTCTCGACCCGATCGGGGAGGCGGGGAGGACGGCCGTCGGGATGTGCGCGGCTTCGATGCGCAGGCCCACGCCGACTACGTCTACGGCTCCGCCGAGGTCGTCGGACTCATGTGCCTCAAGGTCTTCCTCATCGACTGCGATCGCACTCCCGCCGAGGTCGAACGACTCGAGCACGGGGCACGTCAGCTGGGGGCGGCGTTCCAGAACGTGAACTTCCTGCGCGACCTCGCCGACGACCACCAGCGCCTGGGCCGCAGCTACCTCACCAGCAGAGACCGGCTCACCGAGGCCGAGAAAGCTGCGTGGGTGGCAACGATCCGGCAGCAGCTGGCCGCCTCGCATGACGCCATCGCCGGGCTGCCGAAGGATGCGCGCACGGCCGTCCGCTGCGCCGGCGCGCTCTTCACCGCCCTCAACGACAGGATCGCTGCCACCCCGGTCGAGGATCTCTACCGGCACCGTGTGCGGGTTCCGAACGCGGTCAAGGCGCGGCTGGCCGCGCAGGCACTCATGACCACGGCTCGCGAGGGACGCGAGTGAGCCGGCACACCAGGGCCGGCGGCGACCGCGCCGAGGACAGGCTCCGGACGGGCATCATCGGCGGGGGAGTGGCCGGATTGGCCACGGCGATCCTCCTGGCCCGCGAAGGACACTCGGTCGATCTGTTCGAGAAGAACCCCGAACTCGGCGGGCGCATCGGAATGATCGAACGCGAGGGCTTCCGCTTCGACACCGGCCCTTCCTGGTACCTCATGCCCGAGGTCTTCGAACACTTCTTCGCTCTTGCCGGCACCGGCGCCGCGGCCGAACTCGATCTGCGCACGCTCGATCCCGGCTACACCGTGTTCAGTCCACCGGGACCGGTCGATTCGGCATCGCGGACACCCGCACGCGGGAAGACGCGAGAACTGACGATCCCACAGGGCCGGGCCCGAGTGCTGGAGACCTTCGACGGCGTCGAACGCGGCGCAGGGCGCCTCCTCGACGACTACCTCGTCTCGGCCCATCGTACGAAGGACCTCGCGCTCGCCCACTTCCTCTACAACCCCTTCACCTCGGTGAGGTCCCTGCTCCATCGCGATATCCTCGGCTCGCTGCCGACGCTGCTGCGGCAGATGACGACGTCCTTGGCCGACTTCGCCGCGGCCTCGTTCCGCGATCCCGTGCTGCGGCAGATCCTCCAATATCCCGCCATCTTCCTCGGCACCGATCCCCGGCGGGCACCGGCGATCTACCACCTCATGAGCTCCCTCGACCTCGACGACGGTGTGCTCTACCCGGCCGGTGGGTTCCACACGATCATCGACGCCCTCACCCGGATGGCCGAAAAGGCCGGGGTGCGTCTGCACACCGAGACCACGGTCGTGCACATCGACACCGAGGCCGCACCGGGCCGCCGCGACCGACGCCGGGTCACTGGCCTGAGGTGGACCGACGGCACCGGAGGCGCGCACACCCACAGCGCCGATGTCATCGTCTCCGCCGTGGACCTCCATCACACGGAGACGCGGCTGCTCGACCCCGCGGACCGGTCCTACCCCGAACGCTCCTGGCAATCGGTGACCAGCGGCCCCGGTGCGGTGCTCGTCTTCCTCGGCGTCGAGGGCGGGCTCGAGCAGCTGCCGCATCATTCGCTGTTCTTCACCGAGGACTGGACCGCGGACTTCGACGCGATCTTCGGGCCGAATCAGAAGATCCCCTCACCGGCCTCGCTCTATGTGTGCCGCCCCAGCGCCACCGATCCCGCTGTCGCTCCGCCCGGGCACGAGAACCTCTTCCTCCTCATCCCCGTCCCCGCCGATGCGGGGCTCGGAGCCGGGGGAGACGACGGTGCAGGGGACCCGCGCATCGAGGCGGTCGCCGACCGCGTAATCGACCAGATCGCGCAGTGGGCCGACATCCCCGAGCTGCGCGAGAGGATCAGGGTGCGCCGCACACAGGGTCCGACTGACTTCGCGGAAGGATTCAATTCCTGGCTGGGCGGAATGCTCGGTCCCGCGCACACGCTGCGTCAGAGTGCGATGTTCCGCCGGCAGAACGCCTCGAAGAGAGTCGCCGGCCTCTTCTATGCCGGTGCCACGACCGCACCGGGCGTCGGTGTGCCGATGTGCCTCATCAGCGCCGAACTCGTCCTCAAGCGCCTCCGCGGGGACTCCGGTCCCGGACCGCTGCCCGTGTCCGAGGGCTGAACCGCGACCGGAGCGACTTCGCCGAGGACAGCGTCCTCAGCGATCGCGCGCGGACCGACGGCCTCGCAGAGCGCCGAGGAGACCCCGGCGGAGCAGACCGCGCCGAGGCGGCGACCAGATCGGGGTGCCCTCGACCCGCCAGCCGGCGAGCAGCTCGTTGGCAGCCATGAACCCCGTCGTCGCCGCCCGCTCCATGAGCGCCACCGGCGCCTCACAGCGGATGGCATCGCCGGCCAGCACCAGTCCGGGAAGCGGGGCCGAGACCCCGGGTCGTTCGTTCCACGGCCGGGTGTCGGCCAATGCGCAGTCCTCAGCGATGAGCAGCTCGCGGGCGGTGATGGGGATGTCGGCGGTCTCCGGGTAGGCCTCGTGCAGATCGGCGAGCAGCTGGTCGGCCACAGCATCCCGATCCGCCTGCTCACGCGCGAGCGTCGCAGCACGGCCGCGATGAGCGGTTCCGAGCGCATAGGCGTGGAGTTCGATGACGGAGCCGCCGTGCCTGCGCTGCCATTCGGCGGCCCCGGCTTCGAAGCGTTCGAGGACCGAGATGTTATCAAGCAGCGCGTAGCCGGTCGTGCCGAGGAAGGCCGGGCGGCTCGGATCCACCTCGGCGCCCAGCCACAGACGCAGCACCGCGAACGGCGGTGCGTTCCTCTGCGAGGTCACTTCGCTCAGCCATTGTTCGTGCCCTGTGCTCTCCAGCCCGGAGAGGAGGGCGCGAGCGCTGCGCGGATCGGCGGCGAGCACGAGCGCATCGGAGGTGATCGTTCCCTTCGTCGTCTCGACGCTCCACCCGCCGGCGCGCGCATCGGATCGTTCCGGCAGGTGGAGCGCGGTGACGGCGGTGTCGGTCTCGATCCTCACCCCCGCCTCGGCGAGGTGCTCGCCCAGGGGCGCCCACAGTGCGGTGTCGTAGTCGTCGTCGGGGACGTCGAAGAGCAGCCCCTCGGCCGAGCCCGTGAAATAGGTGTGGAACATCGCCACGAGTTCGCCGGCGGAGAAGTCCGCGGGATGGGCGAAGAACGAGCGGGCGAACACCTCGAGCGCGAGATGCCTCGCCCCGTCCGGGAACCGCAGCCGGTCGAGGAACGCCTCGGCCGACTCCCCGTCATACCGGACATAGGAGTCGGGGAAGTCGACGTCGATGAGCTCGAACGCCGTGTCGAGATCGACATCGGCCAGGCTGCGCAGCGGGAAGGACGGGCTGGTGAGGACGAATCCTGCGAGGCTCAGCGGGGGAGTGCGGGGAATGGAGGCGAAGGAGTCCCGCAGACCGTCGCGGCCCACGAGCGGATAGTCCCTCACGGGCACGAGACGCTCCAGATCGGGGTCGGTGCGCGCGAGCAGGCTGCGCAGGTTGTAGTACTGGCGGAAGAAGGCATGGAATCCGCGGCTCATCGTCCGCTCCCCGTCGAGATCCCACGCTCGGACCCGCCCGCCGAGGCTGTGCTCGCGTTCGATCAGGTGCACCGCGGCTCCGTGCTCGGCGAGCACTGCCGCGGCCGCGAGCCCGGCGATGCCGCCGCCGACGATGGTCACCCGCTTCGGCCGCAGCAGGCGCGGGCGTCCCGGGTGGGAAGGGGTGAGCACCGCGTGTCGATCGCGGGGGCTCGGCTGGGTGGGACGACGGTTCATCCGTTCTCCTGTTCGCCGGATGCAGCGGCGGCCTGCCGGTTGAGTCGCCACTGCCAGAGCATGAGGACCGCGGTGATCATGGCGAACCCGAAGCCGAAGTCCTCGATGGGGATGTCCCAGGGGAATCGGACGCCGGAGAGTCCCTGCGGGTTGTAGAGGACGATGGGATCCGAGAGCTTGGTCAGCCAGCCGTCGACGAAGCACTGGAAGAACAGGCAGATGGCCAGTGCCGCCCAGTACTTCGCCCGACGGAAGATGCCCGAGCGGAAGGCGAGCAGTTCGAGGCCGATGACGACGATCATGCCGATGACGGTCATGATCGTGTACTCAGGCACCGTCATCCTCGACCGCCTCCTTCTCGATCGGACTGCGCGACCGCAGTCGGCGCACACCCCTGAGCACGGTGCCGACCGCCTCATAGCTGAGCAGGGCGCACAGGGGGATGACGATGAAGAACACGATCTCCTCGAGCGGCAGATCGCCGAGGCGGATGCCGGTGACGAACCGAGGATTGTACGTCCAATGGTCGCGGGCGATGGCGATGACATCCCACAGGGAGAAGACGAGGATGACGGGCACGAGTGCCCACAGCGCGGTTGCCCAACGGCAGTACACCCGCGCCTGGAAGAAGAGCTCCAGGGGCAGGGTGATGAGCACACAGGCCCCCATGAGGAGCAGGTACTCGAATGCGCTCATGATCGCCTCCCTTCCCGGGCCGGTCCCTGCGCGAAGGCCAGTTCGAGGCCGCGCAGCCGGTAGCCCTCGATGACGCTGTCCCAGCCGATCGTCGGTTCTGCGACCAGGTGCGGGGAGCGGTCGAGCAGACGGTGCAGGAGCGCATCGGTCTCGTACAGCGCCAGCGTCTGCCCGGGGCACTTGTGCGCGCCGTCGCTGAAGCTCATGCCCACGGCCGGAATGGACTCGGCGGTGCTGCGGACCGGGCACAGGGACTCCGGATCGGGGCCCACGGCCTGCTCATCGGTGTTCGTCGCACGGACGCAGATGTCGATGAGATCACCGGCGGGAACCGTCACTGTCCCTCCCGGTGCCGTGATCTCGATATCGTCCTGCGCGCGCCTGAAGAGGTGGCCGACGACCGGTTCGAGGCGGATGATCTCCTCGAGGATCTCCACCCGCCGAGGCTGCTCTGCCGCGAGGTACTCCGCGGCCAGCTCTCGGTCGGTGAGCAGATGCCAGCAGGCCATCGAGATGAATTCGCGGGTCGTGACCATGCCGGCCGTGCCGTAGGTGACGCATTCGACGAGGATGTCCGAGGTGCTGTGGCCGGCCGCGATGAGGTGGGAGAGCACGTCGTCGCGGTGTCTGCGGCGCCGGGCTCTGATCGCCGGGCGGACATCGGCGAGGTGGAACCGGGCGATCGGGACGAGGCCGTTGATCGCCGCCTGCAGCCATTGCCGCCGCGTCCGTCCCCAGCCGGGAGCGCTGAGGTCGACGGGAGGCTGGGTGAAGAATCCCTCGAGCCGGCGGGACATCCCGGCGACGGTCGATTCGGTCAGCCCCACCACCTCGGAGGTCACGGCCACCGAGAAGTGCAGAGCCACCTCGTCGAGTCGGCAGCGACCGGCCGCCGCCGCCCGGCCGACCGTGTCCCGGGCGAGCTCGTCGATGCGCTCGCCGTAACGGTCGGCCACCACGGCAGGGGCGAAGAAGCGGGCGAGCTCACGGCGCTGCGAGTCATGCCCCTCGCCGTCGGAGATGAGGATCGGGTGTCGGCGGAAGACACCGCGCGGGATCCTCTCCGCGGTGAATCCGGCCTGGGTCGTCAGGTGGCGGGCCCGCAGCACCTGCCGAGCGGCATCGAAGGAGCGGACGCGCCAGATGTCGGGGCCGTGGCCGAGCGGCACGTGCTCGACCGGGGGACCGGTCGCCTCGTCCTCGCGCACCGCGCGGCGGCCGCTCATGGGGCCTCGCTCGTGCCGACTCATGAGCACCGCACACTGCAGGCGGAGGTGAGATCCTCGAACCTGCCGGCGAGAGCCTGCGGCAGGTCCGCCTCGGCGATGAGCCCGGCGATGGCCTCGCAGCGATCGTCGATCACGGATTCGACGAATGTCCTCGCCCCGGAGTCCTCGATGACCTGCTGCAGGCGGCGCCCGCCGTCGGCGTCGAGCCCTCGGTCGCCGAAGAGATGGGCGACCTCGGACCAGGAGGGATGGGTGCGCGCGGTGTTGACGAGCAGAGTCTCCTTCCCCTCACGCAGATCGCTGAGCACGGATTTGCCGGTCTCCTGCTCATCGCCGAAGAGTCCGAGGACGTCGTCCCGGAGCTGGTAGACGACGCCGATGTGCCGCCCGATGCTGCGCAGACCGGCGACCAGACCGGCGTCGCCGCCGGCGAGGACCGCGGCGATCGTCAGGGGCGCTTCGAACGAATAGACGGCGGTCTTCTGCCCGATCATCGCGAGCACGTCCTCGGCGCGGGCCTCGTCGAGGTGGAGGCTCAGCCACACATCGGACTGCTCCCCGGTGACGCTCTCGGCGATCGTGTCGTCGAAGATGTCGAGGATCTCGAACCTGCGCGGGGAATCGAGGTCGAGACGCGCCAGGAGGGAGTGGGCTTCGGTGAGCATGAGGTCGCCGGCGAGCAGAGATGATGCCATTCCCCAGGTCTGGGCCGCGGCATCGGCGGCTCCGAGGAGCATCGCTTCGGAGGAGAACTGCCCGGCGATGTTCATCTGCCCGCGACGCACGGTGTCGTTGTCGATGACGTCGTCGTGGATGACCAAGCCGATGTGCAGCAGCTGCATCGCGCAGGCGGCGTCGACGGCCGCCTCGGACTCCGTGCCTCCGAGGCTCTCATGGACGTCGATGAGCAGGTGGGGCCGGATCATCTTCCCGCCCACGGCCATCCGCGACAGCGATGCCCAGAGCTGCTCGCTCTGCGGTGTGCTTATTCGGGAGCGTTGCCGGGCCGCGGCGAGGATGTCGTCGAGACGGGTTTCGATGCTCAGTGCGATCCTCCCCTCCTCTCGTTTTCGCCAGGTGCCGGCACCCTACCCCACATCCCTGCGGCACGACAGGGGTTACGGGGCCGCAGCGGGCTTGCTACTGTGACCGCACCGTAGGGGGTTCGTCCGCCTTCTTCCCCTGGTCGGTCGAGCCGTCTTCACACCTCGCAAGTGAAGGGACAGAGTCATGTCAGAACAGACCGTTGCGCAGTTTCTGCTTCACCGATTGCGCCAATGGGACGTCGAGCGCGTGTTCGCCTACCCGGGTGACGGCATCAACGGGATCGTCTCGGCCTGGTCGGAGGGCACGGAGGCTCCGGAGTTCATCCAGTCGCGGCATGAGGAGATGAGCGCCTTCGAAGCGGTGGGCTATGCGAAGTTCACGGGCAAGGTCGGAGTCTGCATGGGCACCTCCGGACCGGGGGCCGTCCACCTGCTCAACGGCCTCTACGACGCGAAGCTCGACCATCAGCCGGTCGTGGCTATCGTCGGTCAGACGAACCGGACGGCGATGGGCGGCTCCTATCAGCAGGAAGTCGATCTGCACACTCTCTACAAGGATGTCGCCGGGGAGTACATCCAGACCGTGATGGCCCCGGAGCAGCTGCCCAATGTGCTCGACCGGGCGATGCGCACGGCGCTGAGCGAACGGGCTCCCACGGCGATCATCATTCCTCTCGATGTGCAGGAGGCCGAGTACTCGGCGCCGACGCACGCCTTCAAGATGGTGCCGTCATCGCTCGGGGTCAGCCTTCCTCAGGTCGTCGCCGACGAGGAGGCCGTCCAGCGTGCCGCGGCGATCCTCAACGAGGGGGAGAAGGTGGCGATTCTCGCCGGTGCCGGCGCCCGAGGCGCGCGGGAGGAGCTCGCGGCCGTCGCCGAGACCCTCGGGGCCGGCATCGCCAAGGCGCTCCTGGGCAAGGACGTCATCGGCGACGACCTGCCCTATGTCACCGGTTCGATCGGGCTGCTGGGGACCCGTCCCAGCTACGAGATGATGCGGGACTGCGACACGCTGCTGACCATCGGGTCGAGCTTCCCCTATTCTCAGTTCCTGCCCGAATACGATCAGGCGCGAGCCGTCGACATCGACATCGACGCGAGATTCGTCGGCATGCGCTATCCCTACGAGGAGAACCTCGTCGGCGATGCGAAGGCGACCCTGCAGGCTCTCCTGCCGCTGCTCGAGCGCAAGACCGACCGGAAATGGCGCGAGACGATCGAATCGAATGTCACCGACTGGTGGGAGGTGATGGAGGCCGAGGCCATGGTCGAGTCCGATCCCATCAACCCGTTGCGCCTGTTCTCGGAGCTGTCGAAGCGGCTGCCGGCCGATGCGATGGTCAGCGCGGATTCGGGCACGGCCGCCGACTGGTACGCGCGTCAGCTCGTGTTCACCTCCGACGTCCGCGGGTCGCTGTCGGGAACGCTGGCGACGATGGGTCCGGCCGTGCCGTATGCGATCGGGGCGAAATTCGGTCATCCCGAGCGCCCGGCCATCGCGATGGTCGGTGACGGGGCCATGCAGATGAATGGGATGGCCGAGCTCATCACGATCACCCGGTACTGGGAGCGGTGGACGGATCCGCGCCTTGTCGTGTGCGTGCTGCACAACAACGACCTGAATCAGGTCACGTGGGAGATCCGTGCGACCGAGGGTGCTCCGACGTTCCTCGAATCGCAGAAGCTCCCCGAGGTCTCCTATGCCGATTTCGCGAAGAGCATCGGTCTCGGCGCGATCACGGTCAAGGACCCCGAGGAGATCGGTCCGGCCTGGGACATGGCACTGTCGGCCGACCGACCCACCGTCCTCGATGTCCATGTCGACCCGGACATGCCGCCGATTCCTCCGCACGCGACGCTTCAGCAGGCCAAGGACACGGCGAAGTCCATGCTCAAGGGCGATCCGAACCTGCTGGGCGTGATGAAGCAGGGCATCAAGACCAAGGCGCAGGAGTTCCTGCCGCACAAGGATTCGAAGTCCCAGTGACGAGCTGTCGGCAGCTGCGGCAGCAGAGACTCTCCGCAGTCGGACTGTGCGGCCTAAGCCCAGGAGAGCTGTACGGTTGTTCGCCCCATCGGGTTTTCGCGGGAGACGATTGTCGAAATTTCGCGAGAATTCGACAATCGTCTCCCGCGAAACCAACACTCTTCTCCCTCGGAACCTCGAGCGGAAGGGCCGGAAGACTCCGAATGGAATCTTCCGGCCCTTGTCGTTCTCAGCGGCCGGGTCAATCCGCGCTCTGAGAGCGGCCTCTGCGAGCGGCGCTCGGATCAGCCGAAGATGCCGATGATGTAGGCGATGAAGAAGAGGACGATGATCGCGAGCACGCAGCTGATCGCAACGATCGTCCACTTCGTCTTCGGCGGGCGCTTGGCAGGCGGGTGCGGCGGGGTCGCAGAGGCCGACTGCGACTCCGGCGGTGTGGCACCGGGCCGCACGCTGCCGCCCGGCTCGAGGTCCGGATCCCCTGCGGGCTGCGGGTCCATATTGGGATTGCCCGTGCCGTGCCTGTCGGTGTTGGGCTTGGGCTGCTTGTCGTTGTCCGAACTCAAGTTTCTCACTCCTTCGGGGCTCTCGAACCGCCGCGGTCGTCCGCAGCCGGACGATCAGGGGCTGGGTTGCCCGCCGTTGACATTGAGAGTCTCGCCGAGGACATAGCTCGACTCCGACGAGGTGAGGAAGACATATGCGGGTGCCAGTTCCGTCGGCTGCCCGGCCCGCCCCAGCGGTGTGTTCTTGCCGAAGTGGGGCAGAGCGTCCTTCGGCTGTCCGTCGGACACCTGCAGAGGCGTCCAGATCGGTCCCGGCGCCACGGAATTCACTCGGATGCCCTTCGGCGCGAGCTGTGTGGCCAGGCCCTTCGTGAAGTTGTTGATCGCCGCCTTCGTCGAGGCGTAGTCGATGAGATGGGCCGAGGGCGAATACGCCTGGATCGAGGTCGTGTTGACGATCGTCGACCCGGGTTTGAGGTATTCGAGGGCTGCCTGGGAGACCCGGAACATCGCATGGATGTTCGTCATGAAGGTGTTCTCCCACTGCTCGTCGGTCAGATCTGCGATGTCCTCGACGGCGATCTGACGCCCGGCATTGTTGACCACGGCATCGAGCCCTCCGAGCCCTTCGGCTGCCTGCCGCACCACATCACGACAGTAGTCGCGATCGGCGAGATCTCCCGGAAGCGGCACCGCCTTCCGCCCTGCCTGGCGGATGATCTCGCAGACGTGCTGCGCATCCTCCTCCTCGGCAGGCAGGTAGGCCAGAGCGACATCGGCACCCTCACGGGCGAAGGCGATCGCCACGGCGGATCCGATTCCGGAGTCCGAGCCGGTGATCAGGGCCTTGCGGCCGCGGAGTCTGCCGGTGCCGGTGTAGCTGTCCTCACCGCGATCCGTGCCCGGAATGAGCTCTGCGTCGAGACCGGGTTCGGGCTGGTCCTGCTTCGGCGGTGAGATGTCGGGGAAGCGGTTGACGGGATCCTGGAACGTCAGCTGGTCACTCATTGTCCTTGTCCTTTGTCATCGGTGGCGTCGGTGAACCCTGACTCACGGGCGCAGTGCGAGCAGCAGAACGTCGAATCTCCCGCGCGGACTCCGTGGCCGAGGATCCGGCAACCGCAGTGCTCGCAGGTGGGCGCGGCCTTCGCGATCGCGCATTCGAAGCTGTCGAAGTTCCAGGACTGGTCCTCCAGAGTCAGGGTGAATGTCCGGTCGTAGTCGTTTCCGCAGGTGTCACAGGCGGTCATCGTCTTCTCCTCCTTGTCGGTGGGGCGCTGTCAGCAACGCATGTCGTGCATGTTCAGCGCCGCGTGGGAATGCCGGGGGCGGTCAGGGCCGCATCGGAATGCGGTGGGTCATCAGCCTGCCCGGCCCGGACGTCATTTCGGTGTGCGGGTCTCGGCGCTGATGAACCAGG
The DNA here is from genome assembly GCF_017808105.1 of Brevibacterium renqingii. GTDB lineage: Bacteria > Actinomycetota > Actinomycetes > Actinomycetales > Brevibacteriaceae > Brevibacterium > Brevibacterium renqingii. Next base: position 30,051 of record NZ_JADBHF010000002.1, on the reverse strand, counting down.
CCTGCTGTTCGAGCTGTGCGATGTACTCGTGGAACAGGTCAGCAGTCGTCGGATCGGCGGAGTCGACTTCGTCATGGCACCCGCGCATGCTGGCGACCGTCGTCTCGATCGCACGCACGATGTGATCGATCGCATCGTGGGTGGTCATCTCACCGCTGGGCAGGGTGTCGAGGTCGGTCTGCGCGGCGATGACCGCGGGACGCCCGTCGGGCGAACCGTGCAGCGCTCGCATCCGCTCGGCTAGGGCGTCGCTGCCATTGCGGGCCACGGTGGTCACCTCGTCGAGGTTGCGGTGGAGGTCCCGGAAGTTCGTGCCCACGATGTTCCAATGGGCCTGCTTGGCGCCCAGGCTGAGCGCGATGAAGTCGACGAGCACGTTCTGCAGGTTCTTCGTCAGCGACTCAGGGGCGACGAACCCCTTCTCGGCGTTCTCCCTCTGCGTCCTCTCCGAACCGTGCGGGTCGGGTACGGTGACTGAGTCTGTCATGGTGCTCCAATCTTTCGTACTGGTGCCGTTCGTCAGCGGCGGACCGGATTCCTCACGTTAGCCTCGGGCCCCGAACCCCGGAAGACCTTGCCTTGCCGCTTGGGTTTCCCCGCGTCGGCCAGATCAGGAATTCTCCTTGGTCTTCCGCTTGCTCTCCTTCTCGAGCGCATCGACGAGCTCCTTCTTCGTCATCGACGAACGGCCGGAGATGTCGAGCTTCTTCGCCTGTTCGTAGAGATGGTCCTTCGAAGCGTTCGCATCGACCCCGCCGGCGGTCTTGCGGTTCGTGTTCTTGCCGCCGGAGCTCTGCTTGTCCGAGGGGCCGGAGGAGTCCTTCTCCTCCCATTTGTCGCCGACCTTCTCATAGCTGTGCTTGAGGGCCGCATAGGCCACCTGGTGGGCTCGCTTCTCATCGCCGTATTCGTCGATGGCCGAGTCGTAGGCCTTCGCGAAGGTCCGCTGCGCCTTCTTGCTCGACTTCTCCAGCGTCGAGGGCAGCTCGGACTCCTTCGGCTTTCCTGACTTCGTCGTCTTCGGCATGTGGAATCAACTCCTTATCGTGTCGCGGTTGCGGTCAGACTAGTCCAGGTCAGTGGTCTGCGTAAGGGGGTGCGTTCCGGACCGGAAGTATGCGCCCGGCGGTGCTCAGATGTCCGAGCCGGGTGTGCCCCGGTAGTGGAATACGAAGCCGCTGCGCGGCAAGGTGGGGAAGCGGTTGAGCGGTATCGACAGGTCCTGGGTGGGTACCTCCGAACCGGTGCGGGACAGCTGCCGCACGGCTCTCTTCATGAGTTCGACTGTGCTCCACTCGCCCGGGCATCGATGATCGCTGTCGTGCCGGCCGGCCCCCTGGGCGATGAGGGTGTTGGGCTGTTCGGCCCAGCTGAATCCACGGAAGCGTTCGGGCGCGAACGCTGCCGGGTCCTCCCACAGTCGTCTGTCGTGGCAGGTGGCGTAGAGGTCGAGGATGACGCGATCGCCGGGTGCGAACCGGTGCCCGCGCCATTCGAACGGGCTGCGCACCCTGGCCGGAACTGCGGGGAAGAAGGGGTAGCTGCGGCGCACCTCCTGCACGAACGCCTCGAGGTCGGATTCGTCGCCGGCGGCGAAGGTCTCCCGCCACTGCGGATGCTCTGTGAGGGCGACCGCGGCGAAGACGATGAAACGGGCCACGGCGACGGTGGGACGGAGGATGTTGATGAGTTCGACGGCCGCCGTCTCTGCCGAGAGGAGCTCGCCTGCGGAGTCCGTGTGCTCGGCGAAGACGGAGAGGGCGGTGCCCGGGCCCGGTTCCGTCTCGCCTCGGCGGGTCTTCTCGATCTGCTCGATCGCCCAGTCCTCGGTGCTGCGGCGGCGCCATTGGGCGTACCAGTTCATCGGACCCATCGAACCGGCTCTGTCGATCATCATGCCGAACTCGCGAGTCAGGCGGCGGAGGTCGGCGTCGGTGACGTCGACGCCGGCCCAGCGGCAGGCGGTGCCGGTGAGCACCTGGCGAGCGAAGTCGTGGAGGACGATCCGCCGGGGGCCCGGCAGCCGGTCGAGGGTCCGAGTCCATTCCTCGTCGAAGATCTCGCCGAGGCGGCCCATCGATTCCTCGCCCATGAGCGAGAGGAACGCCTCCTTCCGGCGCCCGTGGCCAGGTGGGTCGAGGGCCTGAACGGAACCCTTGTCCTGGAGGAGGTGCTGCACGGTCGGCGGCATCGCTGCCATCCGCGTGAAATGCTCTCCGTCGTAGAAGAGCGCTGCGGCCTCCTCGCCGAGGATGAAGGTGGTCGGCTGCAGGAAGATCCGTGTGGTGAACAGGTCCGTGCCCCAGGTCTCGCTGCGGCGTGCGGCGAAGGCGTAGCCGTCCCTGATGAGGGCGGCAGTGCTGTCAATGGGCTGTCTCATCGTGCGACTTCCTCTCCTCGGACCTCATCCGGTGCGTTTCCTCTTCGCTCCCGTCTTCCCGTCCTCCGACTTCTTCGTGCCTGACTTCTTCGTGTCCGACTTCTTGGCACCGGTCTTCTTGGCCCCGGACTTCTTCGTCCCCTTCTTCGAGGATCGGGAACTGTCCACGGACTTGCGCAGGGCCTCCATGAGGTCGATGACGTCGCCGCCGGAATCCTCCTCGGACTCCTCCTCGCCGAAGGTCTTCTCGACATCGAAGCTCTCGCCGGATTCGATCTTGGCGTCGATGAGTCTGCGCAGCTCGACCTGGTAGTCGTCGCTGAACTCCTCGGGGGTGAAGTCCTCGGAGTAGGATTCGACGAGCTTCGACGACATCTCGAGCTCCTTGTCCGAGATCTTCGCCTGCGAGTTCACGCCTTTGAAGTCGACCTCGCGGATCTCATCGGCCCAGCGCAGCGTCTGAATCATGAGCACCTTCCCGCACACTCGCAGAATGGCCAGGCGCGTGCGCGTGCGCAGGGTGATCTTCACGATGGCCGTGCGCTCCGTGTCCTCGAGCGTCTGGCGCAGGAGAAGATAGGCCTTCGGAGTCTTCGACGTCGGTTCGAGGAAGTAGGACTTCTCGAGCATGATCGGATCGATCTCATCGCTGGGCACGAACTGGAGGACGTCTATGTCGTCGTTGTCCTCCGCGGGAAGCGATTCGAAGTCCTCGTGCGTGAGGATCACGCGGTGCTCCCCGTCGTCATAGGCCTTGTCGATGTCGCCGTAGTCGACGGTCTTGCCGCATTCCTCACAGCGATGCTGATTGCGAATCCGTCCGCCGTCCTTCGCGTGGACCTGGTGCATGGACACGTCGTGGTTCTCAGTGGCCGAATACAGCTTCACCGGCACATTCACCAGGCCGAACGCGATGGATCCAGTCCAAATAGCTCTCATTCCACAATTGAAACGCAGGTTTCGACCACTGGCTAGCCCCCTCGGCATGCGGCGAGGAAGAGGAAACGGACCAGCCGGCTTCTCAGCAGCCAGGGCACTGCAGGGGGTAGACGGTAGGACTCCCTTGATTCAGGATGAAAGAATGGGATCAGAAGCGAAGGTTGTCGGGCTGATGGCCGATTCCGGTGTGCCGCAGAAGATCGCTCAGTCGGTTGCGGGGTCTCTGGAACGAGAACTGACCGATCATATCGAGGACACCGAGTGGAACGTCGAGGTCAGCAAGGAATCGTTCTCACTCACCCCTGAGGGTGACATCCCCTTCATGCACAAGGCCGAAGACCTGAGAAGTCAGTATGAGTGGGACTACATCGTGTACCTGACCGAGCTGCCCCGACACCACGACATGGAGCCGCTGCTGTGCGAAGTCAGCACCGTCAATCGGGCACTGCTGGTCTCAGTGCCGGCCCTGGGTGCCCATCGTCTTGTGGCACAGACACGGAATCTGGTGGTGGCGCTCATCTCCGCGACGCAGAAAGGAACCGGGCAGAACTCGTTGGAGGACTCCGTCCGAACGATTGCGAAGCTCAGAAGCGCGCGCGGGGACACAGGAACGGGCCGAGACGACACCGCGTACATCGTGCTGCCCGGATGGTCCAACCGGCTGCGGCTGCTGACGGGAATGGTGCGCAGCAATCGGCCCGGGCGGATGCTTCCCGCGCTGACCACCTCCGTTGCCGCGGCAGCGGCCGTGGGCACGTTCGGTGTCTTCTACAGTTCGATCTGGACATTGGCCGATTCCTTGAATCCGGCGCGTCTCCTCCTGATCGGTCTCCTCGTCATCGCGGCGCTGACCTTCTGGCTGATCTTCCGCAATCACCTGTGGACCAAGCGACGCGACGCGGTGTATGCGTGGCAGGGCGGATTGGACAACACGACCACGATCATCATGGTGGGCACCAGTGTGGCCCTGATGTTCCTGGTCCTGTTCGCCTTCCTGTTCGCACTCGGATTGGTCGTCGTCGACACGGGCCTGCTCGCAACCGAACTCATGCACCCCGCGAGCTTCGGCAATTATCCGAAGCTTGCGTGGCTGGCGGCTTGTCTGGGCACCCTGGCCGGGGCCCTCGGCTCCAACTTCGACAGCGACGATGAGATCCGGCGAGCAACGTACAGCAAGCGAGAAAACGAACGCCGGCAGCAGCACGACGACCGCAGCGACGAAGAGACCTGAGCTCCTCCGACTCAGGCGCCGGACTCGGGAAGATTGTCCTCGAGGGCGTCGAGAGCTCGGATGAAGCCGAGGTGGCTGAATGCCTGCGGGTAGTTCCCGGCCAGGCGACCGGACTCCGAGTCGTACTCCTCGGCGAACAGGCCCAGATCCGTTGCGTATCCGCACAGCGAGTCCATGAGCTTCTCACCCTCTTCGGCCCGACCGCTCTTCGCGTACTGCTCGACGAGCCAGAAGGAGCACATGAGGAACGAATACTCATTGCCGGGCAGTCCGTCGAGCCCGGCCTCGGTCCGATAGCGGCGGACCATGTTCTGTTCGTCGAGGAGGTCCTCCTCGATCTTCTTCACCGTGCCGAGCATGCGCGGATCGTCGGCAGCGACGAGTCCGGTCGTCGGCAGCTGCAGAAGGGAGGCGTCGACCTCGTTGTTGGAGTAGGTCTGAGTGAATGAATCGAGCTCCTCGTCGAAGCCGTGCTCCATGATCTCCTCGTACAGGCGGTCACGCAGTGACCTCCATCGGCCCACCGGCCCTTTCAGCCCGTGCTCCTCGACGGCTCGGACACCCTGGTCGAAGGCGGCGTACATCATCGCCCTGCCGTGGGTGAAGTATTGGGCCGAGCCGCGCATCTCCCAGATCCCGTGGCCCTTGCGGTCGAAGTTGCGTTCGACGAAGCTGAGCAGATTCTTCTGCAGCCCCCAGGAGAACTCGTCCTCCTCCACCCCCGTATCGCGCAGGGAGGCCAGGGAGAGCATCACCTCGCCGACGACATCCGACTGGTACTGGGAGTAGGCTCCGTTTCCGACTCTCACCGGCCGCGAGTTCTCATAGCCGCTCAGGTGCGGAAGCTCCTGCTCGTCGAGGTTGCGCTCGCCGTCGATGCCGTACATGATCTGCACATCATCGGGATCCCCGGCCACTGCACGCAGCAGCCAGTTCCGCCAGTGCAGGGCACCGTCGGTGAAGTCGTGATCGACGAGGGTGCCGATCGTCAGCGAAGCATCACGCAGCCACGTGAAGCGGTAGTCCCAGTTGCGCTGCCCGCCGAAGTCCTCGGGCAGCGAAGTCGTGGGTGCGGCGACGATGCCGCCGGTGGCTCCGTTCGTCAGTGCCCGCAGGACGAGGAGCGAACGGAGGACGAGCGCTTCCTGGCGGTTGCGGACCTTGACATGGGATGCCCACTCCTGCCAGTCGTCGAGCGTGTCCTCGACGGCTTTCTCCGTGTCGATCGGTTCCGGGGCGTCGAGATGTGACCGGTGCCAGGTGAGCATCCATTCGAGACGGTCGCCCTCGCTCATCTCGAACTCACCGACCAGCGCCGAGGAGATCGCGCCCTGCGTATCGTCGGGCCGGCTCTGCCCTGTGGTCCGCGTGCCGTTCGTCTGTTCACGGTTCCGGCGTCTCTGGGCATCGCTGTCCGGGTCGAGGTGAGGGCCGGTGAGGAAGAGCGCATCGGGACCGGCGATCGACAGCAGTCCCGACTCTCCGGTTCTCTCGGCCCCGACCTTCCTCGTCCACGGTGTGGTCCGGCCATAGTCGAAGACGATGCGCAGATCGTGCTCGATGGTCACGGTGCCCTCGATGCATTCGGCGCGTCTGATCACGCGGGTGCGCTCGTCGCGCTCCATCACCTGGGTATCCAGTTGCGAGGGGAGGAGGTCGGTGATCCGCACCTTGCCGGAGTCGGTCTCCCAGATGGTCTCGACGATGAAGCTGCGATCCCGGTAGCTGCGGTCGACGACTTTCCCGTTCCGGGCCGTCAGCAGCCAGCGGCCGTCGTCAGCGTCCCCGAGCAGGGCCGAGAAGACCGAGGGGGAGTCGAACCGAGGGCAGCACAGCCAATCGATGCTGCCCTCGCGGGACAGGAGCGCACCAGTGCGCATGTCCGAGAGCAATGCGTAGTCCTCGAGCGGCGTCCGATTGGAATTGCGACGATCAGTACCCATCTCGTCAGTGAAACAGATATCGGAGAGGAATTTAAGGGGGGTCCCCGAAACGGAGATTCGGGCGTAGTGTCCCGGACATGGATGCCATGAAGAATCTCGTAGTCCTGGGAGCCTCGGGTGACCTCGCCTCTCGGCTCCTGCTGCCCGGCCTCGGATCGCTGCTGACGGCTTCGCCCGACAGACGCATCTCCGTCATCGGCTCCTCACAGACATCCGATGTCGACTTCCGACAGATCGTCGCCGATGCCTTCGACTCGGTCGAAGCGAGCGGTCCGGCAGTCGATTACGCCCGTGAGAACTCCAGCTACGTCCAGTGCGACGTCACCGACGGAGATGCCCTGGCAGATCTGCTCTCGCAGATCGACACTCCGGCCTGTCTGTACTTCGCCCTGCCTCCGCAGATCACGATGAAGGCCCTGAAAGCGATGGCCGATGTCGACCTGCCCGAGGATCTGCTGCTGGCTCTGGAGAAGCCGATCGGCTACGATCTCGCCTCCGCCAAGGAGCTCAACGCCGCCGTCGGACGCCTCGTGCCCGAGGAGCAGACCTTCCGGGTCGACCACTTCCTCAATCTGCCGGCCGTCCTCGACTTCATGGGACTGCGCTTCGCCAACCAGGTCGTCGAACCGCTGCTCAACCGTGACAACGTCGAATCCATCGAGATCGTCTTCGATGAGAGCCTGGGTCTGGAAGGGCGCGCGGCCTACTACGACCGGGCAGGGGCGTTCCGGGACATGATCCAATCCCATCTGCTCCAGGTGATGGGGCTGGTGATGATGGATCCGCCATCGACCTTCGACCACGTCGAACTGCCGGCGCTGACGGCACATGTGCTGCGGTCGACGAAGCTCTGGAACGACGACCCGGCCACGGCGATCGTCCGCGGACGCTATACGGCCGGTGACATCGACGGTCGCAGCCTCCCTGACTACACGGACGAGGAAGGCGTCGATCCCGACAACGCAACGGAGACCTTCGCGCAGGTGACCGTCGAAGTCGACACATGGCGGTGGAGCGGCGTGCCGGTCACCCTGCGTTCGGGAAAGGGGATCGGCCACCCACGGCAGGAGATCGCGGTGACGTTCCGCCGCCCGCCCCACTCCTACAGCCGTTTCGGCGGACAGGACGCGCTGGCGGCCAATGTTCTGCGCATCAGCCTCGACGATGAGCGATTCGGACTCGACGTCAACCTCGGCGGGCCCTCCGATCAGCGAGGTCTGACGACGAAGACGGCGACCGCCGAAGTGGAGGAGCCGGGGCTCGAACCCTATGGGGGAGTGCTGCGGGGCATCCTCGACGGAGACCCGACCTTCAGCGTGCGCGGAGACGCCGCCGAGGAGGGCTGGCGCATCGTCGAGGAGATCCTCGACTCCTTCGATTCGGAATCCGTCCCCCTGCGTGACTACCAAGCGGGAAGCGCGGGCCCGGAAGCTGCGAACGAGGCGCTCGACCACCATGCTGCGAACACGACGGAGAGGAAACGGCGATGAAGGTTCTCAACGCGATCATGGAGATGATCGAATCGGGGCGCGCCCTCGACCAGTTCTCCGAACCGCTGGCCAAGGGCGTGCGCAGCCTCACCGAACCGAGGCTGGTGAAGAACGCACTGTCGGGCTCGTGGCTGGGCCATCAGCTGCACCCGATGCTCACCGACATTCCCATCGGGGCCTGGTCGATGGCCACCGCGCTCGACCTCACCGGCGGGCAGGACAGCGCCGCCGCTGCGAAGAGGCTTGTCGGGCTCGGCGCGCTCGCGGCCGTGCCGACCGCGCTGTCCGGAGCCTCCGATTGGAGCGAGGAGCACGGCCCTCCGCAGCGGGTCGGCCTCGTCCACGCGGCGGCGAATTCGATCGGTCTCACCCTCCAACTGGCCTCCTGGGCCGCCAGGGCCAAGGGGCATCGGAAGACGGGCGTCCTCCTGTCCTTCGCCGGACTCTCCTCGGTCGGAGTCGGCGGCTACCTCGGAGGGCACCTGTCCTATGTCCAGGGAGTCGGCGTCAACCACACGGCGTTCGAGAGCCCGGATGAGCAGTGGTGCGACATCGCCGCAGTCGACGAGGTCGAGGAGGACACTGCGCTGCGTGCGGATGCCGACGGTGTGGCCGTGATGGTCGTCAAGGACGATGGAGCGATCTGCGTCCTCTCGGCCACCTGCACTCATGCGGGCGGACCGCTCGACGAGGGCGAGATCGAGGACCACTGTGTCCGCTGCCCCTGGCACGGAAGCACCTTCTCCCTGACCGACGGCTCGGTGGTCCGCGGACCCGCTTCGGTCGACCAGCCGACCTGGGATGTCAAGGTCGAGAACGGACGGGTCCTCGCTCGTCAGGGATGAGCGGTGCCTCCTTCATTCCCGGAAGGGCACCGGTGCGGGTGAGGTCGTTCGCGATGTCGCGGAGCTTGCGGTTCGTCAGCGAGCTCGACTTCGTCAGAAGCAGGAAGGCCTCCTCATCGGTGAGCTTGAAGCGCTCCATGAGGATGCCTTTGGCCTGACCGATCGTGTCTCGGCTCAGGAGCGCGTCCTTGAGCTGGTCCTTCGTGCGCTCCTCGGAGCAGTCCGACTCCGCCTGAGTTCTGATGTCGAGACCGACGCGCTCCGAACGGGCGGTGAACGCGTTCGTCTGCGAGGAGTAGAGGCTGAGCGCGCCGAGCACGTCGTCGTCGGCGAAGAGTTCGATCACGAGCATGCTGCCGACTCCGGCCAGTCGGGCTTGGCGGGTGAATTCCGGCCACCGGACCTCGACGCTGAGATCCGGGACCCGCACGAGCCGCTGCTCATGGACCGCATCCAGGCTCGGTCCTTCTCCGAGCCGAACCTGCATCCAGTCCATGAGCAGCGGCAGAGGACCGGTCGGGGCGACCGATTCGATCATCCGCCGCTTCGTGATGACGCTGAGCGAGGCGAACTCCGCTCCCTCGACGAAGGCGACTGCCTTGTCGACGAGGGCCGTGAGCAGGCGACCGGGAGGCTTGTGGTGCTGAGCCCCCGCCGAGGCGATGCGACGGGCGCTGCTGCTGAGCCCCTCGACCCCGGGAGAGGAGGCAACGGTTTCGGCGCAGAGGTGGGGGCGGTGCATGGGAAGTCTCCTCCGGAACTGATGCGCATGGTCGAGTCGGAATGTTCGAACAGGGAACCTGTGATCAAGTCTAGCCCCGCAGGGTATGAGCAGGATTCACCCCATAGGCGGCACGGTAGGTGCGGGCGAAGCGGCCGGCGTTGGCGAAGCCCCACCGTCTCGCGACCGCGGAGACGGTGTCGCCGCGGGTGGGATCCGCAAGCTGCAGCTCCTGTCGGGCACGTTCGAGCCGAACCCGTCGCAGATAGGCGAAAGGCGTCGAGTCGAGGTGCCGCCGGAAACCGTCCTGAAGAGCACGGTCGCTGGTGCCGGCGGCCGCCGCGATCTCGTGCAGCTGCAGCGGCAGATGCGCATATGTCTCGATATAGGCTGCGGCCCGCCGGACGGTGGCCGAACCGATGGCACCCGGCCCCTGGATGTACTGGCGCGTCATCGCCGTGTTCGGGAAGGTGTGGAACGCCGCGGTGGCGACGGTGCGCGCCATGTCCTCGGCGAGCAGGGGCGAGTTCAGAGGCGAGTCCGGCTGCATGAGCGTGGAGGCGACGAAGTTCATCAGAGACTTCCAATAGCGCTTCATCGAAGCTGAGACGGGATTGACGTCATGGAACCGGAGCTGGTCGGCCGGCAGACCCGTTATGCTCTCGGAGACCTGCTCGATGCGAGCGCCGGGCAGCCGCAGCACTGTCGCATCGAAGTGGCTCGTGTCGAAGCCGATCGGCACTCCTCGGGGATAGAACGAGACATCGCCGGAGGAGCCTGTGTCCCGACTGCGCACCTCGACCCGGCCCTGATTCACCGTGAAGAACAGGTAGTCGTCGAAGCCCTGGGCCGAGGAACCGCGGTAGTCGATCGACGTGCGGATCCGGTCCGCTCCGATGACAGCGGTGTCGTGAGTCAGCGCTGAGAAATGCGCCTGATCGCGGGTGGAGCCGAAGTCCAGACGGCTGTCGGCGTACATGTGCCGGATGAAGTCGGTGATCTCGGCTTCGTCGGCGGATGAGAACTTCGTGCGCACAATCGGTACGGTCTGTGGACGTGATCCGTCCTGTGCGCAGTCCGACATCATGCCTCCTCGCCGAGCGACGTTCGTCTCCCTCTGACGGTGTTCAGGACAGTCTACGCAGGAGTAGGCCGCATTGCGAGGGCTATTCAGCGCTGAATATGACACGAGGACCATTGATGCGTGACGGTGGGAGACGGCGTCAGGTGGAAGCCCGGGATCCCACCATGACGAAGTCCGGGCGGGTTGAGAATACGGCCCGCCCGGGCGCTCCCATCACCCCTGTTGCGCGCAGTCATTGCCGAGTACGGTGAAAGCAGACACTGTGGGCAGAGGGACCGTGCGCATCGCGCACAGGAGGAGGTGCCCGTGGCGCGCCACGAGCAGAAGGTCACTGTAGACGGCCACCGGCTGACGCTGAGCAATCTCGACAAGGTGTTCTATCCCGAGACCGGCACAACCAAAGGTGAGATCCTCGACTACTGTGCCAGGATCGCGCCGCAACTCATCAGGCATGCCCGGAACCGGATCGCAACGCGCAAACGCTGGGTCGACGGTGTCGGCACTCCCGATGACCCGGGGCAGGTGTTCTTCGAGAAGAACCTTCCCGACTCCGCGCCGTCATGGATCCCCTCACGCTCGATCAAGCATTCCTCGGGATCGAAGCGCTATCCGCTGGTCAACGATCTGGCGACGCTGACCTATCTCATGCAGATGGCTTCCCTCGAGATCCACGTTCCGCAGTGGAGCGAGGCCCCGGGGGCGAAGGATCCCGGCACCATCGACTCCGAGAGCAGGTATCCGGATCGGATGGTCTTCGATCTCGACCCCGGCCCGGGCCGTGAGCTGGCCGACTGCATCGAAGTGGCTCAGCTGGTGCGTGAGCTGCTCGAGGGCATGAAGCTCGAAGTGTATCCGGTGACCAGCGGATCCAAGGGCATCCACCTCTACGCCCCACTCGATGGTTCGACGAGTTCGCAGCAGATCTCCGATGTCGCCCATGAGCTCGCTCGCAGCCTCGAATCGGACCACAAGGACCTCATCGTCTCGGCGATGAAGAAGACTCTGCGGGAGAACAAGGTGCTCATCGACTGGTCGCAGAACTCTGCGGCCAAGACCACGGTGGCTCCGTATTCCCTGCGCGGACGCTTCACCCCGACGGTGGCGGCCCCGCGCAGCTGGGACGAATTCGATGACCCTGCCTCCGTCGACCATCTGCGCTTCGAGGAGGTCCTCGACCGCGTCGACGATGACGGGGACCTCCTCGAACCCCTCGCCGAGGCGACCGGAGGAACCGCCTCGGCGCCGGTGTCCGAGGAATCGCAGGAGGTCGTGCGCGACCGACTGGAGGTCTACCGATCCAAACGGGACCCGAAGCGCACGAGCGAACCGGTGCCGGCCCAGCAGGGAACGAGCGGGGACGAGCTGTCCTTCGTCATCCAGGAGCACCACGCCAGACGGCTGCATTGGGACTTCCGGCTCGAACACGATGGTGTGCTGGTCTCCTGGGCCCTGCCGAAGGGGCCGCCGACCGATCCGGGCAAGAACCACCTGGCCGTCCAGACCGAGGACCACCCGCTGGAATACGGCAGCTTCGAAGGCACGATCCCGAAGGGGGAGTACGGAGCCGGTGAGGTCGAGATCTGGGACTCCGGAACCTTCGAACTCGAGAAGTGGCGAGAGGGCAAGGGGATCATCGCCGTCCTCCATGGACGCGAGGACGGCGGCCTCGGCGGGGTGCGCCGATTCGCGCTGTTCAACACCGGTGGACACGGGCCGAACAAGGAGCCCGAGAAGAACTGGATGATCCACCTCATGGAGGAACCCCCGAAGTCCGCGAAGACGAAGAAGACGAAGCGGGCATCGGCCAACGAGGCGAAGAAGCAGCCCCGCAAGGGCAAGCCCGAACGCGAAGCCGACGCCGACGGAGGCTCGAAGAAGCGGGAGTCTCTGCCCACGGACCTGTCGCCGATGCTCGCGAGCATCGGCGACATCTCCTCGGTCCGTCGGGAGGCCGAGGAGTGGGCCTTTGAGATGAAGTGGGACGGCATCCGCGCGCTGGCGGCTGTGCAGGCCGCCGACGGGGACAACCCGGGAAGCGTCGCGCTGACCAGCCGCAACGGCCACGATATGACCGCCACCTACCCCGAACTGGCCGAACTCGCCGACTGTGTCGACGCTGACTGCGTGCTCGACGGGGAGATCGTCGCGCTGGGGCGGGGGAGCAGACCGGACTTCGGGCGGCTCCAACGCAGGATGGGGCTCACCCATGAGCGCGACGTCGAACGAGAGCGTCAGCGCACTCCCGTGTATCTCATGGTCTTCGACGTCCTCCACGCCGACGGCTCGTCGCTCCTGCGCAGCCCCTACACCGAACGCCGCGAACGCCTGTTCGAACTCGTCACCGAAGGCGAGCACGTCTATGTGCCCGAGGCCTTCGAAGGAAGCGTCGATGCGGCGTTCGAATCCAGCCGTGAGCTCCAGCTCGAAGGAGTGATGGCGAAGCGCATCGACAGCATCTACCTGCCGGGCAAGCGCACACGCACGTGGGAGAAGCTCAAGCACGCTTCGACCCGCGATGTCATCATCGTCGGCTGGCGGACCGGAAGCGGTGAACGCGCCGGCAGCTTCGCCTCCCTGCTGCTGGCCGCCCATGACGACGACGGGCTCGTCTACATGGGGCGGGTCGGCACGGGCTTCGACGACGAAGCGCTGCGCAGCCTGCGCTCCCAGCTCGACCGCCTGTCGCGCAAGACCGCGCCGCTCAAGGTGCCCGCCACCGAAGCGCGTGATGCGCACTGGGTGCGCCCCAGCCTCGTCGGAGAAGTCCGCTCCTCGGGCCTCACTGAGGCCGGACGCCTGCGTCATCCGGTGTGGCGGGGGCTGCGCTCCGATATCGACGCCGAGGATGTGCGAGTGTGAACCGGGAACATTCGGCGGCGGCTCCCGGTCCCATCAGCTGAGTCACCGTCGACCCCCTCCCAAGGCTGCGCTTCGGTGTTAGGTTGGCGAAATGAAGACGAACCGAATGACGAAGATCGCAGTCGGCAGCGCGCTCGGTCTCGGGCTGGCGCTGTCGGGTTGCTCCAGCGATACGGAAGAGGGATCGGCGACCCAGTCACCCACGGAGTCGCAGGCTGGAGAGGAATCTGCGCCGAGCGAATCCCAGGGCTCTGAATCATCCGAGCCCTCAGCCTCCTCCGAGTCCTCCGAGTCCTCCGAGGACTCCGAAGCGAAGCTTCCCGAGGACGCGGACCTGAGCAAGACCATGCCGAAGACGACGGCGGCCGATGCCGTGAAGATCGGACAGGACAAGGTCAAGGCGAAGGACGGCACCCTCCACGCCATCGAACTCGACTACGACAGCGAGGACGGCAAGTGGGAGTACGACGTCAAGATCAAGGACGGCAGCACCGACCACAAGGTCGTCATCGACGCCGCAACCGGCAAGGTCATCCGTGATGAGTCCGAGGACAGCGATGACAAGGAGAAGGCGATCGACCTGAATTCCCCGATGAGCTACGACGAGGCGTACGACCTCGCGAAGAAGAAGGGAGAGGGACGTCTGGCCGGCTGGAAGCTCGAATACGACGACGGTCAGCGCGAGTACCAGTTCGACTTCGACGACAAGGGATCGGAGACCGAGGTCACCGTCAACGTCGAATCCAAGAAAGTCACCGTCGACTGATCCGGTTCCCATGAGGACCGGACCACAGTTCTGACAACCACTGAAACACCGAACAAAGGAGACACCATGGCTGCCATTCTCTGGATCATCGCAGCGATCCTCGTCATCTCAGGGATCTTCGCCATCTTCCGCAAGCAGCTCCTCTGGGGCATCGTGCTCATCGTCGTCGGCTGCCTCGTCGGCCCCGGTGGAGTGAGCATCTTCACCTGATGAAGGCGGACGGGCTGGGACGGATAGAGTGAGGGAATGTCTGCTCTGAGAATCTCAGCCCTCCGCCGCTTCGGCCGCCTGGGCAGAATCGCGCCGTGGGCGGCCGCCGGCCTCGTCGGCGCAGTGCCCGCGACGATCGCCGCCTCGATGGCCATCGATCTGGTCCAGCAGAGGGGGCGGAAGTCGCGGGCAGCGCCGCGTCCGGGCACCTTCAGCTCGAAGGTCGAGCAGTCAGAGCTCAATATCTACACCGACGGCGCCACCCTCTATGAGGACATGCTCGAAGCGATCGGATCCGCGCAGGAGTCGATCCTCATGGAGACGTTCATCTGGAAGAACGACGAGATGGGGCAGAGATTCATCGACGCCTTCAACGCGGCATCCGCCCGCGGCGTGGAGATCCACCTCATCTACGACGGCTTCGCCAACCTGGCCACGCCCATCTCCTTCTACCATCAGCTCTCCGATCGGATCCACGTGCTGCGCCTGCCGACCATCGCACGCAGGTTCTGGAGAGGGCCGCTGCGCCATTCCGGGTTCAACCATTCGAAGATCCTCGTCATCGACGATGATGTGGCCTTCGTCGGCGGGTTCAACATCGGCTCCCTCTACGCCAGTCACTGGCGTGACACCCATCTGCGCTCGGTCGGACCCGGCGCCTGGGGGCTGCGACAGACCATCGCGCAGGTGTGGAACGAGTTCCACGACTCGGATGAGCAGATCTCCTGGGTCCCTCCCGAGGCCTGGGAATCGCAGCTGCGGGTCTCGGCGAATCTGCCGATCCACCTCGTCTATCCGATCCGCAATATGTATCTCAACGCCTTCGCACGGGCGCGGAAGCGGATCTGGCTGACGACTCCTTACTTCATCCCCGACCAGCAGCTGCTGCGCTCCCTCATCGAAGCTGCCGAGCGCGGCGTGGACGTGCGGGTCATGGTGCCGCAGGAGTCGAACCACATCCTCGGGGACTGGCTCTCCAGGGGATTCTTCGAGGAGATGATCAATTCGAAGGTCACGGTCCTGCTCTACACCGCGAGCATGATCCATTCGAAAGTCGCCACGGTCGACGGCGAATGGTCGACCGTGGGCACGGCGAACATCGACCGCCTATCGCTGTCCTACAACTATGAGACCAACGTCGAGGTCATCGACCGGTCGTTCGCAGGTGAGATGGAGAAGGTGTTCGAAAGCGACTCCTCGCACTGCGTCGAGCTCGGATCAGGATGGCTCAACCGGCATCGGCTGACCAAGCTCGCCGAGCGTGCTCTGGTGCCGATGCGCCCGTGGCTGTGAATCGGGCTTACCGCACTCTTGGCACCTGTCCTCATGCGCGTTGCCATCGCGATCATTTTCAGGGCGGCCTGAAAGAGATGGCCTACCCGCAGAGAGGACACGAAGCCGACGGCACCCATCGTGTCTGTCTGATCTGCGAACTGCCCGAAGACTCCGTTCGCGTCAAGGGTCTGTCGGGGACGTTCCTGACGGTATAGCCTCGGCCCATGCTCGATATCCTTCCCATCGCCGTGTCACGGCTCTTCGACTCGGAGGAGCCGCAGGACGTCGCCGTTGCGACGATCATCGAAACCGAAGGGTCAGTGCCGCTCCCGGCAGGCACCTCGATGCTCGTCGATGCCGCGGGCCGAATCGTCGGCTCCCTCACCGGCGGATGCGTCGAAGGAGCCGTGCTCGAGGCGTGTCAGGACGCCCTCGCCACCGGCGACGCCTCGGTGCAGGGTTTCGGCTACAGCGACGAGGATGCCTTTGCCGTCGGGCTCATGTGCGGTGGTCGTATCGACGTGCTCATCCAGCCCTTCCGCGCTGGCTGCTCCGGGCTGCGAGCGGAGAGCGAGCCGGTCGCCGTGATGCTGCGGCTGCCGTCCGACGACGCCCATACCCCAGCGGCAGCCGTCTGCGGTGCCGCTGGCGGCGAGGTCTCCGGACCGAGCACCGACGCTCTGGCTGTCAGCCTCGATCCTCTGGTGCCCGAAGCTGTGGTGGAGACCGCCGCGCAGCGCGTCGGGGCCTTTATCCGCGGCGGCCGCACCGGCAGCATCCGCCTTGCGCCCCCGGAGGGCGGCAGCGAGCCGATCGAGCTCTTTGTCGAGACCCGCATCGAGCCGGCCCATCTGCTGGTCGTCGGAGCCAACGCCTTCAGTCTCGCCCTCGTCGAAGCGGCCAGACCCTTGGGACTGCGCATTACCGTGTGCGACCCCCGTCCGTCCTTCGCCGACCAGATATCGGTTCCCGGCGCCGAGGTGGTCCGGGCCTGGCCGCACCGATTCCTTAATGAAGCGGCCGCCACCGGTGAGTTCGACACCCGGAGCATGATCTGCGTCCTCAGCCACGACCCGAAGGTCGACATCCCCACCCTGGCCGTCGCACTCGACCTCGACGTGGCCTACGTCGGGGCGATGGGCTCGCGGCGCAGTGACCGCGACCGCCGCTCCGCGTTGCGCGAAGCGGGGGTGGAGGGCCCGGCACTGGCACGGTTGCATTCCCCGATCGGCCTCCATCTGGAGACATTCACCCCCGCCGAGGTGGCTGTGTCGATCCTCGCAGAGATCCTCGCTGTACGCGGTGGCCGCCGACAGGTCGTTCCCCTCAGCGACGAACGGGAAGATTCGCCTCTTCGCTGAGGCGAAAGGAGTCGCCAGTCGCTGGCTGCATCTTCGCATTCGACTTCGATATGTCAGTCATAGCATTCTGTTGTTCCTCGTAGTGCCTGCCCCTGGCGTGCGATACGACCTCACCTTCAGGACTGCAACTCATGACGAGCGCTAGGAAGCATTCACATGCGATGATCGCTCAGTCATGGGCGTTGGCGGACTGTGGCAGTCTTGCCGATAAGTGCGCGAGCGAGTGCTCGAGCGTGCCAGGGCCAGACAATCAACAGTTTCTCCAAGAAGCTGACGAACATGTTCTCCTCATCTCTCATCTCAACCGAACATGGTCTGGCCCCGGGGGATGCCCCGGGGCCAGAAGGGGAAGCCGTGGGCGGGCCCGCATCATTTCATCGTCATTGTGACGTCACTGCCGCGCATCTTGCGTCGAGCACACTGGTAGAAAGACTTGCGGGCGCGACCACACGGCTGCATAGCTCAACCTGGGTGTGGAAACGTCTCACCTCCTTTCAACGATGAAGTCAGCGCCTTTGAGCCGGGGAGGAGGGCGCTGACAAGCGAGGATTCGGTGGGCGATGACCTGGGTTGCTGAGAGGCCGGGCGACCGGAACAGCTGCCACGATTCGGAGTGCCTGACGACCCGGCACCTGCAGTGACTCACGGCCTGCGGTCCATCACCTGTGTGGTGACTCGTGTCGAGGTCCCGCAGTTCGCGGTCGCTGAAAACGATCGCCCAGAACGCAGCATCGATACCCAGCTGGACGTCTGGTGCACACGTCTGCATGGGAACACACCACCAGTTGTGGTTAGGCGCTGATGGCTGCCGGTTCAGCAGAGCCTGAGTTGATGGCGATCTTGCGGGGTTTCGCTGATTCCGCTACCGGGATGCTGAGTGTGAGCACACCGGCGTCGTAGTTCGCCGTGATGTTGCTGGTGTCGAGGTTGTCGCCGAGGACGAGTTGTCGGCTGAAGGTCCCGCGGGGTCGCTCTGCCGCGACTGAAGACTCCCCGTGGTCGGGGGCGGGCCGTTCAGCTTTGACGGTGACGACGTTGTTCTCGACGTCGAGGTCGATGTCGTCAGGATCGATTCCTGGCAGGTCGAGTTCGACGCGGAAAGTATCGCCGTCGCGCCAGGCGTCCATGGGCATCATCACAGGGCGGGCAGTTGTGCCGGTGGCTCCGAAGATTTCTCTGCTCAGGCGTTCGACTTCGCGGAATGGGTCAGTGCGCATCATGATCATTGGTGAAACCTCCTTTGCTGGATAGTGGATTCGTGCAGATGATATGATCTACATCATCTGATGGACATATTATTTAGTCGATCCGAATAAGAATGTCAACACTCAGTCAGGAGAAATTTTGAGAGAAGGGGAGATGGCGATTTCAGAGTCTGGTGGGCGCTTATTCTCGATTTCGCGTGTTGCGGAGTTGACCGGTGTCGGGGTGCAGTCGTTGCGGCAATACGAGGCTCGTGGGCTGGTGACTCCTGCTCGGAGTGAGGGTGGGACGCGGCGGTTCAGTCGCGCGGATATTGCTCGTCTGCGGCGTGTGCGCGAACTGGTTGACGTTGGCGCGAATCTCGCTAGCATCGGAATCATTCTCGATCTGCAGGATGAGAACACCTCGCTTCGGTACGAATTGAGGAGGATGCAATGATGACGAATGAAGCGCAGCCCGGCGTCGAGGTTCCTGAGCCGGACTGGAGCGAACAGCTCATCGACGTTGCAGCGCATATCGACGATGACGGTAACGAAGACACTGAGCCTCGCATGGGCGCAATTCGCGAAGCAGATGTGGGCGATGTTGCCGATCAATCCATCGTTGTAGAGGTTGATGATGAAGACGGGTGAGAAGCCGCGCTGATCTGATGGCGGCATTTCGGGCTATAGGGGGAAGTTGCTGTGATTCTTCCATCGGCCTTGCCGGCGTTCGAATGCGAACCGTTCCGCCCGCAACCGCCTCACCCGCTCCACAACGTCCGGGGCGTAACCGTATGCGGCGTCCGTATCCACGATCCCCTCGAGCACGATGGCGTACCTCTCTGCTGGAAGTTCGATTCGCTGGCACAACTCGTGTCGCCCCGCCGAAGTAGACGCAGTCTTCTCGAAGTCGAGGATCAACCGATCATGCTCGGACAGTTCGTGCACAGTGCCGGGGACCATGGAGACCATTGTGACACAGCAGAATTCGACACCGCGTATGTCGCTGCTCACTCTGTCTTGGTCACCTCAATTCAGGGGGACCGCTCGCCGACCAGTCCGAAGCAGTTGTCCGCGGCTGCGCTGGCGATAAAGCTTCAGACAGCGAAGCCGACGTGTAGGACTACCCCATAGTGATTACGCTCACTAGACTTCGGAACCAGAACAATCTTCTATACAACTCGCTGGTCGAGTAGCGGAGGACTTTATGCCCACCACCTCATCCCAGGCTCTTCAAGTGCTGGTCGTAGCCGACCCAGGTCTGCCCAGCAGGCGAGCGGCTTCCATCCACTCCTCGTTAGAGCGATATCTGCGTGAGGCGTATGGGGTCACAACGACGCTGTACACTCGCACCGACACGGTCTATCTGACGCCCGAGCGCGAGCTGGCTCTAGACGCAGTCGAAGATCTCCGCGCTGATTACCCCGACGTCAACATCATCCTCATCCTCACAGAGATCCCCCGGCACACCCAGGGCGACCCTCTGATCGCCGAAGTCTACTCGGACCGCAACCTTGCGGTCGTCTCATGCCCCACACTCGGCGCGTTGGCCACCAAGCGCCGCATCATCAAAGTCATGATGAGCTCGGTGAACAAGTTGGTTCCGTGGGACCCCGAAGCCACGACGCGCAAATTTCTGCTCGGATGGTCGAACTGGTCGAACAACGAAGACTCCAGCCATCAGTCCTTGCATGCCCACACCATCACCGGAGGCCCACGGCTGATTATGGGGATGACGATTGCCAACGAACCCTGGCGCACGGCTCCGAAGCTCTCAGGAGCCCTCGCGGCAGCCTCGGCAACCGGAGCTTTCGGCATCTTCTACAGTTCGATCTGGCAGATGTCGACCTACCTGTCCACCCTCCGGCTGCTCTCGATCGGCGCGCTCGCTGTCCTGGTGATGGTCGCCTGGTTGATCGCCAGTCACAAACTCTGGGATCGACCGGTCAACGAACGTCTGGCCACGGTGGTCATGTACTACAACCTCTCCACCGTCCTCACACTGCTGATCACTGTGATCGCTCTCTACGCGATATTGGTCGTCCTCATTCTCCTGGGCGGCCTCGTCGTTATCGATCCGGCATTTATGACCCAACAGATTCAGCAAGAGGCGTCGTTCACCAACTACCTCGATATCGCATGGCTCAGCGCAGCCATGGGTGTGGTCGCCGGCGGCATCGGTGCCAGTTTCGACACTGATGCCGACGTGCAGAAAGTGACTCATGGTCAGCGGATGCGGCAACGAGTCTATACAGACAACAGCACAGATGCCGACGACACGGTGGAGAGCAGTTGACTGAGATCTGCCAAGCATGCCGCTAGTCTGCACATTGGGGTGATGTGGAAGAGCCGGCTGAAATCGGGTATCTGCACCCACCTGAGATATAAGCGTGTTCAGAGCCATCACCTCCGACTGCCTCCTGCGTGTTCACTACACACCGAGTTTCGACAAGATGTTCTGCTTGAAGGACGTGAAATGGAAACCCTGTTCGACTCAACCTCGTCTCGGATCATCCCCACACCGTTCGAACCGTGGTGGGAAACTCCAGACTTCACGGATGATCTCTCCGAGGTCGTTACGAGCAGTGCGTCCGCTGTCGACAAGATCACCGCCCTTGCCCGTCTTCTGCAGCTCACAGGGTGTTCACCTCAGATCGATCAATGGGAAAGGCTGCTTCAACTGGCTGCGATCGACATCGGCGTCGCTCGTATGCTCGAACCCCACGTCGACGCTCTGGGCATCCTGGCCGAGGCCGGACACGAAACACCTGACCCCGATTCGGCCTGGGGCGTATACGCGGCTGACCTGCCCACACATCGCGTGAACGTGGTCGATGCCGGTGCGGAGAACCTCCTCACCGGCACGAAAGCGTGGTGCTCTTTGGCCGCGGAACTCACCGACGCGATCGTCATCGCCAGCGGCAGCGACGGGAACCGAGCCTACGCGGTGAATCTTCGGCACCCTCGTGTACGACCGCAGACAGGTGCTTGGCCGAGTCTGGGTCTCAGAGAAATCCCGAGCGGCTCAGTCGTCTTCGACCGAGCACCCGCGACGAGTGTCGGCCCCCCGAATTGGTACCTTGACCGCCCCTCTTTCGCTTGGGGTGGGATTCGCGTGGCAGCCTGCTGGTTCGGTGGAGCATTGGGACTGGCCCGGCGTGCAGCCCAAACCCACCTGAACAGGGCTGGGCGCTCGCCGATGGGAGAGATGCAGCTCGGGCAGCTTGATGCTGAGATCTTCGCGGTCCGCACCATGTTGGCGCAAACTGCTGCTGCAGCGGATGGGGATGAGAAGTTCTCGCGAGAACACGCGTGGAGACTGGCTCTGAGAGTTCGCAACAACATATACCGCAGTGCCCAACGGATCCAGCTTCTGAGCCGGGAGCTGGCCGGTCCCGCGGTTCTGACGAGTGATGCGGCATTTGCCAAAGCTGACGCTGATCTCACCGTTTACCTCAGTCAGCATCACGGGCCTCGGGACGAAGCTGCTTTGGGCGAGAACATCTGTGCAGAGTCAGATGTCGATGAGGTTTAGCCACCAAGACCGCAGCACCAGAGAAGCTGCCTGGGTGCAGGCGGGTGCCCTTGATCTTCCGGCGGTTCCAGAGAGCACAATCGCCAAAGGCGGAACCATCATCGTCCTTGCCGCACACCCAGATGATGAAGCGTTGGGAGCCGCTGCGCTGCTCGCACGTGCCGATGAGTGGAGCTGCCAGCTGAAAGTCCTACTCTTCAGCGCAGGCGAGAAATCGCACCCTGAGTCGCCGACGTATACCGGCGATCAGCTCAAAAGCATCCGTCTGGAGGAGTTCGATCGTGCGCTGAGCACCTTCGACAAGGCGCACTCCAGTCGTTTTCTCGATCTGCCCGACGGTCAGCTGCCCGAATATTCAAACCAGATCAGAGACGTGATCCGACAGGAGATCGCACGATCACATGGGCCGGTGACACTCGTTGCGCCTTACAGCCGGGATGGGCACTGTGACCACGAGGCGGTGGGTGCCGCGGCGCTGGACATCGGGCGATCACATCATGCCGTAGTGCTCGAATATCCCATCTGGTTCTGGCACTGGGCTGTTCCCACAGACCCTCGCTGGCAGGCCTGGGCAGTCTTACCTGACCCTCAAGGTCTTGATCGAAATGCTCTGCTCGCGTGTTACCCGTCGCAGACCGAAGCGCTGTCGGATCAGCACGGGGACGAAGCGATCCTCACCAGCGCCCATTTGGAACACTTCATCCGGAGCCACGATACCTTCGTGATCACGGATTTCAGATCCGGTGAGGCATCGGCCGGCTATGGTCAGGAGGGAATAGGCAGACCGATCAATGATGCGTCCACTGCGGCGGCGGTGTTCGATGATGTGCACAGAGAACGCAGTGATCCGTGGACGGTGTGGGAGTCCGAATACGAAATCGCCAAACGCGAGACCCTTGTGTCCCACCTCCCGTCGACCTCGTTCTCCCACATTCTCGAGATCGGTTGTTCAGTCGGCGCTTTGACTCGAGAGCTTGCCGCTTACAGCGTCAGAGTGACAGCTGTCGATGCCAGCTGCGAGGCGCTGAAAACAGCGAAACGTCTGCAGACGACCACTGCAGCCGAAATAGCCTTCCTGCACGCCACTGTCCCATACGAATGGCCCGAAGGGCATTTCGACTGCGTCGTCCTCTCAGAGACCGGCTTCTATCTGACACGTGCACAGCTGCAACGAACGTTGGAGCGCATTGATGAATCAACCCCATCGCGCTTTGTGCTCGTTCTCTGTCATTGGAAGGGCGACATCGAAGATTGGCCTCTGACCGCCGATGAAGTCCATGACGCGTGCCTGGACTACTGGCCCCGACTGCGGACCGATTTTCGCTCCGAGGCCGAGTATCGTCTCGATATCGTGACGGTGGACAAAACTGACGATTTCCTCCCTGCGGAAGCTGTTGAGTGATCACGCACTTGGGCATCGTCATCCCGGCTCACAATGAACAAGACGAGATCCTCGGCTGTCTCGACTCGGTGGCTCAAGCGTGTGCTCAGGTCCCTGACGGGCTCGCGCCGTCGTCCACTCGAATCCTCGTCGTGGCCGACGCCTGTAGCGATGAGACGGTGAGTCGCGTCGCAGACTTCGCCGAACAGCATCCACAAGTCACGATACTTGAGACGTCGTTCAAGAACGTGGGCAGTGCCCGGAATTTCGCCTGGAATCACTTCAAGCAGATGGCTGAAGCTGATCGTGATGTCAACTTCGACCTGACATGGATTGCGTTCACCGATGCGGACAGCAGAGTTCCCACCCACTGGCTGACGACGCATCTTGCCATGGCGGAAGCCGGAAGCGACTGCCTGGTCGGCACAGTGTCGCCTCGACCTGATACCAGGTCGGCAGCGCTGATCGCGAAATGGCACTCTCACCACACGTTACTTGAGGACCATCCCCACGTGTTCGGCGCGAACCTGGGCATTCGAGGCTCGTATCTCAACATCATCGGCGGCATGCCTCAGCTGCCACTCGGCGAAGATGCCGCAACCGTTGCTGCAGTGCTCGCCGCCGGGGGAAACGTGAGACGCACCGATACCTGCCGGGTTCTCACCTCGGCCCGTCTGGAGGGACGCGCGGAGGGAGGCTTCAGCAGCTTTATGCAGAGCCTTCTTTGAGACCCGACTCTGCTCACAGCACTTCAGGGCGCCTCCGGCCGAGTTGTTCCCGACAACCCAGAGCTAATCGCGAGAACTGACGACTGTCAGCCTGTGCAGGTCCTTGGGCACATCGACATCGGCCCCGTCGTCGAGGTCGGAGCAGTCGACGAGGTCGACGACAGCTCTGTGCGTCTCGAGCAGGTCGCGGGCACCGACGTCGCCGTGCGCGGCGGCCGCCGCCTGGCTCGTCCAGCTCTCGTCGAAGAGCACAGGGTGACCGCGGTGCAGCGACCCGTTCGCATCACAGTGGCCCGCAGCGGTGATCGCACGGGGACGATGGGCGGCGATGAGACGAGCGACTTCCGCCGCACAGATTCCGGGACGGTCCACAGGTGTGACCATGACGTCGATTCCGGGGCCGATCGCCTGCAGGCCGCGGCGCAGCGAGGAACCCATACCCGAAGACCAGTCAGGGTTGAACGCGACGGACACGCGGTCACACCCGGCCAGCAGGCTCGCGACCTGCTCGCTGCAGGCTCCGGTGATGACTGTGACGTCCCGGCAGCCACCGTCGAGCAGGGCGAGGACCAACGACTCCACCAGGGTGAGCCCGTCCTCCCGCACCAGCAGTGCCTTCGGCCCTCGGCCGAGGCGTCGTCCGGCTCCGGCGGCGAGGACGAGTCCTCTCGGGGGACCGGGGACGGGTCGTTCGGGAGGAGTCGACCAGGTCTCGTCGCTCACGTCGGCAGGAACGCGTCGCCGAAGATCGGCAGATCGCGGATTCGGACTCCGGTGGCGTTGAAGGCGGCGTTCGCGATCGCCGCAGCCGCCCCGACGATGCCGATCTCACCGATGCCGCGAGCGCCGAGCGGGCCGGCATGCGGGTCCTCCTCGTCGAGCCATTCCGCTTCGATCCGGGCGATGTCGGCGTTGACGGGCACATGGTATTCGGCGAGGTCGTGGTTGACGACGTGACCGAACCGCGGATCGAGCTCGCCCTTCTCATGCAGCGCCATTCCCACGCCCATCGTCATGCCGCCGATGAACTGTGAGCGCGCGGTGCTCGGGTTGACGATCCGACCTGCGGAGAACATCCCGAACATGCGTCCGAGCCGGATCTCTCCCGTGGCTGGATGGATGCGGACCTCGGCGAAGTGCGCACCGAAGGAGTGCAGAGCGAACTTCTCCGCCGCCGGATTCGCCTCGGCCTCACCCTGCGCCTCGGCGCCGACGGCCGGGTCGGTTCCGTGTTCGGCTCGGAACGCTTCGGTCGCGGCGAACACCGCCGCGCTCCAACTGACCAGACCGGTCGAGCCGCCGGCGACGGTCGCGTTCGGCAGGGCGGTGTCGCCGATGCGCAGCTCCACCTGCCCGATGGGGACATCGAGCGCATCCGCAGCGACCTGGGACAGGGCAGTCCATGTGCCGGTGCCGAGATCCGCGGCGCCGATCGCGACTTCATAGCCGGCAGGCATGCGGCGGATCCGCGCGACGGAACCCGGCTGACGGCCTGCCGGATACGTCGAGGCGGCCACCCCCATGCCGATGAGCCACCCGTTCTCCCGGCGAGTGCGCGGCTGCGGGTTCCTCTCCTCCCAACCGAAACGCTTCGCGCCCTCGCGCAAGCAGTCGACGAGGCGGCGCCGGTTGAACGGCAGCCCCGTGTCCGGGTCGGTCTCCGGTTCATTGCGCACCCGCAGCTCGATCGGGTCGAGGCCGGCGGCGACGGCGAGTTCGTCCATGGCGATCTCGAGGCCGACCATGCCGGGAGCCTCTCCGGGGGCGCGCATCCATGACGGCACCGGCACATCGAGGGGCACGACTCGCTGGGTGAGGCGACGATTGTCGCCGGCGTACATCATGCGTCCGGGCTTCGTCGCCTCCTCGGGGAACTCCTTGGTCTGCGAGGACAGCGACACCGCATCATAGGCAAACGCCGTGAGCGTGCCATCGGCTCGTGCACCGAGGCGGATGTGCTGGAGAGTCGGTGCCCGGTAGCCGGTGATCGAGAACATCTGCTGCCGCGACACGGCATATTTCACGGGACGTCCCGGCGCTGCGATCGCGGCGAGTGCGGCGAGCATCATATCGGCGTGGGGCACGCCCTTGGATCCGAAGCCGCCGCCGACGTGCGGGGAGATGATGCGGATCCGGTCGGGATCCAGGCCGAGGATCGGCGCCAGTGTCGATCGGGCCGGATGTGCCCCTTGCGTCGAGGTCCACAGGGTCAGCTCGCTGCCGTCCCAGCGGGCGACGGTCGTGTGCGGCTCCATGGGGTTGTTGTGCTCCATCGGAGTGCTGTAGCGCTCGTCGATGCTCACGGCCGCCTCGGCGAAGGCGGCATCGAAATCGCCGGCGAAGACGTCCCCGCTGCCGGACTCCGGTTCGCGGGAGGCGGGATGGTCCTCCCGCAGCTCGACGTCATGCTCCTCCTGCTCGTAGCCGATGTCGACGAGGCCGGCGGCATAGCGGGCCTGTTCCGGGGTGGTGGCGATGACGGCGCCGAGGTACTGTCCGCGGAACCCGATCTCCGCCGAGCGCAGGATCGCCAGTTCCCCGTCCTCGGTGTCCTCCAGGTCAGGAGCATTGGTATGGGTGAGCACGTGGACGACTCCGTCGGCCGCCTCGGCGGCGGAGGTGTCGATGTGCGCTGCCCGTCCGCGTGCGATCTCCGCCTGCAGGGGATAGAGGTAGAGGGGATCGTCGAGGGGGTGCTCGTAGGCGTAGGGGGCGCGGCCGCGCACCTTGTCCGGACCGTCGAGGCGCACCTGGTGGGTGCCGATGGATGTGGTCGGCAGCAGGTCACTCATGGGTGTCCTCCGTGGTCGTCTCAGGCTCGTCGGTTCCGGTGAGCTCGCTGAGGACCGTGGCGATCGCCCCGCGGGTCATCGGCACCTTGAAGCGATTGCCCTCCAGGGGTTCGGCGGCCTCGAGCTCGGCGTCGGCCGCGGCCAGGAACGTCTCCTCGTTCGGTTCCGCGCCGCGCAGGACCGCCTCGGCGGCACGGGCGCGCCACGGTTTGTGGGCGATGCCGCCGAGGGCGATCGCGGCCTCGCGGATGACAGGTGTCGGTCCCGAGGTGTCGACGTCGACGGTGGCTGCGACGGAGACCAGGGCGAAGGCGTAGGAGGCGCGGTCGCGGATCTTCCGGTACGTCGAGCGTCCGGGACGTGGCGGAGGCAGTTCGAGTGCGGTGATGAGGTCCCCGTGGTCGAGGACCGTGTCCTGCTCGGGATGATCGCCGGGCAGTCGGTGGAGCTCGGCGACGGGTATCCGCCGCTCACCGGCTGCCCCGAGGACGACGACCGTGGCATCGAGGGCGGCCAGCGCCACTGCCATGTCCGAGGGATGGGTGGCCACGCACTCCGGTGAGGCGCCGAGGATCGCGTGATAGCGGGTGTACCCGCCGATCGCCGAGCAGCCGGAGTCGGGTTCGCGCTTGTTGCACGGGGTGGAGGTGTCCTGGAAGTACACGCACCTGGTGCGCTGCAGCAGGTTCCCGCCCATGGTGGCGGCATTGCGCAGCTGGCCGGAGGCGCCGGAGAGCAGCGCTCGCGAGAGCATCGGATAGCGGCGCCGGATTCGCGGGTCGGCGGCGGCGTCGCTGTTGCGCACCATCGCTCCGATCCGCAGCCCCTCGTCGTCGAGTTCGTCGATCTCGGTCAGGTCGAGTCGGTTGATGTCGACGACGAGTCGCGGCTCGGCGACGCCGAGCTTGAGATGGTCGACGAGGTTGGTCCCGCCGGCGAGGAACACCGCATCCGGTCGTTCGGTCAGGGTGGCGACGGCACCGGCGGTGTCGGTGGCGCGTTCATAGTCGAAGGGTCTCATCGTGACTCCTCGGCGGCTTGGCTCACGGCTGCGACGATGTTGACATAGGCTCCGCACCGGCACAGGTTGCCGCTCATCCGCTCGCGGATCTCCGCATCGGAGAGCTCGATCGGCCCCTCGAGGTCCTCGGTGACCACGCTGGGTGCGTCTTCGGCCGCTTCCTGGAGCATGCCGGCGGCCGAGCACACTTGGCCGGGTGTGCAGTAGCCGCACTGGAACGCATCCTGGGCGAGGAACGTCCGATGGAGGGTGGAGAGCTCGCCGGCCGGTGCCAGACCATCGGAGGTCGTGACCTCGCTGCCGTCATGGGTCAGGGCCAGCGCCAGGCAGGAATTGAGCCGGCGACCGTCGACGAGGACGGTGCAGGCGCCGCATTGGCCGTGGTCGCAGCCCTTCTTCGCGGACATCACCCCCAGCCGGTCCCGCAGTGCATCGAGAAGAGTGGTTCGGGGATCCACGGCCAGTTTGTGCTCCTGGCCGTCGACGGTGAGGTGCAGCGAGTGTGCCATAGGGCAGCCTCCAGACAGCGTTGTCGACGTCCGTCAAATCTAACCCCGCAGGTGGAGGCGGACAAGGCCCGGTCGCGGAAATCCGACGGGAAGCGGTGCCTGCGACAAATCGCCGCGAGTGGCCGCTGCTCTCAGGAGGCTGTGTCCTTCCCGGCAGCTGCATCTTCCTCGGGGCTGTCGTTGAATCCGATGAGCTCGTAGCCCATCTCCGCGAGTTCTTCGTCTTCGGAGCCCGGGGGAGTGTCGCCGTTGATCGGCCGTCCGGCGGTCTCATTGAAGAAGTGGATGCCGATGAGGCCGATGATGCCGGCCGCGACCAGATAGAAGGCCGGGAAGAGATCGAATCCCGTCTGTTTGATGACGAAGGTGTTCACCGCCGCGGTCGTGCCGCCGAAGATCGCCGTGGAGATGTTGTAGCCGATGGCGAAGCCGGAGAAGCGCACCTGCGTGGGGAAGATCGCCGGCAGGGTCGCGGAGACGCAGGACTGGAGCATCACCTGGAGCAGGGCGATGATGCCCAGGCCCAGGATCTGCCATCCGGCTGCCTCGGCGTGCATGAGCATGAACGCGGGCACGGAGAGGAGGATGAATCCGATCGCCGAGGTGTAGAGCACCGGCTTGCGGCCGATAGAGTCCGTCAGTCGTCCCAGCGGAGTGATGACGATCATCATCGCCGCGAGCAGGCCGATGAGCATGAAGTTGCTCTCGATCTCCGAATGACCCAGCGTCTCGGCCAGATAGGTCGGCATGTACGTCAGCACCATGTACTGGCCGATGTTGAGCAGCACGACGAAGGCCATGAGCATGGCGATCTGCTTCGAGTATCCGCGGAACAGCTCCCGGAACGGCTTCTTCGCCGTCTTCTGCCGTGAGGTCGCTTCGGAGAAGGCCTCCGGTTCGTCGAGCTTCAGCCGCAGCCACAGTGCGATCGCGCCCAGCGGCAGGGTGAGGAGGAACGGCAGGCGCCACCAGCCGGCGTCCATCCCATCGCTGCCGACGAGCACGAGGAGGATGGTGCAGACCAGGGCCGCCGAGGCGGTCCCGGCGACGGTGCCGAGTTCGAGGAAGGAGCCGCAGAAGCCGCGCCTCTTGTCCGGTGCCGATTCCGCCATGTACACGGCCGCGCCGCCGTACTCCCCGCCCGTGGAGAAGCCCTGGACCATCCGGCACAGGAGCAACAGGATCGGGGCGAATGCGCCGAGGGTGGCATAGGTGGGCAGGACGCCGATCAGCGTCGTCGGGATCGTCATCATGATGATCGTGAGGACCATGACGTGCTGGCGTCCGATCTTGTCGCCCAGGGGTCCGAGGACGAATCCGCCCAGGGGCCGGAAGACGAAGGACAGGGCGAGGAAGGCGAAAGTGAGAGCGATGCCCCATTCGCCGGGGAAGAACGCATTGGCGATGTAGACCGATACGTATGAGTACACGCCGTAGTCGAACCATTCGACGGCGTTGCCCAGCGCGGACCCTCCGATGGCCCGCTTGAGAGTGCGTTTGTCCTCCGGCGGCATCTTGCTCATGTCGATGCCGTCCGGGGTAGGGATCTTCTCGTCGTGCGAGAACTCGCTCATGTGTCTCAACCTCCCGACTGTCATCGGGTGCGCTGTCGCACCCTCTCCGCGTCGCTCAACTGAGTCGGACCGCCTCGGCCCGAAACCATGCCTGACGCATGGTCGGCGTGTGCTGGGCACGTTACCACTGAGCAGGAGCGCTGTGTCCGCCCGTTACATTCATTGTCAAGCAGCAGCTGGGGTCTTCGCCTCGTAGAAGGCCCCGGTCTTGACCATCGCGAAC
>NZ_JADBHF010000029.1 GCF_017808105.1 Brevibacterium renqingii | reverse complement strand
GGGACTGCTGAAGGTTTGGTTGACTCCTGGGTTTATGCCGCCAGGGCGACGGCCTTTTGGTGAACAAGCTCGTATTCAACCGGGGTCAGTTTACCCAAACGTCGCTGTCGACGCTTCCGGTGATAGGTCCGCTCGACCCAGTGGACGATCGCTGTGCGCAACCTCGCTCGCGTGTCCCAACGGCCCCGATCGAGGACGTTCTTCTGCAACACGGCGAAGAACGATTCCATCGCCGCATTATCACCAGCAGCACCGACCCGACCCATCGATCCGACGAGCCCGTAATGCCGTAGAGCCTGCTGGAACTTCCGAGAACGAAATTGCGAGCCGCGATCCGAGTGAACGACACACCCGGCAATCATTCCAGACCCGCCACGACGGGCCACAGCATCATCAATCGCCGCCACAGCCAGGCGAGATTTCATCCTCGAATCGATGGCATAGCCGATGATTCTGTTGCTGAACACGTCCTTGACCGCGCACATGTACAGCTTGCCCTCACTGGTGTGGTGTTCGGTAACGTCGGTCAGCCACAACTCGTTGATTGCCTTGGCAGTGAAGTCGCGTTCGACGAGGTCGTCACACACTGGCGGGCCGGGCTTCTTGCCGTGTTTCCGGGCTCGTTTGATCGTGTGCGAGAACAACTGCTGCTGCGAGCACAATCGCCACACACGACGCTCTGACGTCTGCAGACCCGCGGCGTGGAGTTCATCGGCGATGAACCGGTGCCCGAACTCAGGATCGTCCGTATGAACGTCGTAGGCGGCATTGATCAGATGTGCCTCGTCCCAGTCCCGAGCTGAGACCGGATGAGCGCACCACTTGTAGAACCCCTGCTTGGTAAAGCCGAGCACCCGACAGGTCACTGCCACCGGCACCCCGGTGGCAGCAAGGTCAAGGACCAGCGGGTACATCATTTTGGGTGATGGCCACCGAGCTTCAAGTTCGCTTGCGAGAGGTACGCTGCGGCCTCGCGGAGGATCTTGTTCTCACGCTCGAGCTCGCGAATGCGTTTCAGCGCTGCCGCCTGGGCGCGTGACTCCTCGACATCACGGGAGGGCTCGAGTCCGTGCTCGCGTAGCCGCGAGTCACGCACCCAGGCCTGGAGAGCTGACTTCGAGATACCGAGGTCGGCACACACCTGCTTCTGGGTCATTCCATCGTCCAAGAGCTCGAGCGCTGATTGCTTGAACTCATCGGTGTAGATCTTTGGCATGACTTCTATCCTTCCTGGAATTTATCCAGTCGTGAAGTCAACCAAACCTTCAGCAGTCCC
>NZ_JADBHF010000028.1 GCF_017808105.1 Brevibacterium renqingii | reverse complement strand
GGGACTGATGCAAGGTTTGGTGACATCTGATCTGGCTTGTTCACAGGCAAGCCTGGAAGGATAGACACCATGCCACAGCCCTACCCGAAAGAGTTCCGCGACGACGTCATCCGCGTCGCCTTGAACCGCGACGAGAAGACCACGATCGCCCAGATCGCCAAGGACTTCGGAATCCATGAAGGCACCCTGACGAAATGGATCCGTCAGGCCGAGATCGATGCCGGCAACAAGCCAGGCAAGACCACGGACGAATCGGCCGAACTGCGCGAGTTGCGGCGGCGCACGCGTCTGCTGGAACAGGAGAACGAGGTCCTGCGCCGTGCCGCGGCGTATCTGTCGCAGGCGAATCTGCCGTCAAAAGGCTCTACCCGCTCGTGAGAGAGCTCGCCGTCGACGGGATCCCCGTGGCGGTGTCGTGCCGGGTTCTCAAGCTCTCCCGCCAGCCCTACTACCGATGGCTGGCCGCCCCTGTCCCTGAAGCCGAGGTGAATGAGGCGTATCGGGCCAACGCCCTCTTCGACGCCCACCGGGACGACCCTGAGTTCGGGTACCGGTACCTCGCCGACGAAGCTGAGGCCGCCGGCGAGCCCATGGCGGTACGCACCGCATGGCGGTTGTGCTCGGATAATGCCTGGTTCTCGGCCTTCGGCAAGGCCCGGGCCAAGAATGGGAAGAAGCCCGGCCCACCTGTTCACGACGACCTGTGTGTCGTTACCGACGCCGATGGGCGGGTTCAGCACGAGTTCCGTGCCACGGCCGTCAACGAGCTGTGGTTGACCGACATAACCGAACACTGGACCGATGAGGGCAAGCTGTACATGTGCGCGATCAAGGATGTCTACTCCTCGCGGATCGTCGGCTACTCGATCGGGGCCCGAATGAAGGCGCGCTTAGCCGTAGACGCTCTTGAGATGGCTGTGGCCCGCAGGGCTGGTGACGTGGCCGGGTGCGTGACGCACTCGGATCGCGGCAGCCAATTCCGGTCGAAGAAGTTCACCCGCGCATTGGAACGCCACGGCATTATCGGGTCGATGGGCCGCGTCGGCGCGGCTGGCGATAACGCGGCTATGGAGTCGTTCTTCGCTCTGTTGCAGAAGAATGTCCTCGACCGTCGCCGGTGGGCCACCAGGGATCAGCTGAGGAGCGCGATCGTGACCTGGATCGAGCGGACGTATCACCGACGTCGGCGGCAAGCCCGGTTGGGTCGTTTGACGCCGGTGGAGTACGAAGCAATGATTGAGTCACCTGCAGTCGCAGCGTGACACTCCGATTGTCACCGATCCTTGCATCAGTCCC
>NZ_JADBHF010000027.1 GCF_017808105.1 Brevibacterium renqingii | reverse complement strand
GGGTTATAGGCCAAAATGTGTGTATGGGCAGGGCGTGTCGATGCTGGTCTTCACTGGGATCTGCCGCCCCAGCCCTTCTGGATCCCATTGCCATCTTCGACACTGAATCCCGTCCCGTAGAGAAGATTCGTCTCCTTGCGGCCCGTCTCGGGTTTCACCGCCTTCGGGACGCTGCGCGATTGTGTCCATGCTCGTGGAGTAACGAAAGACCACGGGTCTTTGGGTGCCTCGGTACGTAGATACAACAGCCAGTCGACTCCACGGCGGGCATGGTCGATGTCGAGTCCTCGATGGGCTCGCAGGAAGTCCTTGATCGCTTTGTTCGGGCTGCCCTCTAATGGGTTCGTGGTCTTCGCGATCGTGTAGCCGTCTTCGGCTAGTTCGAGCCACGTGAACAGGTGGTTGTCACGGATTAGCCCTGCCAGCAGGTTGTGGGCTCGACGGGTCCTGATATGCGTGTACCACCAGTGCTGTCCCGGCTTCACGTGTGCTGGTCGCAGTGTTCCTGGCCGCACCTGGGTGCGGTGTTTGAGGAACGATTCCCACTGTGCTTCCCAGGAGGTGAACGCGGCCATCCACCTCGCAGCCTCGTCGAGGCTGGTGACCTTCGACAGCAGCTTGAACAGGCCGAGGAGTTCCTTGTTCGCCGGCAAGACGGGCCGCCTGGTCAGGTACCGATGCGCGGCCTGTCGGATGTGGAAGTGACACCGTTGGATGCGGGTGGTTGGCCAGAGTCGCTTGATCGTTGTCGTCAATGGTCCGTTGCCATCGACGATCGCCGCAACAGGGGCAGGAATGCGGCGGATGAGAGCTGTCCAGGACGCGTTCTTCTCCTGGTCGCACCATTGCCAGTCGATGACGTGGGTGCCGGTGTAGGCGATCAGCACGCACCAGCCGTTGAAGTAGGTGCCGTCGAGCATGATTTGGTCATGGACTTCGCCTGTCGGAGCCACCCTGGGGGTCACGGTCCAGCACCATTGGATCTTTCGGGTGAAGGTGCGCGGGCTGGTAGCGAAATCGCCTCGTGGCTGCGTGCTGGTCAGCCATGCGATGAAGCTAGTGAAGTCTGCCTTCTTCGCTGAATCGGTGCGCGTCTGAATTGCTGAGGAGCCGCAGTGTTTGCACCGCCATCTGGTGCGTCCGGCACTGGTTTTGCCGTTCTTGACGAGCTTGTTTGCACATACACCACATATGGGGTGATTTCTGGGATTGGGCACTGAACATGGTTGCAGAGCATGTTCAACCCGGTCTTGCCCTACTGGCTACTGGGCAAGCAGGCTATCCTGTACACACATTTTGGCCTATAACCC
>NZ_JADBHF010000026.1 GCF_017808105.1 Brevibacterium renqingii | reverse complement strand
CCTGAGTTGCACAACTTTAGTTACCCACCGCTGAAGGCCGGGTTTACGACTTTTCCAGTGCCTTAAGCATGTTCTCGACGGCCTTCGGCACCTCTGGAGTAAACGTGATTTCCTGGCCACCCACTCGGCCGGTGAACTCCCGCAGTGGCCGCAACGATGTGATGATCTTCTTCAACGACGTCCCGGTCGCGTCCTGCATGAACCTCGACACGGCCAGCGCGGTGAACACGACCGTCAAGTGCGCCTCGATCGCATCCCTTCTCCGGTGAAAGATCGGCCTGGCCCTCAAGTCTGTTTTCGACATCCGGAAAGACTGCTCGACATGCCACAAGTCGTGATAGCTGCCGATCACCTCGACAGCCGACATGGTCCCGACGGGAATGTTCGTGACATAGCCTTTGAACCCAGTCAGCTTCATCGCCCGCTCGTAAGCCTTCTCATCGAAGGCTTTCTCCTCATCCGTGACCTTCACAAACCGGGCCTTCTTCGCCGGCTTCTCCCCATCGATGATCGCCAATGCCCGATTACGCTGCAGGTTCAAGGTCTGCTCATCACGCATCGCACGCTTACGCCGGTATTGCCACACCACCCGCCACGCATCCGGATGCTCCTCAGCTGACCAGACGGGTTCCCTTCTCTTCTTCACCCGATCCGGATTGAGTCGCTTCACACCCTTCGGGGTGATCGTGTCGATGATCTGCCCATCGTCGGTGTATTCGCCATTCCACCGAAAATGGGTCGCCAGATCATGTGGGGCTTTCGTCTGCCTCGACCCGACAATAAACCGCAGCCCAGCATCATCGAGTTCCTTGAGATTCTTCGCCGACAACATCCCCGCATCAGCGGCGACGACCATGTCCGTGACCTGGTGCCGGTCTTGGAAGGCTTTGATCACGGGAATGATCGTGTGAGTCTCTGCTTTCGATCCCTCGAAGCAGCCGATCTCGAGTGGGAACCCGGTCCGGTCGACGAGGAGTCCCACAACGATCTGCGGGTCGACGCGGCGTTCTTTCGAGTACCCGACCTGACGCAGCGCGTCTTCCTTCTCAGCCTCGAAGTAGAGGGTCGTGACGTCATACAGCAGCAGACTGATGCCGGTGGTGGCGACACTGTGAGCGAAGCATTTCTCAGCGATCTGGGCCCGGTAGTCGCGTTCATTGGCCCGTACTAAGCAGTTGAGGAACGTGTTGCGGTGGACCACCTCGGCACCGAGCTCGTCGAGGACTCTGACACTGTCAGACTTCGACGTCGGCTCAACCAGCCTGGCAACAACGAGCTGGAAGAACGCTTCATCATCGACGACATCGAACCCGAGCCTTTCGTACACGCTGCGGATCGTGTCGATGAGCAGCCCGGATCTGCTGGACTTCACGACTGCTGATGACACCCGCGGTTTGTCCGCGGTGTCGAAGTCGAGCGTGGCCTGTCCAGGGTCACGCAGTTTGGCTTTGCCAGCCTCGACGAGAGCGGCGAGGTCTTCGGGCGTATGGGCGGACCCGAGGTGCTCGACGATGCGGTACGTCCCGCCGGTCTTATCAGCGATCTGCACGGCAGTGGCGCCCGACGCGGTGGGCACCTTGCGCACGAAAGGGCTCATTCCCCCATGATACGGGCCAATTTAGTTACCCAAATTCCAGACGCGCAACCTCCTGACCAGGCGCGATATGTTCGGCGACCACGAAAACCTCACCTACTTGTGCAAGTCAGG
>NZ_JADBHF010000025.1 GCF_017808105.1 Brevibacterium renqingii | reverse complement strand
GAGATATAACTCTAGACCAGGCCAACACCCCCACGCAAATCCAAACCCCACCTCAACCACGTGACACCCACCACACACCCGCCAAAGACTTGAAGCAGACCCGCACAGCCGTCACCGTCGGCTGCACGCCGAGGCCCCTGGGCCTCCGGTCCCGCTTTCAGTCCAGCAACGACGCCCGGCAGGCGAGGCGGAGAATGCCGGCTCATCCGAGCACCGCTCGGATCCTCTCCGGTTGCGTTTCGATGGCTTCGCCGACGGTCTCCAGCTCGTGTCCGGGGACGGGCAGGGAGACCGCAGTCTCTCGCCACTGTCCGACTGCCCGACAACTTCAAAAAGTATGGCTCGCGCCTCTGGGGTCGTGATGTGGCGCAGAGGCGCGAATTCGAGCAGCGCCTCGGCCTCGGCGACACCAATGATCGCTGTCTGAAGCTCGACAGCAAGATCCGGTTCGGGATTGACGGCAAACACAGGACTGAGTGCCCGCCCGGCCGGGGAGCGGAGGAATCCATGATTGCGTAAATGGTCGTCGGTGTTGCGGACGGCCAATCTGTCGAGCAGCAGCACCGGCCTATCTTCGAATCGAACCAGTTGTGCATGAGCTGGGCGCTGGCGTTGTCAGGCTGACTCGAGGCCCAAGAACCGACGAAATGCGGCCGCGCCTTCGACCTGGACCGCCTCGTCGGGTCGTGCAATGTCGACCGAGTCAAGGGTCAGTTTGTGCTCAAGCCTTGCCTCTCCGTTTTGAGCGACGATAGTGTGGCTGCCGTTTGGAGAGTATCCGACCTTCTCTGATACACGTCGGCTGGCTTCGTTGCCCTCGACATATGCCGTCTCGAAAGTCGACGCACCACAATGGTCGGCAAAGGCTATGACGATCGCCCACCTCATCTGCGTTCCGTATCCATGACCCTGTTCAGAGCGGGCAAGCCACGACCCAGTCGAAACCGTGTGAGTCCTGGAGAAGTGTCGGCCGTTGACGCCCTGAATACCGACCGCACGACCGCCCACCCGGACTGTGAACTCGATCGTCCAATCGTCGACGTCGAAATTTGCCCGTGTCGACCACTGGTATTGAGCGATCGACCTCGCTATCTGTTCATCACTGCCGCTGTCCCAATCGACGACGAAGGCCTGGACATCGTCTCGACGCACGCCGCCACGTGCGATCTCAGCGAGCTCCGAATAGTCTGATTCCCGCACGGGCGACAGTTCCATATCGCCGTGAATCGCCCCGGGGATAATAGAGGCAGGGAGATTGGAAGAAGGAGATTCTCTCTTGCCAGTGAAATACACCGACGAACTCAAGGCTCGTGCCGTCGAGCTCGTCATCCATGCCCAGGCCGATCCGGACACCGCGAACGGAGCGATCACCCGTGTCGCGAACGAGCTCGGCCTGAGTAAAGAAACCCTGCGAGTCTGGGTACGTAAGCACAAGGATTCCGGCAAAGCCACCCCGGCCGAGTCGGTCGACTTGGAAGTGGAGAACCGTCGGCTGCGGGCTGAGTTGGCTGAAGCGAAGCGGGCCAACGAGATTCTGAAGAGAGCGTCGGCTTTCTTCGCGGCGGAGCTCGACCGCCCATCGAAGTGACCGTCGCCTTCATCGACGATAATCGTCACGAGTTCGGAGTCGAGCCAATCGTGCGCGCCCTGTCCGGGACTGCGGCACGGATTGCTGTGAGCTCGTATTACGCCTACAAGAAGCGTCAACCATCAGACCGGGCTCGTCGGGACCAGGCACTGATGGCGGTCATCCAGGATGTCTATGAGGCGAACTACTCCTGCTACGGGGTGCGGAAGATGTGGAGGGCGATCAACCGCGAGTACGCCGACCGGTTCGGCCCTGTTGCTCGGTGCACGGTAGAGCGGTTGATGCGCCAGTTAGGCATCGACGGAATCCGGCGGAAGCGGAAGCGTCCGAAGACGGCCTCAGCACGTGCTGAGGAGTGCCCGGATGATCTCGTCGAACGTGAGTTCGCAGCACCGGCACCCAACTGTTTGTGGGTCGCGGACATCACCTATGTGCCCACGCAAGCTGGGTGGGTGTACACGACGTTCATCCTCGATGTCTTCCACCGGGAGATCGTCGGCTGGCAGGTGACGAACCATATGCGGGAGTCTCTGGCCAGGGACGCTCTGACGATGGCTCTGGCTGCGAAATACCGGGCCGGCGAAGACGTCTCCGGGCTCGTCCACCACTCGGATCGCGGGGTGCAATTCCGGTCGATTCGCTATGGGGAGACCCTCGCAGAGTCAGAGGTCGTGGCGTCGGTGGGGTCGCGTGGAGACTCGTACGATAACGCCATGGCTGAGGCGCTGAACTCGGTCTACAAGGCAGAGCTCATCGACCGGAAGGTGTGGTCGGGATTGATTGAGGTGATGGCGGAGACATCGAAGTGGGTGGCTTGGTACAACTAGTCCAGGTTGCATTCAGCGATCGGCTACCGACCGCCGACCGAGGTTCATTCTGAATGGATGGGACTGCTGAAGGTTTGGTTGACTTCACGACTGGATAAATTCCAGGAAGGATAGAAGTCATGCCAAAGATCTACAC
>NZ_JADBHF010000024.1:3121-5213 GCF_017808105.1 Brevibacterium renqingii | reverse complement strand
TCGGGTTTCGGTGATGGGTGTGTGTTTGTGGTTTGAGAATCCAATAGCGTGTTTGTTTGAACAAGTTTGTGATGCCAGAACATTTATTTTCTGGTGAGACAATCATTGGCCGGCTTCGACCACCCCCGTGGTCGGGTTGGCTGTCTTGCTGGGATTCATTCGTAACATAAATTTTTTATGGAGAGTTTGATCCTGGCTCAGGACGAACGCTGGCTGCGTGCTTAACACATGCAAGTCGAACGCTGAAGCCCTCAGCTTGCTGGGGGTGGATGAGTGGCGAACGGGTGAGTAACACGTGAGTAACCTGCCCCTGATTTCGGGATAAGCCTGGGAAACCGGGTCTAATACCGGATATGACCACGAAACGCATGTTTTGTGGTGGAAAGTTTTTTCGATCGGGGATGGGCTCGCGGCCTATCAGCTTGTTGGTGGGGTAATGGCCTACCAAGGCGACGACGGGTAGCCGGCCTGAGAGGGCGACCGGCCACACTGGGACTGAGACACGGCCCAGACTCCTACGGGAGGCAGCAGTGGGGAATATTGCACAATGGGGGAAACCCTGATGCAGCGACGCAGCGTGCGGGATGACGGCCTTCGGGTTGTAAACCGCTTTCAGCAGGGAAGAAGCCTTCGGGTGACGGTACCTGCAGAAGAAGTACCGGCTAACTACGTGCCAGCAGCCGCGGTAATACGTAGGGTACGAGCGTTGTCCGGAATTATTGGGCGTAAAGAGCTCGTAGGTGGTTGGTCACGTCTGCTGTGGAAACGCAACGCTTAACGTTGCGCGTGCAGTGGGTACGGGCTGACTAGAGTGCAGTAGGGGAGTCTGGAATTCCTGGTGTAGCGGTGAAATGCGCAGATATCAGGAGGAACACCGGTGGCGAAGGCGGGACTCTGGGCTGTAACTGACACTGAGGAGCGAAAGCATGGGGAGCGAACAGGATTAGATACCCTGGTAGTCCATGCCGTAAACGTTGGGCACTAGGTGTGGGGGACATTCCACGTTCTCCGCGCCGTAGCTAACGCATTAAGTGCCCCGCCTGGGGAGTACGGTCGCAAGGCTAAAACTCAAAGGAATTGACGGGGGCCCGCACAAGCGGCGGAGCATGCGGATTAATTCGATGCAACGCGAAGAACCTTACCAAGGCTTGACATACACTGGATCGTTCTGGAAACAGTTCTTCTCTTCGGAGCTGGTGTACAGGTGGTGCATGGTTGTCGTCAGCTCGTGTCGTGAGATGTTGGGTTAAGTCCCGCAACGAGCGCAACCCTCGTTCTATGTTGCCAGCACGTGATGGTGGGAACTCATAGGAGACTGCCGGGGTCAACTCGGAGGAAGGTGGGGATGACGTCAAATCATCATGCCCTTTATGTCTTGGGCTTCACGCATGCTACAATGGCCGGTACAGAGAGAGGCGAGCCCGTGAGGGTGAGCGAATCCCTTAAAGCCGGTCTCAGTTCGGATCGTAGTCTGCAATTCGACTACGTGAAGTCGGAGTCGCTAGTAATCGCAGATCAGCAACGCTGCGGTGAATACGTTCCCGGGCCTTGTACACACCGCCCGTCAAGTCACGAAAGTCGGTAACACCCGAAGCCGGTGGCCCAACCCCTTTGTGGGAGGGGGCCGTCTAAGGTGGGACTGGTGATTGGGACTAAGTCGTAACAAGGTAGCCGTACCGGAAGGTGCGGCTGGATCACCTCCTTTCTAAGGAGCACACATTAGAACCCCACGGTAGGGGGCCGATCGTGTCCCGTCGTGGGTGCTCAAGGGTGGAACATCACAACTGTCGCTCGTCTGCTCAGCGTTGTTGGGGTTAGTGCCTCGACGATGGTGGGTATTCGGATGGGCTAGGACGAACACGTTATTGGGTCCTGGAATCACAAACCCCAACAGTGTTGGGTGTGGTTTCAACCAACAGGACCAACCTGTCAGGGGCCGGCAGCCGGGTGGTTGCGTGGTCGCTGGTGGTGTTTGGTAGTGGTTTGAGAATCGTATAGTGGACGCGAGCATCAACAACACGTAAGTGTTGTTATGTAATGTGATTTTTCTTGTAATCATCTTTGAGTGTGATTTTTTCGCACACACGCGTCA
>NZ_JADBHF010000024.1:1478-3025 GCF_017808105.1 Brevibacterium renqingii | reverse complement strand
GTATAGGGTGTGTGGGGGGAACGCGGGGAAGTGAAACATCTCAGTACCCGCAGGAAGAGAAAATAACAATGATTCCGGTAGTAGTGGCGAGCGAAACCGGATGAGCCTAAACCATTTCAGTGTCAAGCGTGCTGGTGTTGCTGTGATGGTGTTGTGGGGTGTGCATGGTCCGGTTCAGCATGACTGGTCTGTGGTGGTGTTTGTGTAGTCGAACCTGGTGGGAAACAGGACCGGAGTGGGTGAGAGTCCCGTAGGCGAAACATGAGCATGATTGCAGTGTGCGTGTGCCCGAGTAGCACGGAACTCGTGGAATTTCGTGTGAATCTGCCAGGACCACCTGGTAAGGCTAAATACTTCCTGATGACCGATAGCGGAACAGTACCGTGAGGGAATGGTGAAAAGTACCCCGGGAGGGGAGTGAAAGAGTACCTGAAACCATGTGCTTACAATCCGTCAGAGCAGCATCGTGATGGCTGTGATGGCGTGCCTTTTGAAGAATGAGCCTGCGAGTTAGCGGTGCGTGGCGAGGTTAACCCGTTGTGGGGTAGTCGTAGCGAAAGCGAGTCCGAAGAGGGCGTTGTCAGTCGCGTGTCCTAGACCCGAAGCGGAGTGATCTAGCCATGGGCAGGGTGAAGCGTGTGTAAGAGCGCGTGGAGGCCCGCACCCACTTCAGTTGAAAATGGAGGGGATGACCTGTGGTTAGGGGTGAAAGGCCAATCAAACTCTGTGATAGCTGGTTCTCCCCGAAATGCATTTAGGTGCAGCGTTGCGTGGTTCTTGCTGGAGGTAGAGCTACTGGATGGCTGATGGGCCCCACCGGGTTACTGACGTCAACTAAACTCCGAATGCCAGTCAAGGTTCAGCGTGGCAGTGAGACAGTGGGGGATAAGCTTCATTGTCGAGAGGGAAACAGCCCAGACCATCAACTAAGGCCCCTAAGCGTGTGCTCAGTGGGAAAGGATGTTCAGTTGCGAAGACAACCAGGAGGTTGGCTTAGAAGCAGCCATCCTTGAAAGAGTGCGTAATAGCTCACTGGTCAAGTGATTGAGCGCCGATAATGTAGCGGGGCTAAGTACACCGCCGAAGTTGTGGCAGCACTACAGGTACCGTAATGGTGTGGTGTTGGGTAGGGGAGCGTCGAGTCGCTGGTGAAGTCACCGTGTGAACGAGTGGTGGAAGCGGTTCGAGTGAGAATGCAGGCATGAGTAGCGAAAGACGGGTGAGAAACCCGTCCACCGGATGACCAAGGGTTCCAGGGCTAGGCTAATCCGCCCTGGGTAAGTCGGGACCTAAGGCGAGGCCGACAGGCGTAGTCGATGGACAACCAGTTGATATTCTGGTACCGACACACAACCGACAGTACCAAAACACATGAGACTAACCATTCAATGCGCCCGCTGGGACTTCGGTCCTGGTGTTTGGTGTT
Source organism: Brevibacterium renqingii (assembly GCF_017808105.1). Lineage (GTDB taxonomy): Bacteria > Actinomycetota > Actinomycetes > Actinomycetales > Brevibacteriaceae > Brevibacterium > Brevibacterium renqingii. The sequence continues at coordinate 1,599 of NZ_JADBHF010000024.1, read as the reverse complement.
GCGGGTGGGACCTGAGTGTGGAGTCGGTAAGCGTGAGGTGTGACGCAGAAAGGTAGCCAGGCCGTGCGATGGTAGTCACGGTCTAAGGTTGTAGCACGTGGGGGTAGGTAAATCCGTCCCC
>NZ_JADBHF010000024.1:0-1383 GCF_017808105.1 Brevibacterium renqingii | reverse complement strand
CTGTGGTGGGGTGATCTGGTGATCCTCTGCTGCCGAGAAAAGCATCGACGTGAGGGTGTGTGTTGCCCGTACCCTATAACCGACACAGGTGGTCGAGTAGAGAATACTCAGGTGATCGAGAGAATCGTGGTTAAGGAACTCGGCAAAATGCCCCCGTAACTTCGGGAGAAGGGGGACCATCCCGGTGAACCACACTTTGCTGTGGGATGTGCTGGTGGTGGTCGCAGAGGCCAGAGAGAAGCGACTGTTTATTAAAAACACAGGTCCGTGCGAAGATGTAAGTCGATGTATACGGACTGACGCCTGCCCGGTGCTGGAAGGTTAAGAGGACCCGTTAACAGGATTCGTTCTGTGAAGCGGAGAATTTAAGCCCCAGTAAACGGCGGTGGTAACTATAACCATCCTAAGGTAGCGAAATTCCTTGTCGGGTAAGTTCCGACCTGCACGAATGGCGTAACGACTTCTCTGCTGTCTCAACCACGAACTCGGCGAAATTGCATTACGAGTAAAGATGCTCGTTACGCGCAGCAGGACGGAAAGACCCCGAGACCTTCACTATAGTTTGGTATTGGGATTCGGTGTGGTTTGTGTAGGATAGGTGGAAGACTGGGAAGCCCTGACGCTAGTTGGGGTGGAGTCGCTCGGTGAAATACCACTCTGACCATAGTGGATTCCTTAACTTCGGACCCTGATCGGGTTCAGGGACAGTGCCTGATGGGTAGTTTAACTGGGGCGGTTGCCTCCTAAAGAGTAACGGAGGCGCCCAAAGGTTCCCTCAGCCTGGTTGGCAATCAGGTGTCGAGTGTAAGTGCACAAGGGAGCTTGACTGTGAGACGGACGTGTCGAGCAGGAGCGAAAGCTGGGACTAGTGACCCGGCCATGGCTTGTGGAAGCGTGGTCGCTCAACGGATAAAAGGTACCTCGGGGATAACAGGCTGATCTTGCCCAAGAGTCCATATCGACGGCATGGTTTGGCACCTCGATGTCGGCTCGTCGCATCCTGGGGCTGGAGTCGGTCCCAAGGGTTGGGCTGTTCGCCCATTAAAGCGGTACGCGAGCTGGGTTTAGAACGTCGTGAGACAGTTCGGTCCCTATCCGCTGCGTGCGTAGGAAATTTGTGGAGGTCTGTCCTTAGTACGAGAGGACCGGGACGGACGAACCTCTGGTGTGCCAGTTGTTCCGCCAGGAGCATGGCTGGTTGGCTACGTTCGGGATGGATAACCGCTGAAAGCATCTAAGCGGGAAGCCTGCTCCGAGATGAGATTTCCAACCCGTGTTGAAGCGGGGTGAGGTGTCCTATAGATGATGGGGTTGATAGGCCGGGTATGGAAGCACAGTAATGTGTGGAGTTGACTGGTACTAATACACCGATCACTCACTCAA
>NZ_JADBHF010000023.1 GCF_017808105.1 Brevibacterium renqingii | reverse complement strand
GGAAACCCTGTCCTGTGGACCTCGTTTCCGCGGGGCAACGAGATATAACTCTAGACCAGGCCAACACCCCCACGCAACTCGAAACCGGTTCGTCGGCTGTGACAACGGTCACCGCGCCTCCCGGAGGGCAGTTCCGCCCTCCGAATGCACGGAGAGGTCGCAGTCGAATCCCAGGAGTTCGACCGGACACGGCTCCTACACTGAGGCAATGACTCAGAAGGAGCAGCGCGAACGCCTCGGCAGGAACGACCTCGACCTCGAGGACGAGCTCATCAACGAAGCGACCGCCACAGTCACCGAAGGCGCCAAGCGCCTGAACCGGAAGTGGCCGGAGCTCATCGTCACCGGTTTCTTCGGCGGCGTCGATGTCGGACTCGGAATCCTCGCGATGATCCTCGTCAAACAGGCCACGGGTTCGGCGATCCTCGCCGGCATGGCCTTCGGCGTCGGACTGCTCGCGCTCAAGCTCGCGCATTCCGAGCTGTTCACCGAGGAATTCCTGCTGCCGCTCAATGCCGTCATCGCCGGGCAGGCGAACTGGCTTCAGGTCGTGCGGCTCTGGGTGGTCACGCTGGTGACCAACCTGCTGGGAGGTGCGGCCTTCGCCTGGCTCATCGTCGTCGGCCTGCCCGATTACCATTCGGTGCTCACGGACATGGCGGCAGGCTATGTCGATCAGTCCTCGCTGAGCGTCATGATCGCCCTGTCCCTGCTCGCCGGAGCCACGATCACCCTCGCCACGCGAATGCAGCAGGGCACGAAGAACGATGTCGTGTCGGCGATCGTGTGCATGATCACCGGTCTGCTCGTCATCGGATTCGGGATGCTGCACGGGGCGATCAACGCGATTGTCATCTTCGCCGCGATGTTCGCCGGAGCGGACATCTCGATCCTTCAGTTCCTGCAGTGGTTCGGCATCGTCATTGTGTTCAACATGCTCGGCGGACTGCTCATCATCTCTCTGCCGAGGGTGGTCCGCACCAGACGTGTGCTCTGGGGCGTGCGCAAAGGCAGGATCTCGCTCGAAGAGCTCGAGCAGCAGAGTTCTTAGGCGCGTGCTCCGCGGTATCCGGGCATGAGGGAGTCGCTGTTGACGATCTCCTTGCCCAGGGGCATGAGGGAGACGGGGATGAGTTTGATGTTCGCCCAGCCGAGCGGAATGCCGATGATCGACACGAACAGGGGAATCGATGTGACCACGTGCCCGATGGCCAGCCAGACTCCGGCGACGACGAGCCAGATGATGTTGCCCATGGTCGTCACAATGCCGGCAGGGCGTGTCTCGATGACCTCACGGCCGAATGGCCACAGAGCGTAGTTGCCGATCCGGAACGATGCGATACCCCAGGGGATGGTGACTATGAGGATGCAGCAGATGATGCCTGCGGCCCAGTATCCCAGGGCGAGCCAGAGCCCGCTGAAGATGAACCAGATGATGTTGAGCAGTGTTCGCATATTCTCCTCGTTTCGTCGGATCCGTCATTCCAGTCTGGTCCACGGTGGGCGTTGAACGCCATGGGGCCTGCCGCAATTATCGTGCCGGCCTCTCCCATAGTCTCGTGGTCACGAACTGGCGACTTTCACAATCAGATACCTTGTATGACGGCATAACAACGTCTTAGTTTGTACGCTGACGGATTCGGCAGTCATCCAACGCTCGGCTCGCACTCGACGCGATGTGCGGAGACGACGACACCGTGCCCTGCAGCGTTCGCAGGACACGGTGTCGTCGGTGGAGGTGGAGCTCAGCTGACGATGTCAACGGCGCCGAGGGTCTTCTTTCCCCGGCGCAGGAGGACCACTCCCCCTGCTTCGGTGGGGAGCACCTCGGCGGGGGTGAGGCTCTGGTCCTCGGCGGTGACCTTGACGTTGTTGACGTAGGCTCCGCCGTCCTTGATGGCGCGACGTGCCTCGCCCTTCGACTTGACGATGCCGGAGGTGACGAAGGCATCGACCACGGGCACCCCTGCGGAGAGCTGCCCGGTGCTCACTTCACCGCGCGGGAGCTCGGCGGTGGCGGCGCCCAAGGTGGAGGCGTCGAGGCCGGTGAGCTCTCCCCCGCCGAAGAGGGCGGAGGCGGCGGCGATGGCCTGCTCGTAGGCCTGGCGTCCGTGGACGAGGGTGGTGACATCCTCGGCGAGGGCCTTCTGCGCCACGCGGGTGTGCGGGGCAGCGGCGAACTCATCCGCGATGGCCTCGATCTCCTCGAGCGACCGCAGAGAGAACACCTTGAGGTACTTCACCACGTCGCGGTCGTCGGCGTTGAGCCAGAACTGGCTGAACGCGTAGGCGCTGGTCAGGCTCGAATCGAGCCATACGGTGCCGGATTCGGTCTTGCCGAACTTCGTGCCGTCGGCTTTCGTGATCAGCGGGGTGGCCAGGGCGTGGACCGAGGTCTGCTCGACGCGGCGGATGAGGTCGACTCCCGAGGTGAGGTTGCCCCACTGATCGGAGCCGCCGGTCTGCAGGGTGCAGCCGTAGCGGCGGTAGAGCTCGAGATAGTCGTTGCCCTGGAGCACCTGGTAGGAGAATTCGGTGAAGGACAGGCCGCTCTCGTTTTTCAGTCGCGCGGCGACGGACTCCTTCGCCAGCATCCGGTTGACCGGGAAATGCTTGCCCACGTCACGGAGGAAGTCGATGGCGGAGAACTGCGAGGTCCAGTCGAGGTTGTTGACGATCTGCGCGGCGTGGGGGCCTTCGAAGTCGAGGAACTTCTCGACCTGGGCGCGGATCTTCGCCACCCACTCCTCGACGACCTCGCGCGGGTTGAGCGTCCGCTCCCCCGACATCCGCGGGTCGCCGATGAGGCCGGTGGCGCCACCGACGAGAGCGAGCGGGTTGTGCCCGGCCTGCTGCAGGCGCGCGGCGGTGAGCAGCTGCACGAGGTTGCCCATGTGCAGGCTCGGCGCGGTCGGATCGAAACCGACATAATAGGTCAGCGACTCCGTCTCCAGAGCTTTCTGGAGGGCGGCCTCATCGGTTGACACCGAGACGAGCCCGCGGGCTTTGAGTTCACTGAAGATGTCGGTCACTTCGGTCCTTTCGAATCATTTGCCGGTGTCGGCTTCAAGCCGACCGTTTCAATTCTACGGTGTGCCGCGAAGTGCCGACGCCACGGCCCGAGATGGCGCCGACTGCGGTTCCCTGCCGTCGGGTTCTCCCGGCCGGCGGCTTACCGATGAAACGGGCCGGCCCGGGCACCGCGGTTCACTGCTTCACCGTGTTGTCGGGCTGCAGCGTCACATCCGATTCCTCGAGTTCCGACACGGGCCGAGAGGCGTCAGCGGGAGCGAGATCGGAGTCCTCGTCCGGATAGGGCCGGCCGAACGCGACGGCCACTGCCCCGGCAAGGGCGACCAGTGCCCAGCCTCCTCCGATGAGGTGCGGACCGCTGCCCGGAACGAGGATGAGCGCGGAGGCGATCATCGGCGACAGTCCTGCGCCCAGAGCGGCTGCGAGCTGATAGCCGACCGAGGCGCCGGTGTACCTGACAACGGGCGGGAAGAGCTCTGACACATAGGCCGCGATCGGTCCGAAGCACAGGCCTTGGACGATTCCGTTGCCGAGGATGATCGCCAGAGCGTACTGGTGGACCTCACCGCTGATGATGAGCAAGACGAGCGGGAGAGCGAGGACGGCGGCGACGACATGGGCACCGATCAACGAGCGCTTCCGCCCGATCCGATCACTGAGGCGGGCGACGACGAACGTCACGATCAGCGTGGTCAGGGCTCCGACGGCTTTCCAGTTGAGGACTTCGGACTTGTCTTCGCCTGCGGCCACAGCGACCGACACTCCCCACACGGTCGTCAGACCCTGGGTGACATAGATAGTGATTGTCGCGAACAGCGCGATGACGACCTGACGCTTGTATCGCTTGAACACGGTCAGCAGCGGCACCTTCCTCTCTTCGCTCTCCTGCTCGAGCTGTCTGAAGGCCGGGGTCTCGCTGACCTTGAGACGGATGACCAGACCGACGACGATGAGCACTGCCGACAGGAGGAACGGCAGGCGCCACCCCCAGGTTCCGAAGTTCTCGCCGGTCAGTGCGGCGGTGAGCGAGAGCACGAGCGTGGCCAGGATGGCGCCTGCGGGACCGCCCGCGTTCGCAAAGGCCGCGGCCAGCCCGCGTCTGGACTTCGGTGCGTGCTCGAGCGCCATCAGTGCCGCGCCGCCCCACTCGCCGCCGACTGCGATGCCCTGCACGATTCGCAAGGTGAAGAGGGAGGCGGGGGCGATCATGCCGATGGAGGCCGTCGGCGGCATGAGACCAATGATCACCGTCACGCTTCCCATCATCACCATGGAGACGATGAGCGCTTTCTTCCGGCCGACTCGATCTCCGAAGTGTCCGAAGACGACTCCGCCCAACGGTCGGGCCAGGTATCCCGCAGCCAGGGTGCTGAACGAAGCGAACAGCGACAGCCCGGGTCCGAGGCCTTCGAAGAAGAGGCTCGCGAAAACGATCGACGAGGCTGTCGCATACAGGATGAAGTCGTAGAACTCGATGGCCGAGCCGACGAAGCTCGAAGTGAGGATCCTTCGCATCTCGGGTGTTCTCAGGGAAGTCTGGAGACCGCCCCCGTCAACAACGCCTTTGTTGTCCTGCATGCTGTCCTCAGCTCCTTGTCATCGAGTAGGCGGGAGTCGAGATGTTGATGGTGTCGAGGTCTTCGGGGACCAGGAACTGCCCCGCGAAGAGCTCGCCGCCCTTTGCCCAGACGGCGTCGTCGGCCGAGCCCGGAACGAGGTGGTGCAGGGCCAGGCTTCCCGCGCCGGCCTCGGTCGCCACGCGGATGGCTCCTTCGACCGAGGTGTGGGATTTGTAGTGGTGGTCCCGCGATGCTCGTCCTTCGTCATCGGTGCGGTGCTCATACATGGAGTCGACCCACTCGAAGTCGATGGCTTCGTGGAGGAGGAGATCCGTGTTCTGTGCCAGTCGGACGAGATTCGAGGTTTCGCAGGTATCTCCCGAGATGGTCACCGAGCCGTATTCGCTGTCGAAGCGGAAGGCGAAGGCCGGGGCGACCGGAGGATGTTCGACGAGGGTGGCGGTGACGGTGACGAGATCGTCTTCGAAGATGACGAACGGAGCCATATCGGGCGTCGGCGAGGCGTTCGGGTAATAGCCGATGGAATCGGGGATTGCGATATCGCGGGGGTCGAAGAGCAGCTCGGGCGAGGGGCGCAGGGAGTCGAGGACGCGATCGTTGAGGTCGGTGGCGAACGCGGCGACGATGTTGTCGAACATGCCAGCGATGCCGGGAGTGGGATTGTTCGGCGCCACCGGGCGAGGCGTCACCTCAGCGCGGGAGGAGATCGGTGGGAGCGCGCCGCGGGGCCCCGGTCCCATCAGAGGGACGGGATCGCCGACCCGCTGCTGCAGCTCATGCATGCCGAAGACGACGAGCGAGGGAAGGTCGATGGTGTGGTCGGAGTGCAGGTGCGTGATGAAGACGCCGCCGAGGTTCTCGAGTTCGAGTCCCGCCTGTCGGATGCGCCGACCGACGCCGTGGCCGGCATCCACGAGGTAGAAGCGGTCCTCGACGACGATCGCCGTCGAGATCCCGGCACGGTCTTTGGCGTCTCCCTTCCACCATCGGGGGCCGCCGGCGGTGCCCAGGGTGACAACTTTCATGTGCGAATCGTTCATCGTTGAATGCGCCTTCATGTCGGTGCGGTCTTGACTTCCACCAGTGTGGCGATGAATCATCTAAAAGAAAAACAAAATTTACCCACGTTGAATATCGGTTTTCCTTATGAGTGATCTGACCCTGCGTCAGCTCGAGTACTTCCTGGCGGTCGTCGACCGCGGCTCGGTGAGCGAGGCGGCCCGAGTCTGCAATGTCTCGCAGGCGACTGTGTCTGCCGCGCTCAGCCAGCTTGAGAAGAGGCTCAATGTCACCCTCATCGCACGCGGCCCTGCCCGTCGGGCGCGCACGACCAGTGCGGGACGGCAGTTCGGCATGCACGCACGGGCGATACTGTCGAGTGTTTCGGACGCGGTGGAGTCCCTACACGACGACTCGTCGATGCTGCAGGGACCGTTGCGCATCGGCTGCATTCCGACCGCGGGTCCGAGGATGATTCCCGCCACCGCGTCGAGCTTCGTCAGTCGTCACCCGCACATCGATCTCGATTTCGTCGAGGCCCACCCAATGACGATTCAGCGCATGGTCCTCAACGGTGAGGTCGATGTCGCGGTCATGTATCGCAAGCAGGTGCAGATGGAGGGGCTGGTGCAGCATTCCCTCGCCGAGGTGCAGCTGCATGCCCTGGTCTCGGCCGACCATCGTCTGGCCAATCGGTCAGGTGTGGATGTCGGCGAGCTCGTCGATGATCCGGTGATCCTCCTCGATTCGCCGCCGACTGCCGACCTGCTCATCAATCAGATCCGCAGCCTCGGTTATGAGCCGTCGGTGCGCTGGCTGCTGCCGAACGCGGAGACGATCCGGTCTATGGTCGGCTGGGGTCTGGGATTCTCACTTGCCAACGCCGTGCCGCACCCGAACACATTGACGTTCGAGGGGATGCCGGTGCGCTACCTGCCAGTGACGAATCCCGAGTTCGCGAACACGATCGTCGGGGTGACGATGGCCGGCGCACGGATGTCGAAGAAGCTTTCGGCCACTCTCGACATCCTCAGGGCGACCGCAGCGGAGACAGACCCCAGCGGTTGGGCGGGCGACGTCTGAGCGGCGGGAGGGACGGCTGATCCGGCAGTCGCCGACCCGAATTCTGGATTTCGCTCGCCCCACCGTCCGCCTCTGCTGCCGAAAGCACGGAACCGATCGAGGAAATACCGCCTCCGCACGACGAACAGCGCCGCGAGAGGTGATCTCGACCGGCTCACGTTGCGCCGCGGTGGCGAAAGCGCTCGCTTGAGGGCTGGCTCGGTGTTCGATTGCTCCTCGCGTCGAAAACGGGGCTCAGCCTTGATCGAGGCGTTTCAGATTTTCAGCTGCGGTGAAACCAATCGGCTCTCATCACACGCTCCGGGCCGACCCCGCGAACTCGCGAAGACGGTCCACCTCTGCCTTGGCATTCGCGATCTGCTGGTCGACGGCCGAGCGAGCGGTGCCGCCCTTGGCGTTGCGGGAGTCGATCGAGCCCAGCGTCGTGAGCACCTCGCGTACCGCGGGCGTCAGGTGTTCGGAGATCCCCGCGAAGTCCTTGTCAGACAGGTCCCAGAGTTCGACGTCGCGGGATTCGGCCAGCTGCACGCAGGCACCCGAGAGTTCGTGGGCCACGCGGAAGGGCACGCCGGCCCGCACGAGCCATTCGGCGATGTCTGTGGCCAAAGCGAACCCGCGCGGAGCCAGATACGCCATCCGCTCGGTGTCGAACGTCAGCGTCGCGATCATGCCGGTGAATGCCGGCAGCAGGAGCTCGAGGGTGTCGGTGGCATCGAAGACCGGTTCCTTGTCCTCCTGCAGGTCACGGTTGTACGCCAGCGGCAGCGCCTTGAGCGTCGACAGCAGCCCGGTCAGGTCGCCGATTAGACGGCCGGACTTGCCGCGAGTGAGTTCGGCGATGTCCGGGTTCTTCTTCTGCGGCATGATCGACGAACCGGTCGAATAGGCATCGTGGAGGGTGACGAACGAGAATTCCTTCGTCGCCCAGGCGATGACCTCCTCGGACAGGCGGGAGAGGTTGATGCCGATCATCGTGGTGATGAACTGGTATTCGGCAAACACATCGCGGCTGGCGGTGCCGTCGATCGAATTCTCGACCGAGTCGTTGAACCCGAGGTCGGCGGCCACGGCCTGCGGGTCGAGTCCCAGAGACGACCCGGCCAGAGCACCCGAACCATAGGCAGAGACTCCGGCGCGGGTATCGAAGTCGACGAACCGGGCGACATCGCGCAGCAGCGGCCAGGCGTGGGCGAGCAGGTGGTGGGCCAGCAGCACCGGCTGTGCGTGCTGGAGGTGGGTGCGCCCGGGCATGGGCGCCTCGGGGTGGGCTTCGGCCTGGGCGATGAGCACCTCGACGGTGTCGAGGACGAGCCCGGCGACCTCGCGGGCGTGATCGCGCAGGTACATCCGACCCATGGTCGCGATCTGGTCGTTGCGGGAGCGTCCGGCACGCAGTTTGCCGCCGAGTTCGGGTCCGGCGATCTCAATGAGCCCGCGCTCGAGCGAGGAGTGCACGTCCTCATCGGATTCGGCTGCGACATATTCGCCGGTCTCGACGCGGCGCAGAAGCTCGTCCAGCGCATCGTGCATTCCGGCCAGCTCCTCATCGGTGAGCAGCTTTGCGGTGTGGAGGACCTTCGCATGCGCCTTCGACCCGGCGATGTCGTACTTCGCCAGCCGCCAATCGAAGTCCGTCGACTTGCTCAGTGCGGCCAGGGCATCGGCGGGACCGTCGGAGAATCGTCCGCCCCACAGGCTCAGTCGTTCGCTCACAGATCGTCCTTTCCCACCGACACCGAGGCGCCGGTCCGTTCGTTCGTCGTTGTCATTGTCTCAGGAAATACGTGGCCCAACTCGCGCCGAGGCGGTCATCCCTCCCCGAGGCGACCGCCCCTTGCCGACCGCTCAGCCCTCGGCCATGCCACCGGCGGCGAATTCGAGGAAGGTCTCGGCCAGGGCCGCTCCCCCGACGGCCGCCTCGGCGATGACGAGCACCGTGTCGTCTCCAGCGATGGTGCCGAAGACACCGAGGGTCGAGGATCGGTCGATCGCCGAGGCCAAGTACTGGGCGGCCCCGGGCGGAGTGCGCAGCACGACGGTGTTGTCCTGAGCGGCCGCGGAGACAAGGAGTTCCTCGAGCAGTCTCGGCAGCTTCGCGTCGAGGCTGTCACCGGTCGACTGCTGCAGGGACCGGTCGCCGCCCTCACCGGGGACGGCGTAGACGGATCCGGTCGTCGTGCGGATCTTCACGGCCCCCACCTCGGCGAGGTCGCGCGACAGCGTCGCCTGGGTGACGGTGATGCCCGAGGTCGCAAGCGCCTCGGCGAGTTCGATCTGGCTGCGCACGGATTGGCGGGTGATGAGATCGATGATCTTCTGCTGCCGGGCAGTCTTCGTCAGCGGCGCGGAATTCGCGGCGGCACTGTTCGTTTCGGCCATCATCGCTCCAACAGGTAGGTCATGAGGGCCTTCTGCGCGTGCAGACGGTTCTCGGCTTCGTCGAAGACCACCGAGGCGGGCCCGTCGATGACCTCGGCCGTGACTTCTTTGCCGCGGTAGGCAGGCAGGCAGTGGAGGAAGATCGGGTCGTTGCCTGAGTCCATGAGCTCCTGGCTGACCTGGAATGGCATGAACGGTGAGGCCTCGTCGTCGCGGCCGGCGGCGTCCTGGCCCATCGACACCCAGGTGTCGGTGACGAGAACATCGGCGCCCTCGGCGGCGGCGACCGGATCGTCGGTCACCGTCAGCGATCCGCCGGTCTGGACCGACAGAGCTTCGGCCTCGGCGATCACGGCGGGCACAGGCTGGTGGCCTGCGGGCGCGGCGATGCGCACGTGCATGCCGGCGTTGACTCCGCCGAGCGCATAGGAGTTCGCCATGTTGTTCGCTCCGTCGCCGAAGTACGTCATGGTCTGACCGGTGACGTCGCCGCGGTGTTCGCGGATGGTGAGCAGGTCGGCCAGGATCTGGCAGGGGTGGAAGTCATCGGACAGGGAGTTGATGACGGGCACACGCGAGTGCTCGGCCATCTCGACGAGCCCGGCCTGGGAGTAGGTGCGCCAGATGATCGTCGAGACCATCCGCGACATCACTTTCGCGGTGTCGGCGATGGATTCCTTGTGCCCGAGCTGCGCCTCACCGGGGTTGATGATCAGCGGCTGCCCGCCGAGCGCGGCGATGCCGGCGGCGAACGACACGCGTGTCCTCGTCGAGGTCTTGTCGAAGATGACGGCCGCGGTCTGCGGCCCGGCCAGCGGGGTCCGCGAATAGGGGGCGGCCTTGAGTTCGACGGCGAGGTCGAGGACCTCTGCCTGTTCGGCTGGGCTGAGGTCGGAGTCCTTGAGGAAATGGCGTGTCATGAGGTGTCCTTCGGAAGTCTGGGTGAGCTCAGCCGGTGATGAGGCCGGGCAGGGCGGCGATGAACGGGGCGAGTTCGTCGGTGGTGATCGTCAGCGGTGGGGCCAGGCGCAGACGTCCGGGGGCGACGGGGTTGATGATGAACCCCGCTTCGAGGGCGCGGGCGGCCACGGCTTTCGCATCCGGGACCGCGCTATCGCCGGCGTCGTGCCCGTCGGGGCCAGCAGTGAGCTCGAGACCGAGCAGCAGCCCCTTGCCGGTGATCTCCCCGATCCCCTCGACTTCGGCCAACTGGGATTTCAGCCAGTCGCTGACCTCGGACACGTGGGTCAGGAGGTTCTCGTTCTCGATGGTCTCGAGCACGGCGAGTCCGGCCGCACAGGATAAAGGGTTGCCGCCGAAGGTCGTGCCGTGCTGACCGGCGTCGAGCAGCTTGGTGTTCTCATCGCCGACGGTGATAGTGGCCCCGATCGGCATGCCGCCGCCGAGTCCCTTCGCCGAGGTGATGATGTCCGGTCTCACACCCTCACCGATCTCCGGATCCTGGTGGGCGAACCACGAACCGGTCCGCCCGATGCCCGACTGCACCTCGTCGAGGACCATGAGGGCTCCGAACTTCGTGGTGAGTTCGCGGACGGCGGTGAGGTAGCCGGCCGGATGTGTGCGCACACCGACCTCGCCCTGGACGGGTTCGATGAACACGGCTGCAGTGTTCTCGTTGATGGCCGCCTCGAGCGCCTGAGTGTCGCCATAGGGGACGTGGACGACTCCGGGGACGCCGGGGGCGAAGGGTTCGCGGTAGGCGGCCTTCGCGGTCAGTGCCAGCGAGCCCATGGTCCGGCCGTGGAAGGCCCCGTCGATGGCGATGATGAACGGGCGGCCTCCTCCCCCGGCGCGGCGGGCCATCTTGAAGGCCGCCTCGTTGGCCTCGGTGCCGGAGTTCGAGAAGAACACGGCCGATCCGGCAGGCAGGTCGAGGATCTCGTGCAGCTTCTCGGCCAGTCCGATCTGGGCCGGTGAGGTGAAGAAGTTCGAGATGTGGCCGAGCGTGCTCGCCTGTTCGGCGATCGCGGTCGTCCAGGCCGGGTGGGCGTGGCCGAGCGCGTTGACCGCGATGCCGGCGAGCAGGTCGAGGTACTTCTTGCCTGATGCGTCCCACACATAGGAGCCCTGACCGCGGACGAGGTCGAGCTGGGGTGAGCCGAAGACCGGGGACAGGACGCGGGAGAAGTCATCGCGCCAGGTCTGCGCCTGATCGCCGACGGCCTGATCGTTCGCGGCCTGGCCGGCCGGCTGGGTCTGTGCGTGTGTGTCAGTCATGGACGTCCTCCGTGGTTGCCTTGTGCCCGTCGCCCAGCGGTGCGGGCTCGACGACGGTGTCCTCGACCATGGTGCCGATGCCCTCGGAGGTGAAGACCTCGAGCAGCAGCGAATGCGCCATCCGGCCGTCGATGATGTGGGCCTGCTGCACCCCGTGCTCGATCGCCTCAAGCGCGGCGGTCATCTTCGGGATCATCCCCGAATCGAGTGAGGGTAGGAGTTCTCGCAGCTTCTCCGGGCCGATACGGGAGATGAGCGAGGACGTGTCCGGCCAGTTCGCGTAGAGGCCGGGGACATCGGTGAGCATGATCAGTTTGTCCGCCTTCAATGCTTTCGCCACCGCCGAGGCGGCCAGGTCCGCGTTGATGTTCAGCGGTTTCCCCGCCTGCCCGCCCAGTTCCGAGGCGATCGAGCAGATGACGGGCACGCGTCCGTCGTCGAGGAGTTCGGTGAGCACGGTGGTGTTGACCGTTGCGATCTCGCCCACTCGGCCGAGGTCGATGAGTTCTCCGTCCACCTCGGCGCTGGTCTTGTGCGCCAGCAGCAGGTCCGCGTCCTCACCGGACAGGCCGATCGCAGCGTTGCCGTTCTGGTTGATGCGGGAGACGATGTCGCGGTTGACCTGGCCGGACAGGACCATGCGAATGACCTCGGCGGCCTCTTCGGTGGTCACGCGCTGTCCGGCTTTGAACTCGGATTCGATGCCCAGGCGGCCCAGCATCGCCGAGATCTGGGGTCCGCCGCCGTGGACGACGACGGGGCGGATGCCGGCGAAGCGGAGGAAGGCGATGTCATCGGCGAAGGACTGCTGCAGCTCCGGGGAGACCATGGCGTTGCCGCCGTATTTGATGACGATGGTGGCGCCGGAGAAGGTCTTGATCCACGGCAGTGCTTCGGTGAGCGCCTCGGCCTTGACTTGCGCGGCGGCGAGCCGGGCGGCCGTGGATTTCGTGGACATATCGTGGGGGTTGCTCATGAGGAGTAGGCGCTGTTCTCTTCGACGTAGTCATGCGTGAGGTCCGAGGTCCAGACGGTGGCAACGTGGTCGCCTGCGTGGAGGTCGATGACGACGTCGACGCTGCGTTCGAAGGTCACGCGTTCCGGGTCCTCATAGGGTCCCGAGGCCTTGCACACCTGGACGCCGTTGATCGTGACGTCGATGGCGGTGGGGTCGAATTCCGCCGAGGTGGTGCCGACCTGAGCGACGACGCGACCCCAGTTCGGGTCCTCGCCGAAGATCGCGGCCTTGAACAGGGCCGAGCGCGACACCGAGCGGGAGACCTCGACAGCGTCGGCCTCGGACGCGGCACCTCGCGTGGTGATGGCGATGTCGTGGTGGGCGCCTTCGGCGTCGACGTGGAGTTGGTGCATGAGGTCGAGGCAGACATCTTTGAGCAGGCTGGTGAATTCTTCCGCGTCGACATCGGCGTCGTGGGCGCCGGAGGACATGAGGATGACGGTGTCGTTCGTCGACATGCACCCGTCAGTGTCGAGGCGGTCGAAGGACTGGTTCGTCGAGGCACGCAATGCCTGGTCGAGCACACTCTGGTTGACCTTGGCGTCGGTGGTGATGATGACGAGCATGGTCGCCAAACCGGGGGCGAGCATGCCCGCGCCCTTGGCCATGCCGCCGATAGTAAATCCGGTGGACCCTGTGCGGCTGGCGGTCTTTGCGACGGTGTCGGTGGTCATGATGGCTTCCGCGGCGTCCTGTCCGGCCTCGACCGTGGAGTCGGCTGCGGCGACGAGCGGCGGGAGGTGGCTGAGGATCGCGTCGCGGAAGCCCTGTCCGCCGACGCCGATGAGTCCGGTGGAGCAGACGAGGATGTCCTCGGGCTTCGTGTCGGTGCCGGCGGCGGTGAGGGCGTCGGCGGTGGTCTGGGCGGTCAGGGTCGTCGTCTCATAGCCGAAGTTGCCGGTGTAGCAGTTCGCTCCTCCGGAGTTGAGGACGACGGCGCGGGCGTGCCCGTTGGCCGAGGCCTTTTGGGACCACAGGACGGGGTTGGCCTTGCACCGGTTCGAGGTATAGACGGCGGCGACGGCGTCGGACGGTCCGGTGTTGATGACGAGTGAGAGGTCTTTGGTGCCCGAGGGTTTGAGTCCGGCGGTGAGGCCGGCGGCGGTGAAGCCGAGTGGGGCGGTGACGCTCATGGGGCGACTCCTTCATGGGGAAGTGCGGTGGTCTCGTCGAGGCCGAGTGCCAGGTGGATGGATTGGATGGCTTGTCCGGCGGTGCCGCGGACGAGGTTGTCCAAGGCCACGACGACGAGGATCTTCTCGGCTCGTTCGTCGACGGTGAACTGGATGTGGGCCATGTTCGACCCCGTCGTCGCCGAGGTGCGCGGCCATAGGCCTTCGGGCAGGACGCGGACGAAGGGTTCGTCGGCGTAGGCCTGGACGAACGCCTGGCTCAGCTGGGCCTTGAGTCCGGCGGCGTCGAGGAGTCCTTCGGCGGTGCGTGGCGCGGCCTCGCCGAGATCGGCGGTGATGGTCGCGAGGATCCCTCTGGCCATGGGCACGAGAGTCGGCGTGAAGGAGATCCGCGCCGGCCCGTCGGCGGCGTCGGCGCCGAGGGCTCCGTTGAGGTTCTGTTCGATCTCGGGCACATGCCGGTGAGTGCCACCCGTGCCGTAGGGCGAGGCGTCACCGAGGACTTCGGCGGCTGTCAGATGCGGCTTGAGGGCCTTGCCCGCTCCGGAGACTCCGTTGGCGAGCACCGCATTGAGCCCGGCCGGTGCGGCGAGACCCGCCTGGATGAGGGGCGCAAGTCCGAGGGTCACGGCGGTGACATTGCACCCGGGCACGGCGATGCGCTTCGTGTCGGCCAGTGCTTCGCGCTGCTTCGTGCCGTCGGCGGTCAGCAGTTCGGGCAGTCCGTAGGTCCAGGTGCCCTGGTGGTCGGAGCCGTAGAACTTCTCCCACGCGGTGGCGCTGATGAGGCGGTGGTCGGCGGCGAGGTCGACGATCAGGGTGCCCGGGCTCGTGGATTCGAGTTCGGCGGCGATCTGTCCGGACTGACCGTGTGGGAGCGCGAGGACGACGACGTCGTGGCCGGCGAGCACCTCGGCGGTGGACTCTTGGACCACGAGGTCAGAGAATCGGGCAAGATGGGGTTGATGTCGGCCGAGCTTCTCGCCAGCAGTGGAATGTCCGCACACCGTGGTGACGTTCAAGTGAGGGTGAGTGCTCAGCAGCCGGAGGACCTCTCCCCCGGCGTATCCGGTGGCACCGGAAACGGCAACCGTAAGATCGTTCATATGTATAACCATACCAGGCAATTAATTTATATGCAGGAGGCGTGATGACCCAGGCAGTGCGTGCGATGCAGGCCGGTGGACCCGAGGTGCTCGAATTCGGTGAGGTTCCGACCCCGAAGCCGGGTGCCGGTGAGGTGCTCGTCGACGTCGAGGCCGCGGGCGTGAACTTCATCGACACGTATCGTCGTTCGGGCGTGTACCCGATGGAGTACCCGCACATCGTCGGGTCGGAGGGCACGGGTCGGATCGCCGAGGTGGGCGAAGGCATTGAGAGCTGGCAGGTCGGCGACCGTGTTGCCTGGCACGAGGCACCTGGGTCGTATGCAACTCAAGTGGTCGTCAACACGGACAATCTGCTGCGGGTGCCGGAGGGTGTGAGCTCCAAGGTGGCCGCCGCAATGCCGCTGCAGGGGCTGACCGCGCAGTACCTGGCCACAAGTTCGCATGAGATCAAGCCGGGTCAGACGGCACTTGTGCACGCCGGCGCCGGCGGAGTCGGCCTGCTGCTGACCCAGATCGTCAAGCATTTGGGCGGCAATGTCATCTCGACGGTGAGCACCGAGGAGAAGGCAGAACTGGCGCGCAAGGCGGGCGCCGATGAGGTCTTCCTCTATGGCGAGGGCGTCGACATCACGGCGAAGGTCAAGGAGCTCACCGACGGGGAGGGTGTCGACGTCGCCTATGACGGAGTCGGCAAGGACACGTTCGATGCGTCGTTGGCGTCGATCAAACCGCTCGGCTCGATGGTGCTCTTCGGTGGAGCCTCGGGTCAGGTGCCGCCGTTCGACATTCAGCGCCTGAACTCCTCGGGCGGAATCTTCCTCTCCCGCCCGTCGCTGGCATGGTTCGTCCGCAGCTCGGAGGAGCTCGCGAAGCGCTCGGCAATGCTCTTCAACGGCATCGAACACGGCTGGCTCAACTTCCGCGTCGGCGCGACGTTTGCACTGGCGGATGCTGCGGATGCTCACCGGGCGCTTGAGGGGCGAAAGACGACAGGCAAGGTTGTGCTTACAACGGCGTAACCTAGCGACAGCAGATTGGGCCCGGACTTCCTACCCAAAATTCAGGAACTCCGGGCCTAAATTGTCAGGATACTGACGTCAGACGGTGTGTTCTCATCTCTCCATTCATTCAGAACTTGAGTCGTTGCGTAGTTCATCGTTGTGCCCCATCTCGTTGCGTCGCTGATACCTTGAGGTTATGTACGAAGATCCAGTTCGCGACGCCCTCCGACAGTTCATGGCAGAACGCGATTGGCAGCAGTTCCACACCCCGGAAAATCTTGCAAAGAGCGTCTCCATCGAAGCAGCAGAACTGCTCGAGTGTTTCCAATGGGGAGATGCTGACCTCGATTCTGCGAAGGACGAGTTGGCAGGTGTGCTGACCTATTGCGTGCTGCTCGCGGACAAGCTCGAGCTTGATCCCGACACAATCGTCATGGACAAGCTTGAGAAGACTCGCGAGAAGTATCCCGAGGACAAGGTGCGTGGGCGGAGCGTGAAATATGACCAGCTTTAGAATCGAGCGCTTCCCATTCAGGTCGGAACAGGTCAAAGCATGGGGCGCAGTCGACCCACGACATCGAAACTGGCCCGTCGTCTACGTGATGAATAATCGCAAAGAGGTATACATCGGCGAGTCTCTCAATGTCGAGGGACGGATGAGACAGCACCTTGAATCTGACTCAAAGCAACGGCTCCAGTCGGTCCGAGTAGTTCTCGATGACACGTTCAACAAGTCGGCGTGCTTGGACCTCGAGTCATTCCTCATTCGGATGTTCCACGGCGACGCGAGTCGACAGGTGCTCAATCTCAATGCTGGCATCACCGACGCCGAGTACTACGATCGCGACAAGTACAACAAAACGTTCCATCAGATCTTCGAGGAGCTGCGGACTCAAGAGAACCTATTCAAACGCACGATCCCGCAGATTATCAACAGCGATCTGTTCAAGCTCTCCCCGTTCAAGGCGCTTAACCACGATCAGGCCATCGCTGTCGACGACATTCTCGAGGGCTTCTTTGACGACCTGAGAAGCGGCGTTGATAACACCGTCGTAGTCGAGGGCAGTCCAGGAACGGGCAAGACGGTAGTCGCGATCTATCTGCTCAAGCTGCTGGAAGACATCAGGCGTCACGATTCAGAAGAGCCGCTCGACATCGATTCCATCTTCAGTGACTACTTCACACCTGAACATGCCGAGCTGCTCAATTCTCTCAAGTTCGCAATCGTGGTCCCTCAGCAATCACTGCGGGACTCAATCGGCAAAGTATTCAAACTGACTCCTGGGCTGAGCAAGGGCATGGTACTGACACCGTTCCAGGTAGGCGAAAGCACTGAACAATTCGACCTTCTCGTTGTCGATGAAGCTCACCGACTCAATCAGAGGGCAAATCAGGCGTCTGGACCCCTCAACAAGAAGTTCATCGATATCAACGAAAGGCTTTTCGGTTGGGACGACCCGAAGAAGACCCAGCTGGATTGGATTCAGAAGCAAAGTCACCATTCGATCCTTATGCTCGATGTCGGTCAAACCGTTCGACCAGCTGATCTGCCAGCGACCACGACTCGGGAGCTCGCCTCACGAGCCAGAGCGGCAGGCCGGCTCTATCCTCTTCAAACCCAGATGCGGGTCTCGGCCGACAAAGATTACGTCGGATACATTCGCCAGGTACTCAGCGACAATCCACCTGCATCACGTGAAGACTTCGGAGACTATGATCTACGAATGTTCACTGATCTTGGTGAGATGAGGCAGGAACTACAGAAGCGCGAAGAAGAACACGGGTTGTCTCGCCTAGTTGCTGGCTATGCATGGCCGTGGAAGAGCAAGAACGATAAGTCGGCATACGACATCGAGCTTGATAGTCAGAAGATGCGCTGGAACACGATCACCACAGATTGGATCAACTCGCCAAAATCAGTCGAAGAGGTCGGATCGATTCACACCGTTCAGGGCTACGACCTCAACTACGTCGGGGTCATCATTGGCAACGACCTCCGCTACGACCCGGTCGCACGCAAGCTCATCTTTGACCGCGCCAACTACCACGACAGGAAGGGAAGCGAAAACAACCCGAAGCTCGGGATCACATACTCCGACGAGGGTCTGCTGGAGTACGTGAAGAACATCTATTGTGTGCTCCTCACGCGAGGTATTCGCGGCACGTACCTGTATGTCTGCGACACCGCCCTGCGCCAAAGAATTCGACGGCTCTTCTGAGGCAGCAGCGGAACCAACTATTAGTTCGCGCTACAACCAGCCCCGTTACATTCATTGTCAAGCAGTAGACGGGATCTTCGCTTCATCGAAGACCCCTTGCTTGACCATCGCGAACGACACGTCTAGCTGGAGACGTCACCTCCGCGTTGCGACGTTGGTCCTCAGCTCGCTTCCGGTCCTAAAGGGCACTCGAGGGGATTGTTTCCTGTATCTAAAACATGCACGAACGCCTATGCGTCACGGGTACTCGAACTCGTAGTCCCATGAGTACCCTTCGTCGTCTGAGATCTCGAGCAGCTCGTTGCCGATGTCGGCGATCTCCTCGTACTGGGCATCTGTCTCATCACCGACGATGAGGTCGACATTCAGAACGGATAGCTTGTAGTTGAGGTCGTGGATCTGCTGGTATCCATCGCATACGGGATAGGAGTCTGGCTCCGCGGCATCCGCGAGGTCTTCGCCGGAGTCGAGCATGTCCGAGATGAGGTCCTGATGGTCGGACGCGCCACGTGAAGCCACCACGAGCTCCCAGTCGAGACTGAGGGAGGACCCAACGTCTCCAACGGTAAAGCACGGCTCGCCGACAGTATCGTCCTCGGCTGCGCTCTCCTCGGTGGTGGTATCTGCGACCTCTTCCACCGCGCCTTCCGCATGGTCAGCGGATTCCTCGGGCGCCCCGCATCCAGCGAGGGCGAACACCGTCGCGACTGCGGCGATCGACAGCTTCCTGATCATTCCATCGGGCCTTCTACTACAAAAGTGACTTGACTCTGAAATGTTAGCCTGAGCCAGCGACGAAACCCGCCAGTTTAGATATCAACTAGGTTACGATTCAGGTTTGCCTTCCCACTCGGCTTCGGCCAGCGACAGCCAGACGACGTTGAACTTGAACCGAGGATCCGCGATCTGAATTTAGATCGCCCCGTCTCTATCGTCACGACGGAGAGCACGGCTGACGATCCATTATTCGCCACCCTCAGCCCAGACGGTCCTCACCCGGACAGGGATAGGTCTCCACTCCGACCTATCTCTTGCCGGCAGCCGATTAAAGTTCTCCTGATACTCGGGCCTCCGGCCAGTGAACTGCTCGAGCATGCGCTCTATTCTCGTATCACGCTGTTGCGACTGGATAACAAACTGTCCGACCAGGAACAACACATGACGTCAAGCGATGAAATTCGGATAGTTTGGTAGTTCATTTTCTATCCCGTCCTTGTCCGATCCGATGAGTGGAGTCGCATTGAAGCCTCGAGAATGTAGCGAGCCAAGTTGTACCGAATTGGCATCCTGGGGCGCATCGAAGAATCCGGCGTGGTGCCAAGAACACGCCATCGCCAAGTTCCGAGAAAAGGGGCTCGAACCCCTCGAACGGATAGAGAAGCGAACGACGTTCACGCTGGTCAAATGCCTGGAATGCGGATGCGAAACCCACTGCAAACTCGAGTACGTGCTCAATCGACCAGAGCCAGACGAGCCAGTATGTCGCGCTTGCTACTGGAAGAAGTGGGCGGCTGAGACGTCGAGCTATTTCAGCCGGACATCGGTCGATGTGGCTCAAGTCAAAGAGTTGGCCGAAGCCAACAATTATGAGTACCTTGGCCCGCTAACTGCCCCGTCCTTGAACAACGATCCTCACCACGTCAAATGCAATCACTGCGATCGTCTGTCCGCAGAACGCCCCGGCGATATTGGATGGGGGTGTGCGTGCCAACGCAGATCACGCCGTTCCACTCCCCCGGCGAGCAAGTCGGCACCTAAGGAGTTGCTCGCGGATTGCACGAATGGCGTCCTTGACTGGTGGGATCACTCACGTAACGATCCGACATCGCTCAAGACCGCTACCATCACGGCCACGCGAGAAGCCTATTGGCTGTGCCCGGAGTGCGGTCACAGTTTCACGGCAAAGGTGCGGCACATGACCGGCATTTTCCGGGAGTGTCCGGTATGTGCTGAACGCAGGCGAGCCGAGATCAGCGAAGAGCTTGACCGCTATCGGAACATGACTGTGTCACAGGTGCCAGAACTTCTGGCTGCATGGGCTGACGACGCCGACCCCTCTGAAGCTGTCGTCCTCAGTCCAACGCCGTTGCGCCGATTCAGATGCCCCGCAGGGCACCATCCGCGATTAGTCCCTCACACGTTCCTCACGGGCGGGTGCCCTCACTGCCGAGCGAGTGAAACGATCGCGAAGACTGAAGAGTTCTACGACGGAGAAACGAATCCATATCGACTCGACCCAGAGATGGCATCGCAGTGGCATCCCACCGCGAACAGCAAATGGGAGCTGCGAAAAGTTTCCCCGAACTCGCGTCGCACATTCACCTGGATCTGCAACGAATGCGAGTACACGTGGGAAGACACGCCGAAAGGACGATCGTACGCATCGGCGCTGCGATGCCCGCAGTGCCGGTCCATCTTCGACTCACTCGCATATCACCATCCCGATCTCGCGGCCGAGTGGGCCGACAGCAATCCAAAGACTGCATGGCAGGTACGCCCCTCATCTGCTCCGTTCACTCCGACATGGATATGTTCGACGGATCCGAGCCACGTCTTCGAGATGAGTCTTTCCGCAAGGACCAAGGGTGGCGCGTGCCCGGAGTGCAACGAGGCCGGCAAATCCAGGATCGAGCTCGAGCACTTCCGTGCAGCCGAAGCCATCTTTGGCAAGGCGAAGTCCGGGCGGAAGTTCAAGTCGGGACGCGGTGCTTCGCAACGAACCTGGAGGCTTGATATTTCTGTCGAGCTGCCTGACTCTTCACAGCTTCTCATCGAGTACGACGGCGCGTACTGGCATCAAGGCAAGGCCGAGCTGGACGCAATTAAGACCCATGCCCTCCTCCAGGAAGGACACCGAGTCGTCCGACTTCGAGAGCATCCACTGGATCCATTACCAATAGACGAAATAGATCGCTACCTCGAGCTCAAAGTTCATTCGACGGCGCCTGACCCTGACGGCTGCATGAAGAAGATCCAATCCTGGGTCGACGGCGTTGCACAAACTTTTTCATGGGAATAATGCAGCGGCTGAAACGGGCGCATCTTGGAGAAGTCGGGCACGGTGACCGGCTCCTCCAAGACGGCGTTTAAGGTCTTGAGGCCGGCACCGCTGCCGACATTGAGACCCTTCTCAACCTGGAACTGGCGGATGACCATCTTTGCGTTAGGGCCGAACAGCCTGGGAGGCAGTCCTCAGACCGATCATCCCTGCCATTCCGGCCTAGATAGCCTTGAAGAAACTCGTAACTGCCCCGTTACATTCATTGTCAAGTAGCAGCCGGGGCCTTCGCCTCGTAGAAGACCCCCGACCTTGACCATCGCAAAGAGCACGTCGAGCTAAACACATCATTGCTACCAGCGTGCGGGGCTAACGGGGCAGATTCTGTCTTATCGCACATAATCGCCCCGGAGAGGGAGTGCAAGGGTTGGGAGCGACCGCAAGCCGGCTTCGGCGCGACGGGGGCAAGGTGAACGCACGCGGCGGGGTCTCAAGGGGGTGCCAAACCCCATTCAGGTGACGTGTCATCTGCAAGAGCGGCTTCCGCGTTAAGGGCGTGTCCTCTGCTCCCCCAGGGGTTCTTGGGGCTCTCGGTGGTCATTCAAAGTGAGCTGGACTTGCCGAGGTGGTGCCCTCAGGGTTCCAGGGGTGCCAGGAATCCAACGGGACTGCTGAAGGTTTGGTTGACTCCTGGGTTTATGCCGCCAGGGCGACGGCCTTTTGGTGAACAAGCTCGTATTC
>NZ_JADBHF010000022.1 GCF_017808105.1 Brevibacterium renqingii | reverse complement strand
TCTGACATATTGAACATCCTTCCAGCAGGACTGGGAATCCCGCTAACTTGGGTGTCCACTATTCGAGGGTAGCCTCATGAGACGCTTCAACAGGTGGCTGTGGCTGATCCCGGTGCCTCTGGCATTCGGGTTCGAGCTTCTGCTCGGCTCCGGGTGGTTCCTGCTCCTCGGCAACGTCGTCGCCGTCGCGGTGGCCCTGCCGGTCCTCATACGCCACCAGCAGGGCCGCGTCCGAGCAGCCGGCCTATGGATGTCGGTCTGCGGTCTGCTCGTGGCACTCGGCCTCGTGGCGATCGCCCATACGATCAGTCTCACCGTCCTGTGGCTGAGTCTCGTCACCTTGGCGATGCTCGCTCGTTCCGCCTCGGGGCGGGTGCCGACAGCCCTCATCGTCATCCTCGCCGTCGCAAACGCACTCGTCCCGGGACTCATGCCGGACGGGCTGATCTACGCCCTCGCCTCAGCGGTCCTCATCGTCGCCGCGATCTCGATCGGTCTGATGCTGCGATTCACCGACCGCTCGCTGCTCGAACGACAAGCCACCGCCGCCGAGGCGGAACGACGCCGCATCGCCACCGAACTCCACGACCTCATCGCCCACGAGGTGACAGGGATCGTCGTCCTCGCCCAGGCCGCCGCCCGCAGCGACAACGCCGACCTGACCTCGACGGCCCTGCACAAGATCGAGGAGTCGGGCACACGCGCGCTCGAGGAGATCCGCCGCCTCGTGGCCGACGGGGACGCCGATCGCCCGGCCCGCGCCCCGGTCGCCGAGAGCGCCCAGGCGCTGCGCGACCGTGTCGAGGACTACGGTGAGCAGGCCGAGATCTCCATCGAGACCACAACCGACGTCGACCGCCGCATCTGGCCCGTGCTCGATCGAGTGCTCGTCGAGACTCTCACCAATGTGCGCAGGCACGCCGGCCCCGACGCCCCGGTCAGAGTCACTGTCGCCACCCCCGCCGAGGCGGCCGGGGCCGTGGTGATGGTCGTCCGCAACGGCCCAGGCACGGGCGGCCTCGGAGCCGGAAGCGGGACGGGACTGAGCAGTCTGCGGACCAGGGTGAGCCACCTCGGCGGGACCATCGAAGCGGGCAGAGACGCTGGAGGCGGATGGAGCGTGCGCACCGAGCTGCCTTCGGCACGTGACGGAGGGAAGGGGACACAGTGATCACAGTCGCCGTGGTCGATGACCAGGAGATGGTGCGGATGGGCTTCTCCCTCATCCTCGACGCCGAAGATTCGATCAGCGTGATCGGGCAGGCCGCCGACGGCGTCGAGGCGATCGACCTGGCCAGAAGCCAGAAGCCCGACGTCGTCCTCCTCGACATACGCATGCCCCGCCTCGACGGACTCGCGGCCCTGCCCGAGATCACGCCGTACTCCAGAGTCATCATGGTCACCACCTTCGACGATGACGACTACGTCGATGCCGCACTCGACGGAGGTGCCAGCGGCTTCCTGCTCAAGGACGCCGGAGCAGACCTCCTCATCGCCGGGGTCAGGGCCGCTGCGAACGGCGATGCCCTCATCTCTCCCTCGCTGACCCTCGACCTGCTCAGTAGGCGCAGCTCGAGCCCGGCACGGAACGCTCACGCGGTCGCGAGACTGAGCGCCAGAGAGCTCGAAGTCGCCAGGCTCGTCGCCGCGGGCCGAACCAACCAGGAGATCTGCGAGCAGCTCTTCATCTCCCTCGGCACGGTCAAGACCCACCTCGGCAGCATTCAGACACGCCTTGAGGCCCGCAACCGGGTGGAGATCGCCGCCGCCATGTGGGAATCGGGGGAGATGGATCGGCCGAACGGCTGACCCCTGCTGACGAGAACCGTCCTTGCAGCCGATGTGCGCATGTGGCCGGAGTCGAAGAATGGAAGTATGACAACCCAGCTGACAGACACTGTTCTTCCCACCCGCCGGACCCGGATCCTCGCCCTCGACGTCGTTCGCGGCTTCGCCCTGTGCGGGATCCTGTTGGTCAACCTGCCCCCGCTGTTCGAGCTCAGTTCGGTCGACGCCGACGGCGGCGCCCTCGGCTTCTATCGCTTCTATGAAGACTTCGTGCAGAACCGCTTCTTCCCGATCTTCTCGTTCCTCTTCGGCATCGGCTTCGGACTCATGTGGCTCAGCGCATCCGCGCGCAGCTCGCGTCCCCGCTCGGCGCTGCTTCGCCGGTTCGCCTTCCTCGGAGTCCTCGGTGGGCTCCATCAGCTGCTGCAGACGGGCGAGGCCCTGCTGCCGTACGCCATCGCCGGCATCGTCGTGCTCCTGCCCTCGACATGGATCCCCGCACGATTCCTCGCGCCTGTGACCTCGGTGCTCGGTGGAGTCCTGCTGATCGCAGCGATTGCGAGCGGCGGCGGACTCGCCGTCATCCCGGGTCTCTTCCTGCTGGGCTTCGCCATCGGCTGGAGCGGGTTCGTCCGCTCGGCACTCGCACACCCTGCTCGGCTGGCGCTGGTCGGTGCCGGTGCGCTGGTCATCACGGTCATCGGCTTCGCGCTGACGGACTATCTCACACGACACGTCGACCAGTGGATCAACGCGGGACTCGGCATGACGATGGCGCTGACCTATGTCGCCGTCATCGTCCTACTGCTGCGCACCCCCGCCGAGGCGGCCCTGCGGATGATCTTCTCCCCGCTGGGGCGCATGGCGCTGAGCAACTACGTCGGAGCGACCCTGATCATGGTCGGCCTCCGCTTCGTCATGCCCGACCTCGCCGGGTTCGACTCCCATGGCGGCTACCTCGCCGGCCTCTTCATCTGCCTCGGCATCATCCTCGTGCAGGTGATCGTCTCAAGCCTGTGGCTGCGGTTCTTCGGTCAGGGGCCGCTGGAGAAGCTCTGGCGCATCGTCACCTGGGGTCGCCTCACGAGTTCACGCGGATGACTTCCTCCTGATACGGAGCGATGACAGAACCGGAGATTCGCAGGTCGAGGAGCAGGAACTTCCGCTGGTCGACAGGCGCCGCCTTCCACTCCTCGACGATCTCCAGATCCGCCAGCGAACGCACCGCGAGTCCCTGTCCTCCGGCGGCCGTGGCCAGTGCGGCGAAGTCGATCTCGTCGATGAGCATGGGCGACTTCTCCAGCCCCTTGAGCCCATAGAGGTTCACCTCGGCACCGTAGGCCGCGTCGTTGAAGACCACGGCCATGCCGCGCCCGCCGGCCGAGCGGACAGCAGTGTCGAGATCCGACAGGGCCATGGCTCCGCCCCCGTCGCCGGTGGTGAGCACGATCGTCGACTCTGGGTTCGCCCGCGCCGCACCGGCCACGCTGTGCCAGCCGAGCCCGATCGACTGGAAGGCGGTGCCGACCATGGCCAGGCGGTCCGGGGCGCTCGGCTCCCAGAACATGTTCGCCCAGGCGATGAAGTGTCCGCCGTCGGAGACGACGACCCGGTCGGCCGGCAGGAGCTCGCCGAGGCGGGCCGCCGCCGCGCGCGGGTCCAGCCGACCCTCGGAGGCGAATTCGGTTCCGGCCTCATAGGCTCGGTCGGCGGCGGTGTCGACGGTCTCGCGCCAGGAGGCGGGGCCGGCAGTGCCAGCCGCAGGTGCTCGTGCGGCGAGACGAGACACGAGCTGCCCCGCGGCCAGTTTGGCGTCCGAACGAATGAAGCCTCCGACTCGGGCGTTCGTCGCCCGGTCGTCGGTGTCGACCTGCCACACCGAAGTGGAGGGGTGGAAGAGTTCGCCGAAGCGCATGGTGAACTGGTTGAGGGAGGCCCCGAAGACGACTGCGACATCTGCTTCCCGAATCCTCTCCATCGCCGCCGGGGCGCCGAAGCCGCCGGCGACTCCGAGGTCGAAATCGGCTTCCGGGAAGAGGTTGCGGCCCAGAGCGGTCGTCGCGGTCAGGGCTCCCGTGGCCGCAGCCAGTTCGCCGAGTTCGGTCTCGGCACCGGCGAGCCAGGCGCCCCGACCGGCGAGGAGGAGCGGACGCTTCGCTCCGGCGAGCGACTCAGCCAGACGGTCGAGTGAGACCTGGCCGAATTCGGAGTCCGGAGCCAGGGGAGCGGCCACCGCCGGACCGGGTACCTCGGGGACTGTGCCGATGTCGAGAGTGGCGACATCGTAGGGGATCGCCAGCACCACCGGCACGCGGTAGGTCAGAGCATGCTCGATGGCGGTCACGGTCGCCGCCGCCGCATCGACGCGGCCGACGGTGTAGGTGCGCACACCCACCGCCGAGGCCATGGCGATCTGGTCGACGTCCCAGGGGCGCGGACCCGAAGTGGGTTCGTCACCGACGACGAGGACGAGGGGGACCCTGGCCTGGGCCGCCTCGGCGAGGGCCGTGAGCGTATTCGTGAAGCCCGCGCCGTAGGTCGTCGTGGCTGCGGCGATCCGCCCCGAGGTGCGGAAGTGGGCGTCGGCGGCGACCACGGCGCCGGCCTCGTGGCGCACGGCAGTGTAGCTCGCCGAGGTCGAGCGCAGCAGAGCGTCGAGGAAGTAGGCGTTGCCGTTGCCCATGAGGCCGAAGACCTCGTCGATGTGCTGGGCGAGAGTGTGCGCGACATGCGCAGAAGTGTGAGCCATGAGAAGCCAATCGCTGATGAGATATGGAAGTGAACGATCCATATATGTCTCACACGCGGTTCCCGCGGCTTCGTGCTCCTTTTTCGAGCACCGGCATTTCGGCATCAACCGGATCCGTCATCGACACCGGCCTGACATGTCGAATATAGAGGACCGGCGCATCCGCGGCAAAGTCCTGAGTTGCGCGGTGTGTCAGCGGCTCAGCCGCTCCTTCCACGCGGCCATGATCGCAGGATCCGTCGGCTTCGAGGCGAAGGAGCCGACGAGGTAGCCCAGCAGCGAGGCGATGAGACCGAGGTAGATGGCTTCGTTCGAGTAGATGCCTGCCACGATCATCACGACCACTGTGGTCACGGCGCCGAGGATCATGCCGGCCATCACGCCGACGATCGTGCCGCGTCTGAAGACGAGACCGCCGAGGATGGAGATGAACAGACCCGCGACGAGAAGGTTGTAGGCCACGGTCAGGGCCTCGACGACGCTGGGCATGATCATCGCGAGCACGAGGGTGACGACGCCGAGCACGATGAGGTAGATCCGCGAATCACGGACTTCGTCACCGGTCTCGCGGACCAGGGACCGAACGAGAGTCGACTTCGTCCCGCCGGCTGCCGTCCCGCCATCCGCCATACCACCGACTGTGTCCGCTCCGCCGGCGGCACCGGCTGCGGAATCCGATTCCGTCACCGGCAGGAGGTCCTTGCGTGCGAGGATCGGTTCGATGATGTCCTGTCGGCATACGGTCGACGCCGCCATGAGCGAGCCCGAGGCCGTCGACATCATGGCCGCCAGAGCGGCGGCGAGGACGATCCCGCCGAGCACCGGTGACATCGAGGCATCGACGACGGCGACGAAGACATCGTCCTGGACCTCGATGCCGGGGACGATCTTCGTCGCGGCCATGCCGATGAGCGCTCCGGCGACGGCGTAGAGCAGGCAGTACACACCGGCCGAGAATCCTCCCCACCGGGCCACCCCGGGGCTGCGCGCAGTGAACACGCGCTGCCAGATGTCCTGACCGATGAGCAGACCGAGGGTGTAGATGAGGATGTAGCCGAGGATCGCCTGCCAGCCGATGCCCACCGGGCTCGTATGCTCGGCGGGCAGGCTCGAGAACAGATCGCCCAGTCCGCCGGACTGCGACAGCACGACGGGCAGCATGATGAGGAAGATGCCGATCGTCTGGATGAAGAACTGCACGAAGTCCGTCAGCGTGATCGACCACATGCCGCCGAGCATCGAGTAGAGGATGACGATGCCGCCGCCGATGAGCACCGACCAGAACTTGCTGAGGTCGAACAGAGCGTGGAACACCGTCGCATAGGCCACCGTCGACGTCGTCGAGATCATCAGCCCGTAGGCGGTCATGATCGCTCCGGAGACGAACCGCGAACCCTTCCCGTAGCGGAGCTCGAGCATCTGCGAGACCGTGTAGATCTCGAGCTTCTGGATCCGGGGCGCGAAGAACAGGGACAGGGCGATGATGCCCAGTCCGATCGCGAGCACCAGCCACATGCCCGACAGACCGGAGGTGTAGCCGAGGCCGACACCGCCGATCGTCGAGGCCCCGCCGAGCACGACGGCCGACATCGTGCCCGTGTAGAGCAGTCCGCCGAGGCGCCGGCCCGCGACGAGGAAGTCCTCCTGGTCATTGGCCTTGAACCGGCCCCAGATTCCGAATCCCACCATTCCGGCGAGATAGATGATCACTACTAAGGAGTCCACAGCGACCCTCTCTGTCAGTGCGGCCTCAGCGGCCGACGGTGATGTGAATGGCAGTGGGCACGCGACGTTCGAGTGCCTCGGCGACGGCACCGGGCAGGGCATGGTCGATGTCCGCCTCGGCGATCGTCACCCCGGCCCCGCCCATGGACTCGCCGAGCTTCGCGAAGTCGGGACGGGCGAGGCGGACGGCGAACGGCTCCATGTCCCGCTCGACCATCTGGCCCTCGATCTCCGCGTAGCCGCCGTTGTCGACGATGACGAAGGGGATGCCCATGCCCAGTTCCGTGGCCGTCATGAGCTCCTGGACGGAGAACATGGCGGCCCCGTCGCCGAGGATGCAGGCGACAGGGCGGTCGACGTCGGCGACCTTCGCTCCGAGGGCTGCGGGAATCCCGTAGCCCAAGGTGGCGAAGCCGGGCATGTAGAGCAGCTGGTCAGGGGTGCTCGCGGTCAGCGCGTGCACGGTTCCGTCGTAGGTGACCTGCGAGGAGTCGCCGGCGATGACGACGCGCGGCCCCGCGCCCTGCTCGACGAGCCGGGTGACCCGGGCGCCGATCGAGCCGAAGTCGAAATCGGTGCCCCAGCTCTGCCGGATCCGCGCGGTGCGCTCACCTCCGGATTCACTCGCCGAGGTGGCCGCACCCGGACCATCGGAGGCGGGGTCCGCGTCCGCAGACGCGGGGCGACCGTCACCGAGCGCGGCCATGAGTGCGGTGAGGAAATCGGAGGCATCGGCACAGGCGAGGATGTCTCCGGGCAGGTTCTTATTGAGCTGATCGGGATCGATATCGCAGCGGATGACGCGCTGGGCAGAGCTCTCCTCGCGGACGCCGACGGCGGACTGGGCCCCGATGAGGCCGCCCCAGAGGTCGGAGTCGGCCAATTCCGAGCCGAGCACGATGAGCACATCGGCGGCGGCGGATTCCGCCTGCACACTCGGGAATCGGACATTGGATCCCAGCGAGAGCGGATGGTCCTCAGGCAGAATGCCCTTGCCGTTGGCCGTCGTCACCAGCGGAGAGTCGATGAGCTCGACGAAGCGCCTGACTTCGCTGTGGGCGGTGCGGGCCCCGCCGCCGGCGATGACGAGGGGGCGCTGGGCCGAAGCGATCGCCTCGGCGGCGCGGGCGACGACATGGTCATCGAGGCCCGGCCGACGACCGGTGAACGGGGTCGGGACGCTGCCGTTCCATGCCCCTTCGAGCACGTCGAGCGGGACTTCGATGTGGACGGGCCCGGGCCGGGCCGAGGAGAACATCGCGAACGCCTCGGCCACGGCCTGTGCCGTGCCTTCGGCCGTGCGGGTGCGCTGCGAGGACACGAGCAGGTGGGTCAGCGCGCCGGAGGAGTCCTTCGTCTCGTGCAGCATTCCGACATCGGCTCTTTCGAGCCCGGTCGGCACACCGGGGGAGAGGATGAGCATCGGACGGGATTCCGCATAGGCGGTCGCGGCGGCCGTGATGACGTTCGTCAGTCCCGGCCCCGAGGTCGTGATGACGACCCCGGGCTTGCCGGAGACGAGGAAGTACCCATCGGCACCGTAGCCGGCCCCCTGCTCGTGGCGCGGAGTCACGGCACTGATCCCGAACTCCGGCAGGTGCCGGTAGAACTCGAGATTGTGCGTGCCGGGGATGCCGAAGATCGTGTCGACGCCGTGGGCGGCCAGCGTGGCGACGACGGCGCGGCCGCCGTTGCGGAAGCTCTGCTCCTGGCTCATCGCCGCACACCGAGGGCTTCGCCAGAGGGACCCGTGGGCTCGGTCACGCCGTTGTTCTCGGCGGCCCACAGCGACAGGACCTCGTAGCCGACATGGGCGGCGGCCAGACCCGTGATCTCGGCATGGTCATAGGCCGGCGCGACCTCGACGATTTCGGCGCCGACGACGTTGAGTCCCTGCAGCCCGCGGATCGAGTTGAGCAGTTCGCGGCTGGTCATGCCGCCGGCCTCGGGGGTGCCGGTGCCCGGAGCGGCCGCGGGATCGAGGACGTCGATGTCGACCGAGAGATAGACGGGGGCATCGCCGAGGCGGCTGCGCATCCGCGCGACGACGTCCTCGACCGAGCTGAACTGGTACTCGTCGCTGCGGATGATCTGGAAGCCGAGCACGCTGTCGTCCTCGAGATCCTTCTTCCCGTACAGCGGCCCGCGGATGCCGATGTGCATGCAGGACTCGAGGTCGAGCAGACCCTCTTCGCTGGCGCGGCGGAACGGGGTGCCGTGGGTGTAGGGCGCGCCGAAATAGGTGTCCCAGGTGTCGAGGTGGGCATCGAAGTGGAGGACGGCGATCTTCCCGTGCGTCTTGTGCAGAGAGCGCAGGTTCGGCAGGGCCAGGGTGTGGTCGCCGCCGAGGGTGAGCAGCCGGGCTCCGTCGGCGCGCATCTCGTCGGCGTTGGCCTCGACGGTGGCGATGGCCTCTTCGATGTCGAAGGGGTTGACGCCGAGGTCGCCGCAGTCGGCGACCTGCTGCCAGGTGAATGGGTGGACATTCGTGGCCTGATTGTAGGGACGCAGCAGCTTCGATGACTGGCGGATGTGGGCGGGACCGAATCGTGCGCCGGGCCGGTAGCTGACGCCGGCGTCGAACGGGATGCCGATGACTTTGACGTCGATCTTCTCCCCGGGGCGCTGCGCCTCGACTTCATCGATGCGAGGCAGCAGTCCGAAGGTCGGGGGACCGGCGTAGCGGGGGGTTTTGCTGTAGTCGGCCGGGCCGAGTGGCTGAGACGGCATTGACTCTCTCCTTCGTGGTGGGGCGGACCCGTGCGGGGCTCCGAATGGTTGGTCCTCAGCCTAGGACGTGTCCCACGTGACACCGATATCCGAAGAGGAGCAATTGTGAACGGGGGTGTCCAGTGCGGATAGTATGTGGGCCATGGTCACTCTGGAGCAGCTCTGGTCGCGCAGCGAACTCGCCCTCGATGTCATCGTGGGCTCGCCGACGGCGGCGGAGCAGGAGGTCACGATCGTCCATTCCTCGGAGCTGCCGGAGGTCGACGAATGGCTGGCCGGCGGTGAGGTGCTGCTGACCATCGGAGTGGGCCAGGATCTCGGAGCCGAGTCGGTGAAGGACTATGTGCGCAGACTCAAGGAAGTCGGCGTTCACGCCCTCGGCATCGGGCTCGGGTCCGACCTGCCGTGGGAGCATGTGCCCCAGTCGCTGGTGATCCACGCCGAGGAGGCCGGGCTGGCCCTGTTCGGAGTGCCCGAACCGGTGCCGTTCGTCGCCGTCGTCGACGCCTTCACCCGCATGCGCGAGGCCGAGACCAACCGTGAGCTGACTCGCGCCAGCAGCGCCGCCCGCCGCTTCGCCACCGAACTGGCGCATCAGGGGCCGGCGGCCCTGGTCGCGGACCTGGCCGAGACCCTGGACACGCGGGTCCGCTTCGTCTCACCCACGGGACGGGCACTGACCGGAGATGATGCCGAACACGACGTCCGCCTCGAACTCATCGAAGCGGCCTTGCAGCCGTCATTGAGCCCACGCCTGATCCGGACCGGGAAGAGGATCGTCGAGGCCGTGCCGCTGGGCAGCGACCATCCGCTCGGATGGATCCTCACCCCCGCCGAGGCGGCCGGCAGTCCGAAGACGCGTGCTCTGCTGCTGTCGAC
Organism: Brevibacterium renqingii; assembly: GCF_017808105.1. GTDB lineage: Bacteria > Actinomycetota > Actinomycetes > Actinomycetales > Brevibacteriaceae > Brevibacterium > Brevibacterium renqingii. The sequence continues at coordinate 18,266 of NZ_JADBHF010000022.1, read as the reverse complement.
GGCGGCGGCCCTGCTGGCGATGACGCTGACCGGTATGCCGCAGCGGACGGGGAATTCACGTCTGTTCGAAGCTGAGCTGAGCACCGAGGAGGCTCGGGTCGAATGGACGCACGCAACGGGTCTGGCTCCCGTGGCGACGACCGGGATGCGCATCTTCGGCGGGGCCCGCGGGGACACGGCGGAGAACCTCATCGCGGATATCGTCGGCGAGTCCCTGCTGACGCGGGCAGGTTCGATCCTCGGCGTCGTCGGCTCGAGCGAACGCGGACTCGACGAGCTGGTCGACCGGGCGGCCGCGGCGACCGGCTTGCAGCTGCTGAGCGAGAAGGTGCTGCCGCCGGCGCAGATCCACCACGCCTGGACACTGTGGAGGACCCAGCACGAATCCGAGACCTCGGAGGTCAGATCGCTGCTGTCGTCGGTCGACGAGACAGCGGCCGCTCGCTTCATCGACCGGGTTCTCGGAGATCTGGTCCGGGCCAGGGGAGGGCAGGAGCTGCTGGAGACGCTGCGGGCGTTCGTCGCCTCCTCGGGAGCGCGGGAGCGCATCGCCGCCGACCTCGGCATCCACCGGCACACGGTGAGGGCGCGAATGGCGAAGATCGAGAAGCTGCTGGGCCGGGACCTCTCGCGCGCCGAGACCGTTCATGCCGTGGCGATGGCACTCGAACTCGCCGAACTCTGAAGTTCTCGGGCAGGCCTGCCCGTCGCCTCACGCTCCCCGCCGCCTCGTACCTCCTAGGCGAAGTGCTCGGCTCGGAACGCCTTCGCGATCTGGAGAACTCGTTCGAGGGCTTCGGGCTCTCCGATGCTGATGCGCACGCCTTCGCCGAGATTGCGAACCGCTACTGCCTGCTCGACGCAGGCGTCTTCGAAGGCCGCGGAAGCCTCGCCCAGCGGCAGCCACACGAAGTTCGCCTGCGCCTCGGGCACGTCCCAGCCCTGAGCACGCAGGGCCTTCGCGAAGGCGTCACGGGCTTCTGCGATCTGCTGTGCCCGGTCGAGCACGGCGTCCCAGTGCCGCAGAGATTCGAGTGCTGCCGCTTGGCTGAGATCGGTCACTCCGAAGGGGATGACGGCTTTGAGCAGACCTTCGATGACCGGCGGATGGGCCACGGCGTAGCCCACGCGCAGACCGGCCAGCCCGTGGGCCTTCGAGAAGGTGCGCAGCAGCACGAGGTTCGGATAGTCCCTGACCAGACCCAGACCACGGGCGCGGTCGGGGACCGTGGCGAACTCCCAATAGGCCTCGTCGAGTGCGACGAGCACATGAGCCGGCACCCGGTCGAGGAAGTCCCGCACCTCATCGTCGCGCAGCGCCGGACCGGTCGGGTTGTTCGGCGAGCAGAGGATGATGAGCCCTGTGCGTTCGGTGATCGCCTCCGCCATCGCCTCGAGATCGTGACGACCCTCGGCCGTCAACGGCACCTCGATCCGCTCTGCTCCTGCAAGTCCCGTCGTCTGCGGATACATCTCGAACGACGGCCACGGGTAGATGGCCTCGGTCGTCGCATCCGAGGTGATCTGGGTCAGCGCCACGAGCAGTTCACTGGCTCCGGTGGTGACGACGAGTTCGTCGAGGCTCACGTCGAGGCGCTCGGCCAGTGCCCGTCGCAGCGCCAGGGCCGAGTCGTCGGGGTAGTTCGCCGGGTCCTTCGCATGCTCGACCATGGCTTCGAGCACCTCGGGCAGGGGAGGGAGGAAATTCTCGTTCGAGGAGAGTTTGTACGGTCGCAGTCCCTCGATCTGCCGAGGCGGTTTGCCCGGAACATACGGCGGGAAGGTGTTCAGAGCCGCCCGCAGACGGGGTGTCGATGCGGCAGAGGGGGAGGAATCGGCAGCAGTCATGGACTCATGATGACACAGCAGGACACAGGCGGGCTGCGCGGTCCGTGTGCTCCGAGATCCGAATGCGCTCAGGAGCCGGTGCGCTGCACGGAATGCTTCGTCACCAGGGCTTCTCCGGCGACGAACGGCCGCCGTTGCCGCCGGGGCCCTGCTGGCGCTGCTGCCGTTCGGAGTCCTCCCCGCGCTTCTCCAACTCCTCCCGCTTCTTCTCGCGTTCGGACTTCTCGCCGGAGTCATCGGACTTCTCGTCCTCCGAACCCTGCTTCTGATCCTCACCGTCCGAAGGAGACTCCTCATCGCCGGAGGACTTGTCCGCGTCTTTCGAGTCCTTGCTCTGCGAGTCCTCGCCGTCGGTTCCCTCCTCCTTGGCTTTCTCGCCCTTCTTCTTGTCCTCCACCCGTTCCTTGGCCTCCTCGCTCTTCTGCTTCTCCTCACTCTTCTTCGGCCGGCACTCCTGGGGTGCCTCCTCGAGCGTCTGCAGCGACCGGTCGTAGAGTTCCTGCGACTGATCCGGGTCCTGGGACGCGATCTGGTCGGCCTGCTTCTCATAGACGAATGACAGGTTGATCCGCACCGCGCATTCGGCCGAGGTCGGAGCGATCTCCAGCGCGGCCTCGAGGTCGCGCTGCGCCTTGTCGTAATCGCCGATGGCCGCCTCGGCGGTGCCGCGGTTGAAGTAGCCGATATGCCGTTGGAGGGGACTGAGGCGCAGGAAGGCGCTGGCGGCTTTCTGCGCTCCGGGGAAGTCGTTGGAGGTGTAGCGGACCTGCGAGGCAGTGCCGAAGTAGGCGGTCACCGCGATGTAGACGAAGACCAGCGCGACGATCGTGCCGACGATGAGGTTGATCTTCGTGATCCGGCGCGAGCGGGACCACAGTTCCTTGAGCCAGTTCATCGTGGGCCTCCTCGGTAGGGACGACGGGGCATGATCGCCTTCAGCCGCAGGTATTCGCGGACACCGAACACCGACTCCACGGCGATCCAGGCGAAGACGAAGATGAGGGGAACCCAGAAGTACTCATCGACAGTGACCCGACCGTCCTTCTTCACCAGCGCCTGGTCGTATTTCGGGGCGGTGTAGACACTGGAGATCGCTCCGCTGTCATCGCGGTGGTGATAGTCGACGCCGAGGTCGGAGGCGAGCTGCCGGAGATTGCCCTCGTCGATCTTCGAGATGCCCGGATTGCCGTCACGATCTCGGACGTATTCGCCCTGCGGGCCGCCTTCTGCCGAAGGCTCATCGGAACCGCCCAGTCCCGGGCCATTGCCGTCGCCGGTGTCGCCGACGCCTGCTTCGGAGTCGAAAGGATGCGGCTCTCGCATCTTCCCGCCCTGTGCGGTGCCGTAGCCGAACACAGCACCGCTGTCGATGCGGGAGGCGAAGGAGGCCCAGGAATCGGGGCTCTGCGACACCGTCTGCTCGCCGTCGCCGAAGTAGAACACGAGGTCCTTGTTGTCGGGGCGGTCCTCATCATTGGCGCTCATCCGCTTCTCGAGCTCGTCTCCGGCCTCGGTGATGGACGAGCCCTTGGAGTTCAGGGACGTCTCCGTCGCGAGGACGTCGACGGCCGAGGCGAACGCCGCATGATCGGTCGTCAGGGGCATCACCGTCGCGGCGGTCGATGCGAAGGTGATGATGCTCAGACGGGTGCCGGGGAACTCCTCGGCGAGAGCGAGCATGTCCTTCTTCACTCCCTCGAGCCGGGGCTTGTCCCCGTCGTAGTCCTCGGCCGCCATCGAGGTCGTGGTGTCGACGACGAAGTACACATCCGCTTGGGCCTCGTACTCCTCGGTCGAGGACTTGATGGGCATGCCGGGGCGGGCGAGGGCGAGGGCGAGGATCGCGACGACGCCCATGCGGGCGAACCACTTCCACCGCGGACCGTCGCCGCGGACGGCAGGGATGATGCACACAGTGAGCAGGGCGAGGACGACGAAGCCCCAGCCGAACCAGGTGAAGACGGGATCGAAGATCATGATTTCGTCCTCCACGCCAGCACGAAGACCCCAGCGAGTCCGAAGACGGCGAGTCCGAGGGGGACCGCCGGCATGTCATGGACGATGGTGTACGACCGGCCGGGGGTGTTCTCTGCCTCCTGGCTCTGGATCTCTTCGACGATGCGGTCGATGGTCGAGGCCGAACCCAGGTCGAACTGCTTGCCGCCGGTGCGGTCGGACACGGAACGCAGCTCCTTCGTCTGAGTGGTGGTCAGGATCGACGGAGGGGACAGGCTGTAGACGCGGACATCGGCATCGACGGCGATGTCGGCGGCCTCGTTGAGCTGGAACAGCGGATCGCCGGCGAGCATATTGTCTGTGGCGAAGACGATCGAGCGAGAGCGCTTCTCGTCCTTGCGATCGAAGTTGTCGACGCAGGAGACGAGGCCGTCGCCGATGAGGGAGGAGCCGCCGATGTTCGGAGGCGACGTCGACCACGAGTAGTCGGTGCCCTCAGCTCCCCAGGTCCGGAAACCGTCCTCCGCCTCGGCGAGGAAGTTCTCCACCATCTCGTAGTCGTCGGTGAGGGGGAAGGCCGAAACGGCCGTGGCATTGAACACGGTCATCCCGATGCGCTCCCCGTCGAATCTGTCGACGAGCTCCTGGTAGGCCTCGAGCAGATCGGCATCGTAGCCGAGCATGGACCCCGAGACGTCGAGGCAGAGCATGACATCGCGCAGCTTCTTCTCCGGGTTGACCGTCTCGATCCAGGCCGGTCGGGCGATGCCGGCCAGCGCCGAGACCCCGGTGAGGACGATGACGCCGAGAAAGGCGACCGTCGTGATCAGACGGGTGCGCATGGCGCGGCGGAAGCTGGGCAGGCTGGTCATCCGGCCGCTGTGGGCCACGGCCAGAGAGGCCGGCTTGGCTTTCGGGCGGCGGAAGAGGAAGACCGCGGAAGCGGCGAGGACGAGCAGGATGAGGGCGAGCCACCAGAACATCAGGACCATCTGGCCACCAGCTTCCTGGCATCGGCGATCTGGGCCCGCAGGCCGGCCGGCTCCGTCTCAGCGAACTCGGCTTCGTAGAGACCCAGCAGGCACGCGGCGAGGTCATCGAGTCCGGCGACCGCGGCATCACGGTAGGTGAGGTGCTCGGCTTTGACGCCCCAGGCGTCATGGGCGAAATCGCGCACGACCTTCGCCAGCTGTCGGGCCGCGTCGCGGACGTCCGGGCTCTCCGCGCCCAGGGCCGTCTCCACGGTCGTGATGCGCGACAGATAAGTGCTGCGCACGGGGATCGGGACGCGTGGTCCCGCCGCCTCGGTCGCTCCGGCGGCGAGTCGGATGAGCGGGGCGAAGAGGTTGAACAGGGCGATGAGCAGCACGAGGGAGACCGCGACATACCACGCGGGTGAGATCTGCAGCGGTGCGACGAGTTCAGCGGGGCCCACGGCGGTGCCTCAGCAGAAGAGTGTGAAGACGGCCCAGGGCCGCCTTCGGATGGTCGATCTCGGCATGGGCGATGCCCAGCTTCGCGAGCAGATCGATGCGATGCTGCCTGCGGGCCGCCTCGGCGTTGGCGAATTCCTGTCTCACCTGGGGCTGCGTCATCACGGAAGTCGGCAGTCCGTGTTCGGGGCGGGCGACGTCGAACGGCGCCGAGGCGGGCGGCAGTCCGGCGAGATCCGCGTCGGTGATCGTGATCCACAGGACCTCGTGCTGGGCGCGCAGCCGTCGGATCGTCGCTTCCTCCTCCGGACCCAGGGGAGCCTGATCGGAGATGACGACGAGCAGCATCCGATGCTTGATGTGGCTGGTGATCCACTGCAGCTGTGAGCTGATCGAGCCGGGTGTCGAGGTGCCTGATTCGGCGAGGATCTGCTGCAGCAGGTGCTCGAGGTGGGCTTCGCTGCCCTTTCTGGGGGAGGCGGTCGTGCGTTCGGCATGTCCATGGATGAGCATGACGTCGTCACCGTGGCGCACGGCGAGGTAGCCGACCATTCCGGCCATGAGGATCGCCAAGTGGCGTTTGTCCGCTCCGGCCGAGGTCACGGCATCGAAGTCCCGGGAGGTGTCGACGACGAGGCCGAGGATGTGCCTGCGGTGGGCGACGTAGCGTTTGACCAGGGGATCGGAGTGCCGGGCGGTGGCCTTCCAGTCGATATCGCGGATCTCGTCGCCGGGAATATAGTCGCGCAGATCGTCGAAGTCGAGGCTGTGGCCGTGGAAGACCGAGGAGTAGTCGCCGTCGAGGAGACGACGGGTCCGCCGATGGGCGTGGATGGTCATCCGTGCCTTGATGCGGTTGAGCAGGACAGTCATCGTCGCAGCCGATCAGGGGGTGGGCACGGCCATGAGGAGGGCATCGACGATCTGAGTGCTCGTGATGTTCTCGGCGGCGGCCTCGAAGTTGAGTTGGATGCGGTGGGCCAGGACCCGGTGGGCGAGGTCCTTGATGTCTTCGGGGATGACGTAGTTGCGGCCGCGGATCATCGCCAGGGCACGTCCGGCATTGGTGAACGCGATCGAGGCGCGCGGGCTGGCACCGTACTCGATGAAGGGGGCGAAGCGGCCGAGGTACTTGCCCGTATTGCGAGTGGCGTGGACGAGCTCGACAAGATACCGGGTGATCGCAGGATCGATGTAGATCGTGCGCGCATAGCGCTGCATGGTCGTCACATCGTCGAGGGTGCAGGCCGGGTCCGGGACCGAGTCCTTGTCGAAGACGCCCGAGTCGAGGCGGGAGAGGATCTCGACCTCCTCGGATGGGTTCGGATGGGTGAGCAGGTCCTTGATCATGAATCGATCGAGCTGGGCCTCGGGCAGCTGGTAGGTGCCTTCCTGCTCGATCGGGTTCTGCGTGGCCATGACGAGGAAGGGGCGGGGGAGCTCGAAGCGTCGGCCGCCGATGGTCGTCTGCTTCTCCTGCATGGCCTCGAGCATTGCCGACTGGGTCTTCGCCGAGGAGCGGTTGATCTCGTCGAGGAGGACGATATTGGCGTGCACCGGACCGAGCACGGTGTTGAACGAGCCTTCGTGCGCGTTGTAGATCTGCGAGCCGATGATGTCGGCCGGCAGCAGATCGGGGGTGCACTGGATGCGGGAGAACTTCCCGTCCACGGCATTGGCCAGAGCCGCCGCGGCCGTGGTCTTCGCCAGGCCCGGGACGCTTTCGAGCAGCAGGTGCCCGCTGGACAGCAGTCCGATGAGCAGGGACTCCCGCAGGCGCTGCTGGCCGACGACGAAATGGTCGAGGTAGGACTCCAGACCGTTGAGGATCGTCTTCGCATGAGCGATCTCCTGGGTGTTGGCCGGTGCCGTCGCCGTCATAGTCGGTGCCTCTCGGTTCGTCGTGGTGTGTCCTCCAGCATATTGGCTGACACTGACGTGAGACAGCCGCCGAGGTGTCAGTGCTGACACACGACCGCGGCGACCGGCCTCGGCACCTGCCTGCAGCGGATGGCTGTGTCCGGGCATGTGCGCCGGCCGGCGCGATCGCGCTGCTGTGTCAGCAGCGACCTGTAACGTCGAAGGGACCCGATACGGACGATGCCGGACCGGAAACGGACACCGGGAGGGAGGCAGGATTCGCTTCGTGTGAGGGCAGCGGGAAGAGGAGCAGCGCATGAAGAGCAGAACGGTCGCGACACACCCACAGGCAAAATTATTTTCTGTGGAAAGCGGTGGAAAAACTCAGTGGGAAACGGCGGGAAAAATGACGCATCGGCGGCCGATCCCCGTGTCCTCGCTGGTGATCGAACTACACGAGTGTCGTTCACAGCCTGTGGACGAATGTGGACGACGAGAACACAGGGTGTGGACCGTCGGAACGACACTGGTGTAACACTGGATATAGGGGTAAGGTCGTACCCGAACACAACATCTAGTGGTCAACCCTGAGCCTGCGCCTCGTGATCTTCATCATGATTCGACATGGAGAGGGCATGGTCACACCAAACAGAACGCGGAGCCGCAAGGCAGAATTGAGGAGTCGTCATGATCACCGTGTACACCAAGCCGGCTTGTGTCCAGTGCAATGCAACCTACCGTGCGCTCGACGCCAAGGGGCTGAAGTACAAGTCGGTCGATCTCAGCGTCGATGAGAACGCCCTCGACGTCGTCAAGGCCATGGGCTACATGCAGGCCCCCGTCGTCGTCACCGACAACGACCACTGGTCGGGATTCCGCCCGGACAAGATCGCCACCCTGACCGGCGAGCAGACGGCTTCCGTCGTGGCCTGAAATGCTTCTCGTCTACTACTCCAGTAGCTCTGAATTCACCCACCGCTTCGTCGGCAAGCTGCGGCACCCGGCTCGCCGGATCCCGCTGCTGACGAAGCAGGAGACACTGAGGGTCGACGAACCGTTCGTCCTCATGACTCCCACCTACGGGGCCGGCCGCAATCAAGGGGCCGTCCCCAAGCAGGTCATCAAATTCCTCAATATCGAAGAGAACAGACGCCACCTCATCGGCGTCATCGGCGCCGGAAACACGAACTTCGGCGAAGATTACTGTCGCGCGGCCAAGAAGGTCGCCGTCAAATGTCAAGTGCCCCTCATGTACCGAGTCGAACTCCTGGGAACCCAGGAGGACGTCGACACGGTGAATCTAGGATTGGATAAACTGTGCGCGAGCTCGCTGAAGACCGCAATGTAGAGGACATCATCCGCGAAGAGACGGATCTGGACTACCACGCGCTCAACGCCATGCTGAACTTGTATGACGAGAGCGGACGGATCCAGTTCGAGCGTGACAAGCAGGCTGCCCGGCAGTACTTCCTGCAGCACGTGAACAACAACACCGTCTTCTTCCATGACCTCAAGGAGAAGCTCGACTACCTCGTCGAGAAGGACTACTACGAACCCGAGGTCCTCGAACAGTACTCCTTCGAATTCATCGAGGAGCTGTCGAAGCGGGCCTACGAGCACAAGTTCCGCTTCCAGACCTTCCTCGGCGCGTTCAAGTTCTACACCTCGTACACGCTCAAGACCTTCGACGGCAAGCGCTACCTCGAACGCTTCGAAGACCGTGTCGTCATGGTCGCGCTCTTCCTGGCCCGAGGCGACGAGACGCTGGCCAGGCAGCTCGTCGACGAGATCATCGCCGGACGCTTCCAGCCGGCCACCCCGACCTTCCTCAATGCCGGGAAGAAGCAGCGCGGAGAGCTCGTCTCCTGCTTCCTGCTGCGCATCGAGGACAATATGGAGTCGATCGGCCGGTCCATCAACTCCGCGCTGCAGCTGTCCAAGCGCGGAGGCGGCGTGGCCTTCGCCCTGACGAACATCCGTGAGTCCGGTGCCCCGATCAAGAAGATCGAGAACCAGTCCTCCGGCGTCATCCCCGTCATGAAGCTGCTCGAGGACTCCTTCTCCTACGCCAACCAGCTGGGAGCTCGTCAGGGCGCCGGTGCCGTCTACCTGCACGCCCACCACCCCGACATCTACAGCTTCCTCGACACCAAGCGCGAGAACGCCGACGAGAAGATTCGGATCAAGACCCTGTCCCTGGGCGTCGTGATCCCGGACATCACCTTCGAACTGGCCAAGCGCAACGAGGACATGTACCTCTTCAGCCCCTACGACGTCGAACGCGTCTACGGCGTGCCGTTCTCCGACATCAATGTCTCCGAGAAGTACACGGAGCTGGTCGACAACGCGGCGATCAAGAAGAAGAAGATCAACGCGCGCGAGTTCTTCCAGACCCTGGCCGAGATCCAGTTCGAGTCCGGCTACCCGTACGTGATGTTCGAAGACACCGTCAACAAGGCGAACCCGATCGACGGCAAGATCATCATGTCCAACCTGTGCTCGGAGATCCTCCAGGTCTCCGAACCCAGCAAATACGACGACGACCTCGGCTACGATGTCGTCGGCAAGGACATCTCCTGCAACCTCGGTTCACTCAACATCGCCTTGACGATGGACTCGGAGGACTTCGGTCGGACCATCGAGACCGCGATCCGCGGACTCACTGCAGTCGCCGAGACTTCGAACATCCAGTCCGTGCCGTCGATCGCACGCGGCAACGACATGTCGCATGCCATCGGCCTGGGCCAGATGAACCTCCACGGCTACCTCGCTCGTGAGCACGTCTACTACGGCTCCGACGAAGGCCTGGACTTCACGAACATGTACTTCTACACCGTCGCCTACCACTGTGTGCGGGCGTCGATGGAGATCGCGAAGGAACGCGGCACCACCTTCGCCGGGTTCGAGCGTTCGGAGTACGCCACCGGTGAGTACTTCGACAAGTACACCGACGAGGTATGGCAGCCGCGCACCGAACGCGTCAAGGAGCTGTTCGCCGAGGCTGGTGTGCACATCCCGACGCAGGACGATTGGCGCGAGCTCAAGGCCCAGGTGGCTGAGCACGGCATCTACAACCAGAACCTGCAGGCCGTGCCGCCGACCGGCTCGATCTCGTACATCAACAATTCGACCTCGTCGATCCACCCGGTGGCCTCGAAGATCGAGATCCGCAAGGAAGGCAAGGTCGGGCGCGTGTACTACCCGGCTCCCTTCATGGACAATGACAATCTCGAGTACTACCAGGATGCCTACGAGATCGGCTACGAGAAGATCATCGACACCTATGCCGAGGCCACGAAGCACGTGGACCAGGGGCTGTCGCTGACTCTGTTCTTCATGGACACCGCCACCACTCGTGACATCAACAAGGCGCAGATCTACGCCTGGCGCAAGGGCATCAAGACGATCTACTACATCCGGCTGCGGCAGCTCGCGCTGCAGGGCACGGAGGTCGAGGGCTGCGTCTCCTGCATGCTCTGATCAGAGAACTCGGCGGACCGATGCGAATCGGTCCGCCGGCTTCGTGCCGGGCCGCCTCGAGCAGTGTGTCCGCGCACATGACTTCGTCTGCCGTGCAGACAGCTCGTACTCACGACGAACAAGACTTTGGGAAGAGAGAAAGCGTTGGAGAATCTGACTCTGGCCTCGCACGTCGACGCCATCAACTGGAACCGCGTCGTCGATCCTATCGACGATGAGGTCTGGGACCGCCTGACGGGGAACTTCTGGCTGCCGGAGAAGGTTCCGCTGAGCAACGACATCCCCTCGTGGGCGACGTTGACCGATGATGAGAAGACGCTGACCATGCGCGTCTTCACGGGTCTCACCCTGCTCGACACGATTCAGGGCACCGTCGGTGCGATCTCGCTCATTCCCGATGCCGTGACCCCGCACGAAGAGGCCGTGCTCACGAACATCGCGTTCATGGAGAGCGTGCATGCGAAGTCCTATTCATCGATCTTCTCCACTCTGTGCTCGACGAAGGAGATCGACGAGGCGTTCCGCTGGTCGCGTGAGAACACCTACCTGCAGGCGAAGGCCGACATCATCCTCAGCTACTACCGAGGTGACGACCCGCTCAAGCGCAAGGTCGCCTCGACGCTGCTCGAGTCGTTCCTCTTCTACTCCGGCTTCTACCTGCCGATGTACTGGTCGGCCCACGCCAAGCTCACGAACACCGCTGATCTGATCCGCCTGATCATCCGCGATGAGGCCGTGCACGGCTACTACATCGGCTACAAGTACCAGAAGGGCCTCGAATCGCAGTCTGAGGAGCGCAAGCAGGAGCTCAAGGACTACACGATGAACCTCATGTTCGAGCTGTACGAGAACGAGGTCTCCTACACCCACGACATCTACGATTCGGTCGGGCTGGCCGAGGACTGCAAGATGTTCCTCCACTACAACGCCAACAAGGCGCTGATGAACCTCGGCTACGAAGCGATGTTCCCCAAGGAGGTCACGAAGGTCAACCCGGCCATCCTCGCGGCGCTCTCGCCCGGCAGCGATGAGAACCACGACTTCTTCTCCGGTTCGGGATCGTCCTATGTCATCGGCAAGGCCGAGAACACCGAAGACGACGACTGGGATTTCTGAGCCCAGGTCCACGGACTGACAGAGGTCCGGAATCGCAGTTCTCTGCGGTTCCGGACCTTTTTCACGTTCACCCGAGATAGACGCGATTGCGTTACGGCTGAAGTCCGTCGTCGTCCATTGCCGGCCCGCAGCATTCATCGCCGTCCGCCCGATCATCGCGTCCACCTTCGTCCATCGCCCGAGCTGCCACCGCATTCGCTGCCGGCCGAGCGACCTGCCGGAGTGGCACAATCGGAAGACGAGGTCATATCGACCCGCGTCGTCTGTGGAAGGAACGGTGCATCATGGCGGACTCAACAACGGGGGAGAGCGGAGGACTCAGCATCGGAGAGGTGCTTGAGCGAGACCACCACCGCATCGACGGATACTTCGAGGCCTTCGCGAAATCGCTGGCAGGCGACGGACCGATCGACACTGGCGCCTTCGCGACGGGGGCCGCAGGACTGCGTCATCACATCTATGTCGAAGAGGTGCTTCACTTCCCGGCGATGAAAGCCGGAGGGCTCATGGGGCCGGTCTTCGTCATGCTGCGGGAACACGGTGAGCTGTGGGACCGCATGGATGAGATCGCCGCCCAGTTGGAGGCCGGAGCCGAGCGGCGCGAAATCGCTCCCGTCTGGAAGGCTTTGGAGGGCGGCCTCGAGGCGCACAACGACAAGGAGGAGAAGATCCTCTACCCTGCCGGTGACGACCTGCTCACCGACGATCTCGGCGAGTAGATCCTCGAAACCCTTGCGAACCCGGACATCCCAGAAGGCTGGACCTGCGAGATGTCGGGTCGAAGCTGAACAGGAGAAGCTGTTGGTTCCGAGGTGAATGAGCAACGCCCACCCGCTGCGTAAAACCCGGCAGCGAGTGGGCGTCTTCGTGACCTGCCTGGATCAGGCAGCGGCCATCGGCGTGATCTCACGCAACGAGGTGCCCGTGTACAGCACGAGGCGACCGGTCGCATCCTCGATGGTGACTTCGCCAGGAGCCTGGTGAACGATCTTCGGATCGATCATTCCTGCGTGTGCGAGTCCACTCCGGACCCACTGTGGGAACTCAGACATGGGTTCCCTCCTTTCTTCAGTTGTGAATAGCAGGCAGCGACGCATGCTATTCCTCAGGTGTTCGAGTCGGCGACGGGGTGATCGCCAATGGGGATCGCAATTCGAAGAGACACAGTGTCCTGATCATTCATCTGCAATGACGAACCGAGATCGGAGCCGGAGACAAGGACGGCTGATCGTCAGGAGCGACGCCACGATCGGTTCGATGAATGCGGACAACTTCGAACGTGAACCCCTAGCATAACCCTGCGCTTGCCATCCAGTCAATCGACGGTGGTATGAGTCACAGATTCACTGAGATCCCTCGCAGGCGCCCTGTTCGTGCTTACCGTCCGTTCATCCGTGCGCGCACGCGCATCCAGACCACCACCGTGATGATCATCAGCGCCACCCCGCCGGCCAGAAGGCCGAGGGCCAAAGGGTTCTCGAGCGCTGCATGAAGCGAACGGGACGCAAACGAGGGAGCAGCCGAACCACTCGCCTCCTCGGTCGTGGACGCCGGCGTCGAGTCCTCGACGGCACCACCCGCATCACTCGAGCTGCCCGCGGCAGTGGGATCGGCCTCGGCGGTGGCCTGGAGCCCGACCGGGACAGTCTGCAGGGACTTCGGATCCTTCTGCGCGAAATCCCATTCGAGGAGGTCGACGGCCGCTTGCCGGGAGTGGTTGTCGACGCCGAGCATCGTCGCCACCACCCGGTGGCCGTCCCGCTTCGCTACGGCGACATAGGACCCCTTCGCGGAGCGGGTGTACCCGTTCTTCAGACCGAGCCCGCCGTCGACCTGGCCGACGATCTTCGTATGGTTCTGGATTTCGTAGCCGGAGAACTTCTCCTTTGTCTGCGGATTCTTCCCACCCGGGAACTGATAAGTCTCCGTCCCGATGACCTTCATCAGATAGTCGTTCTCACAGACCGCCCACGCCAGCTTCATGAGATCCTCGGCCGTCGTGTACTGGCCCTTGGCATCGAGGCCCGAGGTATTCATCGCATGGGTGTTCGTCATGCCCAGCTCCGCGGCCTTGTCATTCATCAGCTTGACGGCTCTGTCCTGCCCTCCGGCCGCGCGACCGAGCGCGTTCGCAGCATCATTGGCACTGGACATGAGCATCGCGTGGAAGAGCAGGTCGACGGTGTACTCGTTCTGCTGCATGAGGCCGACCTTCGTCCCGTCGGTCTCCATGTCCTCGTATTCGGCCGTGATCTTCTGCTTCTTGTCATCGAGCACATCGACGAGGGCGAGAGCGGTGAGCAGTTTGATCGTCGATGCCGGCGCATGGCGCTTCTCGATGTTCTTCGCCACGTGCAGATCCCCGGAGTCCAAGTCCCCGACCAGCCACGACGTTCCCACAGGGGCCGGAGGCTTCGCACCGTCGCCGAGGTCGTCGGGCGTCACGTACGCCTTCGGCGTCTCCGCAGTCGGCTGGGGCACCGCGTGCGAGGGTGCGGGGGACCAGACGAGCTGTGCCGCTGCGAACAGGACCACCACGACAGCGCAGACGACGACGTGGTACACCGAGCGCTGCGAAGGTGCGGGGATCGTCTGAGTCAGCGCAGCGGAGGAAGGGCGAAGTGAACGCATGCGCCCCAGTTTACGACCGTGCGGAGATCCCGCTCCTCAGGTTCCCCTCACCGAGGCGGCGCCCCCAGATGGCGTGAATGGCCATCACATGCGGAAGCGGCCGTGCACTCGAAAGTGCACGGCCGCCTCGGCGAAGCTGTTCGCGTCGAACTTCAGAACGCGCGACCGGAAGCCGCGGTCAGAACGCGCGCTGCAGAATCGCCTGCTTCACCTCGGCGATGGCCTTGGTGACCTCGATGCCGCGGGGGCAGGCCTCGGTGCAGTTGAAGGTGGTGCGGCAGCGCCACACGCCTTCCTTGTCGTTGAGGACCTCGAGGCGCATGTCTCCGCCTTCGTCACGCGAATCGAAGATGAAACGGTGCGCGTTGACGATGGCCGCCGGCCCGAAGTACTGGCCGTCGGTCCAGAACACGGGGCACGAAGACGTGCACGCAGCGCACAGGATGCACTTCGTGGTGTCGTCGAATGCCTGACGCTGCTCGGCCGACTGCAGGCGCTCACGCGTGGGCTCATGACCGGAGGTGATGAGGAACGGCATGATCTCGCGGTACGACTGGAAGAAGGGCTCCATGTCGACGATCATGTCCTTCTCCAGCGGCAGGCCCTTGATGGCCTCGACGATGATCGGCTTGGACGTGTCGAGATCCTTCAGCAGGGTCTTGCAGGCCAGACGGTTGCGGCCGTTGATGCGCATGGCATCGGAACCGCACACGCCATGGGCGCAGGACCGGCGGAAGGACAGCGAGCCGTCGATCTCCCACTTGATCTTGTGGAGGGCGTCGAGCACACGGTCGGTGCCGTACATCGTGACGTTGTATTCCTCCCAGTGCGGCTCCGAGTCCTGCTCGGGGTCGAAGCGAGCGATCCGGAAGGTGCAGTCGAACGACGGAATCGATCCGGCGTCTCCGGCCACATGATCGGGCAGGTCGATCTTCGACGCTGGCTCGGCGGGTGTTGTATCGGTGCTCATCAGTACTTACGCTCCATCGGCTGGTAACGGGTGACGATGACGGGCTTCGTCTCGAGACGCATGCCCTTGATGCCGTCGGTCTCCGCTTCGGGATCGAGGTAGGTCATCGTGTGGTGCATGAAGTTCTCGTCGTCACGATCCGGGAAGTCCTCGCGGAAGTGGCCTCCGCGCGACTCCTTCCGGTGGATCGCCGCGACGGAGATGACTTCGGCGAGTTCGAGCAGGAAGCCCAGCTCGACTGCCTCGAGCAGATCGAGGTTGTAGCGCTTGCCCCGGTCCTGGATGCCCACGTTGTTGTAGCGTTCGCGCAGTTTGGCGATCTCGTTGAGCGCTTCGCGCAGCGACTCGTCGGTGCGGAACACCTGCACGTTGGAATCCATGATCTCCTGCAGATCCTTGCGGATGGCGCCGATGCGTTCGGTTCCGTCCGAGGTCCGCATCTTCTCGAGCAGCTCGACGACGTCCGTCTCCGGGTTCTCCGGAAGTTCGACGACGTCGGCGGTCTTCGCGTACTCCGCGGCGGCGATACCGGCGCGCTTGCCGAAGACGTTGATGTCGAGAAGCGAGTTCGTGCCCAGGCGGTTCGAGCCGTGCACGGACACGCAGGCGCATTCACCGGCGGCGTAGAGGCCGGGGATGACGTTGTCGGTGTCGGCGAGCACCTCGGCGTTGATGTTCGTCGGGATGCCGCCCATCGCGTAGTGCGCGGTCGGGAAGACCGGCACCGGCTCCGTGTAGGGCTCCACGCCGAGGTAGGTGCGGGCGAACTCCGTGATATCCGGCAGCTTCGCGTCGATGTGCGCGGGCTCGAGGTGGGTGAGGTCGAGGAGGACGTAGTCCTTGTTCGGCCCGGCCCCACGGCCCTCGCGCACCTCGTTGGCCATCGAACGGGCCACGATGTCACGCGGGGCGAGGTCCTTGATCGTCGGGGCGTAGCGCTCCATGAAGCGCTCACCCTCGGAGTTGCGGAGGATTCCGCCCTCACCGCGGGCCGCCTCGGAGAGCAGGATGCCCAGCCCGGCCAGACCCGTGGGATGGAACTGGAAGAACTCCATGTCCTCCAGCGGGATGCCGCGGTTGTAGGTCACTGCCATGCCGTCGCCGGTCAGGGTGTGGGCATTCGAGGTGGTCTTGAAGACCTTGCCCACGCCTCCGGTGGCGAAGACGATCGACTTGGCCTGGAAGACGTGGATCTCACCGGTGGCGAGCTCGTAGGAGACGACGCCCGCCGGACGCTTGACCCCGTCGACCTCGGTCATGATGATGTCGAGGACGTAGAACTCGTTGTAGAACTCCACACCGTGCTTGACGCACTGTTGGTACAGGGTCTGGAGGATCATGTGACCGGTGCGGTCGGCCGCGTAGCACGAGCGGCGAACGGCCGACTTGCCGTGGTCACGAGTGTGGCCGCCGAAGCGGCGCTGGTCGATCTTGCCTTCGGGGGTGCGGTTGAACGGCAGCCCCATCTTCTCGAGATCGAGCACGGCGTCGATGGCTTCCTTGGCCATCACCTCGGCGGCGTCCTGGTCGACGAGGTAGTCACCGCCCTTGACGGTGTCGAAGGTGTGCCATTCCCAGTTGTCCTCTTCCACGTTCGCCAGGGCCGCGCACATGCCTCCCTGGGCTGCGCCGGTGTGCGAACGGGTGGGGTAGAGCTTGGTCAGCACTGCGGTGCGGGCGCGCTGACCCGACTCGATCGCCGCGCGCATGCCGGCGCCGCCGGCGCCGACGATGACGACGTCGTAATGATGTACCTGCATGTTTCTCCTTTAGGCCTTGCAGAACTCAGCCAGGACCGAGGGGTCCGCTCCGGCCGGGCAGGGATCGAACGTGAAGATGACGAGCGTGCCGAGCACGATGACGATGACCGCGGCGATGTAGAGGATCACCTGCAGGGCCATGCGAGTGCTGGGCTTCTCGGAGTAGTCCATGATGATGGTGCGCAGGCCGTTGGTGCCGTGCAGCATCGCCAGCCACAGCATGAGCAGATCCCAGATCTGCCAGAACGGGCTGGCCCACTTGCCTGCGACGAAGCCGAAGTCGATGGCCTGCACGCCGTCGCCGACCCACAGATTGACGAACAGGTGGCCGAAGATGAGGATGACGAGGACGACTCCGGAGATGCGCATGAACAGCCATGCGAACATCTCGAACTTCGAACGCGTCGATTTGTGCCGGGAGTAGCCGGTCCGCGGGGCCGGAATGGATGTTGTGCTCATGTCAGCCTCCGAAAGTGTGCATCAGCTGGCGGGGAATGAAGGCGATCATGATGATGAGCCAGATGACCATGACTCCCCAGAACAGCTTCTTCTGATTCTTCGGGCCACTCTTCGAGAAGTCGACGAGAATGACGCGAAGGCCGTTGAACGCATGGAATGCGATGGCGGCGACAAGCGCGATCTCACCGAATGCCATGACCGGTGTCTTGTAGGTTCCGATCACTGCGTTGTAGGCCTCGGGCGAGACACGGACGAGTGCAGTATCGAGCACGTGGACCAGAAGGAAGAAGAAGATTCCGACGCCTGTGACGCGATGCGCGACCCAGGACCACATTCCTTCGTTTCCTCGGTACAGAGTGCCCGTAGACGCTTTGGCCACGGAGCATCCTCCATCTTGATAATTCGGGTGTGTACGACTAGAAACTACGCTCAAGACCGCTTCCGTGCCAGTCGGGACGCCCCTGAGCGTGCCGGATCACACCACAACCCTGGCAATTCCCTCAATACTGGGATCGTGCGTCTCACGGATTTCCATTTACATCACAGTCGTATGCGCTAATTGCTTCGGCCTCCGCGCTGACCTGGCTCGCCCTCGGGCAGCCGTGAAAGGCGGCGCGGCCCTGCACGCGAGGGGGAGCCCAGCCACCGAGGCGGCCCCGCCCGCGGTTGACGAGTGCCGCCCGTTACATTCATTGTCAAGCAGCAGCTGGGGTCTTCGCCTCGTAGAAGGCCCCGGTCTTGACCATCGCGAAC
>NZ_JADBHF010000021.1 GCF_017808105.1 Brevibacterium renqingii | reverse complement strand
GTTGGTGTGGGGGGGCCCCCCCCCCGCGCGGGGTTGTTCGCCCCCCCCCCCTGCTCCCCCCCCCCCCGCGGGGGCCCCCCCCCCCCCCCCCCCCCCCCGCTTCTGTCTGTGCGCCTCTCGGGCTGTCGGCGACCGGTCTCTCTTGTCGGCGGCCGGTCAGAGATCGATCGCGATCGAGGCCGCAGGGTCCCATTCTCCCGCCCAGCCGAGGTGGTCGAGCGCGAAGTCGAGGATGCCTGCCGTGAAGCCCCACACCTTGAGCACACCGACGTCGAAGGCCGGGGTCGTGATCTTCAGGTCCGGCCGGGCGAAGGTCCCTCGGTTGCCAGGCGCTACGAGGTCGGCGACGGCGATGCGGTAGACCGAATACGATTCGCGTTCGTCCATCACCTGCACGGCCCCCGGCTGTCGCCAATAGCCGATGACAGGAGTGACCTCGAACCTGCTCACGGGAATGTAGAGCGGGTCCATCTGCCCGAGCACCTCAACGGTGTCGGGGAAGATCCCTGCTTCCTCCTCGGCCTCGCGCAGAGCGGCTGCGGCCATGGATTCGTCCTCCGGGTCACGTCCGCCGCCGGGGAAGGCGACCTGCCCCGGGTGGTGACGCAGGGTCGCCGCCCGCTGCAGGAGGACGATGTCGACGTCGGCGACGCCGAGCTCCGCCAGTCGCCGGCTCTCGGCTCGACCCGCCTCGGTCCGGGCCCGTCCTCCCCGTCCGAACAGCATGAGGACTGCGGCGTCCCGGACCTTGTCCTGGCCGGCCTTCTTCATCCGGCGCAGCCACAGCGGAGAGCCGTGCGAGGTGGCGAGGTCCTCCAGCTGGGAGCGCAGCGCTCCGTCGGCGACCGTCGCACTCTCATCGGGGATCCGCGGAATCTCCACATCGTGACCGAACCGCGGGTCGGGCGCGTTGCCGGGCCGGATGTCGCCCGCGCTTCCGAATCTGCGGTCGGCCGCCTCGGCGCTCATGGTGTCGTCCGCACGTTCACGACGTGGCCTCGGGTGCCATTTCGAACCGGAGCATGGTGCGGGCCTTTTCGGGGTCGAGCTCGCCGATTCCGAAGGAGGGACACAGTGCCGTGAGCGGACAGGCGCCGCAGGCGGGGCGACGGGAGTGGCAGATGCGACGCCCGTGGAAGATCACCCGGTGTGACAGCACAGTGAGTTCTCTCTTCGGGAACAGGGACGCGATGTCGTTCTCGGCTCTGACCGCGTCTGTCTCTTCGGTCCAGCCGAAGCGCCGGGCCAGTCGTCCCATATGCGTGTCGACGGTCAGGCCCGGGGTGTCGAAGGCGTTGCCGAGGACCACATTCGCGGTCTTGCGGCCGACTCCGGCGAGCTTGACGAGTTCGTCGAGCGTGTCTGGAACCGCGCCGTCATGGTTCTCGACCAGGTCGTCGGCGAGCTTGACGATGTTGCGGGCCTTCGAACGGTAGAAGCCGGTGGAGCGGATGAGCTCCTCGACTTCGACGAGGTTGGCCACGGCGAGGCTGTGGGCGTCGGGGAAGGCGGCGAACAGGCCGGGGGTGACCGCGTTGACGCGGATATCGGTCGTCTGCGCCGAGAGCACCGTGGCGATGAGCAGCTGGAACGGAGTCTCGAAATCGAGTTCGCATTTCGCATTCGGGTACACCTCGGCGAGGATCCGATTGATCTTCCGCGCACGCCGGGTCCGGCCCAGCGGGGTCTCCTTCGCGAACTTCCGCGCGCTCTTCTCAGCCACCGTCAACACAGCTCACCATCCTAATCCGTGGCCGATGTTTCCGCAGTGAGGACCCTCACATCGCACTGCCCGCCCACCACCGCGGATATGCGCGGCGGTGCCAGCGGCACCGGGCAGGACGGGTTTTCACATTCATGGGCCACACTCCCGCGTCTTTGCTGGTATCGATGCAGTTGACCAGGTAGATTTATGTGTGATTATCACGACAAGGAGGAACCAGTGGATATTGAAGTGGTGCGGGGCGCGACGCTCTTCGCAGGCCTGGACGATGAAGCCACCAGTGCATTGATGAAGTTCATGAACCCGCGGAGTCTCCGTCGGGGAACCGTACTCTTCAACGAAGGCGATGCCGGCGATGAGCTCTACATCGTCTCCACGGGCAAGCTCAAGATCGGCCGTGAATCCTCCGATGGCCGCGAGAACCTGCTGTCCGTGGTCGGTCCCGGCGAGATCATCGGCGAGCTCAGCCTCTTCGATCCGGGCCCACGCTCGACCTCCGTCACGGCCGTCTCCCAGTCAGAGCTGCTCAGCCTCAAGCACGAAGACCTGACCACCTGGCTCAACGAACGGCCACAGGCGGCCATGAACCTCCTCAAGGCCCTGGCCCAGCGCCTGCGCCGGACGAACGAGACCGTCGGCGACCTCGTGTTCTCCGATGTGCCCGGACGCGTGGCCAAGGCCCTGCTCGATCTGGCCGCGCGCTTCTCGAAGCCGGCCCCCGACGGCGTCCTCGTGGCCCACGACCTGACTCAGGAAGAGCTCGCGCAGCTCGTCGGTGCCTCGCGTGAGACCGTGAATAAGGCTCTGGCCGACTTTGCCGCTCGCGGCTTCATCCGCCTCGAGGCCCGCTCGGTCGTCATCCTCGACATGGACCGCATGCGCAACCGCGCCCGCTGACCTCCCACGTCGCCGAGCCACCGGCGCCTCTGCAGCTCGAACGCCCGGACACTGCGGTGTCCGGGCGTTCCTGCGTCCTTGCGCCCCGCGCTCAGGCGTCGTCGGCGGGCAGGGCGTCGAGGTAGGCCAGCTGGGCCTTGACGATCTGCTCGGCAGCGGGCCGCACGGAGGGGTCGACGTCGTGGTAGACGATGTCGCAGACCTCGCCGGCGGTCTTCGCTCCCTGGCCGAGGGCGGCCCTGACCTGCTCGATGCGCTCCGATCGGTGGGCGCGGTAGTGGTCGATCACCTTCGCGGGATCGTCGATGCGGGGGCCGTGGGCGGGTTCGATGACTGCGAACGCCTCGTCATCGAGCAGGCTCCGCAGCCGGTCGAGGGAGTGGAGGTAGTCGCGCAGGGACCCTTCGGGGTGAGTGACGATCGTGGTCCCCTCCCCCAGGATCGTGTCGCCGCTGTAGAGCGTCCCGCCGTGGATGAGGCTGATGCTGTCGCTCGTATGGCCGGGGGTGGCCACCACGCGGAGCACATCGGCCGGGGCACCGCCGAAGGAGATCTCGTCGCCATCGGCCACCGGATCCGTGTGCCGGGCGAAGCGGTCGAGCACCGCGTAGACCGGAACGTCGGGGGCCCATTTCCCGATGCTGCCCAGCATCTCCGAGTGGTCGGCATGCTGGTGGGTGAGCACGATCGCGCGCAGGCTCCGAGGGCCCACCTCGGCGAGGAAGGCCTCCCGGTGCTCGGCGATCTCCGGGCCCGGATCGATGACCACCGCCGAGGCGTCGTCCTGACTGAAGACCACGTAGGTGTTCGTCCCGGTCAGGGTCATCGGGCCGGGATTGTTCGCGCGGATTCTCATGAGTCCTCGGTCTCCTCGTCGAGTGTGTCGTCATCATCGTCATCGCCGCCGAAGCTGAGGAACCCGGGGCTCTGGTCGCTGTCGGTCTCGCCGACGGCGATGGCCCGGTCGCGCAGCGTGCCCTTGCTGTGGGGGTCCTTGCCGGTCTGGATGACGACTTTCCAGTCGCCGTCGTCGTTGATGATCTCCGGGCGCAGCGGGTGAACATTGCGCACCTGCGCCATGGCAGCGCCCACGGTCGTGACCTCGCTGAGGCTTTCGACGATGAGACGGGCGCTGGCCCCGATGCTGTTCGGGTCGTCTCCGACCTCTTCGAGCACCTGGGACGGGCGCTTCCAGCCGCCCGAGGTCTCGTTCGGGGACAGGAAGTCGACCTCCTGGCCGAAGGGCACGGTGGCGATGAAGAACGTGGTGTCGAAACGGTGCAGCTGGGTCGGAGTGTTGATCCATCGCAGCCATGGCTTGCACAGATCGGGACGCAGCTTCACGTCGCGGTCGCGCAGAACCTGGGACCAGGAGACCTCGTTCGAGAACAGCCGGGAGCGTGTGGTGCGCCAGTCCGTCTGCGGCACGGCCACGACCTCTCGGTCGACGTCCTCGGCCAGCAGGATGCCGGTCGCGGCGAAGGTGATGCGTGCGGCTGCGGAGAAATGATGCAGCGCGCGGGATTTGTTCTCGATGCTCAGCGCCCGGGCACAGCGCGCGGAGTTCCACCCCGCCAGCGGAAGCTTGCGCACATCTCCGGGCCGCAGGCTGCTGGTCGGGAATGCCCACCGGTTGCGGTCCTCGACGCCGCGGGCATCGAGCTGTCGGGTGATGAAGACTTCAAGGCCCTCGGTTCCGTCCCTGATCAGTACGATCCCCGAGGTGGGGCGGGGGGCCTCGGGAACGGGCCACCGCCCGTCGGACTGCCAGTGGTCGAGCAGCCACCGCAGTTCCGACGACACGGGCAGAGTCCGTGTGCTAGGCGGCATCGCCTAAGACCTCGACGACGACCTCGACCTCGACGGGGGTGCCCAGAGGAAGGGTGTTCACGCCCACGGCGCTGCGGGCATGCTGGCCGCGGTCGCCGAAGATCTCACCGTAGAGTTCGGAGACTCCGTTGATGACGGCGGGCTGCTGGGTGAAGTCGTCGGCGGAGTTGACGAAGCCGGTGACCTTGACGACTCGGACGATCCGGTCGAGGTCTCCGATGACGCCGGCGATCGCGGCCAGTGCGTTCAGCCCTGCGGTGCGGGCCAGCTGGTAGCCGGTGTCGACGTCGACATCGGTGCCGAGATGGCCTGTGGCCGGCAGTTTGCCCTCGACGACGGGCAGCTGGCCTGAGGTGCAGACGTAGTTTCCGGTGCGGAGCGCCGGAACGTAGGCACCGGCGGGAGACGCGATCTCGGGGAGCTCGAGGCCGAGCTCGGCCATGCGGTCAAGGGTCTTCGACATAGTTCCTCTTTCGAAGTGGGTGGGAGCGGCGGGCCGGCAGGTTCAGCTCATTCCTTCGGACGCTTGAGATAGGCGACGAGGCCATTGTTGTCCGGTCCCGGTACGACCTGCACGAGTTCGTATCCGTCCTCGCCCCACTGATCGAGGATCTGCTTCGTCGCGTGGACGATCAGCGGCACGGTGACGTATTCCCACTTGGTCATGATTCTCCTCGGTAGTGTGTGCGGCGGCCCGATTCTGCCAGGCACTTCCCTGACTCGGGCAACGACGCGGTTCCGACCCCAGACTAGCTCAGTCCGAGGCGGGTCGGCATTTCCGCCGAGAGACGGGACAGCGTGCGAAATGACCGAAGGCGGGGAGGACCCGTGTTCCTCCCCGCCTTTCTGAAGTGACGGTCTGCCGCAGTCGGCCGATGCCCTCAGCTGGTCGGCTCAGTTGCCGCCGAGGCCGGGCGCCTCATCGCTGCCGCCGCCGTCACCGCCGTCGCCGCCGTTTCCACCGCCGCCGTCGCCGCCGTTTCCACCGCCGTTGCCGTGGCTTCCGCCGCCGTTGCCGCCGCCGTTGCCGTGGCTTCCGCCACCGCCGCCGTGGCCGCCACCGCCGCCGTTGTTGCTGCGACCGCTGGTCGAGGAACCGCCGCCTCCGGATCCGCCTCCCTTGAAGTACTTGCTGCTGGGCTTCGGGAACCCGGTGTTGCCCTTGGTCTCCTTGACCGCCTGCCGCATATAGGCCTGCCAGGTCTTACCGGAGATCGTGGCACCGTAGACGTGACCGCTGACGGCACCTGCCCCCTCATAGCGCCAGTCCCGGATGCCCGACGGGTCACCGGTCCAGACCGCCGTGGACAGGGTCTTCGTGAAGCCGAGCAGCCAGGTATGACCGACGTCGAAGTTCGTCGTACCGGTCTTCGCACCCGCAGGTACGCCGATGCCCAGACCGGAGGTCGTACCGCCGTTGAATGTCTGCGTCAGAGCGTAGGCGACGCCCTTGGCGACGTCCTTGTCGAGGACTCGCTTGCAGCCCTCACCCGGGAGATCGAGCTTCTTGCCGTTGCGGTCCTTGATCTCGGTGATGGGCTTCGGTCCGCAGAACTCGCCTTCGTTCGCGAAGGTCGCGAACGCGGCGGCCATGGCGATCGGCGTGGTCTCCGTCGTGCCGAGGATCGACGAGGGCGACAGAGCCTGGATGAAGCCCGACTTGTCCGCGTGGTCGAGCCTCTCCCCGTTGCCGTAGCGGATGCCCAGGTCCATCGCTGTTTCCATGATCTCGCACATGTTCAGCTGGTTGCCCATGGCTGCGTAACCGGTGTTCACCGAATTCTTCGTCGCTTCGAGCGCGGTCATCGATCCCTTGCCCTGACCGTCGCCGGCATTGTTCGGGTGCCAGTCTCCGCCCATGTTCGGACAGCCCTCGTACTTCCAGGAGCTGGCCGGGAAGTTGCGTTTCGTGGCGTTGACCGTGGTGTTGAGGCTCTTGCCTTCCTTGAGCCATGTGGCCAAGACGAAGGGCTTCCACGTCGAGCCGACCTGGAATCCGCCGCCGCCGTTGTGCTTGCGGTCGACGGTGTAGTTGATCGAGGTCTTCTTGTTCTTGTCCTTCTTCTTGACCTCGCCGGCCGTGTACTCCCGGTTCTCGGCCATTGCGATGACCTCACCGGTGCCGGGTTCGATGGTGACCAGCGCGTGGCCGGCTCCTGAGGGGTCCCCGACGGGCACGCGCTTCTTGACTTCTTTGTCCGCGATCTTCTGGATGTCGGGATTGAGGCTGGTCTTGATCGTCAGACCTCCCCGCTGGAGGAAGGCGAGTCGCTCGTCGGCCGTGTCCCCGAAGGTCTCGTCATTCATGATGACGTTCTGAACATAGTTGCAGAAGAACTCCGCATTGCTCTTCGCCGCCGTACAGCCGTTCGGTGTCTCATGCAGGTCGAGATCGAGGTCGGTCTTGACCGCCTTGTCGTATTCCTTCTGCGTGATGTGGCCGTACTTGAGCATCTGTCCGAGCACGGTGTTGCGGCGTTTGAGCACCTGGTCGGGGAACCGCTGCGGGTTGAACGCCGAGGGGTTCTGCACGATTCCTGCGAGCATCGCCGACTGCTGGATGTTGAGGTCCTTGGCGTGGATGCCCCAGTAACGGTAGGCGGCGGCTTCGACGCCGTACACATTCGGCGAACCCGAGTAGTTGTTGATGTTCATATAGCGGTTGAGGATTTCCTTCTTGTCATACTTCTTCTCAACCGCCACCGCGAGTTTGGCCTCGCGCAGCTTACGGGCATAGCCTTCGACGCCGTCGGATTCCTTCGCCGCCTCGACGCCTTCGGCGTCCTCTTCGGCGTGAGCGTTCTCCGCCAGCACGTTCTTCACGTACTGCTGGGTCAGCGTCGACCCGCCCTGAGTCGTCGAGGACACCATATTGTGCACCGCCGCACGCGCGATGCCCTCGATGTCGACTCCGCCGTGTTCGAAGTACCGGTAGTCCTCGACGGCGATCGTCGCGTTCTGCATGTTCTCGGAGATCTCGTCGAGAGGAACCTCGACGCGATTCTGCCAGTAGAATTCCGCGATCTCGGAACCATCGGAAGCAAGCATCGTCGACTTCTCGCCGAGGTCCTTGACCTCCAGGGTGGCGGGAAGCGAGTCGAAGATCTCGACCGCACTGTTCGCGCTGGCTGTGGCTACGCCGACTCCGGGAATGGCCAGGCCGGCCGCGACGATTCCCGCGACCGCGCTGACGGCCACGAACTGCATGAACGCGCCCATTTTCGTCGGAGTGGGATTTGACTCAGGAGACACCATGAGAGCCAGTTTAACGAATTCGCGCTGTGCAGACTTTCAGAAACCGCTGAACGGCTGGGGTCGGGGCGCGAGAGTCAGCAGGCTGACCTCGGGCCGGCAGGAGAAACGCACAGGTGAGTAGGGAGAGAAGCCCAGGCCTGCCGAGATCTCGACGAGGGTGCGGCGATACGGAAAGACGCCTCTCGCGCGTGTCCGGTCGAGATCACAGTTCGTCACCGGGGCGCCCCAGAACGGCACCCGGATCTGTCCGCCGTGCGTGTGCCCGGCCATGACGAGGTCCGCCCCCGCAGAGGCGAACGCTTCCAATGTCCGCGAATAGGGAGCGTGGGTCACGCCCACCCTGAGACCCGCCTCGGCGTCGAATCGGGGGTAGTCGAGGCGTCCCCGGCCGGGAGTGCCGGCGCTCCAACGGATGCCATCGCGGTCGATATGGGCATCGCCGAGCCCGCAGAAGTCGATGCGGGTGCCCTTGATCGTCAGAGTCGCCTCGGCGTTGTCGAGGAAATGCCAGCCCCGCCCGGTCGCAGCCGAGTCGGCGGTCACACCCTCGAACCCGCGGATGAGAGCTTTGACGTCGAGGTCGGGGGCGACGCGGTGCTTGACCTGAGAAGGAGAGCGCAGATACTTCGCCGGGTTCTTCGCCTGCGGGGAGAAGAAGTCGTTGGACCCGAGGACGAAGACACCGGGAACGTCGAGGAGATCGTCGAATACATCAAGTACGGCCGGCACGATATCGGCAGAGAGATTGTCACCGGTGTTGACGACGAGGTCGGGTTCGAGTCGGGTCAGGGCCTTGACCCATGCGGCTCGGTGCTTCTGCCAGGGCGCCAGGTGCAGATCGGCGACGTGGAGGACTCGGATGGGTGCGGCACCGGTCGGCAGGACCGGAAGGGTATGGCGACGGATGGCGAAGAGATGCGGTTCGATGACCGCACCCCAGATGCCGGCGGCCGCGGGTGCGGCGAGCGCGCCGGCGAGGAGTGCACGCTTCTTCATTCCCCCTACTCTATCCGCTCCCCTCTCTGCCGCCTGACGACGGCTGTACCACCCGCCTGGGGCATCAGGGCCGCGGTCAGGCAGCAGTGAGGGAGGCACTGTGCTCGGCGGCGGCGCGGGCGGCGCGGCGACGGTCGAGCGACTTCATCCGACGGCCCCCGACGAGCCGGCAGACGAGGTAGATGAGGAAGGAGATCGTTGTGACGAAGGGGCTGATCGGCACCGCAGGTGAGCCGAGGGCGACGAGGATGCCCCCGACCGAGGCGGTGACGGCGAAGATCACGCTGAGCACCGGCACCCACACCGGAGAGGCGGAGAGCTGCGTGGCCGCTGCGGCCGGGGTGATGAGCAGAGCGAGGACGAGCAGGACCCCGACGACCTGCACGCTCAGCGCCACGGCCAGTCCGAGGGTGAGCATGAAGACGATGGTGAGCGCTGAGACCGGCACGCCTTTGGCCCTGGCCACCTCAGGGTCGAGGCTGGAGAACATCAGCGGCCGCCACACGACGGCGAGGACGATGAGCACGGCGAAGGCGCAGATGATGAGGGTGAGGATCTGGGCGGGTGTGATCGCGACGATCTGACCGGTGAGCAGTCCGAACTTGCTCGCCGCCCGACCGTCGTAGAGGGCGAGGAAGAGGATCGCCAGCCCCAGGCCGAAGGGCATGAGCACACCGATGATGGCGTTCTTCTCCGAGGCCTTGGCCCCGCCGACGCCGATGATGAGCGCGGCCACGATCGAGCCGATGATCGACCCGGCCACGACGTCGAAGCCGATCAGCAGGGCGAGCGCGGCTCCGGCGAAGGAGAGTTCGGAGATCCCGTGGACGGCGAAGGGGATGTCGCGAGCCATGACGAAGACGCTGATGAGGCCCCCGACGACACCGAGCAGAGCAGCAGCGATGAGCGAGTTGGCCAGCAGCGCGACCAATTCCCCGTAGTCTTCGAAGGTGAAGAGGTTGGCGAAGATCTCTCCTGCGCTCATCGGCTCACCGCCCCTTCCGGTGCGAGGTCCTCATCGTGGAGGTGATGGTGGTCGACGCACTCCTCCTCGCCGCCGACGACGACGAGACGGCCTCCGACCCGGACCACCTCGACCGGGGAGCCGTAGAGACGAGACAGGGACTCGGTGGTCATCACCTCGGCGGGGGTGCCGACGAGGAAATGACCGCCGACGATGTAGAGGACCCGGTCGACGTAGGGAAGGATCGGATTGATCTCGTGGGTGACGAAGACGACGGCGGTGTCGCGCTTGACCCTCTGCTCGTGCAGGAGTGCTGCGACGACCTTCTGGTGGTGCATGTCGAGAGACAGCAGCGGCTCATCGCACAGCAGGACCGAGGGATCGTTGGCCAGCGACTGGGCCACCCGCAGCCTCTGCAGCTCGCCGCCGGAGACGGTTCCCGCCGGCGCATGCGCGTAATCGGCGGCGCCGACGGCGGCGAGCAGCTCGTCGACCTTCTTCCGCCGCCCCCGGGAGAACAGACCCATCCCCCACTTGTGGCCGTCGATGCCCATCCCCACGAGATCGCGGCCGCGCATCGGGGTGTGCGGGTCGATCCCGCGCTGCTGCGGAATGTAGCCGATGGCCGGATTTCCCGAATGCACCGTCGATCCGTTGATTTCGGCAGTGCCGGCCGACAGGGTGTTCTGCCCGAGCAGCACCTTGAGCAGAGAGGTCTTGCCGGTGCCGTTGGGACCGAGCACAGCGACGAACTCGCCCGGGGCGACGTCGAGGTCGAGGTCGTGCCAGAGCACGCGAGAACCGAACCGCAGCTCGGCATCGCGCAGACGGATCACCGGCTGTTGGGGCGCTGTCGGAGCGGAGACTTCGGATTCCTTGGCCATTGTCAGTGCCTGTGCCCTTCGAGTGCGGTGGCGATGTCGGTGATGTGGGCGCCCATCCAGTCCGTGTAGTTCTCACCCGCGGGCATGGTCTCGGCGAGGTCGATGACCGGAACATCGGATTTCCCGGCCGTGGACTTCAGCTGCTCGGCTTGGGGGCCGGCCGCCTGAGTATTGTATCCAAGCAGCACGGCCTCACCGTCGGAGATCTGCTTCTCCGCCTCCTTGAGCACCAGCGGCGGCACGTCGTTGCCCTCTTCGACGGCGGCGAGGAAATCCTCGGAGGTGATGTTCTCCAGTCCCATGTCGGCGAACAGCCACAGCGGTACTGGTTCGGTCGCGGCGACCTTCTCCCCACCGTGGTCCTCCTTCACCGCATCGATGTCCTGCTGGAGCCGGCCCAACTCGCCCTTGTACTCCTTCGCGTTCGCGAGGAATTCGTCCTTGCCCTCAGGCAGAGCCTCGCCGAGGTGGGTCGCTGCTTCGTCGACGAGCTTCGTCATCGTGGGCACCGAGTACCAGAGGTGTTCATTGAACGATCCGTGCCCATGGTCCCCATGCTCGTGGCCGGCCTGGCCCGCATGGTCGTGACCCTCGTGGTCGTGTGCATGTCCGCCGCCGTGGGCATCGTCCCCGTCCTGGCCCTGGCGGTGCTCGTGGGGTTCGCTGCCGAGCTCGCCGGAGCCGGGCAGACCGGAGATCGCGACCGTGTCGATGGTGTCGATGTCGGCGCCTGAGGCCTCGAGCATCGTGGTCATGAACGAGTCGTATCCGCCGCCGTTCTCGACGACGAGATCGGCCTTCGACAGTTTGAGGCGATCCTGCGTCGTCGCCTCGTAGGAATGCGGATCCTGATTCGGATCATCGATGATCGCGGTCACCTCGGCGAGGTCGCCTGCGACGTGGGAGACGATGTCGGCGTAGACATTCGTCGAGGTCACCACTCTCAGGTCCCCCGATTCGGAACCCGCGCCCCCACTCCCGCAGCCGCTGAGGACCAGAGCCGTCGCAGCGGCGACGGCTCCGGTGGTGAAAGCGATTCGGGAAGATGTCATGACGGGCCTTTCAGGGCAACGATGAGCGTTCGACACCGTCGACGATACTCAGAACGGCCGCCCGTCACTAATATAAATATTTATATATAGCGACGCTTTTATGTTTTGTCGGCGGCTCCCACCACCTCGATCAAGGCTGCGAGCAGAACCGAAACGTTCCTCGGGGTTGGATTCGAGCGAAGCCTTGAGCGACGCCGGTTGCCCGCGTCGCGAGACGACGAACCGCCCGGGAGGACCCTCCCGGGCGGTTCGGCAGGTGACCGTCAGGCTGCCTGTGCTTCGATCTTCGCAGCCAGCAGCGCGGCGATCTGCACAGTGTTCAGTGCCGCGCCCTTGCGCAGATTGTCGTTGGCGACGAAGAGGACGAGGCCCTTGCCGGCAGGTGCTGACTGATCGGCGCGGATGCGGCCGACGAAGCTGGCGTCCCGGCCCGCCGCCTTGAGCGGGGTCGGCACCTCGTCGAGGACGACGCCGGGAGCCTCACCGAGCACCTCGGTCGCGCGCTCGGGGGTGATGTCGGAATCGAATTCGGCGTGGATGCTCAGACTGTGCCCGGTGAACACAGGCACGCGCACGCAGGTGCCGGCGACCAGGAGCTCGGGCAGTCCGAGGATCTTCCGGCTCTCGTTGCGCAGCTTCTGCTCTTCATCGGTTTCGTTCTGTCCGTCGTCGACGACCGCCCCGGCCATGGGCAGGACGTTGAACGCGATCGGTTCGACGTAGTTGTCCGGCTCCGGCAGGGACACTGCCGAGCCGTCGCGGGTGAGCTTCCGGGCATCGGCGATGCCTGCCTCGAGCTGACCGGCGAGCTCTTCGACGCCGGACAGGCCCGAGCCGGATACGGCCTGGTAGGTGGCCACCGTGAGACGGCGCAGACCGGCCTCGGCGTGGAGGGCCTTGAGCACGGGCATGGCGGCCATGGTCGTGCAGTTCGGGTTCGCGATGATGCCCTTGGCCACCGCGTCGAGTGCCTCGGGGTTGACCTCGCTGACGACGAGCGGGACCTCTGGGTCCGAACGCCAGGCCGAGGAGTTGTCGACGACGACGACCCCGGCCGCGGCGAATCGCTCGGCCTGCGCCTTCGAGGTCGCCCCGCCGGCGGAGAACAGCGCGATGTCGAGTCCGCTCGGATCCGCCTCCGCGGCGTCTTCGACGGTGATGGACTGTCCCTTGAAGTCGATGGTGCTCCCGGCCGAACGGGCCGAGGCGAACAG
This sequence comes from Brevibacterium renqingii, assembly GCF_017808105.1. Classification (GTDB taxonomy): domain Bacteria; phylum Actinomycetota; class Actinomycetes; order Actinomycetales; family Brevibacteriaceae; genus Brevibacterium; species Brevibacterium renqingii. The sequence goes on along the minus strand of NZ_JADBHF010000021.1, from coordinate 19,011 downwards.
CCTCAGGGTGCCGATCTCGAACCCTGGATCGTCTGCCAGGAGATCGAGCATGACGCCTCCGACCTGGCCGGTCGCTCCGACTACTCCGATATTCACGCTCATCGTCCGGTACCTCCGTACACCACTGCTTCGTTGTCTTCGCTGTTGAGTCCGTAGGCGGCGTGGGCGGCACGGACCGCGTCGTCGAGCAGGTCTGCTCGGGTGACGACGCTGATGCGGATCTCCGAGGTGGAGATCATGTCGATGTTGACCTGTGCGTCGCTGAGTGCCTCGAACAGAGTGGCCGTGACGCCCGGGTGGGAGCGCATCCCGGCTCCGACGACGGAGAGCTTGCCGATCTGGTCGTCGTAGCGGACCTGGTCGAAGCCGATCTGTGTCTTCACTGCGTCGAGGGCTTCCAGCGCTTTGGCTCCGTCGGCCATGGGCAGGGTGAAGGAGATGTCCGTTTTGCCCGGCTCACGGGTGGAGATGTTCTGGACGATCATGTCGATATTGGCCTCTTGCCGGGCCAGAGTGTTGAAGATCTCCGCAGCCTTGCCGGGGACATCGGGAACGCCGACGATCGTGACCTTGGCTTCCGAGCGGTCATGGGCGACGCCGGAAATGATTGCCTGTTCCATGGTGGACTCCGTTTCTGATTCCGCTGCCGGGGTCGACTTTCCCCGACCCTGTCGGAAGGCTTCGGGGATGGGTGAATCCGTCACCCAGGTTCCTTGCTTGCGAGAGAATGAGGACCGCACATGCACCGGCACGTTGTAGCGGCGCGCGTATTCGACACAGCGGAGCATGAGGACCTTGGCGCCCGAGGCTGCCATCTCCATCATCTCCTCATAGCCGATCTCGTCGATCTTGCGTGCCGAGGGCACGATGCGCGGGTCGGCGGTGAAGACGCCGTCGACATCCGTGTAGATCTCGCAGACATCGGCGTCGAGGGAGGCGGCAAGCGCAACGGCCGTGGTGTCGGAGCCGCCGCGGCCGAGCGTGGTGATGTTCTTCGCGGTCTGGCTGACTCCCTGGAAACCCGCGACGATGGCGACATATCCCTCGTCGAGGGACGAACGGATCCGGCCGGGCGTGACGTCGATGATGCGGGCCTTGCCGAACTGCTCATCGGTGATGACTCCGGCCTGTGAACCGGTGAATGACTGGGCTTCGAACCCGAGATTGGCGATCGCCATGGCCAGGACCGCCATCGAGATGCGCTCACCGGCGGTCAGCAGCATGTCGAGTTCGCGGGCGGGGGGCATGGGGGAAACCTGTTGGGCCAAGTCGATGAGATCATCGGTACTGTCACCCATGGCCGACACCACGACGACAACCTCGTGGCCGGCTTGACGGTACTCGACAATTCGTTTGGCCACCCGTTTGACCGATTCCGCATCGGCTACCGAGGACCCACCGAACTTCTGGACGACTATGCTCACTGCAGTATCTTCCTTATCGCTGATAAGTTCCGTGCCAGGTGATCGATTCCATGGTTCCAAACATGGAGGTCTCGTGCTGCATCGATCAGGATTTCAGCCGTGTCGGGCTCCCGGCACCTCGACCATTGTATGAGGTAGGTCATCTCGGTTCACCTTCGCCCATCATTCAGACCCTCGTCCGACGCCCCTGCGTCCCCACCGGCCGGCCCCGCCGAACCGCCGCCGATGCTGGCCGCGCGGAGGTCGGCGACCCGGCTGTCGGAGGCTGCTGAGAGATCCGCCGGAGAGATGCCGACGTGCTTCGTCTCAGTCGATTTCGCGTCGGCCCGAGAAGGCTCGGCCCAAGGTGACCTCGTCGGCGTATTCGAGGTCGCCGCCGACGGGAAGGCCCGAGGCCAGGCGGGTCACGGTCACACCGAGCGATCCGAGCAGACGCACGAGATAGGTGGCGGTGGCCTCGCCTTCGAGATTGGGATCGGTGGCGATGACGGTCTCTTTGACCTCACCGTCCTGCAGACGGGTCATGAGTTCCTTGATGCGCAGGTTGTCCGGGCCGACTCCGGCCATCGGGTCGATCGCTCCGCCGAGGACATGGTAGAGGCCGCGGTATTCGCGGGTGCGCTCGATGGCCACGACGTCCTTGGGCTCCTCGACCACGCAGATCATCGCTCGGTCGCGGCGCGGGTCCTGACAGACGGTGCATTCGGCCTCTTCGGACACGTTCCCGCAGATCTCGCAGAACCGCACTCGCTTCTTGACGTCGGTGAGGGCCTGCGCGAGAGCGCTGACGTCCTGGGCATCGGTCTGCAGGATATGGAAGGCAAGACGCTGCGCCGACTTCGGCCCGATGCCCGGAAGCTTGCCGAACTCTTCGACCAAGTCCTGGAGGGCACCTTCGTATACAGCGCTCATACTTCTCTTTCGTCGATGATTTCGCCGCCGAGGACCCGCGCGATCACGTCGACTCCGATCTGCGGCGCCTCGGAGACGTCGAGGTCCGTCTCCGGATCATACTCGTCCTCGTCCGAGCCCGTGCTCTGCGGGTGGACGTCCGCATCGGGCGCCGAGGCGGGGTGCGGCCCCGCATCGTCAGCGGCGTCCGTCGACGGAGCGGAACCGAAACCGGCTCCGCCCGCTGGGGCGGTATGGACGCCGTGCTTCTCCGCGAGCGCGGCGAAGCGGGACTTGAACGGTTTCGCCTCATTCGCATGGTTCGTCGCCGGCTGAGCGGACTGGACCTGCGGAACCGTCTGGACCGGGGGTGCAGCGGCCGCTCCCCCGACGCTTCCGGCGTCCCCGAGATCAGGGGAGTCGATGTCGTCGTCAGGTGGAGGGACGACGACGGCACCGACGTCGACAGCACCGCTGCCGGCGCTCGTCGCATCGAAATCGGAGGCGGCGTCCTGCTGCCCCGGTCCCGGCCCGTCGTGCCAGGTCGGCTCATCCCACCGCGGCTCGACGTACTCCATCGGCGAATGCCCGTCGAAGGAACCCCGGTTGTCGGACGGGGCGCCCGCCGGTCGGCCGCCGGCGTCAGAGGGGCCGGAGTCAGGGGAAGAACCGTCAAGGCCGGGCGCGGGGGGAACGGACGGCCCGGAACCCCCATGGTCATCGTCCGATCCGGTCTCCTGGTCGACAGGCGGCCCGAAGAAATCGTCATCGGAGAGATCGGGTACGAGGTTCGCGGGAGATCCGGCCTCGGAGTCACCGGTGTCGGCCGGGCCTGCGGAAGCCGGCTCCGGGCCCGCGGGGGCCGGCTCGGGGCCGGGCTCCTCGGTCGCGTCGAGACGGCTGGGTTCAGGGGTCGATTCGCTGAGTGGCCCCGGCTGGTCTCCCTCCTCGTCGTCGGAGGACCAGGGGCTCTGCGTCGGCCCGCTCGGCTCCCAGAACTTCTCGTGGTCGACCTGCGGCTTGTCGACCTCCCGGGTGCCGACGACCGCCGCGACCTCCTGCGGGCTCGGCCGGCGCTGACTGGGAGCCGGACCGCGATTGCCTCCGGTGTCGTTCGCGGGCGGGTTCGAGGCGCCCTTGCCCTGATGAGTGCCGCTTCGGGCCTGTCCTCCGCCGCCGATGCGGCCGATGTCGCCGATGTCGATGCGTGCCTGGATGCCGAGGACGTCGCTGATCGCGGCGGCCAGCTTGGCCGCGTGATCGCGCTGCTGGAACCCCTGCACGGAGCCGGAGTTGTTGAAGCCGAGGTAGACCACGCCATCGGAGAACGACTGCGGGATCGCGTTGGCCGCGATGATCGCACGCGTGAGACGGCTGCGCTTCTCCACGGCGGCGAGAATGCTCGGCCAGGCGCGACGGATCGCTTCGATCTCTCCGCCGATGTCGCCTGATCCCGCCACCGAGGTGGCCTCAGGCGCCGCTGCCGACTCGGGTGCGGAGGCGGCCTGTTCGGGCACATCCCGCTGCGGTTGCGCAGTATGCTGCGGTTCCGCGGTACGCTGCGGTTCCGCGGTCCGCTGCGGTTCGTTCGGACGTGAGGATCCTGGCTGCTGGTCGCCCGATTCCGGTGCAGGGGCGGACTCGGGCGCTTGCTCGGCCGGCGCCGGCTCTTCGGATTCCGAAGGCTGAGCCGACTCGGCCGGGGAGTTGAGCATCGACTCGGCGGCGACGGCCATGGCCGCGATGTCGTCGAAGTCGTCGTGGCCCGCCGCAACCGGGGGCTGGTTCGTCCGGGATGCCGCATTCTGCGGCGTCCCGCTGGCTTGGGAAGCACTCTCGGGCGCCTGCGTCTGCCCGTGAGCGGACTCCGGCGCCTGCGCGGCCGCCTGGCCCTGCGTCGGCGCCTGGCCCTGCGTCGATGCCTGACCGGGATCCTGCGCCTGTGCGGGCGGCAGATTCGCGGCCGCGCCCGTGGCCGACATCCCGATGCGACGCTCCATCCGCTCGACCCGGCTGAGGACAGCATCGCGGCTGCGTCCCGAACCAGGCAGCAGAATGCGTGCGCAGATGAGTTCGAGCTGCAGCCTCGGCGAGGTCGCTCCCGACATCTCTGTCAGGCCGACGTTGAGCAGATCGGCCGCACGTGAGAGCTCGCCCTGACCGAAGCCGTTGGCCTGCAGGGTCAGACGCTCCAAGCGGTCCGGCGGCACTTCGGGCAGGAAGGCGTGCGCGGCTTCGGGGGCGGCGTTGATGACGATGAGGTCGCGGAAGCGCTCAAGCAGATCCTCGACGAACCGTCTGGGGTCCTGACCGGACTCGATGACCCGCTCCACAGCGCGGAAGACCCCGGCTCCGTCACCGGCGGAGAAAGCGTCGACGATATCGGACAGCAGAGAGTCCGGGGTGTAGCCGAGCAGCGCGATGGCCCGACCGTAGTCGACTCCGTCGGGACCGGAACCGGCGATGAGCTGGTCGAGCACCGACAGGGTGTCGCGCACGGATCCTCCACCGGCACGCACGACCAGTGGCAGCACTCCCTTGGCCACCTGCACGCCCTCGCGGTTGCACAGGTCGTCGAGATAGCTGTTCAGCGCCTCGGGCGGCACCAGCCGGAAGGGATAGTGATGGGTCCGCGAGCGGATCGTGCCGATGACCTTCTCCGGCTCGGTCGTGGCGAAGACGAACTTGATGTGCGGCGGCGGTTCTTCGACGATCTTGAGCAGAGCGTTGAAGCCCTGTGAGGTGACCATGTGCGCCTCATCGAGGATGAAGACCTTGTACCGATCGCGTGCCGGCGCGTAGATGGCACGTTCACGCAGGTCGCGGGCGTCATCGACGCCGTTGTGGCTGGCCGCGTCGATCTCGACGACGTCGAGCGAGCCCGGTCCGCCGTTGGCCAGATCGCGACAGCTCGGGCATTCGCCGCAGGGCACCGGGGTCGGGCCCTGCTCACAGTTGAGGCACCTGGCCAGGATCCGCGCCGAGGTGGTCTTTCCGCACCCGCGCGGACCGGAGAAGAGGTAGGCATGGTTGATGCGGCCGCGCTCGATGGCGGCCTTCAGCGGATCGGTCACATGCTCTTGACCGATGACCTCGTCGAAGGTTTCTGGGCGGTATCTTCTGTACAGTGCGGTGGACACGTCCCCTAGCCTAATGCCAACGGCTGACACGAGATACGGGCGCGGTCCCAGCGTCTGCCGCACCCGCTGCCCCCAGCGCGAGCGTCCCGCCGTTGTCGCCCACCAGCCGATCGGGCACGATAGGAATCATGAGCCACGCCACCCCCGATCCCGAACAGAACGACCCCGCGAAGACCTTCCGCATCGGTCACAAGGAACGCGACGATGCCATCGAGATTCTGCGCGAGGCCGCCGGCGACGGCAGGATCACGGTCTCCGAGCTCGACGAACGGATGGAGCAGGTCCAGGCCGCGAAGTTCCCCGCCGACCTCGACGAGGTGCTCTCCGATCTCGTCACCGAGCTGCCCTCCGACAGATTCCGCCCCGCCTCGGCGATCACCGCCGCCCCTGGACGCGCGCACCTTGTCACCGGTTGGGACCGTTTCGACCCGCTCGTCATCAGGGCCGGCTGGGAATCGGAGAACCGGCGGGCCCGATGGGCGGTGCCGCCGCACATCCGCTGCGAACCGTCGATGTCGAACATCGAACTCAACTTCCTCGAGGTCGACACCGACCTCGAGGTCATCGAGGTCGAGATCGTCGCAGGCATGGGTTCGGTCATCGTCGTCATCCCCGAAGACTGGGGCGTCAACGTCGACCAGCTCTCGAAGACCTGGGGCAACGTGAGGTCCGCGGTCAACGCGGTGCCCGCCGGCAGACGGCCCCTCGTGCGCGTGGGCGGTTCGATCGGCATGGGCTCCTTCAGGGCCCGGTTCGCAAACTACTTCGACCGACGACGAATGGCGAAATGATGGAACCCGGACTCGGCGCGGTCATCTTCCTCACCTTCTGCATCATCGCCGTCTTCAGCCTCGGAGCGCTCCTCGTCTACCGGGTGATGACCCGACCGGGCACCCATATCGGCTCCCGCCTGCCCAAACACGACCCCCACGCCGAGGAGGATCCCGCCGATCCGCAGCGCCCGGCCCCCGAAGATCCGGAGGGAGATCCCGGCACGGACCCGCGATGACCGCCCTGGAGGGCCGGGTCGACTACAGTGGTGCTGGACCAACCCGGCCACCGAACCGAAGCAGGCTCTCGTGCCCTCAGAAGTCATCATCGTCGTCCTCGTCTTCGTCATCGTCGTCCTCATCACCGTGGCGATCGTCCTCGCCCGTTCGGCCAAGGCACGCCGGGCACGGTCCGACGCTCCTGCGGCGCCGCGCGACCCGTTCGCCGCGGAGCAGAACACCGGCGGGGATCCCGAATCGATCAAGGCCGGAGACCTCCTCGAGTTCGGCAACGAGAAGTTCTTCGTCCGCGGCACTCTGCGCATCTCCGAGGGCGGCTACGACTGGGCCGAACACTTCTTCCAAGCTGACTCCTCGGCGACCCGCATGTGGCTGAGCGTCGAACGCGATCCGGACGTGCAGATCGCGCGCTGGCGGGACCGGACCGACCTCGACATCGAACCGAAGGCGCGGACGATCACCATCGACGGCACCGACTATGAGCTGGTCGAACACGGCACCGCCTCCTACCGGTCCGAAGGCACCACGGGACTCAACGAGAAGGGCGGGGTCGACTATGTCGACTATCAATCCGGCGACGGCCGTCAGCTCTCCTTCGAACGCTTCGACCACGGACGCTGGGAAGTGAGCACGGGCGAATCGGTGCCGGTGGGCTCCTTCACGATCTACTCCGGCAGCTGATGCGCACGCTCCCCCGCCCCCTCGACGTCGCCTTCACCGACACCAGCTCCGAGGCGCTGCGCTTCAGTCTCGCCCATGACCGGATCGCCCCGCTGGCCACCCGCGTCATCGACGTGCCCTCCCGCACGAAGACGCCGGCACCCCTCGCGCTCGAGCTGACTGTCATCGGCTCCTCCCATCAGGTGATCCTGCGCGAGGCGAACAGCGATGCGCTCATCGAGACGTTCGCCTGCCTCGGCGAGGATGCCCGCGATTCGGCCCGTCCGGACTGGGGCCGGGAGTCGGTCCGTCACGGGCAGTGGGCCGGTTTCACTCAACATCGCTTCACCGCGACCCGGACGACCGTGCACGGAGATTTCCCGACAGCCGCCGCCGAGGTGCTCGCCACCGGTGAGAACCTGGCCGTCACCGCTGAGAACCACCTCTCGGTCGCGTTCCCCGGACAGGCGGGAGCGCTGACCGCGCTCGCGCTCACGAGGGCGGAACCCGGCAGGATCGGCTGGCAGTCCTGGCACTGCTATCCCCAGCATGAGGAGATCGTGCACAGCAGCAGCGAATTGAGATGGTCGGTATGAGTCAGGGACCGAACGTCTCGATGGGCGGAGGCTCCTTCGACTTCGACCGAGAGAACAACGGCCCGCAGCGCCCCGGCTCGGGCGGCTCGGGGCGGAAGCCGCGGCGCATCGGCTGCGGAACGATCATCGGAATCGTCATCGTCCTCATCGTCCTCGGCAACGTCTTCCGCGGCTGCGGTTCGTCCGCGGCGGCGAACTGCGGTGACTACGACCTCTCGAACGGCCAGTACGTCTCGAATCCCGGCAAGGGCGATTACGAGAAGAACGGCAGCAGCTACGACTACGTCGGCTGCGACACGTCCCGGTCCGGAGGCGGATTCTTCTTCATTCCGTTCCTCGGCGGCTCCGGCTCGAACTACGGCGACGGCTCAGGCTTCCGCGGCGGCGGGCCGGGCACCGGAAAATAGGCACAGCGAAAGGCAGACATGCTCCTCAGTTACCTCCTCTACGAGACCGGAGTCGTACTCTCCTATGCGGGCTGCGGCCTCCTCCTCATGGTCATCGGCTACTTCGTCGTCGACCTGCTCACCCCGGGCAAGCTCCATGTCATCCTGTGGGAGCAGAAGTCACGCAATGCCGCGGTCCTCGTCGCCTCCGATCTGGCCGGGGTGGCGATCATCGTCATCGCCGCCATCCGAGCGAGCTCCGATGACCTGACCGCAGGGATCCTGTCGACCCTCGTCTTCGGCATCCTCGGCATCATACTCATGGGCGTGAGCTTCCTGCTCATCGGGCTGCTCACCCCGGGCAAGACCGGCGACATCATCAATTCCTCACAGATGCACCCCGAGGTCTGGGTCAACGCCACCGCCCATCTGGGCATCGCGGGCATCATGGCCGCGGCCCTCCTTTGAGCACCGCCGAGGCGGCACGCCCGATCGCCCTGCCGATGAAGCCGGGCCCGGCCCGGTTCTTCGTTCTCCTCGCCGTCTTCATCTGCGCGAGCTGCGGCATGGTCTACGAGCTCGCGCTCGTGGCCCTCGGTTCCTATCTGCTCGGCGACACCATCGTCCAGGCCTCCATCGTCCTGGCCGTCATGGTCTTCGCCATGGGCATCGGTTCGCTCGCGACGAAGCGCCTGACCGAGTTCGCGGCCGTCTCCTTCGCCCTCATCGAGGCGGCCCTGGGCGTCATCGGCGGCCTGTCCGTCATCCTCCTGTACCTCGCGTTCGCCTTCGCCGATGTGTACACGGTCGCGATGGTGGCGCTGGCGTTCGTCATCGGCGCACTCATCGGTGCAGAGATCCCGCTGCTCATGGAGCTCGTCCAGCGGATCCGGGCGCAGAAGGCCTCGAGCGCCGTGGCCGATCTCTTCGCCGCCGACTATGTGGGCGGTCTGATCGGCGGTCTGGCCTTCCCGTTCCTCCTGCTGCCTCTGCTCGGTCTGCCGCGCGGGGCCCTGGCAGTGGGCATGACGAACACCGTCGTCGGGGTCCTCATCGTCCTCTGGCTCTTCCGTACCGAGCTCACCCGCACCTCCCAGGCGCTGCTGGCAGCCCTGCTCGTCCTCATCGTCGGCGGGCTCACCGTCGTCTGGGTCTTCACCGACGATATCGAGATCACGACCCGTCAGCGCCTCTACCGCGATCCCATCGTGCACTCGCAGCGTTCGGACTATCAGGAGATCGTCCTGACCGAGGCTCCGAAGTCCGGCGACACCCGCCTGTATCTCAACGGTGATCTGCAGTTCGCCTCGGTCGACGAGTACCGCTACCACGAGAGCCTCGTGCATCCGCTGATGAACGGTCCGCGCCGAAAGGTGCTCGTCCTCGGCGGCGGGGACGGCCTGGCCGTGCGTGAGATCCTGAAGTATCCCGACGTCGAATCGGTCACTCTCGTCGACCTCGATCCGGCCGTCCTCGAGCTGGCCCGTTCCTCGGAGCACTTCACCGATTTCAACGGGGACTCCCTCGACGATCCGCGCGTGCACACCATCGCCGCCGATGCCTTCACCTGGCTGCGAGACGCCGAGCATCCCCGCTATGACGCGGTCATCGCCGATCTTCCCGACCCCGATGATGTCGCGACCTCGAAGCTCTACAGCATGGAGTTCTACGGACTCATCCGGCAGGTGATGTCGTCCGAGGCCCGCCTCGTCGTCCAGGCCGGGTCTCCGTTCTTCGCCCCCGAAGCCTATTGGGGCATCGGTCAGGCCGTCGCCGAGGCGGGGCTGTCGACCACGGCCTACCACGTCGACGTCCCCAGCTTCGGGGACTGGGGGTACTTCCTCGCCGACCTCGCCGGCCCCGGCCCCGAGGTGGGGCTGCCTCAGGACGCTCCCGACGACCTCCGGTTCGCCACCGACGAGGTGCTCGCCGCCTCGACGACGTTCCCACCCGACCGCGATCGCGCATCGGTCGACGAGGTCGAGGCATCCACGCTGCTGCACCCGCGAGTGCTCGATCAGGAACGGGGAGCCTGGATCGGCTACTGAGCACCGGCCGAGGCGATGAGCGGGCCGATCGGTTCAGACCAGCAGGGCCGCCAAGCCGCTGGCCAGTCCGATGGAGATTCCGAGCAGCCAGCCGAGGACGAGCAGGGCGAGGAAGACGATGCCGAGGATGAAGCCCCATTTGCCCATCTCGTTGTCGGCGCGTCCGGCGGCCTTCGAACGACTGCGCGCCATATGGCCGGTGACGATGCCGATGACGGGTCCGAGGAAGTTGAAGCCGAGGAAGGTCGACAAGCTCGCCACGAGCGAGACGATGCCGAGCACCTTGCCCGGGTCCTCCTCGGCGCGCTGATCATAGGTGGCGGGGTTCGGGGTGGGGGCTGCGTTCATGGTGCCTGATCTCCTGTGGGTGGCTGTTGAGACCAGCCTAGGAACACCATCCGGTCGCACGATATGGACTCATCCCCCGAACCGATGGAGGTTTTCCCGAACCGCAGCGGTTCTACCTCAGCTGATGTCGACGAGAGCGTGCTCCTCTCGACCCATGAGGTACAGGAGGAGTTCGAGCGGTTCGCCGGTGATCGTGGTGTCTGCGCCCTGGCCGCGCTTCCTTCCCGCCGTGCGGCTGGCGAATCCGGGCGCTGAGATCGTCACGGGGCCGTCGGCCTTCGCGGCATAGGGCAGGAGCGCGAGGCGGGCCTGCGTCCACGCGGTCGCATTCTCCGGCTGCGACAGGCGCCGGGGAATCCATTCCAGCGCCGCCCGTCGGATGTCCTCGTGGTGGACGAGGAATTCGGTCGTGTTCATCACCGACTCGACGCCTGGAAGGGCACCGGGGGTCCACTTCGGCGGGGCGGCGACGAGTCCGAGCAGCTGCGCAAAGGGCATCGAGGCGTAGTCGTTCTCCTTCGTCTCACGCCGAGCGTCGAACTTCGGCATGAAGATGCCCAGTGCCGCGGCCGGGTGACGTTCGCGGATGACGAGGTGGGTGACGAGATCCCTGGTCGTCCACCCCTCGCACAGGGTGGGGGCGTCCTCACCGGCACGGCGGGCGGTGTCGACGAGTCGCAGGCGTTCGGCGCGGGCCAGATTGTCTCTCATGCCCGCCAGTCTTCCATCTCCGGCTTGGATTCACCTGGATGCCCAAGCCGTGACGAAGTCGGCCACGCGGGAGATCGACCGGAAATCGGCGAGTTCGTCAGCGCGTGTGGGACCGTCGGTGACGATGACGACGGGTTTGCCCGCCTTCGCGGCGGCGCGGACGAAGCGCAGCCCCGACAGCACAGCGAGTGAGGACCCGAGCACGACGATGCCCCGGGCCTGCTCACAGATGCGGTTCGCCGTCTGCAGCCGGGCCGGCGGAACCGAGTCGCCGAAGTAGACGACATCGGGTTTGAGCATCCCGCCGCATTCGGGGCAGTCGGCGACGACGAAGCCCGCGGTGTCCTCGAATTCGACGTCGCCGTCGGGCGCGGTCTCGACGTCGATGGGGTCGATGCCGACCTCATGGGCGAAGTCGGGGTTGAGTTCGCTCAGTCTCCGCTGCATCCAGTCGCGGTCGATGAGATGGCCGTTGTCGAGGCAGATCACCCGGTCGAGGCTGCCGTGGAGGTCGACGACGGGACTCGGGGCGGGTCCGGACGGGCGTTCGGCGGCGACCGCCTCGGCGGCGGACTGGTGCAGCCCGTCGACGTTCTGGGTGACGATCCCGGCCACAGGCAGCTCGGCCAGACCGAGATGCCCCGCGTTCGGGCGCGTGCTGCGCATCCGGGGCCAGCCGATCCACGAACGCGCCCAGTACCGGGCACGTTGATCGGGGTGGGAGAGGAAGGTCTGGATGGTCATCGGCGTCCGCGGTGCGGCGTCGGGGCCGCGGTAGTCCGGGACTCCGGAGTCCGTGCTCATCCCGGCTCCGGTGAGCACCGCCCAATCCGCTGCGGAGTGCCGACCGGTGAGGACGTCGACGATCTCCTCGTCGGTATGGCTGGCCACGGGGCGCACGCGCCCGCGCAGGGGATCGAAGATGACGGCCATGCTCCCATCCTAGACGCGGGGGCTGACCTCGGGCATCCCCGCCGCTAGGGTGGATCCATGGCCAACGTTCTGCTCGTTCATCATTCCCCGTCCGATGCGACCGCCCGGATCGCCGAGGCGGCCCTGTCGGGGCTGCGGCTGCCCGAGCTCGGCGAGGTCGAGGTCACGGTGCGGCCCGCATTGGAAGCCGAGGTCGAAGACGTGCTCGCCGCCGATGCCTATGTGCTGGGCACGACCGCGAACTTCGGCTACATCTCCGGAGCGCTCAAGCACTTCTTCGACACCACCTACTACGCCGTGCGCGAGCCCACCGCCGGCAGGCCGTTCTCCTATTGGATCCACGGCGGCTACGACACCACCGGGGCCGAGACCGCGATGAAGCAGATCACCACCGGTCTGGGGTGGGCCCTGGCCTTCGATCCCCTCGTCTTCACCGGAGAGGTCACCGAAGATCATCTCGCCCGGGCCACGGAGCTCGCAGCCACCGTGGCCGCCTCGGCGGACTGACGCGCAGGCACCCCGGCCTCCCGCCCCCAGCAGCGAATCGCGAGAAAGTACTTTCCACATTGGAAAGTATTTGATATTGTGGAAATACTTTCACGATGCAGCATCGGCTCGGTCGATGCCCGAGCAGAGGAGCTGACATGGACACCACTCCCACTCCCGACCAGGCGGCGGATCTTCTCGCGCAGGTCGAGGCGAACGAGCGGCACTCGCGAACCGGCGACGCATGGCCGTTGGTGACGCTGCTCTTCGTCCTCTCGGCGGGACTGTCGGTCGGACTCGTGGCGATCGGCGTCATCGACGACGCACCCACCCAGCTCATCGTCTTCTTCGCCGGACTGGCCTGGCTCGGACCGGCGCTCGTCGTCTACCTCGTCAAGGCTCTGAGCTGGAGCCGCCGTTCGGGCATCGTCCTGTTCACCTGGCTGGGGCTCATCCTCCTCGGCACCCTCGCCGGCATCATCGCCGATTCCTATGCGACGACCACTCCGGTGCCCTATGTCGCGGCCGGCCTCCTGTGGTTCGCCGCCCCGGTCTTCTCCTTCCTCGCCCTGCGGCGCTGATACGAGCATGTCACTGCGAAGGAACGGACATCTGCGATGACACCGAAGAAGAGCTCGACGGACGAGGAGCCGATCCCCCACCTCGGCGATTCCCTGGCGCGGCTGGAGCCGGACCTGAACAATCCCACTCGGCTGGGCATCGTCTCGAGCCTGAAGAACCGTGACCGGGCCGAGTTCAAGCTCCTGCGCGACTCGCTCGGAGTCTCCGATTCCGTGCTCTCCCGCCATATCAGCGCTTTGGAGAAGACCGAGATGGTCGAGGTGAAGAAGGGATATGTGGGCAAGCGTCCGCGCACCTGGGTCTCGATCACCGGAGAAGGCGCGAAGCGGCTCGAAGCGCACGTTCGCGCACTGCGGGAGCTCGCCGGAGGCTGAACCCCCAGACGCTCATCTCCCCTGGTGAGACCTTCGGCTAGGCTGGTGGAAACCGATGCGAGGAGGCATGATGAGCACCACAGCGACACCGACCGACCTGCACTTTCTGCAGCTGCACGAGATCTCTCATCTCATCCGCACCCGAGCGCTGAGCTCGCGGGAGGTCACCGAGGCGATGCTCGCTCGTATCGACGCTCTCGAACCCGCGCTCCAGTCCTTCGCGACGGTCATGGCCGAGACCGCGCTGGCCGAGGCCGATCGGGCCGATGCGCTCTCGGCCCGCGGCGATTGGCTCGGCGACCTGCACGGGGTGCCCGTGGCGGTCAAGGATCTCGCGAACACCCACGATGCGCCGACAGGTGCCGGAACCACCGCCCATGCGGACTACCAGCCCGATTCCGATGCCACCGTCGTCGCCAGGCTGCGTCGGGCCGGTGCCGTGGTCCTCGGCAAACTGCGCCTGACCGAAGGCGCCTTCACCGGCCACCACCCGGAACTGCCGACACCGGTCAACCCGTGGGACTCAGCGACCTGGTCGGGAGTGTCCTCGAGCGGATCCGGTGTCGCCACTGCCGGCGGGCTGTGCTTCGGCTCGCTGGGTTCGGACACCGGCGGGTCGATCCGTCTGCCGTCGGCCGCCAACGGCGTCACCGGTCTCAAGCCCACCTGGGGACGGGTCTCCAGGCATGGCATCTTCGGCCTCGCCCCGAGCCTCGACCACATCGGTCCGATGACGCGCAGCGCACGGGACGCGGCGATCGTCCTCGAAGCGATCGCCGGTCACGATCCGCTCGACCCCACCTCCTCGCTCGAGGCGACCCACTCCTACTCGAACCGGCTGAGTCTGGAGCGGGCACCGCTGGTCGGCTTCGACCGGGAACTCGCCCATACTCATTTCGACGAGGCGACGAATGCGATGCTCGAGTCGACCATCGAGGTCCTCACCGATCTGGGCTGGCGCGTCGTCGAGGTCGCCACGCCCGGTCTGACTGAGGCGGCAGCCGAGTGGACGGCGCTGTGCGGTGTCGAAACCGCGGGCGTCCATGCGGACACCTATCCGGCACGCGCCGAGGAATACGGTCCGGACCTGTCGGGGCTCATCGAGACCGGACGCGGCCTCAGCGCCGTCGACTACCACCGGCTGCTCGAGTCCAGACGTGCCTTCACCGGCCGGATGCGCGAGCTCATGTCCGATGTCGATCTTCTGCTGCTGCCGGGAATCGGCGTCGGTTCGCCGACGATCGAGCAGATGGCCGAACTGGCCACCGATCCGAAGCTGTTCACCGCCGTCACGGTGCCCACCGCCCCGATCGACAGCTGCGGGATGCCCTCACTCACCCTGCCAGCCGGGTCCACCGACCGCGGGACGCCTCTGGCCGCCCAGTTCGTCGCCGGTGATTTCAAGGAGCAGCTCGTCCTGGCCGCCGGCCACGCGTTCCAGCAGGCCACGGACTTCCACACCCGCCATCCGGAGGGCCCGAACAGCTGAGCGGATGCGCCCGATCCGCTTCAGTCGTCGTCATCGACGTTCGGCGACGACGCCGCCTCGGCCGGTCTTCTCCTCTCCCCGCGGAAGCCGACTAGGACGACGAGCATGCCCACGATGACGCCGATGACGGTTTCGACGGCACGTGAGGTCAGCAGCTCCGCTGCAGGCTGCGGATGGCCGAGCTGCGTCATCAGCAGAGCCAGCGGAGTGATGAAGAGCAGTGCCACGGAATAGTTGCGCAGCACGAAGATCTCGGCGAGGAACTGGAGTAGGATGACCCAGACGACGAGCTGCCAGGCCTCGGCGGGGAAGGACAGCAGGAAAGCGGTGACGACGACTCCGCCGAGCGTGCCGACCACACGGTGGAGCCCGCGCTTGAGCCGGATCGAGCGCTTCGGCGGGGTGATCGGGGCGACCGCGGCGACCATCGCCCAGTAGCTGTGCGACAGCAGCGGCAGCACGTCGATGAGCAGTGTGCCCACAATCCCGGCGATGCACGGGGCGATGGTGAAGCGGACGGCATGGGCGGCGAGGTCGGCTTTGCCCACCGGCGACAGGCCCACCCTGACGTAGGTCTCCTGGCCCGTGGGCATGCGCTCACCGACGAGGTGGGCCAGCGCACCCAGCCCGATGCTCACGAGCGCCGAGGCGGCTGCGATTCCCATGGCGACCGGGACGGAAGCTCCGTTGGGAATCGAGCCGACCGCCCCAGTGGCGAAGATGAAGAAGATCGATCCGCCGGGCTTGAGACGGAAGCGCAGAGCGGTGGCCGCTCCCGCGCCCGAGACGAGCGAGGTGACGACGATGAGCACCCAGATCGAGGTGTGCGCGGTGCCCAGCAGCGCACCGATGCCGACGCAGGCGACGAGGACGGTGGCCGCGATCGACTGTCGCCTGGTCCGCGAACGCGGGGATTCGAAGCGGGCGTAGATGCCGGTGAAGGCGCCGAAAGCCGCATAGACGGCGAGGTCGAGGCGGTCGACGCCGAGCAGCACGAGGAGCGGGATGGCCACTCCCAAAGCGATGCGGAACGCGGGAATGTGGTCGCGTTCGCCCGGTGGGATGCGGAAGAACTCCTGCACTTGGCTCAAACGGTGTCGGCCCCTTTCGGACTCGGACATGGGATCGCGGGAGGGTGAGCCGGAGGCTCCCTCCGATCGTAATCGCCGAGCCGAGCCGGCCGCCCCGTCATGCCCGCAGGAGTGATCAACCTCGCTCCCCGGGCCGCCTGCGTGCAGCCCGCACCCGCGCGGCCTGCCGATTCAGGTGGTCGCGCTCGGCCAGACTGCCCGCCCGCTCGGCCGCCCGGGCATAGAGTGCAGCCGCCCGCTCGGTCTCGCCGGCGCGTTCACGCAGGTGCGCCTCGACGGCGAAGTATCGCGGCAGACTGTCATCGAGGCTGCGCAGCTCGGCCAGACCGGCCGCGGCACCGTCGGCTTCTCCGACGGCGACCGCCCGATTGAGGCGGATGACCGCAGTGTCCTTCAGCCCGAGGAGCTCGTCGTACCATTCGACGATCTGCACCCAGTCGGTGTCTTCGACTCCTCGGGCATCGGCGTGAAGGGCGGCGATGGCCGCCTGCGCCTGGTATTCGCCGAGCTCGTCCCGGGCGAGCGCCGCCTGCAGGATCCCGACGCCTTCGGCGATGAGGGATGTGTCCCAGCGGGTTCTGTCCTGGTCGGCGAGGGCGATGAGCCGATCGTCCTCGTCGAACCGGGATGCCCGACGGGCATGGTGAAGGAGCATGAGCGCGAGCAGTCCGCTCACCTCGGCATCCGCGGTCATCGTTCGCAGTCTCCTGGTGAGTCGGATCGCTTCGGCGACGAGATCGATGTCCCCGGAATGACCTTCGTTGAAGACCAGGTAGAGGGTGGCGAGGACTGAGCGCAGGTCGCCGGGTCGATTGAGGCGCCGACCGGCGAGGGTGCGTTTGGCACGGCTGATCCGCTGCCCCATCGTCGCTTCGGGCACCATATAGGCCTCGGCGATCTGCTTCGTCGTCAGACCGCCCACGGCACGCAGGGTCAGGGCCACCGCCGAGGAGGGACTGAGGTCCGGATGGGCACAGAGGAAGTAGAGCTCGAGGGTGTCGTCGGCCGTCGCCACGTGTCCGGCAGCGTCATCTTCCGCGGTTTCGTAGGCTGCGACGCGCTCCTCCCGCCTGCTCCGCGAGTCCTCGGCGCGCACGCTGTCGAGGAACTTCCGCCACGCCACGGTCACCAGCCAGCCTCGCCGATCACGGGGCGGATCGGCCGGCCACGTCTGCAGAGCTTCGACGAGTGCGTCCTGAACGGCATCCTCGGCGGCCGCGAAATCCGCTCCGCGGCTGACGAGGATGCCGATGACGGCGGGGACGAGATCTCTCATCCCCGCCTCGGCGAGAGGATCCATGTCGGGCACGGTTCCCACGGCTCGTTCCTATTCGCTCACGGTCGGCGCCTGTTCGAGGAAAGCACGCAGTTCGAGCCATTCGTTGATCGGCTCCCCTCCCCTGCCCGGTGCCGCCGAGAGCTCTCCGGCGAGTTCGAGCGCGCGATCGTAGGATTCGACGTCGATGATCATCCATCCGGCGATGAGGTCCTTGGTCTCGGGGAACGGACCGTCGGTGATCGGAGGTCGGCCCGCTCCCCCGGACTGGACGAAGGTGCCCTCGGGCGAGAGGGCCTGAGCGTCGACGAACTCGCCGGACTCCTTGAGCCGGTCGGCGAAGTCGTTCATGTATGCGATGTGGGCCTCGACCTCATCGGGGCTCCACTGGTCCATCGGGGTGTAGTCCATGTATTCGCTCGGCATTCGGTAATGCTTGAGCATGAGGTACTTGGCCATGATCGTCTCCTTAGTCGTGAGTCGCCGGCACGGGATGTGCCCGCTGACATGCCTGGGACGGAGCCGGACGGTGCTTTTCGACATCCGTCGCAAGAAATCCTCACCAGAATAGGCAGATGGGTCCGAATCGAACCAGGCTGCCAGGTGCAGATGGCGAAAGGCGTCGCTTGGAACAAGTCCGGCATCTGTGTCGTTGAGTGGGGTATGGGCACCGGCGCACGGTCGGCGCTCGTACTTTGGAATCGCCAATCGCTAAGGAGCACCACAATGGCCATCTCTGACAAGAAGATCGCATTCCTCCTCACCAACGGCGTCGAGCAGGTCGAACTGACCAGCCCCCGCGCCGCCCTCGACGAGGCCGGTGCGACCACCGTCATCGTCTCGCCGTCCGAAGGCACACTCCAGGCGATGGAAGGCGATTGGGAGCACGCCGACACCTTCACCGTCGACACTCCCGTCTCCGAGGCCTCGGTCGAGGACTTCGATGTCCTCGTCCTGCCCGGCGGCACTCTCAACGCCGACGCCCTGCGCCTGGACGAGAACGCCGTCGAACTCGTCAAGGCGTTCTTCGCCGCTGACAAACCGGTCGCCGCGATCTGCCACGCACCGTGGATCCTCGCCGAGGCGGACGTGGCGAAGGGTCGGAAGCTGACTTCCTTCATCTCGACGAAGACCGACCTCATCAATGCCGGCGCCGACTGGACCGACGCCGAGGTGGTCGTCGACGGCAATCTCATCACCTCCCGCAACCCCGGCGATCTCGATGCGTTCAACGCCGCGATCGCCGAGAAGCTGAGCTGAGAGCTCCTCGTCAACGAGTGAAAGGAAGCTCCCCGATCCTCATGATCGGGGAGCTTTCACGTGTAGGCGGTCCGACAACCGCGCACTCACGAGGACGCATGTGATGTTGTGGATATGCGGTCATTTGCATGCGGCTCCGGCTACTTCATTCAGCCCTGTTGAGGCTTGGTAGGTTGTCCCTAAATCACCATGACCAGGAGAAGCAACGTGGCTTTTCACGACCTCGGGCTGAGCTTCCCCGCAAGTCGTGGACACGTGAACCACGTCACGCAGCCTGCGTAGACGCTTCCTCCTGAACCCGGCCGG
>NZ_JADBHF010000020.1 GCF_017808105.1 Brevibacterium renqingii | reverse complement strand
TAGATCTTTGGCATGACTTCTATCCTTCCTGGAATTTATCCAGTCGTGAAGTCAACCAAACCTTCAGCAGTCCCGAACGCCTGATTCGAGCACAAGGTCCCGACCAGGTTGCAGCCTTTATGTTTGAAATCTATAAGGGTGCAGCGGGCTTCCGAGTGCCAGATTCCTATGTCAGAGGCATCCGTGAAATGACCACACGGCTCGGGATCTTGTGGATCGACGATGAAGCAATTGCGGGAGCTGGGCGTTCGGGGAAGTGGTGGGCCTATCAGCATACAGGCGCGAAGCCTGACCTTTTGGTCACTGCGAAAGGAATAGGTAGTTCAGCCGCGCCAGCAGGCGCGGTTCTCGTGGCCGAAGGCATCAATGATTACTTGAACTCGGGAGTCTGGAATTCAGTCTCGACCAACTCGGGACATCCCTTGGCGACAGCAGCTATCGCAGCTACGGTTGCGACGATAAATGAAGAGGGTGTGCTCGATCGGGTGACACAATTTGGGGAGTTGATCGAGCGAAGACTCGATGACATGGTCAGGCGACACGCATCGGTAGCTGGATACAGTGGACGTGGATTTGGCTGGGGAATCGATATCAGCGCCCTCGACGGCGATCGGTTTCTGCCGGCGGACCGCTGGTTTGTGCCGGGCTTGGACCAGCAGCCAGAGTTCAATCCGGCAGAGTTCGTGGCAAATGAATGTCTCAAGCGAGACATGCTCACATTCACGTTCATCGCAAATACAGTCACGATCGCGCCGCCGCTCAGTAGTACCGTAGAAGACATTGAGTTCGGATTGGATGCATTGGACGCGAGCTTCGCGGCTCTCGACGAGCGCATCAAAGCGATGTAGGAGCCGAATCAGAAGCTATCATCAGTAGGGACATGGTGCCTTAGAGGATCGACTAGGGCAATACACGTTCGCGGAGGGGGCTGGGCGGCGAGATGAGTATCATTCGAAATTCTCCCGTCCAGGCCCGCAGCGAAGCAAAACTTGCGAGGATACTCAGAGTCGCCCAGCAAATCATCTCGACGGAAGGCCCAGAAGCCGCAACAACTACACGTATTGCCGCAGAGTCTGACGTCTCGGTGGGAGTTGTATATCGGTTCTTCTCTAATCGGGAGGGGCTGCTCAACGTGCTGGTCGCAGAAGAGCTCAACGAGCTCGATCGCCGTCTCATTGCCGTGGACTATCGGCTGGATGGGCCTGATTGGGAGCAGAGGGCCGAAGCCGGGATCGACGTAATGGTCGACTTCGCGGACGATCCGACGCTAGCTTATAGAACCCTGATGTACACATCGACCTTGACAGGGGAGATCGCGGAGACCAACCGTGACCATGACCTGCGTATGGCCGAATACTTGCTTTCAGGGCTATCGGAAACTGTATTGGCTAGCATGGCCCCCAACCCGTTGGCTGTAGTCCATATGTACCTTGGAATTCTAGATAAAGGAATGGAACTGGCGTTCTATCGTCCGGGCTATCGGGACGAGAAAATTATCAGACAGATGAAGGTCGCCTCACATGCCTATATTGCCCAGTACTTAAACTAAGAATCGTCGCGATCTAGTCGACAGCTGAGAAGAGGTCTTATCACGTCAGCGCCGACAGTGCCTTTTGGCAAGATTGGTTCAGAAGTTTGCGACGAGACGGTAGGTTCAGCTCAGCAACGAGCGCCAGCAGAGCCGAATGGTACAAACTCCTCGATTGCTTCCGTCGGCATTATGCGTGGCTCGCCAACTCGAGGTGGTCTCCAGTCTTCGTCCTTGCAGCACACCCAGGTTGCGTCGAAGTCCACTATGATGTGCGAATCATCGCTGGCTCAAAATCCGATCCGGCGACATGAACGTGTAATCGATGGACGGTTCCACACCTTGGCAGAGATCAGCTATCACCTCGCCGACGCCTGTTGCATGCTTGAAGCCTTGACCAGATCCTCCACTGGCGACGAAAACTTTAGAATCGCGCATTCTGCCCACGACGAATTGCTCATCGCAGGTCATTGTTAGCAGACAGATACTAGATTCGACCGGAGTGGAGCTCAAGTTGTCGAATGAGGTGCCAACCAAGCTTGAAAGATACTCGACATCGTCGTCGTGAACGGTTCTGTCGATATTGTCAGTGTCAACACTTCTGTTGCGAGTGGGGTGCCCATGTGTGCCGATCTTGGTGAACCATCCTGGTGCTGCAGCCCCATGGCCCCACAAGCTGTCAGTCGAGTTCAGATCACGTTGGAACGGCGGAATATCGCTTAGGGTCGGTGACTCGTGCTCAGAACCTTCGGTACTGAACCAGCACTGTGGTATGCGCAGCGGATCGAGATTCAGCTGAGGAAACAGCTTTGCAGTCCAGGCACCAGTCGCATAAACGACTTGCTGGGCTCGAAAGTCACCTTCTGAGGTTCGGACCACCACGTCATCTCCATCTTCGCGATGGCCGTGAACCTCAATATTCTCGCGAATCTGGGCTCCGTAGCTACGAGCTTGAGAAACTGCAGCCTCCACACATTCCTCTGTGAACAACAGCCCACCCTCTGGATCGACAAGGGCAACTTCGTCGTCCGACACGTTGCTGAAGGCCGGATACTGCCGACGTAATTCGCCAGAGCTGAGGACCTGCGGCTCTATACCAAAGCGTCTGGCGACCTCCAAAGCATTGGCAATTCGACCGCGCCCGTTTTCGCCGATAATCAGAGCGCCTGAAGCCTCGAATAGACGTTGCTTAGTGGCATCTTGCAGCTCTCGCCATAGTTGCTTGGACAGCATAGCGAGGGGGAATAAGTCGACGTGGTTCTGGGACAGAGCGCGAAAAATTCGAGTTTGGCCATGGGACGAGCCCTTGTCATTGGGAATCGACTCTTGGTCCAGGGCAATCACATCCATGCCTCTGGCCGCGAGCCTCCACGCCACAGCGCTGCCGAACGCGCCTACTCCGACCACGATGACGTCGGCCTTATGAGTCAACTTGCCCACCTGCTGCTTTCTGTGTGGCTGAAACGTTCGGATGCTGAGCTTCGAAGGAGAGTTCAGAACCTCCGTGAAGCTGAAAAGCGGCGTGCAGAAGAAGTCGAATGCCCCAGCACCATGTCGCGGACTGCTCGCGCGGTGAAGGGCGAGAGCATCAGACCGAGCATGTTGTGGCCAGAGGCCACATAGGTGTTCTGCAGGCTGGGAAGTTTGCTGATGATCGGAAGACCGTCAGGAGTCAGCGGTCGAGCGCCCACCCATTCGTTATAGCGGTTTCGCAGGGCTTCTTCGGGGAGGTATGGAGCCACCGCCGCGACGATCTGTTTGATGCGATCCGAGTTGAACCGGTGTGCGTCGCTGTCGAATTCCATCGTCCCAGCGATTCGCAAAGAGTTGCCGGCCAAGGGCATGCCAGCGACATGTGCTGAGTCGAACTTGAAGATGTGGCTGGTTGGGTGGGGCACGTCGATTGTGAAACTGTAGCCCTTGCCAGGTCTGATCGGCACAGGCTTGCCGGAAGCAGACGCGATGTCGGCGGTGCCGACCCCAGCGGCTACGACGACGGCATCTGCATCGAAGTGCGCGTTGCTGGCTCTGACTCTCTGTCTACCTTCGAAATCGGTCACTGAAGTGACAGTCACGCCTTCGTGAATGGAGACTCCTGCCTCAAGCAGGTGCTGATGAAGAGCTTCGACGTAATTGATCGGGTTGGTGTAGTAGCTGCCTTCGTCCAGGAATCCGTATCCATGTGCGTTCAACGATGGTTCGATCTCAACGAGATCTCTTGGGCCGAGAACTTCCGAGACAGTGTGTGGAATGCCGCTGCCTGAAGTCCGCTTGAGAGTCGACTGCCGACCCTCGCGAGCGGACTGTTCGTCTGCAAACACGCTTAAGTATCCATCGCTGGACGCTTCCAAGCCGACTTCCTCGGCAAGCTCTAGGAAGGCGCTCATTGCGAGGTCTTGAATCTCGGCAAGCGCCGACTGGTTCTCGGAGTATCTTCGCGGCAATGAGTTGCGAGCTACGCGAAGAAGAAAAGGGAGATAGCCCGGAAGTGTTCCCACGTTGACATGGAGAGCACTGTCCTTGCGATATGCCTGCGACAGTGCAGAGACAATCAGAGCGAGCTTGGCAACCGGGGTCGCCTGCTCGGGGCAGATCTCCCCGGCATTCCCCCTGGAAGCTCCGGAACCGACGACCGAACGTTCGACGACTTCAACTTCGATTCCTGCCTTAGACAATTCAAAGGCCGTCGTCAGGCCGATCAATCCAGCGCCGATGACAATGGCTTTCATGAAGTCAGACCTCCGTCTGGATAGCGGATATGAAAGCTTGGGTACGCGGATCCTGAGGACTTTTCAGTACTGTCTCCGGAGGCCCGCTTTCGACAATCTTTCCGTGGTCGAAGAAGACGACACGGTCAGCCACCTTCTGAGCGAACTCCAACTGGTGTGTCACGACAAGCATCGTGTAGCCAGCATGTGCAAGGTCTTTGATCGTCTTGAGCACCTCACCGACTAATTCCGGGTCAAGTGCCGAGGTCGGCTCATCGAAGAGCAGCACCTGAGGGTCCATCGCCAATGCTCGTGCAATTGCGACTCGCTGCTGCTGGCCCCCGGAGATGCCGGAAGGGTAGGACGTCGCGCGATCTGCAAGGCCGACTTTATCGAGCAGATCCCGGCCTCGCTTCTCAGCAGCGGCGCGGCTCTCGCCTTTCACCCGGATGGGGCCGACCGTGACGTTTTCCAGCACAGTCATATGGGGGAACAGCTGAAACTGCTGAAAGACGAATCCGAACTTCTGCCGTTGTCCGGCTGCTACTGGACCATCGAGCCTGACGAACCCGTCTTTATAGGGAGCCATGCCGATGAGTTCGTCCTCAAGGTAGATACGACCACCATCGATCTTCTCGAGATTGTTCACGCACCTCAATAAAGATGACTTCCCGGATCCTGAGGGCCCGATAATACAGATGACTTCGCCTTGGTCGATGTCAATCGACACATCGGAGAGAACCTGGAAGTCGTCGTACCATTTATCGAGATGCTCGACGCGGAGGAAGTGACTCTTCATCATTTGGTCTGTCATCTTCATGCCCCTCTGTTGAATCGCAGTTCGATGAGGTGTGCCAGCCAACCGAAGATGAGCACCATGACCAGGTACCAAATGGCTGCGACGAACAGAAGCTCTATTGTGAGGAAATTGTTCGAGTAGAGCTCCTTTGTCACAGTCAGCAGATCGTTGCCGGCAATGACCACCACCAGGGAAGTGTTCTTCAGCATGGAAATGAACTGGTTGGCAGTCGGAGGCACAATTAGCCGTGTCGCTTGTGGGAAGACGACTGAACGCAAGGACTGCCAATACGTCATACCGATCGCTTCTGCCGCCTGTGACTGTCCGCGATTGACCCCGTTGACTCCGGCGCGCACGATTTCTGCCATGTAGGCGGCTTCATGGAGTGCCAGACCCAGGACCGCTGCAAGGAACGGTGTGACGACGGAGTTGACGTTCAGTTGGAACGGTCCGAACCCGATGTACGGCAGGAAGATGGCGATGTTGTAGAAGATCAGCAAGAGGATGATCAACGGCAGAGCTCGGAAGAGTGCGACGTAGCCTTTCGATAGAGTGTTCCACACGATGTTGCGCGACATCATGCCTATCGCGAGCAGGGATCCGCCTGCGATTCCGATCACCATCGCGAGAACGGAATACAGGAGGGTATATCCGACTCCTGTGAGAATGCGGTAGTCGAACAGATAGGCCAGGGTCTTGCTCCACTGAAGGTTGCCTGTTGCGAAGAGAAAGACGATGTAGGCGACTACGGCGATTCCAAGTATGCCGACAAGTGTTCTGCGCAGGTTGAACTGGCGGTGGTACTTGATCGTCCAGTCGTTTGGATAGGTAGATGTGCTTTCAGCAGTCATCGGTTATTCCTTGGCCGGGCCGTCGTTGATGCCTGACTTCTCGATGATCCCCTTATCGAGGTCATAGGCCTTGAGGATCTTGGAGTAGTCCCCGGAGTCCATGAGCGACTGGACTGTGTCGCGCAGGACCTTCTGCAGCTCATCCTCGTCTTTGCGCACACCGATGCCATAGAAGTAATCAGAGGAGATCGGTTTGTCAACGACTTCCAGTGCGTCCCCGCCCTGGACGGTCTTCGCCTCGTAGAGAGCGGCAGGATAGTCATTTCCCGTCGCGTCTGCTCGTCCATTGACGACCGCCAGTGTGGCATCGTTGCTGCTCTCGTAGAGCTTGATGTCGATCGGCTTTTCGCCGTCCTTCTTGCACTGTTTGTTCTGAGTCTTAGCTCGCTCGACGGATTCGACGCCTTGCTGCAGTGCAATGCTATGTCCGCACATATCGTCGAGACCTTCGATCTTGAGCGGGTTGCCCTTCTTCACCTCGAGCGAGGTGGCGGAGCGATAGTAGTCAATGAAGGCCACCTCTTTCCTGCGCTCGGGAAGGTCAGCGAACGATTCGACAGCGAGGTCGATCCTCTTGGCCTTGAGGGCAGGGATCAGGCCGTCGAAAGAGACTTCCTTCACGTCCATCTCAGTACCCAGTTTTCGAGTGACTGCCTCGGCCAAGTCATATTCGGCACCGACTCTCTTGTCGCCGTCCATATATCGCATCGGCGGGAAAGTGAAAGTCATCCCGATCTTCATCGAATCGGTGTACTCATCTGGCAGGCGCTCGGCGAGTGAATTATCCTTTTCGATGCTCTCAACGACCTGTCGGGAGGCTTCGATGCCGCCGCCTTCTGAGTCGGTCTGCTCATCAGCATTGCAGGCGCTGGTACTAAGAATCGCTCCCACCAGAGCGATAGCTCCGATGAGGCGCACGCGGGATCGAGAGAGCATCTTCTGTTTCATGTTGTCCGCACCTTTGCGTTGACTACTCTTATTTATAGTTTCACTGAAACTATCATTGCCTGTGAGGCAAGTCACTAGGGTCTGCCTGTTTGCGATCGATGATTGTTGAAGACTGCGTTTAGATTTTCTAAATCGACAGCTTGGTTCCTGGTCGGAATTTCTTCCGGATCTACCGTCATTGCCGAAGCGAAACTTCTGAACGAGATTCTGCTGGCTTTCGTGCTCAGTGAGCTATGGTCGCATTGCCTTTAAGAGGTTGCGCGACAGCAAATCACCACCTGTTGAAAGGCTCGGCAGGGAGCTGGAAGGTCTCTGGGAACTGATGCGAACGAGACCGCTCGTCCCAATGTGTTCGACCATTTCGAACGAGACGTCGTAGGATTCCACATGGAGACAGCCGACGAGGAATCGCATTGTCGCTTTAGTGCGTATCCCGATCCAACCCGGCTTACGGTCGGACCAGCGCTGAAAGTCCGACCGTAAGCCGGGATCACCTGCTAGAACCAGCGTGATCGACCAATATAGAGCGGACGGCCGCCGCCCATGGCGTAACTCGAGTTCCGTCGTTTTGCAACTGCCCCGGCCAGGCTCGGGTATCGAGCGCGGATGACTTCGTGGGTCTTCGAACGAATGATCTCGTGCGCACGGTTGGCGCTGGCTGCGGCTGAGCAGATGAAGGAGCGCCGGGCCGAGGTGATGTCCGCAGCACCGGAGTCCATCACTCGCAGCGAGCTCAATCGGCGGTACTTTTACACTGGGGTGTGATGCCGACTCTCGCTCCGACCTCGCTCGCCGTCTCCGCTGCCGTCGCTGACCATCGTGAGGCGGCTGAGCACACCGTCGACGAGCTGCCAGAGACGATCCAGGGCCTGGGCCACCGGATGTCCTCTGCTGACATCCGAGCCGTCGAAGCCGGAGTGGATTCGGCCACGGTCGACGACCTCGTCGCCTTGGCGGTGGCTCTCTGAGCACCACGCCGGTCGTCCTCCTGTCGCACGTGCCCATCGATCTGCCCGACCCCGGCGAGGGTCCGATCGCCAACGCTTTCCCCGAAGACGTCGTCGGGGCTCAGCTGCGAGGCTGGATGGAAGGCCGAACGTCTCTCGATCACGGGTCCCGTCTGGCTCACTGGCGTGAGCGGGCCTGCCGGGTCGAGCTGCGGCGCATCCACCACCAAGAGCAGCAGGAAGCCGCTGCGGCCGAGCTGGCCGACATCGGTGAACTTGCCCTTCAAGAGGCCGACGCCGGGCCCGTCATCGCCCTGCACGAGCGTGTCGAAGAGGGCGATTGGCTTCTGGGGCAATGCGATCAGGCTCAGGCGCTCATCGAACGTCGGCTGAATCGCCTCGCTCAAGGCAAACGGCCCTATGTGTGGGCAAACGGGTGGAATTCCGATTTAGTCCGCGCTCTGACGCCTGGCTCGTGGCCACGCTGGCGGTGGGTCGTACCGGCTCATCGCCGCTGAGGCCGGGGGCGCGCAGTGTGAACTGCCAGAGGCGGTGGAACGGGCTGGACGGACTGAAGACACACCTCGCAGAGCGCCAACGCCGACATGTCAACCTCCGCCAATTCAGGTCTGTCGGTCACGATGGCAAGGCGCTGATTAAGCTTCAGGAGAACGCCGATGCCCTGGACGCGGACATCCACGAACGCCGCGGTCGGGAATTGCAACCAGGAAGACCTCGCTAGCCCAACCGCTCGGCTGACCCGCCAGGAGGAGGTCGACGCTGGTTCGCTTCCGCACTTATCCAATGAGCATTTACTCGATGAGGTCCGTCTGTCATAGGTTATCGATAGCCTTGAGGTATGAAGACTATGGAGCAGGAGCGGGTGGAGCGCTTCGAACGCACGTTCTATGAAAAAGATATCGACTCTACTTACCTCGAGTTATACCGCCGAGAGCAAGTCCTGCCCCACGCCTTCGCCTACATCCACGCTGGCCTCGACGTCGAGTTCAAGCACATGAACTACAAGGCTCGTGGTGGCAGCAGCGGGCACTTCAACGCTGACAACTCGAGGAACTTGCTAGATCTCATCGACCTCCTGGCGGAAGCGCGCACCATGCTCAACAAGGCTGGCTACTCGCTGACAATGACTCCCGAGTACCAGCGGGTCATTGAGAACGCACCAGCTTGGCTCGTTGATAGTGGAGGGAGCCCCATCCCTGAAGGCTTCACTCCCGTTGTGGTCGAGAGCTACGCGCCGGTCTTCAGCCTCGGCAACCAAGCCGTGACGGTGTCTGACCTCCGCACAGTGAAACTGACGCCCATCGGTGAGGGGGCCTTCGCATTGGTTCATCGGTTCACTGACCCGAATTACGGCATGGTCCTGGCGAGGAAGAAGCTCAAACCAGGTGCTGATGACCGGGAGAAGGGTCGCTTCCGACGCGAGTTCGAGCTCATGAAGGAGCTTCAGTTCCCGTACGTCCTCGAGGTCTACAACTTCCAGGAGTCGGACTGGTCGTACACCATGGAGCACTGTGATACCTCGCTGGAGGACTACGTCGCCAAACGCAACAATCAGCCAAGCTTCGGTCAGACGACCCGCAAGCGGATCGCGCTACAGTTCCTCTACGGCCTCAACTTTATCCATTCCAAGGGGCACTTCCACCGGGATCTGAGTACCAGGAATGTTCTACTCCGCACCTTCGGCGGCTCAGCTGTGCTGGTTAAGCTGTCCGACTTCGGCCTGGCCAAGCTCAAGGGGTCCGAGTTCACGACAACGGAGACCGAACTCAAGGGCACGAAAATCGACCCGGCTCTCGGCTCGTTCAAGGACTTCGATACTGTACACGACATCTTCGCTGCGGGCTTCGTATTGCTCTACATTTTTACTGGGCGGAAGAACGTGGGAAGGCGTAATGCACTTCCTATCGAGCAGATTATCCACAAGTGCATCGACTCTCAGCCTGACCGGCGCTATCAGTCGGTGATGGAGCTGATCGCTGACGTTGAAGCTTTGGACACGACCGTGACCCGCGAAGCCCCGGCGTAGGTTGGCCCGCTGTTGTTCGGTACCGACGATGCCCCTGGGCTCAGAACAAGGTCAAGTTTGGGCCGCTCTTCCCCGAGACCGACCTTTTTCATTGTCTTCGACTGCCCGTTAGCGGAAACGGACCGAGAAAGGTAGCGATCGATCGTAAACGGGTTGCGCGCAATCGAACAGGTGGACCTCATCGATTACCGGCGGCGCGGGCAAACGAAGTGGCGCTCACGGCCGAGGAAATGCGGCCGAAATTCGCGAATGCGTCGGGACGCGACGGCGACGTTGTACGTGCCAGAACTCGGTCGAGTTCAGTTTCAAAGTTGTGCGCGCTTAATCCAGAGTATGACACGACTGCGACTTTCGGGACGAATTTGCCAAGAAGTCTCGAACCGTAACGAGCGTTTACCAGCCGAGCCGAGGAAAACTACGAAAAATCCCACACGTCGAGGTCGTTGTCTCGGATGACTGAGCGAGTGGTCGCCACCATCTGCTCAATGTGTGGTCTCATGCGGACGTTTGGTCCGCCGACTGTAATGGCAGCAGCCAGGGTCGAGGCGATCTTGAGACCAACGGCGAAGGCAGAGACATCGGCAACGGTTTCGCCGATGTTGAGTCCGTAACCCTTCTGACGCACTGATTCGATCTCGGAGTCGTAGAGTTGTTCGTCAATATCTTCTGACTCCAAGATTCGAGATCTGAGATCGGAGCTGTCGGCGGCGGCCAGCAGTATTTTTCCGGCGCTGGTCGGCCACAGCGGTCGGCGGGTGTGCATTTCCGGGTTGTAGCCGATCCGCTGGGTGGACGGAATCGAATGAACGTAGGTCAGTTCGTGATCAAGGAAAACAGCCAGGGTGACTGTCTCGCCGAGCTGCTGTCCAAGTGTGTTCATCACCGGTGCCGCGAGCTCGACGAGAGACGTCGCCTGTGAGGCCAGCAGCGTATGAGCTCCGAGCCCGAAAACGAAGCGACCCGCGTCGCGTTCTTTCAGATACCCCTCGGCTTCGAGACCGCGGACGAAGCCGTAGACAGATGACTTCGGCGCGTCTAAATGGTTGGCGATCTCGGCAAGAGTCGCACCGTCGGGAGAATGCACAACGTATTCGAGGATTCCGACGACGCGGCTGACCGTCCGATGCTTTTCGACCATGCTTCCAGCCTAGATGACATGATCATCTTTCGATTGCCGACTCATCTTCACTCGATGGTGTCGTCAGGTGCGAGAGCAGGGTAGTACACGTTGATCAGCTCGAGCGGCTCAGACGACAGGACTTCGACGTGATGGACGACGTCGGTGGGGATCAGCACTGAGTCTCCGCCCGCGAGTTCGAGGGTGTCGTCTCCGAGCTCGACCGAGCAACGACCAGAGAGTATGTGGAGGAACTGCGTGCTCTTCAGATGCCGATGCGGCAGTGCAGAGCCTCCATGTTCGATAGTCCCGCGGACAACGGATACCGCACCCTCGGCGTCGGCTCCAGGCAAAAGCCTCAGGTTCGACGTCAACGTGTGCCGAGGTGGCGTGTACGGTTCGAGCTCTGCTCCGACATAGTGCTTGATACTCGGGTTGGTCACTTGTTTCTCCTCTGTTCGATGAGGTCCATGATGAGGTCACGGTCTCCGTTGGCCTGGGAAGCAGGTGCGACTGGTTGGAGGGGTGATTCAGAAAAGCCGAAGTTCGGAGTCGACCTCCAATAGCGCCCTTCGCTGGGGTGATCGATCATTTCGACGGACCCCCGTTCCGTGAGGTAGGCATCGTTGACCAGATCTTCGATCGTGTTGACTGCTTGCGCTGGAATGTCGTATTCGTGGCACAGGTCGATGACCTCGGCCGTTGACCGCCTCGCGGCGAATTCGGCGATGAGGGCCTGGGTGTCTTCGACATGGGCATTGCGGTCGCGGTTGGTCGGGTAGGGAACGTCGCCACCACTGATGCTTGGATTGTCGATGCTGAGAAAGTCGCGCCATTGTCTGTCGTTGTAGGGGAGAACGCAGACCCAGCCGTCGGTGGTGGGGTGGGGCCGTCGAGCTGGGTTGATGGTCCTGTGCCAGCCGGCTTCTCCGAGCGGTGGGGAGAAAGAGTAGTCGTTGAGCTGTTCGACCAGATTGAAATCCGACATCACGTCAAACATGGGAACGTCGACCCACTGACCGCGGCCTGTGACATGTCGACGGTGAATGGCGGCGAGGCCAGAGTAGACCATGGACAGGGCACAGACTTTGTCGGCGACGACGTAGGGCGCGTACTGAGGACGACCTTGGGACTTCTGATAGACGTCGGTCAGCCCGCTGGCTGCTTGGATGATGTCGTCGTAGGCCGGCCGGTCGGCGTACTGGCTGTTCGAAGAGAACCCCTGAGCGGTGACGAGAACGCATTTCGGGTTGATCTCAGATACCGAGTCCCAATCGAATCCGAACTTCTGTCGTTGCCTGGGCAGGTAATTCGTGACGATGAGATCGGCGATTCGGATCAGTTCAGTGAGGGTGTGCTGGTCGGTTTCGTCGGCGAAGTCGAGGGTGATGTTCTTCTTCCCGTCTCCGAGGCTCAGCGCTGCTCCTGACATCCCGGGGTTCCGCGACTGGCCGGATCGGCGGATGACATCCCCACTGGGCGCTTCAACATGGATGACTTCTGCGCCGAGTTTGGCAAACAGTCGTCCTGCCAATGGCCCCATGATGACCGTAGCGATCTCGACGACGACCATTCCATCGAGGGGTCCTTTGACCTGGCCATACAGTTCTTTCGCGTTCTGGTTCATACACTTCCCATCAGTTCCGGCAATATGAGTACGATTTGGGGGAATGCGAAGAGCAGGACTCCCACCACCAGAATCGCAACCACGAACGGAATGCTGCCGCGGAAGACGCTTTCGACCGGCATTCTCGCGGCCTGGGCGACGACGAAAACATTGAGCCCGAGTGGGGGGGTGATGAGCCCGATCTCAGCGAGCAGAATGACCACGATGCCGAACCAGATCGGGTCGAACCCCAATTCGGTGACGACCGGCAGAGTGACCGGCACGGTCAGAGCAATGATCGCCATCTGATCCATGAAGAAGCCGAGGATAAGGTAGCCGAAGGCAATAATCGCGACGATGATGATCGGGGCGACTGGCAGAGTCGAGAGCGTACCGACCAGGCGGGGCGTGACTTGCGACTCGGTGATGAAGTGACCGAAGACATGGGCTGCCATAATGATCGTGAGGATCATGATCGACGAACTGAGCGCCTCGCCGAATGACTTTGTCACTGTATGCCATGTGAGCTTCTTCCTGCCGAGCATGAGAGCCAGGGCTCCCAGGCATCCGACAGCAGCGGCTTCGGTAGCAGTTGTGACGCCCAGGAACACGAGGCCGACGACGAGGACGAAGAGTCCGGCAACTGGCAAGAGACCAGCGAGGCTGAGCAGCTTTTCCCGTCCTGAACTCGCCTCACCGCGGGGTGCTGATGACGAATTGAACGTGATCAGCACGGTGATCGTGATGACAAGCGCCAGGGCCACGAGCAAGCCCGGGATGATTCCGGCAATGAGAGTCGGCCCGACGCCGGCTTCGGCGGTGATGGCGTAGAAGATCAGGAGCACACTCGGTGGGATCATGGCAGCCAATGTCCCGGCTGCAGCGACGACTCCGGCGCTGAGCTTCTTGTCATAGCCCTGCCGAATGAGTTCACCGGTTGAGGTATGAGCCAACGTCGCTGCCGCAGCGGTCGACGACCCAGACACTGCGGCGAAGATTGCCCCCGCCCCGACGGCCGCGTGGGCTGTACCTCCTCGCATACGGCCGACCAAAACCTTCGCAGAATCGAAGAGGCTGGCCAGTGCCCCGCTATGGAGGACGAATTGAGCCATGAGGATGAAGAGCGGGATCGCCGCTAACGAGTTGTTTCCGACCGCGCTCTGCGGGATGGTCATCAAGACGCCGATGACGTCAGCGGGGCCGCCGAGGATCAGCAAGCCGCTGATTCCACTGATGAGAATTGCGAAGGCAATTGGAACTCGAAGCAGAATGAGGATCAGCAGGAGGACTGTGATGGTCAGGACTAGCATCAGGCTGCACCGCCTTTGAGGAATGTCCTGGATTCCAGGAGGACGATGACTGCGGTGAACAAGCTGCCGAGAGGCAGGAAAGTGCGCCATATCCAGCTGTATATCGGCAATTGCGAAGACAGTGGAGGTGGAATATCTCCGTGTTTCAGGGCTTCGAGCATCGAAACCAACCCGCCGAGGAACAATGCAACGAGGCCCGCGAGCACAATGATTAAGCTCAACCATCGGGCAGCCACTTGCAGCTTGCCAGGAAGCTTTTCGTAGACCACATCAGCTGCGACGTGAGCGCCGACAGCATACCCCCATGGCATGCCGAGGAAGACGATTCCAGGCAGAAGCACCTTTTCGATGAAGGAGACGTTCCAGCCCAGTGGGCTTCCGGCGAAGTAGCGGAGGACGACTTCGGCGAGCATGAGCACGGTGATCAGTGCCAAACCGATCATCGCGCACCACTTGGATGTGGATACGATCGCGCCGTGCACAGTGTGATCGCCCTTAGGTCCGGCCTCAGGAGTTTGTTCGATTACGTTCATTCTTCGTCACCGCCTTCTCGAACTCGGTGAGCACCTCGGAGCCGGGCAGGCCGGCGGAGTCGAGGCTGCTGGCCCAGTCGGACTTGGCGCGGCTGAGTTCATGAGCCCATTTCTCTTCGGCCTCGCCGTCGATGGGAGTGAGCTTCACACCCGCCTTCTTCATCAACGTCTTGGCCTCTGACTTCTCTTTGTTGAGGCCGTCGCACAGCGACTGCTGGGCCTTCGCAGATGCGTCGGTCACTGTCTGTTGTTCCTGTGAGCTGAGCACATCCCAAGCGTCTTCATTGATGACGTACGGGATTCCGACTGCTCCGAGGTTGAGTCCTTCCGTCGAATAGTTGGCGACTTGCTCGAGGTTGTAGGAGGGGACGCTGACGAACGGCATAGCAGTTCCGTCGACGGTGTGGCGTGCCATGGCTTCATACGTGTCGGCGGCGGACATGCTGACTGCTGAGGCCCCGATGGTGTCCATGGTGACGTCGAATGCTCCACCTGACGAGCGCAGGAGCAGACCGCTCACATCAGATGGCTCTTCAACTTCGGCGCTGCTTGTCAACACTTCGTATCCGGGAATGATCGACACCCACAAAGGTCTGAGACCGCGGTCTTCGTATTCCTCTTGATACAGGATTCCGTCTTCGTCGAGGAGGTCCATCATCGAGTCGGATGCCACGCACG
Organism: Brevibacterium renqingii; assembly: GCF_017808105.1. Taxonomy (GTDB): domain Bacteria; phylum Actinomycetota; class Actinomycetes; order Actinomycetales; family Brevibacteriaceae; genus Brevibacterium; species Brevibacterium renqingii. The sequence goes on along the minus strand of NZ_JADBHF010000020.1, from coordinate 17,547 downwards.
CATCCGTTGTCATCATCGGCAGGTCGCCGACGCTGGACAACGGAAGCTTGTCCTCGAGATAGGCCGCTGATGCCGGTCCGATGTCGACATTGTCAGTGGAGATGAGGGAAGCGAGGTCCTCTGCGTTGCCCATCTGCCCTGACGGGTAGTAATCGGTGGCGATACCGCCCTTGTCGAGTTCGTCGAGGAAGACGCTGACTCCGTACTTCCCAAACGGATGCTTGGGGGAGTAGGAATCGGCCAGACTCAACGTTGAATTCGCTGGGTTGTCGGCGGGCGTGCAGCCGACCGTTGCGGTGACTGCCAGCAACAGGCTGGCGGCTAGGGGTAGTAGTGAATGGTTGTGTATTGGGCGCGTGCCCAGGCGTGTGCGTCGCGACATGACCTCGCTGTCTTTCGCATATAGGATCTAGCGTTCGTATATCCGATGAAAAGATTACGCGGAGGTTGTCGGCGAGTCAATCGGCTGAACGCAATTCGCGCGGCAGCACAGGCATGATCGCTACGTATTTTTGAATTGCCAGAACGGAAAGTCCGGCGGGTCATGCGAGGTGGCCTCCCTGAACTTATGCTCTTTGTTCAGTCGGTCTGAAGACGGTCTCATAGGCTCAAGATCTTAGGTGTCCGCGTCTTGTGCCTTTCAAAGTGAGGAGTTGGACTGATTTGACAATGTGAGGCCCATGTGGATCAGCGGCAAAAAGGATCGTCCGACGGCGATGGCGCTGGTGGGGATTCGCTAGTTGGATTTGCGACTACGCCAGATCCAAGCACCGGAGCGCAATCCATGCTGAAGCCCGGTCGTCGGCCTGCGACAAGTCAAGACCGGTGAGCTCTTCGACCTTCGCGATACGACTCATTAGCGTGTGGCGGTGAATCGAGAGGTCATTCGCAGCGGGACGCCACTTGCCGTGATGGGTGAGGAATACGCGAAGTACTTGCTCCAGGTCAGGATTGATTCCGGATTGCTCTCTGAGCGGATCGAGGATCGAGGCAATTGATGATCTCGATTGGGAATGTACGTCTCCGAGAATGTGCTGGATCGTCGGGACTGCATCGAAGTGGGCTGTGCGCTTGCCTGAATCGACCGCGAGATCGTGGGCTTGTTTTGCTTGGTGGAGAGCGGCGGAGAGGCGGGACGCTGGTGTCAGTTGGCTCAGCCCCAAACTGACCGTATCGCCTCCGTACGACTCGAAGTTGTCGGCCAGCTCAGCCAGCCTTTCCGCAAAATCCGGGGCGACGAAGCCGCGCGCGGCGTATTGATCGACGGTGAACAAGTGCATGGCCCCTAACTGATCGAGCCAACGTGTCATGATCGACTCGACGTCGACATCTCTAGTTCGGGAAGACAGGTAGACACCGTAAAGGTGGCTTTCTAGTACACCCCATCGCCTCAGCCAGCTTTGCGATCTGTCTCCGCCGATGAGGAGAGCTTCAATCATCACCTGCCGTCCGAGGCGTTCAGTGTGTGAGGGGTCGTTCGTTCGCAGGAGCAGATCACACAATGCTGCCGCCTGAGCTGACAGATCGCGTGCCCGTGAAGAGCTTGCGATCCGCGATGAGATCACCAGATGACCGGTTCTGTCTTCGTCCGCACCAACTGGATGTACTTGGAGACCCACATGCCGGATTCGGACGGGGCGGTTGAGTGCAGCCGCAGTAGCGTCTTCGATATGCAGACGTCCGGCTCCCGCGCTGTCAATGAGCTGGCCGTGGTAGTCCAGGAGCACTGCCCAACCGTCCAACCGACGTGAAAGCTCCGAGAGAACGCCTGGGACGCCGCTTCGGCGAGCGATTTGCGTTAGGACTTTTGTACCGGAGGTGACCATGCGGTCTTCTGCAGCAGCATTCCGGTCCACCATCGCCGTGAGCGCCAAGCGAAGCAAGGAGGGCGGGAGCTGAAGGCCGAGTAGGCCTGAAATCGAATACTTCGCTAGATATTTTTGCAGTGATGGTGAGTCGTCGCTCGAGACGATGACCGCGTTCTTCAATAGGCCCATCTTTGTTGCGTAGTTATGCGAAAGTAAGCCTTCGAGTTCGAAATCGGTGCATGTGACCAACGTGATGTGTTCTTCCGTCCCGATGACCGCCAGTTCGTCGAGGGAAACGACTTCAGATACTGGCAGATCGAGCGATAGACCGCCATTGACTCTCTTGCCGCCGAATATCGACGTTATCGATTCGATTGAGATTGCCATTTTTGAATTGTACCAATCGTTGAATATTGTTCTACTCAATCGACATGTTGTGCAATGCGGAAGTGAAGAAGCGTACCTAAACTGAATTTCGATCACAACAGCTAAGTTTGGGAGGCACGATGAAGTCAGTCATCTTCCGGGATGCAGATACACCCGTCGAATTCACGGACGTAGAGCTTGCGGCTCCGAAATTCGGGGAAGTCAGAGTGCGGATCGAAGCAGCGGGAGTATGTCATTCCGATCTCCACATCAAACGAGGAGAGTGGGATATTGCCCGCCCTTTGGTGATGGGCCACGAAGGTTCCGGAGTTGTTACCGAACTCGGGGAAGGTGTCACCTCATTGGCGGTTGGAGACCACGTCGTCCTCAGCTGGGTACCGCCGTGTGGCAAGTGCCGGTTCTGCAAGGCCGGCCACGAGGCCCGATGCCAAAAGGTGGCCACAGTCGTCGCACCTCAGGGTGTCCTGTACGACGGAACTTCGCGGCTGAGCCTGGGCAATGAAACTCTCCACCACTATTTGGGAGTCTCGTCATTTGCTGAAGAGGCCGTCGTACCGGCGACTGGAGCGATTAAGGTCCGCGACGACGCGCCGCTAGATGCCCTTGCATTAGTTGGATGCGCTGTAGCGACGGGAGTAGGAGCCGTGATGAACACGGCCGCCGTTGAGCCCGGTGCAACCGTGGCAGTTATCGGCTGCGGAGGAGTCGGGCTCAATATTGTGCAGGGAGCCAAGCTTGCAGGAGCTGAACGCATCATTGCCATTGACTTGCTGTCAGAGAAAACTGCGATTGCCACCCAGTTCGGGGCCACTGATTCGATTGATGCTTCGCAGGCAGATGCAGTCGAACAGCTATTTGATCTTGTTCCCGACGGCGTTGATTACGCATTTGATGCCATCGGGCGCACAGTCACCACAGAACAGTCGATTAAAATGCTCGCGCTGGGAGGTGCCTCCGTCATCGTCGGTTTGCCTCCGACAGGTTCCAAAGCATCGTTCGAGCCACTCGTCCTCGCAGAAGCCGATCAGCGAATTCTCGGCTCCAATTACGGATCGGTCCGACCTTCCATCGATATCCCTGCTCTCGTCGATCGTTACATGGATGGTCAGCTCAAACTTGATCCACTGATCTCGGGACGTCGACCGCTGTCCGAGGCCGCGAATGCGCTGGCGGAGCTCGAGGCTGGCAGCGCGCTTCGGACACTTCTCATTCCGAATAACTAGAACTATTCATTCAAACATTCTTTCAAAGGAGAGAAGGATGTCTGTCGACAATGCTAAGAATGCAGATTCGGGCTTGCGTGAAGGAGTTATGTCCGGCCCGGAACTGGCTGCACAGGCGATTGCGAGTATTGCACCCAGCGCGGTCATCGCCTTCACGGCCGCAGAAATTTTCCTTGGCGCGGGCAAGGGAACGATTTATGCCTTTGGACTGGCCACAGTCGTCATTTTGTGCGTCGGCTATATAGTGGCGATGTTTGCCAGGCTACATCCATCGGCGGGATCGCTTTACACTTATGTGTCCAAAGGACTGGGTCCGACGGGAGCGTTTACTGCGGGCGTCGCACTGATGATCGGTTCGTGGGGAATCGCAACAGGGTCATTGAATGGGGCTGTGTCCTTCGGCATGGACTTCCTCAGAGTTCTTGGTCTCCCGGTTCATGGCCTCGGCTGGGAGATCGCGCTTGTAGTGGTCATCGGTGGGTTGGCCACGTTCTTCACGATCCAGGGAATCCGCATGTCTGCGCGGGTCTCATTTGTCCTCGAACTTATTTCGATCGCCATCATCTTGGTTCTGTTGATCGCCTCGCTCGTCTGGGCTGGCAAAGCGGGGTGGGACCCGGCGCAGTTCTCCCTCAGTGACACCCCATTCCAGGGTGTAGCAGCTGGCATGGTACTGGGCATCCTCGGGTTCGTCGGCTTCTCTTCGGCAGATGCTCTGGGTCGCGAAGCAAAAAACCCGAAGACAGCGATTCCTCGAGCGATCATGTGGAGCGCACTAGGTGTTGGCGTTCTCTACGTCTTTGCTGCCTACACCCAGATTGCGGTGCTTGGTGACGAACTCGGCTCGGTGGCGAGCCCGCTTGAGGCGATGAATGACAAGATTGGGATGCCTGGATGGTTCGCACCCATTCTGTTATTCGGCGTGACAGCATCGTTTTTTGCCGTGGTAGTTGCACCATTGAACGTTGTGGGGCGCATCGCCTATGTCATGGGCAAAGAAGGCGTCATTGCAGAGTCTTTCGGTCGTACCCACGTCAAGCACCTCACCCCGCACCGCGGCCTGCTGCTCGCTGGCGGTCTGGCGATTGTTGTCGATGTATTGCTCCTCATCGGTGGTAACGCACTGATGGATTCTCTCGTTTGGGTCGATACCTACGGCACATTCGGATATATGCTCTCTTACGCATTGGTCGCGATCGCTGGAGTCGTCTACTCACAGCGAATGGGGATGAAGAACAGCCTGGTGAAGCTCACAGCTACCGTAGCGGTTCTCGGAATGGCATATGTCTTCTTTGCCAACGTCTGGCCGATACCCGCTTTCCCAATCAACATCCTTCCTTACCTTTTCGTGGCGACGATGGCAGCCGCATTCGTACGCTACTGGTACGTTAAGCGGAAGTATCCGAAAGTCATCGAGAGGATCGGCTCGACCCACACTGAGATGATGGAGGGCATCGGTTGATAGCGTGCTTTGCAAGCGAAGGCTGAGACACCGCTCGATGAGCACAAGCACGCAGACGGCGGGCCTGGGACCGGAACGAGGTTCGCCGTCTCGTTTCAGGAGTCGACCGGCCTACTTCGCCTCGTCCAGGCTGATTTCACTGGCCAACTCACGAGCACGATGCTCGATCTGCTTGATCAGCGAGTCGATACCCCGAAACGGATGGTTGAGATCTTCAGGGTTGTCGATGGAAATTCTGGCTACGGTACGATCATCGTCACTGTCGATGTTGAGAAGCACTTCTCCTGCGACCTCGTCGCCGGGGTGCCGGTAAGCAAGCGAGAGACCAGCAGGAATATTTCCTCGCCTCTTCAAAAGGTGCAGCACACGCTGAACGCGGTCAGAGCCGACTGTACGACGGCGCACCGGCAGGGGCAGGTCCGTCCAGGAAGAGGGCAGCGGTGACGGCTCACCGCGAATGATCTTCGACCGTCGCCGAATGTCCTCGTGAAGGATCTCGAAGAGCTCGTCGTCGGGTGTGATCGCATTGGTGCCGAATTGACGCTCCAGTGCCTGAACATAGCGGCGTCGTACGACTCCGCTTTTGACCCCAAGCTCATTGTCAGGCATCTGGATAATCTGGTCGCTGCGGTCAACTTCCCACCGGGTTCCCAGCGCTCTTGCGATGGCCTTGGGGGAGTAGCGCCACTGTTCTCGCAGCGTAATGATCGCATAGTCGAGCTCTCGCACCACCCTGTCTTCAAGGTCGGCGAGGAAGTTGAGGGCTCCGAGCAACGAATTCGGGTTGTTGTGGTGAGAATGCCCGATCACATTCTCAGCTTCCTCGGTAAGTGGACCGAGACGGTCCATGATGCGCCGATCAGGCACAGTCTTGTTCTGCTTGCGGTTTTCCATGATCATGCTCCTATTCGTTTCAGTCTGAACACGTGCGGTATGAGTTGAGGACTCGGGGAACGCGCTGAAGATCAGCACTCTGTCATCGGCCACTTCTTCAAGCGTGCGAGTCGATAGCATGGCGTCGGCCGGGCCATGCAGATTCTTTCGGTTGTCTTGCCTGACCACCCCCGGGTCGGCTCTGCCGACCGGTCGGTATCAGGCTCAGCGGCTCACCGCTTCACAATCGCGCCGACCGTCGGCACGGCCGCAGTCTCAGGCGTTGCGTCGACACTGCCAGACGATGATCGCCTGCTCGGCGTAAGCGTCGACCTCCTCCTCGGTGAAGTTGCGGGCGTAGGCGATTTCCGCCATGCGTTCGAGTTCGTCGGCGACCCTCTCGGAGACTTGAACGAGAGGATCGGACATGATGTCGAAGTCGTTCTGATCGGACATTCCTTTGTTCCTTTCCTGATGGTGCTCGCTCACGTGCGGGCACCATGCGGGTGTATCGAATATGTGCATCGGACCGTGTACCAGCTGAAGGGGTCCTGGTGGGTTCCCAGCCGAGTCGTCGTGACCGAACCGGGGCGATCAAGGTCTCAGAATTGTGCAGGTGGCGGCTCCTCTCGACGGCGCAGATGCAAGAGGTGGGCTCGCAGCTGTTCAGCGGTGACTCCGAGGTCGCGGTAAGAAACACCGCCTGGTCCCGCAGTATCGAGCATCTCCTCGATGACCCTGTCGTCTGAGGGATCGAGGAAGGCCTCGGAATCGAAGTGGCTGAGGTCCTCCTCGTCGGCGATCGGACCGACAACTTCCCCATCTGAAGTGCCGGTGCCGCTCACGCCGCCTTGCACGTCGTTGCCGTGAAGAAGCTTGCGGACGACGGCCTGGTCCTCGGCATCGAACAGGCCGAAGTCCGACCACTGCTCTTCATTGTTCAAGCCGCCATGAGAGACAAGGTACGCTCGGTTGTCGGGGCCGTAGGGATTCTTCCTGTCGACTGTGCGCATCACACGTCCGATGAACTGGATGTACGGCGACAGAGAGCGGTAGGGCCGGAAGATCGCCGCAACTCCCAGAGGCGGATGGTCGAAGCCTTCCCCGAGCATCGCCACCTGCACGATGGCATCGATCGAGTGATCACGGAGTCGATCAAGCACCCGAGTCTTCTCTTCGGCCGGCAACCGGTAATGGATGAACTCGGCCGGCAACCGGTAATGGATGAACTCGGCCGCAACGCCAAGTTCCTCGAAGATCTCGCAGATCCGGCTGGCATGGTCGATCGACATGGCCGCAGCGATGATCTGATGCGGGAACCCTGTAGCCTCACGCAGCTCGTACATCTTCTCCATGGCCTTGGCGGCGATATTCCTATTGCACTCGTCTGACAGTGCCACCCCACGTCGGAACCACGCCTTTTCGCGGAGCTCGAGAATCTCTTCGAGGTCGAACTCGCGTCGCTCGTTTCTGAGCTTGAAGGTGATCTTCGACGGCTGGGCTGAGGCGGAGTCGATCTGAGAGATATAGCCCTTGATCATCGCCTTCGATACGGAGTACCGGTAGATGACATTGCCGAGCAGCTGACGAGACGTGCGTGGGCGTTGTTCCGAATGACCTTCTGCCAGCTGTCAGCTGCGGTGTGGTGAGCTTCGTCGAAGATGACGAGGTCGAAGAAGCCTGGAGCAAATTGGTAGAGCCACAGTTTTGAGCTGCTGACGAGCTGCTGGATATTCGTGACGACGATATCGCTATGAACACATTCGTCCATCGTGGTGCCCGGGCCGACGATGAGCGTCACCCGGGGGCGGTCGGCAGGATCGCCGATGACCACAGTCTTCGACCAGAAGTTGGTTGGGCTCTCGCTGCTGAGCTCTTCGAAAAGCTCGCGTCGGATCGTCGTGTTCGGCGCAACGATGAGGGTCCTCTTCGTCGACAACTCGAGGGAGAGGAGCCCGGCCAGGCCCGATTTGCCGCAGCCGACCGGCAGCTGCATGATCGCCGGGCTGCTGGTGTCAGCGAAATGCGTACAGGCGGCCTGGAGGGCTTCGACCTGCGGCTCGCGAAGTTTCGCATTGTCGCAGATGTGGGCGCCTGAAGGTTCGAATCGCTGGTTCTCCCAATGGAGAGAGGCGGAATTCGTCGCGGTGGTGTCGAGTTCTGCGGTCATCGGCGACCACCGCCCACGACGTTCTTTGCGATGTAGGCATCGAAATCGGCAGGCCGATAGATGATCCGGGAACCGACGCGGGCATACCGGGGGCCGATCCCACTCAGGCGGTACTTTTTCAGCGTCGCTACGGAGAGACCGACGTAGATCGCGGCATCAGCGGTTCCGAGGCCGGCGCGTTCCCGCAGGGGAACGGTCCACTGACCGTCCTTGTGCTCAGGTGGTGCAGACGACATGACTTTTCCTTCGTGAGAAGCGGGCAACTATAAATCAGTCGCACCGGGCCTCCCCGGTGCATGCCACAACTTCACGACCCCTGAGCCCTGGCCGGACTGGGGATCGGACGGCGGGTTACCCCTGTGCCGTCTGCCACGTCGTTTCAAGTGATCGGCCCTGGCCGGACCGGCACTTGGGTCTGATCGCCAGCTCAGACCTTGCAAAGCCCACAGCCTCGTCGGAGGCGATCCCGATGTGCTGTGGGAGCTATACCAGTCTATCGAGGGCTGTGACCGAATACCACGGTTTCGAGCTCGTTCCAGAAATTCGTTGGGCGAACCGTGGTGGTCGCAGAGACTGCCTCCGACGCTCAGGAGTGCAAACTCGTTCACATTAAAGACCGTGCCAACCGATCCTGAGTCCTGTTGCTAAGCCTTGGCTTCATGTAACGTGCCTTGTATTGGCAGCTGGCGCGCTGTCGACGGGCAGTTATATAAGTCAACGACGATGGGACTGCGTGATGGCTCGGCGATTCAATTTCGAGGTCGATCAACGATATCGGCAGGCGAACAAAGAAGCACTCGTCGCGTTTCTGTATTGGGTCGTCTACCTCGTACTCACCTCTGTGGTGGCACTCGGCCTGGGACTAAATAGGCCTGCCGAAGATATAGATTTCATTCTCGGGTTTCCGGCCTGGTTTTTCTATTCTGCCGGCGTTGTCCTCGTCGTTCTCTGCATCCTTCCGTACTTCCTCGTCCGCTTCTTCTACCGCGACTATTCTCTTGATGCCGAAGAACCAGGTGCCGACAGCGTAGATGAGTCAGAGGGTGAGCAGCGATGAATCTGTCTCAGCTTCTGCCGATCATCCTCTATCTGCTCCTGATCGCTGGTATCGGTGTTTGGGCGGCTCTTGATCAGAAACGATCAGCGACTGGGAAGAAGACGGAGAACTATTACGTCGGCGGTCGCCGACTCGGACCATTCGTCCTCATCTTTACAATTCTTGCCTCCGCTGCCAGCGCAGGTACATTTATCGGCGGTCCAGGTCTCGGCTATGACAGTGGATTGAGCTGGGTCCTCATGGGGCTGTTCCAGACGCCGACTGCTCTGCTGACCGTCGGTCTGCTCGGAAAGAAGTACGCAATACTTGCTCGGAAGTTGAACTTCTACACGTTCATCGACTTCTTCAAAGAGCGATATGCCAACAAATTCGTCGTCATTGTTGCGGCTCTCGGCATCATCATCTTCTTAACGGCGTACATGGTTGCTCAATACGCGGGCGGCGCACATATTCTCAACTCAGTCACAGGCGTTCCGTATCCCACTCTTGTCTGGGTATTCGCCGCCATAGTGGCTTTGTACACGGCTTTCGGTGGCTTCATGGGGGCCTCGATCAACGACACCGCGCAAGGCATCATCATGTTCGTTGGCAGCATCGTCCTCTGGTTCGGGGTCTTCATGTATCTGGGCACACCGACTCCCATGGACCACGACTTCGCGGTTCGCTTCCCTGACCTGGTGACACTTCCCGGAGGCATTGATGCCACACCGGCGAACTTCGTGTCCTACTCAGTCATCTTCGGTCTGCTCATCGTGGCGATGCCGCATACGGCTGTGCGGGCAATGTCGTATCGTGACTCCGTCACCGCCCACCGGACCATGATTTGGAGCCCACTGGTCATGGCGGTGTTCTCGCTGGGGTTCGCCGTGATGGGTGTCGTTGCCCGCCTCATCGACGCTGGTTTGGACAATCCGGATTTGGCGATACCGACGCTCATCTCGACGACTATGCCCGGACCGCTCGGAGGAGCATTGTTCGCCGCGCCGCTGGCAGCGATCATGTCGACGGTGTCGTCGATGTTGCTCATCGTCTCCGGTGCCGTCGTCCGCGACGTCTACAACAACTTCTTCAACACTAAGCTCGGAGATTCATCGCGGGCACGATTGAGTATGGTCGTCAGCCTCATCATCGGATTCATAGTCTTGCTCATTGCGCTCAAACCTCCGCCGGCCTTGGAGCTGATCGTCATCTTCGCGATCTCTGGACTGGGCGCTACGTTCTTCGTGCCATTGATCGGCGGACTGTATTGGTCACGTGGCAATGGCTACGGGGCCGCGGTCTCGATGATCAGCGGCCTTATTTGGTACATCGTGGGAGAGCAGTGGCTGCCTGTGCTGGGCTTTGGCTTCCAGCCGGTAGTCACGGCGATTCTCGTCGCCGCAGTGACCTACGTTGTAGTCAGTGTGGTCACGCCACCACCCACGCGCGAGACGCTGATCAAATTTTGGGGCACCTATAGAGAGATTCAGAACCTCGAAGCCAAACACGAAGGAGAATGATGGAAGCGGGACGAGACTGTGACGTGGTGCTGACTGGTGGGCGCGTCACCGATCCAGAAACTGGATTCGATGAGATCGCAGATGTCGGCATTCGTGACGGAAGCATCGTGTCCATCGGCAACGACACCCCCAAGTCTCGTGAGATTGTCGATGTCTCTGGACTCGTCGTCGCGCCCGGCTTCATCGACCTGCACAGTCATGCCCAGAATATCCCCGGGCATCGGCTCCAAGCGCTCGATGGGGTGACGACCACGCTCGAGCTTGAAGCCGGTGCGCTGCCAGTTGCTGACTATTACGAGGCAGCAACGGCCGAAGGCAGACCGCTGAACTTCGGATATTCGGCGGGCTGGGTCCACGCCCGAATGAGCGTGCTCGATGACGTTGCCGATGCCGATCCCCTCCACGACCCAACCGACCGATTGGGAATGAGCACGTTCGAGAAGTTTCAAGATGGGCCTCGTTGGCGCGACGCCGCCGACGACTCAGAAATCGAGCGCATCCTGACACTGGTGGGTGAGCAGATTGAAGCAGGTGCGATCGGCGTCGGCGTGCTGGCCGGCTACGCACCCGGCTTCACCCAATCAGAACTTGACGGACTCGCTCAGCTCGCCGCCGAATCCAGGCAACCGCTTTTCGTCCACTCGCGCTCGATGGCCAATGTCGACCATGGAGGAGCGCTCGACGCAGTGAGGGAATTGATCGATGTCGCTGAGCGTTTCGATGCTCCAATCCACCTGTGTCATATGAATTCGACGTCGGGCCAGAGGATTGGGTCTGTCGTTGAGGAGATGCGAGAAGCCCAGGCCAGGGGAGTGGCGATCACCACGGAAGCCTATCCCTATGGGGCGGGATCGACGGTGATCGGCGCGTCGTTCTTAGACCCGCGGCAACTGGCAGCGAACAACATGTCGCCACAATCGATCATCTATCTTGCCACCGGTGAACGTGTGGCGTCGGCTGAGCGTCTTGACGACATTCGTGCGATGGATCCTGGCGGAATCTGCATCCTCGAGAGCTTCGACCTGACCGATGACCACCAGAAGGATCTTCTGTTCGAAGCGCTGACTTACCCGGACGCTGCAATGGCATCCGATGCGATCGCGGTGACGTTTAACGGTGACGAAGAGTATAGGAGAGCAGCAGAGGAGGCGATTGCAGGAGATGTCTGGCCGTTGCCGAAGGGGTTGATTGCCCACCCGCGAAGCTCTGGTTGCTTCGCCACTGTTTTCAGCTGGCTGGTCCGGGAGGCTCAGGTTCTCACCCTGACCGAGGCAATTCGCCGGTGCACATTGATCCCGGCGAATATCCTCGCTGAGGCCGCGCCGGCAATGCGCCGAAAGGGGAGGTTGCAGGTGGGCGCTGACGCCGATGTGTGCGTGTTCGACCCCGAGACAATTGAACCAGGTGGCGACTACCAGCAACTGCAACCTACGACAGGCGTCGAGTATCTTTACGTATGCGGTACATCAGTCGTCTTCGAGGGCCGGCTGCTTCCGGTCTCTCTGCCAGGCCGACCGGTGTACGGAGCGAAGAGGAGCAAGAGTATTGAATGATTCGACGATGCTCACGTCGCGACCTCGACGCGACGATATTGCGGCGAGGAGGGATCGATCACTTGCTCAGAAGTAGCGGGCCCGTGTTCGAGCGCTGGCAATCCAATATCGAGATTCTGTCCGAAGACCGGCTACCCTGGAAGAGTACAACAGTCGTTCTTCACTGTTCTGCTTCACTGTCGACGTAGCCCAAGGCCGTGGGCGCGTCATCGGTCGACTGTGTGCAGGTAGAGCTTTTTGTAGTTTTCGGTAGCGTCCTCATACGCGATCGTCGCGGACTCGGCCAGGCCGCTCAGGATGATCGGTGAGACTCCGATGAGTTGATTGTTGTCGTCTGTGATTGTCAGTCCTGCGAGCATCCGTTCAGGGTAGTCGGCACCGTGGATGATTGCGCTGGAAAGGGACCACGGCGCTTGTACGTTCCCCATGCCCACATCTCCGCGCTGGACCATCACAGCGTCGAGGTTATCCATGATGTCGGTCAAAGTGGTCGGGCGAACTCTTTCGCGCCGGTCTTTCAAGTGGGCTAGGTCTATATTCATCTTTGCGGCGTGGTCGAGCAGGGCTTGCTCACGACCCACCGCCCATTGCGAGGCACTTCCGCCGATAATGTTCAAGAGTTTCTTCTCATTGCGGATGTTGCTCAGGTGCCGTTCGATTGACCGTTGGATAACGACCGAAGGCTCGGGCTCGGACAGCCATCTGGAGATTCCCGCGTTCTCGATGGCACAGCGAGCCAAAATAACCGGTGTGTGCGTCGGTTTGCCCTTGGGCTTCAAGTACTTGACCATTTCCTTGAGTGCCCCGTGCGCAATAGTCATATGACGGCGGAACAAGGCGATAAACGAATAGTCGCTGAGGGTTTCTTCTATGAAGCTGAGTTCGGAGTTCTTTCGCCTGGTCAGGTGATCTGATCCTCGTTCGAGTTTCCAGATTCGCTCCCTGAGCAGCCGCTGCGTGTATGCAACGCTGGCAAGGAAATCTGGATCGTCCATCGGAATAGGAACAGCTTCGTTCTCACTCATGTTTGCATTATCTCCTGCGTCCGTGGGCTGCGCCTGTTCGACCTTCGTTTACTTGGTTTCGTTAGAAAGATCGGCGTTGATTCGTTCGATCCGTTGCGCGGACGCTCGTATAAACGGCAAGAGTACGTACGAGCACTCCCGAAGGAAATAGAGGCTGGCTGCAGTCCCTGGATCTGCCGATGCTCGTTGGCCTGCTGCAGGTTGGCAGGACTGCAGCCGAACGTTATACGCTCCAGACATGGAATGGGGCACCGTCGCAGATTGGGCAATGGCAGTTCTGACTGCGGCCGGTTTCGCCGCTGCTGTATTGCAGTTGCGGAGTAACCTTCGTGACTCGCAGAATGCACGAAAACAGGCCCGTCAGGATGAGGAGAACACGCGCGAAGCAATGGCTCGCGCGGTCGGGTTGAAGTCAGATTGGCGTCCGAATGAAAACGGTGGTCCTCCCAACGGAGATGGGCTCATTCCGGTCGATATCGAGGTTCTGAACGCAGGCCCCTATCCAATTCGGAACGCTGTCCTGGTGCTTCCGACTGATGACGAGGGGGTACCCAAGGAAATTGTCTATGGCACGATTCTGCCTGGTGAGCATCTGATCGATACCTACGAAGTTCGCCGAGTGGAAGTGACCTTTGGTGAACTGACCGGTGGGGCAACGCTGTTGTTCACAGATGCGTATGAGAACCATTGGTCTTCCTCGACATCATGGCGGGGTCTGGAGCGTGCCTTGGAACCACCGAGAATTTGCTGACGGAGGAAAATTGGAGGACTTTCAACTTCTCGTGAATCTGAGCAGTGGCTCTGGCGGCGCAATCATCGGCGTCATCGGGACGCTCGCCGCTGTCAAGATGCAGAATCGGGCAGCAGACAAACGAGACCGAGCTGCCGTTGCAACCCATTTCTATAGTCGGGCGCACGGAATTGGAGTTCAATCTAGCCGAGAGATGCGCCGCGCGGGAAGTCTCGACCTGCCAATGGAACCCGGATGGGACATCCAGTTGATCGAGTCGGTTCGAGTGATCGAGCTGTTGTATGACGCCGCCACGACTTCGGCTGCCCAAGCAACTGTCGACGCCCTCACCGAGGTGGTGGAGCAAGGGACAGTTGGGTCGATGATGCGTCTTGATAGTGCTTTGTCGGAGTTCGCGGTGGCATCTGGCATTCAGAAGAAGTCTAGGCTTTCACCCCAGGACGACCACCATTAGATCGGTGTCATCTACTACACAAGGCTCCGTGGATACCATCTGAATAGGACTGCGGCGCTTGCGCATTGGAGGCTGATCCAGTTGGTCCCGATGGCCATTCTTGGATTGCGTGGGTTGCATTCGGGCCTCTGTTATTTACGAGCTCCCTGGCCCGGGTTCCAGGTGATGTTCATCGCCTCTGCAGCCTCGATGATCGGCTGGGGGAGCGTCCCTGTCGATATTGCGAGCGAATGCGGGCGATCCATCGTCCGGCTCCGGGCCATCTCTTGGTGCCGGTCAGTTGTGGGACGTTGATGTGACCGTGGCGTCTGTAGAAGCTTTTGAGCCGTCCGAGTCGCTCGAGGTACGCGCTGACTATTCGCTCGTCCCGAGTCGGTGGCTTCGGCTTTGGGTCGCGGTACGGGGGAGTGAACCTGACTCCGATGGCTTCAGCTGCGGCGACCTGTTCTTCCGTCAGTTTGCCGGCACGGTACTTGACTCTCAGACTCGACAGCCAGAGTCCGGCGCTCCATTCCAACCAGATCTCGTCGGCCTTGGGATTCGCGTGCCCGTGGTATCTGGCATACGAAGCCAGACGAGCGATGCCGCGGTCGAAGTCGACTCTCCCTCTCCCCATCTTTGGATCATACCCAGAGCGCACCTCTTACTGGAGCATTCCTGAGTTTTGAGGTCGGGTACTCCTTTTCGAGCCGGGGGTGGCGGCATCATTTGGGCTGGCTTCTCCGAACCAATGGCTCTCGCAATTTAGGGGAACCATTTGGTGGCGGCGCTCGGAAACCCTAAGCCACTATGAAGCGTCACGACAGTCGATCAAAGGTCGAATGCCGTGCTGGAAGGTCTTGCGCCAGTTTGTTGCAGCTAACCGACGTGCGCTGTCCAGGGCGTGGAGCTGCTTGACCTCGTCAAGTAGGCGTTCCGCTTAGCGGTCTCGAGGAACAGGGAGTCAAACCGAGGCCCCCTCAACCCGATACAGAATCGTCCTGAAGCGTCTCGTACCAAGCCTCGACGTCATCGCGGGAAAAACGCAGATGACGCCCGATCTTGTGTGCCGCCGGCCCGTATCCCTCAACGCGCCACCGATAGATCGTCTGCTTCGGGATCTGCAGCTCTGCTGCGAGATCGTCCGCGGTCAGCCACCGGGCGTCGCTGTGAGTCGCAGTCATAGTCATCAACTCCTCGATTGCAATGGTAGTAAACTGCCAATGCAAAAATCATACCAAGAGATTGCATCGATTGTCGATGAACAGTGAAATTGCTAGAGTGGGTTCCATGAGTTTTGCTGATCGACGCCCTGTGCCAGTGGTGACCCCTGCCGAGAAGCCGGGACTAGCAGGTGGGGAGTGGGAGAGACCTCTAGGTAGCTCGGACGAGCCTGGAGATTTCTGGCACCGCATCGATATCTCCGAAGTCCCTTTCCCGCTGTGGGTGCGGGTCGCACAGACTGAGTACGGTGACTTCGTGATCACCGGAATGCTCCTCGGCGATCCTGGGGGTGGTCAGGCCCTTGGTACGGGAAGCATCTCAAAGATTGCGATCAATGAGATTCTGGCAGCCATTGATGACGCTGACCGGTCGGGTGCCGGTGACTTCCGGGAGCAATCGCCTGAGTTCGGCGGACGAGTGCCCAGGCCCGGCGGCCAGGTACTGGCGGGCGAGACCATCCGGGAAGCGGCGATCGTGGCGACACTCGTGAAGTTGTATGGCAACGGTCGCCCCGTGATTTCCTCAACCGCCGAGGCTCTCGGCGTGTCGCGAGCCACTGCTTCGCGCCGCATCCAGCGTGCACGCGACCTGGGGCTGCTCGACGAAGTTGCTGGGGTCCTCGAGGGGGCCGACTCCATTGAGGTCGCGAACATGGCCGAAAAGTACGGTGTTGCTGAGTTCACGATCAGCGGGGATGCTCTCGGTGGGGCGGACGGCGATGCCTAGACCACGGCTTGAGCTCGGCACGTGGGGCGAGATCACACGGACCGAGATCGCTGAGAATAAGTGGCGAGCTCGTGCTCGGTTTCGCGACTTCACCGGCAGAACCAAGCAACGCGAGCGCTTCGGGGAACCTGGTGCCAAAGCTGAACGTAACCTCCTCAAGGCCCTGCGCGATGAGATCGAATCGGCCGGCGACTCGATCACCGGCAGCACCACAGTGACCGCACTGTCGAAGATCTGGTTAACCGACCCGGACCTCACCGAGACTTGCACAGCCCAGACCGTCGAGCGCTACACCGACAGCCTCGATCAGCAGGTTCTGCCGGCTCTGGGCGAATACATGCTCAGGGAGGTTACTGTCTCCCGCGTCGATCGCTTCTTGCGGAACCTGGCTGCGTCAACACCGGGGCTGGCTAAGACGGCGAGGAGTGTGCTCAACGGCATGGTCAAACTTGCCGTCCGTCACGACGCGATCCGGTCGAATCCGGTGCGTGATGTGCGTCTGCCGTCGAAGCCGAAGCGACCTGTGGAGGCACTCACGGTAGTTGAGGTCGCGGCGCTGCGTGAAGGCCTGCGCAGATGGCAAGACGGGACTGGCTGCCGTGGACCGCGCCGGGGAAGCGATCTGCTCGATGTGGTCGACATGATGCTCGGGACCGGACTGAGAATCTCTGAAGTTCTCGCTCTGCGATGGGACGATGTAGATCTCGGAGACCAGCCGACAGCGACGGTGACGGGAACGCTGGTCTATCTGAAGCAGAAGGGCCTGCGCAGGCAGGCGCAAACAAAGACGTCGAGCGGGTTCCGGATTCTCACTCTGCCGTCGTTCGTAGTCGATGTTCTTCTGCGTCGCAGCGTCGAAGCTATTCCCACCGAAACCAATGCGGTCTTCCCCTCGGGCAAGGGCACGTGGAAGTGGCCGAACAATTATCGCCGCACGCTCCGTTCTGCGCTCAAGGAGATGGAGGGCGTCGGTGGGATCTCGCCTCACGTGTTCCGAAAGTCCGTAGCCACGCTCATTGACGCCGAGGCGACTCTTGAGGCGGCTGCGGCTGTGCTCGGCCACTCCGGGACTGCGGTCACCTCGAAGCACTACGTGAAGAAGGCGGCCGAGGCCCCGGACGTGTCGAAGATCCTTGACCAATTCGGGCAGAATCGAAATGAAAAAGATGGGTAAACGTGGGGAACTCGACTTCCCATCCGTTTTGACGAGGCTGCTGAACTCACGTCGTCGCAGGTGAGAGCTACTTTCAATGGTCCCCCCAGTGGTGTTAAGTCTCATTACATCGTCAACACATGTCTCAATACATCTTCAACACCCCGTGCGCCCATGATGGGGAATGAGTACACGAGCACAGA
>NZ_JADBHF010000001.1 GCF_017808105.1 Brevibacterium renqingii | reverse complement strand
GATGTCATGAGACATACCAGAGTCAGAAACAAGAAATGTCCCACGCCATCGAGTGAACGATGACGTGGGACATCACACGGCGGAAGCGGTGGGATTCGAACCCACGGTGCGGGGTTGCCGCACAACGGTTTTCAAGACCGTCTCCTTCGGCCGCTCGGACACGCTTCCCTTGGTTCACCCTCGATGGTGCATGGATGGAGGCGAACCCGGCCTGCCCGACACGAGGTCGAGCCACCATAGTTTCTCACAACTGGAATGGCATCTGCCAATCGCGTGACTCGGCTCCGGACGCGGTCAGTCCTGCTTTCGCTTCTTCATCCTGTCCCGCTTCCGCGCCGTGCCCAGGAGGTCGTCGAACACCGAACCCTGGGTCGGCTCCGTTCCCTTGTCCGCCCTTCTGGCCTCACGGTTCGGTCCTTTTCCGGCTTCGTCGTCGGAACCGTGGGAGCGTTCGCTCCAGGTCTTGCCGAGTTTCGGAGCCTCCGCCGGTTTGGCCGGCTTGGCGACGTCGTGACCGGTGCTGTCGGCGTCCTCGGAGGTGGCACCTCGGGCGGCGAATGTCGCAGGGACGCGCTGGACGGGAGCTTCCGCCTCCTCCTCGTCGGCGAAGTCCTCGTCATCGACGGTTTCGCCACCGGCATCGTCGTGAGGCGGCGCGACAGTGGAGTCGGCCTCGTCGTCGATGTCCGGCGCGACGTTCGCAGCGACCGTGTTCTCCGCGGTGTCGGCGACCGGGGGTTCAGCACCATCCGCATCCGAGGACTCAGCGCTGTCGACGTCTGCCACCGAGCCCGCATCTGCGCCCTCGGTATCGGCGGTCGAAATCGCGGCAGCGACGGCGCCGGCGGTGCCCCTGGGCGCAGTGCTCGACTCCGCCGCCTCCGGCTCTTCAACGGACGCGGCTGCGACGGGCTCCGCCTCGGCGCGGGCGGGCTTGCCCTTGAGCACGAGGGTGAGCGTGGCCAACGGCACGGAGAGCCAATTCGGGCGATTGCGCAGTTCGGTGACAACCTCGACGAGCAGACGGTCGACGAGGGCGGCCCGCAGCACCGGGTCATTCAACCCGACGCTCTCTCCACGTGCCCGGGAATAGCCGGACAGCAGCGAGTTCTGCACCTGCGAGGCCCACAGGTATTCCGGGGAGTCGAAGATCGCGCGCAGTGCTGACGGGTCGTTGCCGAAGCCGTTGACGACCAGCGATCCGTCTTCGGAGTCGAGCGCGTCGGTGCGCTGCAGGCGGGCGAACCCGGCAGCGTAGTCGATGCTGCGCAGCAGGGCCACGAGGTCGAGCGCCGGGGGCTTCGGATCGGAGTTCGTCGAATCCGTGAACTTCACGACCGAATAGCCGTCGGACGGTGAGCTGACTACATGGTCCAAAGTCAGCTCGCCGTGGATCTTCTGCAGAGTGCCGATCGTCTCGAGTCCCTGCACCTTCGCCCGGTGGGCCCGCAGTTCGGGAACCAGCGAATCCAGCGCCAGCGGAGCACGGCCGATCGCCCAGTCGATGCGTTCGATCCACTTCTGCACCAGCTGCTTGGTCGGTTCGCCTCCGCCTTCGACGATGCCGAATTCGGCGGCCATGTCCGCGTGGAGTTCGCCGATGCGCCGCCCCATATCGGCGGCGTGGGCGTTGTAGGCTCCGATCGATCCGGAGTCGACGGCGCAGACAGTGTCGACGGCTTCGCGCCAAGCGGGTTCGGCCTCGACGTCGACGTGGGACAGCAGCGCCATCGGCGCCTCCATCTCCTGGACCTCGAACATGTCGTACCAGCGCCCCGAGCCCCAGCCGATGACTTCGGGCACGCTGCGCGAACCCGCCTCGGTGAGGAGGACCGGGATCGTCAGCGAGGATGGCATCCCGTTCTCGAGCACCCGGAAGAAGCTGAGCTCCAGCGGCTCGTATTCGTCGTGGATGATGACGGTGGATTTGTGCGGCCCGGAGTCCGCGACCTCGATCGGTCGGATGGCGACCGGCAGCTCATCGCCTTCGGCGACCTCGATGGCGGCCTTGGACGGCTTCGGGGGAACCACCTCGGCGGGGGTGGCTGTCGACGATGACTTCGCCGAGGCGGGCGTGCCGTTCGCGGATACGGGGAAGGGCATCGGCGCCCGATCCCGGGCCTCGGTCTTCTCCAGGCTGTGGCGAAGCGATTCGGTCGACAGCTGCCCGCCGTCGAAGACCTTGCGTTTGGTGATGGCATCGGCCATGAGATTGACGAACACGGGGTCCGCGGCACCGTCGTAGACGTACACAGGCCCCAGGGCGAGGTCGTCGATCTGCCCGATGAGAGCATGACGCAGGTGCATGTCCTCGGCGCCGCGCAGGGTCAGCGGAATGTTGAGCCGGCGCAGGGTCGGACCATCGCCGACGGAGATCACGGTCACGAGACCGACGAAGCCGCCGAGTTCCTCGGCGGTGTAAGTGAACGCGCGGGCCACCGACATCGGGGTGATGTCGGGGTCGTTCCCGAAATCTGCAGCGAGCTTGGGGAACCACGGCTGCCGAGGTATCCAGCTGGCTAACAGTTGTTCGAGCTCACTGCTGATGGCCATGTCGTCTCCTTGAAGGGATTACGGGCATCCTCCATCCAATCATGATATGGGGCGATCACCGATCATGGCGCACCCGAAACCCCCAAGCCCGTGCCGTAATCAGGCGGGATCGCGACGGATTCGAGGCGAGCGCGGAGGCTCCGGCGCGGTCGCCGAGGGCCCTTCTCGCGGTTCGATTGCTGCACATCTGCTGTCCTTATGTCGATACGAGTTGCCAAATGGCAAGACAGAAGGCGCACAATGGTCTGGTGGTTCAAACAGACATGACACTCCAGAAGCTCACACTCGCCGACGAGGTCGAGGCCGCTGCGTCTCGAATCGCCGATTCCGTCATCCTGTCACCACTTCAGATCTGCGAGCGGCTGACGGCCGCGACCGGGTCGACCATCTACCTCAAGCGCGAGGACCTCCAGATGGTGCGCTCCTACAAGATCCGCGGGGCGTTCAACTTCATGCTCCAGCTCGACGCCGACGAACGGGCCCGTGGAGTCGTCTGCGCCTCGGCGGGCAATCATGCGCAGGGATTCGCCCGCGCCTGCAAGGAGCTCGGCATCCAGGGCACGATCTTCGTGCCCAAGACCACTCCGAAGCAGAAGATCGAGCGCGTACGCCACTTCGGCGGCGAGCAGGTGACCATCGAGATCGCAGGCTCCACCTACGACGACGCCTCCGCCCTGGCCCATCGCTTCGCCGAACGCAATGACGCCCTCCTGGTCTCGGCCTTCGACGATCGTCGCACTATCGCCGGTCAGGGCACCGTCGGCGCGGAGATCCACGCGCAGCTCGGGACCGACCCGGACTACATCATCGTTCCTGTCGGCGGCGGCGGAGTCATCGCCGGCATCGCCGCTTACGCTGCCGAGCGCATGCCGAACACGAAGATCATCGGTGCCGAACCCGCCGGAGCCGCCTCGATGATCGCCGCGCTCAAGGCCGGCCACCCCGTGACTCTGGAGAACATCGACCGGTTCGCCGACGGCACCGCGGTCAAACGCGCCGGCGCGCTGACCTTCGACGTCGTCTCCGAGCTCGGCCTCGACATCCGTCCCGTCGCCGAGGGTGCCGTGGCCACCGAGATGCTCGACATGTACCAGGTCGACGGCATCATCGCCGAACCCTCCGGCGCCCTGGCCTCTGCCGGCATCGGCGGTCCGGATTCGGACAAGCCGATCACCATCGAACCCGGCTCGACCGTGGTGTGCCTGGTCTCCGGGGGCAACAACGACATCTCCCGCTATCCCGAGATCCTCGAACGCTCCCTCGTCCACGAGGGCCTCAAGCACTACTTCATCGTCGACTTCCCGCAGGAGCCCGGAGCCCTGCGCCGGTTCCTCAACGAGGTGCTCGGCCCCGAGGACGACATCGCGATGTTCGAGTACGTCAAACGCTCCGACAGGGAGACCGGACCGGCCTTCGTCGGCATCCAGCTCGGCTATGCCGAGGACCTGCCGAACCTGCTCGAGCGGATGGAGGCCTCGTCGATCGAGGTCGAGCGCGTGCACCAGAATTCGCCGATGTTCCGCCTCTTCGCTTAAGACCCGGGGCGGGGCGGGGCGGAGCTCGACCCGAACGGTGGTCGCAATCGGATACTTCTGCTCGCCGGAGGTGTCCGATTGCGACCACTGTCTGCATTCCCGACCAGCACCGGAGGGGAACTGTGACCGGCCACAGGGATCCGGACACTGTCGGAGGCGAACAGGGGGCTCCAGGAAGAAGAACGCTTGCTAGGATGCAACGAAACAACAGATCCTGACCGGGTCACAACCCACCTGCAGCCGGGTGAGGACGACGACTTCGTCCAGTCGCCGAAAGGAATTCAAAGATGAGTCCCGTACTGCTTCTCCTGCTCGGAGCCGCGATCTTCGCATTCGGGTACCTGTTCTACTCGAAGTATCTGTCCAGACGGATCTACCGGCTCGACGGTGGATTCGCGACGCCGGCGCATGAACTGCGCGACAACGTCGACTACGTGCCCACCAACAGATTCATCCTCTGGGGTCACCACTTCACCTCCGTGGCAGGAGCCGCTCCCATCGTGGGACCTGCCATCGCCATGATCTGGGGGTGGCTGCCGGCATTCCTCTGGGTCACCATCGGAACGATCTTCTTCGCGGGAATGCATGACCTCGGCTCCCTGTGGGCCTCGACGAGGAACAGGGGACAGACCATTGCGGCGCTGTCGGCTCGCTACATCGGCAGACGCGGAGCCGCGCTCTTCCTCCTGGTCATCTTCATTCTCGGGTTCATGGTCATCGCCGCGTTCTCCGTCGTCATCACCGATCTGCTCGTAGCGCTGCCTTCCTCGGTCATCCCCTCCTGGGGCGCTATCGGCGTAGCCTTGCTCGTCGGTGTGGCGATCTACAAACTGCGGTGGCCCCTCATTCCCGTCACGATCGTCGGAGTCGCCGCCCTCTATGCACTCATCCTCCTCGGCGACCGGTTCCCGGTGTCGATGCCGGACTCGTTCCTCGGGCTCGAACCTACGGCCCTGTGGATCATCGTCCTGCTCGTCTACTGCGGAATCGCTTCCGTACTGCCCGTCTGGGTGCTGCTGCAGCCCCGCGACTACATCAACGGCGTCCAGCTCTTCATCGCCCTCATCCTCCTCTACGGCGCTGTCATCACCTCTGCGTTCTTCGGCAGCGGACACGAGCTGGTCGCTCCTGCCATCAACACCGATCTGCCCGCGGGCACGCCGAGCATCCTCCCCCTCCTCTTCGTCACGATCGCCTGCGGTGCCATCTCGGGCTTCCACGGTGTCATCGCATCCGGAACCACCGCCAAACAGCTCAACTCGGAGACCGATGCACGATTCGTCGGATATTTCGGTGCCGTCGGAGAGGGAATGTTGGCGCTGGGGTCCATCCTCGCGATCGCGGGCGGCTACCGCACAGTCTCCGAGTGGGAAGAGGTCTACAGCAAGTTCGGCGATGCCGGTGTCCAGTCGTTCGTCGAAGGAGGCGGCATGCTGCTGGAGACCGGGATCGGATTGCCCGCAGGGCTGAGCGCAACCGTCTTGGCGACGATGGCGGTGCTGTTCGCCGCGACCACGCTCGATACGGTCGTCCGGCTCATGCGTTATGTCGTCCAGGAGATCGGCGGAAACATGAACATCCGGCTGTCGAAGGTGCCTGCCACTGTCGTGGTGCTGGTCCTCGGCGGCGGTCTGACGTTCTCACAGGGAATGAGCGGAGAGGGCGGTATGCGCATCTGGCCGCTGTTCGGCACCACGAACCAGCTGCTGGCCGCACTCACGCTGATCGTCATCGCCGTGATCCTCATCCGCAAGCGTCGGAACCCCTGGCCCGCTCTGATCCCCCTGGCTTTCGTCTTCGTCCTCTCGTTCTGGGCTGCGATCGAACAGCTCGTCTCGTTCGCCGACCCGGCCGGCCCGGACTGGCTGCTTCTGGCCATCGACATCGTCATCATCGGGTCGAGCATCCTCGTCTCGATCGAAGGGATCGCGGCGATGCGTCGCGCGGCGAAGGAGCCGCCGGAGTCCGACAGAGCGGACGCAGAGCTCGCAGAGCAGCAGAAGTGAACGCTTGTCCCCGCCGCTGAACGCCCCTGCCCCGTGGCACCGTCAGCCACTAGAGTGGAGGCATGCGAGCAATCACGATCTCCTCCCCAGGTGACCCCGAGGTTCTCCAGGTCACCGATGAGCCGACCCCCGACATCTCCGCCGACGAGGTGCTCGTCCGGGTCCACGCCGCGGGCGTCAACCGGGCCGATCTGCTGCAGCGCAGGGGCTTCTACGATCCCCCGCCCGGCGCGACCACAATCCCCGGCCTCGAGGTCTCCGGCACGATCGAGAAGCTCGGCTCAGCCGTGACCGGCTGGGCGGTCGGCGACCGAGTCGCGGCCCTGCTGTCGGGCGGAGGCTACGCCGAGGCGGTCCCCGTTCCCGCGGGTCAGCTCCTTCCCGTCCCCGATGACTTCGACCTCACGAAGGCGGCCGCCCTGCCCGAAGTGCTCGCCACCGTGTGGTCGAACATCGTCGGCCGCGGACGAGTCACAGCAGGCGAATGGCTGCTCGTCCACGGCGGAGGTTCGGGAATCGGCACGGCCGCGATCCAGATCGCGCGCCACCTCGGCGTGAAGATCGCCGTCACCGTCGGATCCGAGAGGAAGGCCGAGTTCTGCCGCGAGCTCGGCGCCGACGCCGTCATCAACTACCGCGAAGAGGACTTCGTCGCCCGCGCCCATGAGATCTGCGTCCACGAGGACGGTTCGACCGGCGCCGATGTCATCCTCGACATCATCGGTGCGAAGTACCTCGAACGCAATATCAAGGCGCTGGCCGCCGACGGTCGACTCGTCATCATCGGCATGCAGGGCGGAACGAAGACGGAGATCAACCTCGGCTGGCTCATGCAGCCGCGCAAATCGGTGTCCGCCACGACCCTGCGCGCCCGGCCGAAGGAGCAGAAGATCGCCATCGTCGCCGAGGTGGCCCAGCATCTGTGGCCGGCCGTGGTCTCAGGCGACATCCGCCCCATCATCCACGAGACCATGCCGCTGGCCGATGCGTCCCGCGCACATCAGGCGCTGGAGGACGGAGCGAACATCGGCAAGATCCTCCTCGTCGCCGATGCAGAAGGTGAGCAAGCATGACCGGGACCCCCGAACGGGATGAGAACCTCGGCGAAGACGATCCGGCCCAGACCGAGGGGCGGGAGGCAGACGTCTCATCACCGGCGAAGGTGATGCGCGTGGGCACCATGGTCAAGCAGCTGCTCGAAGAGGTCCGCAGCACGGAACTCGACGAGAAGGGGCGTGAGCGACTCGCGGAGATCCACCGCCGCTCCATCGAGGAGCTCGAAGAGGGCCTGTCGAAGGACCTCATCGCCGAGCTCGAACGCCTCGACCTCCCGTTCGACTCCCAGGACGGCCCGCCGACGACCTCCGAGCTGCGCATCGCGCAGGCCCAGCTCGTCGGCTGGCTCGAGGGCCTCTTCCACGGCGTACAGACCGCCATCGCGGCCCAGCAGGCGATGGCACAGCAGCTCGCCGCCCGCGGCCAGCTGCCGCCGGGAGCGGTCGTCCCCGGCATGACGCCGCCCGGCGCGAAGGGCGAAGCGGCCGAGAAATCGGCCGCGGAGCGGAACGACCGCGGCACCGGCAACTATCTGTGAAGCGCTTCTTCGCGGGCCTGCGCAGGAAGGCCGGCCGCGCCAGGGACCGCGGCGGCGACGCTGCGGGCAACGATGACCAGCGCTTCGGCACCGGCCTGTGGCGGCACAACCGCGACCGTTTCCTCCGCGCCGTCGACCGTTACTACACCACGGCCGTGGCCCTCCACGAGTCCCGTGCCGCCGGCGTCGCGGCCGCCGGTGACGGCGCGGGCTCGACTCCGGACGGAGGCCCGGGTCCCGCCTCGGCGAACGAGGGCGCGGCGCAGGACCCGATCGACATCATCGTCGACGGCACACACCGGCTCAACTCACTCGCCACCGTCGTCGACGACATCACCGCACAGCTGCATCGTCGGCATCCCGTCACGGGGCAGATCGTGCCCGGGTACACACGCCGGGCCGTCGGCGACGCACCTGAGCTGCTGACGAAGGCATCATCGAAGGTCGCCGAGGCGGTCCTCGCCGCTTCGATGGCCCGCGCCGAGGCTCCGGCCGGCAGACCGATCGGCTCGAGCGCGCGGGCGACCGAACGCTTCATCACCGACGCCGAGGAGCTGCTGGAGCGGGCGCAGGAGAATCTCGCTAGGCTGGAGCAACCATGACTCCTCCCATCTCTGCGGACTGCCTGCCTCCTGACGACTTCTCACTCGGCCTCGTGGCCAGTGACATCGACGGCACACTGCTGCTCGACTGGAAACCGATCTCGACGACGACGATCGATGCGATCCATCGCTGCCAGGATGCTGGCATCCCCTTCGTTCTCGTCACCGGCCGCCCGATCCGCTGGCTGGCCCCGATCGCCGAGCAGATCCCCGATCTCGGCCGTGTCGTCTGCCTCAACGGCGCCGTCGTCTACGACATCGCCTCGGACACCGTCGTCGACGCCCACAGCATCGACTCGGACACTCTGGCCGAGATCACTGCGGCGATCATGGCCGAGCATCCGGAGGCGCGGTTCGCCTACGAGACGCTCACCGGCGGATTCATCGACCGGGAGTTCGTCACCCGCCGCTCGCGCGAGGCTCGCGTCATCGACGATGTCTCCGAACTGCACGGCCAGCAGGTCGTCAAGGTGCTCGTGCGACTGGATACGAGCGATTCGCAGGCGATGCACGATCTCCTCGACCCTCTCGTCGAAGGCACCTGCCATGCGTCGTTCTCCGAACCTGACAACGGCCTCGTCGAACTCGCCCCGGCGGGGATCACGAAAGCCAAGACACTGTCGGAGCTGTGCGACCACCTCGGCGTGGCCCGCTCGCAGGTGATGGCGTTCGGGGACATGCCCAATGACATCGAGATGCTGTCCTGGGCCGGGCACGGGGTCGCCATGGGAAACGCCCTGGGTTCGGTCAAGGAGATCGCCGCGGCCGTCACCGAGGAGGTCGACGAGGACGGGGTCGCGCGCTACCTCGACGCGGTCCTCGATGCTCGGGCGCGCCGCTGACCTCTCGAACTGCCTGAGGGCACAGGCAGCAGCTCAGGGACGGGTGTCGGTCGAGCCCGCGGCGCCGAGCAGAGTGCGGTCGAGGTCGAAGTGGTCGACCAGCGCCGTGGCCAGACCATCGTCTTCGATCCGGCCGGTGACCACAGTGGCCAGCGCCTTGAGCTCGTCCTTCGCCTGGCCCATGACGATCGCGTGGGCGACCCACTCGATCATCTCGAGGTCGTTGAGCCCGTCACCGGCGCCGACGGTGTGCTCATGGTCCACGCCGAGTTCGGTGGCCACGAGGGCCAGACCGCTGGCCTTCGAAATCCCCTCGGGGGCGATATCGAGCCAGTTGCTCCAGCCCACCGAGTAGCTGACCTCGTGGAGTCCGAGACGGTCGACGGCGGCGGCGAACTCCTCGGCCGTCCCGTTGACCTCGCGCATGACGATGCGGGTGGCCCGCTTCGTCAGCAGCTCGTCGAAGTCGACGATGTCGAGCGTGTCGGACTCGGCGAGCTCACCGGCCGGGAACTCAGCGGAGGCCCACCGGTGCAGATCGGGGTCCTCGACGAGGAAGAGGGCGGTGGGCAGCGCCTCGCGCATCTTCTCCAGCGCATCCCGCGGGTCGAAGGAGACCACATGGTGCATCTCCCAGCCCAGCGGCAGCTCTGGGTCGAGGCGGACGACGACGGAGCCGTTCGAGCACACGACGAAACCGCGTTCGATGCCCAGTGCGTGCACGACCTCGAGCGCACCCGGCAGGGCGCGGCCGGTGGAGATGACGAGATGGTGCCCCTCCTCGGCGAGCCGGTCGAGCACTCGCCTCACCGACTCCGACAGTGATCCGTCGTAGCCGACGATCGTGCCGTCGACGTCGAGTGCGATGAGGTGCGGGGCCAATGTGTCTCCCAACTTGAGCTCTGAAATGTCGGTTTCGGTGTCGCCTGCGCTCAGTAGCGCGGGCCCTCCGGTCCCTGTGCGGTCATGCCGCCGAGGTAGGGCTGCAGTGCCGCTGGCACGGTGACCGAGCCGTCCGCCTGCTGGTGGTTCTCGAGGATCGGCACCAGCCAGCGGGTGTTGGCCATGGTTCCGTTGAGCGTGGCGACCGGACGGGTCGCTCCCTCGTGGCGTTCGCGGATCTGGAGTCGGCGGGCCTGGAAGGTCGTGCAGTTCGAGGTCGAGGTCAGCTCGCGGTAGGTGCCCTGAGTCGGCACCCAGGCCTCGCAGTCGAACTTGCGGGCGGCCGAGTCGCCGAGGTCGCCGGCCGCGGTGTCGATGACCCGGTAGGGCAGCTCGCACAGGCCCAGCATCTTCTCCTGCAGGCTCAGCATCCGCTCGTGCTCGGCCTCGGCGTCCTCGACCGGGACGTAGGAGAACATCTCGACCTTCTGGAACTGGTGGACGCGGATGATGCCGCGGGTGTCCTTGCCGTAGGAACCGGCCTCCCGGCGGTAACACGAGGAGATGCCCGCATAGCGCAGCGGCCCCTCGCCGAGGTCGATGATCTCGTCCATGTGGTAGCCGGCCAGCGGCACTTCGGAAGTGCCGACGAGGAACAGATCGTCGGCCTCGAGACGGTAGACCTCGTCGGCGTGCTCGCCGAGGAACCCCGTTCCGCGCATGACCTCGGGGCGGACCAGCGTCGGAGTGATGGTCGGGCTGAAGCCGGCCTCCTCGGCGACGTCGCGGGCGAGGTTGAGCAGCGCCATCTCGAGCTTCGCTCCGAACCCGGTGAGGTAGTGGAAACGAGAGCCGGAGACCTTGGTGCCGCGCGCGGTGTCGATGGCCCCGAGCTTCTCACCGATCTCGAGGTGGTCGAGCGGCTCGAAGCCGTCGGGGGCGAAGTCGCGGGGCTCGCCGACGGTCTTGAGGGTGACGAAATTCTCCTCGCCGCCTGCGGGGATGCCGTCGATGATGAGGTTCGGGACCTTCGACACGAGCTGGTCGAAGGCGAAGCTCGCCTCCTCGGACTCGGCCGACAGCGACTTCACGGCTTCGGACTTCTGCTTGCCCTCTGCGATGAGTGCAGGCTTGTCCTCCTTCGGCGCCTTCGCGATCTGGGACGAGAAGGACTTCTGGTCTGCCCGAGCGTCCTCGTAGGCCGTGATGGCCGCACGGCGCGCAGAATCGGCGGCGAGAACCTCGTCGATGAGCTCGACGGATTCCCCGCGAGCCTCCTGTGATGCCTTGAACAGGGCCGGGTTGTCTCTGAGAAGCGCTAGATCGATCACCCTCTCAGCTTAACGGGCCGGACCTGTTTTCGACATTCGACCCTCAGCCCGCACAGAGGGTCGGCACCCTCTCGTGCACGGATACGGCCCTCAGCTCGCACACGAGTTCGGCACGGTAGATTTGGGACATGACCATCGAGTTGGATCCTCTGATGACCTGGGGCATCGTCGTCTGCGCCCTCGTCGTGCTCGTGGCCGCTTTCCTACTCGGCCGCCGTTCCGGCATCCGCCGCACCCTCAACTCGGTTCGGCGATTCGTCCACCCTGCGAATCTCTCGGACTCCGAGGTCAGTGACGCGGCCCGCTATCGCGCCGCCCTCATCGTCAATCCGACGAAGACCGACGTGCGACGGCTCGCGTCCACCGCCGAGGCGATCTGCCGCTTCGAGGGATGGAATCCTCCTCTCGTGTTCGAGACCACCATCGACGACTCCGGTGAGGGCGCGACCATCCGCGCTCTCGACGAAGGGGTCGATGTCGTCATCGCCGCCGGCGGGGACGGGACCATCCGCGCGGTCGCCTCGGCGCTGGCGGGGTCCTCGACACCGATGGGGATCGTGCCCTTGGGGACCGGCAATCTGCTCGCTCGCAACATCGACCTCGTGCTCGACAAGACCGAATGGGCGCTGCGGATCGCCCTCTGGGGCCGCAATCGGGAGATCGACGTGGGAGCGGCGAGGATCGCCGCCGACGGCGACTCCCATGTCTTCACCGTGATGACCGGGCTCGGTTTCGATGCCGCGGTCATGGCCGACACCAACGATGAGCTCAAAAGCCGCCTGGGGTGGCTGGCCTACGTGGAAGCGGGGTCGAGGAAGCTCGCCGGCAAACCGAGCCATGTCAAGGTGACCTTCGACGACGACTACCGGATCTCGGCTCGGGTGCGTTCAGTGCTCGGCGGGAACTGCGGCAGGCTGCAGGGCGGGATCCAACTGCTGCCGCAGGCGGTCATCGACGACGGCATGCTCGATGTGCTCATTGTCAGTCCGAAGAACCTCGGCCAGTGGGTCGGGGTGCTCGCTTCGATCGCGGGGCGACGGGCGTCGAAGGGCCTGCACACGAACATCCGGAAGTGCCAGAAGGTTGTCATCGAGTCCAGGGAGGAACTCGATGTCCAGCTCGACGGGGATCCGATCGGACAGTCGTCCTACCTGGAGATGGAGGTCAGGCCCTCAGCCCTGACGGTCCGCGTGCCCACCGTCGAACAGCGCAAGCAGATCCGGGCCGATGCCTGGCCCGTCTGAGGTCCTCGAGACGATTCCACCGGACTTGCGATTACCAAATAGTAGGTCACGAAACGATTACACGAATTCATCAAAGCGTTATCGGAATTGCCGCTGAACAAAACGTACAGAAATAGTTTGGAGTTTCCTTCGAACCTAGGATGAGTCTCAGATGTGAACCCCCTCAAAGCAGATTGAAGGCACTCCAATGAAGAAGATCATCCTCGCGCCCGCAGTCGCCCTCGCGTTCACGGGACTCGTCGCCAGCCCGGTCGCCGCTGCGGAATCCCCATCCGCACAGTCGTCCGATTCCGCCGAGGCGAAGGCCAAGAAGGCGGAGCAGGAGAAGGCGGAAAAGGAAAAGGCCGAAGCTGAGAAGAAGGCAGCTGAGGACAAGGCCGCGCAGGAGAAGGCTGCCAAGGAGAAAGCTGCCGAGGCCAAGGCCGCAAAAGAGAAGGCTGCCAAGGAGAAGAAGGCGGCCGAGGACGCGGCCGACAAGAAGAAGGACGACAAGCCGAAGGCCCCGAAGAAGGTCGATCCCAAGCCTGCCCCCTCCCCCAAGGATGAGGGCAACGACGACAAGGACAAGGTCAACCCGATCAACGCCTCGGTGCAGGCACCCTCGGGTGAAGTCACTGCCGAAGAGCTGGCCGAAGGCGTCAACGTCAAGGTCACTGGTCTCGAAAAGGGCGACAAGGTGGAGGCTGCCTCCGGCCTCAAGGGCCCGGCCACGACTGCCACCGGCTCGACCGCCACGCTCAAACTGCACTATGCCGGAAACGCCGATTCGCTCAAAGACGGCAGCAGGAGCTTCGCCGTCAATATCCTGCGCGCCGGCACGGATACCAAAACGGTGACCGGAACTGTTGACGTCGACGCACAGGACGCAATCGATGCCTCCCTCAAGGTCTCACCCGACGAAATCACTGCAGAAGATCTGGCAGACGAAAGCAAGGGTATCGACATCACCGTCACCGGCCTGGAGGAAGGCGATAAGGTGACGGACTCGCTGACGGATAAACAGAAGTCGGTGCCCTCCGATGGAGCCTTCACCTTCGCCGTCTATTACAAGGGCGACCCCGCGGACCTCGAAGAAGGGCCGGTCCCCTTCGAAGTCACCATCGACCGCGAAAGCACCGAGTCCGAAACGCTCAAGGGCACCATCAACGTCGTCAACGACACCGAGGTCGACCCCTCCGTCAAGCTGGAGTCGAAGAAGATCACTCTCGAGGACTTCAAGAAGGACGGCCTCAAGTTCACCGGTTCCGGATTCTCCTCGAACGGAACCATCAGCGTCGAAGGCACAGCCGTCCAGACGCAGCGCGCCGCCGCCCCTCAGACCGATGAACTCCGCGCCGACGAGGACGGCAACGTCGAAGGCGCTGTGGTTGCGCCCGAGTCGCTGGAGGCCGGGAAGTACTCCCTCACCTTCGTCGACGACAAGACCGGCGAGAAATCCGGCCCGGTCGAGGTCACCGTCACCGAGGATGAGGACGCCGTCGACCCGATCGACGCCTCCCTCACGGTCGACCCCAAGGAGATCACCGCCGAGGACCTCGCCGACAAGGACAAGGGCGTGACCGTCACTGTCTCGGGCGTGAAGAAGGGCGACAAGATCAAGGACTCCCTCACCGGGAAGACCGAGACCGCCGAAGCCGACGGTGCCCACGTCCTCCACCTCTGGTGGGACGGCAACCCCGACAGCCTCGAAGTCGGAAAGGTCCCCTTCGAAGTCACCATCGAACGCGAAGGCACCGAGTCCGAGACGCTCAAGGGCAACATCAACGTCGTCGACGATGAGACCGAAGCCCCCGCCGAGGCGAGCCTGAAGGTGTCGCCGAAGACGATCGAGGCCACGGACTTCGCCAACGAGGAGAAGGGCGTCACGCTCGCCGTCGAGAACTGCGAGCCTGGCGCTGACGTCCACTTCGAGGTCAACCCGAAGGGCATCAACGTCACGGCCTACGAGAACACCGTCAAGGCCGACGATGAGGGCCGCGCCTCGGTCAACGTATTCGGCACATCCTCGGACGCTTCGGCCTACGTCGGCTCGTACACTGCGACCGCCACCTGCGGCGATGACACCATGAAGGACTCCTTCAAGGTCACCGAGGGCGCCAACAGCGGCGGAAGCGACGGCGGAGACAGCGGAGACAGCGGCAGCAGCGACGACGGCAGTCAGCTGCCTCGCACGGGTGCCGACCTCGGCGGATTGACAACGGGGGCGATGCTCCTCCTCGTCGGTGGTGCAGCGATCGCGCTGACCGGACGCAAGAACAAGTTCGGCCAGACGCCGACCAGCTTCTGATCTGAGTCGGGCGGTCACCTTGGCCGCAGTCAAAGGGGCGGTCCAGCACATGCCGGGCCGCCCCTCCTTCTACTCTGAAGTTCGCACCGAAACCACGGTTCACGGTGAATGGGGGATGAACTCTGCGGCCACGCCGAACTCACCGCTGAACACAACGACCACAACTATGCGTGTCGTCATTGTTGCATTACCGTTACATTCGCAATACTTCACACCCAGCTGTAATTTTCTAAGGAAATACATGAAGAAGCTCGCCCTTGCACCCGCAGTGGCCATCGCCATCACCGGGCTGGCCGCATCCCCAGTCATCGCAGCTCCAGAGGCCCCCGCCTCGGCCGCCTCAAGCGATTCGCAGACCACAACAGCCCCGGGCGTCCTCAAAGCTCGCGCCGGCTCGATCGAAACACACGCGGAAAAAGAGCCAGTCGTCACGCTCTCCGCCGAGAAGCTGTCGCAAGCAGATTTCGGGGATGAGGATAAGGGCGTTGACGTCAATGGATTGGGCCTCAAAGCCGACCACGGCTATGACATCATCGTGTCCCCTCAGAGTGGCCAGAACGTCAACAAACTGACGACGACCGCCACGACTGACTCTGAGGGAACGTTCTCGCACAAGATCTACGGCGCGGACGACACCGCCTACGTCGGCACCTACTCCGTCACGGTCAACGACACCAAAGACAGCAACATTTCGTATCAGATGACGTTCGAGGTCACCGGCGACGAGTCCGACGAGCCTGAAGCTCCTGCAGCTGACCCGAAGATCTCGGTCGCCGACCAGGAACTCACTGCCGAGGAACTTCAGAAGGACGGAATCAAGGTCGAGGGTGAGGGCTTCACCCCCGATGGAGAGGTCCTCCTGGTCGGAGGCACGGCGCAGTCTCCCTTCGGCACAGCCACTGTCAAAGCCGATGAGAACGGCAAGGTCAGCGGCACGGTCAAGAGCGAAACCGCTCTCGAACCCGGCGAGTACAGCGTCTGGGGCGCCGACCAGGAGGCCGACACGACATCAGAGCCCGTAAAGGTCACGGTTGTCGAGGAGGAGACCGAGGAGCCCACCACTCCTGCCGCGGAGGCCGAGCTGACCGTCTCGCCCAAAACTGTCTCGCCTGCTGATTTCATCGATAAGGACAAGGGCGTCACCCTTGCCGTCGAGAACTGCGAGCCCGGCGAAGACGTCGAATTCGTCGTGAACCCCAAGGGCGATTCGAATGTCACCGCTTACGAGAACACCACCAAGGCCGATGACGAGGGCAAGGCCTCCGTCAACGTCTACGGCACCTCTTCGGATGCCTCGGCCTACATCGGCGACTACGACGTCACCGTCACCTGCGGAGATGCCGAACTGACCGGCGAGTTCTCGGTCAGCGACGATGCCAATGCCGGCGGCAGCGACGGCGACGAGGACGGCAACGACGGTGCCGACGACAAGGGCAACGAAGGCGACGCTGACGGTGCTGACAACGGAAACGGCGGCGGCGACCTGCCCCGCACCGGCACCGAGCTGACCGGCCTCGTCGGCGGTGCAGGGCTTTTGCTCATCGGCGGAATCTCGGTCGCACTGACCATGCGTCGGAAGAAGGCCGCTCAGGATCCTTCCGAGATCTGACAGGCGTCACCTGAGCTCACTTGAGCCGGCGTGAAATGAGAAGAGCGCGAACCCGATCGGGTTCGCGCTCTTCCTGCCTCAGCTGGGTTCACTCCATTCGGTCATAGCGGGAGCGCAGAGCGAGAAAGATCCCATAGAGCACCAAGCCGATTCCGACGGCCAGCAGCAGATGGGGACCATAGGGCTGGTCGCGCATACCTTTCAACGCCCCGTCGATGCCGGTGAACTCCTCCGGATCCCCGGTGCCCGCCGACACCACGACGAGGATGCCCACTGACAGCAGCGTCGCCCCCTTGCCCAGATATCCGACGATGCCGGTGAAGCCCATCAGGAAACGGGTGACGGCACTGCTCGGCCTGCGCAGATCCTTCGTCCACGAGCGACGCAGGCCGTTCACGCAGAACACGACGCCCACGACTGCGACGACGGCCCCGACAGCCATGAGGAGATAGAGCCCACCCGGGACCCTCGCCACTGTCGTCGATGCCTGTGAACTGGCCTTTCCCGAATCTGCTCCGCCCCCGAAGACGAACCGGGAGAAGTTCGCGGCGATCACCGCGTAGGCGATCGCGAATCCGAGAGTCTTGAGGAATTCGGTCCAACGGCGCCGGCCCTGCTTCTGCTGTGGATCCCGAGTCCCGGGTCTGCGCAGCGACGCGGAGCCGAAGAAGGCGTTGATCAGGCACCACAGCGCCAGCAATGCGCACCCGATGAAGCAGATGACGATGAGCACCACGCCGAAGGGTTCCGCCGCAATCTGTCCGACGGCTCCAGCCTGGTCGGCTTCACCGCCGCCCTGACCGAGTCCGATCGCCATGGCCACGACTCCGAGCACGGCGTGCACCAGCCCATTGGCGATGAAGCCCGCGCGGGCAACCCGTTCGAACCATCTGCTGCCGGCGGCTTCCTGGGCCGCCGCATCGGCGGATTCGGCGACCTCTCTGAACTTCTCGGACTCGCTCATGGAGTTCAGTGTTGCACAACAGCTTCACTGACCTGCTCACCGGTGGCCGCAGGACCCGGCGCAGCCGAGAAGAGCGCGGACCCAGTCGGGTCCGCGCTCTTCTCGTCTCCGGTCTACTCAACGGCGCCGGAACCTGTTGTACAGAACCAGCGCGCCCGGCTCGGGTCTGCCCTGCGGGCGACGCCCACGGGAGATCGAAACAACGTCTCCGCCGACGGTGCCGGCCGCGAAGACTCGGGCCTCGCGCTCCTGCGCCGACATCCGCGAACGGACCTCGGCCTCGAGCTCCTCATTCCGGTGCTGGAGCGCATCGACCCGGTTCTGCAGGTCGATGATCTTCTTGATCCCGACGAGGTTCACTCCCTCGTCCTGCGACAGCTGCTGGATCATCCGCAGCTTGGCGATGTCCTGTCCCGAGTAACGCCGTCCCCGGCCTGCCGTGCGCTCTGGAGTGACGAGACCCAGGCGGTCATACTGCCGCAGAGTCTGCGGATGCATTCCCGCCAGATCCGCGGCCACCGAGATGACATACACCGCCGCACTCGATGAAATGTGCATCGTGCTTCACCACCTCAACTGGCCTTTGCCTTGTCCAGCAGGCCGTCGCGGGGATCTTCGCCCTCGGTCGCGGACTTGAATGCCTCGACCGCTTCCTTGGCCTCCTTGGACAGATTCTTCGGCGCCACGATCTCGACCGTCGCCAGCAGATCGCCGGTGCCCTTCTTCGTCTTCACTCCCTTGCCGCGCACGCGCAGGGTCCGGCCCGAGGGAGTCCCGGGCGCGACCTTGACCTTGACCGGCATGCCGCCCAGCGTCGGGACCTTGATCTCCGCTCCCAGAGCCGCCTCGTCGAAGCTGATGGGCAGGTCCATGCGGAGGTTGTCACCGTCCCGGGTGAAGACCGGGTGTGGCTTCACATGCACAGTGAGGATCACATCGCCGGGCTCGCCGCCGTTGGGACTGGCCTTGCCCTTGCCTGTCAGACGGATCTTCTGTCCGTCCTTGACGCCGATCGGTGTGCGCACGGTCAGCGGTTTGCCGCCGGGCATATTCAGCTTGACGGAAGCACCGTCGATCGCTTCGGTGAACGACAGGGTCGTGCTCGATCTGATGTCGCCCCCCTTGACCGGCGGCGAGTAGCCACCGCCGAACCCGCCGCCGTAGCCTCCGCCGAATCCGCCGAGCAGATCTGCGAGATCCGGGGGGACGTCTCCCCCGCCGCCGTAGGTCGTCCGGGTCCGTGTCCTTCCCCCGCCTCCGAAGAGGTCGGAGAACACGTCCTCGAATCCGCCGCCTGCAGCACCGCCGGGCCCTCCGGCTCCGGCACTGAACCGGGCACCGCCGCCCATGGCTCGGACCTGGTCGTACTGAGCACGCGATTCCTTGTCGGACAGCACCTGATGCGCCTGTCCGATCTCCTTGAATTTCTCCTCGGCCTTGTCATCACCGGGATTGGCATCCGGGTGGTACTTGCGTGCGAGTTTGCGGTAGGCCTTCTTGATCTCAGCATCGGAAGCATCTTTGGAGACGCCGAGGGTTTTGTAGAAGTCCTTCTCGAACCAATCATTCTGAGGTCCGGTATTCACCTGGCACCTCCTTTCCTTCCCAGCAATCCTGTCATCAGTGTATTCACTTGTCTCCTCACAATCCGCACCTTCGGGGCCAGCGCCCCGACGATCCGGACCGCCGCCGAGGTGGCCGCCCGGTCCCCTGCGTCAGTTCGCTGACGCAGGGGTTCCGGGAGCCGCCTCGGCGATCGTGGTCGTTCAGTCCTCCGGTTGCTGGACACCGACCCGGGCCGCGCGGATGATGCGCTCCCCGATTCGGTAGCCCGGCTGCATGACCAGGAAGACCGTCGGATTCTCGACATCGTCCGAAGGCTGCTGCATGAGCGCTTCGTGGATGTTCGGGTCGAACTCGTCGCCGACCTCTCCGTACTGTTCGACGCCGAGCTTGCCCAGCGACTCGATCAGCTTATTCACGTGGGTCTCGAAAGGCCCGGTGACATCGCCGTTCTCACGGGCGAGCTTGACCTCGTCGAGCACGGGGATCAGGGCCTCGATGACCTTGATCGTGCCGCCGAGGGCCGCCCGTTCCCGTTCGCGGTCGGCGCGCATACGGTACGCCGCGTACTCGGCGTTGATGCGCTTGAGGTCCGCGAGATGGGCCGCAGCCTCCGAACCCGGTTCGGGCTCGGCCGACGGCTCGGTGTCCTCAAGATCCGATGCATCGGCGGGGATGTCCACCCCGAGGTCGCTGGCATCGGCGGATCCGCTTCCGGTCTGATCGGCGTCGGACACCTGATCGGAGTTGGGATCCGCGACTTGCTCCTCGTCGACCCCGGCCGAGGCCGACTGGTCGTCGGCCTCGGGACGGACCTCACCGGTGTTCGGGTCGACCCGGCGCTTGTCGCTGAAAGTGAAGCCTGGCTCCTCGGACGACTGATCGTTGCCCTCGGCAGTCATTACTTCTTCTCCTCGTCCTCTTCGTCGACAACCTCGGCGTCGACGACATCGTCCTCGGCACCGGAATCGGCGGTTGCCTCTTCACCGGCAGCGGCGCCGTCGGCGCCCTGCTGGCTGTAGATGGCTTCGCCGATCTTCTGCTGGTTGGCGACGAGCTTGTCGTAGGCGGTCTTCACGGCGTCGTCGTCTTCACCCTTGAGGGCTTCCTTGACGGCGTCGACATCGCCCTGCATCTCGGTCTTGACCTCTTCGGGCAGCTTGTCCTCGTTGTCGGTCAGCAGCTTCTCGGTCTGGTAAGCGAGGTTCTCCGCATTGTTGCGGACGTCGGCGGCCTCACGGCGCTTCTTGTCCTCTTCTGCGTGCTCCTCGGCCTCACGGACCATGCGCTCGATGTCTTCCTTCGGCAGCGCGGAACCGCCGGTGATCGTCATCGACTGCTCCGTGCCGGTGCCCTTGTCGGTGGCCGACACGTGGACGATGCCGTTGGCGTCGATGTCGAAGGCGACCTCGATCTGCGGCACGCCGCGCGGAGCCGGAGCGATGCCGGTCAGCTCGAAGGTGCCGAGGTTCTTGTTGTCGCGAGTGAACTCGCGCTCACCCTGGAAGACCTGGATCGAGACTGAGGGCTGGTTGTCCTCGGCCGTGGTGAAGGTCTCCGAACGCTTGGTCGGGATCGGGGTGTTGCGCTCGATGAGCTTGGTCATCACGCCGCCCTTGGTCTCGAGTCCGAGCGAGAGCGGAGTGACGTCGATGAGCAGAACGTCCTTGCGTTCGCCCACGAGGACACCGGCCTGCACGGCAGCACCGATTGCCACGACCTCATCCGGGTTCACGCCCTTGTTGGGTTCCTTGCCGCCGGTGAGTTCGGTGACCACGGCGGACACTGCCGGCATACGGGTCGAGCCGCCGACGAGCACGACATGGTCGATGTCCTTGACGGACACTCCCGCGTCCTTCATGACAGCGTGGAACGGAGCCTTGGTGCGCTCGAGGAGATCCTTCGTCAGGTCCTCGAACTTCGCCCGCGAGAGCGTCTCGTCCAGGTGGATCGGTCCGTTCTCGCTCATCGACAGGTACTGCAGCGAGATGTTGGTGCTGGTGGCCGAGGACAGTTCCTTCTTGGCCTGCTCAGCGGCTTCCTTCAGACGCTGCAGAGCGGTCGCGTCCTTGCTCAGGTCGACGCCGTAGCCGTTCTTGACCTCGCCGACGAGCCAGTCGACGATGCGCTGATCCCAGTCATCGCCGCCGAGGCGGTTGTCGCCCGAGGTGGCCCGGACCTGAATGGTCGAGAAGTCGTCTTCATCCTTGCCGACTTCCAGCAGCGAGACATCGAAGGTGCCGCCGCCGAGGTCGAAGACGAGGATCGTCTCGTCTTCCTTGCCGCGCTCGAGCCCGTAGGCCAGAGCGGCCGCAGTGGGCTCGTTGATGATGCGCGAGACGTTGAGGCCGGCGATCTCGCCGGCGTCCTTCGTGGCCTGGCGCTCGGCATCGTTGAAGTATGCGGGGACGGTGATCACTGCATCGGTGACGTCTTCCTGCAGGTACTCCTCGGCGTCGTGCTTGAGCTTCTGGAGGATGCGAGCTGAGACCTCGGGCGCCGACAGCGTCTTGCCGCCGAGCTCCGTGGTCCAGTCGGTGCCCATGTGGCGCTTGACCGAAGAGACGGTGTTCTTGATGTTGGTGACGGCCTGGCGCTTGGCGATTTCGCCGACCAGAGAGTCACCGTTCTTGTTGACAGCGACGACGGACGGCGTCGTGCGACCGCCTTCCGCGTTCGCGATGACCTTCGGGTCACCGCCCTCGAGGACCGTGACGACGGAGTTCGTGGTTCCGAGGTCGATTCCAACTGCACGTGCCATAGCGTTATCTCCTTACTTTGAGCGAGTTCCTGCGGCTCAATGCGTGTGCTCGGGCGGCTCCGCCGCCGAGCTTCCACGACATTTCCTGCCATGGAGCGAGCAGCGGATCCACTCGAGCGCACACA
Organism: Brevibacterium renqingii; assembly: GCF_017808105.1. GTDB lineage: Bacteria > Actinomycetota > Actinomycetes > Actinomycetales > Brevibacteriaceae > Brevibacterium > Brevibacterium renqingii. The sequence continues at coordinate 562,715 of NZ_JADBHF010000001.1, read as the reverse complement.
TTGAGCCAACCGGACTCAAGTATTCTCTTCGAAGTTTCGGTCGTCAAACCGACTTCATCAAAGTTGCGTACACTAGACTCAACTTTACTGAGGCCGGCTTTATTCCTGGGAGAAGAGAAAACTTCTCCATGGCCGCCCCAGGCGCTCGGATTTCGTCTCGAGCAGAGAAGCCGCAGACAACGACTGCAGAATATGCACCCTGCGAGAATCGGCGAGGGGACGGGACTGCTCCTAGTGGCCGCCGCCGAGGCCGCCTGTGAGTCGAGCGTGGAACGCAGTCGTGAAGTCGTTCATGCCGACGAACCCGACGGATTTTCCATACTGCTCGTATTTCGTTTCGATCGCATCGAGAGCGGCGACGGTCGACGCATCCCAGACATGCGAATTCGTGAAATCGATGACCACTCGATCCGGATCGTCAGCGTACTCGAACAGTGTCGTCAGGTCGTTGCTGGAGGCGAACAGCAGCTGCCCTTCGACTGTATAGTGAGCAACCTCCTGATCGCCCTGCATCCGGATCTCTCGGCGGACGTCGATGAGATGCGCAACGCGACGGACGAACATCACAGAGGCCACGAACACCCCGACAACGACGCCGATCGCGAGATTGTGGGTCGCGACGACCACGGCGACCGTGATGACCATGACGGCTGTTTCGCTCTTGGGCATTCTCCTGAGCGTGGCGAGTCTGATGGAGTGCCAGTCGAAGGTGCCGACCGAGACCATGATCATCACGGCAACGAGTGCGGCCATCGGAATGACGGATACGACGTCTCCGAGAGCAACGACGAGAATCAACAGGAACAGCCCGGCGAGGAATGTCGATATGCGGGTGCGGGCGCCGGAGGCTTTGACGTTGATCATGGTCTGCCCGATCATGGCGCACCCGCCCATTCCGCCGAAGAGCCCTGAGAGGATATTCGCCACTCCCTGGCCCCAGCTTTCGCGGGTCTTGTTCGAATGCGTATCGGTGACATCGTCGACGAGCTTCGCAGTCATCAGTGATTCCATGAGTCCGACAAGGGCCATCGCCAGAGAATAGGGGGCGATGATCGTCAGTGTCCCCCAGGTCAGGGGGACGTCAGGGATGAACAGCTCCGGCAGGCTGCGGGGCAGCTCCCCTTGGTCGCCCACGGTGGGGACGTTGATCGCGAAGGCCACGACTGCGACAGTGACGATGACGATCGAGATCAGCGGAGCGGGGATGACCCTGGTGATCTTCGGCATCAAGATCATGATGACCAGACCGGTCGCAACGAGCGGATAGACCATCCAAGGCACATCAATCAGCTGTGGGAGCTGAGCGGTGAAGATGAGAATCGCCAGAGCGTTGACGAATCCGACCATGACGCTGCGCGGGATGAAACGCATCAGCTTTGCGGCACCGAACCCCGCGAGCACAACCTGCAGCACTCCGGCAAGCAGGACGGTGGCGATGAAGTAGTCCATTCCGTATTCACGGGCCACCGGCGCGATGACGAGCGCGACCGCCCCAGTGGCAGCGGTGATCATCGCAGGGCGCCCGCCGACGAACGCAATGGCTGCGGCCATGATGAACGAGGAGAAGAGCCCGACTTCAGGGTCGACGCCGGCAATGATGGAGAACGAGATCGCCTCTGGAATCAGTGCCAGCGCGACGACCAGCCCCGCGAGGACTTCTCGTGTGAGGATACGCGGAGTCTTCAGTGCGGTCATCAATGAAGGATCGGGGAGATAGCGGCTTCGGGCGGCGGCGGTCGTCGCGTTCGTCGTCATGTTTGAGCCTCCAAGGCCGGGAGCACGTCATGTGACACCATCTGAAAAGGGAATGCGCTTGCGCGCGATCGGCATGGCCCCACATCACGTGGGAGGTGAGAACCGGGAACGAGCCGCGCTGTCATACGGGCGCTGAACCCAACCTTAACGTAACGTAAAGGTTGCCGCGAAATGAGGGGAGTGTCGATGCCCGAGACCGGAATGATGCACATCGGAGAGCTGGCTGAACGCACAGGGCTGTCGTTGCGGACGATTCGCCACTACGACCAGATAGGCCTGCTGACTCCTTCGGGCAGGTCGGCGGGAGGTTTCCGCCTCTACACGGAAGACGATCATGACCAGCTGATGCTGATTCGCAGGATGAAGCCGCTGGGATATTCGCTGGAGCAGATGGGCGACCTGCTCCGGGCGCTGGAGAGTGCACGCGGGAGCGATTCCTCAAGTGCCGATGGAGCGAATGAGCTGACGCAGTTTCTCGATGATGCTCACGAACGTCGCGACAGACTTGCACAGCAGCTCGCCGCCGCCGACGAATTCATCGATCAGCTCAACTCAAGAATTGTTCGGTGATCCGAGCAGAGCCGTACAAGGCAGAAGGCATCTCTCTGGCATCCGGAGCTTCCCCAGGGACAGACAGAGTCTTTCGGGCAGACAGAGATCGGCCGGTGTCGATGATCATGCGATCCTGCGACACCGGCCGACCTGTTCGTCAGATGCTCGGCACGCAGCTCAGCCCCGGGCGGGGCGAGAGCCGATGATCTCGGCCCTGTCGTCGCGATCGAACTGCCGCAGCTGGGTCACATGAGCGGGGTTGAGCTCAGAGACATCGGCGACCTGCAGCAGACGCATGGTGCGTTCGACCTGTTCGCCGAGGATCCCGATCGTCCGATCCGCACCTTCCCGGCCGCCGGCCATGAGTCCGTAGAGATAAGCACGGCCGATGAGCGTGAAGTCGGCTCCGAGGGCCAGCGCGGCGACGATATCGGCACCGTTGCGGATGCCGGTGTCGATGATGATCTCCACGTCCTTGCCGATCTCGCGGGCCACCTCGGGCAGGAGTTCGAACGGCACAGGTGCGCGGTCGAGCTGACGCCCACCATGGTTGGACAGCACGATCGAGTCGACGCCGAGATCGGCGAGCCTCTTCGCGTCCTCGAGCGTCTGCACGCCCTTGACGGAGAATTTGCCGGGCCACATGGCTCGGATCTCGGCGAGGTCCTCGAAGTCGATGGAGGGGTCCATCGCCGAGTCGAGCAGCTCGCCGACCGTGCCGCCGGTCTCGGACAGGGAAGCGAATTCGAGCTTCGGGGTGGTCAGGAAGTCCCACCACCACCAGGGGCGGGGGATGGCGTTGAGGATCGTCTGCGGGGTCAGCTGCGGCGGAATGGAGAAGCCGTTGCGGGTGTCGCGCAGTCGGGCACCGGCCACGGGGGCGTCGACGGTGAAGAACAGGGTGTCGAACCCGGCGTTCTTCGCCCGCTCGACGAGGCCGTAGGAGATGTCGCGCTGCTTCATGACATAGAGCTGGAACCAGTTCCGGCCGTGCGGATTGGCCTTCTTCACGTCCTCGATCGAGGTCGTGCCCAGCGTCGAGAGAGTGAATGGGATGCCGGCGGCACCGGCCGCGGAGGCTCCGGCGATCTCGCCTTCGGTCTGCATCAGTCGGGTGAAGCCGGTCGGGGCGATGCCGAAGGGCAGGGCCGAGCTGCCGCCCATGATCTGGGTGCTCGTGTCGACGTTGGTGACGTCCTTGAGGATCGAGGGGTGGAACTCGATGTCCTGGAAGGACTGCATCGAGCGCGCCATCGAGATCTCTCCCTCGGCCGCACCGTCGGTGTAGTCGAACGCCGCGGCAGGCGTGCGCCGCTTGGCGATCCGACGCAGGTCCTCGATCGTCAGAGCGTTCTCCAGACGGCGCCTCTTCGGATCGAGTTCGAACTTCTTGAACTTCATCAGATCGAAGATCTCGGACGGCTGAGGGATCTGCCTCTTGACCATGGTGCATCGCTCCTTGCTGTTGCAATTGGGGTTGTTCGGTATGTGGGGCTGTCGATGATGTGCGGGGCTGCTGTGGCGCGGCTGTTCTGCCTCAGGGTCTGAGCCGCAGGCCCCACGGCTCAGACCGCGGCCCTCAGGTCGATGGGACCATCCAGGACAGGATCGTCGACTGGAGCCCGACGAGCAGGCACATCAGGACGAGCATGCCGAGTGACCATCCGATGACCCGGCGGAAGATCGACGCCTCCCTGCCGAGCAGGCCGACGGCGGTCGCCGCGATCGTGAGGTTCTGCGGGCTGACCATCTTGCCGAGGACGCCGCCGGAGCTGTTGGCCGCCACCAGCAGCAGCGGATTGAGGCCGGCTTCGTGCGCCGCCGTCTGCTGCAGTGTCGCGAACAGGGCGTTGGCCGACGTGTCCGAGCCCGTGACGGCCGTGCCCAGCCAGCCGAGGATCGGCGAGAGGAAGGCGAAGAAGGCTCCGGTGCCGGCGATCCAGGTGCCGATCGTGATGGTCTGACCCGACAGGTTCATCACATAGGCCAGCGCGAGCACCGAACCGACCGTGAGAATCGAGAATCGCATCTTGACGACGTTGACGACGAAGACGTCGAGCGCCTCCTTGGCCGTCATCCGGTAGACGATGGCGACGATGATGCCGGAGATGAGCAGCAGCGTTCCCGGCGACGACAGCCATTGGAAGTTGTAGATCGTGCTCGCCGACGCCTCCCCGGCGGAGGTGAGGAGCCTTCCGTCGAGACCGGGCCACGGGATCTGCACATCGGTGGAGGCCAGCCAGCTGTTCAGAGCGGGAACGAGCTTGGCCACTGAGAAGATCACGATCACGAGGAGATAGGGGAAGAGCGCGAGGAAGACGCGGGAGCCGGTCAGAGGCGCGGTCGTCTTCTCGACATCGGTCGCGACCGCCGCTGCCGCTCCCCCGGCGTCGGGGGCATCGGCGCCTTCGTGCTCACGCTCGTCGGCCATGCGGTCGAGGGCGTCCTGTCCGCCCTTCGGCTTCCAGAAGCGCAGCATCACGACGACGGCGGCGAGGCCGACCAACGAGGCGATGATGTCGGTGAGCTCGACCGAGAGGAAGTTCGAGGAGATGTACTGAGCGAAACCGAACACGACGCCGACGACCAGCGCCAGCGGCCAGATCTGGCGCAGTCCGCGACGCCCGTCGACGAGCATCACGAGGAAGAGCGGAACGATCGCGGCCAGGAACGGGGTCTGGTGACCGACCATGGCACCGATGTCCTGGTAGTCGATTCCGGTCAGCGTGCCGGCGGTGATGATCGGGATGGCGATGGCCCCGAAGGCCACGGGAGCGGTGTTGGCCACGAGGACGACGACGGCGGCGCGCATGGCAGTGAATCCCACGGCCACGAGCATGACGCCGGTGATCGCCACAGGGGCGCCGAATCCGGCGAGCGCCTCGAGGAGACCGCCGAAGCAGAAGGCGATGATGATGGCCTGGATGCGCGGATCATCGGAGATGACGTTGATGACCAGCCGCAGATCTTCGAAATGCCCCGAGCGCACGGTGAGTTCGTAGAGCCAGATCGCGGTGATGACGATCCACATGATCGGGAACAGACCGAAGGCGAAGCCCTGCGTCGCCGACAGTCCGGCCAGCCCGATCGGCATCCCGTAGGCGGCGATCGCGACGATGAGAGCGACTGCCACAGCGGACAGACCGGCCCAGTGGGCTTTCCACTTGAGCGCGCCGAGCGTGATGAAGATCGTGAGCAGGGGCAGGATCGCCAACAGAGACGACCACAGCAGGCTGTCGGCGACCGGCGCGATTTCGGGTGTGTACATGAACTCTCCAACACAGCCGGCGCTTGCCCACGTTGAGACGGCTCCCCTGTGAACGCGCTCCGAACTCGAATAGTTTCAGCATGGCCTTTATGAGGTCAGACCATTAATCTGAGCATAGAACCGGTCTGTGAACTGCGTCAAGAGCCGCCTGGAGAACAGATGCGAACGGATCGAGAGGAATTGCGAGAAGGGACGTGACATGATGACCCGGTGGGAACGACCATGAGTGACGATGACGCCGAGACACGATCGGCGCGATCCCCCGGCGCCGAGGCGACCGCGGGCCCGACATGGAGACCGGTGTCCCGAGCGAACACCTATGAGCTGGTCATCGATGCGATCGAGGAGCAGATCGTGGCCGGCTCGCTGACCGTCGGCTACCCTCTGCCGGCCGAGCGCGATCTCGCGAGCAAGCTCGGCGTCAGCCGCGCGAGCGTCCGCGAGGCACTGCGTGTCCTCGAGAGCCTCGGCGTGGTCCGATCCTCCGGCGGTTCCGGGCGGGGTGCGGGCACCTTCATCGCCGCGATGCCCTCGGCCGCGCTCACCCGCTTCCTCCGCCTCCACGTGGCCTTGACCAACTTCAGCCTCAGCGACGTCACGGAGACGCGCATCCAGCTCGAGCGCTCCAGCGCCGTCCTCGCGGCCGCCCGCGCCGGTGAGGACGCCCTCGCCGCGATCAACGCTCAGCTGGCGATGATGGACACCCCCGGGATCAGCCTCGAGGTCTTCAACGATGCTGACACCGCGTTCCACGTCGCCATCGCACAGGCGGCGGGCAATCAGCTGTTCTCCGATCTCACGGGAGCGATCCGCACGTCGCTGCGCACCTCGATCTTCGCGGCGTTCAATCGGATCGAGGACCAACAGGGCCTCATGTCCGAGCTGCAGGCTCAGCATCGGGCGATCATGGCTGCGATCGTCGCCGGTGACACCGAGGAGGCGGCGAGGCTGACCGAGGAGCACATCCGCTTCGCCGCTTCGGAGCTTCCCGGCCTCTCCGACGACTGAACGCGGACAAGGAACCGTGAGCCTCCCGCTGTCAGCGCCCAGGCTCGCAGACCGTCGCCTCAGTCATAGGAGCCGGTCGACCGCGGGAGCCGGTCAGCTGTGGAGACGCACGTGGTGACGCAGCCGCTCCACGCCGGTACCGAGTGAGTTCCCATCGTCCTCATCCGGCGCGAGCGCACCGTGCAGCCGACGGCGAACCGCAGCCTCGTCGAAGTCTTCGCCGATGACGACGAGGACGCTTCCCGAATCGGCAGCACCTTCCCGACGCCGGCCGTCGGCGACGTAGACGTTCGGGCCGACCGCCTGCACGCCGAACGTCAGCCACCGACCCCGTTCCCGGGTGCGCACCGTCCCCTTGACTCGGTACACCCCCGGCGGCAGGTCCTCGACGAAGTCCATCACGGCGTCGGGGTCGGCGGGACCGGTGCCGGTGACCGTCACCGACTGGGCATGCCGGTGCGGCACCGGCTCTTCGTCCTCCCCGGTCTGCTCGACCGCGGCCTCCGCATAGGCCTGGCGCAGCAGCTCGCGGATCGGCAGCTCGGGCTGGATCGCCTCCTCGCCTGCTCCACTCCCGCCTCGGCGCCGGTCGCGCAGTTCGCGCTCCCCCTCCCCCGGATCGAAGATCAGGGCGGGATCGAGGCGGGCATGGCACGTGCCGATGACGATCACGCGCGGATTGCGCTGATGGACACGGGCCCGGATCGCTTCGACCGCGGCTTCGCGATCGGCGACGGGAAGCTGGTCGAGCTTGTTGACCAGCACCAGCGTCGTGGCCGCGTAGCGCAGCGGCGGGAGGTGCGACGTGTCGACGGTTCGGAAGTGCATGGCGGCGTCGACGACGTCGATGACCCCGCCGAGGTGGAAGCGGTGACGGCCCATGCGCGTGACCATCCGCGCCAGGGTCAGGGGCTCGGCGAAACCGCTGGCTTCGACGATGATCGCGTCCAGGCGCAGTTCCGGGTCCGTCATCGCCACCAGCGCGTCCTCGAGTGAGGAGTCATCAGTCAGGCAGCAGACACACCCTCCGGAGATCGAGAACGGCTCGTCGACCTGCCCGACGACGAGGCCGGCGTCGATGTTGAGCTCACCGAAATCGTTGACCACGACACCGATGCGGGCATCGGGGTGGCGCAGCAGGTGGTTGAGCAGACTCGTCTTCCCAGCGCCGAGGTAGCCGGTGAGCAGGATGACCGGCACCGCTTCCCTGAATCTGCGTCCGCCCATGTCGCCTCCCACTGTGCTCGCCGTTTCGGCCACCCATGCTAACGCTCTTCACCATTCCGATCCCGCGCGAACATCTCCGGGTGGGCCTCGACGAGCCTGCGGGTATGGCGGATGTGGGCCGCCATGATCGCCTCGGCGGAGTCGACGTCGCCGAGCTCGAGCGCACGGAGGATCATCCGATGCTCGGCGACGATGTCCTCGCGTCGACGGCTCACCTCGGGGCTGAGCAGACGGCGGCGGTAGTAGTGGCTGAGATTCCACAGATGGTCGACAGTCTCGCTCAGCCGCAGGGTGCCGGGGACGGCCATGACTGCGCGGTGGAACTCGCGGTCGGCCTCAAGGAAATCGCCGGGCGAAGCCGCCTGCTCGACGACCTCGGCGAGCTGGTCGAACTCCGCGATCGACTCCTGAGTGTGCGTCGGCATCGCCAATGACAGCAGCAGCGGCTCGAGGCGTTCGCGCATGAGGTAGATCTCGCGGCATTCTTCGAGGCTCAACTCGGTCACCCAGGCTCCCGTCGATGCCACCAAGGTCACGAGCCCCGAGGATTCGAGGATGCGCAGGGCCTCGCGGATCGGGATTCGGCTGACACCGAACTCCGCGGCGACCTCCTCCTGCCGGATGCGGTCTCCCGGCTGCAGTCCGCCGCCGATGATTCGGGCCCGCAGCTCAGCCGCGATCGCAGCGCTGCGAGCAGGATCATGTGCCATTGCCCGTCCTCCCTCCGTCTTCCGCTCAGAAGCCTATCCTCTGCGCGACTCGCCGGCCGGAGAAAAAATCGCAACCCAATTGCAACCGACCTCTATGACGAGGATCCCCTCTGATCGCATCCTGTGAGAATTCCAGGAGATTGGATCCGATCTGCCAGGCGCCCTTGTCTCCGATATGCGCAATTCAGGCAAACGCGCCAATGGTGCGAACAATCATTGGATCCAATTCCGCCCGGAGAATGACGCGCCCTTCAAAACTGAGTATCCGTGCTGGTCATCTGGTGTATATGGAGACGGCTGATGCGACCCCAAAAAGGCCGAATCGTGATTGACATCACCATCGGGCGGGCGCACACTTCAACAGTCGAAAACGGTTTCACAATCGAAAGGGCGATGATGTCCATTTTGAATCCCCCGACCTCCGGGCCTGCGGCGTCCGGATCGGGCCGGCCGATGAAGGTCGACGTTCGCGCCGACAAAGGACTGAAGAGGGATATCGGGAAGATCGGCCTGCTCTTCACCGGAGTCGGTTCGATCATCGGCTCCGGCTGGCTGTTCGGGGCGTTCAACGCCTCGGTGATGGTCGGCCCCGCCTCACTGGTCTCCTGGGCCCTCGGCGCCGTCATGATGATCTTCGTGGCGCTCAACTACGCCGAACTCGGCGTGATGTTCCCCGTCGCCGGCGGAGTCATCCGCTTCCCGCACTTCTCCTTCGGCTCCTTCGCGTCCTTCACCAGCGGCTGGATCACCTGGCTCTCAGTCGCCGCGACCGTGCCGATCGAGGTCATGGCCGCCGTCCAGTACGCCTCGAGCTACCTTCCCTGGCTCATGCACACCGTCGACGACGTCGCCGTCCTCACCGGTCCCGGCATCGCGCTCATGCTCGTCTTCAGCGTCATCAACCTCTACGGCGTCTCGCTCTTCGCGCGCTTCAACAACGTCCTCGTGTGGTGGAAGCTCGCCGTCATCCTGCTCGTCATCGTCGTGTTCTTCGTCCTCGCGTTCAACCCGGGCCACTTCACCTCGCAGCAGTTCGGCGGCTTCGCTCCCAACGGCGTGGCCCCGATCCTGGCCGCTCTGCCCGCGGCGGGCATCGTCTTCTCCTACCTCGGCTTCCGCCAGGGCGTGGAGTTCGCCGGCGAGACGACGAACCCGCAGAAGAACGTTCCCTTCGCAGTCGTCGGCTCGATCCTCGTCACCGGCCTCATCTACATCCTGCTGCAGGCCGCTTTCATCGGGGCGCTGCCGACCGATCTGCTCAAGGACGGCTGGGCGAACCTCGCGTTCACCAACGATGCGGGCCCCTTGGCCGAGATCTCCCTGCTGCTGGGAGCCGTCTGGCTGGCCGTCATCCTCTACGGCGACGCCATCATCTCGCCGGCCGACACCGGGCTGATCTACACGGCACTGGCGCCGCGGCTGTCGTACTCGCAGGCGAAGGTCGGCAACGCGCCCCGCGCCCTGGCCAGGCTCAACAGGAACGGCATCCCCTGGGTCTCGCTGCTCGTGGTCTTCATCGTCTCCTGCATCATGTTCCTGCCGTTCCCCTCATGGGCGAAGCTCGTCGGCTTCATCACCTCGGGCACAGTCCTCTCCTTCGCCACCGGCCCAGTGGTCGTCGCGGCTCTGCGCCGTCAGCTGCCCGAGCAGGAGCGTCCGTTCAAGCTGCCCGGCGGCGACGCGCTGCCGATCATCGGCTTCATCTGTGCGAACCTCATCGTCTACTGGACCGGCTGGGAGACGAACTGGAAGCTGTTCCTCGCCGTGGCCATCGGGTATGTCGTGATGATCGCGCACCACATCTTCGCCAAGGACAAGGCCCGCCTGCCGGACCTCAAGATGCGCTCGGGCTGGTGGATGCTGCTGTGGATGGTCGGACTCGTCGTCCTCAGCTTCATCGGCCACTACGGCGGCGGCCTCGACATCATGGGATTCATCGTCGGTGAGATCGTCACGGTGGTCTTCTCGATCATCGTCTTCTACGTCGGCATCGCCTGCCGCCTCACTCCCGAAGAGGCCGTCGAAGCCGTGGAGCAGACTCAGATCGACGACTGATCCTCGCCTCTGGTCGATTAGTCACGGCCGAAACCGCCTGCCCGCCACCGGCCCCTGCGCTAGGGTCGGTGGCCAAGGAGGGACGATATGCCGATGGACTACTCACCGGGCCGCATCGCGGCGATGACGGACGAACTCCTCGCCGCCGCGCAGACACTTGGAGTTCCCCTCCCGGAGGCGGAGTCCCCCGCCGAACTCGTCACGGTGCTGCTGGACGCCAGCGCCCGCTGGTCGGCAGAGACGGGGACCCGGGCCTCCGGGCCCTTCGGGACCTTTCTCGCCGGCTGCGTCGCCGGTGCGGACGAGGACGACCACGGTCTTGCCTTCGTCGACGGACTCGTCGGCGGCCGCGGCCACGGCCACGAGCCCGGGCTGGGGGCCCGACCCGGTGCCTCGTCCGGACTCAGCGCCGGGGCCGAGGATCTCAGCGCCGGGGCCGAGTGAGGATCTCCTCCACCTGAGCCAGCGCCTCGGCGACCGAGGCGCGGTCGTCCCCCGGCGCCGCGGCGTGGAGTCTGCCGGCGAGGAAGGCGGCGACGACCGGGCTGAGCGAAGAGTCCGAATGCTTGATGTGCGAGGCGAACTCGAGCACGGCAGCGACCTCGGCATCGGTCATCCTCGCTTCTCCCGGCAGTTCGGCCGCAGCGAGATCCCGCATCCGCAGCACCTGCTCCGGCACGGACCTGCCGCCTCGTGCAGCCTCAGCCTTCGCTGCGGCCGAGTTCGCGGGAGCGTCCGTGGCAGCCCTCTGCTCGTCCGACGCATCCGAGTGCGGAACAGCCGCATCGGCCGTGTCGATCTTCCGGGCCACGCGCTCGTACTCCTCGCGGGTGTCGAAGTCGACGATCTCCGCGGGGTCGACGTCGACCGGTGCCACGTCGAGTCCGCTGAAGAGGAGCTTGACCGCCCTGTCCCGCGTCTGGCCGATATCGGCCAGACGTCGGCGCAGCAACGCGGTGGGCCAGGCGGCACAGAGGAACTGGAGCTTGCCGCGATCATCGACGCCGGCGGCAGGCAGCTCGGTCTCCCGGCACGCGGCGATGAGCGCCCGCAGATGGGCCGGCCGCACCAGCGGCATGTCCCCGGCCAAGATCACAGTGACCTCGGAGTCACCCATCACTCGGGCAGCGGCATCGATTCCGGCCAGAGGGCCTGCGAACTCGGGCTCCTCCCGTACGCTGCCGACGGATTCCGTCTCGGCCTCCGTGAGCCCCGCGGTGGATCCGGCCACCCATACCTCGGCCTCGGGCACGGCCTCACGGACAGTGCCGAGGATCCGCGAGATCACCGTCTGCCCGCGGAGGCGGACACCGGGTTTGTGCACGCCCCCGAACCGTCGGGAGCGACCGCCGCTGAGAATCATCACCGTGATCGACATGGCTCGATCATACGCTTTTCTACCAACAGTAGAATCAGTCATGGAACCATGACCTAAATCACTTCGTGACCTCGTGAGGCCGGCTGCGACCCCCGCAGGGACGCCTCCTGTGCGCCCTCGGGATTAAACACGGTGGAAACTGTTCCACTTTCCCCTCAACTCTGCTGTGATCGGAAGCAGTCGGCACATTCGTCGAGGAGGGCAGAAGATGTCACAGCCTGAGAGGCAGCAACCAGCGACCGGCGGATCACCCGCTTCGGCCACGAACGCCCAGCGGACCCGAGCACTGGTCTTCGCGACACTCGGCTTCACCGTGACGTTTTGGGCCTGGTCGCTCATCAGCCCGCTGGGTCCGCACTTCGTCGAGGAGAAGCTCACCGATGACTCGGCGCTGCTCGTGGCCGTGCCCGTGCTCGTCGGTTCGCTGGGACGGATCGTCGTCGGAGCGCTGACAGACCGCCTCGGCGGCCGTTTCATGATGTCGTTCATCGCCCTCATCACGGTCATCCCGGTGCTCTTCGTCGGCTTCGTCGGCCAGTACAACTACGCCACGCTCATCGTCGGCGGATTCTTCCTCGGCGTCGCCGGCACGAGCTTCGCCGTCGGCGTCCCCTACGTCAACCGCTGGTTCCCCAAGGAATCCCGCGGTTCGGCCATCGGCGTCTACGGCATGGGCATGGGCGGCACTGCGATCGCGGCCTTCACCACGGTTCCCCTGCACAACATCTGGCCGCAGCTTCCCTTCGTGGTCGCCGCCGTCGTGCTCATCGTCTACGCGGTGCTGGCCTTCACGATGATGCGCAATCCGCCCGACTGGCAGCCCGTGCGCCAGAGCCTCATCGCCACCCTGGGGCAGACCCTGTCGGTGAAGCTGACCTGGCAGGCCGCCTACCTCTACGCTCTCGCCTTCGGCGGCTATGTCGCGTTCTCCGTCTACCTGCCGACCTTCCTCAACAACGACTACGACCTCGAACCCGCCGACGCATCCCTGCGCATGGCCGGCTTCGTCATCGTCGCCGTCGTCGCCCGTCCGTTGGGCGGCGTCCTCTCCGACCGCCTCGGCGCGGTGAAGACACTCGGCGTGGCCTATTCGCTCATCGCCATCTGCGCCATCGCACTGTCCTTCCATCCCTTGGAGTTCATCGTCTACACCTCCGAGTTCATCGCCATGTCGGCGGGATTCGGGCTGGCTTCCGGCGCGACCTTCGCTCTCATCGCCCAGCGCTCGGACCCCTCCCGGGTCGGCTCGATCACCGGCTTCGTCGGCGCCGCCGGCGGACTGGGCGGATTCGTCCCGCCGCTCCTGCTGGGAGCGATGTGGTCGGCGACCCACGACTACTCCCTCGGGCTGCTGCTGCTCGCCGGCTTCACGGTGATCGCCCTCCTCATCACACTCTGGATCGGCACGAACCCGCCGGCGACGCCGCCGGCCGAAGCCGCGACCGCCGGCGGCACCGCCGCTGCCTCCGCGCCCGGCACCGGCTCGAGCGCCGAACATGCCGCGGCCGACAGCGGCCCCACGAAGCCACGTATCAGCGACGACGACAAGGAGACACGGTCATGACCACCGAGAACATGGCGCAGGGCAGGGACCAGCACACGCCCGCGGAGTCCTCGGTGCCGAGGACCGACCGTCCGGGCACCGACAACTCGCTGATGGACGCCCTCATCGGCAGCCGGAAGTTCTTCACTCCCCGGGCCACGATGAGCGAGGACAAGCGCGAGCTGCATCTCAAAGGCGGCCGCCAGGGCGATTCCTTCTACCGCAACCGCTGGTCGCACGACAAGGTCGTCCGTTCCACCCACGGCGTCAACTGCACCGGTTCGTGCTCGTGGCACGTCTATGTCAAGGACGGGCTGATCACCTGGGAGTCCCAGGCCACGGACTATCCCAGCGCGGGTCCCGATATGCCTGAATACGAACCGCGCGGCTGTCCTCGCGGCGCTTCCTTCTCCTGGTACACCTACTCCCCCACCCGCGTCCGCTACCCCTATGTCCGCGGCGCCCTGCTGCGCCTGTTCCGCGAGGCCAAAGCCGCCAACGGACACGACCCGGTGCTGGCCTGGAAGTCCATCGTCGAGGACCCGGTCAAAGCCCGCCGCTACAAGTCCGTGCGCGGCAAGGGCGGACTCGTGCGCGCCACCTGGGCCGAGGCCGTCGAGATCGTCGCCGCCGCCTATGTGTACACCGTGAAATACCTCGGACCCGACCGCACCACCGGCTTCTCCCCCATTCCCGCCATGAGCCCGGTCTCCTTCTCCTCCGGTGCCCGCTTCCATCAGCTCATCGGCGGCTCGATGCTCTCCTTCTACGACTGGTACGCCGATCTGCCCCCGGCATCCCCTCAGGTCTTCGGCGATCAGACCGACGTGCCCGAATCCGGGGACTGGTGGAACTCCTCGTACCTGATGATGTGGGGCTCGAACGTCCCGATGACCCGGACCCCCGACGCACATTGGATGGCCGAGGCCCGCTACCACGGGCAGAAGGTCATCTCGATCGCTCCGGACTACGCGGAAAACGTGAAGTTCGCCGACGAGTGGCTGGCACCAGCCACCGGCACGGACGGCGCCCTGGCGATGGCGATGGGCCACGTCATCCTCAAAGAGTTCTTCGTCGATGCGAAGACCGAGTACTTCGATGGCTATGTCCGCAAGTACACGGACCTGCCGTTCATCGTCGAGCTCGAACCCGGTGAGGACGGCATCCACTCACCCGGACGCTTCGTCACCGCAGCAGACCTCGGCAGCAGCGCCACCGCCGAGGCGGACACCGAGGACGCGGACTTCAAGCCCGCCGTCTGGGACCGCCGCACGGGCGGTCCCGCGATCCCCAACGGCACCCTGGGCCATCGATTCGCAGCCGATGGCGAGGGCAAGTGGAACCTCGACCTCGAGGACATCGACCCGGCGCTGTCGATCGCCGAGGCAACCACGGATGAGGGCGGAACCATCGGTTCCGGTGAGACCGCCGAGATCCGGCTGCCGCGCTTCGACACCGCCGCGCAGGGCCAGATCGACGAGGTCGTGCGCGGAGTCCCCGTCCGCCGCCTCGGCGACCGGCTCGTGACGACGGTCTTCGATCTGCTCCTGGCCGAGTACGGGGTGCCCCGCGAGGGGCTGCCGGGCCAGTGGCCGGCAGACTACGAGGACGCCACCAGTCCTCACACGCCCGCCTGGCAGGAAGCCATCACCGGAGTGCCTTGGCAGGCGGCGGCGCGCATCGCCCGCGAGTTCGCAGCCAATGCCCGCGATTCGCACGGGCGGTCGATGATCATCATGGGTGCGGGCACGAACCACTGGTTCCACTCCGATCAGACCTACCGGACCTTCCTCACCCTGACCACCCTGTGCGGCACGCAGGGTGTCAACGGCGGTGGCTGGGCCCACTACGTCGGGCAGGAGAAGATCCGTCCCTTCACCGGCTGGCTCCACCTGGCCAACGCACTCGACTGGGTGCGGCCGCCGCGGCAGATGACGCAGACGACGTACTGGTACATGCACTCGGACCAATGGCGCTACGACCAGTTCGGGGCCGACATGCTCTCCGCGCGGGCCGGGCAGGGCAAGTTCGACGGCATGTCGACCGCCGACGCCGTCGCCCAGGCCACGCGGTTGGGCTGGCAGCCGTACTATCCGACCTTCGACGCCAACCCGCTCGAACTCACCGAGGAGGCCGCACGGGCCGGCAAATCGAGCGCCGACCACGTCGTCGACGAGCTCAAGAGCGGACGTCTGCGCTTCGCGGCCGAGGATCCGGACGCGGAGAACAACTACCCGCGGATCTGGTCGATGTGGCGGGCGAACACGCTCGGCTCCTCGGCGAAGGGCGATCAGTACTTCCTCAAGCACCTCCTCGGCGTCGACAACTCGGTCAGTGCCGAGGAGACGCCCGAGAACCTGCGTCCGCGCGACGTCGCCTGGCGGGATGAGGCGCCCGAGGGCAAGATCGACCTGCTGCTCACGCTCGACTTCCGGATGACGACGACGACGCTGCACTCGGACGTCATCCTGCCCGCGGCGACCTGGTACGAGAAGCACGACCTGTCGACGACGGACATGCACCCCTTCGTCAACACCTTCAATCCCGCGATCTCCACACCCTGGCAGTCCCGCAACGATTGGGAGACCTGGGCGACGATCGCGGAGAAGTTCTCCGAGCTCGCCCGCACCCACCTTGGCACGCGCAAAGACATCGTGGCTCAACCGCTGCAGCACGACAGCCCGGATGCGCTGAACACCCCCCACGGCCGGGTCAAGGACTGGAAGTTCGGCGAATGCGAGCCCGTCCCCGGCAAGACGATGCCGAAGCTCGTCGAGGTCGAACGCGACTACACGGCCATCCACGACCAGTACACGACGATCGGCCCGCTGCTGGAGTCGCAGGGCATGAACGCCCGCGGCATCCGCTACAACGTCGACCATCACGTCGAACGGCTGCGCCGACTCAACGGAGTCGCGACCAAGGGCGCCGGCAAGGGGCAGCCGCGCCTGGACTCCGACCGGCGCGCCGCGGACTACATCCTCGGCCTGTCCGGGACGACCAACGGGCTCATGGCCACTGAAGGGTTCACCACCCTCGAGCGGCGCACCGGGCAGAGGCTGGCCGATCTGGCCGCCGAGCATGAGGGCAAACAGGTCTCCTTCGAGGATGCGAAGGCGGCTCCCGTGCCCGTCATCACCTCCCCGGAGTGGTCGGGCTCCGAATCCGGCGGCCGCCGCTACTCGCCGTTCACCATCAACGTCGAAAGGCTCAAGCCCTGGCATACGCTGACCGGGCGCTACCAGTTCTACATCGATCACGACTGGTTCCTCGAGATGGGCGACGCCCTGCCGACGTTCCGACCGCCCCTGGACATGAACGCTCTGTTCGGCGAACCGCAGATCGGCGAGTCGGACGGCACCTCGATCGCCGTGCGCTACCTCACCCCGCACAACAAGTGGGCGATCCACTCGATGTACCAGGAGAACTTCTTCATGATGAGCCTCGGTCGGGGCGGGCAGACGATCTGGATGAGCGTCGAGGACGCCGAGGCCGTCGGCATCGCCGACAACGACTGGATCGAGGCGATCAACCGCAACGGCGTCGTCGCCGCCCGTGCGGTCGTGTCCCACCGGATGCCGCAGGGCACGGCGTTCATGCACCACGCGCAGGAGCGCACGGTCAACGTTCCGCTCACGGAGACGACCGGACAGCGCGGAGGCATCCACAACTCCCTGACCCGGATCATGATCAAGCCGACCCACCTCGTGGGTGGGTACGGGCAGCTGTCCTTCGCATTCAACTACTACGGCCCGACAGGCAACCAGCGCGACGAGGTGACCGTGATCCGGCGTCGCACCAACCAGAACGTGGAGTACTGAACAGCGATGGCACCCACCGACGACCAGCAGCGGACACCGACTCGGGAACAGGAGGCATACTGATGAGAATCATGGCGCAGATGGCGATGGTGATGAACCTCGACAAATGCATCGGCTGCCACACGTGCTCGGTCACGTGCAAGCAGGCGTGGACGAACCGCAAGGGCACCGAATACGTGTGGTTCAACAATGTCGAGACCCGACCCGGTCAGGGTTACCCGCGCGGTTACGAGGATCAGGAGAAGTGGCAGGGCGGCTGGGCGCTGAGCAAGAACGGCCGGCTCAAGCTCAAGGCCGGCGGCAAGCTCAAGAAGCTCGCGTCCATCTTCTCGAACCCGAAGCTGCCGGGCATCGAGGACTACTACGAGCCCTGGAGCTACGAATACGACAATCTGCTCTCGGCACCCGAACAGAAGCACATCCCCACGGCACCGCCGAAGTCCCTGCTCACCGGCGAGCGCATGGACATCAAGTGGTCGGGCAACTGGGACGACGACCTGGGCGGCACCTATGCCAAGGGCGATCTCGATCCGATGCTCAAATCGATCGGGGACAAGGTCAAGCTCGAGTTCGAAGAGACCTTCATGTTCTACCTGCCCCGCATCTGCGAGCACTGCCTCAACCCCTCCTGCGTCGCCTCGTGCCCCTCGGGCGCGATCTACAAGCGCGAGGAGGACGGCATCGTCCTCGTCGACCAGGACTCCTGCCGCGGCTGGCGGATGTGCATCTCCGGCTGCCCGTACAAGAAGATCTACTTCAACCACCGCACCGGCAAAGCCGAGAAATGCACGTTCTGCTACCCGCGGATCGAGAACGGCGAACCCACCGTGTGCGCGGAGACCTGCGTCGGCCGCCTGCGCTACATCGGGCTGGTCTTCTACGATGCCGATCGTGTCACCGAGGCGGCCTCGGTGCCCGATGAGAAGGACCTCTTCGCAGCCCAGAAGGATCTCATCCTCGACCCGCACGATCCCGATGTCATGAACGCCGCCGAACAGGCGGGCATCCCCCACGACTGGATCATGGCGGCTCAGCGCTCCCCGGTGTACAAGCTCATCAAGGACTACGACCTCGCGCTGCCGCTGCATCCGGAGTACCGGACGATGCCGATGGTCTGGTACATCCCGCCGCTGTCGCCGGTCGTCGACGTGGTCAAGGACACCGGCTACGACGCGGAGAACGCGGTGAACCTCTTCGCCGCGATCGACGAGCTGCGCATCCCCATCGAGTACCTCGCGAACCTCTTCACCGCCGGGGACACCGATGTCGTGGCCGATGTGCTCCGGCGCATGGCGGCCATGCGAGCGTTCATGCGCGACATCAACATGGGTGTCGAACCCGATCAGCGCATCCCGCACTCGGTGGGCATGGAGCCCGAGGAGATGGAGGACATGTACCGGCTGCTGGCGATCGCGAAGTACGACGAACGCTACGTCATCCCCGCCGGTCACTCGGAGCAGGCACACAGCCTCGAGGGCATCGGCTCCGACTGCCCGCTCAACGCCGAAGGCGGGCCCGGGATGAGCGAGATGCCCGACATCGCCTCCAGGGGCTTCGCGGGCACCTCCGGGATGTCGGACCCGCTGGCCGAACGCAGCGCCGAGGACGAGGGAGAACGCTCGCATCTGCGCGGTCGGCTCAACCTGCTCAACTGGGACGGGAAGGGACGTCCGACCGGGCTGTTCCCGACCATCGACGGACCGGCCGGAGCCTGAGATGTACCGACCGCTGAAGTTCTTGTCCAAGTGGACGAAACGCGCCGCCGTGCACGCCGAGTCCGGCGGGCAGACCGCGCCGGGGGTGAGCCGCCAGGCTCTGCGCGCCGTCTATGCCGCCGCCTCCTGGCTCATCGACTATCCCGATGAGGAGGCGCTGCAGAGGCTGCCGCAGATCTCGGCCGTCCTCGACCGAGCGGACGTGCCGAAGAACCTGCGTGAGGATCTTGACGCGACGATCGGCCACCTCGGCGCTGCCGATCCCATCGAACTGCGTGCAGACTATGTCGAAACCTTCGACACGCGGCGTCGCGGCTGCCTGTTCCTCACCTATTTCTCCAATGGGGACACGCGCAAGCGCGGGCAGGCGCTGCTGCAGATCAAGGACATCTACCGATCGGCGGGTCTGGACATGGACGAAACGCAGCTGCCGGACCATCTCACCTACGTCCTCGAATTCGCCGCCGGGCACGATCTCGACGCAGGCGTGCGGATCCTGCTGTCCAACCGGGCCGGGATCGAGCTGCTGCGCCTGCACCTGACCGAGATCGACTCCCCCTGGGCGGGCACGATCCGCGCCGTCTGCGCCACCCTGCCCGCCCTCGACGGCGACGACATCCACGCCGTCGAACGGTTGGCCGCCGAGGGCCCGGCCACCGAGACCGTCGGCCTCGACGGACTCGGCGGCTACGGTGACGCTCCACCGAGCGCGGCCGAGATGACCGCGGCGATGGCGGCGGGCGCTGCGATGTCGCCCGGCTCGGCACAGGCCGCGGGCGGCTGTGGGAGCGGCGGGCAGCACACCTTCATTCCGCTGACAGATGTGACAGGAGAGCGATCATGAACTCACCGACAGTGCTGGACACGTTCCTGTGGGTGATCATCCCCTATATGGCGCTGGCCGTGTTCGTCCTCGGCCATGTCTGGCGCTTCCGTCGCGACCGCTTCGGATGGACGACGAGGTCGACCCAGATCTACGAATCGAAGCTGCTGCGGATCGGCTCACCGCTGTTCCACTACGGCATCATCTTCGTCTTCCTGGGTCACGTCATCGGCCTCGGGATTCCGAAGTCGTGGACCTCCGCCGTGGGCATCACCGACCACATGTACCACTTCATGGCGATCACGGTGGGCCTGGGCGCCGCGGCCGCGACGGTCGGCGGGCTCGCCCTGCTCATCTACCGCAGGCGGACGAACAACCGCGTCTTCGGGGCGACGACCCGACTCGACAAGCTCATGTACCTCATGCTCGCAATCGTCATCCTCGCCGGGGTGTACTCGACGATCTTCGACTCGGCGCTCAGCGACTACGACTACCGTGAGGGCGTGTCCGTGTGGTTCCGCCAGTTCTGGATGTTCCAGCCCGACATCGCGCTCATGGCGCAGGCGCCGCTGGGCTTCCAGATCCATGTCATGGCCGCGATCCTCATCTTCGCACTGTGGCCCTTCACCCGACTCGTCCATGTGTTCGCCGCGCCGCTGGGCTACATCACACGGCCGTACATCATCTACCGCTCGAAGGACCGGCAGACCCAGCCGGAGCGCCGCGGCTGGGAGCGCATCGACTACTGAGAGCCGTCGTCCGGGTCCGAACCCGGCTCAGGGCCCTGCCTGGGCTCGGAGTCCCGCTCGGACTCGGCGCCCGATCCGGCTTCCGGTTCCTGCGGGATCGCGGCACCCGGGCAATCGGCATCGCGCAGCAGGATCTGGCAGGTGTCCGCCGAGGTGAACGGCAGCAGACGATCGAGCTCGAGCGGGCCGGGCACCTGGCTGAGGAGGCTGCGGACGAGATTCGCGTGGATCGCGCAGGCGATCTCGCGCTCGTCGCCGACCATCCGATAGTGCGGACACGGGGCCAGGGAGATGAGCATCTCCTCCTCGTCGACCATCGGCTCCATCCCCGAATCATCGAGGTGCTCATAGAGCACATCGAACTGCGCCCCGGCGTCATCGCCCAGTTCATCGAGTGCCGCCGGCTGCGTGCCATCGCCGTTCGCCAGCCTCCGCAGCACCTGCCGGTGCTCCCGGGCACGGTCGATGCGCTCACGAGCAGCTTCATTCATCTCGGGAGCGTCCACGGGCCGATAGACCATCGGAGGTCGCCCGCGCGTGCCGGTCGCGGCGGGCTCGAGACAGACGAAGCCCTCCTCGATGAGGATCCGCAGATGGTCCCTGGCGGTGTTGATGTGGAGGCCGACCTCGTCGGCGAGCTCCTTCAGCCGGCTTCCCGGCCGGTTCTGCACAGCACCGAGGAGCTTGACCCGGCTGACCTCGGCCAACCCTCGAAAATCGTTCACTCTTCGCGGCATGCCATCACTTCCTCGCGACTGCCTCAGTGGGGAACTGCTCGGAGACCGTCTCCACCTTCATTCTACAACCAGTAGAAATCTGTTCCGGGGCCGGGGCGACGGATTCCGCAGCCCGGCCGACCCCCTGTCGACGCTACCCTGGGCAGAGCAGACAATCGCAACGCGCACGCACCGCCGAGTGCACGGAGGATGAGCATGACGAAGTTCGATGCAGTCGAGGCCTCGATCGCCCAACTGCGCACCGCCCTCGAAGACGGCAGCACCACCTCGGTGGAGCTCGTCGAGGCCTACCAGGATCGGATCGCGGCTTTCGACGGCCCCGACACGCAGACGAAGCTGAACTCCGTGATCGTGGAGAATCCGCAGGCACTCGCCGAGGCGGCCGCCTCGGATGAGCGACGCGCCGCGGGACAGACACTGGGCCCCCTCGACGGGATCCCGTACACCGCGAAGGACAGCTACATGGTCGCCGGCCTGACCGTCGCCTCGGGCTCCCCGGCATTCGCCGATCTCGTGGCGCAGAAGGACGCGTTCACGATCGAGCGCCTGCGCGCCGGCGGCGCCATCTGCCTGGGACTGACGAACATGCCCCCGATGGCCAACGGAGGGATGCAGCGCGGCCTCTACGGTCGCGCCGAGAGCCCGTACAATGCGGAGTGGCTGACCAGCGCCTTCGCCTCGGGGTCATCGAACGGGTCGGGCACGGCGACGACGGCGAGCTTCGCGGCCTTCGGCCTCGGCGAGGAGACCTGGTCGTCCGGGCGAGCCCCGGCCTCGCACAATGCGCTCATCGCCTACACCCCGTCACGCGGAGTGATCAGCGTGCGCGGGAACTGGCCCCTCGTGCCGACCATGGACGTGGTCGTCCCCCACACCCGCACGATGGCCGACCTGTGCGAGGTCCTCGATGTCATCGTCGCCGACGACGCCGAGGCCCGCGGCGACTTCTGGCGCGTCCAGCCCTGGGTCGAGATCCCGGCGGCGAGCGCTGTGCGCCCGGATTCCTATGCGGCCCTGCTGCCGACCGACGCCCGGGCCGCGGCCTCGGCTCTGGCCGGCAGGCGCCTCGGCGTGCCGCGGATGTACATCAACGCCGACCCCGAGGCCGGGACGAATCCTCACGGAGGGATCGGCGGACCGACCGGTCAGCGGATCGACACCCGCGCCTCGGTGATGGAGGTGTGGGAGGCCGCTCGTCGTGACCTCGAGGCCGCCGGCGCCGAGGTGGTCGAGACCGACTTCCCGGTCGTGAGCAACTACGAGGGCGATCGTCTCGGAGCGCCGACGATCCGCACCCGCGGACTCGTCAGCTCCGATTACCTCGATCGCGAGCTCAACGACCTCTCCTCCTGGGCCTGGGACGATTTCCTTGCCGCCAACGGGGACCCGAAGCTCAGCTCGCTCACCCAGGTCGACGGACAGCAGATCTTCCCGCATCCTCAGGGCGCACTGCCCGACCGGTACACCGGCTTCGATGACGACATCGCGACCTACCCCGAGCAGGTGCGCACCAACGGCTATTCGTCGCTCACCGAGATCCCAGAGCTCGAAACGGGCGTGCGCGGACTCGAGGAGACCCGCCGGCTCGATCTCGAGAAGTGGATGGACGAACTCGGGCTCGATGCGGTGATCTTCCCGGCCATGGCCGATGTCGGCCCGGCCGACATGGATGTCGACGAGGCCTCGGCGGACCTCGGCTGGCGCAACGGCACCTGGGTCGCCAACGGCAATCTCGTCCCCCGGCACCTCGGCATCCCATCGGTGACGGTGCCGATGGGCACGATGGCCGATACGGGGATCCCGGTGGGCCTGACGATCGCCGGACGCGGCTGGGACGACAACGCACTCATCGAGATCGCCGCGGCCTTCGAGGCCACCGGGGACCGACGCGAGGCGCCTCCGCGGACCCCGCGGCTCTGAGGACTCTGTTTCGGGTCGTGAAACGTTGTTCCCTGAGGGCATTCCATCAGGCCGTTCCCCGTGTCCTCGTGGACTAGCGCCGTCGACCGTCCAGGTCGCGGTGCCGCCTCGAGGCATCACGCAGCTGCATCCATCCGGCGAGGACGAACCAGGCGAGGAATGGATAGGCGGCGACCCGCTCGATGATCCCGACCGGCAGACCCCAACCATCCGGAGCGGCCATGAGCAGGGTTCCGGCGAATCCGAACGCCGCCAGACCGATCGTCAGTCCGCCCAGCTCGACGGGCCCGATCCAGCGTTCCCTCGACCATCTGGTCATCGCGATGCCGACCGTGAGCAGGCCGAGGTTCTCGACCACGGCACCTCCGAAGCCCAGCGCCGCGTGCATGGTGGGGTCCACGTCGGCCGGGACCATTCCCGTTCCGGCCAGAAGCATCCCACCGGCGGCGAGCAGGAAGGACCCGCACCTGCCCCAGGCTGTCGGGGCGATCCAGTCGTGCCAGACGACCGCGATCACCGCGAGCATCGAACCGGCGAGGATGAAGACGCCGTTGACGAGGGGGTGGGCCGGCGAACACACCTCGATCAGAGGCTCGGAGTCACCCCACTCCCCGCATCCTGTCATTCCGAGGTGGCTGATCGACTGCTGCACGAACGAATAGGTGCCTTCGGAAGCCAGTGCCGCGGGAATCTCGATGAGAACGGCGAGCAGTGCGGCGAGCACGGCGAGCAGTGCCCAGACCCGCTCAGGTTTGGGCGAAACGCGAATGGTGCCCGAACCGGTCACCTCGCCCCTTCCGTGCGACGACCTCGGATGACGCTCATGGTACCAACGTGCCACCCTGAGACCTTCGGGTGAACCAGGCCGATCCCTGGCGTGTCGCACCCGCGGGGTGGAACAGTAGTCATCATGACCGACTACAGCGTGCTCGCCGAACGTGCTTTCACCCTGCTCGAAGGACACCACCAGCGCGGACCGCTCGTCCTGCCGACGGTCTGGGATGCCTGGTCGGCTCGAGCGATGGTGAAGGTGGGCTTCAACGCCCTGAGCATCGGCTCCCATCCCCTGGCGGACTCCCTCGGGTCCGCCGACGGTGAGGCGATGTCCCTCGAGACGGCACTGGCCGGAATCTCGCGAGTGACCGCCTCGGTGAATGTGCCGGTCACCGCGGACCTCGAATCCGGGTACGACACCCCCGCCCCCGATCTCATCGCCGGTCTCCTCGAGGCCGGAGCAGTGGGGGTGAACATCGAGGACACCGTCCACAGCCGCGGAAGCATGCGCAGCGCCGAGGAGCATGCGGAGTACATCTGGAGCCTGCGGCAGGCCGCCGAGGCCCAGCGCGTGCACGTCGTCATCAACGCCCGCACCGATGTATTCAAAAATGCCGAACAGTTCGACGACCCCGTCGCCGAGGCGATCCGCCGTCTCAAGCTGTGCACCGAGGCCGGTGCGGACTCGCTTTACCCCGTCGCGATCCCCGACACCGAAACCCTCACGACCATCCTGTCCGAGGTCACGCTGCCGCTCAATGTCACCGCGCACCCGATCAAGGGCGCGATCCCCGATGAGCTCGACCTGTCCCAGGTCGCCGATCTCGGCGTCAAGCGTGTGACCTTCGGGCCCCTGCTCCAGGCGGCGCTGCAGGACTGCTTCGCAGACTTCACCCGGAACTGGCACTAGGCGAACCACCAGGGAAACGGACGCCGGCGCCGATGAGACCCAGGCCGAGACAACCACAATGAAGAGGAGCCGCAATGCCTGCCGACCCCCGCGAGGGCCAGCCCGTCTGGATCGACTACACATGCCATGAGTTCGAGTCGACCACGAACTTCTATTCGCAGATCTTCGGATGGGAGTTCAACGACCAGGGGCCCGACTTCGGCCACTACAACATGATCACGAAGGACGGAGTGACCATCGGCGGTGCCATGCGCGCGCTCAACATGGACGGCACCCCGAATCCGATGATCCCAGCGACGTGGACGACCTATCTCCACACTGAGGACATCTCCGACGTCTATGCGAAGGCGCTCGAAGCCGGTGCCGCCCCCGTCGCCGAGCCCATGGCCGTGGGGCCGCTGGGACAGATGGCCGTCATCACCGATCCCACCGGTGCCGGTGTGGGCATGTGGCAACCCGGAGAGTTCTCCGGCTTCGACACACCTCTGACGCCGGGCACGCCCGTCTGGTTCGAGCTCATAACCGTGAACTACTCGGCCGCGAACGAGTTCTACGGCCACGTGTTCTCCTTCGAGATCACCCCGATGGGAGATTTCCCCTACTCCACGCACGGCGCCGGCGACGATGCCGTGGCCGGAATCTGCGATGCCCGAGAGTGGGTCCAGAACTCCTACTGGCGCACCTACTTCAACGTCGAACACGCCGATGCGGCGGCGTCGAAGGTTACAGAGCTCGGCGGCAAGGTGCTCGACGGCCCCGAAGACTCCCCGTACGGGCGCATCGTCACGGTCACCGATCCGGAAGGGGCGACGTTCCAGCTGCAGCAGAACCCGTGACGGACGCCGAAGCTGCCGCCGACCGCTTCCGGCCACTGCGGCGGCGCCTGCTCAGCCTCGGGCTCGGGGAGTTCGTCGCCGCGGCCGTCTTCGCCGTTGTGCCGTCGAACCTCGCATTCGTGGCCGCGGACGGCGCCGAAGCCGCCTTGTGGTTCGCACTGTCACCGCTGATCTTCGTCCTCGTCCAGGCCGGGACTTACTGGCTGCTCGCCCGGCACCACCTGCCGGAGACGATTCCGCGCGGTGCCGACCGCCTCTTCCGGGGGCTGCGCGTGCTCGATCCGATCGTGCTCTTCGGCTGCGGAATCGGCATCGTCGCCGCCTGGCCCGGGTCGAGCCTGAGCAGTGTGCTCATCGTCTTCGTCTGGCTGTTCGCCGTCGTCGAGTACATCAACTACTTCCACGTCCGCCTGTCCTACCCCTGGTCGACCTGGACCCGGCAGGTCGGGCGCCGGTCAACACCGAGGTTGGCCAGGGACCTGCGCCTGGCCCGCTGAGTCCGCCGTCTGCGTCAAGCTCGAAGAGCCAGTGCGAACGGCAGCACCGAAGCTGCTCCTGCCCGGCGCAGCAGGCGCGCGCAGATCGTCATCGTCCACCGCGACACCACCTCGTCATCGACCAGCAGCACCGACTTGCCGGACACTGCCTGCTCGACCTCG
Source organism: Brevibacterium renqingii (assembly GCF_017808105.1). Taxonomy (GTDB): domain Bacteria; phylum Actinomycetota; class Actinomycetes; order Actinomycetales; family Brevibacteriaceae; genus Brevibacterium; species Brevibacterium renqingii. The sequence goes on along the minus strand of NZ_JADBHF010000001.1, from coordinate 536,275 downwards.
GGCGGTACGACGAAGGCTTCGAAGAGGTCCTTGACGCGGAAGGCGCTGTTGACGTCCGGGGTGCCGTGATCGCCGACCTGCAGAAGCTCACCGCCGTCGACGAGACGACCGGCCGATGCGAGGTTCGCGGCCAGGGACCGCACGGTCACGGGTCGACGGGCGCTCGGGATCGACACGACCACCTCGGGGCGGGTGTCCCAATTCCATTGCCCGAGCACCTCGAGGCACCACTTGCCGATCTGTGCCGGAACCTCGGCATCGGGAGCGTCGGGGGCGAGGAAGGACCGCAGTGTCTGCCCCTGTCCGAGGTCGCTCAGGCGTGCGATCGCACGCCCCTCCTCGGCGAGCTCTTCGGCCGGAATGCGCCCCTTGAGCGGCACGCCGATATTGGCCAGTCCGCTCGGCCAGGTGCTGCGCGGTTCGATGGGCAGGCCGATCTTGTGGAGGTTCCCCACCGCAGCCCGGCGCTGCTCCTCGGAGATCTCGGATGAGAACCACGCGCCTGCACAGTTGTCGCACCGGCCGCAGGGGCGCGGATCGGGGTCGTCGAGCTGCCGGATGAGGAACTCCATCCGGCACTGCTCGGTCGCCTCGTAGTCGAGCATGGCCTGCGCCTCGTCGGCCCGCACAGCCGCCACCTTCTCGTAGCGCTCCCGATCGTATGTCCATCCCTGACCGGTCGAGATGTATCCGCCGCGCACCTTGGACACGGCGTCTTCGACCTCGAGGGTCTTGAGCAGCAGGTTGAGCCGGGAGCGCTTGGTTCCGACCAGGGTCTCCAGGCGGGCCACGGAAAGGGGGCCGTCCGCCTCGGCCAGGGCGGCGAGCACGGCGTTCGCATCGTTCTGGTTCGGCATCGAGGCGGTGGCGAAGTACTCCCAGATCTGCTCATCCTCGGGGCCGGGGAGCAGGAGCACATCGGCCGAGTCAGTGGCGCGGCCGGCACGGCCGACCTGCTGGTAGTAGGCCACGGCCGAGGACGGTGCGCCGATGTGGATGACGAATCCGAGGTCGGGCTTGTCGAAGCCCATCCCCAGCGCCGAGGTGGCCACGAGCGCCTTGAGGCGGTTGTCCTTGAGCTGCTGCTCGAGTTCTGCACGCTCTTCGGCATCGGTCCGACCGGTATAGGCGCGGACCTCGTAGCCCTGGTCGCGCAGCATCCGGGTGATGTCCTCGGCGGCGCTGACGGTGAGTGTGTAGATGATCCCGGATCCGGCGAAATCGGCGAGATGGGAGCCCAGCCAAGCGATGCGAGCACTGGCGTCGAGGTCGGACAGGACGCCGAGGCGCAGGGAGTCGCGGGCGAGTTCGCCGCGGACGACCGTCGTGTGTTCCCCGAGCTGTTCGGCGACATCGGTGACCACCCGCGAATTGGCCGTGGCGGTGGTGGCCAGCACCGGGGTGTTCATGGGCAGCTCGGCCAGGATGCGACCGATGCGTCGATAGTCCGGACGGAAGTCGTGCCCCCAGTCGGAGATGCAGTGGGCCTCGTCGACGACGATGAGGCCGAGGAAGGACAGCAGCTGCGGGAGCACTTCATCACGGAACTGCGGATTGTTCAGCCTCTCCGGGGAGACGAGGAGGACGTCGAGGCTGCCGGCCCTGAGGTCGTCGAGCACAGAGTCCCATTCGGTGACGTTCGATGAGTTGAGGCTGGCGGCGCGGACTCCGGCACGCTGCGCCGCTGCGATCTGGTCGCGCATGAGCGCCAGCAGCGGGGAGATGATGAGGCTCGGGCCGGTTCCTGCCGAGCGCAGCATCCGCGTGGCCACGAAGTAGACCGCGGACTTGCCCCATCCGGTGCGCTGGACGACGAGGACGCGCTTCTTGAACTGCACGAGGTCGCGGATCGACTCGAGCTGCCCCTCGCGGAACTGCGCGTCCGGATTCGCGGTGAGCTCGGTGAGGATCCGTTGGGCCTCGGCGGTGAAGTCGTCATGGGCGGCAGGGACCGGCGGGGATGTCGGGGCGCTTTCCGTCATGGGGCCAGTCTAGGCCGAGGCACTGACGCACCTGCCATAAGCAGGCCAAGTGGACGATCGGCAGGATCCTCGCCCCCTGACCTTCTGGACCCCTGACTTTCTGGGCCCCCTGATCTTCCGGAGTGTGGGCGCTTGGGCAGGCGAATCGGCACCCCAGACACCTTGGGTGGGCTAAATGGGCAGGATCTCTTGCGAAAAATTCATCCCATTTGGACCACCTAAGCAGGCAGAATCAGCCTGTTTCGACCACCTGAGCGCACCGCACTCCCAGGCCTCGGCTCAGCACATGGCGGCAGCCGCGCGCCGCAATGCCTCGGTGAGGCGGGAGAGCTTGTCCGAAGCGAGCGTCCAATGATGCCAGTACAGCGGAACGTCGATGTGCGGGTCCTCACCGATCTCCACGAGGTCGGCATCGAGCGCCTCGAGCTGCATCACCGGAATCATCCCCCAGCCGAGGCCGGCGGCGACTGCAGCCGCGAATTCCGCCGAACCCGGCACAACCGAGATCGGCGGCCTCGCAGCGATGCCGCAGCGACGGAGGAACTCGAACTGCAGGTCGTCGTCCTGTCCGAAATTCACCATCGGCAGCTGCGTCAGGTCAGGATCACCCTCTGCGGCATGCCTTTCCAGCAGCGACCGCTCTGCCACGGCGACATACCGCATCGTCCCGAGCTCATCGACCTTCGTCCCGTATCCTCCTGTCTCCGCCGATGTGATCGTGCCCAGCACCTCCCCCGAGGCCAGCAGCGGCAGCGCCTTGTCCTGATCGACGACTTCGATGCGGACGACGACGTCGTCCCAGCCGGCCGCCTCGGCGAAGAGGGGGCGGAACCACGTCGCCATCGAATCGGCGTTGACGCCGATCCGCAGCACTGTGGGCTCGCGCCGTCGGCCGCTGGCCTCATCCGCGCCGAGCGCATCGGCATCGATGCCGTGCAGCCGGTCGAGCGCTTCGGATTCGAGGAGCTCGACCTGCCGTGCATAGCGCAGAATGGCCTGCCCAGCCTCGGTGACGGTGATCGGATTCGTACGCCGGATGAGCACCTGCCCGAGGCGGGTCTCGAGTGTGCGGATGCGCTGGCTGGCCGCCGAGGCGGTGATGCCGAGGACGAAGGCCGCACCTTCGACGGTGCCTTCGTCCACAGCGGCGGCGAGCGCTTTGACATGGTCGATGTTCATGAAGCAATTGTGCATCAATTGCATATTCTGTTGTTTTTCTTATCTCCCGGCGATCCTTACTCTTGAAGCCGTGCTCGCTCATCTCATCACCGGAATGCTCACCGGCTGGTCGCTCATCATCGCCGTCGGGCCGCAGAACGCGCTCATCCTCCGGCAGGGGATCCGGCGCGAGCACCTCGGCGTCGTCGTCGGGATCTGCATCCTCGCCGATGTGCTGCTCATCGGCGCGGGAACCGTGGGAATCGGGGCGATCGTCCTCCTCGCCCCGTGGGCCCTGGAGGTCCTGCGGTGGCTGGGCGTGGCCTATCTGCTGTGGTTCGCGTGGAGCAGCCTGAGATCTGCCAGGACGGCGTCGGGGCTCGAGGCGGACACGCATCAGCGCAGCCTGAAGTCGGTGATCGTGACCACGCTGGCCCTGACGTTCCTCAACCCCGGCGTCTATCTCGACACCGTCGTAATGCTCGGAAACCTCGCCAACCAGCAGGGACCCGGCGGCGTCGGGCCGTTCACGATCGGCGCGATGCTCGGCTCGATCACCTGGTTCCTCGGCATCGGCTACGGCGCCCGCGGGCTCTCCCGCTATCTGGCCCGGCCCCGGGTGTGGCAGGTCCTCGATGTGCTCATCGCGATCGTGCTCATCATCCTCGCCGTCCGGCTGGCACTCGGGTAGGGCGGCTGGCTCGTCCAGCTCGCAGGTCCCCCGGGCTCTCGACCCTCCACCGCCGTCGTCTGTCGCGGCACTGAACACAGCGAGAGCTGGTCGCGTTCGGATACGAAATCGGCGATCCGGTATCCGAACGTGACCAGTTCTCGGGAGAGAGCGCCGCAGGAGACGACGCCTCGAGCCCGCATCGGGCGGACGCGCCCTGGCCGCCTACAGACTCAGGCTCGGGTGGAGCTGAGTGAGTGTGACCATGCGCTTGCGGGAACAGACGACGACGGTCGCGGCCAGGCAGATCAGCGTCATCAACAGCAGGACCACCGCCGACTGCGCCGCGATGAACATATCGCCGCCGGCGATGAGCGTGCGCAGTCCGTTGACCGCATGGGTCATCGGCAGGAACGGTGAGATGATCTGGAAGATCCCCGGTGCCGTCTGGACCGGATAGGTCCCTCCGGCCGAGGCGATCTGGATCATCAGCAGCACCAGGGCGATGAGTCTGCCCACTCCCCCGAGCGCCGCGACGCACAATTGATGCACGGAGTGGAAGCTCGCGGCGACGAGGATGGAGAACAGCAGGGTCCAGAGCCAGGCGCCGGCCGAGAAGTCGAGCGCGAAGGTGAGAACGAGGTAGAGCACGGCCACCTGGGCGATGCCGAAGAGGAGACCGGGCACATAGCCGGCCCAGGCGATGCGCGTGGACTTCGCCGATGACGCCAGAGCGCGATACGGGATGGCGTTGATGACCATGTAGGTGATCATTCCGCCGATCCACAGCGCCAGGGAGACGAAGAAGGCCGCCAGGCCCTCACCATAGGCGTCGACCGCGTTGTCCTTGACCTTATCGGCATCGACCGGCACGGCGACGACGTCCGAGCGGTGGTCGCGGTCGTTCTTGTCATAGGTCGGAATCTGCTTGAGCCCCTCCTCGAGGCCGTCGGAGAGCTCGCCGGAGCCATCGACGAGCTTGCCGGCGCCGGTGTCGAGCTCCTTCGACCCGTCGACGAGCTGCGAAGAGCCGTCCTTGAGGTCGCCGACGCCAGTCTTCGCCTGGGAGGTGCCGTCCTTGAGCTGTTTGGCTCCGTCATTGAGATCACCGGCACCTGTGGCGAGTTTGCCCGCTCCGGCATCGAGCTTGACCAGGCCGGAGTGCAGGTCATCGGCTCCCGTCGAGACCTGCTGCGCACCGTCGTCGAGCTGCCCGATCTTCTTGTCGGCGGCCTTGATCTTCGCCATGACGTCGTCGACGGCCTTCGTCACCGGGTCCTCGAGCTTCTTGGCCTCGTCCTTGGCATCGGAGGCGCGCTCATGAGCGGAGTCGAGGTCGTCCCCGAGTCCGTTCATGTCCTCGGCGAGCCGCTGCACGTTCGGATCGTCCGGGTAGTCCTCCTGGAGCTGCTTGATCCGGTCGTCCATGTCCCCGCGCACGGTGGTGCGGGCATCGTCGAAGTCGCCTTCGGCCCTTTCGAGCTTGGGCCGGGCACCGTCGACGAGGTCGTCGGCCTTCCGTTTGAGATCCTCGGCCTTTCCGGTGGTCTCATCGGCGACGTCGCGCAGCTGCGAGGTGCCGTCGGCGACCTGGCCGGCCCCGTCGGCGAGGTCCTTCGAACCGTTCTTCGCCTCGGTGGTGGACTTCGCCAGGGTGTCCGCGCCCGTCTTCAGGTCGCCGCTTCCCTTGACGAGTTCGCCGGCTCCGTCGTCGAGGTCGCCGATGCCCTTCTGCAGAGTGCCGACGCCCTTGTCGAGTTCGGTCGTGCCGTCGACGAGTTCGCCGGTGCCGTCGTGGAGTTCGATGGAGCCGTCGTTGAGCTGCGAGGCTCCGTCGGCGGCCTTCTCGGTCTGGGAGTGGATGTCGTTGAACCCGACATAGACTTCCGAGACGTATTCGGCCGTGGTGGTCTCGTTCAGGCTCGACTTGATCTCGGTCAGCACCGTGCCGGCCAGTTGGCCGACGATGAAGTTGTGGGCGTCGTCGGTGCGCAGCTGGAGCCCTGCCTGCTCCGGATCGTCGCCACCGGTGGATACCAGCTGCTCGGAGAAGTCCGAAGGGATCTCGAGGACGGCGAAGTACTTGCCCTCGGCCAGTCCCTCATCGGCCTCCTTCTGAGAGGTCTCTTCCCAGTCGAAGCCGCCCTCGCCCTTGGGCGTGATCTCGTCGACGAGCTCATCGCCGGCGTGCAGGGATTCGCCGTCGGAGTCCGGCTTCTTCGCCCCTGTGTCCTCGTTGACCACTGCCGCCTGCAGCTTGTCGAGGTGGTCGGTCGGAGACCAGTTCGAGGCGAGGTAGAGGCCACCGTAGATGGCGGGGATGACGGCGACGACGATCATCGCCAGACGGGTGATCGCGTGCCGTTTGAAGCGAGAGAGCTCGAGCCATGGCAGGGAGAACATCGAAGAATCACCTTTGGGGTCGAAGTGAAGGGATCACGGAGTGCGGCGGCCTCAGTGGCGTGGGGGCTGGTGCGGGCTGAGCTGCAGTTCGCTCACCCCGGTGGGCGAGACCTCCGACTGCAGAGCCTCCAGGGCGATGTCGAATTCCGAGGAATCCTCGCAGGAGACGATGAACGTGAGCGGATTGTCCGGGTCTCTCGTTTTCCGCAGCTCCTGGTAGATGAGCAGACCGGCCCATGCCCGGGCGCGATCGGAGCGTTCACGCAGGTAGTCGATATTGTCGATGACGATGAGCGGCGGCCGACTGAGGCTCGCGAGTCCGAACTCGAGGAGGAACTTCTGCAGCTCGCTCAGCTCGGAGACGAACACCTCACCGTCCGCGTCGATGAGGAAGTCGGCTTCCCGGGCGTCTTCGGTCGAGAAGGTCCCCTCGGGCAGCTCATCGATGAACTCGGTCGCCGAGCGGAAGGTATCGCGGATGAGACCGATGACCTCGCGCAGCGACGGTTTCGACACCCACGGCTTGTACCAGGGCTGCAACATGATCTGCCGCTCGGCAACGTGTTGGGCCACCGTGAAGTCGTTCTCCAGATCGGTCAGCCCCTCGACGTGCCCGACGGCGACGTGCTCGCGGGCGGCGCGGGCCTGCTTCCGGATATCCAGATCGCCGAGGCGGCCCTCCCCTGCGGAGACGCGCATCCGCCCGGCGATGGAGAGCAGGAGCGAGGTCTTGCCGCTGCCGGCGGGGCCGCGGATGATCGCGATGCCGCCGGTCGGCACGTCGAGATCGATGCCCGAGAAGACGCTTCCCTGCTTTCCTGACATGCCCCAGCCCTGCAGATGGACCGCATCGCTGCTGGTTTCGGCATCCTCGGTGAGCGTGTCCGATGTGCTCTCCATTGCCCTGGCTCCCAATCGTCTGTGCCTGCGTCGTCTGTGTCTGCGTCGGTCGATCGCATTGGGGTGCATCCGCACGTCCCGTTTCTGAGCAGACTACGCCACTGCGGCGCGCTCGTTGCGGCATACCCCGATTCGGGTCAAGTTACCCATAGGTAACTATAATCAAGCCGACCGCGATTCTGAATCTCACGCGGGCGAATGTCTGCAATCACACAGTCCCTCGGCGGCCCGAGGGCACAACCTGCCCGAGGGTCGTAGTATCGAAGGTGGAGAAGAGGGAAACGAGAACGAGGAACGGATGAGCACAGCCAGCGGCGATCTCTCGCAACTGCACAGGGACTGGGGACTGAACCCGGCGACCCTCGCCCCCGGCTGCTTCGCCTCGGTCATGGCCACGGGCATCGTCTCGATCGGCGCACAGTTCAAAGGACTCGCGCTGATCTCGGCGGTGCTGTTCTGGGTGGCGGTCGCGCTCTACGCCTATTTCATCGTGCTCACCCTCTGGCGGGTTCTGCGCTTCCGGCAGGGCCTTCGCCACGACCTCCACGATCCGAACCGGGCTTTCGGCTTCTTCACCATCATCGCGGGTACGAACGTCCTCGTCACCGCCCTCGTCGGCCTCGGCGTCATACCTGTGGCGATGGTCCTGTTCTGCGTCGGAGGCCTGCTGTGGCTCGTGCTCGGCTATGCGATCCCATTCACCGCTGTGCTCGGCTCGAGCATCCGCCCGGTCGTCACCGGGGTCAACGGCACGTGGTTCGTCTGGGTCGTCGCGGCACAGTCCGTGGCGGTCGCGGCCTCGAGCCTGGCCATCGCGCTGCCGAAGACGAACACCGCCCCACAGCTCGTGGTGCCCCTGTCACTGCTCGCCGTGGTGATGTGGTCGGTCGGCCTCGCGCTCTATATCGCCTGCGCGGTCTTCCTCGGGGTACGGGTGCTGCTGCACCGACTGGAGCCGGAGGACTTCGACGCCCCGTACTGGGTGACGATGGGCGCGCTGGCGATCTCGATCGTTGCGGGCTCCAGGATCCTCGAACTCGAATCGACGCCGCTCCTCGATGCGACGCGTCTGCTCGTCGGAGGCTCTTCGGCTCTGCTGTGGGCCTTCGCCACGTGGCTCATCCCCTCGCTCGTGCTGGCCGGGGCCTGGCGTCATCTGCGCCACCGCGTACCGCTGGGCTATTCGGCGGGGCTGTGGAGCATGGTCTTTCCGCTGGGCATGTATGCAGTGGCGAGCATGTACCTGGGCAACTCGGACCACGTGCCGGCGATCGAGTGGATCGGTCAGCACTGGTTCTGGGTCGGCTTCACCGTCTGGGCGATCGTCTTCGCCGCCATGGTCTGGTCGTTCATCCGCTCCCTGCGCGACCGGTGAGTCTCCTGCCCGGCCGGCGAGCTCCCTGCGCGACCGGTGAGTCTCCTGCCCGGCCGACGAGCTCTCTGCGCGACCGGTGAGTCTCCGCGAGCTCGGCGCGGGGGTCTCTGCAAATTCAGCGGAGGCACAGCATCACATTTCGCGACTCTGACGCTCCGCACCGCTTTTCGAGAGACGAAACGCCCCGCCGATGCCAACTCGCACCGATGCAACGGTGTCAGATGGCACTGACGGGGCGTGATGGTCGCGCAGCGGGAGGAGATGGCACGGACGGGGCGTGATGACCGCACAGCGGGAGGAGACTGCCACCGACGAGGCGGTTCGAGCGGTCAGGAGACCCTCCGGACGATCACCCTGGTTACCCCGACTCCGCGGTCGCTCAGACTCCTCGAACCCTGGCAGGTCAGGCGTCGAAGCGCTGGCCCTCGGGCTTGGTTTCCATGACCATCAGAATGAGCACGATGATCCACCCGACTCCGGGGATGAAGTGGAGGAACCACATCGGTCCCGGGTAGTTCGCATCATGGAGACGGCGCCAGGAGATCGACAGGTACGGGATGATCGTCGCAAGACCGATGATAAGCATCAGGATGCCGCCGATCCCGGTGAGCGCCAAGGCCCCACCGGACGGGCCTGCCGACATGCCGTAGGGGTCCGCGGCCGACATCGAGGCCGATGCCGCCGACATCCCCACGCCGATCCCACAGAGAATCCCGGGTATCACCGGCAGCAGAGTCACAAAGAGGTACGCCCACCAGTATTCGCTGCGCGAGGCGCGTCCGGAGAACTTCGTGTAGTTCTTGAAGAAGCGCTTGATGGCCTGCCCGAAGGACGCACCGTAGAGCGGGAGCGAGAGGTCGTCGGGGCTGGCGGCTCCGCGAGGCGCTCCGCCGAAGCCCTGTGCACCGTACCCCTGTCCGCCGGGCGTCCCGGCGCCTGGCATTCCTTGGCCGGGCGCTCCGGAGCCCGAGTTGTATGCTGCGTTCGCGTCGTAGGACATGATGGCCTTCATTGTTAGGTGATATTTCCGGCGGCACTCTTCCGCTGATCGTCAGGGTTCCTTCAGCCGATCATCAGGAAGCGCGATCACCATTCTGCCTTATCGCACCCGTCGATCACGTGAATACCCGGTTTCAGATCTGCAACACCGCTGTGCCGGGCCACGGGAGCCAGGGCTCAGGAATCGCCACCGGTCAGCGCATAGGCCTCGTCGACGGCAGTCTCGTCGATGTGTCCGTCGACGCGACGCAGCGCTTTCCAGCCGAGCGAGATGACCACGACCGACAGCAGCGCGGCTCCGGCACCGAAGAGGTAGGGTGCGCCGGCGCTGATCGACTCGGACACCGAGCCCGCGACGATCGGCGCCACTGCGCCGCCGACGAAGCGCACGCCCGAGTAGGTTCCCGAGGCCACCGGGCGGGGCAGGTCGCTGACCTCCATGGCCGATTCGGTGAAGATCGTGTTCAGCAGGCCGAGCAGCAGTCCCGCGATCACGACACAGACGATGATGCCGATGAACGATTCGACGATGAACGACATGACGGCCAGCAGCGCGGCCAGTCCGATGAGCGTGACAATGAGGCTGCGGCGACGGCCCATGCGCTTGGTCAGCAGCGGAGCACCGAACACCGAGGTGACTGCCACGCAGATGCCCCAGCCGAAGAAGACGTACCCGAGCCCCATGGCACCGAATTCCTCGATGCCCATCTTCGCGGCGGCCGCCTCGACGGGGAAGGGACTGTAGGCCAGCAGGATGAAGAAGCCGAAGTTGTAGAGCAGAGCGGAGACGCCCAGCACGGCCACGCCCGGCCGAGCCAGGGCGCGGAACGTGGCGCTGAGCCTGATCGGCTCGGCGGTGGGGCCGTTCGAGTTCGTACCTCCCGGAAGCAGCACGACGATGGCGATGAAGCCGATGGCCATGAGGACAGCTGTGCCGAAGAAGGGCCCGCGCCAGGACATGCCGCCGAGCAGACCGCCCAGCAGCGGGCCGGTGGCGATGCCCACGCCCAGGGCCGCCTCGTAGAGGATGATCGCCTTATCGGCACCGCCCGAGGCCGCGCCGACGATCGTCGACAGCGCCGTGGAGATGAACAGCGCATTGCCCAGTCCCCAGCCGGCCCGGAAGCCGATGATCTGGTCGACCGTGCCGGAGAACCCGGCGAGGGCGGAGAACGCGACGATGAGGACGAGCCCGACGAGCAGTGTCGTCTTGGCGCCGATGCGCGAGGACAGGAAGCTGGTGAAGAACATCATGCCGCCTGTGATGAACAGGTAGCTGGTGAACAGCAGCATCGACTGTGCCGGTGTGGCATCGAGCTCGGCCGAGATGGCCGGCAGGATCGGATCGACCAGGCCGATGCCCATGAACGCGATGACCGCGGCGAATGCCACGGCCCATACGGCTCGCGGCTGACGCAGAATGGATGCTTCCGCTGCGGTGTCTCCTGGTGCTTCGTTGTCGGTTGACGCTCTCATCTGGTGGCCGCGGCCCCTTCCCTGTGGTGCGATATGTGGTGAAATCTGTGGGTGATTCGCGGTCGCGCCCGGATCAGGCGGGCTCGACCTCCGTGGATCCGTCCCCGTCGCGTTCCTGCACGGAATCCTCCTGCACGGAACCTTCCTGTACGGGCGCTTCCTGCACAGCCTCCTCGGCGCTGTCGACCGGGTGGCGGTCCTTAAGGAAGTCCGACACCAGCCCCAGCGCGCGATCGACGCTCATCCGCTCATCGGGGGACAGCGATTCGAAATAGGGCTGCATCTGCTCGATCATGATCGACCGGTTCTCGGCCAGCCGCTGGCGGCCCTCCTCGGTCAGAGAGAACTGGGAAGCGCGCCCATCGGTCGGACTCGCCTCCCGGAGCACGAGACCCGCCTCCTCGAGTCGGGCGAGGAGCTTCGTCGCCGCAGGCTGCGAACTCAGATACCCCTGCGCGAAATGGCCGACCCGAACGGGCTGATACTGCTCGACGACGGCGAGCGCGCGCAGAGTCGCCAAGGAGTTCTCATTGCCGATCACTCGCCGAAACGCCCGAGTCAGGCGCGACGAGACGACGACGAGCCGCGAGACGAGCTCTGCCGAATCCACATCATCCATAACTTATTTATATACCCAGGTTATGCATCCCTGCAAATCGCTCAGCCCACCGGCCGATGGACTCGGTCTGTGACCGATGCCATTCCCGCCTCGGCGATCGGCGTGCTAACCTGGCCTCACATGTTCCGGGGACGGTGAAATTCCGTACCGGCGGTCACAGTCCGCGACCCGCCAGCTTCGCGCCGGCGGCTGATTCGGTGAAATTCCGAAACCGACAGTCAGAGTCTGGATGGGAGGAGCATGGTGGCCTCGGCCGCTGTGTTTCGGTGCATTCGACGGCACCGGCGCGCATCCGAGACACCCTGATGGTTGCACCCGCAATATCCTCCCTCCCGGCGAAGGCTCGGGAGGTTTTCTTTTGGACGCGGAGTTCACCGAACTCGAATCCACGGCGATGTCGGCCGCCCTCGACGCTGCGCGGGAGGGCTTCCGCGGGGCCAATCCGCTGGTGGGTGCCGCTGTCCTGACCGCGGACGGGCAGATCGTGACCGGTCATCATGCGGGAGCCGGGACCGCCCACGCCGAGGTGGACGTCATCACCACCGCCCACGACCTCGACATCGATCTGAGCACCGCGACGCTGTTCGTCACCCTCGAACCCTGCTCCCACCGGGGGCGGACCGGGCCGTGCACCGAGGCGATCATCGCCGCCCGAATCCCTTCTGTCGTCTTCGCCTCCCCCGACCCGAACCCCCGCGCCTCCGGCGGTGGCCGGATCCTCGCCGAGGCGGGTCTGCAGGTGCGGTCGGGACTGCACCGGGAGGACGCCCAAGCCCTCAACGCCCGGTGGGCGCAGACCATGGCCGAGCTCCGGCCCTTCGTCACGGCGAAGATCGCGCAGAGTCTCGACGGGGCCGTCGCCGCCGCGGACGGGACCAGCCAGTGGATCACCTCGCCGGAGTCCCGGGCCCATGCGCATGAGATCCGCTCCCGCGTCGATGCCATCCTCGTCGGCACCGGCACGGCCCTGGCCGATGACCCCCGTCTCAACGCGCGCGACGGCGACGGCTCCCCGCTGCCGAACCAGCCGCGACCGGTCGTGCTCGGCACCTCTCCGCTGCCGGCCGAGTCCTTCCTCGCGCTCAACCCGGACACTCTCCGGCTGCCCACCCACGACATCGACGCGGCGCTCGAACGACTGTATGCCGAAGGCGTCCGCCACCTGCTCGTCGAGGGCGGGCCGCGGGTCCTCGGCGCCTTCTTCGCCGCCGGAGCCGTCGACGAAGTCTTCTGCTACCAGGCCCCGATGCTCATCGGTCCCGGGCGCTCCAGTGTCGACGGCTTGGGCATCGACACCCTCGGCGAGGCGCTGCGGCTGATCCCCGACGACACCGAGGTGCCCGCAGTCTCGCGGCTCGGCCCGGACTTCCTGCTGCATTTCACCACGGCCCCTGCGCCGCCGGACAGCCGAGCGACAGCGCTCGGCCGCGGGCAGTCCACCGCGCAGGTCCGCCCATGGCCGATCGCCCCGCCTGCACCGGTCACTCGGCCCGCACCACAGCGCTGACCACACATCTGCCAGCCATCAGCACCAGGCCACCATCACCCAGCAATCAGCACCACGGAGGCATATGTTCACCGGAATCATCGAAGGACTCGGCACCGTCGAGGCCATCGAATACACGAACGATTCGGCCGAGATCACCATCGATGCCGGCGAGCTCGTCGCCGACCTCGAGCTCGGCGGCTCCCTGGCCGTCAACGGCGTCTGCCTGACCTCGACGAGACGGAAGGACGCCGAGCAGCCGGGGCTCTTCACCGCCGAGGTCATGGGCGAGACCCTGCGCCTGACCGGTCTCGGCAGGCTGCAGACGGCGGACCGGGTCAACCTCGAGCGCTGCACTCCCGCCTCGGGACGCTTCGACGGCCACATCGTCCAAGGGCACGTCGACGGATGCGGCGAACTCGTCGACCGCACCGACCGGCCCGATTGGTCCACCCTGCGCATCGCGATCCCTGCCGGACTCGCCCCGCTGACCGCGGTCAAGGGCTCCATCACCCTCAACGGGGTGTCCCTGACCCTGACCGCCGTGTCCGAACCCACTGAGGCCACCGCATGGGTCGAAGTCGGGCTGATCCCAGCGACGCTGAGCCACACGACCTTCGGCGAGCTCGAGATCGGAGCGGCCGTGAACATCGAGGCGGACGTGCTCGCGAAGTACACCGCCCGCCTCCTGTCCTTCCATGCCGTCGACGACACCGCCCCGACCCACCCGGGGCCAGCCTCGGCGAGTCCCCACCCCGCGACGAACACACACCAAGGAGTCGATCATGACTGAATCAGTCGCCCATTCCAGCCGTCTCGATCCGATCGAAGACGCCGTCTCCGCCATCGCCGCAGGTCGGCCCATCCTCGTCGTCGACGACGAGGATCGGGAGAACGAGGGAGACCTCATCATGGCCGCCGAATTCGCCGATGCCGCCACGATGGGCTTCTTCGTCCGGCACACCTCCGGCGTCATCTGCGCCCCGATGACGGCCGAGCGCGCCGCCGCCCTGCAGCTGCCGCCCATGGTCGCCGACAACGAAGACCCGAAGGGCACCGCCTACACGATCAGCTGCGACGCGGTGGGTGTGACCACCGGCATCAGTGCCGCCGAGCGCGCCCGGACCGGTCGCGTCCTCGCTGCGGCAGACCCGGATCCCGCCGCGATCTCGCGTCCCGGTCATGTCTTCCCCCTGGTCGCGAAGTCCGGCGGTGTGCGGGAGCGGCCCGGCCACACGGAGGCCGGGGTCGAATTCGCGCGCTTGGCCGGTGCCCGACCGGTGGCGATGATCGCCGAGGTGGTCCACGACGACGGTTCGATGATGCGCTTCGATGCGGTGCGCGACTTCGCCGATGACAACGAGCTCGTGATGGTCTCGATCGAACAGCTCATCGCCTACCTCGAGGAACGCGACGCGGCTCCGCAGACCGATGGGCGCCCGGCCGGGTCCCCATCGCCCGCGACGGAGAAGCCGGCCGATCCGGACTCAGCTGACGAGAAGCTGATGTCGACCGAAGAGGTGCCGCTGCCGACGAAGCACGGGCACCTGCGGGCCCGCGCATTCACGATCGACGGGCACGACCACCTCGGCGTGTTCGCCGGGTCTCTCGAGACGACTTCGGCCGGTCCGACGCCGCTCGTGCGGGTGCATTCGGAGTGCCTGACCGGGGACGTCTTCGGTTCGCACCGGTGTGACTGCGGGGAACAGCTCGACCAGGCGCTCGATGTCATCGCCGAGCACGGTGGAGCGGTGATCTATCTGACCGGTCACGAAGGACGCGGGATCGGTCTGAGCAACAAGCTGCGCGCCTATGCGCTGCAGGATCAGGGGAGGGACACCGTGGACGCGAACCGCGAGCTCGGATTCACCGACGACGCCCGCGACTACCGTGCCGCGGCAGCGATCCTCGGCTCACTCGGGCTCACTCGCATCCGGCTGCTGACGAACAATCCGGCCAAGACGGAATCGCTCGAGCAGCTGGGCATCACGGTCGAAGCGGTCGTGCCGCTCGAGATCGCGGCGCGGCCGGAGAACACGCACTATCTGACCACGAAGCGCGAGCGCATGCACCATGCGCTCGCGCTGCCGGAGGTCGCGGGCACCCCCGCGCCCGGGGCCGTCGCCAGCTGAGACTGAGTCTGCGCGGACGGGTCCTCACCATTCACCGACTCTCAGCATTCACGGACCCTCGCCCCGAATCACGCACGAACGGCATCAGCCACGCACCCCGAATCATCCACGAACCCGGCTCACCGGAGCCCTGAACGAAGGACACAGCCATGGCCCATTTCGGAGCACCCGAACTCACCGTCGACGCCGCCGACCTGCGCGTCGCCATCATCGCCGCCTCCTGGCACACGCAGATCATGGACGGCCTCGTCGACGGAGCCCAGCGCGCCGCCGCCGAGACCGGAGCAGACACCACGCTGATCCGCGTGCCCGGCAGCTTCGAGCTGCCTGTCGCCGCGGCCCGAGTGGCCCCGCACTTCGATGCGGTCGTCGCACTCGGCGTCGTCATCCGCGGCGGCACTCCGCACTTCGACTATGTCTGCCAGGCCGCCACCGACGGCCTGAGCAGGGTTGCCATCGACTCAGGCAGGCCCGTGGGCTTCGGTGTTCTCACCTGCGACACCGAGCAGCAGGGAATCGACCGGGCCGGGCTGGAGGGCTCCCAGGAGGACAAGGGCCACGAAGCCATGACCGCAGCCCTCGTCACCGCCCGCGCCCTCGCGCCCTACCCCCTGGGCTGAGAGCGCTGGCCGCTTCCGCACCAAACGTGTCTCCTGCGGGTGGATCCAGCACGAAATCCGCGCGCATTTCAGAGCGGATCCGCCCACAGGAAGCATCCGCGCTCCACGACACGGCGCGCCGGCCGCTTCGCATCCGCGCCAGCGGCTTCCGCGCGGCGGCCTCGCCGGCGCGCCTCCCGCAGCCGGCTCAGAAGAGCTGGCGGATGTTCGTCCGGGCGAGGTCGATGAGTTCGTCGCCCTTGCCCGAGAGCACCGTGCGGATGGCGTAGAGGGCGAAGCCCTTGGCCTGCTCGACGGTGATCGACGGCGGCATCGACAGCTCCTGGCGCTCGGTGACCACGTCGAGGACGGCCGGCCCGTCGTAGGCGAGGAACTCCCGCACCACCTTCGGCAGGTCCTTGGACTTCTCGACCCGGAAGCCCTTGATGCCGACCGCCTCCGCGATGGTGGAGAAGTCGGGGTTGGCGAGGTCCGTGCCGAAGGTGACGAAACCGGCGGCCTTCATCTCGAGCTCGACGAAGTTGAGCGAGGAGTTGTTGTACACGACCGTCTTCACCGGCAGTTTGTTCTGGGTCAGCGTGATGAGCTCGCCGAGCAGCATGGCCAGACCGCCGTCGCCGGCGAGCGCAATGGTCTGCCGGTCTTCGAAGGCCGACTGCACGCCGACGCTCTGGGACAGGGCATTGGCCATGGAGCCGTGGCTGAAGGAGCCGATGAGCCGGCGCTTGCCGTTCATCGTCAGGTAGCGGGACGCCCAGACGACCGGTGAGCCGACATCGGGGACGAAGACCGCGTCGTCATCGGCCATTTCGTCGATGAGCCGGGTCAGGTACTGCGGATGGATCGTCCGCTTCGAGGGCGTGGCCAGTTCGTCGAGATCCTTCCGGGTCTTCGCATAGTGCTTGGTCAGCGCCTTGAGATGGGAGCTGCTGCGGTTCGGGGTGATCTTCGGCAGCAGGGCCTCGACGGTATCGGCGACCGTGCCGACCAGTCCGATGTCCACCGGGGTGCGGCGTCCGATCTGTGAGCCGCGGACATCGACCTGGATGACTGTCGCATTCTCGGGATAGAACTGCTGGTAGGGCAGATCGGTGCCGAGCATGAGCAGAGCGTCGCAGTCCTTGAGCGCGGCGTAGCCGGAGGAGAACCCGAGCAGTCCGGTCATGCCCACGTCATAGGGATTGTCGTGTTCGACGAACTCCTTGCCGCGCAGGGAATGGACGATCGGCGCCTGCAGCTTCTCGGCGATGGCGAGCAGTTCATCGTGCGCGCCTTCGGTGCCGGCCCCGGCGAGGATCGTGGTCTTCCTGCTCTTGTTGAGCGCCTTTGCCGCGGCCTCGATCTGGGACTCGGCGGGGATCATGCGGGAAGGATAGGCCTTGACCACCTCGGCGGCGGCATCGATCTCGCTCAGTCCGATGTCACCGGGGATGACGAGGACGGCGACACCGCGCTTCTCGATGGCCTCGCGCATGGCGATGCGCAGCAGCCGCGGCATCTGCTCGGGGTTGGCGACGTGCTCGACGTAGACGCTGCACTCGCGGAAGACATCCGTCGGGTGGGTCTCCTGGAAGTAGTTCGAGCCGATCTCGTCGCTGGGGATGTGGGCGGCGATGGCAAGCACCGGCACGCGCGAGCGCTGGGCGTCGTAGAGGCCGTTGATGAGGTGGAGGTTTCCGGGACCGCAGCTGCCGGCGCAGACCGCGAGCTCACCGGTCAGCGCGGCCTCGCCGCTGGCGGCGAAGGAGGCGGCCTCCTCGTGGCGGACGTGGACCCATTCGAGCTGCGGATTGACCCGCAGCGCATCGGTGAAGCCGTTGAGCGAGTCGCCGGGGATGCCGTAGACGCGCTCCACTCCACTGGCCACGAGAGTATCGACGATGTTTCTTGCGACGGTGGGCATGTGGTTCCTTCCGTTGAAACACGAACGCCAGGGAAGCGCTGGTGCGAACCCCGGCAGGGGCTGCCTCGAGGCGAGGCCTTGACCGCGTCTTCAGTCTAGCCGCGGAATCCTCCGCCGAGGCTGTCCGGTTCCTCACGCGAGCTGCGTCACGTCCCTGACGCGAAAACCCTTACGCCTTCCCCCTGGACGGTGCTTCGGGGCCGGGCACGGGCCCGACCCAGGCTTGGCCGGCGCTTCGGGACCGGCCACGGGCCCGACCCAGGCCCGACGGTGCTTCAGGACCTGGCCGACAGCAGCGTCGCCGCTGTGAGCAGACCGGCCATCGCCACTGCCATCATCGGATAGCCGCCGAGCACTCCGGCCAGGGCCGGACCGGCGACGGGCGCCAGGGCCGTGCCGGCAGTGATCGGGGCGACGAAGACACCGTTGACGGCACCGAAGTTCTTCGTCCCCCACCGATCGGAGACTGCGGTGGCCTGCAGCAGAGTCATGCACCCGCGCACTCCCCCGGCGAGCATGGCGATGCCGATGAGCAGCCAGATCGGCCTCGGCACGAACGCCAGCAGCCAGAGACCGGCCGCCCCAGCGGCGAAGAGGACGACCGTGCGCGTGCGGGCGTTCGTGTGCCTCTCCAGGCTGGGATAGCCGAAGCGTCCGGCCACTTGGCCGAAGCCGACGAGGCCGAGCGCCACGGCGGCCAGACTGTACCCCGCACCGCGTTCGATGATGAGCGGGATGATGTTGATCGTCACGGCGAAGAGGGTGAAGGTCGCGACGGCGACCGCAGCTTGGAGGATGAGGAAGCGCGGGTCGCGGGTGACTCGGCGCAGTTCGGCCCGGCTCGGCTTCTCGGTGCGTGCGGCCGCCTCGTCGGTCCATCGTCTGTTGAAGAAGCCCAGGTTCAGCGGCAGGACGACGACTGCGAGCAGCCCGGCGAGGACGACATAGGTCGTCCGCCACCCCACCTCATCGATGAGCCAGGCGATGATCGGGGCGAACACCGTCGATGCGAGTCCGCCGACGAGCGTGATCGTCGTCAGCGGCTTCGTCCGTTCGGCCCCGTACCAGCGGGTGACGACGGCGAATGCCGGCGGGTAGAGCGTTGCGGCCTGGGCGAAGCCGGCGAGGATCCAGGCGAGGAAGAAGACGATGAGGTTCGGGGCGGCGGCCACGAGCGTCAAGGCGATGGCGCCGATGAGCGTTCCCGCGCCCATGATCAGGCTGGGCCCGTGCGAATCGAGCATCCGCCCGACGGCGGGCCCGACGAGCGCGGAGACGATGAGACCCACGGTCAGAGCAGCCGTCACCGTGGTGTGGCTCCACCCCATGTCCGCCGAGATCGGGGTGACCGCCACCGGCAGCGAGTAGTAGAGCAGGCCCCAGCAGACCAGCTCTGCGATGCACATCGCGGTCAGTCCCCCGCGCGGCTTGTCGGTCGTCAGCGGAGCCATTCAGCGCGGTTCCTCATCGGACCGGCCCGTCCCCTCGCCGAGGCGGCTCTCCCCTCCCGCGAAACCGTCCATACCCGCGCCGAGGTGGCCCGGCGCCGGTTGTCCGACCGCGGCTGCCAGCCGGGCCAGGACAGTGTCCCAGGGAATCCGCTCCTGTTCGAGCCGCACGTCTCCCGCGGCCCGGATGCGGGCGAGCGCGCGAGCCTCGGTGCCGGTCAGTTCCGGGAACGTGCCAGAGCTCGGCTTCGGTTCGGGCACCCACAGATCCTCGTGCGCGAGCAGGGTGGCTTCGTCCATGAGCACGGACTCGACCTCGGGCAGATGGCTGCGCAGGCGGTTGAGGATCGCGAACCCGTGCGAGTCGAGGTCGCCCCAGTAGATCACTCGGGCCCGTCCGGTCCACGCCAACCGCGCCACACCGTCGACCGCATAGCCGGAGCCGTGGACGGCTGCCGCGCCCGGCCAGGTCGGCATCGCGAGCACGGATTCGAGGTTCTCGAAGACGAAGACCACACTCGGCGCCAGGGGCAGACGACTCAGCTGGGAGATCGGCGCGCTGATGTCGTCGAGACCGGACATGTCGGCCGCGACGGTCGGATCGAGGATGCGCAGCCGCAGCCTCGGTTCGGCGTCGAGGACGGTGACGGCCCCGGCGTGCCCGACCCCGGCCAGCAGCGTCGTGACGAGACTGCGGTGGGCTTCGAACCACTTCGAGTCGACCCCGCGGATGGGCAGCTGCCGGGGTCGCAGGGAACCGAGATGGTGGCTGCGCAGCCAGTCGACGACGTCGATGACGGTGGCGAACGTCCCGTCGGTCAGCGACAGGATCCTCTTCGCCTGCGATCGGATCGCCGAGGCTAGCGGGTCGCTGTCCGCACCGGGACCGAGTTCTGCGGCGCTGAACCTGTCAGCATCTCCCTTGCCATCAGCACCGAGCCGCTGCCGGATCAGCGCTGCGCGATCGCGCAGCGTCCTCCAGTCACGGGCGGTGTCGCCGCCGACGAAGGCGGCCACCTCGGCGGGGGTGGTCAGACGCAGTCGGATCGGGACGCGCTGGCGCCCGATGCGGGCCCAGTTGCGGTCCTCCCAATCGATCTGCAGCGCCGAGGCATCCGCCTTCTCCTCGACGGCCCGCCAGCTCGCCGCCCAGTCGGCGGCCGCGTTCTGGTCGGCGAGCACCTGCTTCTCCGTCGGAGGTCTGAGCGCGATCTCGAGGCGAACCACGTCCACGGCTCCGGCCGCCCAGGCGGCCATGGACGAGCTCAGACGGCTGCGCGCCCGAGCGCGGGCCTCGGCGACGGAGAGCATGTTCATCGCCCGTCGGGCGCCTCGGCCGGCTCGTGCGCATCATCCGAGCCCTCGGCCTTCCCGCGGTCCGTCTCGTCCCACACCATGGTCGAGGCCAGGGTCTTCTGCCGGCTCGGATTCTCGATCGAGGTCGCCGCACCCACATAGGGTTCGATCGTCTGCAGCAGCTTCTGCGGAGTGGCGAGCACCATGTGGAACCCGAACTCGATGAAGATGTCCAGAGCCATCCGCGTATAGCGGGTATCGGCCTTGTCGAAGGCTTCGTCGAGGATGATCGTGCCGTACTTCGAGATCGCCTCGTCGGGGTCCGCGAGCTGATAGCGCAGCGCCGCCGCCAGACAGAAGATCACGAGCTTCTGCTGCTGCCCGCCGGACATCGCCGCACCCGAATCGTAGGTGGCATGCGCGCGGCCGTGGTCGTCGATCTCTTCGGCGAGGAAGCTGACGTGCAGACGTGTGTCCAGGCACTGGGTCTTCCACACCTTGTCGACGTGCTCGCTCGAGGCGAACCGGCGCATCACCTCGGCCAGCGTGTCGTACTTCCTCTCCGCGGTCTCCATATCGTCCTCGCCCCAGCTGCCGGCGGCGACGAGTCGCAGGTCGGCGATGAAGGCGTTGACGGTCTCCGGTCGGCGGGTCTTGACCTTGAGCCGCAGGTAGCGGTCCTCGTCGAACTGGGACCGCAACAGGGAGGAGTTGATCGGGGCGACCCTGTCCTCGATCTCGCGTGGGGCGGCGTGGATCTCGTTGAGCAGCTCGCCGATGAGGTCGCGTGAACGCTGCTGGAGCAGCTCCCGGAACCGGTTCTCGTGATCGGGCAGGCCGTGGGCCTCGATCTCGTCGAGCATCGCCAGATACGCGCGCCGGTCGTCGACCTCGGCCGTGAGCTGGGACGACACCGACGGCCATGCGGCCTTGAACTCCGCGGCCAGCCGCGTCACGGACTGGCCGGCCCGGCTCGCCTCCGCCTGCGCCCGGTCCTTCTCCTCCTGCAGCGCCTGCGAAACCTGCTGGCCCACCTCGGCGAGGCTGTCGCGCCGGATTCCGCGCTGGATCCTGCGGAACCGCTCATCCAGCTGTTCGCCGAGGTGGCTGTCGACCTCGGGGATGCGGCCGGCGCTGACATCGTCTTCCAGACGCTCGATGCCTGAGCGCAGACTCGCCGACTCCTCCCCGGCTCGGCGCAGGGCGTAGTCGGCCTCGGAGCGCGCGGTCTCGGCGGCGTCCTTGGCCGCCTTCGCCTCACGTTCGGCGCCGATCGCCTGCTGCAGGTCGCCGTCGGCGTCTTCGAGTTCGGCCAGCTGCCGTTCCAAGGTTTCGACGGCCTCGGCAGCCCCTGCCCGGTCGACATCCCGCCAGGACTGTTCGCGGATGCCGGCGAGGATGCCTCGGCGGCGGTGTGCCTGGGCGGTTTCGGCATCGGCGGCGGCGACGATCTGCTCGGCGGCGGCCAGCTCCGTCTGAGCTTCCTTGAGGGAGTCGATGAGCGCTTCGAGCTTGGCTTCCCGGTCACCGAGGACCCATTGGCTGCGGTCGTCGATGCGCCGGCGGTCGTCCTTCTCGTATCTGGTCCGCGAGGTCTTGACCTGTCCCTTGACGGTGACGGCACGCGGGTGGTCGTCGAGTTCGTCGGGATGGTCGACGCAGGCGAAGTCGAAGCGTTCGGACAGGGTGGATCGCACCCAGTCGCCGAATCCGGTGTCGGCGACACGGACCTTGTTGACCAGGGAACTCTCACTGCCGACCGGGCGCGGGCCGGGGACCTGAGCGGGTATCTCCTCGAAGACGAGACGACCGCGGATGCGGTGCGCATCGACCCAGGAGCGCACCGCGGTCAGGTTCTCGGAGCGGACGAGGACGGTCAGCGCCATGGGGCGCAGCACTCGTTCGATCGCCCCGGTCCATCGGGCCTCATCGGGATCGACCTCGATGAGTTCGGCGGCGAACGGCAGTGCCTTCTCGCTCAGTCCGGTGCCGGCGGCGAGTTCGGCCCGGATCGCCATGAGATTGTTCGGCACGGTCGATCCCGAACGACGCAGCGATTCGATCTCGCCTTCGAGTTCCCTGACCCGGGCGCGGGCGGTCGAGAAGCGGTCGTGGTCGGCGTGGCTGGGGCCTGCCACCTGCGTGTCGTCGTCGAGGCTGGCCGCGATCTGGGCTTGCAGCTCGGCGAATTCCGCAGCCGTAGTCGGAGCCGACTCGATGCCGGCCTGCTCGAGTTGGCGAGCCAGTCCGGCCCAGCGTTCGGCGATGGCACGGCGTTCGGTCTCGGCTGTGTCGATGCGCTGTTGGAGGTGTTCGGCCTCCGATCCGCCGAGTTCGAGCGTCGCCCGTCTGGCCAGGTCGTATTCGTCCACCGCCGCGTCATAGTCGCGCTTGGCCCGATCGGCGGTGACCTCGAGTTCGACGAGCTGCCTCGTCAGTGCGGACAGGTCCGTGCGCAGGATGTCGAGTTCACGACGTTTCTGGTACGGCAGCAGCGACTCGCTCAGGGCGTTCGACTTCGCGGCGATGTCATTGGCGGTCTCGAAGCTGGACGCGGCCTCCCGCAGCTGCTGCAGATGGTCGCGCTGTCTGCGCAGTTGGACGACGTGGTCGTGGGCGTCCTTGAGGTCGCCGAACTGGGCGACCGCGGTCTCGGCGAGATCGAAGGTCACCGGGGTTTCGAGCATGTGATCGCGGAAGAGCCGATCGAGGCTGTCGAGGCTCTTGGCCGACTGCGTCTTGTGCAGCAGCTGGAGTGCGGATTCGTCGGCCATGCCGAAGGTCTTGCGCATCCGCGCATAGAACTTCCCGTGCGATCCGTTCGAGGTGACAACGGCGTCGGGGCGGTCGGCCTTGAGTTTGCGGGTCTCGAGTCCGGACCGCGCATAGTGCTGGAGATCGGCGAGGTCGAGTTCGGCGCGCTCCAAGATGCAGGCGTCGGACAGATCCGTCGTCTTCGTTCCCGAACCCTTGATGAAGAAGAGGCGGGCCAGCGACAGTGGGCGGTCGCTGCCGTTGTCGTAGCGGAGGATGATGCCGCTCCACGTCGCCCGCGGTCGCAGATACTTGCTGACGACCCGGTCCTCTTCGGAGTCGGCGGTCCGCGTCCATGCTCCCCGGACGTAGCTGACGAGGCTGCGCTGGTCGAGACGAGCACCGGCCGTCTGTGCGGCGACATTGAAGCGCAGCCATTTGTCCGGGGTGAGGACCGCGGCGATGCCGTCGAGGAGGGAGGACTTTCCCGAGCCGGAGGGCCCGGTGATGAGGTGTCCCCGATGGGAGACGGGGATACGGTGGATATCGGCGTCGAAGGTGCCCCAGTTCGCGATCTGGATCTCCGACAGCCGCCACTGGCTGCCCACTTCGGGTCGGTTCGCGCCGCGAGCGCGCGCCTGGTCGGCGACGAATGCGGCATCGAGCGGGAAGAGCGCTTCGGTCACGCCTCGTCCTCCTCGTCGGTGGTGGTCTCAGCCGAGGTTTCGGGGCCGTCATCGACCGGTTCGGCGACAGCGGCTGCGGCAGCGGTGTCCGCCTCACCGCCGTCGGTCTCGCCTGCGGCGATGCGTTCGTAGACGTCGATGAGTTCGCGCACCCGGTCCTCATCGATGAGGAACTTCACCATCGGAGAGATCTCGAAGCGGTCCTCACCGGCCTTGTGGAGGACGCGCAGACGGTTGCTCATGCGCGACCAGGCGCCGTTGAGGTTGCGCTGGAACGTGGACTCGTCCCCGGTCCGATAGATCGCGAGCCTTTCGTAGACCTCCTCACGGTCGACGATGACGCGCTTCTCTCCGGGAGCGGCCAGCAGCAGCTGGCGCAGCACGAGGAGCATGGCCGTGTCGAGGAAGGTCAGCCGTTCGCTGCGCACGGCCGCCGGTGCCTCGATCTCGTCGGTGACGATCTTGCGGGTGAAGGCGAATTCGTCGACCCGGTCGATGACGAGGTCGAGGAACAGGTCGTGCAGCCGGGAGCGGACGAGGCCCTCGTCGGCCACCAGTGCCGCCCACAGCTGCGGGCTCTGCACCCCGGAGACATAGGGTCCCTTGAGGAGTTCGAGCAGCACTCGCCGGGTTCGCTCCCCCAGAGTCCCGGTGTCGCCGGTCCACAGGGCACTGGGGTTGTGGCCGGCTCCTTCCCCCGCCTCGGCGCGGGTGGTGTCGTCGGCGGAGGTCGACGAGGCGGTCGCCTCGGTGTGGTCGGTGCGGGTCATAGGGTGATGCCTTCGGTGAAGTAGTGGCGACGGATCGTGGCGGTGCGGGCAATGCCGTCGATGCCGGACCAGGTGAGGATTTCGCGCTCGTCCTCATCGACCTGACCGTACGTGCTGGCCAGGGACAGCAGTCCGACGACGCTCGCCAGACCCTGGGTGGCGGGGAACCGGTCGAGCACCTCGGCGACGGAGGTCTCGGACGCGGTGGAGACGACGGAGTTGATGTTCTCCGTGAGCTCGGAGAAATCGATCTCGGATTCCCGCGCCACGGCGAGGAGCTCGGCGAAGTCGACCTCGGACTCGGCGGCCTCGCCCAGTTCCGCACCGGCATCGAACTCCTCGGGATCGTGGAGGATGACCTCGCCGACGCTGCCGAGCGGCACGCTCGAGAGTTCGAGGTCGATGCCGACCTCGTCATAGGGCCTGCGGACTCGGGCAACCGGAGCGGCGGCGGCCAGGCCCTCCTGGAGGAGGGTGCGCATGACGCGGTCGCGTTGGAACTCGTGCGAGTGGACGTACCGGCGCAGACCACGGGCGAACTCGGTGAGGATGTCCGAGACCTCGTGGGAGCCGTCCTTCATCTGCCGCATCAGGGTGCGCAGCGAGCGGCGGGTGGTCAGCGGCAGGGTGGCGGAGAAGTCGCGGTCGAGGATGGCCGCGATGTCGTCGTCGAAGGCCGCGGACTGCTCGGGGTCGCGGACAAGGGCGGAGAAGGCCGAGAATGTGCGGCCCTCGTCGGAGGATTCGATGAGGTCGACACCGCGGAAGACCTCGTCGAGGACCTGCGACTGGGAGTCCTCGGCGGCGAGGATCGAGACTCGCAGCTCCTGGTTGAGCTCCTCGAAGCGGGCACGCACTCGAGCGAAGTCGGCAGGCAGACCCTGCGCCTGCTGGAGGATGTCGGAGACGCGTTCGTTCGCGCGCCGCCGGTCGAGGACGACCGAGCGCGGGTCACCGCGTCTGACCCGGGCGATCTCGGCGTCGATGCGGTCTCGTTCGGCACGCAGGGCGGCCAGTCGGCGGGAGCTGTCGGGATCCGTGTCGATGGCCAGCTGGCGCACGGACTGGGCGAGGCTGACCAGCCGGGACTCGGTGGCGGTCTGCGGCGGAGTGCGCAGCTGTTCGAGCATGCGGATGGCGTCGAAGCCGGCCGCGGAGAGTTCGTAGGTCTCGCCTCTGGCCGAAGTGGCCGGTCGCCGGACGAGGATCTCCGCACGACGCCAGTCATCGCAGTAGGCCTTGGCGGTCTTGAGCGCGAGGTCGAAATGATCCCGCAGCTCTTCGAGGTCGGCATCGATGCTCTCGTGCAGGTCCTCGGTGTTCATCCGCGTCCCCGGACGTCCCAGGTGGGCGTCGAGCGTGCCGGCCATGACGGCGAGGTTGTCGGCCCGGAGCATGCGCAGCGTGGCATTCGACTCGAGCAGCCGCCGAAAGGCGAGCGCGGAAGACAGGGCTGACATAACGACTATTCTCTGTCCGCGGACGAATCCGTGCCAAACTGTGCGCCCTTTTCCGCCGGATGAGCTCCTGCCTCAGCTCATCGCATCCCTCCCGCCGAAGGTGCGGGGGTCCACGGGCTGGTCCTTCTTCGGCAGCTTCTCCACGACGAGGCAGTAGGATTCGAGCACGAGATCGTGGAGTAGCTCCGGGTCGAGATTATCGGCCGAGCCGCCTGCCTCTGCTTCGGCAGTGCTGAGCTGCGCGCAATCGTCCGCAGGGGTACCCGACCCGGCCACGGTGACCCAGTGCTTCTTGTTCATGTGGTAGCCGGGAGTGATCTCGGCATAAGCGTCCCGCCGCACCTCGCTGTCGAGAGGATCGATCTTGAGGTTGAGGCTCGGGACGCCTCTCAGCTCATATGTCATCATGAACATCTTCCCGCGCACCTTGTAGACGGTGTACTCAGGTCCGAAGGGCTGGCCGACCTCGACCGAGGGGTACTGCATGGCCTGCTCGTGGGCCAGCCGGAGCACTGTTTCGGGATCCATGCGTGGAGATTAGCAAACGGCACTGACGTTAGACTCGAACCATGCCTGAGACCTCATCGCCGACCGCTCCTCACCTGCTTCTGGCCGCCCTCGGCGGGACCATCGCATCGACCGCGAACGCCGCCGGCGGAGTGGCGCCTGCGCTCGGGGGCGTCGAGATCGCCGCGGCTGCCGGTCTCGATGGGATCTGGCCGGACCTGCAGGCCGATTTCACCCAGGTCGCTCAGGTCTCGAGTGCGAACGTCACCCTCGAGATGCTCTTCGACGTCGTCGAGCTCGCCCGAAGCACCGAAGCCGATGGCGTCGTGCTCACACAGGGCACCGATACATTGGAGGAATCAGCGTTCGGCCTCTGGCTGCTCAACGACTCAGGGGTGCATATCGCGGCCACCGGAGCCATGCGCAATCCCACTCTGCCCGGGGCCGACGGGCCGGCGAACGTCAGAGCCGCCGCACTGACCGCCTTATCGGATCAGGTCAGCGGCCTGCCGGCCTCGCTGGTATTCGATGACGAGGTCCACGACCCCCGGTTCGCCCGCAAGTCGCATGTGACGTCGACGGCCGCATTCTCCTCCGGGCCCGTGCTCGGGGCGATCGGCTGGCTCAGCGAGGACGCGCTCCACCTGCCGCATCCACCGCGGACGCCGAAGTCGCCGTTCGCCGGTCTGGCCCGCCCCGAACGGCTGTCGAAGATCGCCCTCGCCGAGGTGGGGATGGGCGAACCCGAGGAGACGCTCGATCTCATCGCCGGATCCGGATTCGCCGGTGCCGTGGTCTCGGGAGTAGGCGGAGGACATGTGCCCGAGGAGCTGCTGCCCGCGGTGGCCCGACTGGCCGAGACGATGCCGGTGGTGCTCGCCTCCCGCACGGGGTCGGGGGCGAGCCTGACGAAGACCTACGGCTATCCCGGCGGCGAGATCGGCCTGCTCGAGTCCGGACTCATCCCCGCCGGTCTCCTCGACGCCCGTAAGGCACGCATCGTGCTCAACCTCGCCCTGAGCTTCGGTCTCGCCCCCGCCGAGGTGTTCGCCGGCTTCGCCTGAGTCACGCACAGGCTTCATCGAGCCTCCGGCCGTGGTCCGGCGAGCGCGGACTTGATAGAATAGCCTCATGCATCTGTATTTCCTCTGACGGCGACCAGGATCCACCGTCCTCGTCGAGCATGCTCCGAGCCGGCGGTGATCATGGCGTCATGGCCTCGCAGGCCACCCACCCCGCGCGCCCGCACCACCTCGTCCGTGGTGCCGATCGGCGCGCCTTCACAGAGGAACATCACTGTGCCCATCACCCCACCCGTACTGCATGCGCGCTCCCGCGCACAGATCCTGGTCTCCGACGTCTCCGTCTCACTCGGTGCCGTCCGAGTGCTCACCGGAGTCGATCTCACCGTCACACCCACCTCGCGGATCGCCGTCGTCGGCGAGAACGGCCGCGGCAAATCAACGCTTCTCCATCTCCTGTCCGGGACACTGACCCCAGACGAAGGCCAGGTCACGAGGATCGGCACGCTCGGGATCGCCGAACAGGAGATGGCGACGACCGATCAGCGGACCGTCGGTGAGGTCGTCGCAGACGCGATCGCCGATTCCCTCGCCGCCCTGGACGAACTCGACGCCGCAGGCCTCGCTCTCGCCGCGGGCGAGGCCGGAGCCGACGATCGCTTCGCGGCCGCTCTCGAACAGGCCGAGGCCCTGGACGCCTGGGACGCTCGCCGCCGGGTCGATATCGCTCTCGAGGCTCTGCATGCGGAGACCGATCGGTCGCGTCCTCTCATACAGATGTCCGTCGGACAGAGGTATCGGGTCCGTCTGGCCTGTCTCATCGGAGGCGACGCCGACTTCCTGCTGCTCGACGAGCCGACCAATCACCTCGATCGCGCAGGACTCGACTACATGACCGAGCAGCTGCGAATGCGCTCGGGAGGTGTCGTCATCGTCAGCCACGACCGTGCGCTGCTGTCGGACATCGCAGAGACCACAATCGATCTCGACCCGACTCCCGACGACCGTCCCCGCGTCTACGGCGGCGGCTACATCGGCTACCGCGAAGGACGGCGGGCCGAACGTGAACGCTGGGAGCAGCAATACGCACGCGAACAGGAGCAGCGCTCGAAGCTCCAGGACGACCTCAGCGCCGCTCAGAATCGACTCATCTCGGGCTGGCGGCCGGACAAGGGAACGGGCAAGCACCAGCGTGCCACCCGCGCCGGAGGTCTCGTCACCAACGTCCACCGTCGACGAGCCGCTCTGGAAGCCCACGCCGTGACCATGCCCGAACCGCCGCAGACGCTCCGATTCCCCGACCTCAGCGCCCGACCGGGAGCGACCCTCGTCAGCGCCGCTGGCCTCACCGTCGCCGGGAGGCTGCCCGAACCGATCACGCTGGAGATCCTCGGACGGTCCCGGTCGCTCATCACCGGTCCGAACGGCGCGGGAAAGTCCACTCTGCTGAGCCTCCTCGCAGGCGACCTCTCCCCGTCGACCGGAAGCGTGCGCCGCTCACCACAGGCGCGGATCGCGCACCTGCGGCAGGAATCGGAACTGCCGCTCGACCGACGCGCCAGCGAACTCTACGCTTCACACCTCGATGCGCTCATCGCGGCCGGGCAGCTGCCGTCCGCTCAGGCTGTCGGGCTGTCCTCCCTCGGGCTGCTCCGGTCCTATGAGGCCGGCAGACGGATCGGCGAACTGTCCATGGGCCAGCGCAGACGACTGGACCTGGCCCTGGCACTGTCCGCGCGACCCCACCTGCTGCTGCTCGATGAGCCCACGAACCACCTGTCGATCTCGCTGGTCGACGAGCTCACGGATGCGCTGCAAGCCACCCCGGCGGCCGTCGTGCTCTCCACGCATGACCGTCAGCTCCTGCGGGATCTGCACGACTGGCCGCGCCTGGCTCTGGAGCCGAGTCGCGCACACGAGCAGGTGGGGAGCTGAGTGGCTGCTTCGCTCAGCTCTCCGCGCCGACGGCGACGACCATCTTGCCGAAGTTGCCGCCGGTGAGCAGGTCGTTGAAGTACTCGGGGGCTTTCTCGAGACCGGGGCGGATGTCCTCGCGGTAGCGGACCTTGCCTTCCTTGAGCCACCCGCTCATATCGGTGAGGAACCGGTCGGTGAGCCGTTCGGCGAATTCGGTCTGGATGAAGCCGCGCACCAGCAGCGACTTCGTGAGGATATGGCCCATGAGCACGCCCGAGCGGTCGGGCCCCTCAGGCAGCTCGGTGAGGTTGTAATTGGCCACGAGTCCGCAGACGGGCACACGGGCGAAGGTGTTCAGCCGCGGCAGCACGGCCTTGAAGACGTCTCCGCCGACGTTCTCGTAGTAGACGTCGATGCCTTGGGGCACCGACTCGGCGAGTTCTGACTTGAGATTGCCGGTCCGGTGGTCGAGTGCGACGTCGAAGCCGAGCTCCTTGAGGTGGGCGACCTTGTCCGGGCCGCCCGCGATGCCGACCGCGGTCGCTCCCTTGATCTTCGCGATCTGGCCGACGACCGAACCGACGGGACCGGTGGCGGCGGCCACGGCCACGGTCTCACCTGCCTGGGGCTGACCGATCTCGAGCAGTCCCGCATAGGCGGTGAAGCCGGGCATGCCGAGCACGCCGAGGTGGGTGCTGATCGGTGCGAGCTCGGGATCGATCTTGCGCAGGTGCCCGGTCCTCTCCACCGAGTACTCCTGCCAGCCGCCGTAGCCGAGGACGGTGTCACCGACGGAGAAGTCGTCCGCATTCGACTCGACGACCTCGGACACGGTGGCACCGACCATGACATCGCCGACCTCGACGGGATCGGCATAGGACTTCGCGTCCGACATCCGTCCGCGCATGTACGGGTCGAGCGAGAGGTAGAGGGTGCGCAGCAGCACCTCGCCCTCGCCCGGAGTGGGCACGGCCACCTCGTCGAGGAGGTAGTTCTCCGCGGTCGGAGCGCCCACGGGGCGCGAGTTCAGGCGGATCCGGTGGTTGGTCGTCATGGGGACGGTTCCTTTCAGCAGCTCTGGGTGCTCGGCGAGGAGTCGCCCTCGCCGATCTGGATCACCGAAGGTGTCTTTCATAGCAACCGTTCGGGATCGATCGATGTTCCTGCTTTCCTGAGTTTTCTGTTCCAGGCTTCATGTCCGCAGGTTCACCCGCATCGGCCAGGGCCCAGGCCACTGTCTCCCACCCGGGATCGAAGGCCCAACGGAATTCGTCGAGATGCTCGAGCAGATGACTGCCGTTGGCGCGGATGATCTGCGACCATTCCTTCGGCCAGGCCCCGAAGTTCGCGGCCGCGGCGAGCTCGTCGACGTCCTTGAATACGGCTCCGGCGGCGTCGAGGCCGCCGGTCTCGGTGTGCAGGGGCATCGCGGGCACGGGGAAGGTGATGTCGAGGATGTGATCGCTGGTGAACAGCGCGTGCCGATTGCGTCTGTGCGTGGCTTCGAGGTTGACGTACCATTCGGCGCGCACACCGCCGTCGCCCTCGCCCGCGGCACCTTCGGCATGTGCGGGTCCGGTCCCATCGTCCTTGAGGAGCACCCAGACGGAGAACGGAACCTCCGGAGGGACGATCTTGAGCACGCCGCGCCCGCGCCAGGTCCCGTCGACGCTGATCCGGGTCGGCGCCTCGGCGGGCGGGCGGAATCGGGACCGCAGCGGAACCTCGTGGGGGTTCGACTCCTCCCATCCGACGATGCGCGTCTCCCCTGTCGGTGTGCCGCCGGCCAGCCAGAGAACGGCCCCGTCGGGGCCGTCGGCGATGACACGCATCGGACGGGTCACCTCGGCGTGGTCACGGTCGAAGTCGAATCGCCGAAACGTCCAAGTCACAGTGTCACCGGGTTCCCAGAACGGCTCCCCGCCCACGGGGCCGACCGCGGGCGGGCTCGTGATCGGATACGGATCGCTCAGCATCATGCGGGCAGTCTAGGCCGCAGTCATGGACGAGCGCTGAGGACTCATCGCGCGTCCGCCGGACCGCCACCGAGACATGGAGTGCCAGGCCATAGAGTGGGGCCATGAACGACTCCGATGATGCAGCCACACCGATGACACCGCCCGAACAGGCGAACCGGACCGGCCTCGGCCGCACCGTCAGCGTCCCCGAGACCATGACCGCTCCCCCACGCTCGGACGCCGAGATCCCCGTCTACCTCGCAGCCCTCGGACTGCCGGGACTCGCCGATATCCACGTGCACTTCCTCCCGCAGAACGTGCTGAACAAGGTCTGGGAGTACTTCGACAACGCCGCGGCGAACTACGGCCGGGACTGGCCGATCAGCTACCGGTACGACACGGACACACGGCTTCGCATCGTCCGCGAGCTCGGCCTCCGTGCGATCCCGGCGCTGACCTATCCGCACAAACCCGGCATGGCGGCGTGGCTGAATGAATGGAACGCCGAGTTCGCCGCCGCCCACGACGACGTCATCCACTGCGGCACCCTCTACGCCGAACCCGAAGCCGCCGACTATGTGCCTGCCGCTCTGGCGGCCGGGGCGAAGCTGTTCAAGGTCCACGTCCAGGTCGGGGTCTTCTCTCCTGATGACGCAGTCCTCGACCCTGCTTGGGAGGCCCTCGAGGACGCACAGGTGCCGATCGTCATCCACGCCGGCTCCGCGCCCCTGCCGGGCGAGTACACCGGCCCTCAGGCCGTGGCCAACGTCCTCGAACGCTTCCCGAACCTCAAGTTCGTCATCGCCCACATGGGCATGCCCGAATACGAGGAGTTCGCCGATCTCGTCGAGGCCCACGACCATGTCTTCCTCGACACGACCATGTTCGCCTCCGGGTACTTCAGCTCCCCCGCCGAGGTGGGGCCGGCCTACCGGGAACGCTTGGCCCGACTGCAGGAGAAGATCATCCTCGGCTCGGATTTCCCGAACATCCCCTACCCGTACGTCGACCAGATCTCGGGGCTGGCCGGCCTGGGCCTCGGCGACGACTGGATGCGCTCGGTGCTGTGGACCAACGGGGCGCAGGTGCTCGGCCTCGGCTGAGCCTCAGCCCTTGCCGGGAGCCAGGTCGGCCTCAGCCGTCGCGGGGGACGCGGTCGGCGCCGATCACCCCGGTGAGCATCTCCTCGGCGATGGGGGCGCCGCGACGGATGACGCTGATATGTCCGGTCGATTCGAGGATCACGCAGGCGACCTCGTCGCGGTTGCGGATGCCGGCCGAACGCAGCTTCGCGATCACCTCGGCGTGGTCGACGTGGGTCTTCGACAGGTTGTCGGCCAGAATCTCACGGCCGGCCATGAGCACGACGGCCGGCGAGTTGACGACGGCGCGGATCACTCCGAAGCGTCGGCCGATCCCGCTCAGAGCCTGCAGGATGAGCAGGGTGGCGAGGCCGAGGAATCCCGCGGCCAGGGTCGGTGTGTCGCCGAGGATGGCGCGGCCGATGATCGCCCCCATGGCGATGATCGCGGCGAGGTCGAAGCTCGAGAGACTCGCGAGGGTGCGCTGACCGAAGATCCGCAGCAGCAGGATGATCCCGAAGTAGAAGGCGATGCACGAGACGACGACTCTGACCGCGTCGACTCCGTCGAGTCCGTATTCCATCCAATCCATGGGCACCTCCGCAATGGATGATACCGCTGCCGGCTCGCCCGGTCTCGAGCTGCTGAGGGTTCAGCCGGCGCGACAGCTGTTCAGAGGGTGCCCAGCCAGTCGTCGAGGCTGAGCTCGGAGAGTCGCGGCGAGTCGGGAATGAGCCCGTCGCCTGCAGTCGGACCCGGCACCGGGACACCGATGACCATTGGAGCCTTCGCCTCACCGGCGGCCCTGGCCCGTTCGTCGGCGAGGCGTTCGGCGATCTTCGAGAAATCGGTGATCTCGGGGCCGGCGACCTCGATGGTGCCGTGTTCGCCGGCATCGATGGCCTCGGCCATCATCCGTGCCGCCTCGGCGGCGGCCAGAGCCCGGACGCGCATCTTCGGCACGATGCGCAGCGGCCCGGCTGTGATCGTCATCGAGTCGACGAGTTCGAACCATTGGGCGGAGCGGAACATCAGCAGCTGATCGGCCGGGACGAGGCGACGGTAGATGCGTTCCTGCATAGCCTTGGCCCGGTAATAGCCGAGGAGCTTCGATTCGCCGACCTCGGGCCGGAAGGCGATCGACAGGCAGACCAGGGAGGCGTTCGGCCGGTCTGCCGCTGCCAGGGCGATCGATCGCGAACTGCGGGAGAAGAAGTCGACGGCCCGACGCGCGTTCATCGTCATCCGATTGACGCAGTCGACGAGGACATCGCTTCCGTCGGCCGCCTCGGCGACGCCTTCGCCGGTCACCGTGTCGACTCCGCTGCCGCGATGTGCGGCGATGACCGTGTGCCCGCGGTCGCGCAGCTGGGACACGAGGTGACCGCCGAAAGTCCCGGTGGCTCCGTAGACGGTGATCTGCATGGCGTCCGTCCTCTCAGGCGCCGCACGGGCGGACCCGTCCTCGAATCCGCCCGTGCATCGGTCGCGTCTCAGTTCTGGTTGACAGTGACCATACCAGCGTCGGCTGTGGCCGAGACCGGGACCAGGGTCTTGCCCTCAGCACCCTTCGGGTCATTGGCCACATCGTATTTGTCGAGGTCCTGGGCCAGATCCACGCTGCCGTCGTTCGACTTCGCGTTGATCCGGTAGAAGAACTCCTCGGGCTTCTCCTTCTTCTGACCGCCGTCGGCCGCTGCTTCGGCAGCCATGTTCTCCTGCGCGAGTGCGAGGTTCGGCAGTCGCAGTTCGATCGAGCCCTCGTCGGTCTTGGCGACGATGCCGCCGGAGGGAATCGCTTCGTTGGTGAAGTCGAGGTCGAGCGTTCCCGTCGAAGTCATCGCCTCGAGGCGGTCGCGGACGGTGAGGTCCTCCCCCTCGAGAGCACCTACTCCGGTCTTCGACTCCACGGTCCCGAAGGTGCCTCTGAGGTAGGTCGCACCCCAGTCGGTCGAGGTCCGCACGTGGTCGGCCGAGCCGTTGACATGCAGTGCTCCTCCACCGGTGTTGGCAGTGACCCCGGCGAAGTCGCCGGCGACGTCGAACGTGCCGTAGTTGCTGTCGAGCTCGAGCTCGAGGTCGGCCGATTCAGCGGTGGGGACGGTGACGGTGACCTGGGTGTTCTCGAGCTTCTGCCGGTTGTCCACGGCCACCTCGGCGGCGTCCGCTCCGGTGCGGACCTTGAGGCCGGGGGAGCTGTCGCGGGGGCCGGTGGCGGTGAGCTTCACCGAGGGGGCGTCGACCTCGGCGGTTCTGATCTCGACGGCCGCGCCGTTGTCGAGGGTCATCTTCAGTTCCTTCATCGCCTTCGGCAGCGCCTCGTCGGTTTCGATCCTGCCGTAGTCGAGGCGGGACGCCCCGTGGGCGGTTGTGACGACGATGGGGACGAGGAGGACGACGGCGGCGAGGATGATGAGGACCGTGCGCAGACCGAGTCGAGCGGATTCGCTGATGCGAACTGTGGCAGGCATTCTAGGCTCCGAGGAATGTGAGGACGGCGAGGACGCGTCGGTTGTCCGAGGTGTCGGCGGTGAGGCCGAACTTCGTGAAGACCGAGCTGATGTGCTTCTCAACGGCTCCGGCGCTGAGGTAGAGGGTTCTGGCGATGGCGGCATTGGACTTGCCTTCGGCCATGAGCTGGAGGACTTCGAGCTCACGTGGGCTCAGGGTCGACAGTCCGTCCTTCTTCCGGGTGCGCACGAGGATCTGTGACACGACCTCCGGGTCGAGGACGGTGCCTCCGCCGGCGACTTCCTCGACGGCGGCGAGGAAGTCCTCGACATCGGCGACTCGGTCCTTGAGCAGGTAGCCGAACCCGCCGGTGTTCTCGGCGATGAGTTCGGAGGCGTACTGCTCCTCGACGTACTGGCTGAAGACGAGAACCTTGACGTCCGGGTTCTGCTTGCGGATGAGGACGGCGGCGCGGATCCCCTCGTCGGTGAAGGTCGGGGGCATGCGCACGTCGATGACGGCGAGGTCCGGCGGATCGTTGTGGACGGTGGCCAACAGTTCGTTGGCGTCTGGGACGGCGGCGACGATCTCGTGTCCGGCGTCGGCCAGCAGCCGTTCGAGCCCGGCCCGCAGGACGGCAGAGTCTTCAGCGATCACGATGCGCATGGCACCTCCACAACTACAGTAGTCGGCCCACCGGCGGGGCTGGTCAGGTTCAGTGTGCCACGCGCGGCTTCGACGCGATCGATGAGACCGGCGATGCCAGTGTGACGACCGCTCCGGTCGACGCGCGCGCCGCCGTGACCGTTGTCGGTGACGACGATCTGGACACCGGTGTCGATCGGGGCGATGAAGACGCTGGCTCGAGTGGCTCCGGAATGCTTGGCGATGTTCGTCAGGCACTCGGCGACGACGAAGTAGGACACGGCTTCGGCTTCACGTCCGATCCGGCCCTCAAGGCGGACATCGACGTCGACGGGGATGGTCGAGCGGCCGGCCAGGGCGGAGACGGCGGCATCGAGCCCGCGGTCGGTGAGCACGGCGGGGTGGATGCCGCGGGCGAGCTGACGGAGTTCGCTGACGATGCCCTTCGCTTCGGTGTGGGCTTCGGAGACGAGTTCCTTGGCGCGTTCGGGGTCGGAGTCGATCTTCGACTTCGCCATGCCCAAGGTCATGGTCAGAGCCACGAGGCGGGGCTGGGCTCCGTCGTGGAGGTCGCGTTCGATGCGCAGGCGCTCGGCGGCGGCCGCCTCGATGCCGGCCATTCGGGCGCGGTCGAGTTCGGTCACCTCGGCCTGAAGCGCGACGGTGCGTGCCGGGGCGAGGAGGGCGCGGTCGAGGGCGCGGTCGAGGATCGGCGCGAACCACAGGATGGCCAGGGAGCTGGCCAGCACGATGACCGAGCCGATGGCGATACCGATCCGCGCGGATCCGCCGATGGCGTCACCGATGAAGAAGGTGCTGATCCCGTGCGGGTTGACGGAAGCGAAGATGCCGATGATCGAGCCGCAGATGCCGGCGAGAGTGCCGCCGACGATGAGCGCACCGAACAGCATCTTGATGTAGTGGTGGGCCGTCGAGCGCCAGAACGCTCCGGATTTCACCTGCAGCCACCGGTTGTGGAGGAAGCGGGCGAAGCCGGGTTCGCGGTTGCTGCTCTCGATCTTCGGCACGGGGATCCGGTCCGCGTAGACGAGTTCGGTCCGGTAGCGTTCGGCGATGTTCGCGCCCTGCTGGACGAGGACCCAGGCGAGGAGTGCGAGTACTCCGAGGCCGAGGGCGAAGATGCCGCCGATGCCGGTGAATAGCAGCCCCAGCGGAATCCATGCCCAGATCACGGCGAGGATGGCCGAGAGCACGAGATTCGCGACTCCGATGACTCCGGTGGAGCGCTTGGGCCAGGTGATGGGGCCGTCGGCCGGGATCTCGGTGACGTCATCCCGGCTCAGCGGCAGAGACCCGGTGACCGGTGCATAGGAGGCCGGTTCGGGGCGCGGCTTCTGTCCCCGAGGCGGCCGCTCGTTCGGCATCGGCATTCCGGGCTGGGGTGCCGGGGCGCCGGCGGCGGGGTGTCCGCCGGGGATCGGGTGCTGCACGTCGGCGGCGTGGTGGCCGCCGGGGGCAGAGTGGGGACTGCGACCGGGGGCGGTCGAGGGGGCGTGCGGAGCGGGGTGGGCAGACGGCATCGGCGGAAACTCGGGCTCTGAGGGCTGCCCGTAGGCCTGAGTCCGCCGCTGCTCGTACTGCCGGGTCGGCTGCTGCGGGGGCTGGCGATCGGAGCCTGCGTGGGGCTCGTCGATCTCCGTGGTCGGCGGGGCGTTGACGATCGCTGCGGCGCTGAAGGACTCTTCACGCTCTGCGGTATTGCCAGCCGCCTCGGGCGTCTGAGCCTCCCGCGGATCGGTGCCGTGCGGCTCCTGATCCTGCGGGTTCTCGGGGGTGTTCTCACTCATAGCAAATACGCTACGGGAGTCGCGCACGCCCTGACAGCACGAAGACCTCCGACCCCGCGTCGGGTTTTCCCGACACCCTGTGACCGAGCCCACTGAATCCCCAGGCGGACGCTGCAACCCCGGACCGCATCAGCTGCGCCTCTGCCCGCGACGTGTCTGAGCACCCCTCACCCTTCGCGACTAAACGCCTCGCTGCAACGAGGTGCTATGCCGCTAGGGGTGAGGGATGCCGAAGCACTGGGAAGATCAGCCGATGAGGACAGGACGTGCCGCTGACGGTGCGTGATCGTTGCCGGCAGCCCCACTGCCAATTCCGTCAGCACCCTTCGTCGTGGCGGCGAGCGCCTGGGCGAGGTCGGCGAGGATGTCGTCGATGTCCTCGAGGCCGACGGAGAGCCGAATGAAGGTGCCCGAGATGCTCAGCTCGCTGTCGGCCACGGCCAGATGCGTCATCGTGGCCGGGTGGTCGATGAGCGACTCGACCCCGCCGAGGGATTCGGCCAGTGCGATGAGCTTAGTGTTCGCCACCAACGCCAGTGCCCTGGCCTCGGTGTCGGTGCGCAGGGAGACCACTCCCCCGAAACCGCTCATCTGCCGCTTCGCCACCTCATGGCCCGGGTGCGAGGGCAGACCCGGGTAGATCACCTCGGCGATCTCGTCTCTGCCTTCCAGCCATTCGGCCACGACTTGGGCGTTCTGACAGTGCCGCTCCATCCGCAGTGGCAGGGTCTTGATCCCGCGCCTGGCCAGCCACGCGTCGAAGGGCGAGACCCCCAGCCCCACGGACGCGAGGTGGGTCTCGAGGCGTTCGGTCACCTCGGCGGCGCGGGGGCAGCTCGTGCCGTCTCCGGCGAGCACGGCTCCG
The DNA here is from genome assembly GCF_017808105.1 of Brevibacterium renqingii. Classification (GTDB taxonomy): domain Bacteria; phylum Actinomycetota; class Actinomycetes; order Actinomycetales; family Brevibacteriaceae; genus Brevibacterium; species Brevibacterium renqingii. The sequence goes on along the minus strand of NZ_JADBHF010000001.1, from coordinate 497,883 downwards.
CCGATGACATCCGAGTGGCCGTTGATGAACTTCGTCGTGGAGTGGATGACGAGATCGGCGCCGAGGTCGAGCGGGCGCTGCAGGATCGGCGTCGCGAAGGTGGAGTCGACGGCGAGTACGGCGTTCGCCGCATGCGCGAGCTTCGCGGCGGCCTCGATGTCGACGATGTCGAGGCCGGGGTTGCTCGGGGTCTCGACCCAGACGATGGCGGTGCGGTCGCTGATGGCCGCGGCCAGCGTCTCGGTGTCGGTGAGGTCCACGGTGCGGATGCGCACTCCCCAGCGTTCGTACTCGTTCTTCAGCAGCCGGAAAGTGCCGCCGTAGACGTCGCGGGGGATGATGATCTCGTCACCGGGGCCGAGCAGCGCGGAGAACACGGCGACCTCGGCGGAGGTGCCCGAGTTCACGGCGGCCGCGAAGGAGGCGTTCTCCAGTTCGCACAGGGCGTCCTCGAGATCGCTGCGATTCGGGGTGCCGGTGCGCGCGTAGTCGAAACCGGCGCGGGTGTCGCCCGGTGTGTCCATCACAAAGGTCGAGGTCTGGAAGATCGGGGCGACGACCGAGCCGGTGTGGGATTCGGGCATGGCTCCCGAGTGCACCGAGCGAGTCGAGATTCCGGCGGGGGTGGTGGGTGCGCGGTGGAGAGAGCTCACGGCGGATCCTTTCTTCACTGATGGACACGGCACCGGCGGTGCAGTGAGTACCAGTCTGAGACGTCCCCCGCCCGCCTCCGCGGCTGGCTGACGCAGTGAGTCACGGCATGTCATGTGATCGTCGTCTGCTGTCATGATTCGTCATGCCTCACGCGTCGGTGCGTCATGATCCCGTGCCTACACAGTCCACTGCCGCGGCCCTCCTCGGCTGCCGGAGCCGCGGCCGTCCGGACTCCGGCGGTGAGAATCAGCGACAGGAGCAGCAGTCCTACCGAAACGATGGTCCAGATCAGAGGCGCGATGCCGATGAGGAGAGCGATCACGATGCCTCCGATCGCCGAGGCGACCGCCGCGAACCCGCGTGTGCCCGCACTCCAGCGCGCCCAGGCCGGGATGATCGAGTCCGCTCGGACCGTTCCCACGCGCTCTTCGCTGAGCAGGCCCCGGCGCCCGGTGGCGAAACGCTCGACCTGCGACATTCCCATCGCCAGCAGAGCGGCCAGGCCCATGACCGCGATCAGCCAGGGCAGCCGCTCGAACCACCACAGCGGCGACTCTGTCGCAGGAAGCACGAGAGAGGCGAGGTCCATCCCTCCCGGCCAGACGTTCGAGCCGAGGGTCGCTACGGCGCCGAACAGCCCGATGAGGGCGATGACGACCGGCATGTGCCAGAGGTAGACCTGGATTCCGTGGGCATTGCCCCAGGTGATGATCCGTCCCCACAGCCTCGCCCTCTGGGCGGTTCCGGGCGCAGTAGGCGCGCCTCCGTGGACCATGCGAGTCAGTCGGTCGTGCCCCAGCCGCAGAAGACCTGTCTGCACGAGTCCGAGAAGTACCAATGCGCCGGTGGGCGGGTTGAGGTTGATCAGCATGTTCGGCGAATAGACACCCGTCGAGACGAGGACTCCCAGCCCGACCAGCGCCAGCAGCACAAGGGTCCAGATCCGTCCCCTGCGCAACGGGCGCTCCGCGGCATCGGCGAAGAAGAACCCGCATTGCTGGACCAATGGCCAGACGAGGGCGAAATTGAGATAGCCGAGTCCGGTCACCCCAGTGACTTCGACGAGCGCATCGACGGAGAAGACGGCAGCGACGAGCACCGCGACCGTCCGCCGCGGCGCCTTCTCATGGAGATGCGCAGCCGCAGGCACCAGCGATGTCAGGCCGACGTAGACGGCGATGAACCACAGCGGCTGGCCGATTCGCATACTCGCCTCGGCGAGCAGCTCGTGCGGGGCTCCGATCCACGAGGCGAGGAACAGCCCGAGACCGGCGAATGCGACGAGGATGAGCACCGGGATCACGAGGCGTTGCAGGCGAGCGCGCAGGTAGTTCCGCCAGTCGTCGCCTCGGCGCTGGGCACGTCGCCACCCTTTGAGGCCGGCATAGCCGCCGATGACGAAGTACAGCGGCATGATCTGGAAGAGCCAGGAGGCGATGGCGAACCCCGTGGTCTGCGCCAGTGCCATCGTCGGCACCAGCTGCCCCTCGGGCCCGAGCACGGCGGTGCTCATCATCGAATGCAAGACGACCACGACAACGAGGCAGGCGAACCGGACGAGGTCGATGGCCCGATCCCGGTGCGCATACGGTCGCTCGGAAGATGGGCCCGACGGCTCCGGCGCAGAGGCGGGGGTGAGCGCTGGCTGCCGGCCCGCGGCGGAGGAGGCCACCGACTGGAGACTGGTGTGGGCCGACTTGCCGGAGTGATCTGCCGGCGGGCGAGTGTGGGCACCAGGCGGGCGAGCGTGGGTGAGGGACATGACAACTCCTTGAAGGGCACTGCGGTGGCTGACTGCTCCGAAGCTAGGAGCCGGATCCGCACCCCCACATCACCTCTGAGTCCCCTTTCGCCATCGCCGCACCGATACTTGCGGTTGTCTCTCGGCTCCCTCGGCCCCCTACTGCAGACAGACGACGGTCTCCACTGGCTCACACCGGACCGACCATCGTCGAAAGACCGATTCAGCGGGAGAGGATCGTCGATCTGGGACCGAAACCTCAACACTCTTCTCCCGCAGAATCGGGCGGGCGCCCGGCAGCGGAGACACATCCGTCAGATTCGAGTGGGAGAATGGGGTCAGAAGACCCGCCCTCAGCGCTTCGAGCAAGGAGACACAGACGATGACGATCGCCTTCGAGAAGACCGCTCTGCCCATCATCGGTGCGCCCATGGCGGGCGGAACCACCACGGCCGAACTCACCGAGGCGGTCGTCCGAGCCGGCGGCTTCCCCTTCGTAGCCGGTGGCTACCTCACCGCCGAGACCCTGGCCCCGCAGGTCGAGCGGATGCGCGCGACCGCCGATGTCTTCGGGGTCAACCTCTTCGTCCCCAATCCGGTGCCGGTCGACCGAGCGGCGTTCGGCTCCTTCGTCGCGGCGCTGGCCCCGGCCGCCTCCGCCCGAGGCATCGCGCTGAACTCCGAGCCCGTCGATGACGACGATCATTTCGATGACAAACTCGACTGGCTCATCGCTCATCCGGTGCCGTTGGTCTCGACGACCTTCAATCTGCCAGCCGCAGAGGCGGTCGATCGCCTCCACGCGGTCGGCACGGAGGTCGTCGCCACGGTCACGACCGCCGCCGAGGCACGCACCGCAGCCGAGCGCGGGGTCGACGGCCTCATCGTCCAGGGCCCTCGCGCCGGCGGACATTCCGGCACCGCCGACCCGACACGAGTCATCGAGGACCGCTCCACCATCGGCCTCCTCCGCGACATCCTCGCCGAGGTGGACCTGCCTGTGGCGGCCGGTGGCGGAGTCGACGGCCCCGAAGCCGTCGGAGCGCTGCTGGACGCAGGGGCGAGCGCCGTCGTCGTCGGCACTCTCCTGCTCCGTTCCGATGAGGCGGGCACCTCATCCACGCACCGTGCCGCGTTGGCGTCCGACGAGTTCTCAGAGACTCTGCTGACGAGGGCGTTCACCGGTCGTCCCGCACGGGCGCTGGTGAACGACTTCGTGCGTGAGTTCGATCCGGTGGCCCTCGATGCCTATCCGGCGGTGCACCATCTGACGAAGGAGTTCCGGACCGCGGCGAAGAAGGCCGACGACCCCCAGAACCTGCACCTGTGGGCCGGAACCGGCTACCGCAGCGCATCCGAAGGCTCGGCCGAGACGATCGTCAAAGAACTCGGGGGCCGATTCGCGCGCTCCTGAGCCTCGCCCACCGAGCCACACGGTGCGCTCAGCCGCCGGCGACGACCAAGCCTGATTCATAGGCGGCGACGACGATCTGCGCCCGATCGCGCAGGCCGAGTTTCGACAGGATGCGTGAGACGTGGGTCTTCACCGTCTGTTCCGCGAGGAACAGCTCGGCGGCCACCTCGGCGTTGGCAAGGCCTTTGGCCACCAGCGCCATGACGTCGACCTCGCGGTCGGTGAGCTGGCCGAGCACTGCGGTGTCCTTGACCACGGTGGGACCGGCCACGTATTCCGCGATGAGGCGCCTGGTCACCGAGGGCGCGAGCAGCGACTCACCGGAGAAGACCACGCGGACGGCAGTGATCATGTCCTCAGCAGTCGCGTCCTTGAGGAGGAATCCGCTGGCGCCGGCGCGAAGTGCGGAGAACACGTACTCGTCGGCGTCGAAGGTGGTGAGCATGATGACCTTCGGGTGTTCGCCGGGCATCGAGAACACTGCCCGGGTGGCATCGAGGCCGTTGAGCTGCGGCATCCGGATGTCCATGAGGATGACGTCCGGCGAGGTCCGGCGGACGAGATCGACGACCTGTGCGCCGTTCTCGGCGTCGCCGACGACGGCCATGTCCGTCTGCGCGTCGAGCAGGGCACCGAAGCCCTGCCTGACCATGGCCTGATCATCGACGATGGCCACGCGGATGGTCTCCGATGCCGGTGGCGGCACGCTCGTCTCGCCGCCGGCGCCCGCTGTCGTGCTCGGCGTGGACGACGCTCGCTGATCTCCGATTCCCGGCATGCTTCCACGCTACCCGAGCACCGAGGCAGAGCGCCTGTGCGGAGACGTGTTTCTCGGATCGGCAACCCGTGAAACGGAGATTTCACCCTCAGGTAGTGCTTCGGCGTCTCCACAATCACCCTTTCGTATGATGTGCGGGCACACGCCTGCTCCTTAGCGTGAGCGCCATGATCCTCACCGCCATCGTCCTCGCGACCGCCGCAGCCTTCTGCCTGGCGCTTGGCACACATCTGCAGCGTCATGCCGTGGCCGCCCTGTCGCCCGGGCTCAGACGCCGAACCACCTGGGTCACCGGTCTCGGTCTCATGGGCCTGGTCACGGTGCTCAATGTCATCGCCCTCGGGCTCGCGCCGGTTTCGGTCGTCCAACCTGTCGGCGCAATCTCCCTCGTCTTCGCCGCACTCATCGGCCGCCGCTTCTTCGGGCTGCGCCTCAGCGTGCCCGTGCTCGCCAGCATTGCGCTGACGCTGGTCGGGATCCTCGCCTTCGTCGCCACCTCGGCGCGGTTCTCCCACGAGATCGTCGTCACCGAACAGTCGGTGACGTGGCTGCTCGCCGTCCTGGTGGCGCTCGGCGTCTTCGCCGGAGCGTTCTCGGTCGGCTCGGCCGGCCACATCCCGCGCGTCGTCATGACCGGCATCGTCTTCGGCACGGTGGCCGCGGCCACCCATGTGCTCGCCCGCGCGATCATGGTGTCCGGACTGCCCGGGCTCGCCCCTCTGGGCATGCGGTGGTGGATGCTGCTCGGCGCGGTGGGGCTGGCCTCTGCCGCTGGGTTCTGGCTCGTGCAGACCGCCTATGCCTGTGGTCCTGCCGAGACGGTGCTCGCCGCTCTGACAGTCATCGACCCGATCGTCGCCGTGATCATCGGTGCGGCCTTCTTCGGTGAGTACGCGGGCCTGGGTCCCGACGCGATCGCCGGTCTGCTCGCCTCGGCAGCGGTCGGCACGGGCGGGGTGTGGATGCTCTCACGTTTCCATCCCACTGTACTCGCCTCCCGGGCTCGCACCGCCGAGGCGAGCGCCCCGGCCGCGACTGAGAGCGTCCGGTCTGTGTCCACGTCCCCCAACCGCCTGCAGCAAGGAACCCGTTCATGAATCTCTCCCCCGCGATCCCGCCCGTCTCCGTCTCGACCGGTGCGTCCGGGACCAGAACCCCGTACTCTGAGAAGGTGCCCAGTCCAGCAGAGCCGTCGCAGTCCGGTCGATCCTGGTGGGCCCGACTGCGGCGCAACCTGGGCCGCGATTCCGTCCTGGTCGCGCCCGGCCTGCTCATCTCCGTCATCGCGATGCCGACGCTTCTAACCCTGTTCGCGATCTCGATCGCCACGGCGATCATCTGGGTCGGTGTTCTCCTCCTGCCTCTGACCCTCACAATCGCCCGCGCCTTCGGGACCCTGTCCCGGGGTCGCGCCCGGGCATGGGGCGTCCCCATCGCCGAGGCGGCCATGCGTCCGCGCGGACGTGGGCTCCGCCGACTGCTGGCACCGACCGCCGATGCCCGAGCCTGGTTGGACCTGCTCTTCGAGGCAGTGTTCGCCCTGCCGATCCGCATCGTGACGTTCTCCGTCTCCGCGGCGTGGTTCTTCGGGGGACTGGGTGGGCTCAGCTTCTTCCTCTGGGGCAGGTTCCTCCCCGAAGGCGGTGGAGACACGGTCGATTGGGTGGCCGCCTGGCTGACGAACTCCCCAGTCACCGACCTCGGCTTCACCGCCGAGGCGACCTTCCAGTTCGCTGCGGGACTCATCCTCCTCCTCACGTTCCCCTTCGTTCTCCACGCTATGGCTCTGCTCGAGATCGCTGCAATCCGCGCGGCGCTCCCACCCGTCGCCTCGGCCGCGCCGGTTCCGCCCATCGCCACGGCCGCGCCGCTCGGTCACTCTGCTGAGACGTCGTCGACGCGCACGTCGGCATTCGCGCAGTTCGCCGGCGGGCAGGGGTGGTTCTGGCTGGCCTCCGCGTTCGTCGGGGTGGTGCTCGTGGCGGTCTCCTGGCCGGTGACCGCGGTGCTCTACGGAGTTCCGAGCATCATCGCGATGCTCGTCGCCGTCGCTCAGGGAGTCGCACTCGTCCTCGCCGTCCGGTGGTCCACTGCCGCGATCGGTCTCGGGCTGGCGGCGCAGGCCGCGAGCATTCTGCTCACTGCCGACACCTCCGGTCTGGTCCGGCCGGTGACCGTGACCTCGCTGCTGGCGCTCGTGTTCCTCCACCTCCTCGTCGGCCTGCGTCACCGGTGGATCCACGTCGTCGTCCTGTGGTCGCTCTCTGCCCTCGTCGGTGTGCTCGGGCTGGTCCTTCCGCACGCCGGCGGGTTCGCCGGTGCGCTGTCGAACGTCATCACCACCGCAGCCATCGCCGCCGGCGCCGGGATCATCGGCGTCGTCGGCAGCCTGTTCATCACAGGCCGCCGCCAGCTCGCGGTCGAACGGGAACTCAGCGCTGCCGAACTCGCCAAGCGGCAGGAGCTCGAGGAGCGCAACCGCATCGCGCAGGAGCTCCACGATGTCGTCGCGCACAGCATGTCGGTCATCAGCGTGCAGGCGACCACCGCCAAGTATCGTCTGCCCGGTCTCGATGAGCGCAGCCTCGGCGAGTTCGATTCGATGGCCTCATCGGCCAGGAAGGCGCTGACCGAGATGCGCGGGCTGCTCGCGATCCTCCGCGGCGGCCATGATGCGGACCTGGCCCCGCAGCCGACCGTCGATGATGTACCCGCACTCGGCGACGTCACTCGCGGTTCGGGTGCCGCCGTCGACCTCGATTTCCCCGCCGATCCCGTGGAACTGTCTCCGACGGCGAGTCTGACCGCCTTCCGCGTCGTGCAGGAGAGCCTGTCGAATGCTCTGCGGCATGCGGCGGGAGCCCCCGTCACTGTCGCTCTCGCCTTCGTCGGCGAGTTCGTCGAGATCAACGTGACCAACGGCCCCGCCGAGGCGGCCGCCGCCTCTCGCACGACACCGCAGAACCGCCTCGGCGGTGGGTTCGGGCTCAGGGGAATGCGCGAACGTGTCGAGGCCCTGGGCGGGTCTCTGCGGGTGGGGCCGACGACGATCGGCGGTTTCGAGGTCAGGGCGACGCTGCCCGCGGACTGAGGAGACACGGCCCACGGCCCCGAGTTCGAAGAGGTGCCGGCGGATCGATGAGATACTGGCGGTGCTGATCAGAGCCCCTCTCGGAAGGACAGACCCGATGGCAGCACCGCAGGCCTCGACAGTTCGGGAACCGTCTTCGTCCATCCGCGTCTTCCGTCGCGTCATCGCCATCATCATCGTCGTGACATTCAGCCTGGCCGCGGCGGGAGGGATCATCGTCCTGCTCGGGGACATCGAGTCGGAGTTGACGTTCCAGGTGGTGTCCACCACGGCTCTGACCGGGGCCTTCAGCGTGGCGGCCTTCTGCGGAGCCACACTCCTCGGCCGTCGGGCGCAGTGGTTCGGCATCGTCACGATCGGACTCGCGGCCGCCTCGCTGGCGCTGAGCCTCTGGTTCCTCTGGGGCGATCCTCCCGGCGATGAGACCCTGTTCCAGCTGCTCTACTCGCTCATCCTCCTCACCGCCGTCGGCTCGGTCGCCTCGCTGGTCCTGCTGCTGGCGTCGACGAACTCGTGGGCGGTGCGGATCGCGCTGGCGCTCACCCTCGGAGCCCTCTCACTCGCTGCGGCGCTGACCCTCGTCACGATCTGGGTCGAGACCGCCTGGCAGTCCGATTGGCTCATGCGTCTGACCGCCATCGTGTGGATCCTCGCCGCGCTCGGTGTCGTCGTCGTTCCACTGACATCACTGCTGCTGAGGAAGAGCAAGGCGGCGACCCCGACATCGTCGGATCCGATGTCGGACTCGGCGTCGCAGTCATCGGGCCAGGCATCGCCGGCCCCGCACCTGTCGGCCTCGGCGCTGCACCGGCTCGAGACCGCCGCACGCGCGCAGGGCGTCACTGCCGACGAGCTCCTCGACCGGCTGCTGGATGCCGATGACCGTTCCGCGCCCGGACCCCAGTCCTGAAGCCCGCCCGCACCACCACTGACGAAGGAGTCACCGATGCATCAGACACCGCAGCCCTGGGTCCCCGCTGAGAGCCGAACCCGCGTCGCCGAGATCTCTGAGCGCCACCTCGGCGAGGGGAGGACGATGGCCGAGGTGGTCGCGGGGATCGAATCCCTCGTCTCGGCATCCGATCGGCTCCACAACGAGGAGGCGTTCAATCTCAACCCCGCCTCGAACGTGCTCAATCCGCGGGCGGCGGCGCTGCTGGCCAGCGGTGCGGGCCCGCGCACCTCGCTGGGCTACGCGGGCGCGAAGTACGAGATGGGCCTCGAACACATCGAGCAGGTCGAAGTGGTCACGGCCGAACTCGCGGCGCGTCTGTTCAACGCCTCCTTCGCCGAGGTGCGCGTGCCTTCGGGGGCGATGGCCAACCTCTATGCGTTCATGGCCACGAGCCGGCCCGGCCAGACCATCATCGCCTCCCCCGAGACGATCGGCGGGCACGTCACCCACCACGCTGCCGGCGCCGCGGGCCTCTACGGTCTCACCACCGTCGACGCTCCGGTCGACGGGGACGCGTACAGCTATGACCTCGATGCGCTGGCGCACCTGGCCCGGGAGGTCCGACCGAGCCTGATCACCATGGGCGGTTCGCTCAATCTGTTCGAACACCCCGTCGCGAAGGTCCGCGAGATCGCCGACGAGGTCGGGGCCCGACTGCTCTTCGACGCCGCCCATGTGTGCGGGATGATCGCCGGGAAGCAGTGGGCGAATCCTCTCGACGAGGGCGCCCACCTGATGTCGATGAGCACCTACAAGAGCCTCGGCGGGCCGTCCCACGGACTGCTGCTGAGCAACGACGACCAGCTGTCCGAGAGCATCGACGCCATCGCCTTCCCGGGGATGACCGCGAACTTCGACGCCGGTGCCGTGGCTGCGCTGGGGGTGACGCTGGCCGACTGGATCACCTGCGGTGAGGGCTATGCGGCCGAGATGCGAGACTGGCGGACGAACTGTCCGATCGCGGCGTCGAACCCTTCGCGTGCGGGGCTGGCTTCACCGATTCCCACCAGTTCGCCCTGCTCGCCGGCCCCTTCGGCGGAGGGACTCCAGGGGCGCGGGTCCTCGAAGCCGCCGGGTTCCTCACCTCGGGCATCGGTCTGCCCGCACCCGAGGTGCCCGGTGAGCAGAACGGCATCCGGGTGGGCACTCCCGAGGTCGTCCGTCGCGGTATGACCGCATCGGACATGCCGCGCCTGGCCGAGCTCATGTCTCGCGCCCTCGAGATCGGCCGCAACCAGGCCGGCGCGGACCGTGCCCGGTCGAGCGAGGTCAGCCGCGAACACGGCGGTGGGGACGTCGCCTCCGCTGAGGCGGCTCTGAGTGAGATCGCCGCCGAGGTGGCCGCGTGGCGCAAGGAGTTCACCGAGGTGAGGTTCACGGCCTGACCGTGCGTGGGCGACGGTGGCGACCCGGTTCCTTCGGTGCCGTCAACGCGGCCCTTGCCTCAGCCTGCGACTCCCGCAGTCAGGCCAGGTGCGCGGTCGGAGAGCAGCCCTGGCTCATTTCGGATCATTTCGGAGCCATACGGATCGCCCCGTCGAGGCGGATCGTCTCCCCGTTGAGCATCGGGTTGGCCACGATCGATTCGACGAGCTGCGCGTACTCGGCGGGTTTGCCCAGTCGCGCAGGATGGGGCACGGACTTGCCCAGCGATTCCTGCGCCTCGGCGGGCAGACCCGCCATCATCGGCGTTTCGAAGATGCCCGGGGCGATCGTGACCACGCGGATGAGCGAGGAGGCGAGCTCGCGGGCCATGGGCAGGGTCACCGAGGCGACGGCGCCCTTGGACGCCGAGTAGGCGATCTGGCCGATCTGACCGTCGAAGGCTGCCACCGAGGCCGTGTTGATGATGACTCCGCGCTCTTCGCCCTGCGCTTCCTGCTGCTGCATGGCGGCAGCGGCCAGCCGACAGACGTTGACGGTGCCGACAATGTTGATGCCCAGCACCTTCTGGAAGGCGTCGAGGGGCAGCGGTCCCTTCCGTGAGACGAGCTTGCCCGGTGTGGCGACCCCGGCACAGTTGACGACGACGCGCAGCTCTCCGAGGCCGGTGGCCGTGTCGACGGCCGCCTGCACCTGTTCCTCATTCGTGACGTCCGCGGTGACGAAATGCGCGGACTCGCCGAGTTCGGCGGCGACCTGCTGCCCCACCTCGGCGTTGAGGTCGACCATGACGACCTGTGCGCCGGCGGCCAGGAGGCGTTCGGTGGTGGCTCGGCCGAGTCCGGAGGCTCCGCCGGTGACGAGCGCGACTGTGTTCGTGAGTTCCATGGATATCCTTCGCATCACTTGAGTGAACGTTCTGTGGGTTCGACTCTAACCCAACGATGCGCGGCTGCGCGGTGTGCGGCAGTTCTCCTCGGAGATGTGCAGCGGTTCCCCTTGAAACCGACGGAGGCCCGCCGAACATCGTGATCGGCGGGCCTCGATGTGCTCGGGCTCAGTGCACTCGGAGACACTGCACCCGGGCTCAGACGAGCGAGAGTCTCAGGCGGCCTGTTCCTCGGCGGCTTCGCGCACGGACTTGAGAGCCTCGCCCCAGCTGACGATGTCATCGACCATCGCGGCGAACGGTGCAGCGGAGACCTCGGTCGGGGTGAAGGTGCCGTCGGTGACATCGGTGAAGATGGAGAACGAGGCCTGATCGCGGACGACGGCGAGCTTGTAGTTGGCCAGGATGTGGCGCAGATGCTCGGCGGCGCGCACCCCCTTGTCGGCGCCGTAGTTGACGATCCCGGCGACCTTGTGGTTGAACTCGGCGGCCACGAAGTCCAGCGCGTTCTTCAGCGAACCGGAGATCGAATGGTTGTACTCGGGGGTGACGAAGATGAAAGCGTCGAACTCATCGAGCTTCGCGCCCCAGGCCTTCGTATGCTCATTGGCGTACATCCGGGCGCCGGCGGGAATGACCTCATCGAGCAGCGGAAGGTCGAAGTCGCCGAAGTCGACGACCTCGGCGCGCACATCATCATTGGCGGCGAGCTGGTCGTTGACCCAGGAGACGATCTGCGGGTTGAGCGCCTGCGGTCGCGAGGTTCCGGGGATGATGGCAATGTTGAGCATATTCGTCCTATCGGTTGTCGGTGTCGGCCGGGTGAGCGCGGGCACCACAGGGGCATGCGCTCCACAACGACGAACATGGTTGAACCGTCAATCATTCCCGTTTCAAGCTATGACTCCGATCACATCGTGTCGGCGCTCGGAAGCCGGCAGATACCACTGAGGCGGGCGCCCCGATCAACCCCTTCCCCGGAAAATCGGGCCCGAACGAGGTTCGCGTCGTGTAAGGTCGTGGGGCAAGTGAAAGACTGTTCGATAGAAATGTCCGCTGCGACGGAAACTAGGCAAGGAGTCCGGTCATCGTGCGATCAACCAACGGCCGCAACAACATCCTCCGCTCGGCACGGGACACCTTCGCGGACAAGGGCTTCGACGGTGCATCCATCCGCGACATCGCGCAGACGGCGGGGCTGAGCCTCTCCGCACTCTACTACTACTTCCCCTCGAAGCAGGAGGCGCTCTACGAGCTCGTCCACACCGCCTACTCGTGGTACATCGAGCACAGCCGGGCCGTCATCGCCGAGGTCGACGACGACCCGGTCGACCAGCTGACCGTGGCCGTGCGCTACCTCGCCCGGTACCGCATGGAGAACGTCTCGGTCTCCACCGTGCTCCTGCGGGACACCGAACGCCTCACCGGGGACAACGCAGTCCGAGTCAAGGACCTCCAGAGGGAGGCCCGCGAAGTCATGGGTGCCATCGTCCAGACCGGCATCGATGCGGGACGCTTCCGTGTCGACAGCGCGGCTCTGGCCACCCGTGCGATCCATTCGATCTGCAATTCGCTCTCGCTCTGGTACCGTCCGACGGGAGATCTGACCCCGGACGACATCGAGCGCGACTTCACGCAGTACACGCTGCGCATCCTCGGCATCGACCCTTCCGAAGAGGAGCTCGACCGCCTGCTCGCACTGCCCGTCAACCAGGCCGGCATGCTCGACTTCATCGCCGACGGGCGGTAGCACCCTCTCTGCACGATCCGACGGCGGACCAGCGCCCTCGCATGAGTAGTGTGGGGCGCTGCACTCCACGTTGCCGACACGTTTGTGGTCACTCCACCGAGGCGGAATCGCCCTTTTCGCCGATTCGCCTCGGCGCAGTGACCACAGACGCACGCACCCGGCCGACAGACGGGCCGGCTCACCCCGCCGCCGCCACCAGCTGACCCGCCCGTGCTGCCCGACGGCGGCCCAGCAACCTTGCGCGAGAGTGCTTGGCCGTCAGGCAGCAATCAGGGGGTGCGGAGGGTGCGGGCGAGCTCGCGGCGCTCGGCCTGCTCGGCCGGATCGGGCACCGGCAGCGAGGCGATGAGGCGCTTCGTGTAGTCGGCCTCCGGAGCTCCGAGCACCTGCTCTCCCGTCCCCTCCTCGAGCAGCTCCCCCTGGAAGAGCACCCCGATGCGATCGGAGAGCATGTCGACCACGGCGAGGTCGTGGCTGATGAACAGGGCCGCGAAGTCGAAGCGGTTCTGCAGTTCGACGAACAGTTCGAGCACCTTGGCCTGAACCGAGACATCCAGCGCCGAGGTCGGCTCGTCGGCGATGAGCAGCTCGGGGTCGAGAGCCAGCCCGCGCGCCAGGGAGGCCCGCTGCCGCTGCCCACCTGACAGCTCGTGCGGGTACCGCGCCCCGTAAGCGCTCGGCAGCTGCACGGAATCGAGCAGCTCGAGCACCCGCCTCGACCGATCCGCCGCGCTCATCTCCCGCCGATGGATCGCGAAGGGCTCGGCGATGCATTCGCCGATCGTCAGGTGCGGGTTGAATGACGCCGCCGGGTCCTGGAAGACGAATCCGATCCGTCGCCGGATCTTCGAGAACTCACGCTCCTTGAAGCCGACCATCTCATGCCCGAGCACCGTGAGGCTGCCGCCGCTGGCTCTGGTCAGACCGGCGATCGCGCGACCGATCGTGGTCTTGCCCGAACCGGATTCGCCGACCAGTCCATACACCTCACCGGCCCTGATGTCGAAGCTGACCTTCTTCACCGCATGGAAGTCGGCACGGCCGAACCCGCCCGGGTAGACGATGTCGAGGTCGCGCGCGATGACGATAGGCTCCCGCGCCTTCCCCTCCCCCACCGAGGCGGCGCTGCCCAAGGCCTCGCCCGCGGCGGCTGCTGCCTTCCGGCTTCCCGCCACGGTCGAACCGAGGCGGGGCACGGCCGCGAGCAGCGCGCGCGTGTACTCCTCCTTCGGGTCGCTGAAGAGCTGCTCGACGGTCGAGACCTCGACGAGGTCGCCGCGGAACATCACGGCCACCCGGTCGGCGAGGTCGGCGACGACGCCCATGTTGTGGGTGATGAGCACGATGGCCGTGCCCGTCTCGTCACGCAGCTGGCGCAGCAGATCGAGGATCTCGGCCTGCACGGTGACGTCGAGGGCCGTGGTCGGTTCGTCGGCGACGATGAGCTTCGCCCCCAGGGCGAGCGCCATGGCGATGACGATGCGCTGCTTCTGCCCGCCGGAGAACTGGTGCGGGTAGTAGTCGAAGCGATTCTCGGCATCGGGGATGCCGACCTGTTCCATCGCGGCCACGACCCGGGCCTTGAGCTCGGACTTGCTCGCCTTCCTATCGTGCGCCCGCAGGCCCTCGGCGATCTGCCAGCCGACGGTGTAGACGGGATTGAGCGCGGTCGAGGGCTCCTGGAAGACCATCGCCACATCGGATCCCCGCATCGCCCGCAGCTGCTCGGCAGAGACACCGAGCACGTTCTTGCCGGAGATGACCACGGCCCCTGAGCGCTGCGCCGTCTCCGGCAGCAGGCCGAGGATGGACCGCGCGGTCACGGTCTTTCCGGATCCGGATTCGCCGACGATGGCGAGCACCTCGCCGGGAGAGACCGTCAGGGACACGTCCTTGACCGCGTGCACATCGCCGCCGTCGGTGGAGAAGGTGACGTCGAGACCCTCGACGTCGAGGATGCTGCCGGTTGTGGAGGCAGTCGAATCCTGTGTCTGCTTGCTCATGCCTTGACCTCCGCAGGCTTGACGTTCTTCGTCTTGGCTTTGCGCCGCACGCGCAGGCGCGGGTCGTTGAGATCGTTCATCGACTCCCCGACCAGGGTGATGCCGAGCACCGTGAGCACGATGGCCAGGCCCGGGAACACCGAGGTCCACCACACGCCGGACGTCACGTCCGGCAGGGCCTTGTTGAGGTCATAGCCCCATTCCGACGCCGAGGTGGGTTCGATTCCGAATCCCAGGAAGCCGAGTCCGGCCAGGGTCAGGATCGCCTCGGAGGAGTTGAGCGTGAAGATCAGCGGCAGCGTGCGCGTGGCGTTGCGGAAGATGTGCTTGGAGATGATCCGCGTCTTCGAGGCCCCGAGGACGATCGCCGACTCGACGAAGGGCTCGGCCTTGAGCCGCAGGGTCTCCGCACGGACGACGCGGAAGTACTGCGGAATGAAGACCACGGTGATCGAGAACGCGGCCGCGGCGATGCCGCCCCACGCACTCGACTGGCCGCCCGAGATCGCGATCGACATGACCAGCGCCAGCAGCAGGGTCGGGAAGGCGTAGACGGCATCGGCGATGACGACGAGGATGCGGTCGAGCCAGCCGCCGAGGTAGCCGGAGATGAGACCGAGGATGACCCCGGCGAAGATCGACATCACGACGGCCACGACGATGACGGCCACAGCGGTCTGGGCGCCCCAGACGACGCGGGAGAACACATCGTAGCCGCCGACCGTGGTGCCCCAGATATGCGTGCCTCCGGGGGGCAGCTTCGACCCGAAGTTGCCTTCGGAGGTGCCCAGCTGGTTGAAGCCGTAGGGGGCGATGAGCGGGGCGAAGACCGCGCAGATGATGACGATGCCGCAGAGCACGAGCCCGGTGATGAGCATCCCGCGCTGCAGACCGACCGACTGCCGCAGATGGGAGACGATCGGCAGCCGGGAGATCCAGGACTTCTTGGCCGTGTCATCGAAGGCGAGGGCGGGGACACCGGACCCGGGGGCCGCCTCGGCGGGGGAATCGTTGGTCTGTGGATTCTGTGGAGTGGACATCAGTACCTCACTCGGGGATCGATGAATGCGGCGAGGACGTCGACGATGAAGTTCGTGATCGCGACGATGACGGCGAGGAACACGACGATTCCCTGCACCGCCACGAAGTCTCGGGCGGTGAGGTACTCGGCGAGCTTGAAGCCGAGGCCCTGCCACCCGAAGGTCGTCTCCGTGAGCACGGCGCCGGCGAGCATGAGCGCGATCTGCATGCCCATGACCGTGACGATCGGGATCAGCGCCGGACGGTAGGCGTGCTTGGTCACAAGACGGTATTCGGAGATGCCGCGGGAACGTCCGGAGTCGATGTACTGCTGCTCGAGCGTGCCGATGAGGTTCGTGCGCACGAGCCTGAGGAACACACCGGCCGTGAGCACGCCGAGAGCGATCGCCGGCAGCACCGCGTGGGCGAGCACATCGCCGACCACGGAGAAGTTGCCGATCCGCAGTGCGTCGATGAGGTAGAAGCCGGTCGGATCGACCACGCCGGAGAGGATGTATTCGGTCTGCGTGGTCCCGCGTCCGGAGACGGGCAGGATGGGCAGGAACACCCCGAAGAGGAGCTTGAGGATCATGCCGGCGAAGAACACCGGGGTGGCGTAGCCGAGGATGGCGAGCACACGGAGCGCGGCATCCGGTGCCTTGTCACGGTGGTAGGCGGCGAGCATGCCCAGCGGGATGCCGAGGACGAACGCCACGATGAGGGCGTAGAAGACGAGTTCGACGGTCGCGGTCCCGTAGGTCAACAGGATGTGCGAGACGGGCTGCCCATCGGAGACGGCCGTGCCGAAGTCGCCCTTGAGCAGATCGCCCATGTACTCGAAGTACTGGACGAGGAGCGGTCGGTCATAGCCGGCTGCATGGATGCGCTCGGCGAGCTGATCCTGCGTCAGGCGTCCGCCCATCGATGCGGTGATCGGGTCGCCGGTGATCCGCATGAGGAAGAAGACGAGTGTGGTGAGGATGAAGATGGTGGGAATGATGAGGAGGAAGCGGACGAGGACATAGCGTCCCAGACCTCCCCCGGAGGGCTTCTTCACCGAGACCGAGGTCTCGGCCGCTTCCGCCCCAGGTTCGCTGATGGCTGCAGACATGTGTTCCTTCGCAGTGTTCGTTTCGATGCCTGTGGGCACGTGCAGACGAGAGGAGGCGCCGGGTCGCGGCGGCCCCTCTCGGATGCGAACGCGCCACGAGGTGCAGGCAGCCCGGTCGGCTCACCTGCACCTCGTGTGGGTGATCACTTGCTCAGCAGTGCCAGTCGGAACTGGAACGCAGGGTCGAGGGTGTCGTCCACACCCTTGACGTCCTTGCCGGAGACTGCGATCTGGCTGCCCTGCAGCAGCGGCAGAGTCGGCAGCTCCTCGGCCAGCTGGCCCTGGATCTTCTTGAGCGCCGCCGCCCGCTTGTCCTTGTCGTCGATGGAGGACTGCGCGTCGAGCTCCTTGTTCATCGTCTTGTCACGGTAGTGGTTGCCCAAGAAGCTCGGGGTATCGTCCGTGTCATAGAAGAAGGGCATCAGGTAGTTGTCTGCGTCCGAGTAGTCCGGGAACCATCCCAGCTGGTACATCGGGTAGGCATCGTCGGTGCGGTCCTTGTTGTACTGCACCCATTCGGTCGACTGGAGGTTGACGTCGAACAGACCGGTCTTGTCCAGCTGGTCCTTGATGAGTGCGTACTCGTCGCCCGATGACGGACCATAGTGATCCGGGTTGTACTGCAGGTTGAGCTTGACCGGCGTCTCGACTCCCGCTTCCTTGAGGGCCTTCTTGGCCTTCGCCACATCGGGACCGCCCTCACCGTCGCCGTATTCGGACTTCAGCGGCTGGTCGGCACCCGGCAGACCGTCGGGGACATGTGAGTACAGCGGAGTGAACGTGTCCTTGTAGACCTGTGATGCGACGGCCTGCCGGTCGACCGAGTCGGCCATGGCCTGCCGGACCGCGAGCGCCTTGTCCTCGTCCGCCTCATCGGTCTTCGCACCGAAGGGCATCGTGTCGAGGTTGAACACGATGTAGCGGATCTCGCCGCCGGGCCCCTTGTGGACCGTGAGGTTCTCCTTCTTGCCGAGATCCTCGATGTCGGTGGCCGAGAGCGAACGCCAGGCGACGTCGATCTTGTTCTCCTGGACATCGAGCTTCATGTTGTTCGCGTCCGAGTAGTACTTCATCTGCACGGTCTCGGTCTTCGCCGGTTCCAGGTAGCCCTTGTAACCGTCGTAGGCCTTGTACGTGATCAGCTTGTTGAAGTCGAAGCCGGCGATCGTATAGGGGCCGGCGAAGGCCTTGCCGTCGACGATCTCCTGATTCTCGGTGATGGCATCGGCGTCGAAGACGTCTTCATCCACGATCGGGCCGGCGGCGCTGGCGAGCACGCCCGGCCAGGTCTGATCGTTCTCACGCTTGAGATTGAAGATCACGGTCTGCTCATCCGGGGTCTCCACGGACTTCAGACCGCCGAGGAGGGAGGACGGACCGTTGGGATCCTGGATCTTCAGCTGGCGGTCGAAGGAGAACTTCACGTCCGAGGAAGTCAGCTCATTGCCGTTGGCGAACTTCATCCCCTCCTTGAGCTTGACCTCGTACTTCGTCGGCTCGGCGAAGTCCGCGGACTCCGCGATCGAGGGATTGAGGTCGGCGGTTCCGGGCTTGTAGGCCAGCAGGAACGGGTAGACCTGCTGTTCGACGAGAGAGCTTCCGTTGTCATAGGCCCCGGCAGGGTCGAGGGCGACCACCTTGTCCGTCGTTCCGACCGTGAGCATGCCGCCTTCGTCGTCTCCGTCGCCGCCTCCGGTCGTCGAGGTCGAGCAGGCGGAGAGGAGCAGAGCGCCGGCCGCGGCGATGGCCACGGCCTTTGCACCAGTGCGTCGTTTCATGGTGTTCCTGTCATTTCAAGTGTGCTCTTCGTGTCGTCTTTGCTCGAAGAGATCCGCACCACATCATACGGTTCGCGTCCCAAATAGTGAACTGAATCATAGGCTGTGACGCACTTCGCAATGACTTCGCAATAATTCGCCGAGGCGGCCCGGCGCAGTCGATTTGCGTCCCAGATCACAATCGGTTTCACTTATGAGGTGCATCACAGAGAACTGCCGAGGAACTCTCGAGAACCCGGCCGCTCACCCGGCGGTCAGCGCTCTGGCACAGACATTCCCGCAGCGACGCCGAGCCGGTGATCCCGGCTCGGCGACTACGAATGGAGAAGCGTGTCCGCTTTCATCGACTGGCTCAACGGGGTGGTGTGGTCGTCCGCCCTCGTCTACCTGTGCCTCGGCGCCGGTGTCTATTTCACGATCCGCTCGCGAGCGGTTCAGATCCGACAGATCCCTGCCATCTTCACGCAGATGTTCCGCGGCAAGAGCTCCAATGAAGGAGTCTCATCCTTCCAAGCGCTGGCGATCTCGCTGGCCGGCCGTGTCGGCGTCGGCAACATCGCCGGCGTCGCCACCGCCATCGGCTTCGGCGGGCCCGGCGCCGTGGTGTGGATGTGGATCTCGGCCCTGCTCGGCGCCTCGACCTCCTATGTCGAATCGACGCTCGGTCAGATCTTCAAGGAGCAGGATCCCCGCACCGGTGAGTACCGCGGCGGCCCGGCCTTCTACATCGAGAAGGCCTACCGTCACACGAAGGCCAAGGGTCTGTTCAAGGTCTACGGCATGGTCTTCGCTGCCGTGACCGTCCTGGCCATGTCCTTCATGCTGCCGGGCATCCAGTCCAATGCGATCTCCGGCGCCGTCGAGAACGCCTGGAACGTGCCGACCTGGGCGACGGCGATCGCCCTGGTCATCATCATGGGCTTCATCGTCATCGGCGGAATCAAGCGCATCGCGCACTTCGCCTCATTGGCCGTGCCGTTCATGGCCGTCATCTACATCATCGCGGCCATCGCCGTGACGTTCATCAACGCCGAGCAGATCATCCCGGTCTTCGAACTCATGTTCAAGTCGGCTTTCGGCATCGACGCCGGGCCGGAAGCCGCCTTCGGCGGCATCATCGGCATGGCCGTGCAGTGGGGCGTCCAGCGCGGCATCTACTCCAACGAGGCCGGACAGGGGACCGGACCGCACGCCGCCTCGGCGGCTGAGGTCTCACACCCGTCCAAGCAGGGACTCGTCCAGGCCGGTTCGGTCTACATCGACACTCTCTTCGTGTGCTCGGCGACCGCGTTCATGATCCTCTCGACCGGCATGTACAGGGTCTTCGACGCCGACGGTGAGACGATCATCGGCACCGGACGCGGTCAGATGGTCGAAGCCATCGCCACGACACCTGGTGAGAAGTGGCCCCAGGCGGGTCTGGATTCGATGATCCACGGCTTCGGTGCCGGGTTCATCGCGATCTCGATCTTCCTCTTCGCGCTGACGACGATGGTCGCCTACTACTACATGGCCGAGACGAACCTCGTGTACCTGCTCGGCAAGGTCAGGAACACGACGGTCCTCGCGGTGGGCAAGCGCATCCTGCAGCTGCTCATCCTCATCGCCGTCGCCGTCGGTGCGATGTCGGCGTCCGGCAGCGCCTGGGCCCTCGGCGACATCGGCGTGGGTCTCATGGCCTGGCTGAACATCATCGGCATCCTCATCCTGCAGCAGCCGGCCTTCAAGCTCCTGCGCGACTTCGAACGCCAGACGAAGCACGGCCTGGATCCGGTGTTCGAGCCCGAGAAGATCGGTGTCCGCAACGCCGACTTCTGGGACCAGCGGGTGGCTCGCCTCAAGGCCGGCGAGGTCGTGCCGGAGGGTTGAGCGCGGCCGTCGCCGACGCGTGTGCGGGCGGTCGGTCCCCGGCCCGAAGGCTGACGGGACCGGCCGCCTCCGCAGAGCAGTCGCGGCAGGAGAGCCGACGAGGCCCGGGACAATGGCGTCCCGGGCCTCGTGCCATTCACCTGCGGCGCTGCCACTGAAACGGCACCATCTCAGGTCGCTTTGCGCCGGCCCCCAGCACCTCCGGCCCGAACAGTGGTCACGTCCGGATAGTTCCCTGTGCGGAAAGTGTCCGTTTGCGACCGCCGCTTGAGCATGACGCTGTCCTCGATGCAGCTTCGAGCAGCGCAGCCACGAAGAGCGGCCGCCGTCCGGATGGCGTCGACGACCGCTGCTGCGACTGCTCGGACTCAGAGCATCGCTTGCGTGCCGGGTTCGGTCCGCTGCTGCGACTGCTGCGGACTCTGAGCTGGGGCTGCTCGCCCGCAGGACGGTGCACTCGCCCCGTCCCGCAGGCCTGCCCAGCTCATTGATTCATGCTGGTGCCGGCGGAACCGAGGTTCTGGCAGGCTTCGACGACGCGCTCGGCCATGGACTGTTCCGCGGCCTTGCCGTAGGAGCGTGGGTCGTAGAGCTTCTTGTTGCCGACTTCGCCGTCGATCTTGAGTACGCCGTCGTAGTTGCGGAACATGTGCTCGACGACCGGGCGGGTGAAAGCGTACTGGGTGTCCGTGTCAATGTTCATCTTCACCACGCCGTGGCGGACCGCTTCGGCGATCTCGGCCGGGCTCGAGCCCGAACCGCCGTGGAAGACGAGGTCGAACGGGGACTCCTTGCCGACCTCCTTGCCGACCTCGGCCTGGATCTCACCGAGAAGCTCTGGACGCAGCCTGACGTTGCCGGGCTTGTAGACGCCGTGGACGTTGCCGAAGGTCAGGGCGGTGAGATAGCGGCCCTTCTCGCCCGTGCCGAGCGCCCGCGCGGTGGCCAGACCGTCGGCGGCGGTGGTGTAGAGCTTCTCATTGATCTCGTTCTCGACACCGTCCTCTTCGCCGCCGACGACCCCGACCTCGATCTCGAGGATCGAGTGCGCGGCCGCCGAGAGCTCGAGCAGCTCCTCGGCGAGGACGAGGTTCTCCTCCAACGGAACAGCGGAGCCGTCCCACATATGCGACTGGAAGTAGGGCTCTCCGCCGTTCTTCACCCGCTCGGTCGAGGCGGCCAGGAGCGGCTTGACCCATTCTTCGACCTCCTTCTTCGGCGCGTGGTCGGTGTGCAGGGCGATATTGACGTCATAGCTCTTGGCCACCTCGGCGGCGAAGAGAGAGAAGGCGATGGCTCCGCGAACACGGTCCTTGACCGTCGGGCCGGAGATGTATTCGGCACCGCCGGTGGAGATCTGCACGATGCCGTCGGAACCGGCTTCGGCGAATCCGCGGATGGCGGCATTGATCGTCTGCGAGGACGTGCAGTTGATCGCCGGATACGCAAAGCCCTGGGTCTTCGCGCGGTCGATCATCTCGGCATACACTTCAGGGCTGGCGATGGGCATATGAGCTCCTTGGTCGTGGGGTCGGCCGTATCTGCTGTCACCAGCCTACTCGTTCGACCCCGGTCGCAGAAGCATGCCCGTCGTCTGCCATCCGGCCTCGTCACAGCTCGCGCCAGACGCGCACGAACGAGAGCAGGGGCGCCGCCGTCCGGATCCTCCGAACAGCGGCGCCCCTGATGGAGGCGAAACCGGATCAGCCCTCGGTCGTGGGTCCGTCCGGTGCCGGCGAACCTTCTCCCGTCGACTGCGGCTGAGCGGCCGAGCCCTTGCGCCGGGCGGCAGCCTTCGACCTCTGCTTGCCCAGGAGGCCCTGGCTGGCCGTGAGCCGGTAGTCGATGCGCTCGTCGACCTTCTCGCCGAGGTACTCGTCGAAGTCGTCGGCCAGATGCTCACCGACCTGGCGGAACCGGGCGGCCCGTTCGATCGCGGCGGTGCGCTTGGCCTCCTTGCCGAAGGCCTTGAGCGTGGAGACGCAGATGAGCAGGAGCACGATGCTGAACGGCAGCGCCGTCATCAGCGATCCTGCCTGCAGCGCATCGAGTCCACCCGCCCAGAGCAGAGCGATGGCGATGGCGCCCTCGAGCAGGGCCCAGAGCACACGCGACCACATCGGCGGATTCGGATGCCCTCCGGAGGCGAGCATATCGACCACGAGCGAACCGGAGTCCGAGGACGTGATGAAGAAGATCGCCACGAGGATGATCGCGATGACCGAGAGGATCGAGCCCAGCGGCAGATCGACCAGGACGTCGAAGAGGACCCGTTCGGCCACGACTCCCTCGTCCGGATCGACGAGATCGCCGGCGCCGAAGAGCTGCCGATGGATGCCCGTGCCGCCGAGAACGGAGAACCAGAAGAAGCCGACGATCGAGGGTACGAGCAGGACACCGGCGATGAATTCGCGCACCGTGCGCCCCCGGGAGATCCGAGCGATGAAGACGCCGACGAAGGGCGCCCAGGAGATCCACCATCCCCAGTAGAACAGGGTCCAGGTCGAGTTCCACTCACTGCCTTCATCGCCCGTGTAGGCGCCGATGTCGAAGGTCATGTTGAGCACATTGGCCAGCCAGACGCCGAGGGATTCGACGAAGTTCTGGAACAGGAAGAGCGTCGGTCCGAGCACGAGGACGGTGACGAGGAGGACACCGGCCATCGTGAGGTTGATGTTCGACAGCCATTTGATGCCTGCGCCCACACCCGAGACCACCGAGGCGGTGGCGAGGAAGGTGATGATGACGATGAGGATGATGAGGAAGGTGTTGTCGTAGTCGCCGACCAGACCGATGTGCTTGAGGCCGGCCGAGATCTGCTGGACGCCGAGACCCAGTGAGGTGGCGATGCCGAAGACCGTGCCGAAGATCGCGATGATGTCGATGAGGTCGCCGGCCCAGCCCTTGACCTTGTTGCCGAGCAGCGGTTCGAGCGCCCACCGGATCGAGAGCGGGCGTCCACGGCGGTGGATGGCATAGGCCAGGGCCATGCCGAGGACGGCGTAGAGGGCCCACGGGTGCAGACCCCAATGGACGAAGGTCTGAGCCATGCCCAGCTTGGCATGCTCGACTCCTCCCCCAGCCCAATCGGGCTTCGGCCCGGTAGTCGCGTAGGTCAGCGGTTCCGCGACTCCGTAGAAGACCAGTCCGATGCCCATGCCTGCGGCGAAGAGCATCGCAAACCACGACAGGACTCCGAACTCGGGCTTGTCATCGTCCTTGCCGAGCTTGATCTTGCCGAACTTCGAGAAAGCGACCGCGATCGCGAACGCGACGAAGAGACCGACGACGAGCATGTAATACCAGCCCATATTGTCGACGATCCAGTTCTGGATGTTCGAGATGACGGTGCCCGTCCCCTCAGGAATCGCCATCGCCAACACGACGATGCCGACGATGACGATGAGGGCGGGCCAGAAGACGCGCGGGGCGATCAGGCCCTTGCCGAGGTGCACGCCCTGGCGCCGCAGCTTCTCGGTGATCGCGTCATCAGTATCGCTCTCGCCGATGTGCAGCTTCTCCGGCAGGTGGAGCTCAACGGGGTCGGGCTCGCCGAACAGAAGCTGTTCGTCCGGCCCCAGCCCGAGGTCGCCCGTGGAGCTCTCGTCGGTGTGGGGGTCGCTCATTGCGTCTCCTCATCGGGTACAGATCCAGCTATCCACTCTGCCGCATTCCTCAGGCGCCTTCAAACCGATTCCCAGCTTCACAGCTGTCCGCCACCGGCAACCGGAGCTCTCCGGCCACCGGATTCAGTACAGTGAGCCTATGCCCTCAACGACGACGCAGCAGCGCCTTCCAGGCCGGCTCCGCATCCTCAGCTGGGCCCTGTGGGACTGGGGTTCAGCTGCCTTCAACGCCGTCATCATCACCTTCGTGTTCGCCCCGTATCTGACGAAATCCGTGGCCGCCACCGAGGAGGCCGGGTCCTCTGCCCTGGGCTGGGCGATGGCCGCGGCCGGCTTCATCATCGCCGTCATCGCCCCCGCCGCCGGCACCCGCGCCGATGCCGGAGGACGTCACCGGCTGTGGCTGGGTGTGCACACCTCCATCGTCGTGCTCACCATGTTCGGGCTCTTCTTCGTCCGCGACTCCCCCGACCATCTGTGGCTGGGTCTGTTGCTGCTCGCCGCAGGCAGCGTGTTCTTCGAATTCGCCGAGGTCTCCTACAACGGCATCATGGTGCGCATCACCCGCCGGGACAACGTCGGCAAGGTCTCCGGCTTCGGTTGGGGCATGGGCTATGTGGGCGGGCTGGTGCTCCTCGTCCTCCTCCTCGTGCTCGTCATCGAGCCCGAGGTCGGCTTCCTCGGCGCCAGCGATGAGGGCGGGCTGCGCTTCCGGATCGTCGCCGTGCTGGCCGCGGTGTGGTTCGCGATCTTCGCCCTCCCGGTCCTGTTCACCGCACCCGGAGCGAAATTCAGGGGCACCTCGGGCGGTCATCCGATCAGGGCCTTCATCGCCGACTATGCGGGGCTCGTGCGGCGCTTGGTGCGGATGTGGTCGACCGAGCATCAGACTCTGCGCTTCTTCATCGCCTCGGCGGTCTTCCGCGACGGCCTGGCCGCGATCTTCTCCTTCGCCGGAGTGCTCGCCGCCGGCAGCTACGGCTTCTCCCCCTCGCAGATCATCGTCCTCGGCGTGGCCGCGAACGTCGCCGCCGGCGCCGGCGCGATGATCGCCGGCTGGTTCGACGACCGGCTCGGGCCGAAGCCCGTCATCATCGCCGGACTCGCCATCATCATCGTCGGCGGACTGCCGATCCTCTTCAGCGCCGAGGCGGCCGTATTCTGGGTCTGCGCCCTGATCCTGAGCTTCTGCGTCGGACCGGTGCAGTCCTCGAGCCGGTCCTTCCTCGCCCGGATCACCCCGCCCGAGTCCGCCGGTGAGAACTTCGGCCTCTACGCCACGACCGGCCGCGCGGTGAGCTTCCTGGGACCGGCCATGTTCGCGTTGGCCATTACGATCTTCGGCTTCCAGCGGGCCGGCACGCTCGGGATCCTGCTGGTGCTCGCCATCGGCCTCGTCCTCATCATCCCCGTCCGGCCCGACGCCCCGCGCCACTCCATGCAGGGATAGCTGCCACTGCCGGCTTCCCACCAGCACCCCTTGACACCCACAATTGAACATGCGTTTAATATTAAACATGCGTTCAAAGAACTCGGGGCCGTCGCCCACCCGCTCACCGAACTCCTCGCCGGAGACGGCAGAGCGGATCCTCAGCGCGGCGGTGAGAGAATTCGCCGAACACGGCTTCACCAAGGCGACCGTGCGCGGCATCGCCACCGCTGCAGAGGTCTCCCCCGGTCTCGTCATCCACCATTTCGGATCCAAGGAAGGACTGCGCAGCGCCTGCGATGACCACGTGTTCGAACTGATCACCGAGACGAAGGCACAGCACGCCGACTACGCCGTCGGGGCGATGCAGGTGATGTTCGACGACCCGAAGATGCGCACCGCCGTGGACTACCTCGTCAAATCACTGCTCGATCCCAGCGAGCACGGACAGCGCTACTTCGACCATTACGTCTCCCTTGTCGAGAGCTACATCACCGAGGGTTTCGCCGGCTACACCTTCCGCCAGAGCGAGGACACCCACGGACAGGCCGCGACCATCGCGGTCATGGCCCTGGCACCGTCGATCCTCGACCGCCGACTGCAGGCGCACCTCGGCACCGAGAACACCACCGGGACGATGACCAGGCTCGCCCCGCACCTGCTCGATCTCTACCTGCACGGTGTTCTCGAGACCGTACCGGAGACCGACTCCGCTCCGCCCGACCCGGACGACTCAGCACAATCTGGTCCAGGAGCCCCTGCTCAATCCGCCCTAGGAGAAGAGGAACCATGAGCACTCTGACCCGCATCCGACCCGAAGGCCGCGGAGCAAACGCCTCGGTGGCGATCTCGATGCGCGACGTCGTGAAGTCCTATGGCCGCGCCCGTGCCCTCGACGGACTCGATCTCGAAGTCGCCCGGGGCGAGGTCCATGGCTTCCTCGGCCCCAACGGGGCCGGCAAGTCGACGACGATCCGGATCCTGCTCGGCATCCTGCGGCACAATGCAGGAACGGTGCGCCTCCTCGGCGAGGATCCCTGGGCGAAAGCGGTGCCCCTGCACCGCCGTCTGGCCTATGTCCCCGGCGATGTGGAACTGTGGCCGGGGCTGACCGGCGGCGAGGCGATCGACCTGTTCGCCCGGCTGCGCGGAGGGGTCGACAGACGCCGCCGCGATGAATTCATCGAAGCCTTCGACCTCGATCCGCGGAAGAAGGGCCGGACCTATTCGAAGGGCAACCGGCAGAAGGTCGCGCTCATCTCCGCACTCGCCTCGGACGTCGAGCTGCTGCTCCTTGACGAACCGACGGCGGGCCTCGATCCGCTCATGGAAGCGGTGTTCCAGGACTGCATCCGAGAAGCGAAGGACGCCGGACGCACGGTGCTGCTCTCGAGCCATATCCTCGCCCAGGTGGAGGCTCTGGCCGACCGTGTGTCGATCATCCGCTCCGGGCGCATCGTCGAGACGGGGACCCTGTCCGAGCTGCGGCATTTGTCGCGGACGACGATCACCGTCGGACTCGAACACGATGTGCCCGCTCTGTCCGAGATGGCAGGAGTCCACGACCTCGTGCGCGAGGGTTCGCGGCTGCATTTCAGCGCTGACACCGCTCAGCTGCCCCAGATCATGCGGGTGCTCGGCGAACATGATGTCGAATCGCTCACGGCGACACCGCCGACGCTCGAACAGCTGCTGCTGCGCCACTACGGCAAGGAGGAATGAGCCATGAATCTGCTGGCTGCGCACACGGCAGACGGGGACGGCCCAGTTCGAGGCGGCGTTCCGCGAGCGCCGCGGGCCAGGCGACATGCACATGAACGACAACGGCGCGGCCGCCTCGGCGAGGGGAACCTGACGGGGCTGGGCCACCTGCTGATGTTCATGCTTCGACGGGATCGGCTGTGGCTGCCGATCTGGGTGCTCAGCCTCAGCGCGCTCACCGCATATTTCGCGAATGCGATCGCCCTGGTCATGGACGGCGGCTCCCTGCAGGCGCTGACGGTGCTGGCGAAGAATCCCGTCATGGCGCTCATCACCGGACCGGGCTACGGACTCGACGAGGTGACCGTCCCGAGGTTCATCGTCGGAATGTACGGGGTCTTCCTCATGCTGGGTGCAGCCCTGATGTCGATCCTCACGGTCTCACGCCACACTCGCGCCGAGGAGGAGACCGGCAGGGCCGAACTCATCAGGGCCGGGGTGACCGGACGGCACACTCAGCTCATCGCCGCTCTGATCCTCACCGTGCTCATGAATGTGCTGCTCAGCTGCGGTATGGCCGCAGCATTCCAGTTCTCGCGGGCCGAGCCCGATCCGCTGTTCTCGACCATGCTGTTCGCGATCAGCACCGGCACCGTCGGCTGTGTCTTCGCCGCGGTCACCGCGGTGACGGCACAGCTGAGCGCGTTCGCCAGGGCAGCCTCGTCGATGGCCGGCGCGGTTCTCGGACTCAGCTTCGTCCTGCGCGGCATCGGCGATATGTCGGACGTGTCCGAAGGCGACCTCGCATGGCTGTCGTGGCTCTCTCCTCTGGGGTGGTCGCAGCAGACGGCTGCGTTCACGCTCGATCGGTGGTGGCCGCTGCTGTACTCGGTCGCGCTGTTCGTCCTCCTCGTCATCGCCGCTCTGCTCCTGCAGTCGCGACGCGACCTCGGTGCGGGCATCGTCGCCGAACGACTCGGGCGGGCGCATGCGAGCTCGATGCTGTCGTCGCCGCTGGGTCTGGCGCTGAGGCTGCAGTCGACGAACCTCGCGTGGTGGTCGGCGAGCATGCTCATCATGGGCGGGGTATTCGGCTCGTTCACCGGGGCGATGGACAAAAGCGCGAACGCGATGCCGCCGGAGATCATTGCGGTCATGGGCGGACGTGCGGGCATCGTGGACGGCTACCTCGGATATATGGCCCTCTACTTCGCGATCATCGTTGCCGCCTACGCAGTCATCGCTGCAGGCGGGCTGCGGGCCGAGGAGACCGTATTCCACACGGAGCCGGTGCTCGCGACCGCGGTCTCCCGATCCGGCTGGCTGGCCTCATGGGCGGCGGTGACGCTGTTCGGTACGGCCGGGCTCATGTTCATGGCCGGACTCGGCGAGGGTCTCGGCGCTGCGGTATCGATGGACGATCGGTCCCTGCTGTGGCCGACGGTCCTCGGGCATCTCGCGCAGACGCCTGCCCTGTGGGCCCTGCTCGGCTTCGCATATCTGCTCTATGGGCTCGCCCCGCGTCTGTTGAGCTTGAGCTGGGTCGTCTTCGCCACCTCGGCGGTGCTCGCGCTCTTCGGCCAGCTGCTCGAACTCGACGATGTGGTGCTCGATCTGTCCCTCTTTACCCACATCGGCCAGTACCCGGCGCAGGATCTGTCCGCCGAGGCGATCGTATGGTTCGTCGTGACTGCTGCCGTTCTCGTCGGAGTCGGGATGATCGCGTTCCGGAGGCGGGATCTGGTGACGGCATGAAGGTGGGTGGGGCTGCGAAACCCGATGACGGCTTGAGGCGTCGCGGCGGGCTGGGTCATGTACGGAGCGAGGAATCGGAATGGATTCGTCACCTGAAATGACTCCGCGAAGAACTACGCTGGATACAGCTCGGGCCGTCCTCGACGGCTTCTCCCCCGTCGCATGAAATCCCTCGCATGCACTCGCACGCATGCGCTCTGCCGAATGCACCCCACCGAAGAGGCGCCCACCATGATGAGCAGCTCAATCCCCTACATGACAGATATCGCGATCCTCGGCTCCGGTGCATCGGGGACTCACGGTCTCCTGGAGATCCTCTCGAGTCTGTCCGCCGAGAGAACAGCACTCCTCGCGCCTGTGCGCATCACCGTCATCGATCGTGACGAGCAGTTCCACTCAGGCCTCCCCTACGGGCACCGCTCGGGACGCTCTTCGCTCCTGATCTCTGATCTCGAGCATTTCCTCCCCGACCCCGAACGCAGCGATTTCATCAACTGGCTGGAGGAACGGCGTGAGGCGATGCTGCTGTGGGCTGCAGATGGCAGGGCCCCTGATTCCCCTCTCTCCGAAGCCATGGAACTCGACTGGATCCTCCGCCACGAGCAGGACATACGAGAGAGCCGTTGGGAGCACCTCTACCTTCCCCGGCGTCTCTATGGCCAGCATCTTGCCGGCCTTGTCTCCGAGGCTGTCAAGGAGGCCCACGACGTCGCCGAGGTCGAATTCGCTCACGGAGACATCGACGAGATCACACACACCGTCGAGGACGGCGTCCTTCTGCGGGAGCACGACGACGCAGGCAGGGCTCGGTTCGAGCTGCGCGCTCGCTCTCTGCTCCTGGCGATCGGCTCGCCTCCTGTCAAAGAGCTCACCGTGATCGGCGGCGAGCGCGGCACGGCGACCGGCGGCACGGAGGAAGAGCTGAACTCAGGCATCATCGGAGACCTCCACGCACCGAATCTCGAACATGTGATAGAGCGGACCTGGGCACGGCTCGAGTCTCTGCCGATGGACCAGCGCGACATCCTCCTCGTCGGCGGCAACGCCGACGCCTTGGAATTCGTCCTCGCCTCGCAACGGCTCCGCCGCTCCACCGCGGCTCGCCTCCACATCCTGTGCTCCCAAGGACGACCGCACTACTGGCACCACGACCGCCCAGGGGAAAGCGCCTCGACACCGCTCCTCGACCGACTGTTCGCCGCCGCCGAGGCGGGTGAACCGCTGCGCGCATCGGAGCTCAGCCGCACGGTCAAGGCAGAGCTTGCCGCCGCGATCCGGAAAGGCAACGTCAATTCGACGATTGCGGTGCTCATCGGTGCAGTCGGCTCCTCTCTCGCCTATATGGACGACTACGAGAGATGCTCGATGGCCACCGAGCACGGTCTGATCATCAATGACCTGCTGCGCCGCGCAGGCGGCGATTCTCTCGACCTCCTCGTCGAGGGCATCGATGACAGCACCATCGATTTCGTTCCCGGACGCTTCCGCGAGGTCCGAATCTCTGCGGGCCGACTGGTCGCCACCGTGGATCCGCCGACAGGCTCGTCCGGGGCAGCGGAGTCCTCGTCGACATCGACGGATCGAGACTATGCGGTCGTCGTCAACGGAACGGGATTCGAACGTGTGACCGAGACCCGGTCCGCCCTGCTGCGACAGATGCTCGGATCCGGCATCGCCCGCGCCTCCGCTTCACGAACGGGCCTCGTCCTGGACTCGTCGTTCCGGGCCGCTTCGGGAATCTTCGTCCTCGGACCGCTCGTCGCCGGCCACACTCAGGGGGCAGCCGCCTACTGGCACATCGAGAGCGTGATCCGAATCCTCTCGCTGGCCCCTCAGGTCGCCGAGAAGCTCGTAGTCGACCTGCTCGATCGACAGACGATGGAAGCGCGTGTGCAGATCCCGGCACTGTGATCACGGAAGAGTCGGATCCTCCGCTAGGCACCGCCGGCATCGAGATAGCCGAGGCTCCGGGCACGGGCGACTGCCGCGTCCCGGCTGTTGACGCCGAGTTTGCGATAGAGGGACGAGAGATTGTTCTTGACCGTGCCCTGAACCAACCTGAGATCGTGGGCGATTTCGGCAACGCTCGCCCCCCGTCCGAGACTTTCGAGCAGGACCATCTCGCGGTGACCGAGCGTAGGAAAGTCCACCACTCCGACGACGGCCGCACCGAGGCTGCCCAATCGTCCGATCAAGGCTTCCGGTGTGCTTTCGACGTTGAGCTCGTCGCCGGCTGACGGGGATATGATTCTCGCGATCTTCTGCCACACGGGCTTGTCTGCACTGGCGCGGAGGAGTTCGCGTCGTTCGACGATGGGCATCTGAACGACCGGCAGCAGCGACCCCACCAACACCGAGAGTTCCAGCAGTTCCGCGAAAGAATCCAGTGCCTCCTCCTTGTCGCCGAGGCGAAGCAGTGCGGCGGCTTTGATTCCCGTGAGCTCAGCCCTGTCCCGAGTGCAGATATGATTCTCGTAGTACTGTGCCTCAGCGATTCGCACAGCCGCTCCATTGCGTCCTGCCGCCAATTCGCCGCGAGCCTGGAGCACCTGCCCGATGCCATGAGGTCCGGAGACCGACTCCAGCAGAGTCTCCGCTCGATGCAGCTGTCCGAGACTGATGAGCATACCGATGCGTGAGGCGACCAGAGACTCGATCCGTCTGTCGGAAGCGGCCCTGTACGCGTGGACATTGATCGACTCCTCTGACCGCAGCAGAGCGGACCTTGAGGTTGCCACCAGCTGAAAGAGTTTCCGCTCGATGATCGGCACGTGATACCAGAGTTCGCCCATGTCCGGATAATCGCGCATCCGTCGCACCACCGCTTCGACATCGACCAGATTCAAGGCGTCGAGACTGCGGTAGGCCTGAACGACGAGCGCCGCGGACCGGAAGGTCTGCTCCTGCACGAACGGAGGGTCGTCGAACAGCGCGAACTCAGCGAGCTCTGCATCGGCACGCTCTTGATCTCCCGCGAGATACGACGCCAGAGCAGACCACGCGATGACGGCCGGCGGAAGAAAGTCCCCCAGCGCGGCCTCCTCCTTCACCTCGTCCTCGATCGACCGCAGCAGCGCCAGCGCGCGACCGGGTTCCTCGGCCAGTACGCTGTGAATCGATGCCTGCAGGCGGACGACTCGGCGTGAACGCCGAGCCACTCCGCTTGCGGTCCAGGAGGCTCCCGACTCGGCTGCGGTGCGGTGTTCCCCTGCGTTGCCGAGGCGTGCCATCTCATTCATCACTGCATGGAATCTCATGGAAGTTCCGATCTCTTCGATTTGCTGGGATTCGTCTTCTGAGTCGCCTTGATCCGGTTGCACCGTGTATCTGACGTGCGATGCCCCCGGCGCGGTCAAACGGGCCACGCAAGCACGGGCCGTTTCCGGGAAGCCCACTTCGGAGCCAGGGTCTCGGCTGAGCAGGGCGTCGTGTGCCATGGTCGCCACCGCTGTGACCTCTTCGAGCTCCGGAACAGCTCGCAGAGCCGGCGCCGGCAGGCGGGCGAACGCCGGGATGCTGGACCGGGGAAAGAGATAGAAGATCGGGTACCCGCAGGTGAGGAATAAACGATCGAGCAGCCTCCATTGACGTGTCCTGCGGGCTAAGACAACCGCGTTGTCCAACAGCAGAGCGTCCGTAGACCCCGACAGTTCCACCTGTGCGGTGAGAGCCTCGGCCAGAGAGCTTTCGGCTGTCTCAGCCTCGCCATCCGGCGTGCTCTCGGTGAGAGCTTTGCGGGCCCACGCCGCGACGAGGACGGGCACGTGCCATGGGGTGCCCCCCGGCCCAGAGATCACCGCCCCCGAGATCTGCAGGCGCAGAAGCACCGTGGGAACATCGGCCCGGAGTGGCTCCGGCCATTGTTCGAAAGCCACTTCCAGAGCGATCTCGGCCACATCGTCGTCGAATCCGTCGAGCAGCGACAGCACTCCGAGCGCACGTTGGTCCGCAGGTGAGAGTGACAGCGAGAACTCGTCCGTGTGCGCCACCACAAAATCTGCCAGAGCTGAGGAGCTCACGATTTCGAGCAGTCCCCGCCCACTGGACTCGACGGCGTCGATGGCCGCTCTGGCGAAGGACACCCAGCCACCGCTGGCGATCTGCAGCGCCGCAGCCTCGTCTTCGGCGAGATCGAACTGGTCCCGCATCTGAGCTGCGGTCAGTCGCAGTGCGGCTTGGTCGATCATCGGAGTCGCACCGTCGCTTCGGCAGCGTAGTCGCCGACGGAATCGGCAGCGATCGATCGTTTCAACTCCTCCACGTCATATCTGTCCGCTCGAAGCCGTCCGTCGTCCGTGGCATCATCGCCTGCGGCCGGTAAGGTGATGAAGTCGATATCGTCCTCACTGATTGCCCTCAGCTGCGAGCCGAGTCCCACGAGCGTGCTGGCGTCGAGCCCTGAGTCCACGCTCAGATAGGGACTGATCTCGGTGATGACGGCAGACATCTTCAATGGCTCGGACAGATGGCCCGTCGCCACCAGCTGAGAGCCGGCGGCACGGATGAATTCCTGTCGATTGTGTGTGCGCTGCAGCTTCCCTTCCGGCAACGCACCATGTCCGCTGAAGAAGGCGAGCGCGGAGGAGCTGTCGAGCAGGTTCGGCCCCGAGGTGAAATTGTGTCCATCGGATTCGAAGGCCACCGTCGACTCGACCTCGATTCCTCCGAGGAGCGCCGCCACGGTGTCGAGCATGGCCAGGTCGACGAGGACCACATGATCGATCCCCGTTCCGAGGAGATTCGACACGGTTCGCACTGCCATCGGCAGGCCGAGTGAGACAGCGGCCTCGATCGTGTCGTGGCCGCCTCCCGGCACACTCACCGAGGCATCATCCGGAATCGAGACGAGCTGGATTCCGCTCCGATCCGCG
Source organism: Brevibacterium renqingii (assembly GCF_017808105.1). Taxonomy (GTDB): domain Bacteria; phylum Actinomycetota; class Actinomycetes; order Actinomycetales; family Brevibacteriaceae; genus Brevibacterium; species Brevibacterium renqingii. The sequence goes on along the minus strand of NZ_JADBHF010000001.1, from coordinate 464,065 downwards.
GGGATGTGGGCGAGCATGACGAGATCGGCGGCGATCTCGCTGGCAGCGGCGACTCCCACTTCGTTCCGCGGCTCCCCGGTGCCGATGAGGAGTATGTCGACGGCCGAGGATTCCGCAGATGTCTCGGTCTCGGTCGGCACACTCAGCTGCGCCGCGAGATCGGAGTCGTCGATTGTCGTCACGCCCCTGTCCCAGGCCATTGCGAGATACCCGTTGTAGGCGCCGAGCCCTGCTCCGAGAACAAGCAGTGCGACGACCGTGAGCCCCGTGCAGAGGACTGCAGCCCGCTTTCTCATACCGTGACCGCCTCTCCGATGGCAGCACCGATCTCGGCAGCGACCATGTTTCTGTCGTCCGCAGTCAGGTCTGTGCTCGACGGCAATGCCAGACCGGTGCCGTACAGCGCTTCGGCGCGTCCGGTGATATAGCGCAGATCGCAACCGGTGTGGACGGGTTGCAAGTGCATCGGCTTGAACACCGGACGTGTTTCTATGCCGCGGTGCAGCAGGGTCTCTCCCAACGTCCACGCATCTGTGCCCGACTCCGGGCCGACGATGAGGACACTCATCCAGCAGTTGCCGTCAGCGGCGGAGAGCAGGTCCAGTCCTGCGATGCGGGCCAGCGCCTGAGCATAGCCGTGGTGATGTTCGCGTTTCCTTTCCACGATCGCTTCGAGCCGCTCAAGCTGCGCAGTGCCCAGAGCAGCGAGGAGATTGGACAGGCGGTAGTTGTACCCCACCTCGGTGTGCTCATAGTGGAGCACCGGCTGCCTCGCCTGTGTCGAGAGATAGCGCACCCGTTCGGCGGTCTCCAGATCGGAACACAGAACCGCCCCACCCGAGGAGGTCGTGATGATCTTATTGCCGTTGAAAGACACCGCCGCGACGGCTCCGAAGGATCCGGCCGGGGCGTCGCAGGTTCCGGCGCCCAGCGATTCTGCAGCGTCGGAGATGACGACGGCTCCGTATGTCTCGGCGATTCGGACGATGCGCTGATAGTCGGCCGGCCTGCCGTAGAGATCGACAGGCAGCACCGCCCGGATCGGTCGGTCCGAGGGCAGCGCCTCAGAGCATGCGGCTTCGAGGACAGATGAGTCCATCAGACCCGCCTCGTCGCAGTCGATGAAGACCGGTTCGGCGCCTACATAGTAGACGGCGTTGACCGTCGCTGCGAAGGTGAGCGTCGGTACCGCTACTCGGTCGCCGCGCCCGATCCCCTGCGAGAGCAGGGCAAGGTGCAGCGCCGCGGTTCCGGAGCTCACCGCCACCGCATGTTTACGGCCCGTGACGGCTGCCAGCCGCGACTCGAACTCGGCGAGCTGAGGTCCGGCCGGGGCGACCCAGCCTGAACGCAGAGCAGAGACGATCGCCTGTTCTTCCAGCTCTCCCACGGAGGGGAGGCAGAGGGGAATCCGTATCTCCATCACGCCCGTCCCTGTGCGGTCAGTCCGAGGGCCGCTGCCTCGCGGTCGTCGGCATCGATGCTGGGTTTCTCCCGGGAGGCGGGAGCCGCCGCTGCTGGTTCCCCGACGTCTGCGTCATCCGCCCGACCGGTTGCCGAAGCCGCTGCCAGAGGTGATTCCGCGGCATCGACCGTGATGAGGTAGCAGCTCCGAATGTCCTCGAGCGACGCCGCCGCGTCAGGCACCGCATCGGGGTCCAGAGGCGGCACGTCGACAGTCCACGACACCCCATTTGCCGAGGTTCGATCAAGCTCCTCCGGGGAGAAGAGCTCTTCATTCAGCTTCTCTCCAGCGCGCAGCCCTGTGTAGACGATGGGGCACGTTCGCCCCGTCACCGCCATCAGCCGCTTGGCGAGTTCGACGATGCGCACAGGTTCGCCCATGTCCAGCACCTGCGTCTGCCCGCTGCTGCCCAGAGCAGCGGCGCGCAGAACCAGCAGGCAAGCCTCGGGAATGGTCATGAAGAAACGTGTGACATCGGGATGGGTCACGGTCAGCGGTCCGCCGCGTCGGATCTGGTCGGCGAATGAGATGAGCACTGATCCACGCGAGCCGAGGACGTTTCCGAACCGCACTGAGACGTAGGGAAGACCGGTTGCCGCAGCAAAGTGGGCAGTGAATCGCTCCGCGACGAACTTCGACCGCCCGAGCTCGCTGCTGGGGTTCGCGGCCTTATCCGTGGAGATGTTCACGAAGCGCCCCACGCCGTGTTTCTGGGCCGCACGCAGCACATTGAGCGAACCGTGCACGTTGGTCTTCCACCCTTCGGCAGGGTAGCTCTCGAGCATCGGCAGGTGTTTGAGAGCGGCCGCGTGTACGACGATGTCCGGTTTGAGCTCGGTGAAGGCACGGTCAAGAGCCGGAAAATCGCGGATATCGGCGAGGACGAGGTCCGGAGAGTCCATCAGAGCGCGTCCTTCGAGGCTCATGCACAGAGAGTGCAGCTCGGACTCGTCACGGTCGAGCATGATCAGGCGACGGGGAGCATGCCGGGAAATGATCCGACACAGTTCCGAGCCGATCGATCCGCCTGCGCCGGTGACGAGGACGGTGCGTCCCTCGACGAGCCGGGAGATCTGCTCGCTCTCCGGCTCTGCCGCCGGTCTGCCGATGAGATCAGTGACGTCGAGGTCGCGGATGTCAGAGATGCCGACGTCTGAAGAGAGCATATCCAGCGGAGAGGGCACCGCCCTGACCCAGATCTGGTCCGAGTCGAGACGCCGCACCAGTGATGCGAACACCTTCGCAGGAGCGTCGGCGATGCCGACGATCACACCGGCTGCGTTGGAGGAAGCGACCACCTCGGCGATGGCGGAGGTCGTTCCTCGGACGGGGACCCCGTGGATGAGCTGCCGGAGCTTGCTGGAGTCATCGTCGACGATCGCCACGGGCCGATACGGACTGAGCGGGTCGGCCATCATCTGTGAGACCAGCGAAGCACCGAGGTCCCCGGCACCGACGATGACGACAGGCTCTCCAGACACGGGTACAAGGCGCAGTTGTCTGAGCACTCGGAGCAGCTGCCTGGCAAAGATCATAAGTGCCTGTGCGAAGAGGAGCGCCAGCAGCAGCCAGGGAATGTCCTCGCGGTATTCGGGGACTGCACCCGCCAGAGAAGTGCCGGCGAAGAGGATGGCCGCGACCATTCCCTGATTGCGCAGCTCGTGGTCGGACCCGAGCTGGTATCGGTTCCGGTAGAGCGAGAGCAGGTAGCCCAAGCCGAGCTGGCCGATGATCAGGAGCGGCAGAAGCAGGAAGAACTCACCTCCCCAGACCCGCCCGAAGAGGGAGACGACGAGGAACCACGAGACGATGAGGGCTGCCGCGTCCATGCAGGCGAGCCCGACAGAGCTGGAGTAGAGCCGGCGGCGCTGGGTCTCACCGGGAGCTGACAGGGGTTCTGGGAGTTCATTGAGAGTTTTCACGAAGCCCAGAGTTCCCCAACGGAATCTCGGTCACTAGGGGGTCGACTCCGGACAGCTTCGCGTCATTACTCTGTCACCTTCAGGTCATCACTGGTACCCGATACTCAGCCACTCGGTTCGCTCGCGAGGTCAACCGAGGATCAACGCAAAACAGCTGTTCAGAGACCTTCAGTCGGCTCTGTGGCCGGGCCCCGACGGTGAACCGCAGGGGGCTTGCGGGAATCCGTACTCCGCCCCGCTTCACCTGCTGCCTCCTGCTTCCGCCTCCTATTCTGAGGATGTCGATCAGTGCGCAGACTCAAGGACGGTGGCACGAAGTGAGAATCGGACTGTTGGCCAGCACAGGCGGGATGTTGGACTCCTTCTTCATCGAGATCGCAGCATCATGGCGCTCACACGGTCATTACGTCAGCTTCGCAGCGGGATCGCCGATGAAGGCCGCCCGGGCGACAGTGATCCCCGGTCTCTCTCGTCGTCCCGACCTGCGGATGATCAAGGCTCTGACCGGACTGCGACGGTGGTCAGAACGCAAAGACCTCGACGTCGTCGTCACGAATTCGGCGACCGCCTCGGCGCTGGTGAGGCTGGCCGGCGGAACGGTCCCAGTCGTCTACTTCTGTCACGGTCTCCACTGGAATGACGCACGCTCGATCGGAGATCGTATCTGGCCCCTCGTCGAACGCGCACTCTTGGCGCGCACAGCCGGAGTCATCTCGCTGAACTCCGACGATCAGCGCTGGTTCGCTGCCCGGTTCGCCGGCCGTCCGCACCTGCATCTGCCGTCGGGAGTCGGACTCGATCTGCTCGACTACCCGGTGAGACCGTTGCCGGAGGGGCCCCTCCGTCTCTGCTGGATCGGAGAGTTCTCCTCTCGGAAACGCCCCCACCTCGCCCTCGACATCGCTGCTCATCTTCGCGAAAGCGGCGTCGTCTTCCGCTTGGAGATGCTCGGCGAAGGGGAATTCCGCAACGAGATCCGCGCAGATGTCGGGAGCCGGGGGCTGTCGGGCATCGTCACCGCGAACGGAGCCGGCGACGCCGCCGCCGCTCTGGAGCGCAGTCATGCCCTGGTACACACCTCGCAATGGGAAGGGCTTCCCCGAGTCATGCTGGAGAGCCTGGCGATGGGATGCCCCAGTTATGCCTTCGATGTCAAAGGGGTGCGCGATATTCCCTTGGCACGTTTCGCCGCTGACGGCGAGGCTGGAGAACTGGCTGACCGGATCGCCGCTGACTGGACGTCAGGTCGGTTGCTGGAACCGATGTCTTTCGACCGCAGCACTCTCGACTACTCACACGCGGCCGATGGGATACGTCGTTTCCTGCCGTCCGTCAGCGGCAGTGAAACCGCCTCACCTGCAGCGGAGAAGAATCAGCATGTCGAATGAGCTGATCTCGGTCATCGTTCCCGTCTACAACGGAGAGAGATTCCTCGCGGACTGCCTCCGCTCGGTACTCGCCCAGTGCCATGAGGAACTCGAACTCATCGTCGTCGATGACGGCTCCACAGATTCCACGCCGGCGATCATCGAGGACTTCGCCATGGCCGATGACCGTGTGGTGCGTCTTCTCGCCGACCACGGCGGGGCGTCGAGGGCGCGCAACGCTGCGCTCGACGTCGCCCGAGGCGAATGGATCATGTTCGTCGATGCTGATGACGAGATTCTCAGTCCCTGTCTGCTCGCCGCCGTCGCCGGTGTCGACTGTTCAGGAGTCGATGTGGTCACGTTTGAGACCACTGGCGACTCGCTCGCCCTCGCCGAGGCGCGCGACCGGGCGTTGGTCCCCCGGCACCGGTGCACGAGCGAGAGGAGCATGGGCAACCGACCCCGCCGAGTGCTCGATCCCGACTATCTGGTCCCGAGGATCGTCGACGAATCACTCAACACAGTCTGGAACAAGGCGTACCGCCGCCGGACCGTGGTGAGGTCCGGCGCACGTTTTCCCGCCGGAATCAGCCTCGGCGAAGATCTGCTGTTCAACCTCGCCGTCGCCCGCGGAGCAGTCTCCGCAGTCCATCTGCCTCTGCTCGGTTACTACTACCGGCAGGACAACTCGTCATCGGTGACTCTGCAGTTCCACCTCGGCAAACACGATGAGCTGATGAGCGTCAACGACGCACTCCAGGGATTCGCCGCCGAGTTGGGGTCGGCCAGATTGCGTGCCGCGGCCGGATACATCCGGGCCAAGAACGCTGTGTCCTCGACCAAGGACCTCCATCATCGGAAGTGTCCCCTCGCACTGCGGCAGAAGCTGACGACCGCCAGACGGTATCGAGAATCGGCACCTCATGTGAGCGTCAACGGTCTGGGCACGGTCCAGCAGACCTTCGGGACCGCCTACAATCTCGTCGGCCACCGCGCGCTGTTCGCCCTCACCTGGCTGCTGGCCGCGCAAGTTCGCCGAGCACGTACCACGGTGCGGTCGGACTGAGCCGCCACAAGGCGTGGGCCGCTGCACGGGCTGAGCCACAACGTTGTGAGACCGGCCCTGCAGGGGTGGATAATCGCGCTTCTCCCGCTCCTGCGAACGGCTTCAGACCCTGAGCAGGTTGTCCATGAGTCCGATGTACTCACTCCACCCGAGGAAGGCGGCCATGAGCGCCACACTGCTCCACCCCTGTTTCCACCCGGCGCGGGAGAGCGCCGGCACCGTCACGACCAGCGGGACGATCGACCAGGAATATGCCGCTATCCTGTCGCTGTAGTAGACGAATCCCAGTGCCAGATAGTACGCATTCAGCAGGATGAAAGTGTGAAACAAATGGCCGTACCAGACGGGCAGATTGTCGAATTTCCGCAGCACGACATAGCCGAACACCAGGACGCAGAAACCGAGGATCCAGAAGTCCAGCCTGTTCGTACCGCCTGTGTAGAGTTGGGCGTTCTCGGGGTCGGTGTAGGTCGCGAGCTCTTCGGATGACGATGCGAACGGCGCCAGCAGGGTCGCGTTCAACCCCGACAGGTACAGCAGTGAGAACAGCGCCCAGACTCCCAGGAGAAAGATTGTTCGCACCTTCGGCAGCAGGCGGACCACGAGGACGAGCAGCGCCGCAGGGATCGCCGACCAGTGAAAGAGCGACGCGACGACCAGAAGCACGAGTATCTTCCACAATCGGGCGTGCCGGTACAACGCGACGAGCCCGAGAATGATGAACACCAACGACAGCCCCTGCCGCAGGAGGTAGCTCGAATACCCGGTGAAGAAGCCGAAGCAGAAGGTGATGTAGTACACGAGCGTGACCTGCCACGCAGATCTGAGCAGCCACAGCAGCGCCAAGGCCATGATCGTCGATCCCAGCAGTGCGACGACGAAGAAATAGACCTTCGGATCATGGGTGAATAGGCCGATGAGCCAGTTGAGGAGAAGAAACGCCGGCTCCCGCCCCTCCGCCGCGTACGTGTATAGGACTTCGTCGGCCGGGGCGAAGCTGAGGATCTGAAACTCCGTCGAGTAGATCGACTTGTCAGAGATGTCGTAGTTGCTCACAGCAGCGACGATCGTGTTGATGAGCACGAGGGACACCAACGGAAGCAGCGCATTGCTCCAATGCCGCAGCTTCGGAATTCTCCAGCTGAGAACCAGTATGAGCACCCAGACCGTAGTCAGGGTGAACCAGATGGCGATCATGATGGGGAGACGCCGCCGTCGTCGCGGACCAACGGCATCGGGCTCGTCTCCAAGCCGTCCGACTCTTCCCCCGACGCCGGCACCGAGGTGAGCGGCCCACCCTGCTCGACCGGTTCTTCCGTCCCTTCCGGTCCGTCCGCCTCTTCCAGCTCTTCCGGAACCAGGGCGCGGATGCCGTAGGTTCTGTGGCGATCAATCTCTGCACTCGACATCTGCGACCTGTTGAGCACGAGCCCGATTGGGGCACCCAACTCATCGAGTGCTCGCACCGACTCGGCGACGGTCCGCGATTTCACTTGTCCGGCCGCAGCGACGAGGAGAGTCCTGTGGGCCAGTTTGGACAAGACGAGGCCGTCAGCAACCGGCAGCAGCGGGGGACCGTCGATGATGACGAGGTCGAATCTGCCGGCGAGCTCGGAGACCAACTCAGTCATCGCCCGGGTCTCGAGCAGCTCCGTGGGGTTGGGCGGAATCTCACCAGCGGCCAGCACGTGCAGCTCGTCATCGCCCCATGTCTGCAGCAGCTCATCGAGGCCCAGCCCGCTGACCAAGGCAGTCGTCAGTCCGACTGCGCCCTCGAGTCCCAGACGTGTTGCCACCGCGGGCCTGCGCAGGTCGGCGTCGACGAGGACAACGCTCTGTCCTGCGCGCGCACTGGCGATGGCCAAGTCGATCCCGATCGTCGTCTTGCCTTCTCCCGGCCGCGACGACGAGACGAGCAGCACCGTGCTGACTTCGTCCACATGAGCGAAGCTGAGGTTGGTCCGCAGCCGCAGGATGGACTCGCCGCGGACACCGCAGATCGCGGGTCCATCCCTGTTCGAACGGTAGGTGATGTCGCGATCTGACGGAACAGCTGCCAAGAGAGGCGCCGAAGTGACCGCCGCCAGATCGTTCTTCGATCGAACCACATTGTCGTATGTCCCTCGCACCACTGCGGCGGCGATTCCCGCCGCCAGACCCAGCAGCGCACCGATGGGAATGAATAGCCCATGCGGAAGCCCGTCAGGTCGCGAAGGCGGCACCGCCTCGTTCGCCTCAATGAGGTCGATTGCCGAAGTATCGATCTTTCCTGGGTTCTCCAGCATGCTGATCCGCTCCGTCAGGCTGCGGGAGACCGCAGTCGACAGCCGCGCCGCGCTGTCGGCATCCTCTGCACTGGCCTGGACGGTGATGAGCACTGTCTCCGGATCGCTGATCGCCTCCACTCGAGAGGCCAGCTCCCTCGGGGTCGTGTCGAGATCGAGGTCGGTGATCACCGGTTCGAGGACTGATTCACTGCCGACCATCCCCACATAGGTCTGAATCCTCTCCTTGATGAAGTCCGATGCCATGCGCATTTCATACGGATCACCCGAAGTCGGCACGGACACGAACAGTTCGGTCCGTGCCGAGTAGGACGGGGGCATCAAGGCAGAGATCCCGAATCCGGCTGCCCCACCGGCGATCAGCATGATGACGAGCAGGATGAGGTGCCTGCGGAGGATGCGGAAGAGCTGTGGGATTTTCATCAGACGTCATTTTCGGTTGGGCCGGAGAACCGGCAGGAGACGACATCGCAGCGATACTCGATGTCCAGGGCTCGTGCTCACGTACTCAGCCTAGTGAGAACCGATCTGTTCGTAACCGAGAATCGGAAGTCGCTACGGTTCTCCGCGCCGAATGCACGGTATGCCGCACTGCTCGCGCACACTCCCGCAAAGACGCTGCGCAGAGGGCCGATCGGCGGCTGACAGGCACCATACTGGAATTCGGTCCCGCCGATTCGGAGGGCCCCACCGTCGTGTACGGCCGGGAAGCAGGAGGTTACCGCAGGTGAATAGCTCTCGTTTGGCCTTCTTCCTGGTCACCGGGGGAAATATCGCCGTTGCCGGGGCGCAGTGGTACATCGTCTGGCTCTTCGCCCAACAGAGCGGGCCCACCGCCGTCGGCCACTATTCCACTCTCATCGCGATGATGACTCCCGTCTTCATCGCCTCCCAGCTGGGGCTGCGCAATCTCTTCGTCACCCTGCAGCGGACGGTGCGGTGGCGGATCTATCTCGGCTGCCGCCTGTCGACCGTCGGGCTTTCCGTTCTCATCATCACCGGACTGGTCGTGTTCGGCCCGGATCAGATTCATGGTTCACTGGCGTGGCCTCTGCTGCTGATCAAGGTCAGCGACTCGATCGGAGACCTGTTCTACGCCCGGCTGCAGAAGACCGAACGCCTCTTCGTCTTCGGTCTCATTCTCATCAGCGTGGCTCTTGCCAGTACCGTCGCCGTGACCGTTGTGGTCCTGGCCACCGGATCACCGGTCGCGGCGTTGTGGGCAGCCGCCGTGGTCTCGGTCGGAGGAACGGCGGTCACGATGTGGATGGCCTCTGCCCGCCCCTCTGAGACGGCGGCCGAGCTGAAGTCGCGAACCACGGTCCGAGGTGAGATCACGATCCTCCTCTCCGCCGGTGTCCCGATGTCGCTGATGCAGGCAGTCTATTCCCTGCTGTCCTACGTCCCCCTGGCAGTCGTAGCCTGGTTCGGCTCACCGGAAGACGTCGGCCGCTATGCCTCGGCTGCCTACCTGGTCGTCTTCGCGAATCTTGTTGGGGCCTCGATCGAGACCGTCGTGCTGCCGCGCTTTCGCGGAATCTACGAATCCGACGGAATTCTCTTCCTGCGCAGAAAGGTGAAGAGGCTGTGTGCGATCGGACTGCTCGCCCTCGTCCCATTCGTCATCCTCGCGCTCTTCATCGGCCCCTGGCTGCTGTCTGCCGTCTATGGCGCAGGCTTCGAGCTCACTCGAGTCTCCGTGCTCTATCTGAGCCTGGCGGCCATCTGCACCCTCCCGACATACTTGGCATCGGCGAACCTGCTGGTGCTCAACCGCTATTGGGCGACCTTCTTCGTCGGGGTCGCGGCTATCGCCGCAGTGCTGGCAGGAGGAGGTGTCGCCGGGACGATCGGGATGCCGGCGGTCGAGGCGGGCAGCCTCGCAGTGTTCCTCGGCTCGACGGTCCGACTGCTCGGCGAGATCTTCTGTTCTCGGTCCCGACGCGATACGGCTCGTGTCGAGGTGTCTGCGAACGGTGCGCACCTCGGCAGCTGAACTCCGGGCACCGTGCATATGACGGGTACTCAGCTGTACGGTGAGCACACTGTGCTGCGGTACTCCCAATCGACGATGTCGAATACGCCCGGCACCATCTGTTCGATCATCGTCTCACACAGTCGCGACCAGTCTTGGTGCGGATCCACGACATCGTCGCATTCGGGCCGGTCGGCGTGCGGCATACGCGATCGCTGCGCCTGCGAGACCAGTTGCGTCCAACGCCTCCTCGAGGTGAGCCCTACCGCAGCCGGCAACGGTCGGATGATCCTCGCGAACTCACGCAGGGTGAAGGACCGCTTGAGAGCGCTGGGCTCGAGGATCACGGCTTGACTGCGATGCCATCGTTCCATGCCGATGATGAGATCGGATTCGATGATGTCGGTGCTCTGCAGTCGTCTGGCCCGAAACCCGCTGAGGTCGAAACCCCATTCTGCTGCCAAAGACTTCACCTCATGCGTCACGGGCTCTGCGCTCACCCCTGCTGTTCCAGCGCTGTCGACGAGGAAACGGCCCGGCGCCACCTCGTCGAACCCCTGTTGGAGAAGGCCCGCAGCCAACGGCGAACGGAACAGGTTACCGGTGCAGATGACGAGGATCCTGAACTCAGGACGATCCTGATCGGCAGGTCTCAGCATCGGCTCGGTCGGTGATTCGGTCGAGATCCTCACGGCGCTCAGCTCCGAGTCCCGCGCCCGAACCGCCGATTCGACCTTCTGTCGGATCTTCTCGCGAGCGTCGCTGAGTGTTTGGGCGCCCTCTCGTCTTGCGTTCCTCCTGGTCCCGGGCCGGCTCCCGGCCAGGTCCGGGGTATATGGGCGGTTGACTCCGTGCCGTCCTGATCCGGCATCCAGCTGACTCGAGCTGCTCGCTCCGCAAGAATCAGATGTTCGTGCCTCAACCGGCCGCCGGCGGACACCAGTTGCGGCTCCGCCGGTGCTTCCTGAACAGCCGAGGTATAGGCCACCGAGTAACCGCTGAAGTCGGCGTGGGCGAGGGGGACCTTGTTGACGACGAGGCTGAGAGGGGTGTCGACTACGGACAGGTCCTGCAGAGCTTCGTCGAGTTCATTGCGGGAGACCTGGTTCACCGCAACAACGTGGACGATCCGTCCGGCGGACTTCGCAAGCAGCAGACCGTCCGTGACCGGCAGCACCGGCGGGCAGTCGAGAAGGACCGTGTCGAAGTCATTGCCCAGGACCGCCATGAGTTTGGCCATCGACCTCGATTCGATGAGTTCGACGGGATTGGCAACGCTGTCTCCGGCGGTCAGCACATAGAGTTCGTCCTGGCCCCATGGCTGGAGCAGATCGTGGACGTCAGCGGCCCCGATCAAAGCCGTCGTCAGTCCGGCGGAGTTCTCCAGTCCGAGCCGATCCGCGACAGCCGGTTGACGCAGATCGACGTCGACGAGAGCGACCCGCTGCCCGGACTGAGCCAGAGATACAGCCAGCTCGATGCAGGTCGAGGTCTTCCCTTCGGACGGTATCGACGAGGTGACTGCCAGAATGTTGCTCGAGTCCTCGACCCGCGCGAAACGCAGATTCGTCCTCAGACGTCGTATCGCCTCGGCGTAGGGTGAGTCCTGATGATGTGCAGCCAGTTCCGTTCGGGGCGAGGAGTCGCTACGCGTCGGCAACGACCCGAGGATCGGCGAGTTCGCAATCTCTCGGATGCCGGCGATATCGCGGATCTTCGAGTCCACAGCAGATCGGAACAGGGCGACAGCGACGCCGAATGCGGCCCCGAGCAGCATGCCGACGGCCACGTAGAGCCACCATGCAGGGCCATCAGGGGCAGCCGGGACGATCGCATCATTGGCGACCGCCAGACGAATGCCCGATTGTGCTTTGCCGTGTCGGGATTCGAGATCAGTGATCGTCTTCGTGAGATTGTTCGCCACCGACTCGGACAGCTGCGCCGCTCGGCCCGGCAAGGCGGCGGTCGCGTCGACTGTCAGCAGCACGGTCCCGTAATCGGATGAGGCTGAGACTTTCTCGGCCAGTTCCTCAGGGGTGACGTCGAGGCTCAGCTCGCGGATGACCGGTTCGAGCACTTTCCGGGAGTCCGCAAGGTCGACATAGGTGCGCAGCCGTTCTTGGACGAAAGCGGAGGCGATCTGCTTCTGGTCCGGATTCGCAGCTTCAGCTGTCGTGACGAACAGTTCGGTCTTCGACGTGTATTCACGCGACTGTACGAGGAACGCTGCCGCTGCACACAATCCGCCCGCCGCAATCAACACGATCAGCACAACGGCATTCTTGCGCAGGATCCGCACATAGTCGACGAAGCTCATCTCGGTTCCAATCGGGTCGAAGGACAGACAGCGGCGCTGCTGATCGTGCTCAACTCTACTTTCGCGAGGACGCGGACAGTCGGGGTCACGGCCGGGCTTGCGGCGTCCCGCAAGGAACCTGCGGCGGACGAATCCGCGGCTCGGCTGTCGGAGCTCAGCGTCGACTTCCGTGGACGAACTCCTGCGTTTCCCAATGTCCGATCACATCGACAGCCTTATCGATCTGAGCACCCATGCGTTCAAAAGTCCGCAAAGACCGATGCAGCGGGTCGATGACATCATCGCCGCTCCCGTCGCCACTCGGGGCGGTGCGATAGCGAGGAGCCAGCGCGGCCAGGGACTGCCACCTCCCGGCGGGAGTCGCCAGCTGCTCAGGACGGATCGTGGGGAGGACACGGGCGAATTCCCGCAGAGTGAACGTGATCCGCAAGACCTGGGGAACAAGATTGACGACTTCTCTGCGCACCGCCCGATCCATGACCAGAATGAGGTCTGCCTCGACGACAGCCGCCTCGTCGAGTTCACTGGCTACGCAGCCATGCAGTCTGATGTGGCGTCGTGCCGCCAATTCGAGCACCTCGACGGCCACAGGTCGTCCTGCGACAGCTTGTGTACCGGCGCTGGAGACGACGAACTCGCGTGGGGCTCTGTCGTCGAGTTCGTGCTGAAGAAGTCGCGCGGCCAAAGGAGAACGGCAGGTGTCTGTCGACCCGACCACGAGGATCCGAAACCCTGCGGGCATCACCCTCCAGTCTCCGTTCTTCTCTGTCCGTGTCATGAGGCCGTCTCCACAGCTGGGGCGGTCCGAGGCGTTCGCGTCCAACGCAGTATTCCGGTTGGTCTGCGCGAGTGCGGTGCGGCTCGGGGCGGAACGATTTCGTGTCCGGATTCTGGCCAAAGAGTGCACACGACGAAGAGCTGATCGGGGCTCGGGCTCTGCCCGAATCTGGAAAGATCAGCAGGGTCGTCACAGTCTTCGAACCCGGCTTCGGTGAGAATCGCCTGGTCCTGACTGCCCATCGGCAGGATCCAGACCGCGAATGTCGCTTCGGTTGCCCGGGCACGATTCGTCATCAGTCGGATGACCTCGCGCCGGATCTCCACGTCGTTCTCGGCTTCCGAATGGGCATCGAATCGGATCACTACGGCATCATCAACGGCAGCCGAAATATCGCAGCGCCCAACCTCGTTGCCGGCAGTGCTTCTCACCGACCAGGTCTGCGCCCGCTTGGTGCGCACCTCGTCGGCGAACACCAGGAGGTCTGACTTCAGCGTTCCGCCGAAGTTGTCGGCGGTCGCCTCGCCGTCCTGACTGATCCCGTCGGCGGACAGCACGATGCCGATGGTTCGGAGGAAGATCCGCAGGTCGACAGCAGGACTCGCGGTGTCCACATATGCGACATCGAGATCGAACCTATCGTCCCAGCGCACTTGATTGCGGCCGTTGACCTGCGCCAACCCGGTCAGTCCACCACGGACCAGGTGCCTCCGCCGTTGCTGTGCAGAATAGTGTGGAAGGTAGCGAGTCGGCAGAGGCCGGGGGCCGATGAAGCTCATCTCCCCCCGCAGGATGTTCCACAGGCTCGGAAGTTCATCCAGACTGCTCGAGCGCAGCATTCGGCCGAACCGAGTCATTCTCTGGGCATCCGAGACCCTGCCGCGCGCAGGGTCGACACTGTGCATAGTACGAAACTTCCAGAGCCGAAAGACCTTTTCGCCCTTGGTCACTCTCTGCTGAGTGAAGAAGATCGGCGTTCCCAGAAAGACAAACACCAGCACGGCGACGACGAAGAAGACCGGCAGAAGAGCGACCAGAGCGACGAGGGCACCGATGAGGTCGAGAATCCTCTTGACTGTGTGATATCCGGTCATTGTCCGTTGTCCTCCGTTGAAACGACGATCCGAGTGGGGGTATCGGGTCGGAGGACACACGCATCGCTGCACCCATCCGTTTCGGTCGACGGCATAGTGACTCTCTCCTTCTGTCTCTGCTGATTCTCAGGCTAAGCACCCGTGCCCGCCTCGAACATCGGCATGCGGCGAACCTGCGGATTGCCGCTGATCTGATGTGGTTGTTCTCGGATTCATGCCACAGGGAGCTCGGGTTCCCTGGCCAGTCGGGCGATGAGTTCGGTGCGCGAGCTGACTTCGAGCTTGCGGTATACGGAAGTCAGCCTCAGCTCAACGGTGCGCAGGGAGACGAAGATCTGCGATGCGATCTCCCGATTCTTCAGTCCTTCGCTCACCAATCCGACCACTTCTCGCTCATCGGGGGTCAGCACGTCCAAGAGAGTGTTGCGCGCAGGCTGTGCGGGAGGTTCAGTGGGTTCAAGGCGCACTGCTGCGGCGAGAAGCTCGGATCCGACCTCCCGGAAAACGCCCACTGCCAAGCGGGATCTCTCCGCGGCAGCCGCGGTGGCCCCTGATTCGGCAAGCTTTCGGACCATGACCAGCAGCGTCACCCCCTTCTCGAACTGAGAGTCTTCGGGACGCCATGAACCGAGCAGGCGTCCCATGGCTGCCAGCCCGTCGTCTGTGGGAAGCAGCAGGAAGCGGGACCGTTCCAGGGCCAGGGCGGCCCACCGTGACGGAGCCTTCTCGACCTTTCCGTGTAAGACTTGGACCAGCATTCCGGCGTGCTCCCGCCGGCCGATCGCCAGTAGAGCTTCGATGAGATCGGGCTCGTACCGGATGATATTGGGATTGAGTTCATTCGAAGCGAGTTCTTCACATCGGTGGAGATGGCGCACCGCCTCGGCTGGGAGTCCGACACGAAGAAGATAGTTGCCCTGGAGCGCGTTGAGCTCAGCCAGCAGGCTGCGATTCTGTGAAGCCATCGCATGAGCGGTGAGCTCGCACTCGACGCCCTCCGCGTCGCTGGCACGTCCTTGTGCAAGGAGGCTCCAACACCTTAGAAGCAGAAGCCGGTCACGGCGGATCGCCTGCTCGACGTCGATGGCTGAAGCACATCTGTCGATGAGCGCGATCGCAAGACCGATGTCACCGCGCCGAATCGCGATCTCGGCGCGCATGCACAGGGACTGAACGTCCCAGGCCTCTCCGCGGCCTTCACCGTCGTCAAGGCAGTCCAGGGTCGCCAGCGCAGAATCATAGTTCTCCGTCAGCATGAGCCCGAGGGACAGCAGAAGCAGACTGATGGGAGCAGCTTCGTCGGTGGCGTCGAGGTTCTGGAATGCCTCAATCGCACGTCCATCGAGTCCGCGCCCGCATTCGAGCAGAATGCCGAGGAAGACGGACAGCTCGCGGGACTGCTTGTCGAAATGGGCACCAAGGCTGCGCGCGGTCTCCAGCAACTCCTGGGCCTCGGCCGTTTCTCGTCGCAGCGCGTGGCACAGTCCGATGATCACCTGCAGGTGGGCGACCTCCATAGGCGCCTCTGCGACCTCGCTTCTGCTCCATTGATTCCGCAGACGAAGCGGAACCGACTGGTGGGAGAGGAACTCGGCCCAGATCCGAAGAGCCCGCGCTCGGAGCGAGTCCTTGACGGAGCCGCTGCGGGCGGCATAGTCGAGGTATCGAAGGGCGAAGCTGATCTGCCCGCGGTCTATCAGCCGCTCGGCCAGGTCGTTCAGAAGGGAGGAAGCACCCTCGGTGTCCGGGCCCAGGGCCATCGCCCGCTCCGCGAATTCGGCTCCCGCCCACACCATGCCCTGTTCCACCAGACGACGAGCATCGTCGATGAGGGTCAGCGGCGTCTCGTCGGTGGCTTCGAAGAAGGAACGGTGCCAATGCTGCAATTCCGGGTAGATTCCTTCGCAGCGCCGCGCCAGCAGCATATGGCCGCTCAGACGTGAATCTGCGTTCGACTGCCCGTGCCTGATGGCTCGAATCAGCTCCTGCGAACAGCGGCTGTATGCTCCGTCTCTTTCAACGAGGCCGCGAGATTCCAGTTCCGCGAACCACTCCAAGCTGTCGTGAGAGTTCACGAGAACGGCCGGCCGCGGAGACAGCGGGGCCAAAGACATCAGGCTCAAGAGTCCTTCCGCGCCTTCGCTGAGACCCCCCATCGCAGCTTTGACCATGCCCGCGGCGTCCGATCCGACTCGCAGAGGCAGGTCGAGAGCCTGGTCCCCCTCCATCTGGTTCCGCGGCAGACGCTCGATCATTCCATGCAGTGCGGAGGGACGGCCCGAAGCGGTGCGGACCACCGTCGCGGCGACTCCAGCGGCTATTCGACCACCCGTCAGTCTGTCCGCCAGAGCCGTCATCTGTCGATCGCTTGCGCGCTTGAGTGCCACGCTCGGGACGCCGGCAAGCAGGCTGCTCGGACTGAGCTCGCCGGTCGAAACCGCGAACCTCAGCCGACTTCCCGCGATGCGACGAAGCAGATGACCCAGAACCAGTTGTGACGACCGATCCATGGCGTCGGCATCGGGCACGATCGCCAGGGTCGTGTGCTCCAGATCCAGACTGCCGATCCGACGTGTTACCTCGTCGGCGATGTTCAGGACAGCTGTCGTGTCCTCGCCGGAGTCCATCCGCAGTCGGCTGTCGAGGAGGACAGACCCGAAGCTCTTCGGCTCCAGCGCTCTCAGTGCAGAGAAGATGATCTCCAGTCCCGCGTAGGGCCTCGCGTCTTCGGCCTGCCCGATCGGAACCCTGATGACGGGCCCATCGGCATCGGCCTCCAGTGTCGCGAGCATCTCTTCGCCGCCCATCCCCGGAGGACCGATGACGGCGACCGCACTATGCCTCTCCAACAGAGTGCGCATCTGATCGAGTTCGGCGCGACGGATCTGCACAGTCATCATGATCCCCGCTTCGTGTCCGAGTCTTCGTCGACGTGTGATCGCGCGCGCAGAGTCGTTGTGGTGTCCATGACCTCATGCTCGTGCGGCGGCCGAGCCGTGGACAGGTGGTCATGCCCGGACATGTTCGGGTCAGTACTCAGTAATGATCGGGACAGCACTGGCGCAGGTACTCAGTCACACTCAGCTGCTGGCCCGGACGTTCGTGCACCCGCACCTTGGGACCGCACAGTGAGAGTGATCAGCTCGCTGCGATTGCCGTCGATCCCGTCGAGGATGCCGGCAGGCTGTCCCTCCAGTGGTTCGACTGCAGGTAATCCTCGACCTCGCCGCGAGGCCGGATGAGTGAGAGCAGTCCATCATTGCGACGAAGGTACACGGCGGGAGGGTACTCGATGAATGAGGACCCGTAAGCCATGGTGTATGCCCCGACCCTTCGAAAGACGATGCGATCACCTTCGCTCAGAGTCGGATAGTCGCTGAGTACCATGAGCCGATCGTCTTCCATACAGGTGAAGCCGGCAATCACCTGCTCAGGATGAGTCTGCTGCACAGCCGCCTCAGCGCAGATGTCGAAAGGGGTGGACTTGCGGAAGAGCGGATCGAGATCAACCCTGCTTGTGTCGGTGATGACGAAGCGCTGCCGCCCGATGTCTTTGACGTCGAGCACCTTCGCGTGGAGTTCGACCGGAGCGGCGATCACCGACCCTCCCGGCTCAATGACTAACCGAATCTGCCCGGGATCGACGACACCGCTGAGGGTCGCACGGATGCTGGAGATGTACTGGTCGAACAGCTCGGTGTCATTCAGGCTGCCGAAGAATCCTCCACCGATGTCGAGCCAGTCCAGGTCGAGTCCAAGAGTTGAGATGATGTCAGAGGCGACTGCGGCAGAAGCCTGGAATACTTTCGGACTGCTCGTGCGGGAGTTGCGGTGCATATGGAGCCCGGCGACCCTCACACCGGCTTCGGTTAATTCGCCGATGGCCTCACCGAGGTTGCCGTTCTCGAAGTCGAAGCCGAAGCGACTCGCCTTATCGCCCACGGTGCTCTCCCCGGGACACAGCCGCTCAAGGTCCCAATTGACGCGCAGGCCCACTCGTACGTCCAAATCAGGTTTCTCTCTGGCCAGTTCTGCAGCCCACCTGACCTCCCTGCCGGAGTCCAGATTCGTCAGTGAGCCGCTGCACAGCGCACTGCGAAGAAGCGCGCGGCTTTTGACGGGACCGTTGTACACGATTCGTTCCGGCGCGAAGCCGAGGGCACGTGCCAGTTTGTATTCGGAATCGGAGACGACTTCCGCCCAGAGCCCCCGCTGCTTCATGTAGCTCAACAGCCACGGGAGCGAATTGGTCTTGACGGAATAGGACATGACGGAGTTCGGCCAATGCTGCGCCAATGCCTTTTGGAATCGCGTCACCAGAGTTCCGAGGGCAGCCTCATCGATGACGAAGGCAGGGGTCGGTGGGCCAGTGCTCGGTTGTTGTTCTGAGGAACTCATATCTGCCTTTCATCAATGCGCAGACGGGAGCTCACCGCCTCTGCGCTCTCCAGGGAGTCCGCGGTCTAAGCGACTTCGACGGCAGACCTTGTCGAATCGTCACTTTGCTGTCCACGAGCGGTCACACGGGTCTCCTGATATTTGGCAGCGACGACCCCGTATTCGTAGTCTCGCCAGGTCGAGTCGATCGTGAGCCCGAAGATCTGGCTCAGATAGTATCGAGGGACATCGGCCCCAGCGAGGTGCACGAAAGGGTAGCCTCCTCCGAACCGAGGATTGATGTCGATCACCGAAGCCATACCGACGTCGTCGAGGAAGATATCCATGTCGATGAGCCCAGACAATTCTGCAGCGCGAGCGATCTTCACCGCGGCTTCTGTGAAAGGTTCCGGGGCGACGGTCACGGCTTTGTCGGTCTCCCCCGCGCGCATCCGAAGCTTGCGTCGGGCGAACACCCCGGTCAGGCCTCCTCCGTCCACGAGACTCGCAACGATGTCCACTCCGTATTCGCTGCCCGGCACACGCGGCTGGACAATGACCTCATCGAGGGCATCAGCACCGTCAGCCCGGCGTCTGACGCTTCTCGCAGAACTGATGACCGCTTCCTCGAGGCGATTCGCGGTGACAACGGCCAACCCGGAGGAGCGAGAGCCGAATCGATGTTTGACCACGAACTCTCCGGATGAGCCCGTCAAGTCCAGGAGCCGATCAAGTTCATTCCCCGTGACGGTTGTCGGGGTATTCACATCGATTTCTTCGAGCATGCGCGCCATGCGGAGCTTGTCTGCGCAACCCTTCTGCCAGGCGGGCGAGACCCCGGGGACGAAAATCCCCCTCTCCCGCAGACCAGTGGCGATATTCGTGTCCACGTGCAGATGCATCAGCTCGTAATCGTTCGCGGACAGGAAGAGCTTAGGTTCGAACTCATCGACGAGCCGTAGGAGCTCATCGGCGTAAGACGGATCGGTGTAGGGCGGCAGCAGACGCATCTCATCGCCGTAGGATGCCGCTGCGCTGGTGGGATCGTTCTCGGCGATGATGATTCGACCGTTGAGTCCGAGTGTCTCCAGCGCCGTTCGAAACCAGTCGATGAGATAGAGCCTTCGCCCGGCGGAGCCGATCACGATCGGCGCATCTTCAGCTCTCAATGATCTCTCCCGACACTCGCGGCTCCTGTTGGACGACTCATCGGGTACTCGCCTGCAGGTCGAAATCACCATGTCCGACAAGGAATTCTTCGACGAAGCACTCAGGCCATATCGCCTGGTATCAGCATTCGAAGCGGGAGTTCCCGATGCCTTTTCAGAATAGCTTCACAACAGCTCTCCACCGGCCGGTTGCAGGGATCTTTGCGGTTTACCGAAAGCACTGTGCGACGGCGTCTCCGCTTTCCAGTGAGCGCCACTCGCCTTCGAGGCACCGCTGAAGTGCCGGCTGCCCAGCTCACGCTGCGGCCGTGCGCCGAAACGCAGCAGATCACGAACTGTCGGTCTTCTGCATCGTTCTTCCTGCGACGTCTATATTCAGCCGTGCAAAAGCCTCGGCGACTTGGTGTCGGCGAGTGATTCCCAACTTTCGGTAGAGGCGGTAGGCATGCCCTTCCACGGTACGAACGGCAGCTCCGAGCTGTTCGGCGATCTCGGCGTTCGATCGGCCCTTGACTATAAGTCCGCAGATCTCCCGTTCTCGTTCCGTCAGCTCGACCGGCAGCTCAGAGGAGACAATCGTCGACGGCACGCTGCCTCGATGTTTGAGACGGTCCTTCGCCAGTTGCACACATCGTGCGGCAACGTCAGGTGCCGACGAACGTTGCTCCTCGGCGATCTGCAGCAGGCTCGCCGCGTCTCTCTCCCGCAGTGCCGCTCCCACTGCTCCCAGGAATCGGAATTCCTGTCCCTCCCCCGATGCTGCGAGGCGACACATCGATTCCGAATCAGCCTCACCGAAGTGGCGAAAGAGCAGATAGCGGATCTGGGCGGCTATTCCGAAGACCTCTTCCCTCTCAGCATCCGCGAGCATCTGATTCAGCTCTCTCTCGGCTTCCGAATCGGAGTTGCGCAATCGGCGGGCGATGAGCGCATACACGGATGCTCGCCTGTATTCCATCTGGAAGCTGGGACGGACGAGGCGAACGAAGCGTACATCGAACTCAGCTGCCATCTGCGACTCTCCATTGAGCGTGGCGACGTACTGGGCCAGCCCCAGTGCGGCAGCGAGGGCAGTCGACTGGTTCCAATAGTCCAGTGCCTCGACACCCGCGCGAGCGAATCGCAGCGACGATTCTATCTGGCCTTCACGCAGCAGAATCTCTGCTTGCATGATGTCGCCGGCCCCGCTCCGCGCTGCCAGCTGGGCGATGTCGTTCGTTCGCGGCGCCTGCAGTGAACGTCGGGCTGCGGCGAGGTCTCCCCGCTCCATCTGGGTGCGGGCGTCAAGCATTCCCAGGATCATGTTCTCCATACCCAATGAACGGAGCTCGCGCTTCACGAGGGTGAGCATCTCGACAGCTTTTCCAGGTCGGCCCCTCTCCAGCTCGAAGGAGCCGCAGACCAATCCCGCAGCCATTCGGTACATATCGGGAAGGGAATCGTCGAGAGCATGCCTGCGCAGCAGATCCCCGTCAGGGCGTCGAGAGAGCGACTCCTGATCATGTTGGCTGCCGGAGCCGACGACGGAACGAATCGTCTGGAGCAGACTTTTAGCTGCATCGGCGCTGAGACTATCGGCTGCGTACCATTTCGCCGCCTGGGTGCGCTCCGCGAAATGGGTGGCGCAGGTCCCTCCGGAGCAGCACTCACTTTCGTATCCGGCCATTCTGTCGAGTGCGGCTATGAAGTCCGTCGCTTCGAGAGCCACGGAACGATGCGTGGTCTGCCGGTTGCCCCAGACGACGGCAGCAGTGACCACGAGTCCAGGACAGCACGCTTTATGCAGGCAATGTGCGAGCAGGTCGAGTCCGAGCTCGACCTGCCCGACGTTGCAGTAGAGGTACGCCAGCTCGAAGAGTTCCGCGGCGCTCAGGCTGCTCGTGGGGACATCGGCCATGATCCGCAGGGCACGATGCCACTCGGCCGATTCGATCGCGGTCATCGCGGCAGCGATGATCTCCCGTTGGTCCAGGTCGATTCCGCAGCCCAATGCCCATTCTGTCCGGAGCATCTGAGATCTTTCGCTCGGACTGTCCGGATAGTCGCGGACGATGTCATACCACTTTCGGCTGCGTCCGATGGGAATGCTCACACGAATCGTCTCGGATGCGTGGTGCTCGCGCGCGACGTAGGCACGGCTGGTGTCACTGACGATCCGCAGGTCGCCGAGGTCGACGAGCCGATCTGCCGCCGCTCCGAGCCCGAGAGAAAGCATGAGTTCGATCTCGATCTCACCTGCCATGACCACAAGCTCGAGTGCGGTCCTCTCCTCGTCCGAGTACTGCTCCAGATCAATACGGGCGAAATCACGCGCCCGACTGTCGAAGTCCGTATCGAGTCCATCGAGTATGACGACGCCGTTCCGCAGCAGCAGTCGATTCTTCCGCTTGCAGTATGCGAGGAGTTCGAACAATTTGCCGGGATTGCATCCGGAGTGGAAATCGAAGATGTCCAATACCGCCTGGGCTGCTATTCCTCCGAAGCTGTACTCGACCGCATTGCGCAGATCCTCAGCGGTCAGCGGGTCGAGAGTCATCTGGGCCATGGCCTGTTCGTCGACGAGTTCGGCGAATGGCCAAGAGTTCCTGACAGCGGAGTGGCGCGTCATCGCTACGATCCGAATCGTACCGTCAGAGGCCAGCTGCGTGAGGAGACGCAGACTGCGCGCATCGAGATGGTGGGCGTTGTCGACGAACACAGTCGGAGTCTGAGCACCTCCGGCCAACGCTTCGAGCACTCGCTTGGGCAGACCGACCGGATCGTCAAGGTCGACGATCATCGCAAACACGCCGAAGGGTGTCGCGCTCAGCACTCGATCCGCACGCAGCCAAGTCTCCTGCCCGCCTCGTCGCCGATGGATTTCCCTCGCCAAACGGGTCTTGCCCATTCCGGCATCACCGTTGATGAGGATGCCGACCACGGACGAGTCGGTCAACGACTGCTCGATGACCCGCAGCTCTTCCTCCCGACCCAGAAGAGGTGGGCGGTGCAGGTTCGCTTGACCGGTCATGTCGCCCTCCACGCAATCTGCTTGAGCTCCTGGCGATCGCTGACGTGCAGCCGCCGATAGATCCGACCGAGGTGCCATTCCACGGTGCGAACCGACAGATGCATCTGAGCACCGAGTTCTGCATTGCTGGATCCGTCGGCTACGCCGAGCACCAATCTCTTCTCAATATCAGTGAGCATTGCCGAGAGATCGGCACCGTCGGCGTCGAAGGTGATCGTGCGCAGACTGGAGTCCAACAGTGCGCGGGCACGCTTGACACCGACCGAGTCGCCTTTCTGAACCGCCTTGTCGCGCGCGTTGCGAGCGAGGTCTGCGGAGATCATGACCGCGCCGAAGTTCAGTGCCACTGCTGCAGCCTCGATCATCGCCGCGTCTCCCCCGTCGCCATATGCTCGTGCGACAGCTGCCGCCAATCGGCCCAGCTCTCCGTCGACGCAGCCGGCCACACGTTCGAGGTCCGGCTGTGCGGCCTTGCTGCCGTGCCGGATCGCCTCGGTCCAGGCGTAGACGGCGAGCGCGAGTGCGCCGAGTTCATCGGCTTCGGCGCCGAGCGCGTGGAGAGCATCAGCTGTATTCTCTGGGCTGGACAAGGCCAGCGCTTGGAGTTCGAGAAGATCAGTCGTGAACTCCTGCAGCCAGTTGTACTCGGAATTCGGCACACCGTGGACCGGTTCGGACTCTCTGCTGACCGAATGGAGACCGAATCGCACCCCACCGCTTCGACGCGAGTTTCGTCCTCCCTGCACCGTCTTCGTCGCACGGGACGACGACGCCTCACGAATTCGCAGATAGCCCTCTGCCAGGTGCAGTGCGGCGAGTCTGAGTGCCTGATCCGGCTCCGTCTCTTTCCGACCGCGGGGTGCTCTGTCCAAGCTCTGCTGGGCGCGCGTGATGTGTCCCGTCCACAGGTCGACGAGAGCCGCAGCCGTTGCGAGATCCATCCGCGGGGATGTGTACTTCAAAGCGGCCCTGGCTCCGTCCCAGGAGCCGGCAAGATAATGACCGGCGAAGATCTGGGGAGCCGAATCCTCGACTTCGAAACTTGTAGTGTCCGGAAGTCTGAACATCGCTTCGGCTTGGACCAGATATGTGAGTCCGCGTTCGACCCGCCCGTGTATCACCGACACACTCCCGAGGATCGAGCAGGCACGCTGTCGATGCCGAGGCAGGCAGCTGAAGTCGCGCAAGACGCGTTCAGAGATGATCTGTGCCTGTTCGAATCGCCCTCCCCGCATTTCGAACTGAGCTCTGGTGACGTCCAGCCGCCCGATGTCCACTGCATTGACGAGTCGATCCCGGACCCACTCAGTTCTCAGGCTCTGAGGTTCGCGGGGGTCGGTGACCCGCAATTCGAGACACGCCAGGCGTGAGAGGAACTCGTCGGATCTGTCTCCGTCAGTCGATGAGGAGATGAGACGATCGAGGATGACCTCGGCCTCGACGGTGTCTCCTCGGCCGTACTCCGCGCGCGCCAGTTCCAGCTGCAACTCTGGAATATCCGAATGCGAACTTCTCAGCAGTCCTGCTGCACCGGCAAAGTCCCCACGCCCATCGGCCCACAGTGCAGCTCGGAGAATTGTGTGTGGGTCGACGTGCACTCCCCACTGCTGCATCCAGCTGACTTTCCCGAAGAGCGCAGCGCCTTGGAGAGTCATGGTGGCCAACTCGGGGAGGACCTCCCGGAGCAGCTCCAGGGAGCGGGAAGACGGAACGCTGTCTCGCACAACCAGAGCCAAGGCCGGTTCGACCAACGACACTTCGGAGTATCTGTCCCTGCCGATGGCCAGAATCCCTCGCTCGACGAGGTTGTCAAGCAGATCGACGTCGCACATGGCCTGCAGAGCATCATACGGAAGCGCTCCGATCATGGCCACGAGTTCGAGTATCCGGCGCTGAGCCGGGAGAACGTTCCACAGGACTCGGTCTTCAGCACCTCGGCGCGCAAGCGGAGTCGACTTTCGGTCGACGAAGAGCCTGCTGAGAAGACGAGGATTGCCTCGTGACCTCGTGCGGAGATCGGCGATCACCTGTTCGTCGACTTCGTAACCGACTTCTCGGGCATAGGCCGCGATGGCCGAATTGTCCAGGCTCTCCAGGTCGAAACGGACGACCTTGCCGGAACCCCACAGAACGGCAAGGAGATCTACCGGGCGTCGGACCGATTCAGCGGCCGCCAAGACCTTGATACGACCTTCCGCTGCGAGTTGAGAGATGATCGACAGCGACTGTTCGTCTACCCGATCAGCGTTGTCGACAACGACAACGGGAGTATGCGCGCTCGCGGATCGCGCGAAGAACCGCGTCACGATCGAGAATGCGGCGCCCAATGAAATCTCATCGGGCGCTTCGCCCTCGGTGGTGAGTAGGATCTCAAAGATACCGAGATTCCTGTTAGCGATCAGGTTCGAGCCGCGGAACCGGAATACAGGGACTCCGGGCTCGAAGTTGGCCGCCACCGCATTGAGGACGATGGTCTTTCCCATTCCCGTCGCTCCGATGACCAGCGCGCCGTCGGTAGTCGGATCTGCAAGGATAGTGGCGATATCAACGATTTCGGACCGCCGCGCCACTGCCGAGCCGACGACTGAAGAACGCATTGCTGCAGGGGTGGTCATTTCATCTCACCTACGCGTGCGGCTTCGTTCGCTCCGCCGAAGCAGCCTGAGGTGCCTCCGTTACACGATCGGGCTTTCGCAGTCCAGCACGCTCCGATCACGAAGCGGTTGAGCGCACCGACCTCGGCGCTCGCCTCAACCGATTCATCGCGGCGGCCGGTCCTGGCCGCGCGCGACACGTGATGTGCCGAAGCACGGATCTTGCAGGTTCCACAGCGGGGCGCTTCGCCACCCGCCGGAGAGCTCTGCTCCCGACGAGCCGAGCCGGCGCCGGATTCGAGGGGGTTCGTGCGCGCAATTTCACCAGCGATACGGCCGGTTTGGGATAGGGTAATCATCCCGTCCACTTCTCTCAGAGACTGCATTTCGAGCGACTTAGGGGGAATTCGCTTTTCCATGCTCCATATGTAGTTGCAATATCAGCCCCCTGGCCCGCAAGGGCGGAGGAGATTCTCCGATGGTAGGACGCAAACAGAGAGTTGAGCCCAGGGGAGATCGCAATGTTAAGAATTTGTAACTTGCAAAATGACCAAGTGTGACAAGATTGCAATACTTCACTTGTATTGCAAGTCGAGATAACAGATACTGCCTTCGGATGTCAGCGGCGCTCATTTATCGCCGGTCGCCTCCCGATGCACGCTTCTGCCCGCCGCCGACGCCAAATGCGATACTGTTCTATTCCCGGCCAGCACAAGCGTCCATCGCGCACCCTGCAGGCCCTCATCCACTTGTGACGCCGAACACCGGACCGTACCATTGGAGGTAAGTTACTGAACGATCTATAAGGAGTTCATATGGACACCCTACTGAATGCTGAAGAGCGCGAGTTCGCGCAGCAGATGCGTCAGTTCTACCGCACGGAGATCCCCGAGGAGCTGCGCTTCAAGGTCGCGACCGGCCAGGAGCTGAGCAAGGACGAAATGGTCACTTCGCAGCGGATCCTCAATCAGCACGGCTATGCGGTGCCGAACTGGCCCGTCGAGTGGGGCGGCCAGGATTGGACTCCGGTGCAGCGTCATATCTGGCTCGAGGAGATGCAGCTGGCCTGCGTCCCCCAGCCGCTGCCGTTCAACGTCTCGATGGTCGGCCCGGTCATCGCGACCTTCGGCAGCCAAGAGCTCAAGGAGCGCTTCCTGCCCGCCACCGCGAACATCGACATCTGGTGGTCGCAGGGCTTCTCCGAGCCCAATGCCGGCTCGGACCTCGCCTCGCTGAAGACCTCCGCCGTGCGTGACGGCGACAAGTACATCGTCAATGGACAGAAGACCTGGACGACCCTCGGCCAGTACGGCGACTGGATGTTCAACCTGGTCCGCACTGATCCGAACGTGAAGAAGCAGGCCGGAATCTCCTTCCTCCTCATCGATATGAAGTCCCCGGGCGTCACCGTCCGCCCGATCCAGCTCATCGATGGCGGTCACGAGGTCAACGAGGTCTTCTTCGACAATGTCGAGGTCCCTGTCGAGAACCTCGTCGGCGAGGAGAACAAGGGCTGGACATACGCGAAGTTCCTGCTCGGCAACGAGCGCACGGGCATCGCCCGCATCGGCGGCTCGAAGGTCAACCTCGCCCGCGCCAAGGCCTACGCCGCGGTGACGAAGACCGCACGCGGCACACTGCTCGACGATCCCCTGTTCTCGGCCCGCCTGACGAAGATCGAAACCGAACTCACGGCGCTCGAGATGACCCAGCTGCGGATCCTGTCGACCCAAGCAGCGGGCTCGGACAAGCCCGACCCGCGCTCCTCCGTGCTCAAGCTCAAGGGCTCCCAGCTGCAGGAGGACATCTCCGAGCTCCTCGTCGATGTGCTCGGCCCGCAGGGACTCGACTTCGTCGACGATCGGGTCCAGGGGCAGGGCCTGAGCGATCTGCCCCATGGTGCCGTCGACGCCCTCCCCGCCTACTTCAACACCCGCAAGGTCACGATCTACGGCGGTTCGTCCGAGGTGCAGCGCGGAATCATCTCGAAGGCACTGCTCGGTCTCTGAGATACCGACGCTCACACGATTTCTTAAAGAGGACAACAATGGATCTTGAACTCAACGACATTCAGCAGGAACTCGCCAGCACGCTCAGCAAGTACCTGCGCAGCGAATACGACGCCGCCAAGCGCGAAGAGATCCTTCGCAGCGAGGAAGGCATCTCCCGCGAGAAGTGGCAGGCGTTCGCCGAGATGGGCCTGCTGGGCCTGGCCGTGCCCGAGAGCTACGGCGGCGCGGATATGACCTTCAACGAGGTGGCCGTGGTCGCCGAGGCGTTCGGCCGCTCCCTGGTGCTCGAGCCCTTCCTCGCCACCGCCGTGCTCGGGACGAACGCGGTTCTGCTCGCCGGCTCCGAAGAGCAGAAGCAGGCCATCCTGCCCGGCGTGTGCGAAGGCCAGACCTTCCTCGCCGTGGCCATGCTCGAGCCGAACCTCCGCTACGCCGTCGAAGCCCCTGAGACGACTGCCACGGCCGCGGCCGACGGCGGAGTCACCCTCAGCGGCGAGAAGAACAATGTGCTCGGAGGCGACGTCGCCGATCACTTCGTCGTCACCGCTGTCGAGAACGGCGATCTCGGACTGTACCTCGTCGCAGCCGATGCCGAGGGCCTGACTCGGGTCGCACAGCGTCAGGCCGATGGTCTCGGCAACGCGAACCTCAGGCTCGAGAACACTCCCGCTCAGCGCCTCGATGCCGCCGACGCCCGCGAGGTCCTCACCGAGGTCATCGACTTGGGCAATGCCGCGATCATGGCCGAGGCCGTGGGCGCTCTCGAGGCCTCCCTGACGATGACGGCCGACTACCTCAAGACACGCGAGCAGTTCGGTGCACCCATCGGCGTGAACCAGGCGCTGCAGCACCGTGCCGCGGACCTCTACGCCGAGCTCGAGTACGCCCGCAGCATGGCCCTGTACTCGCGTTTGGCCGTGACCTCCGAGGCCGTGGGCGCGGAGAAGGACCGGCACCGCGATGTCATCGCCGCGAAGATCGTCGTCGACCAAGCCGCCCGCAACATCAGCCAGGAGTCGATCCAGATGCACGGCGGCATCGGCATGACCATGGAGTACCCCATCGGTCACTACGCCAAGCGTCTGACGGTCATGACCCGCACCTTCGACGATGCGGACTCGCTGACCGCCGAGCTGGCCGAGCTCGGAGGACTCGTCGAACCCCACGCAGCCGACCTCAGCTGAGCTGCGGCCCGCGGCTGCTCGCCGAAATCGGGTGGGCCGCCTAAACGGGGTGGCCCGCCGAGGTGGGCCCGCGCGACGAGAAGCGCCGAGGCGGCACGAGATGATCGTGCCGCCTCGGCGCTTCTTCGTGTCCATGGATGTGGCGGCCTCCTCGTACCGGCCCGGTTGACAGCTGTGTCTCCTGCGGGTGGATCCATCGCGAAATCCGATCGCGAATCGTGGCGGATCCACCCGCAGGAGACAGAACGGGGACGAAAGCTCGGCCCCTTCAGCTCACCGTCTGGCCGTAGACGTGGCGGCGGATCCAGGAGTGCATGGTGATCGCGGCGGCGGCAGCGGCGTTCATCGACCTGGTCGAACCGTACTGGGCGATCGAGAGCACGTCACGGCTGGCCCGGTGTGCCTCCTCGCTCAGCCCCGGCCCCTCCTGCCCGAACAGCAGCAGACAGCGCTCGGGCAGATCATAGGTCTCCAGCGGCACGGAGTCGGGAAAGTTGTCGATGCCCAGCAGCGGCATCTCGTTGTCCGCGCACCAGGACAGCAGGTCGTCGACCGTGGGATGGTGGATGACGTGCTGGTATTTGTCGGTGACCATCGCCCCGCGCCGGTTCCAGCGGCGCTTGCCGACGATGTGCACGGCCGCGGCGTTGAAGGCGTTGGCGGTGCGCACGACCGAACCGATGTTGAGATCGTGCTGCCAGTTCTCGACGCCGACGTGGAAGCCGTGCCGGCTGCTGTCGAGGTCGGCCACGATCGCGTCGTGCTTCCAGTACCGGTACCTGTCGACGACATTGCGCCGGTCGCCCTCGCGCAGCAGCTCTGGATCGAAGTGCTCCCCCACAGGCCAGGGGCCGGTCCAAGGACCGACCCCCACCTGCGGTTCAGCGCTGTCGGTCACTTCTCGTCGCGGGAATCATCCGCCGACTTCGCGTCCGTCTCATCCTGCGCGGCATCGGACCCCTTCACCGAGGCTGCCACCGACGCGGCATCGTCGTCCGCCTTCGAATCCGAACCGTCAGACTCCGCGTCGTCCGCATCCGCCGCAGAGCCCTTCTCGTCCTCGGCCGACGCGGCATCGTCCTTCTTCCCCTTCGCCGAGGCGGCGCCGACCTTCTTGGCCCGCTTGCTCATCTTCACGGTTTTGCCCGAGCGTCCGCCGCCGCTGAGCACCGAGCGCACATAGGCACCCGAAGCCAGAGCGTGGAGGACGACCGCGAGCACCAGGGCGATGCCGGCGGCGACGAGGCCCTCCCACCATTCGGTCTGGCCGGCGAAGGACCGTCCGGCGATGCCCAGCGGTGAGGTGAACGGAGTCCAGGACAGGACCTTCGCAGTCGTGCCCGAAGCTCCGATGATGACCGGAGCGAAGAAGCCGGCCACAGTGATGATCCCGATGATCGTGAGGAAGGTCGTCCGCGCCTTGGATCCGACCACGGTCGAAGCCCACACGAGAAGAGCGAAGACCGACCAGGCGGTCAGCAGCAGAGTCAGGGCGAACCAGCCCAGCCCCGGGAGCATGGCGAAGGCCAGAGAGGTCTTGCCCGACAGCGACAGCCCGAGCTCGGTCACGACTGCGGCCGCGACGATGTGGACGATCACCAAGGACAGAGTGCCGGTGATCCGGCCCGAGGCCGAAGCACGGGGCGGAATCGTGGCCGCGATGATCTCGGTGATCCGGTTGCGCTTCTCCAAGCGCAGGTTCTGATACATCGACGTGCCGAGGGTGGCCACGACGAGGAGCGCGAAGGCGACCATTCCCCACAGCAGGGGTGTGGCGACCGTGTCCTCGACGGCCGGCGTCTTGAGCAGCGTGGCCTCGGTCTTCGGTGCGAGCTTCTCCAGCAGCGCCTCCGGCTGCTCGTCGAGCGCGATGATCGTCGGCTGGCTCTGGCCGCTGGGGTCCTGGATGAACGCGGCGTCGACCTTGCCCTCGCGGACGAGCTTCTCGGCTTCGGTCGTGTCCTTGGCGTCGGTGATCTTCACACCCAGCTGCTGCTCGTACATCTGAGCCTGTTCGCCCACGCCGACCATGGCCATGCTCGGCGTGCCCGAGTCCTTCTGCGCCTCGCCGACGATGCCGGTGACGATCGCGGCGAGGACGCCGAGGATGATCACGGCGGCGGTGACGAGGAAGTAGGGGCTGCGCATCGCAGTGGTGCTCTCACGATTCGACACCAGCCATGCGGCCTGGCGGTTGCCGACATCGACGAACTCGGAGACCAGACCGGTCTCCGGCAGCTCATCGGGGTCAGGGGTGTCTTCGGCGAGCTCGAAAGGAACCTCGTCGAGGCCGGCGGTCGCGTCTGCCTTCGCAGACCCGTTCTTCGCCGACTCACTCTTCGCCGAGGCGGCCGAGTCCCTGGTCTTCCCCTCCGCGGTCTCGCCCTCGGCTGCCCCACCCTCGGTGGCCGAGTCCTGACCGGTCTCGTCCTCGACCACGTTGAGGTCGTCGGCATCGGGGGCCCCGAGGTCGTCGATGCCCTCACCGGCCGTGCCCTTCGACACGAGCGGTTCCGGAGACTCCTCGTTCGCACCTTTGTCCTTGCGCGCCATTACAGAGCCTCCTTGTACTGCTCGGCCAGTGTCGGGCGGACACTTTCGAAGTTCTTCAATCCGTCGATCGCCGCCACACCGGCGGCGGCGGTCTTCGCGTCATCGGCGCGGAAGCTGATGACATCGCCAGCGCGGTCGGCCACGGTCACGGCGCTGATGCCGCTGCGGGACTCGAGCGCGCTTCTGGCCGCCTCGGCGTCGTTCGCCTCGACCCGGTAATGCGGGTCGCCGAGGAGTTCGTCGACGCTTCCCGAGGCGGTGACCCTGCCCTGGCTCAGGACGATGACGTCATCGGCGAAGGTCTGCGCGGCCTCCCAGTCATCGGTGGCCAGGATGACGGGCACTCCCGAGGACGCATGCGCACGCAGCAGGGACGTGACGAGCCTGAGCGAGGCGGCGTCGAGACCTGCGAAGGCGTCGTCGATGACCACGACATCGGGATCGGCGGCCAGGGTCGCGGCGATGTCGACGCGGGCGACCTCGGCGCCGGAGAGGTTCTTCAACGGCGCATAGCCGCGATCGGCGAGCTCGAGATGGGACAGCAGGGTCAGCGCGTTGCGTTCGGCAGCGCCCAGGGTGATCCCGTGCAGGCGCGCGAGGTAGACGATCTGATCGATCACGCGCATATTCGGGTACCCGCCGCGCTCAGCGGGGAGGTAGCCGAAGTTCTGGCGGTCACCGAAGTCGAGTTCGAAGTCCTCGAGTTCGACGGTGCCCTCATCTGCGGAGATCAGACCCATGATGACGCGGACAAGCTCAGTCCGGCCCGCCGAACGGGTCCCCACGATCGCGGTGATCCGGCCCGCCTCTGCGGTGAAACTCACCTCGTCCAGATACGTCCGCTTTCCCTTGCGCAGGGAAATCTCTTTCAGTGTGAGCACGCGTCATCCTTACTGTTGCATCAGGCAATACTGTGGGAGTGTCTCATCTATCGTGTTGAAATCAGAGACGTGTTTCAAACCACGGCCCTGGTTTCGACCGAATTGC
Organism: Brevibacterium renqingii; assembly: GCF_017808105.1. Lineage (GTDB taxonomy): Bacteria > Actinomycetota > Actinomycetes > Actinomycetales > Brevibacteriaceae > Brevibacterium > Brevibacterium renqingii. Next base: position 431,910 of record NZ_JADBHF010000001.1, on the reverse strand, counting down.
CAGTCGAGTCCCAGGTCGTGATCGGTGGGCCCGGACCGCCGAGGCCGGGGACCGTCAGTCGAGTCCGAGATCGGCGGTCGTCAGCGCGGTCAGGTACGGGATCCCCGTAGCCTCGACCCTCTCCTTGGCGCCGGTGTCACGGTCCATGACCACGGCGACGGCGACCACCTCGGCGCCGGCTTCCTGGAGCGCCTCGACAGCGGTGAGCACGGAGCCTCCCGTCGTCGAGGTGTCCTCGACGGCGACGACCCGCTTGCCCTTGACGTCGGGACCTTCGACCCGGCGCGACATCCCGTGCTTCTTCGCCTCCTTGCGGACGACGAAGGAATCGAGCGGCGTCCCACGCACGACCGAGCGGTGCATGACCGCCGTGCCGACGGGATCGGCGCCCATGGTCAGTCCGCCGACGGCATCGATCCTCTCGAGCAGTCCCTCGGTTTCGAGGAGGTCGAGGACCACGTCGCCGATGAGCGGCGCCGAGCGATGGTCGAGGGTGACCCGGCGCAGGTCGAGATAGTAGTCGGCCTCCCTGCCGGAGGAGAGGGTCACCTTGCCGCGCACCACGGCAAGTTCGTCGATGAGGTCGAGCAGTTGTCGGCGAGTGTCTGCGCTGTCGGTCATGCTCTCCAGTCTAGTCGGAGGCAGCCGACCGGCCATTCAGCCCCGTCCCAGCTCTCCCCCACCCCGACGGGACCACAGTCGGCCACCCGCCTCCGGGAGCTTTCAACGTGGCTTGGCCCAAAGTGCGGCAACCTGGCTTGCCATGGCCAGAAGGGGCCGCATCCCCGGGCCTGCCACCAGTTTCAGAAAGGATATGAGCATCATGGGTTTCATCGCATATCTGATCCTCGGACTCATCGCCGGAGCCATCGCCAAGGCGATCCTGCCGGGCAAGCAGGGCGGGGGAATCTTCGCCACACTCATCCTCGGTGTCATCGGAGCCATGCTCGGCGGGTGGCTCGGAGGAGCCATCTTCGGCGCCGAGATGGACAAGTTCTTCTCATTGTCGACCTGGCTGTGCGCGATCGGCGGTTCACTCATCGTGCTCATCGTCTGGGGCCTCATCACCGGACGATCGAAGAAGAAGGCCGACTGAGCCCTCGCCCTCGGACAGCAGGAAGCGGGTCCCCACCAGCGGTGCGGGCCCGCTTCTTCTGTCTGCTGTCGTGGCGCCTGGGCTCGCAGTCGGGCTCGGCTTCGGCCCGATCAGGTGTCAGCGACCACGGCTGACAACGCGCAGATCGATGTCGATCTCGCCGAGAGCCGCCTCGGTGCCGGCGCGGACATCGACCTCGATGACCGCGAAGAGCTCGTCGACGATCTCGGCCACCGCCCGGCTGTCATCGAGATGGGCCGCGACGCGCACACGGGCTCCGTCTCCGGCGCGACAGACGTCGACCGACAGCGGCTCCCCGCCGCCGCGGCGCAGCACTCGCGCCGCGGCCGTGGCCACCAGGTCGCGCAGTCCGGGCGCCAGAGCGGTGACGCCGGGAACCTCGAGAACCGATCGCGTGACCCGCGCCGAGGCGGCCTCGGCGTCGAACGCTCCCGGCGCGGTGCGAGAACTCAACCGCTCAGCCATCCTCAGTCTCCTCAGCTTCGTACACGTCTTCGACGGTGATGTCGATGGTCGTCGCGGGGATGCCCAGCTGCTCGGTCAGCGCAGCGGCGACACTCTCACGGATCACCTCGGCGGTGGGGGCGAACGCGATGCCTGCGCGCATGGCCACGGTCACCTCCACCTCGGCGGCGGTGCCTTCGGGCTCTCCGGCAGGGGTGAGCGACACGCTGCGACCGCGGATCCCGTCGACGGCATCGACCGCATCGCGGACGATGGTCCGCACCGCGGCGGTTGCGATCGTGAACGGGTTGCCGCGTGGGGTGCTCAGCCGGGTGGAAGGGCCGCGGGCGAGATCCTCCCGGACGATGTCGAGGATGCGTTCGCGCAGGCCGACGGTCTCCGCGGGGTCGGGTTCGAAAGCGCCCATGTACTCATCGATGACCCCGCGCAGGTGGTCATCGGTCTCCCATGCCGCGTCGTCGCTCATACCCATCCTTGCATCCCTTCGGCGATGGCGGTCCGGGCACGGTGGATGCGACCGCGCACACTGCCCTCGCTGATGCCGAGGGTCGTCGCGACCTCGGCGTAGCTCAGCCCCTCCATCTGATGGAGCACCCACGTTACACGCTGCTCCGAGGACAGTGTCTGCAGGACCTCTGTGAAATGGTCGAGTGCGGTGCGCGCCTCCACGGACCTCTCCACCGAGACGGCGCCGTCGGGATGATGTCCCATGTCGTCGGGATCGGAGGCATCGGAGGGGCGGGCCGCGCGCCTGCGCAGCACATCCGTGCAGCGGTTCGAGGCCATGCGGTAGATCCAGGTGCCGAACGCGGCGGGCTCGTTGAGAGCCGACAGCGACCTCCAGGCCTGCACGAGCGTGTCCTGGACGATGTCCTCGGCATCCTGCCGGTCGCCGAGTGTGCGCCATGCGAAGCGCAGCAGCTTGCGCTCATACTCGTCGACGAGCGCTTCGAAAGCGGCGATGTCCCCTTCGCGGGCGCGCACCACCAGGGTGACGATGTCGAAGCGATCATCTCCCCTTGCCATATTCACATCGTAGGCCACCGGCGAGGATGCGAGCGCGAACCGCGTCCGGCCAGAGCCGTTCGGCGCCCGTTCGGCTCCCATTCGAGCAGAACCGAGCGGGGCAGCGAAGATTCCCCAGATTTTCTGCGTCCCCGCGTGAGGATTGCTCGCAGCGTGCGTCTGTACCGGTGTCGGCATCCCCGAACGAAGAAGGAAGAGCAATGCCCGAACCCACGCAGTCCCCCTCGAACCCGCACCCTGCAGCCGATGACTCGGTCCGCAGCCCCCTCGTGACCGAACTGGGCACGACGACCATCGCCGAGAACGTCGTCGCGAAGCTCACCGGCATCGCCGCACGCGAAGTGCCCGGCGTCTTCGGCATGGGCAATGCCGCACGCCGAGCCTTCGATACGCTCACCGACCGCATCCCCGGCTCGCAGACGAACGTCTCCGGCGGAGTCTCCGTGGAGAAGGGCGAGAAGCAGACCGCCATCGATCTCACGATCGTCGTCGAATACGGCACCTCCATCGTCGAGGTCGCCGAGGCGATCCGCCGCAACGTCATCCGCGCCGTCGAGCAGGGCACCGGTCTCCAGGTCGTCGAGGTCAACATCGACGTCACCGACGTCCACCTGCCCGAGGACGACGAGGAGCAGCCGGCCAAGGACGCTCCCGAACTCAACTGATCCGCATCCACGCACCGCATCGGCGGAAGGACTGCCATGTCGAAAGCACTCATCGGACTCCTCGTCGGACTGACGCTGGGAATCATCGCCTACTTCGGCGGCTTCCTCGCGTTCCTGATCGTCGCGATCTGCGGCGGGCTCGGTCTGGTCGTCGGTCTCGTCCTCGACGGGCGAGTCGACCTGTCCGCGCTGAGCTCACGCTCGACCACGCGGAGGTAGCGCCGTGGCCCCGATACTCGACGACGCTCCAGCTCGCCGAGGCGGCCTGTCGATCGCGGACAAGGTCGTGGAGCGCACCGCCGGGCAGGTGCTGAAAGCCCTGCCCGGCGTCGGCGGCACGAGCTCGGGTCTCTTCGGAATCGGAGCGAGTTCCAGCTTGGGCACGCGCCCGTCCGTGGATGTCACCCTGTCCGGCCGCAGCTGCACGCTGTCGGTCCGACTGGGCCTGGCCTACCCCACCCCCATCGCCGAGGCGACCGAACACGTCCGTTCCACCCTGAGTCACGAAGTGGAACGCCTCACCGGTGTCACCGTCCGCCAGGTCGACATCAGCGTGCGGTGGCTCGCCCCGGAATCCTCCGGTGCGAATCGAGGAAGGAATCGCCTGCAATGAGCACACGTCTGCTGCGCAAGCGGCCCTCCCGCATCGGTCCGGCCGTGGTCGTCGCTCTCACCCTGCTGCTCCTCGCCGTGGGGCTCGGTTGGGCCGGCATCGCCGCATTCGTCACTACCGGATCCGTCACTGCCGCTCTGGCAGGGACGTCCGGGGCACGCGTCACCGAGGCGGCCGGGAACCTGCATTGGAATTCCGCGGTCGTCATCGCGGTCGGCATCGTCTTGGCTCTGCTCGGACTCGTCGCCTTCATCCTCGGCGTCTCCCCCGGGGCGCGCCGGATCCTCGGTGTGAGAGCCACAGGGTCAGAACACATCGGTGATCTCGAGGTCGCCCTGCCCACCTCGGCGCTGTCGCAGATCGCGGCCGCGGCCGCCGATGGGGTCGACGGTGTCAGCGGGGTCAAGGCCTCGTCGAACGCGAAGTCGACGATCGTGACGTTCTCAACGCCGATCCGCGACTTTGAGCCGATCCGCGCCGAGGTCGAAGCCGCCGTCAAGGACCGCTTCGCCTCGATCTCGTTCGACCGCATCCCCACGGTGAGGGTCCAGGCCAGAAGGAGTCAGTCATGAGACGCACGGCCGCCGCTGCCAATCGCACGGGACTGATCATCCTCGGCCTCATCGCTCTGCTCGCCGGGCTGGCAGTGCTCGCCATCGGGTTCGGTCTCACCGCCTCGATCGGGCCTGCCGTGGAGGCGGGAGCGGATCTCGGTCCGGTCGCCTCGGTGCTGGCGCTGCCCTATTCGGCGCTCATCGCCGTGGTCGTGGCCCTCATCCTCGCGATCATCGGGCTCCGTTGGCTGAGCGTGCAGGTCCCGCGGAAGGACTTCGCGAAGCCCTTCCGAATGCAGGCCGATGCCCGCACGGGTCTGACCACGGTGAATGCGGAGGTCATCGCCGAGGCGGTCGCCGCCGACCTCGAGTCCACCGACGGAGTCTCCGATGCCCAGGTGATTCTGCGAGGCACCGCACGTAGTCCGGAGCTGCTCATCCACGTCGACGCCGATGAGCGCGCCGACATCGATGCTGTCATCGCCGAAGTCGCCGAGCGCGCCGCCGGCAATGCCTCAATGGCACTCGGTGGTCCGCTGAGCGCCGTGGCTCTGGAGATCGGCATCGCCCGCACTCGCTCACGACGCCAGCGCAGCGTCAGCATCCAATAGTGGTCCGCAGTCGGCAGAAGCCGGTAGCTTCAGTTTCAGCAGCAGGCAACGGCGGGCAGATTTGAGGTCACTTTCGGATACGGCCACCGAACATAGGTCACCATCGGATACTTTTCGCGCACAGAAGTATCCGATAGTGACCTGGAGTTGAGTTCGAATGTCCGATAGTGACCTGAAGTCAGACAGGCGTTCGCGAATCTCTCTGTGAATGACAAAGACCCCGGGGCGCGTGATCGCGACATCCCGGGGTCCTCGCAGCACTCCCCTCGAGTACCCGGACGCATCCCCATACGTCCGTTATGTTCACCCGATCCCCACCGGGCGAACATCATAATTTGACCACACTTCCGTGGCGCTTGTAAAGATTCTCACCAACCGTCTTAATTCCCGAGCAACCGTATAGCACAGAATCGGCCGGAACAGAACCCCTGGTGACAGGCCCACAACAGGGTAATTCAACCGTCAACTGTCCGCGTCGGAGCCGTGGAAATTCCGTGGGCCGGATTCCGTCGCCGCTGTGGGTCAGCGCCCGCGTCGCCGTGCGAAGGAGAACCCGCTCGAGCCCCAGCGCATGAACGGCCGGGGAACCAGCGGCGCGACGAGCGCGGCCAGGGAATAGAAGCACCCGGGCACCGAGACGACCTTGCCGGCTCGGGCATCGCGCAGCGACTCGCGCACGACTTGGTCGATGCTCAGCCAGATCCATCCCGGTCCGGGACGTTCCACGCCGAGGCGGTCGTGGAACTCCGTGCGGACGAAGCCCGGCAGGACCGCTGTGACGGTCACCGGACTGCCGCGCAGCTCGCTGGCGAGCGCCTCGGTGAAGACCAGCGTCGAGGCCTTCGAGGCCGCGTACTGACCCATCGTCGTCACCGCGGCCAGGGATGAGACATTGACGATTCCGCCTCGACCCCGCGCGTCCATCCTCTTTGCCGCCGCCAGCGACAGCTCTCGCACGGTCCCGGTGAGCACCTGGTCCTGGTCGTTGAGCTTCGCGATGTCCGTCTCGAGCAGAGACTCCCGCAGCCCGTAGCCGGCGTTGTTGATGAGCACATCGATCCGGTCGGTGTCGATGACTCCGAGGACGGCGTCGATTCCCTCACGGGCCGACAGATCCGCCGCGACCACCTCGGCGCGGGTGCCGTGAGCGGCATGCAGCTGCTCGGCCAGTTCCCGCAGTCGCCTCTCGTCGCGGGCGACGAGCACGAGGTCGCAGCCATCGGCGGCGAGGGCGCGTGCATAGCCGCGCCCGAGGCCGGAGCTCGCCCCGGTGATGAGGGCTCGCGGCCGGGCGGTCGGGTCCTGCCTCGGCGAGACTCGGTCACGCGTGCGGGACCGAGCGGTTCGCTGTGAGGGCGGGACTCCGGAACTCATACGGCGCCGCGGCCCTTCCGCACCGTCAGCGACTGAGCTGCGGTGCCAATCGGGCCGTTCGCGTCACTGAGCACGCTGGTGGTCTCGCCCAGACCCGTCGGACCGAACGCGACCTTCGTGTCGAAGCCGATCCAGCCGGCCTCGGGCACGCGGGTGAGGTGGATGGACAGGTCGACGTTCGGGAAGAAGATCGTCCTCGGGTCCTCACGGACGGCCAGCCCGTTGGCGGTGTCGACGAATTTGACGAAGGCCGCGGTCGGGGGATCGATCTCCCCTTCGACGAGCGGGTAGGGGCTGCGCAGCCAGGACTGCGCGAAGCCGGGGCGGGCGTCAGCGCCCTGACGACCTTCGAGCGAGGCGATGTAGCCGCCGCCCCAGCGTTTCGTGAAGGGAGCCGCAGGCAGTTCGGACGCCGGCGGAAGCGACGCCCATTCGGAACCTGCGACGGACTCGGTGTCCGAGGCCTGCAGGCGCCACACCCGGGCGGTGACGCTCGTGCGGTCGGCGTGGCGCATATGCGCCTCGACGAGTTCGATGGTGCGGCCGGGACGGACGACTTCGACGTCGATGGTGAACTCACCGGAGTGGATGACGCCGAGGACGTCGAAGCTCGCCCGGGAGATGAGTTTGTCACTGGGCAGGCGACGTTCGATCTCGGCGAGCACCATGCCCGAGGCCGGGGCCAGGTGCTGCTCACCCGGCTGCCACGCTCCCTGGCTGTGCAGAGTCGAGACGAGGCGGTCCTCGGACAATCGCACGTAGTAGGAGTCGGGGCAGGCGGCGCCGTCGTGGCCGAGGTGGTTGTTGGGAGCGTCAGACATGTCCACCAGCCTAACGAGTCCATTCGGACGTGCGACGCCGGGGCGCGCTTTCTCCGCGGGGGCCGACAGCTTAGGGTGGGAGGGTGAGAATCGCTACGTGGAATGTGAACTCGATCCGCGCCCGCCACGATCGCATCGGGGCCTGGCTGGATCGCTCAGATGTCGATGTCCTGGCCATCCAGGAGCTCAAGTGCAAGGACGCCCAGTTCCCCCAGGAGCTGTTCACCGAACGCGGCTATGAGGTGAGCTTCCATGGCCTCAACCAGTGGAACGGCGTGGCCATCGCCTCGCGCGTCGGCCTGTCCGACCCCGAGATCGGTTTCGCCGGCATTCCCGCATTCGGCGCGGATGAGCCCGTCGTCGAGGCCCGTGCGCTGTCGGCCACCTGCAATGGTGTGCGCGTCCACTCGCTCTACGTGCCCAACGGCCGCGAACTCGACCATCCCCACTATGACTACAAGCTCGAGTGGTATCGCGCGCTGACGGCCGAGATCGCCTCCCAGCTGGCCGCCGAACCGGAGAAGAAGCTCGTCCTCTGCGGGGACTTCAATGTCGCCCCTCTGGACGAGGACGTCTGGGACATGGCCGAGTTCGAGGGCGCCACACATGTCTCGGAGGCCGAGCGCAGGACCTTCGACGAGCTGCTCGGCGCGGGTCTGACCGAGGTCACTCGTCAGTTCACGCCCGGCCCCGGCGTCTTCACCTTCTGGGACTACCAGAAGCTGCGGTTCCCGAAGAAGCAGGGCATGCGCATCGACTTCCAGCTCGCCTCACAGGCGCTGGCGAAGACCGCGAATGCCGGGTCGATCGACCGGGAGGAGCGCAAGGGCAAGGGCGCATCCGACCACGCCCCGGTCATCGTCGACTACGACGTCTGAGGGCAACCGCCTCTGCCGGGGAGCTCGAAGGGCCGGACGATGTCTCCCGAGCCGTCGGAGCGCCCGCTTTCGCCGCGCCCGTCTCACCCTTCGTCGCTTCCCGGCAACATTAGCGTCGGAAGCATGGACATCTCCCCTCTCTTCTGGTGAAGTTGAATCAGGAGCTAGGAAGGTGACGAGGATGTCAGCAACTGTCCGTGAACTGGTCGACGAAGCCTACGATCGGCGGGAGTCCACGTGGAGGGCCGCCCTCGAGACGGTCAATGACTGGGTCGAGTCCGTCCGCGCCTCTTCCGCCCTGCTCTCCGGTGACCGCGTGCGGATCGTCGATGGTCGGATCAAGGACCGGATGCGCACGGGCGAGAAGCTGCGCCGGAAGCTCGCCGACGCCAATGACGAGATCCACGACTCCGTCGAGGTCGAGAACCAGGTCATCGATGTCGTCGGCGCCCGCGTCGTGTGCCGCACCGAGCGCGAGCAGACGGCCCTGTGGGACCTGCTCACCCAGGTCAGCGACAGCACGAACCTCTCCATCGCCGATGTCCGCGACTATTCCGCGACACCGAAGCCCTCCGGATACCGCGGCCGCCATCTCATCGTCGAGGTGCCCTTCGACTCCGAGCCCTCGGTCCTCGTCGAGCTCCAGCTGCGCACGATCATGCAGGACGCCTGGTGCGTGCTGGCCGAGGAGCACCTGTTCAAGCCGGGCCAGGCCCTGAAGTCCGATGCCCAGCAGGAGCGGCTCTCCGTGATCCTCGCCGGCCTCATGGCGCAGGCCGATTCGGTGGCCGGTTTCATCGCCGATGACGTCGGCGCCTACTTGGGCATGGGCAATGCCGCCCAGCCGCGTTCCTTCGCCGAGGTGGAGGAGCCGACCGATCCGGCCATCGAGGTGACGATCCGTGAGCTCAACCACTCCTATGTCCTTGCCGCCGACGAGGTGGGCCGGCACGGGATCATCCAGCTCGAGACCCTCGGACTGACCCCGGACAACCCCGAACGCTCGGCGCTGCCCCACCCCGGCGACAAGCTGCAGGTGCGTATGGACGAGTCGAACACCACCCGCTACTTCATCCCGGTCTCCCGACAGGGGTGAACCGGTCCGCACCTGAAGGCGCCTCACCGACTAGACTTGCCTCCCATGGGAAAGAAGTCGAAGCGCTCCAAGGAAGAACTCATCGCCAAACGCCTCGCGCGGGCCCAGGCCACGGCCTTCGTCGCGCGTCCGTTCGCGGACCTGCCGTTCGAGGCCGACATCATCTGCCTGCGCGAACTCGTGCCCGCAGCCACGGCGACCGCGAAGCTGAGCGAAGCCTACGGCGGCCACGAGGTGACGATCGCCTCGCTCCTGCCCGCCGCCTGGCAGGCCTGGCGCCGCGACGACGGTGAGATCATGGCCGGCATGCAGGTGCCGGTGTCCTCGACCGACGCTTCCCGTGACGTCGCCCGTGGGATCCTCGCCGCCGCCGAGGCGGAGCCCGGCACTTCGATCGAAGCGACGACCGAACCCGGTGAGGGGCCGCGGCTGCAGGACATCCTCGACACCTCTCATCCCTTCGATGTCCGCGTGCTCGAGTCCTTCGACTACTGGGCGCTGCCCGAGGCCGAGACCGATCCCGACGTCGGCGCCGCCCTCCAGCAGGCCAACGACTCCGTCGCTCCGACGGAGAAGCTCGCCTCGGTCGACTCCGCCTACTGGACGGAGATGTCCGGCCGCACCTACGTCCGCTGGGCCCGCCCCGAGGGCGAGGACAGCATCGTCGACGCCATGGCCCGGCTGCAGGCCGAGAATGCCAACGATCTCGGCGGCATCGGCTCCTTCCTCGGCTACTTCCGCGCCCACGGCATCATCATCCCGGTCTGGGAGCTCGAATTCGGCACCCGGCCCGACGACGTCGAAGAGCCCATCGCCGCCTTCGGCAAGCGCATGGACGAGGCGCTGAACACCACCGAGCCGATGAGCACCGAGGCCCGCCGCGTCCGCTCGGGCATTGTGTCCCGCCAGCTGACCATCCACTGACATCCGCGACTCGGCCGCCGGCGGTGCGGGCACGGTCCGGACCGTGCCCGCACCCGCCTCGGCGCCGGTGTCGGACAGGAGAATCCATGAGCGCACACCCGCACCCCGCCCCCGAGGCGATCGCCGCGATCATCCCCGCGATGAATGAGGCCCAGCGCATCGCTGCGACCGTCACCGCGGCCAAGCAGATCCCCGGGGTCGACCTCGTCATGGTCGTCGACGACGGATCGGGCGATGACACGGGGGCCCTGGCCCGTCGGGCCGGGGCCGAGGTCATCACCCACCCGAAGAACAAGGGCAAGGCCGCGGCGATGATGACCGGGGCGTTCGCTCTGCGCAACCGGGAGATCTCCGATGCCGATCCCGGTGTCGAACCGAGCCATCGAGCGCTGCTGTTCCTCGACGGCGACCTCGAGGACTCCGCTGTGAACACTGCGCCCCTGGCGGCTCCGGTGCTCGCGGGTCGTGCCGATATGACGATTGCGATCCTGCCCGCGCAGAAGCGCAGGGGCGGAGGGTTCGGCTTCGTCGTCGGACTCGCGAAGAAGGGCATCGCAGAGCTCAGCGGCTTCGAGGCGACCCAGCCGCTGTCGGGGATGCGCTGCCTGTCCCGTGAGGCCTTCGATGCCGCACTGCCCTTTGCCGCCGGCTGGGGCGTCGAGGCGGCCATGACCATCGATGTCGTCAACGCCGGCCTGCGCGTGGCCGAGGTCGAATGCGACCTCCACCACCGGGTCACCGGCCGGGACTTCAAGGCACAGCTGCACCGCGCCGCCCAGTACCGCGATGTCGCCCGGGCCCTCCTCGTCCGCCGCCTGCGGGCCAAGCGCTCGGGCGCCGCGAAGGGATTCGGGAACGGTGCAGAGGCGAAGGGCTCCGGCGGCGCCGGCCACGATGGCAAGGAGGGCGGCAAGTGAGTCCGAGACGATTCGGCTACCTCGGTCCGGAGGCCACCTTCACCGAGGCGGCCCTGCTCAAGTACCTCGATTCCCAAGGGCTGCGGGAGACCGCCTCGACCGAGCCGATGCGCAATGCCGCCTCGGCGCTCGATGCGGTCGTCGAAGGTGACTGCGATGCCGCCGTCGTTCCGATCGAGAATTCGGTCGAGGGCGGGGTCCCGGCCACGATCGACGCGCTGACCGAACACGGACGCCTCCAGATCATCGCCGAGGTGCTCGTGCCCGTGCGCTTCGTCCTGGCCGTGAAGCCCGGGACCTCCCGCCAGGAGGTCACCTCCTTCGGCTCCCATCCTCATGGCGAGGCACAGGTGCGGGCCTTCATGTCCGAGAACTTCCCGTCCGCTGTCTACCTGCCGACATCGTCGACGGCCGCGGCCGCCCGCGATCTGGCCAATGACGCCGGGGACCATGTCGCCGCCGTCTGCCCGGCCCTGGCCGCCGAGCGCTACGGCCTCGAGGTCGTCGCCGAGGACATCGGCGATCGCCAGGATGCCGTGACCCGCTTCGTCGTCGTCACGCGCCCGGGTCCCATCCCTGCTCCGACAGGTGCGGACAAGACGACCGTCGTGGCGGCTCTGCGCTCGGACCGGGCGGGTTCGCTGCTCGAACTGCTCGAACAGTTCTCCAGCCGCGGCATCAACATGTCCCGGATCGAATCCCGCCCCACCGGTGACGGGCTGGGTCTCTACCAGTTCTCGATCGACCTGCTCGGCCATATCCGCGAATCCCGCATGGCCGAGGCCCTGCAGGGCGTCCACCGGGCCGCGCTCAAACTCTCCTTCCTCGGCAGCTACCCGAGCGCCGACGGCGAACTCGTGCCCGTCGATCCGACGACGACGGACGAGTCCTTCGCATCAGCTGCGGACTGGCTGGAGCGCACGCTCCGCAGCTGACGTCCCCGCCGGTGCGGTCGGTGCACCCAGCGCCCGGCTGAGTCTGCGATACTGATGGCTACTGGAAGGTAGGCAGACGTCGGCTCACCGACCGACGGAGGCGACAGAGGAGTCGGCGATGAGTTCTTTCGGCAGCACGGACCGTGACAGCGGAAGCGATCCCTCCCCCGATGCGATCGTCGTCGGCGCCGGACTCGCCGGCCTCGTCGCCGCTCACGAACTCACGCAGGCCGGCAAGCGAGTCCTCATCCTCGACCAGGAGAATCGGGCGAACCTCGGTGGGCAGGCCTTCTGGTCGCTCGGCGGCCTCTTCCTCATCGACTCCCCCGAACAGCGACGCCTCGGAATCCGCGACTCCCTCGAACTCGCCAGAGCCGATTGGACCACCTCGGCGGGATTCGACCGGGACGAGGACCACTGGCCCAGGCAGTGGGCCGAGGCCTACCTCGAATTCGCTGCCGACGAGAAGCGCCGGTACCTGCGTGACCTCGGCCTGCGCCTGACCCCGATCGTCGGCTGGGCCGAACGCGGCGGCTCCGGCGCCGACGAGCACGGCAACTCCGTGCCCCGCTTCCACCTCACCTGGGGCACCGGCCCCGAGGTGGTCCGCGTCTTCCGCGAACCCGTCGAAGCCGCCGAGGCGAAGGGGCTCATCGACTTCGCTTTCCGGCACCGCGTCGACGAGCTCATCACCGAGGACGGAGCCGTGGTCGGCGTCCGCGGGCAGGTGCTCGCGGACAGCCACACCGCCCGTGGAGTGGCCTCGAACCGCGAGGAGGTCGAGGAGTTCGCGTTCCGGGCTCCCGCAGTCATCGTCACCAGCGGAGGAGTCGGGCACAACTTCGCACTCATGGAGAAGTACTGGCCGTCGGAGCGCCTCGGCGCGTTCCCCGAACGGATGCTCGCCGGGGTGCCCGCCCACGTCGACGGACGGATGCTGCAGATCTCCGAGAATGCCGGGGCGAGCCTCATCAACCGGGACCGGATCTGGGCGTACACGGAGGGCATCGAGAACTGGAATCCGATCTGGCCGAACCACGGGATCCGCATCATCCCGGGGCCGTCGTCGCTGTGGTTCGATGCCGAGGGCAATCGCTTCCCGGCCCCGAACTATCCCGGTTTCGACACGAATCGGACGATGCGCACGATCCTCGACACCGGGTATGACTATTCGTGGTTCGTGCTCAACGAGTCGATCATCCGCAAGGAGTTCGCGCTCTCGGGTTCGGAGCAGAACCCGGACCTCACCGAGAAGGACATCCGCATCACACTCGACCGAGTGCGTTCCTCCGACGCCCCGGCACCGATCGAGGCGTTCAAGAACTTCGGGTCCGACTTCGTCGCAGCCGAGACGACCGAGGAGCTCGTCGCCGGGATGAATGAACGCTCCCGCGGCCCGGTCATCGACCACGACCGGCTCGTCGAGCAGATCCGGCAGCGCGACCGGCAGACCGACCACGCCTTCTCCAAGGATGCCCAGGTGCAGGCGATCCACAACGCTCGGGCCTACCTCGGCGACAAGATCGTCCGCGCGGTCAAGCCGCACAGGATCCTCGATCCGGCACACGGTCCGCTCATCGCCGTGCGGCTGAGCCTGCTCTCGCGCAAGACCCTCGGCGGGCTCGAGACGGACCTCGACGGGCAGGTCATCGGAGCGGACCGTGCCCCGGTTCCCGGGCTCTTCGCCGCCGGTGAGGTGACCGGTTTCGGTGGGGGCGGCATGCACGGGTACAACGCTTTGGAGGGGACGTTCCTCGGCGGGTGCATCTTCTCCGGGCTGCGGGCCGGCCGGGCGGTCGCGGCCGGGACAGCCTCACCGGCACCGACACGGAAGGAGAGCTGAAATGGCGGAATCGGCTCTCACCGTCCTCGTCACCGGCGGCACCTCGGGCGTCGGCCGAGCCCTCGTCGAGACGCTTGCGGCCAAGGGATGCACCGTGCTCACGACCAGCCGTGACCCCGACCGCCTCGACCCGACCGATCGAGTTCCCGGGGTCCGCTACCTGAGACTCGACCTGTCCGATCCGGAGGGTCCGGACACCCTGGCCGGACCCGGCGGCCTCGGCGGCGAGATCGGCGACATCGATGTCCTGGTCAACAACGCCGGAGAGAGCCAGTCGGGACCGTTCGAGGAGCTGCCCGCCGAGGCCGTCGACCGGCTGTTCCGGACGAACGTCTTCGGACCCGTGCGGCTGAGCCAGCTCGTTCTTCCCGGCATGCGCAGGCGAGGATTCGGCCGCATCATCATGGTCGGGTCGATGCTGGCGAGCTTCCCACTCGCCCACCGCAGCTCCTATTCGGCGTCGAAGGCCGCCCTGCGAGGATTCGCCACGGCCGCGCGGCAGGAACTGTCCCCCTTCGGGGTGTGGATCAGCGTCGTCGAACCCGGGTCCATCGCCACGGGCATCGGCAGCCGCCGCACGAAGTACCTCGACGAGGATTCACCCTACGCGGCCGATGTGTCCACGATGCTCGAGCATCTCGACGCCAATGAGCAGAGCGGGATCTCGCCCGAGAAGGTCGCGGCCGTGATCGTCGATGCCATCGTCTCGCCCAGGCCGCGGGAGTTCTACGCAGTCGGCAGCCGTGCGCCGCTGCCGTTCCTGCTGGCGAGGGCGCTGCCGCGCGGTCTGATGTCGAAGATCGTCGCGGCGCAGCACGGCCTCCGCCGCTGACCGGCACCGCTCGCCCGAACTACTGGAAGCGGGAGGGGATGAGATGTTGAGTCGTCGAGATGCCGAGCACCCGCTGCTGCCGTGAGAGATTGAAGGTCCGATCGTGCTGCAGGTACTCGACGAGGAAGAGCCTGGCCCGGTCTCCGCGCTTGAACATGCTCTTCACCTTGAGTCCGAGCTTCGCTGCGACCAGCGCCTTGTCCTTCGCCACTCCCTCGACGACGACCTGGTCGTAGCCCATCCGGGCGAAGTGCGTGACCACGGCGTCCTTGAGCCGGTACGGGGTGGGGTCGCCGATGTTGAACGGACCCGCCGCAGAAGGCACGTCGAGGCAGGCGAGCGCCGCCCGCACCACGTTGTCGACATGGGCAAGGGTGACTTTCTGGCGTCCGCCGCCGGGCAGGCGCAGCACACCTTTCTTCGCAAGGCTTCTGAGGAACGGCATGAACATCGTCTCGCCGGGCCCGTACACTGCAGCGGGCCGGAGGATCGCGGCATCCGGTCGGATGCGGGAGACGAGCTGTTCGGCCAGGGCGTGGGTGCGCGAGTACGCGTCGTCGAACTCCTGGGGGTCCTTCGGTCCGGCTTCCTCCCACAGCTCCGTGTGGGAGTCGGACGAAGAGTAGACCGTCGTCGATGACAGGTGGACGACACGGGCTCGGGGGAAGGCGTCGAGGACATTGCGCGTCCCGGTCACCCGCACCTCATAGAGCGCGTCGTCATCGGCGCTGACCGAGGAGATCCCGGCACAGTGGAAGACCGCCGTCGCCTTGGCCTCCAGCGACTGGACCGCCGGCGGGGCGGGCTCGGTGATGTCCCAATGCTGGAAATTCACCCCGGGGATCTCCGGATCACGCCGACACAGAGCGTAGACCGCCTCCTCCCGATCGGCCAGGGCACGAGCGATGGCACCACCGACGAAGCCGCTGGCTCCGGTCACGATCACCGCCATGACTTCCCCTCTCTCATCCGCATCGTCGATCTGTCAGCTGCGATGCTGCCACTGCGGTTCCCGTCTGCTCAGGAACGCATCGATCCCCTCCTGCGCGTCGGCTGCGACCGCATTGTGCGCCATCACCTGCGACATCCGCTCGTAAGCCTCGGCCACGGGCAGATGCCGCTGTTCGTAGAACGCGGCCTTGCCTATGGCAACTGTAGCCGACGAGGCGGCCGCGACCTTGTGCGCCAGGTCGAGTGCGGCGTCCTCGAGGTCGCCGTCGGCGACGACGTCGGAGACGAGGCCGAAGCGCAGGGCGTCATCTGCGGAGACGAAGTCGCCGGTGAGGAGCATGCGCATCGCTGTCTTCGCCGGCACCGCTCGGGACAGCGCCACCATCGGCGTCGAGCAGAACAGACCGATCTTCACGCCGGGGGTGGCGAACCGCGCCGACTGTGCCGCCACCGCCAGATCGCAGCTCGCCACCAGCTGACATCCCGCGGCGGTGGCCACGCCCTGGACCTGAGCGATGACCGGCTGCGGGATCTGCTGGATGAGCTGCATGAGACGCGAACAGGCCTCGAAGGTCTGCTGCTGCGCTTCCAGCTCCGCCCCGCGGATCTCCTTGAGGTCATGACCGGAACTGAACACATGCCCGGCGGTGCGGAGGATCACCGCACGCACATCGGTGTCGCGCCCCACCTCGGCGAGGGTGTCGATGAGGGCCTCCATCACCGCCTGGGACAGGGCGTTGCGGGTCTCGGGCTCATCGATCGTCACGGTCGCGACACCGTCGTCGAGCCGCGCGAATACAATTGATTCGGACATAGCCTCATTCTGCCAAAGGTCCGACTCCCTGTGCGGAATCTGCGCCTCATTTTCGCCCGCCGGGCCGCTTCCCCGACTCGGGCGAATCGGAACCGGGAGGGACTGCCATGACCACACTGCTGATGATCATCGGATTCGGAGCCGCCACCTCGGTGGTGGTCGGTCTGGGACAGAGACTCCGCCTGCCCTGGCCGGCGCTCATGGTCCTCATCGGCATCGCCGGCGCCTTCATTCCCAGCTTCGCCGACATCACCATCGAACCCGAGCTAATCCTGCCGCTGTTCCTCCCGCCCCTGCTCTTCGCCGCGGCCCAGAAGACCTCGTGGGCGCTCTTCGCCATCCGCTGGCGCACGATCCTCGGCATGGCCGTGGCCCTCGTCGGGGTCACCGTGGCCTTCGTCGCCGGTTCGGCGGTGCTGCTCGTCCCCGGGATCACGATCTCCGCCGCCATCGCCCTCGGCGCCATGCTCGCGCCGCCCGACCCTGTGGCCGTCGATGCCGTCGCCGGCACCGTCTCCATCCCGCGCCGGATCATGTCGACCCTGCAGAGTGAGGGGCTGTTCAACGACGCCGCCTCCCTCGTCATCTTCCAGACCGCGATGGCGGCGGTGATGACCGGCACCGAGGTGGACTTCGGACAGCTGCTGCTGTCCTTCCTCGCCTCCGCAGCCATCGCGATCGTCGTCGGTCTGTTCGTCACCTTCGTCGCCTGGTGGGTGATGGAGAAGATCGATCACACGATCGCCCGCTCCTCCCTCATGCTCGTCCTGCCCTTCGGCGTCTACCTCATCGCCGAGCATCTCCACGCCAGCGGAGTCATCGCCGTCGTCGTCGCGGCACTGGAGATCCGCCGGCGCGATGTCGAGGGCAATTCGGCCGAACGCGTCACCCAGGCCTCGACGTGGCAGGTCCTCGAGATGCTCATCACCGGCATCGCCTTCGGCCTCATCGGACTGGATCTGCGCGTCATCGTCGAATCCGAGCACGCGGATCTCGGCCGCGCTGTGGTCGTCGGTGGCGTCATCGCCGTCATCATCGTCGCCGTCCGCTTCGGCTGGCTGCTGCTGGGCACTCTGATCGAGAGGAAGCGGACGCAGGACGATCCCGATGCCGCGCCCCTTGACATCCGTGACGCCACACTGATGACCTGGGGCGGGATGCGCGGGCTGGCCACCGTCGCCCTCGCGCTGTCGATCCCGGCCACGACGGACACCGGTCAGGCGTTCCCCGGCCGCTCCTATGTCATCGTCACCGCCGCTGTGGTCCTGCTCGTGACGCTCGTCCTCGCGGGGCTGACCTTCCCGGCCGTCGTCAACGGGCTCGGCATCGACGACGAGGCGGAGAAGGAGCAGCGGGCCACGAAGGAGATCGCACTGCGGGCCTACCGGGCCGCGATGCTCCAGATCCGGAACGACGACACCCTCCCCGACGAGGTGGTCGAACCGCTCCGCGTCCGGTTCCGAATCCTCCACGACCAGCTGCTGGGCACCACCGACGATCAGGCCAGCTCCGAACAGGCGACCGCTTTCAGGGAGCACCGCAAACAGCTCCAGCAGGTGCAGAAGGCGGCCATGCAGTCCGCTCGCGCCGAGGTGCTCAGAGCCCGTCGAGAGCGAGGCACCGATCCTGAGATCGCCGACAAGGTGCTCCGCCGCTTCGACCTCCAGTCCGTGCTCGCACGGTAGCGGGGTCGTCTGGTGACGATTGCGGACCGTCGGGCGGCAGCGTGGTCGGCAGGCCGCGAGCGCGGGCACTTCTGGGACAAGGCTCTCATCTGATTTCAAAGTTGAGTGGAATAGACTCAACTTCATCGACGTTGTTCTTTTCGAGAGCTGATTTCAGCGAATGATTCTTCAGAAGGAGATGCGCATGGACGCACAGATGACAACCAAGTCCAGAGAGGCGCTGCAGGCGGCGGTCAACGATGTCGTGGCTCGGCACAACAATCAGATCGAGCCCGCCCACCTCGTCGCCGCCCTGCTGCAGCAGCCCGACTCGCTCGCTTCGAGCCTGCTGACCAAGGTCGGCGCCGAACCGCAGGCGGTCCTCACCGCGATCGAGACCGTCATCGGCGGGTTCCCCACCGTCAGCGGCTCCTCTGTGAGCCAGCCCAGCCTGTCCCGGGCCGGACTCGAGATGATGAACCTCGCGCAGGAGGAGATGACGGCGCTGGGCGATCAGTTCGTCTCGACCGAGCACCTGCTGCTCGCCGCGGCCGCCGGCAAGGAGGGCGCGGGCGATGCTCTGCGTGCCAACGGTGCCGGACGCGATGCCCTGGCCGCCGCCCTGCCGGATCTGCGCGGCGGGAAGAAGGTCACCTCGGAGAACCCCGAGGAGACCATGCAGTCGCTCGAGAAGTTCGGCATCGACCTCACCGCCACCGCGCGGGAGGGCAAGCTCGACCCGGTGATCGGCCGCGACAAGGAGGTGCGCCGTGTCGTGCAGGTGCTCTCCCGCCGGACGAAGAACAACCCGGTCCTCATCGGTGAGCCCGGCGTCGGCAAGACCGCCGTCGTCGAAGGACTCGCCCAGCGGATCGTCGCCGGAGACGTGCCCGAATCACTGCGGGACAAGACGCTCATCAGTCTCGATCTGTCGGCCATGGTGGCCGGGGCGAAGTACCGCGGTGAGTTCGAGGAGCGGCTCAAAGCCGTACTCGAGGAGATCAAGAACGCCGACGGTCAGATCATCACGTTCATCGATGAGCTCCACACGATCGTCGGAGCCGGTGCCGGAGGAGACTCCTCGATGGATGCCGGCAATATGCTCAAGCCGATGCTCGCCCGCGGCGAGCTGCGGATGATCGGCGCCACGACGCTCGACGAGTACCGCGAGAACATCGAGAAGGACCCCGCTCTCGAGCGCCGGTTCCAGCAGGTGTTCGTCGGTGAGCCGAGCGTCGAGGACACGATCGCGATCCTCCGCGGACTCAAGGAGCGCTACGAGGCCCACCACAAGGTGTCGATCAACGACGGCGCCCTGGTCGCGGCGGCGACGATGTCGAACCGGTACATCACCGGCAGGCAGCTGCCCGACAAGGCCATCGACCTCGTCGACGAGGCGGCCAGCCGGCTGCGGATGGAGATCGATTCGGCTCCGGTCGAGATCGATGAGCTCCGTCGTGCCGTCGACCGCCTGAAGATGGAGGACATGGCCCTGGCGAAGGAGACGGATTCCGCCTCGCTCGAACGCCTCGGCGCCCTGCGTGCCGATCTCGCCGACAAGGAGGAGCAGCTGCGCGGACTCGAGGCGACCTGGGAGTCCCAGCGCGCCGGCCTCAACCGGGTCGGTGAGCTCAAGACCAAGCTCGACGAGCTGCGGTCTGCCGCCGACCGCGCCCAACGCGACACGGACCTCGAGACCGCATCCCGTCTGCTCTACGGTGAGATCCCCGCCGTGCAGAAGGAGATCGCCGAGGCCGAAGCCGCAGAGGCTCAGGCCGAGGCCGGGCAGAACTCGGATCCGATGGTCTCCGACAAGGTCTCCGGCAACGACATCGCCGAGGTCGTCTCCTCGTGGACGGGGATTCCCGCCGGTCGCCTCATGCAGGGCGAGGTCGAGAAGCTGCTCGGGGCGGAGAACGTCCTCGGTCAGCGCCTCATCGGGCAGAAGGACGCCGTCGCCGCGGTCTCCGATGCCATCCGCCGCTCGCGGGCCGGTGTCGCCGACCCCGATCGCCCGACAGGGTCGTTCCTGTTCCTCGGCCCCACCGGCGTGGGCAAGACGGAGCTCGCGAAGTCGCTCGCGGACTTCCTCTTCGACGACGAGAAGGCGCTGATCAGAATCGACATGAGCGAGTACGGTGAGAAGCACAGCGTCTCCCGTCTCGTCGGTGCGCCTCCCGGCTACGTCGGCTACGACGAGGGCGGCCAGCTCACCGAGGCGGTGCGCCGTCGCCCGTACTCCGTGGTCCTGCTCGACGAGGTGGAGAAGGCCCATCCGAGCGTCTTCGACATCCTGCTGCAGGTCCTCGACGACGGTCGGCTCACCGACGGGCAGGGACGCACGGTCGATTTCCGGAACACCATCCTCATCCTCACTTCGAACCTCGGTTCGCAGTTCCTCGTCGACAGGTCACTGTCGAACGAGGAGCAGAGGGAGAAGGTCCTGGGCATCGTGCATTCGACGTTCAAGCCCGAGTTCCTCAACCGTCTCGATGACATCGTGCTCTTCGATGCCCTCAGTCAGGACGAACTCGCGTCGATCGTCGACCTGCAGATCGAGCACATGTCCCAGCGGCTCTCGGATCGCCGGATCTCCCTCGAGGTCACTCAGGGAGCCGAGGACTGGCTGGCACTCGAAGGCTACGATCCTGCCTTCGGCGCCCGTCCGCTGCGCCGCCTGGTCCAGCGCGAGATCGGCGACAAGCTGGCCCGGGCCCTGCTGGCCGGTGACGTCCAGGACGGAGACATCGTCGTGGTCGACCTGCCCGAGGATCCCGAGGCCAAGGGGCTGGAGCTGCGCCCGAAGCGGTGACGCGGCGCCTTCGTCGACGGCTCGGTCTGCGACGGAAAGCTCTGTATGCAAACAGAGCTTCCTGTCGCAGACCGAGCCGTCGACATGTCGGGAGCCGGACACCGCCGATGGTGAGCCGCGGAGCTGCGTTTCAGGAGCGCGACTTCGCGCCGGCACCGGCTTTCACGCCGTTCGAGCGGCGCTTGCTCCCTGTGGCACTCGCGGAAACGGACTTCGCGCTGTCCGGGCGCGGGGCCGATGACGCCCACCAGTGCCGCAGGTAGGCGCTGAGTTTCGCGAAGCTGCGGTCGCGGATGAAGATCGCGTCGACGGCGATCATCGTCAGCGAGAACCAGGGCAGGCCCATGAGCAGCGCGATCCCCAGGTGGAAGGAGAGGATGCCGAGCAGCGCGACGATCCGGGTGTAGCGGTTGAACAGCATGAACGGGAAGGCGCACTGGAAGAGGATCGACCCCCAGGAGATCGCCACCACCATCGGCCCCCAGGTGGTCACCAGGTCCGAGAGCACCGGCCAGGTGCCGAACTGCTGCGTGTGCAGCGGGTTGTACACGGCGAATCCGTGCTGCCACGCGGTGCCGCCGGCCTTGTACAGTCCCCCGGACATGTAGATCGCGCACACCTGGAAGGCGAGCACGACGATGGCGAGGTTGTTGGCCATGATCAGCGTCCACCGCCACGCTCCTCCGTCGGTTTCGGGGAACCTGCCGGCCCGGCGACGCCGGCGCGCGTCGAGCGACCATCGCCTGGTGGTGTCGGCGAAGAGGAGCGCGATCATGAACATGCGGTAGGCGTTGTCGCCCTGATCCCCGGCCCCGTCGTTGAGCTCGATGAAGCTCACCCACAGCACCAGGTAGATCGGCAGGACGATCCGCGTCCGCCAGCCGAGGATGATGACGACGGCCAGCAGTGCCAGGCCGATCATCATCGCCGTGAACAGCGGAGGCGTCGTCACTGCCCGGTGGAAGAGCGAGAACAGCCAGATGTTCGGGAAGTCGCTCTTCGGTTCGGCGATCTCGCCGTTCCAGGCGGCCCCCACACCGAAGGCGTAGTGCCGGGCGCTGAAGTTCGTGAGGATGAGGCCGAGCCCGGTGAGGCCGATGAGGATCCTCGTCACTGCCAGCCCGTAGGTGGCGTGGAAGCGGCCGGTGAGCATCTCCTCGAGCCAGCTCCAGCCGCGCGCAAGCTTCGTGCGCACCAGCGTGGTCAGCGGCACGAGCCCGATGTCGCTCGCGGAGTCCGTCGAGGAATCGGTTCCGCCGCCCCTCGCCGAGGCGGCCGGACCGGAGTGCCCCACCTCGGTCGCGGTGCCCGCTCCGCTGCCCGTCGATGTCATGCCCTCCCCCTCGTGCGGGGTCGTCTCATCACTGTTCACCGACGCACCTCACTTCGTCGGAGGAGCAGAAGTACTTCGTGAACTCCTCCTGGGACTGATGGTCTTCGACGACGAGCGCGCGCCATCCCACGGGAACCGGTTGGATGTTCGGGCGCTCGGCTCCCTTGTCGTTGCGCTCGGAGAAGGGCACCACGTTCTGACGGGCCGCCTGGTACTGGACGCGCTGCACGTCGTCACCCCAAATGGCCTTCGCCACCTGGGTCGCATAGGCCGTGGCCGTGTGCTCGTCCTCCAAATACGCCGCCACCGTGT
Source organism: Brevibacterium renqingii (assembly GCF_017808105.1). GTDB lineage: Bacteria > Actinomycetota > Actinomycetes > Actinomycetales > Brevibacteriaceae > Brevibacterium > Brevibacterium renqingii. The sequence goes on along the minus strand of NZ_JADBHF010000001.1, from coordinate 409,353 downwards.
TCTCCGGATCGTCGTACTCCTTGAGCTTCGTCTCCAGCCGGTCGACCGAATCATCGCCCTTGAAATAGTCGAGCTTGACGATCGCCTTCTGATCGTCGGGAAGCTCCTCCCAGGAGCCCTTGATGTCCGAGGCCACACCGATGCCCAGACCGGCCGAACGCGGCGGGAACAGCTTGTAGGTGGAGTGGTCGAGTTCGACGTCGGTGGCCCTGACCCACTCGGTGATCTCCTCACCGCTGTCGGTCCTGATCACCGCACGGACGTCGAAGTAGTAGTCGCCGTTGATCGGCTCGGGCGCGAACACGCTCCAGGACTGTCCCCACATCGGAATCATGTACTTGCTGAGCAGATCGCCCGGGATCACCTCCCGCATCGTCGAGGCAGGGGCGATCCACAGGAAGCTGGCGAAGAGGTGGAAGCCCGTGATCGCCATGGCGATCACCATCAGGGTCCGTTTCACCGCCGAACGTGGCCGAGGCGCGTCCTCGGTCGGCTTGTTGTCCATCTCGGTTCCGGATTCTCATCGACGTCTATGACAGCTGCCCTTCCCGAGACGGGCCCTGTCAGACTCGGTCCCGGCACCATCGGCGACAGCACACAGGGACAAGACTACTTCAGCCGCCGAGCGTGTCGCCCGAACGCAGCCACTCCTTGACCGCCTCGGTGCTCTCGCCCAAGGTCGGCGGGGCGAGTTCGTAGCTGGTCGGGGTCTCGGAGAGCCGGATCGGGTTGGCCACGGTGGGAATGACGCGATCGTCCGCACCCGCCTCGGCGACGGGCTCGAGACCCAGCGAGGTCGCCAGCTCCACGCCCTGGGCGATCGAGTTGATCGGCGCGCAGGGCAGACCCGCCTCGGTGAGGATGTCGAACCATTCCTGGTTCGTCTTCGCACTCAGCGCCTCGATCAGCTCGGGTTCGAGTTCGACGCGATGGACGTTGCGGTCGGCGAAGTTCGCGAAGCGAACGTCCTCGGCCCATTCGGGATGTCCGAGGATTCCGGCGAGCCGGGCGAACTGGTTGTCGTTTCCGCACGCGATGATGATCTGCCCCTCGGCCGTGGGCATCGGCTGGTAGGGGTAGAGGCTCGGGTGCGCATTGCCCATCGCCTGCGGCACCACCCCTCCGGCGACGTAGGCCGAGGTCTGGTTCGCCAGGCCGGAGAGCGCCGAGGACAGCAGATTCGTCTCGACCAGCTGCCCGACGCCCGTGTCCTTGCGGTGGGCGAGCGCGGCGAGGATGCCGACCGTCGTGTGCAGTCCGGTGATCACGTCGACGACGGCGACCCCGGCCTTGACCGGACCGGATTCCTGCGTGCCGGTGACGGACATGAACCCGGACAGCCCCTGGATGAGCAGATCGTAGCCCGGCAGCGGATTGTCGCGACCGAAACCGGTCACCGATGCGTAGACGATGCCCGGGTTCTCGGCCTTGACCGAGTCGAAGTCCAGCCCGTACTTCGCCAATCCTCCGGCTTTGAAGTTCTCCACGAGGACGTCGGCGCGCGCGGCCAGCTGCTGAGCGTATTCGAGGTCCTCGGGATCCTTGAAGTCGAGGACGACCGAATGCTTGTTCCGGTTCGCCGTGAGGAAGTACGTCGCATCGTCCCCTCGCCGAGGCGGGGCCCAATGACGTGTATCGTCGCCTGTCCTGCCCTCGACCTTGATGACCGTGGCCCCGAGGTCGGCGAGCATCATCGTCGCGTAGGGGCCGGCGAGCACCCGGGAGAAGTCGGCGACGATCGTTCCCGCCAGTGGCCCCGTCCCCCGCCGGCCGAATGATTCCTCTGCGTCCGCTGCTGACACCTGCTGCCTCCCTTGGCACGATCGACTTGCCTCTCCTCAGGCAGACTATACGGACTCACCTGCCCTCCCGCCCGACGGGGGTCGGTCCTGGTGAGGAACGGGGCGGTCCGGACTCGACGGCGACGGATTCCGGCCCGGCCCCGCAACGGTTTCCGTCGGCCGCCTCGGCGCGTGACTGGCTAGACTCGTCTGTACTGTTCGCACACCTCCATCCCGGGAGGCCGGCTCGGCCGTGGTCGACCGGGAACCGTCGAAGGGACAACGATGACGCTGCACATGCCCGCGGAGACCGCCGCCCAGGACCGCATCTGGATGGCCTTCCCGTCCTCCGGATACGCACTCGGCGAGACCGAGGCCGAGGCCGAGGCCGAAGCCGCGCGCTCCACCTGGGCCGCCGTCGCCCGCGCCACCAGCGAATTCACCCCGGTGACGGTCGTCGTTACAGAAGCCCAGACCGAGCATGCCAAGCGCCACCTCGGGGAGGGAGTCCGCCACCCGATCACCGTGGTCAACGCAGACCTCGACGATGCCTGGATGCGCGACATCGGGCCGAGCTTCGTCGTCGACGAGACGGGCGGCCTGCACGCGGTGGACTGGGTGTTCAACGGCTGGGGAGCGCAGGAGTGGGCGAAGTGGGATCATGATGAGCACATCGGCCGGTTCGTCGCGGACCTGGCAGGCACCCCGGTGGTGTCCTCACAGCTGCGCAATGAGGGCGGAGGGATCCACGTCGACGGCAAGGGCACGGTGCTGGCCACCCGCAGCGTGCAGCTCGACCCCGGCCGCAATCCCGGGATGAGCGAGGCCGAGGTCGAAGCCGAATTCGCACGCACCATCGGCGCGCAGAAGGTGATCTGGCTCGATCACGGGCTGCATCGGGACAATCAGACCTACGGCACGCGCGGACATGTCGACATCGTCGCCGCGATGCCCAGCCCCGGTGTCGTCCTCGTCCACGATCAGCGCAATCCGGACCACCCGGACTTCGAATTCAGTTGCCGGCTCAAGGAGCAGTTCGCCGCCGAGACCACTGCCGACGGAACCCCCTTCGACGTGGTGCCGCTCCCCGCCCCGAGGTGCTGCGCGACGACGAAGGCTTCGTCGACTACTCCTATGTCAATCATCTCGTCACCAACGGCGGGGTCATCGCATGCACCTTCGATGACCCGATGGACGCCGAGGCGGCCGCCGTGCTCGAGCGCGTGTATCCGGGCCGGAAGGTCGTCGGGGTCGATGCGCGCGAGCTCTACGCCCGTGGCGGCGGGATCCACTGCATCACCCAGCAGCAGCCGAGCGTGGGTTGAACGCAGCAGCCGAGCGTGGGCTGAGCGCGGATCTCTGCGTACCGCCTGACCTCGACACGGTATAAGCTGGTGAGGCAGGACACAGTCCCGTGCGCCGGTCACGCCGATGCCCGGATCTGTGTCGCGCATCAGTGCGGGAGACAGTGACGGCAAGCTGCGAAGAGGAGTTAGGACAATGAAGAAGAGATTGATTCTCCTGGCCGGTCTCGGAGTCGGATTCGTTCTCGGATCACGCACCGGACGCCAGAGCTACGAACGGCTCAAGGCGCAGGCGCAGGAGCTGTGGACCGACCCTCGCGTCCAGGGCACCGTCGAGAAAGCCAACCAATCGATCCGTGAGAAGTCCCCGGCCGTCGCCGATGCCGTGCAGACCGCCGCCGACAAGGTCAATGCCGCCGCGGCCACCGGTGCCCCCGTGTCCGAGTTCGACGGTGATGAGGACGACCAGATCTCGGTGAACGGGCCTTCGTCGACGGGATCCTCGCCGAAGATCGAGCACACGTCTGCGTCCGAGGCCCGGGACTCGGTCGGTGATCCGGCGCGCCACCTCGATGACGAAGGGCCCGGCGGCGTCGCCGACGACGACTGATACACGCGTCGCCCACCGCGACGCTCGCTGTGTGGGCACGCGGCATCGCTCACCGAACCACGCATCGCTCGCTGTGCGGGGCGTCGCTGCTTCGAACCGCGCCCGGATCAGAGCAGCGAACTCGTCAGTCGCGCCACGTTCTCCACGTACTTCTTCAACAGCGGTCGATCGGCCCATTCCTCCGCGTCGAGTTCGACGGAGTTCGGTGCGTAGCGCTCGGCCTCGAGCTCGTACATCCGCTGGGTGAATCCCTTGTTGACGATGAACATCGTGACCTCGAGGTTCATCGCGAACGAACGCTCGTCCATGTTCGACGAACCGATGATCGACACCTCGTCGTCGATGATGAGGAACTTCGAATGCAGCACAGTCGGAGCGTGGTACATGAAGATCCGCACCCCGGCCCGGACGAGCTCGTCGTAATAGGACTGCTGCGCCCTGTGGGTGAGCCAGTGATCGCCCGTCTCGCCCACGTACAAGCGCACCTCGACGCCGGACCGGGCCTCGGTGGTCAGCGCGTGGAGCAGCGACTCATCGGGGACGAAATACGGTGAGCACACGACCACGCTGCGATTCGCGTTGTAGATGAGATGGTTGAATAGACGCAGATTGTTCTCGTCCTCGAACCCCGGCCCCGAGGGCACGACCTGGGCCTGGATGCCGCCGGACTCGGGAGCCTCGAGGTCGAAGCCGTCGGGTTCGTCGACGATCTCGTCGGTCTCCGAATACCAGTCGGTGACGAACACGGCGTCGAGCTCCTCGACGACCGGACCTCTGCATTCGAGGGACAGGTCCTTCCACTGGAATCCCTTCCGCAGGTTGCGACGCTTGTTGTAGGACCGGTCGATGATGTTCTGCGAACCGGTGAACGCGACGTCCCCGTCGACGACGAGGATCTTGCGGTGATTGCGCAGGTCAGGGCGTTGGTACTCACCTCGCCAAGGGCGGATCGGCAGTGCCCGCCGCCACCGCACGCCCGAGGCGTTGAGCTGTTTGACCAGCTCCGAGTAGCCCGGATAGCCCAGCGATCCGAGATGATCGATGAGGATGCGCACACTGACTCCGCGCCGATGCGCGGCCAGCAGCGAATCGAGCAGCCGCCTCGTCGTGTCGTCGATGGCGACGATGTAGAACTCGAAATGGACGAACTTCTCCGCCCGGTCGACGGCATCGGCCATGGCCTCCATGCAGGCGTGATTGTCGACGTGCAGCTCGAAGTCGTTGCCGTGGATCATCGGCAGGGCACCGAGGTCGAAGTTGAGCTGTGCGGCCGTGCTCAGCGGTTCGGACATATGGTCCCGCTGCCCGATGATCGCCCGGTTGCGCAGCTGATCGCGGATGAGGTCGTTGATCTGGGACTGCTTGTCCCGACGCCGTTTGGGCAGCTTCGCCGACCCCAGCAGCACGAAAGCCAGGATGCCGACATAGGGGATGAGGAAGATGGCCAGCAGCCAGCCCAGGGCGACCGAGGGCTTCCGATTGTGCGGAATCCAGCCGAGAGCGATGATGCGGATCACGAGGTCGCTGAGCACGAGAACGAAGATCAGCCAATTCGGCCAGGCCTGGTCGATCGTGAAGAGCGGATAGATTCCGAAATTGCCCATGACTCGCCCGTTCAGCCCCGCCCTCGTTCGTCGCCGGTTGGGTTCCTCACCTCAGGTTGAGGATCTCGCATTGCCTCCCATCGTATCCTGTCTGCGACCACGCGCATCCATGCCCATGCCCTCTGACCACGGATGTCGCTCACTTCACGGACTCGGCCCGGCCCCGACGGCCGTCGTGTGGGACCGCTCAGGACGGGGCATGTCCACCCCACCGTCGAACGTCCCGACGGTCGCGGGCATACTGGGAGACAACGACAAACAGGTGAGAGCGAAGGTGCTGAGCGTGATCCGAGACATCAAGCCCGAGGGCTCCGACCCTTCGGACCTCACCGACATCGCCAGCCGTGATCGCGTCGTCGCCGACGCCGCAGCGGTGCCGGTCAGGCCCGCCGTCAGCGTGCTCATGCTCCGGGACGGACGCGAGGGCCTCGAGGTCTTCATCCAGCATCGGGTCTCGACGATGGACTTCGCCGCCGGCGTCGTCGTCTTCCCCGGCGGCCGGGTCGACCCCATCGACGTCGAGACCGCCCCGTCGCTCACCGTCCCCGATCCCGCGGCGCACGCCTCCGCATGGTCGCAGTCGGCCATCGCCGAGGAGTCCGAGGGCTGGCGTGTTCTGCTCGCCACTGCTGCGCGTGAGGTCGAGGAGGAGACGGGTGCGGTGCTCGACCCGACCGGGCTGCGCCCCTGGGCGAATTGGGTGACCCCGCTGGGTCTGCCCAAGCGCTTCGACACCTACTTCTATGCGATCGCGGCCTCCGAGGTCGTCTCCGCCCAGCATCAGACGACGGAGGCCCACACGAGCGAATGGCGCTCGGTGACCGGAATCCTCACGGATGAGGGCGAAGGGCACCTCAAGCTCATGCGTCCGACGTTCGTGCTGCTGCGTGAGCTCGCCGACTTCACGACCGTCGCCGAGGCGCTCGCGGCCGAGCGGATCATCGATCCCGTCCGTCCGGAGTTCCCTTCCCGACGGGGCTCCTGAGTTCGGCTCTTCCCGCGACGGGTCCTGCTTCCCCGGTCACCGTCGGCTCCGCGCGGCGCCTCAGCCCTTCGCGCGGGCCTTCATCGCGGCCAGGCGCTCGGCCACGACCTGCTTCTGCTCCTCTGTGCCCAGCAGCTGGGCCAGGGCCTCCTGCTCGGCGTCGAGTCCGGTGCTCAGCTCGGACTCGTACGACAGGTCGACCAGCCGCTTCGCCCAGACGAGCGCCGATCGGGACCCTCCGGCGATCCGCCCCGCCAGGTCGAGGGCCCTGGCGACCGGGTCCTCGGCGATCTCCTCGACGAGACCGATGCGCAGCGCCTCCTCGGCGCCGATCGTGTCGGCCGTGACGATGAGCTTCTTCGCCTGCGCGGGTCCGACCAGCCGCGGCAGCAGCTGCGTTCCGCACATATCGGGGATGATGCCCCATCTGAGTTCCATGAGCGAGAGCTTCGCATCGTGTCCGGCCACGCGCATGTCCGCACCCAGCGCGATCTGCATCCCGCCGCCGAGCGCGGCTCCGCGGACCGCAGCGATGACCGGAACCTCGACGAGCGACCAGATGTGCACGGCCTTCTGGGCCAGGGCGCGAGCGGAACCGAGGCGGGTCCCCACCTCGACTGCATCGGCCACGGCGGCTCCGGACCTCGCACCGCTGTCGGTGTCGGACTCCTCTTCGGAGGTGGAGCGGGTCGCGGCCCCGGCCTCGGCGATCCAAGCGAGTTCGGTGAAGTCGAGGCCGGCGCTGAAGGCGCGACCCCGGCCGGACAGCACCACGGCCTTGACCTCGGGCGCCTCCTTGAGCGCCAGTCCCGCCTCGACGAGGTCTTCGAAGACCTCCCGGGTGAGGGAATTGAGTTTCTCGCCGCGGTCGATCTCGACGTGGGCGACGCCTTCAGAGATCGCGTAGACGACGGTCGAATGGGTGGTCTGGGGCATGGGCGGGCCTTTCGGTGGCGGGACCGGCAGAGGGACGTCCGGCGTCAGTATCGCGGAGACCGGCCGCAGCGGGCCCGACGGGGTCAGCGGCCCTGAACAACCGATCAGCTGCGTTTCTTGAACCCTATCGGAGCACCGGTCAGCGTCAAGACCAGGACCGTGACGAGGGACGCCGCGCACATCGCTACGACGCCGGGCCAGGCGAAGCCGACGAAGAGGACCGCTGACAGCCAGGCGCCGAGACTCGTGCCGAGGTAGTACACAGTGAGGTAGATGGCCGCCGAGCGGGTCGAATCGACTCCGGGTCGGGAGGCGCTGGCGGCCGCAGAGGCTCCGGTGTGGCCGAGGAAGAACCCTGCCGTCAGCAGCGACATGCCTCCGATGATGGCCGGCAGGGAGTCGATGAGAGTGATGCTCGCTCCGGCGAGCGCGACGACCATGCCGACGAGGGTGAGGCGGGTCCGGGAGTATTTCGTGGCCAAGCGGCCGTAGTAGGTGGTGACGACGGTGCCGACGAGGTAGATAAGGAAGAACAGCGCGACCGCGCCCTCGCTCATCCTCCAGGGATCCTGCTGCAGGCGGGTGCCGAGCATGGTGAAGGATCCGCCGAAGACGATCATGCACAGGAATCCGGTGAGGTAGATCCGCCACAGGCCTCCGCGCAGCGGAATCACTCGCCGAGGCGGTCGGGCGTCGGTGGAGCTGTCGGCCGTCCTCGTCTCATGAGCGGACCGGCTGCGAGCCGTCGAGAAGAGGTCGTGGCGCAGCAGCCAGACGACGATGAGGCCCAAGAGCAGGGAGACGGCAGCTGTGAAGGCGAGGCCGCCGTGCCAGCCGAGCACTTCGGAGGCCAGGCCGGTCAGCAGCCGCGAGCACAGTCCGCCGATCGTGTTGCCGGCGATGTAGACCCCGATCGCCCCGGGCAGGGCCGCCGAGGGCAGCCGCAGGGAGAGGTAGGCCATCGCCGTCGCCGGCACCGAGGCGATGGCCGCTCCCTGGAGGAAGCGGACGGCGATGAACAGTTCCGGGGTCGGTGTGAAGGGCAGGACGAGGGCGAGGATCGCAGCCGCGATCACGCCGGCGCCGATCTGCCGCGCGTGCCCGATGCGCGGGGCCAGCATCGAGAACGGGACGAGGAAGACCGCCATGGCCACATTCGTCGCCGAGACGGTCAGGCTCGCCGTCGGGCCGTCGATGCCGTAGGCCCCGCGGATGGCCGGCAGCAGCCCTTGGGTCTCGTAGAGGACGAGGAAGACGGCGACGCCGGCGAGGAAGACAGCAGCGACGGTTCGCCGAGTGCTCGTCGGACTCGGCTCGTCAATGCTCATGGGCTCAACGCTATGCCCGCGGGGACCGCGACCCCAAACGATTCCACGGCCTGACGCGTGTGAGACCGACCACCGCCCGTCCGGTGCGCCTCAATGAGCTGAGCGCGATGTCTCTGCGGCCGGTTCCGGGCCTTCTCAGGCCTGCCTTTCCTGAAATCTGCGCGTCCCCGGTCTAGGCTCGAGACCAGGACAGTCCAAGGAGGCACAATGAAAAGGCAATTCCCCATTGTCCGGATCGCCGGCGGCGACTCGACAGGCAAGCAGGTCGCGAGCCTGGCTGCGGCCGCCTCGGCGCTCGGACTCGGCGCGCTCGCGGCATGGGATCTGGTGCAGAAGAAGCATTCGATCCTGCGCAACTACCCTGTCGCCGGACACGCCCGGTTCCTGCTGGAGTCGATCCGTCCGGAGATCCAGCAGTATTTCATCGAACGCAACTGGGACGGGCGTCCCTTCAACCGTGACACCCGCACCACCATCTACGAGCGGTCGAAGGGCACTCACTCCGAGCACGCATTCGGCACCGAACACGATGTCGAACGCCCCGGCTACGAGGCGCTCATGCACTCGAACCGCCCGATCGCCAACCCTCCGCGGCCGCCGCGCGTGCGCATCGGCGGCGAGGAATGCACGCAGCCCTATGACATCTCGCTGCTCAACGTCTCGGCGATGAGCTTCGGCTCGCTGAGCAACAACGCCGTCCGCGCGCTGAACAAAGGCGCGACGATGGGCGGATTCGCCCACGACACCGGCGAGGGTTCGATCTCTCCCTACCATCGCGAACACGGCGGCGACCTCATCTGGGAGCTCGGCACCGCGTACTTCGGCGCGCGCACTCCCGACGGCGCGTTCGACCCCGAGGTCTTCGCTGAGAAGTCGCAGGACCCGCAGGTCAAGATGGTCTCCCTCAAACTCTCACAGGGCGCCAAGCCGGGCATCGGCGGTGTGCTGCCCGGGACGAAGGTCACCGAGGAGATCGCTGAGATCCGGGGCATCCCCGTGGGCAAGACCTGCATCAGCCCGCCCGGACACAGCGTGTTCTCGACCCCGGTCGAGCTGCTGCAGTTCATTCGGAGGATGCGCGAACTCTCGGGTGGCAAACCCGCCGGCTTCAAGCTCTGCGTCGGCTCGCGCACGGAGTTCCTCTCGATCGTCAAGGCGATGGTCGAGACCGAGATCCTGCCGGACTTCATCATCGTCGACGGCTCCGAAGGCGGCACCGGAGCCGCCCCGCTGGAGTTCGAGGACAATGTGGGGCTGCCGCTGACCCAGGGGCTGATGATCGTGCACAACGCGCTCGTCGGGGCCGGGCTGCGCAAGAAGATCAAGGTCGGCGCCTCGGGCAAGATCGCCACCGGCACCGATATCGTCAAACGACTCATCCAGGGCGCGGACTTCACGAACTCGGCGCGGGCGATGATGATGGCCGTCGGCTGCATCCAGGCCCAGGTCTGCCATACCGGCAAGTGCCCGGTCGGAGTCGCCACTCAGAATCCCAGGCGCGTGCGCGCCCTCGATGTGCCCGACAAATCCGAGCGCGTGAAGAACTACCACCACGCCGTCGTCGCCGAGGCGACCCGTCTCATGGCGTCGATGGGCGCGTCCGGCCCCGAGGAACTGGAGCCGACCATGCTGCGCCGGAACATCTCCGAGTCCGATTCGTGGTCCTATGCTCGCATCTACGACTGGCTGAAGCCCGGCGAGCTGCTGGGCAATCCGCCCGAGGAATGGGCGGCGGATTGGGAGACCGCCCGCGCCGATTCCTTCACCATCCCTCGCGGCCACAGCCGCTGAGACGGCGGTGGGGCGGGGTCGCTTCGACGGTGGGGCGGGGCCGCCTCGGCGGTGGGACGCAGGCACTGAGCGCGACCGCCTCAGCGAAGGGGCGCTGGCGCTGAGCGCGGCCGCCTCGGCGAACGACTCCGCCCCGCCACCCAGGCCGCACCGATCCACGTTCCCTGTTGTGAGGATTTCCTATGAGCACCCTCGTTCTGCTCCACTCCGCCCTGGGCCGCACCCCCGGCATGGATGCCATCGCCGAACACTTCACCGCGGCCGGACACACGGTCCACACGCCCGACTTCTACGAAGGCAGGACCTTCACCACCGCCGAGGCCGGAGTGAGCCATTCCCAGGAGGTCGGGTTCTCGACCCTGGTGGACCGAGTGAGAGACGCCTGCGCTGACTTCGGTGACGAGCTCGTCTACGGCGGGTTCTCGCTCGGAGCGGCGATCGCGCAGCAGATGGGCAAGAACGATCCACGGGCCAGGGGCGTCCTGCTCTTCCACGGGGGCGGCTTCCCCAAGCCGACCCGGTGGCAGGCGCAGGTCCCCGTGCAGGCCCACTTCGCCGTCGACGACGACTGGCGCAGCCCCGGGACGGTCGAGACGCTGATGGAGTCGGCGACGCGGGCGGGAGCCTGCGCCGAGCACTTCCTCTACCCCGGCGGCACGCACCTCTTCAGCGACCCCACGACTGCCGACTACCGCGAGGACAGTGCCGAACTCCTCTATGAGCGAGCCCTCGCCTTCCTCGCCCGCGGCTGAGTCCCTCTCACCCCATGACGAGGCCGTTGTCGACGATGAGGTTCTGGCCAGTCACCGCGCGGGAGGCCGGGGACGCGAAGAACACCACCGCTGAGGCGAACTCCTCCGGGGTGGTCACCCGCCGCAGCGCGCTGGCCGCGGCGATCTGCTCGAAGACGGCCTCGGGAGTGGCCGAGGAGGCGTCCGTGGTCCGCAGCAGGCCTCCGGAGACCATGTTCACCCGCACCCCAGCGGGCCCGAGGTCCTTGGCGAACGTCCTGGTCAGAGACAGAAGCGCCGCCTTGCTGGCGGTGTAGTCGTGATACGGCACGACCGGGTCCTGGAACAGGTTGGTCCCGATGTTGATGACTCGTCCGGACCCGATCTTCCGAAATCCGTGCATCGCGGCCTGGATCGTATTGACCGCGCCCTCGACCGAACCGCGGAACTGATCGGCGAAGTCCGAGTAGTCGATCTCGTCGGCCGTCTGGCGCTCATCACCGTTGAACGAGAAGTCGACCAGCGCATTGTTGACCACCGTGGACACGGGAGCACCGAACTCGGCGGCCGCCGCTTCGAACATCGCGTCGACGGCTCGCGAATCGGTGACATCGGCCTCGACGGCCACGGCACGTCCCCCGCGAGCGCGGACCGCCTCGGCGAGTTCCTCTGCCGCTTCGGCGGAATAGCGGTAGTTGACGACGAGCGCGGATCCTTCGGTCGCGAAGGCCTTCGCGACTGCCGCGCCCAGGCCGCGACCGGATCCTGTGACGAGGACGACCTGCTCGTCCAGGGGCAGGGCCTCGGAAGTGAATGCCTGGGCGTTGCTCATCACGTGTCTCCTTCGAACGTCGGTGGGCGGATCCGGCGGACCCGCTCCCAGCCTACCCATGAAACCGATGCCGCTGGTCGGAGCCGGTGCAGCGGCCCGAATCCCGCCCACGCTGGGGCCGGCTTCGGGCCGGTGACCACCCCCTCTGCGACCCGCATCCCGCCCACGCTGCGCGCCGGAGGAACGAGCGTCGGATGCCCGAGAACGTGCCAGGAGCGGAAAGAGTCCATAGACTGAACGAACGACCACCACCGCCCATCCCAGGAAGTCACCCTCATGAACGAGCTCGGCGCCGGCATCTCCATCGGAGTCCTCGCAGCACTCGTCGTCTTCGTCGTCTACCTCATCGCAGCGAAGCTCGGACGTTGGCAGCCACGGCCCCGGCCGGGCGGGCCGGGAGCACAGGGCGGCTACCCGCAGGACCAGGGCGGGTACGGACAGGACGGCTACACGCAAGCCACACCTCCCTGGAGCAGTGAGGACGAGACCCGCGTGCTGCCGAGCAGTGCGCGCGGCTACGACGACGCCTACGGGCGGGATGCCGAACTGCCCCGAGCGACGAAGGCCGAACTCGCTAAGAACATCCAGCACTCGGGCCAGATGGTCGAGGCGAACCGGCGCGCCGCCACAGCCTCGAACGGCGACACCTTCGCCGTGTTCACCTATATCTTCGGCGCCGCGCTCATCGCCGTCGTCGCCTTCGTGTTCTTCAACAACCTCCTGCTCCCGGCCACCATCGGCGCCCTGACCGGAGCCATCATCTGCGTGGCCCTGTCGGCGACCTACACGCTGAAGTCCCTGGAGTTCTGGCCGGACAACGCGACGATCACGATCATCAATCTCATCGTGGCCCTGGCGGCGTCGGTCTTCATGTACATCGGGTCCGTGCAGACTCAGCGCGACGGCATCAGCCTGAAGACGATCACCGACTCCTTCGACGCGCTGCCCTTCAGCGAGGGCTTCTCCGCCTTCGCCGTGGCCATCGGCGATCGGGTCGTGACCTTCTTCAAGGACTTCGGCTTCCTCGGCTTCGTCTTCCTGCTGTTCATGGGCATCGGCTGCGTCATCGTCGTCACCCTGGCGGCGAAGTCCCTCATCGACGTCATGGACTGGCGGATCTTCGCCCAATTCGGACGCTTCGTCACCGATCGGCCGATGTCCTATTCGCGTGCCGTGCGCTTCCAGACGTCCAAGGTCTCGCACACCGTGACCTCGATCGTTCTCGCCGTCATCGCGGTCCTGGCATCCACCGGAATGCTCTATGACGGCTTCACCTGGTTCACACGCTGATGAACATCTCAGAAACCGGGCGCTAGGATAGATCCCGGAAATCCCCCGTCGAGTCGCGCCTCGCGTGCGTCCCTGCGGCCCAGACTGACACTGACGAACTACCCGAAGAGGGATGAGTACCTCAATTGGCGAACGGCAACGCAACATTTCGGCACTCGAACGTGGCCCTGCTCGGCCTGACCGAGACACTGGCCCCGAACGAAGTGACCTCTCAGGAATTCGACGAGCGTCTCGCCGATACGCTGTCCTCCCTCAGCCTGCCGCAGGGTCTGCTCCAGCGGGTCGCCGGCGTGTACGCGCGCCGCAACTGGGACGAACCCCATCAGTTCGCGGACGGCGCGATCGCCGCCGGCAGGAGGGCCCTCGCCGAGTCGGGGGTGTCCGCTGAGGCGATCGGCCTGATGGTCAACACCTCGGTCACTCGTGAGCACTTGGAGCCGTCCGTGGCCGTCGGGGTGCACGCGGGCATCGGTCTCGGCCCGCAGGCGATGAACTTCGACATCGCCAACGCCTGCCTCGGCTTCGTCAACGGCATGACCCTGGCGGCGAACATGATCGACGCCGGACAGATCGAATACGCCCTCGTCGTCGCCGGCGAGGACGCCTCCCGAGTGCAGGAGGCGACGCTGCGCCGACTCAACCGGCCGGAGATCACGCGTGAGGAGTACCTCAACGAGTTCGCCTCCCTGACCCTGGGCTCCGGGGCCGCTGCCGCCGTTCTCGGCCCCGCCGACAAGCACCCGGAGGGCCACCGCGTCCTCGGCGGGATCACCCGTGCGGCCACCCAGCACCATGCACTGTGCGTCGGTGACCACAACGGCATGTTCACCGACACCAAAGGTCTGCTCTCCGGGGGTATGGAACTCGTCGTCGCCGCCTGGGAAGAGGCCCACGAGTCCGGGTGGGACTGGCGGGAGATGGACCGCTATGTCATGCACCAGGTCTCCGATGTGCACACGAATTCGATCACCAAGGCCGCGGGCCTCGATCCCGACCGGATCCCCGTCAGCTATCCCGAGCTGGGCAATGTCGGCCCCGCCTCCCTGCCCATCACCCTGTCCCGTGAGGCCGAGAGCCTCCGGCCGGGCGACCGCATCCTGTGCATGGGTGTCGGCTCCGGCCTCAACACCGCGATGACCGAGATCGAGTGGTAGACGCTTCAATGAGATTTCCTGCACGGCCGGCTCAGGCTCCCCCGCAGCTGCCCGAGTGGGACCCCGCCTGGTCCCGGATCGTCGAGGCAGCGACCACCGGCGGAACGCATGCGTTCCACGTGCTCGACACCCTGCCCGCCCTCCGCGCGGCCGGTGTGGAGCCGGCGGGCACGATCGTCGCCCTGCACGGCAACCCGACGTGGTCGTATCTGTGGCGTCGGCTGGCCCGCGCCACCGTCGAGGCCGCCCGTTCTGGCGGCCGCGCCTGGCGGCTCATCGCACCCGACCAGCTCGAGATGGGCTTTTCCGAACGGCTCGCGCATGAGGCGATGCCGACGCCGAAGTCCCCCGAGGTGCGCCGCATCCGCGACCGCATCGCCGACTTCGACGCCGTCGTCACGACCCTCTTCGCCGAGGCGGCCGGAAGCGCGTACGCCGGCGGCGCTGCATCCGCTGCCGGGTCGTCGGTCACCGAGGCGGCCGGAACCGGACCCGAAGAGCATCCGATCGTGACGATCGGGCACGACTGGGGCGGTGTGCTCTCCCTGGGCTGGGCGGCCCGCAACACCGACATCGTCTCGGCCGCGATCAGCCTCAACACCGCCGTCCACCAGCCCGAGGATGCCCCGGTGCCCGCTCCGCTGCGCGCCACCCTCGCCGGCCCCATGCTGCCCACGGCCACCGTCGTCACCGACTGGTTCCTGCGTGTGACGCTGCGCCTCGGCGATCTCGATGCCGACACCAGGAATGCGTTCCGTGCCCCCTACGAAATCGCGCAGGACCGGTGGGCGATCGGCAGCTTCGTCGCTGACATCCCGGTCGATGCGAACCATCCCTCGGATTCCGAGCTGCAGCGCATCGGTGACGACATCGCCGCCTTCGACAAGCCGGCCCTGCTCGTCTGGGGGCCGAAGGATCCGGTTTTCCTCGAACGCTATCTGCGGGATCTGCGCCGCCGCCTGCCGCAGGCCGATGTGCACCGCTTCGAGACGGCCTCGCACCTCGTCAGCGAAGACCACGACGTCGCCGGCCTCGTCCTCGACTGGCTGAGTGCCCGGTTCGACACCGACGTCGAGGTGCCGGACCGCACCGAGACGAACCCTGCGAAGGGGTCGTCGGAGCGTTCGAGCACAGCCGCCGCGGCGCGGGGTGCCAGCGCCGCGGACATCCGCGCGGTGACGACGATCCTCGACGCCCGCCGTGGCGACGAGTCGATCGCCTCGGTCGATTTCGCGCAGAACCCCGCCCAGCAGATCTCCTGGCGCCACCTGTGGCACGTCACCACGTCGATCGCGAACGGGCTGCTCGACCTCGGCGTGAAGCCCGGGGACCGGGTGTCGATGCTCGTACCGCCGGGCAACAACCTCACCGCCGCGCTCTACGCCTGTCTGAAGATCGGTGCGGTCGCCGTCGTCGCCGATGCCGGGCTCGGCCCGCGGGGAATGACCCGGGCGATCACCTCGGCGGATCCGCAGTGGATCATCGGGGAGCTGCCCGGCCTCACCCTGGCGCGCGCCTTCGGCTGGCCGGGCCGGCGGATCTCCGTCAGCCCGCTCGGGCCCGTCCGCTCCCGCCTGTTCTCAGCGGAGACGAGTCTCACGGAACTCTCCCTTTCCGCCCACCGGACCGAACTGCCCACGCCGGCGGCCGATGATGATGCGGCGATCCTCTTCACCTCCGGATCGACCGGTCCTGCCAAGGGCGTGCGCTACACCCACGCCGACATCTCCGCACTGGCGGCCGTCCTGACCAGGGTGTTCGATGTCCGTGAGGGCACAGGTCTGGTGGCCGGGTTCCCTCCCTTCGCACTGCTCGGCCCTGCCATCGGGGCCACCTCGGTGACGCCGGACATGTCCGTGACGAAGCCGAAGACGCTGACCGCGAGCGCGATCGCCGATGCGATCATCGCCGGACGGGCGACCATGGTCTTCGCCTCCCCCGCCGCCTATCGCAACGTCGCCGCGACCGCTTCGGCGCTGGACGCCGATCACCGCGCGGCCTGCGACCGGGTCGAACTCGTGCTCTCGGCCGGCGCACCGGTGCCGCTCGAGCTCATGGACGCCATCGCAGGGGTGTTCCCCAATGCGAGCATCCACTCTCCATACGGCATGACCGAAGGACTGCTGCTCACCGACATCGACCGCGCAGGCGTGGCCGAGGCCGATGCGACCGGCGGCCTCGGAGTGTGCGTGGGACGGCCGATCGACGGCGTCGAACTCGCTTTGGCCCCGATCGACGACGCGGGCGACTCCGCCGATGAGCTGGTGCAGGGGCCGGAGGCGCGGAACCGCCTCGGCGAATTCGTCGTCAGCGCCGCCCATATCAAGTCCGGCTACGACAACCTCTGGCGGACCACCGCCGATTCCGCCCGCGATGGCCTGAAGGGCCTGCACTGGCACCGGACGAACGACATCGGTCACATCGACGACGCCGGGCGAGTCTGGCTCGAGGGACGTCTGCAGCACGTCGTCACGACCGCGTGCGGGCCCGTCGGTCCCGGCGGCCTCGAAGCGCTCATAGATGCCGACGCCGAGGTCAGCCGCAGTGCCGTCGTCGGGATCGGCCCCATCGGGACTCAGGTCCTGGTGGCAGTGCTCGACTCCGAGGGGACGTCGCTGTCCCCCGGGCTGGCGCCTCTGGAGCTGACCGCCCGACTGCGTGAACAGGCGGCACGGACAGGCGGCCATGATCTCGCGGCGGTGCTCGTCGCCCCGGAGTTCCCCACAGACATCCGCCACAATTCGAAGATCGACCGCTCCCGGCTCGCGGCCTGGGCCGACAGTGTCCTGGCCGGTGGGCCGGTGCGCGGGAGAGTCTGAGGAGCTGAAGTGAGAATCACCGTCACCGGAGCCTCCGGGCTGCTCGGTTCGTCCGTCGCGCACGCACTCGTCTCCGCCGGTCACGAGGTCACGACCCTGCAGCGCCGCCCCTCCGGAGTCTCAGGCGCCACCGATGTTCTCGGCTCCGTGACCGATGCGGCCGCGGTCGAGCGGGCCGTCGACCGTGTCGAGGCGGTCGTGCACCTGGCTGCGAAGGTCTCGATGATGGGCGATCCCGAGGATTTCGAGGCCGTGAACATCGGGGGCACGCGGAACCTCGTCGACGCGGCCCGGGCCGCCGGTGTGCCGCGTCTGGTCCACATCTCCTCCCCGTCGGTGGCGCATACGGGTACCTCGATCATCGGGGACTCGGCTGAACCGGCCTCTCCGGAGTTCGCCCGCGGCGAGTACGCACGGACGAAGGGAGCCGGAGAGCGCATCGCACTGAATGCGGACTCACCGGACTTCCGCGTGCTCGTCCTCCGCCCGCACCTCATGTGGGGTCCGGGTGACACTCAGCTGACGGAGCGGGTCATCGACCGTGCCCGCTCGGGCCGGATGCCGGTTCTCGGATCGGGCGCGGCGCTCGTCGACACCCTCTTCGTGGACAATGCCGTCGAGGCGATCGTCGCTGCCGTTTCAGCCGTCGACAGAGTCCACGGCGAGTCTCTCGTCGTCACGAACGGTCAGCCGCGGCCGATCGGCGAACTGATGTCACGCATCGCCATCGCCGGGGGTGCGGCAGAGCCGAGACTGCGCATTCCCGTGGCACCGGCTCTGGCCGCCGGCTCGCTGGTCGAGCGAGTGTGGGAGCTGGGCGAGCACGGTGATGAGCCGCCGTTGACGCGTTTCCTCGCCGAGCAGCTCTCGACGGCGCACTGGTTCGATCAGCGGCGGACGCAGGAGGTCCTGGGCTGGCGACCACGGGTGAGCATCGAAGATGGCCTGGAGAAGCTGGCCCGCCACTACCGAGACTGATCACCGGCCGGGACGTCATTCTCGTCAACCTGAATCGCCTTCGACGGGCACAGGTACTCCGCGCTCCGGACTGCCTCGTGCTGGGTCTCGGGCGGCGCGGGATCGTCCAGTTGGGCGAAGCCGAAGTTGTCCTCCGGGTTCGAGAACACCTCGGGGGCGACGAACCCGCAGTTGCCTGAGGCCACGCACATGCTCGAGTGCAGGGTGATCTTCATCGTCTCAGTCCTTTCAGACAGTGGTGGCTGCGATGGTGTGGGAATCAGGCCTGACTCACCCCCGGTAGCGCCGCACAAGCGGACAGGTAAAGGGGTCCTGTCCTCGCACACCGACCTGGCTGAGGTAGGCGATCACTGTGGCGGCTGCCTCGGTGAGCGTCCTCTCCGTGTACGGGATGCCATGCCGGGCGCAATGCTCACGGACGATCTTCTGCATCTTCGGCAGGCTTGGCCGAGGAGCGGCGGGGAAGAGATGGTGTTCGATCTGGAACTGCAGTCCGCCGAGCAGGAACCGTGCCACCGGCCCATCCTTGATGTTGCGCGACATGACCACCTGTCGGCGGAGGAAGTCGATGTGGAGGCCCTTCTCGACCGTCGGCATCCCGAGGTGGTTGAGTGCGAAGGCACCGCCGAGCAGGATTCCGAAGCTGCCGACTTGGACCCCGAGGAACGCGAACGCCATTCCCAGCGGCAGCATCAGGAACAGCAGTGTGAGATAGGCGCCGTGCCGGATGGCGATCAGCATGATCTCGGTCACACGGTGGGGGACGTTCGGTTCGGAGAACAGGGTCCTCAGCGAGGCAAAGTGGAGGTTCGCCCCTTCGAGGAACAGCAGCGGCACGAAGAAGGCGCCCTGGTGGCTGACGAGGAAGGCCCCGAAACCTCGGCGACGGTTGGCGGCGTTGGGTGTCATCGCGATGAGGTTGGAGTCGATGTCGGGGTCTGCGCCCTCCTGATTCGGGTAGGCGTGATGCGTATTGTGCTTGGCCATCCACCAGCTGAAGCTCAGCCCCATGAGCAGTCCGGCGATGAGGCGAGAGGTCCATTCGTTCCATGCCCTGGAGGCGAAGATCTCACGGTGGGCGGCCTCATGGGAGAGGAAGCCGAGCTGGGCCATGACCATGCCGATCAGCCCAGCGGTGATCAGCTGGAACCACGTGGCTCCGAAGACGACCACAGCGGCGAGCAGTCCGGCCAGCACCACCAGCCAGATTGCAATGCGGCTGAGATAGAAGCCGCGGTGCCGACGCATCAGACCGGCATCATGGATGGTCTTGCTCAGCTGTCGATACGACTCGACGTATTCAGCGGCTGCCTTCACTGTCACCCCCATCGTGGACGGCCAACGGACTCAGATTCTGGAGCCGCCCGTCCGTGAACTCCTGCACACTTCCTTCCGAGCATAAGTCGACCGGCTGAGCCCATCA
The DNA here is from genome assembly GCF_017808105.1 of Brevibacterium renqingii. Taxonomy (GTDB): domain Bacteria; phylum Actinomycetota; class Actinomycetes; order Actinomycetales; family Brevibacteriaceae; genus Brevibacterium; species Brevibacterium renqingii. Next base: position 389,787 of record NZ_JADBHF010000001.1, on the reverse strand, counting down.
ATACTGTCCGGGCGAGACTCCGAGCTCCTCGGTGCCTCAGAGTCGATACTGGTTGTTCTCCTCGGGCGAGGTCGTCGGCTTCTTCGGCAGGTCCTCGCCATCCTCGTCGTGGGCGTCTGCGTCCTCGCTGGGTGAGACCACTCCTTCGAGCGCATCGACCGACATTCCCGGTTCTCCCTTCGGGGGATTCTCGAGCGAGGAACCGGATGCGGTCTCGTCGAATGCTCCGGGCGGCAAGGTATCGGGTTCACCCTGCAGCGGAGGGCTCGTTGCGGAGTCGTCGATCGCAGCGTCGGCGGCGTCTGCTTCGGCGCTGTCGGTTTCAGCGTCGTCCGCTTCAGAGCCGTTTGCCTCAGCATCGTCAGCTTCAGTAGCCTCGGCGTCAGCGACGTCTGCTTCCGCGGCCTCGGCGTCATGAGCCGAAGCGCCTTCCGTCGCCGAGGTGAGCGTTTCTGCCGCAGCCGAGTCCGCATCGGTCTGTTCCTCCGACCCGGCTGTGTCGGCGGTCTCGGATGTCTCGGCGGATTCGGATGAGTCGGAAGATTCGGACGCATCGGCGGGTGCGTCCGCAGTCTGCTCAGCTGTTTCGGCGGGCGCGGCAGTCTGCTCGGGGAACACAGGCCGCGTCGCTGGGCGCGCCGGCAAGTCCTCGCCGCCCGACTTCTCCTCGGAGGTGCCCTCGGAGCCGGAGTTCTCGGTCGAAAGCTTCTCGTCTGACTTCTCATCGGGCTTCACCGCCTCGTTCTGACTCTCAGCGTCCTCAGGCTCAGCCTCGGCAGCCTCGGTGTCCTGAGCCTCAGCACCGGCAGCCTTGTCGTCCTGGACGGCCCCGCTCTCCATCTTGACCTCGGTGGCATCGGTCGCGGTCAAGCCCGGCAGCGCCCCGTCGATGCCCTCGAGGCTCACGCCTGCCTCGGCGGCCAGACGTGCGCGCCGTTCGGCTCGTGCCTGGGCACGGTCCTCTTCGCTTCTCTGCGGCTTCGCCGCTTCGCCCTTCGGCTGGGTCGGGCGGACGGCCTCCCAGACGAGCAGGACGATCAGCATCGTGACACCTACGGTCACGCCCATGAAGACCGAACCCCACGGCCGCGCCATCCCGAAGAAGTCGACGAAGACGTTGAGTCCGAACATGACAGCCAGGCCGAGGATCAATGCAACCAGGAATCTCATATCCCCATTGTGCCCTCTCTCCCACCGACTGCAGGGAAACGGGTCGACTTTCGTGCCGCCTCCATCTCCGCGCCGAAGCGGTCTCCGTGGCGGAGAACGGGACCCGCCTCGGCAATTCCCTGTGCCATGCGTCACAATAGGAGCATGGATATCAACGCCGAGAGCACCGTCCCCAGCTACGACGATGTCGTGTCCCGCATCGCTGATGACGCTCAAGGATTCTGGCTCGAGCAGGCCACGAGCCTCATCGATTGGGTCACCGAGCCGACGCAGGCCGTCGACGATTCGAATGCGCCGATCTATCGCTGGTATCCCGATGGGGAACTCAACGTCTGCTACAACGCGATCGACCGCCACGTCGAGAACGGCCGCGGCGAGCAGGCCGCCATCATCTACGACTCACCGGTCACCGACACCGTCCGCACGATCACATACGCCCAGCTGCAGGACGAGGTCTCGCGCTTCGCCCGCGGCCTGTCCGACAAGGGAGTGGCCAAGGGCGATCGCGTCGTCATCTACATGCCGATGATCCCCGAGGCGGCCGTGGCCATGCTCGCCTGCGCCCGCCTCGGCGCCATCCACTCCGTCGTCTTCGGCGGGTTCGCACCGAACGAACTGGCCGTGCGCATCGACGACACCGCCCCGAAGGCCGTCATCTCCACTTCCTGTGGAGTCGAGAAGAACCGCGTGCTCGAATACAAGCCGATGCTCGACGAGGCCATCGACATCGCCGAGAACAAACCGGAGTTCTCCGTCATCGTCCAACGCGAGGAACATCGGTGTGAGCTCGGTGAGAACGACGTCGACTACGCCGAGCTGCTCGCCCAGACCGCCGAGGGCATCGGCCCGGTCACCGTCAAGGCCACCGATGAGCTCTACGTCCTCTACACCTCCGGCACCACCGGCAAACCCAAGGGAATCGTCCGCGACTCGGGCGGCTACGCCGTGGCCGGCGCGTTCTCGATGCCGGCGCTGTTCGACCTCCATCCGGGCGACACGATGTTCACCGCCTCGGACGTCGGCTGGGTCGTCGGCCACACCTACATCGTCTACGCCCCGCTGCTGGCGGGAGTCACCTCGGTGCTCTACGAGGGCAAACCCGTGGGCACGCCCGACGCCGGAGCCTTCTTCCGCGCCATCGAACAGCACGGGGTCAACGTCCACTTCACCGCCCCGACAGCCATGCGCGTGGTGCGCAAGGAGGACCCCGACGGCGAGCTGATGAAGAAGTACGACCTGTCGAGCCTGCGCGCGGAGTTCCTCGCCGGCGAACGGCTCGACCCCGACACCTACGAATGGACGACGAAGACCCTCGCCGAGGCGACCGGACGCGACATCCCGGTCGTCGACAACTGGTGGCAGACGGAGACAGGGTGGCCGATCGCGGCGAATCCGCTCGGACTCACCCGGTTCCCCCTCAAACCCGGATCACCGACCAAGCCGGTGCCCGGCTACCAGGTGGAGATCCTCGACCCGAGCGGAAACCCGGTGCCTGCCGGCGAGGAGGGCCTCATCGTCATCAGGCTGCCGCTGCCCCCGGGGACCATGGCGACCGTCTGGGGCGATGACTCACGCTTCATCTCCTCCTACCTGGCAGCATTCGACGGCTACTACCTCACCGGCGACTCCGGCTATCTCGACGAGGACGGCTACGTCTACGTCATGGGCCGCACCGATGACGTCATCAACGTCGCCGGGCACCGCTTGTCCACCGGCATCATCGAGGCCGTCGTGGCATCCCACCCCGCGGTGGCCGAGGCCGCCGTCATCGGCGTCCACGACGACGTCAAGGGTCAGATCCCGCGCGCCCTCGTCGTCCTCGGCGACTCCGCCGAGGCGGCCGATCCCGATGCCGTCATCGACGAACTCGTCGCCCTCGTACGCAAGGAGATCGGCCCCGTGGCGGCATTCAAGCGCGTCGACATCGTCCCCGGTCTGCCGAAGACCCGATCAGGCAAGATCCTGCGCAAGACCATGCGCGAACTCGCCGACGGCGTCGAGAACCCAGCGGTGCCGTCGACGATCGAGGACCGCGCGGTCCTCGACGACCTCGAGTCGGTGCTCGCCCGCCGCTGAGGCTGCTGTCGAGGCGATTGCCGGCAGCGACCTCAGGAGTTCCGTCCCTGCTCGAACCCGGCGGCGAAACCGCGCTCGAAGGCTTCCTGCACCTCACGCTCATGGTCACGCTCCCGGGCGCGTCGGTCATCGGCCCATCCGAACGGGTCGAACCCGCGGCGGCCCGGGCCGAAACCTGGTCCGAACCCTGGTCCGAATCCGCGTCGTCCGCGGCCTCCGCCGTGATCGTGGCGGCGATCGCGACCCGCGCCGTGATCGTGGCGATCGCGACCTCCGCCGTGATCGCGGTGATCGCGGTGATCGCGACCTCCGCCGTGATCGCCGCGATCGCGGTCGTGCGGATGCGAGCGGTCGGCACACCGGTCGGGACCGAAGGCGTCGACGATCTTCGACAGTGAGGACTTGAGGTCCTCGAACTCCTCCGAGGAGAGCACCTCCTCGACCTTCTCACCGACGCCATCGCGCAGATCCCACATCCGCTGCCGGAGCTCGTCCGGACTCACATCACCGACCGGATCCCATCCGCGATGCCCACGGGGAAGGCCGCAGCTGACCGGCTCTTCCGGACCCGGGGCACCGTCGGCGACCACCTCGTCAGCATCCCGGTCTCGGCGTCCGCGCCACATCTTCCCGAAGTCGCGGGGATCGAAACCGCTGTCGGCGGCTGCGGCGCGGAATTCGCGGCGCAGCACATGGCTGACCTGCCTCAGCAGCTGCGGCAGGTCGACCTCGCCTCGGGCATCGCCCTCGGTCGAGTCGGCGGCACCGGCATTTTCGAACGGGCTCTCGGCATCGTCTCTGTCATCGTTGAAGTCATCTTGCGTGCTCATGTCTTCTCCTTTAGTTGTCATTCGACATGTACATGCAGAATGACATGCATTTCAGGTGCATGTCAAGCAACATGTAAAATGCGAGCATGAGCTCAGACGATGACATCCGGACGATCGCGGAGGCGCTCACCCGCCTGCAGTGGCGGCGCGGGCCCGGCGGACCGCGCGGTTTCGGTCCGCCTCGGGGATTCGGCCAGCGCAGCGGATCGGCCGAGCCGAACCACGGCGAGTTCCCCTTCGGCGGACGTCACGGCCCCGGCGGCAGAGATCGACAGGACCACGGTCCCGGCCGCCGCGACGATGCCGGCTTCGAATGGCGCGAGAAGTTCAAGGGCCATTTCGGCGGACGCGCGCAATGGCAGCTGCTCATCGCCCTGGTCCAGGCAGGCACTGCGCTCGGAGTGAGCGCCATCGGCGAGGCGATCGGCGTCGATCAGCCACGCGCTTCGCGTCTGGTCGCTCAGGGCGTCGAGCTCGGACTGCTGCGGCGCGAGGCCGATCCCGAGGACGCCCGCCGCACCCTCATCGCCCTCACCGACAAGGGGCGGGCGATCGTCAATCGCTTCCGCGGGGCACAACGCGACAACGTCGATGAGGCGCTCAGCGAGTTCACCGCCGATGAGCGTGCCCAACTGGCCGCTCTGCTCACCCGACTGGCCGACGCCTGGCCGAAATGATCAGCTCTCGGCGAGCTGCTTGAGCCGCTTGAGCGAGGCCAGAAGATTCGAGACCGTCGTCGACTGCGCCCGCGGCAGGCGCTGGGGATCGCGCAGCTCGGTCCAGTCGTAGATGTGGCGGACGAGGCAGGCGCCCTCCCCGGACGGCTCGATCTCCCAGACCCACTTCTGGCCGAAGGGCTCTCCCCCGACCTCCGACGGCTTCCAGGCAATGAGCCTGCCCTCGGCGAAGTCGACGATGTGGTTCTCCCGGTCGACGCCCTTCGTCAGCGTCGTGACGAAGGAATCGCCGATGCCTCTCACCCGCTGATCGTCGACGGCCGCCCCGAGGTTGTCGTTGCCGTCCCATTCCGGCTGCCTCGCGGGATCGGCGATGAGTTCGAACACCGCTGCCACCGGGGCCGCAACGTCGAGTTCGGCGCTGACGACCTTGAGAGCGGGGTCGATCGAATCGAATACTGATGCGTCAGGTGCCTGTTCGGTCATGATGTTCTGCCTTCTCGTGTGCTCTCGGTCCCGGTGCGGGCTCATGGTTCGCATGGATGAGACACAGTCAGGATACACAGATCCGACCCTGCATCCCGCGGACTCGAGCTGCCTTCCGGCCATGCACGTCGGGCAGTGAGCGCACGCAGCGCGCCGTCCTGCCGCTCGCTCAGTCCTCGAGTGCACGGTCCTGGCGCTCAGCTCGCTGGGCAGCCGTACTGAAACGGGTAAACAGTCGCGACGAGTCGCTGGAGAGGCTGAGCAGCACGGCGACCTGCATGGCGATCGTCATCAGCGCGTACATGTTCGTGGCCAGATCCCGATCCCCGGTGAAGTAGTTCGTCATCGACACGATCACGGAGATCGTCGACAGGGTGAGGATCCACAGTCTGGCCCGATTGCTGCCGCGGAACACCGCAGTCGACGCAATCACCTGCACGCACCCGATGAGGAGGCTGAGCCCGATGAGCACTCCCGCAGCGATGCGCGTGGCCGTATCGTCGCTGAGCGCGGTGATATCAGCGCTGTAGTCGGTGACCTCGGAACGCAGACCGTCCCAGTCGAGCAGCGTGCCGAGCACATCCCAGGCCTGGAAGATGAGCAGCACGAGAACGAGGGCGGCGCCGATGACCGTCTGCAGCGGGCGCCGCCGCCACAGCGTCTTCGTCACGTCCGACACGGACCGCGATTCCGTGTAGATCTGCGTGGCGTCCAGAGTCAGTTCCAGACGCTCCGGGCGATCCCCCTCATCGGCGACCACCTCGGCGACGTCGAGGATCGGCAGATGCCCATCGGTGACGATCGCGTCCCCGCCGCCATTGCGGGAGTGGTAGCCCGTCGAGAAGTCCTTGATCCTGTGCACGGTGATCGATTCGCCGACCGCGGTCACGGTCTCGACGATGTGATCGCGTTCGACGTCGGTGTCCTCCTCGATCCTGTGCGTGAACTGGAGGGTGAACAGGGAGATCCCGACGGCCTTGTCATAGGTGCCCGCGGCCAGCCAGTCCGCCTGATGGCCGCCGGGCAGCAGCCATCCGCGCGGACACTTCCAGAAGCGCACGTGATGCCGTTGCCCGGGGTCGCCGTCGACCTCCTGCTGATAGGCGAAGTCCTGCCGCCGGCCGAACAGCAGCAGCGGGGACACCGGCGCCTGCGGATAGCTGCGCTTCGTCACCGTCGAACGGATGATCTCCCAGGTCGACGCGGGCGTGATGCTGTCGGCGAGGATCCACCCGGCCGCCCTCATCGCGTGATGGATCTGCGCTTCATCACCGCGCCAGGCGAGGTTGACCGGGTCGCCGAGCAGACCGTCGGACGTCCGAGTGCGCCCGATGAAATAGTTCGGCACATAGATCTGGGAGAGGATGCGATGGAGCCGCGGCAGGGCGAGATAGGACACCACCGCCCAGAACACGAGCAGGGTCAGCACCTGCCACCACCCGAGGCTGAATCCCTTGAGCAGGATCAGCAGAGCCAACCAGGTCGATGCCGCGCCGCCGAAGAGGAAGAACAGATAGTCGAGCACCCCGGTGGGCGTGAAATGGTGCCGACGATAGATGAACGGCTGCTTGAGCCGACGCTTGTGCCCGGCCACCGCTCCCGCGGCAGCCGACTCGTCCGTCGCACCTCCTGAGGTCATGGGTGACAGTGTAGTGAAATGGCCTCACCCGCCGGAATGCGGAGAACCCGAACCTCCTTCGCCGAGGCGGCCCGACCCCCGACGTCGCAGCTCCGCAGTCGCCGTCGCGGCCACCTCCCGACTCTCGTCGTGGGCCAGTCGCACGAGCAGATCCGACACCAGCGCCCGATGCTCGGCGCCCGGCGGGTGTTCGGCGCCCGGCGGGTGTTCGGCGCCCGGCGGGTGTCCAGCAGCAGCCTGCCCATCGGGAATCTCGATGAGGACCTGCAGGGCCCGAAAACGCTCGACGGCGCGCGGTGAGCCTGCGGCGCGGGCCAGCTCGGACATGATCGCGGCGGCAGAGGAACAGCCCCGGGTGACGTAGCCGGCGAGCGCCTCGGCCGCCTCGATGTCGCGAGGCCCGGTCATCGCAATGGCCAGCAGCTCCGGCACAGCGGCGGGGTCGTCGAGCCCGGCCGCAGCGAAGGCGGAGAGGCTTCTGACCTCATCGTCCTCATCTTCCAACCGCCTCCGCAGGGCGCCCCGAATCAGTTCCGCGGACTCGGGGGCGAGCTCATCGGCGGCGGTCGTGCGACTGATCTCATCGAGTGCGCGGATCGCTCTCAGCCGCACCTCGGCGGAGACATCGTCCGCCCCATCGACGAGATGAGCGATCGCGGCGGGCCCGGCCTGGGCGAGCGCCCACCGCATGGCCCCCGCCGCATTGAGTTCGGGTTCGTCGAGGACCGCCGCCGAGAGGGCTTCGATCGGCACGCTTCCATCGACTCCGCCGCCCAGAGCCGCTTTGTGCCGTTGAATGACGTCGGCGGATTCGAGGGAGCGCATGAGGTCGACGGTCCACAGCAGCGCCTCGGAGTCGGTCCGCCCGAGCCGATCGACCCGCTCGAGGTGGTCGAGCAGGCGCTGCTCTGAGGCGATGCGCTGACGCGTCTGCGCAATGAGATCGCGCAGCAGCCCTCCGGCGTCGAAGTTCGGGTCGGCGAGCACCTCTCCGACTTCGGTCAGCGACATCCCGAGTTTGCGCAGACCCTCGATGTGGAAGATCCGCCCGATGTCGGCGTCGGAGTATCTGCGGTAGCCGGCGGCTGTCCGCTGGTCGGGCGCGAGCAGGCCGATGGATTCGTAGTGTCGCAGCATGCGCGCGCTCACACCGGAGCGCCGTGCCACCTCGCCGATGAGCATCTCCGCCTCACTTCCCGCCTCGCTTCCCGGCTTGTTGTCCGCGGCTCGTGTCCGGAGGAAGGGGCCCGAGACCGAAGCCGCATACCGTCAGGCTTGCCCCGCCCGACGGCATGCGCACGATCGTCCCTTCCCGAAGCCGATCTAGATCGTCGTCTCGGGCCCCAGTGCGACCACCCGTTTGGCTGCGTCCAAGGCGTGGGCGAAGCCGGCGTCGGGATCTGCGAACATCTCCCGGGTCGCCATCGCGTGCGCCCGCACTGTGTCGTCCTCTGCGAGAAGCTTCTCATCGAGCACTGACACGAGATCCTCGCCCAGGGCGACGACGGTTCGGCTGAGACTCTTCTGCATCTCCACATCCCCGCGCCCCAGCTGCGTGATCAGCACCTCTGCAAGGTCCTCCCGCTCGTCGCCGGGCACCAGCGCAGCCGCAGAGCGCCAGGCGCTGCGAGCCACCTCGGTGTCGGGATGGGCGATGAGGCGATCCCCGATGCGCCTCGGGTCCTGAGCCTGCCAGCCGCGCCGGTCGCCGATCTTCGACAGGGTGTGCAGCGCCTGGGAGATCGCCTGCGGCACCGCCGCGTCGAGCTCACTGATCAGCCGCGGCACGGTGTGCTCGGCTGGCAGGCGGGTGAGGGCCCAGGTGAGCATGTCGCGGACGAAGAAGTCCGGCTCGGTCTCGCACCTGGCCACGAGTGCGCCGAGGTCGCGAGGGTCGGCTCTGATTCCGATCTGCAGGGCGGCCTGCAGGCGCTGCTGCGGATCGGGCGCTGAGAGCGCGGGGACGAGTTCCGTCTGTGGATCGGTCATGATATCCACCTCCTGTCCCCTCAGTGAAGACCTTCACATCGTGTCAAGGTCAAGCACTTCGGTCACCTCAGCCCTCACCCGACCAGCCGCCGGTCGCCGGGGCCGTGGAGGTCGCGTCCGGAGTTCCGGCGTCACCGGTGACCGAATCGTCGGCGACGCCGACGAGGACGAGGATGACCACCAGGAGCACCGTCACACCGACAGCGACGAACACGAAGGCCGCGATCAGACAGCTGAACAGAGGCGGCCGCCGATTGTGCCGTGCGAAATTCACCATGGCTCGATATTAGGTCGTCTCCCTCTCCCCGGCGCTCCGAGAGCGAGAATGGTGCAGGGTTGGAACATGCGAGCGCGCAATGCCTCTTCTCTGTCCCGCTCGCCCTTCCGTGACCTCCCTGTGATAGAAGGCACGGCGTGGTCTGATGAGGTCTTCAGTTTGTTGCATTATCGTTATATTCATGCCTCGACTGACACGACACCGCAAGGGCCGCCGGTCCGTGCTCGTCGGTGCCCTGCTCGGACTCGGAGCAGCAGTGACGGCACTCGTCGTGGCGGCCGTCATCATCATAAACGCGCCCTTCTCATTCGGCTCCACGAAGATCAGGCAGATGCAGATGGCTACCGTCAACCAGCTCAATGAGCAGCAGATCGGCAATGCTCGCCTCATCATCGGCGTCGGCCTCGGCGGCGGTTTCGACGACAGGGCGATCCGCATCGCCCTCATGACGGCGCTGCAGGAATCCTCGCTGCGCAATCTCGATTCCGGCGATCGCGACTCCGTCGGCCTGTTCCAGCAGCGGCCCTCGCAGGGATGGGGCGAGCCGGAGCAGCTCACCGATCCGGTCTACGCCGCGAAGGCGTTCTATGGCATCAACCCCGAGGTCGAGAACCCCGGACTCGACCAGATCGAGGGCTGGAACACGATGTCGCCGACCGAGGCGGCGCAGTCCGTGCAGCGCTCTGCCCTTCCCGATGCCTACGAGCAATGGGAGAAGCTCGCCGACGATCTGCTGGGGTCGCAGTCCGATGTCGAGGCCCTGGACTGAATCGCCCGAGCTCTCGCGTCGATCCTCGGCCTGCCTCGGCGGAGGCTCAGAGGGTCTGATCCGACCCGTCAGGGGCCGGCAGCCGGGTGGCCGAGTCGGTTGTCCGGTAATCTGCACTCATGGCTTCCACTCCCGATTCCGTTCCCGTCGATGACGAGGTCGAGCAGCTGCTGCTCAATCCCGAGGACAATCTCGAAGCCATCACGGAGACCGCCGACCTCTTCAAGGCCCTGGCCACGCCCTCGCGGCTGAAGATGCTCCTCGTCCTCACCCACGGGGAGGCGACGGTGACGCATATCGTCGAATCGACCGGCCTGTCCCAGCCGCTGGTGTCCCAGCATCTGAAGTTCCTCCGCGGCCTTCACCTCGTCGGGGTCAATCGGATCGGTCGCGAAGCCTACTATTCGCTCAAGGACGACCACGTCGCTCACATCATCCTCGACGCGATCGCCCACACGATCGAAGCCCACGAGCACTGAGTCCACGAGCGCTGACCTCGGAGAACTGGCCTTGGAGCACTGACCTCGCCGAGGCGGCCTCCGCGGTGCGATCTCATCGTGGAGGCCGCCGCCGGTTCCGTGTCAGTGCCTCCGGTCCCCCGCCGACGACCCACACGATCGCGGCGACCACCACCGCACCGGCCCATTGGGCCGGCTGCAGCCGTTCACCGGCGATGAACGATCCGAGGACGACGGCCGAGAGCGGCTGCAGCAGCATGAGGGCCGCTGTCGTGGGCACGGGGACGAGGGGGCTGGAGATGCTCAGCAGCACCCAGGACAGAGCCTGCCCGCAGACGGCGAGGGCGAGCATCCACGCCCAACCGTCCCAGCCGAGAGCGAAGTCGAGGCCGCCCAGGCCGAGGCCGGCCACCGCCGTCATCACTCCGGCCGCGATGGTGCCGACCTCGACGGGGGCGACGACGAAGTCCGGTGCCAGGCGACGGCAATGGTGGATGCCGAAGATGTAGACGCCGTAGAGGACGCCCGAGAGGATGCCGAAGATCGCTCCCCTGGTCGGGTTCTCGGCGGCCGCGTCGACGCCGAACACTCCCCCGGTCAGCAGCATGCCGATGATCATCAGCGGCACGCAGCCGATGAACAGCCATCCGGGACGACGCCCGCCGAAGATCCACACGAGGGCCGGGAAGACGATGACCTGGACGCTGATGAGCACCGTGGAGACCCCGAGCCCGGCATCGAGCACGCTCTGGGCCCAGAGCACATAGTCCAGACCCAGTGCCGCCCCGGAGATCCCGGCGATGACGAGCGCCTTGGGCGGCACACGCCCGTGTCTGCGGATCTCGAGCACGGCCAGGGGCGCGAGCACGACGACGGCGATCCAGCACCGCAGGAATGCTGCGGTGGGGGCGGTCGCCTCGGCGAGGATGACGAACAGTCCCGCCGACCCCAGCAGCACGGCGGCCACGATGACACCGAGGACGGGCAGCGCCTGCGGGGCGGGAGTCTGCCGGCCCCCGTTCGCCTCGGCGGAGCTCATCCCATCCAGTCGAGGATGCGGTCGATCGCCTCGGCGGTGCGGTCCGCGCCGACGGCCAGGGACAGACGCACCGCGCGAGAGCCGTCGACCGAGTCGAAGTCGTCGCCCGGGGCGAGCGCGACGCCGGTGGCTTCGAGCAGCTGCTCACACCACTGACCGGAGGTCTCGAATCCTGCACTGTCGAGGATGTCGTCGATGCGCGAGTACATGTAGAAGGCACCGTCTGGCGGAGCCATCTCCCCGAAGCCCAGATCACGGTTGGCCGCCAGCACGTGCTCGCGGGCGCCGGCGAAGGAGGACACGGCCGCCTCGCATTCGGCATAGGACTCCTCGGTGAACCCCGCCACCGCCGCGTATTGGGCCGGGACCGGGGCGCACAGTGACAGGTTGCCCGTGACGTTCTGTGCCGGTCCCACCAGCGACTCGGGCAGGATCGCCCAGCCGAGACGCCATCCCGTCATGCCCCAGTACTTCGAGAAGGAGGAGATGACGATCGCATCGTCGTCGTGGGCCAGCACGCACTCTCCGCGGGTGCCGATGTAGCTGATGCCGTGGTAGATCTCGTCGGAGATCACCTGCACCCCGTGGTCGCGGCACCAGTCCGTGAGCTCTCCGAGAGCTTCGGCGCCGATCATCGTTCCCGTCGGATTCGCCGGCGAGGCGAGCATGAGTCCCTTGAGCGGGGCTTCGGCATGAGCGGCCTCGAGCAGTTCGACGCTGGGCTGGAAGCCCTCGTCCGCCCCGCAGTCGAGTTCGACGACCTCGCAGCCGAGCGCGGCGAGGATGTTCTTGTACGCCCCGTAGCCGGGCCTCGCCAGAGCCACCCGGTCGCCGACATCGAAACAGGTGAGGAACGTCGTCTGGAAGGCACCTGAGGATCCTGTGGTGACGGCGATGCGTTCAGGTGGGATCTCGAGGCCGTACCAGTCGCGGTAGTGTCCGGCGATCGCCTCCCGCAGTTCGGGGATGCCGAGGATCGGGGAGTAGCCGAGGCCGGTTCCGTCCTGGGCGACTTCGGCGGCGCGGCGCAGAACGGGTGTGGGTGCGCCCTGAGTCGGTTCGCCCAGGCACATGGCGATGGTGTCGCGGCCGGCGCGCTGCATCTGCCCGACGGTGGCGACGATGCCCATCGCCGCGAAGGGTCTGACGAGGCCGGATCGGGCGGAGGCGGCAGGGGTGCGGGCAGTCATCGTCTCACTTCTTCTCACGCGGGACACGGCCGAGGAGATGGAATTCGGGGTTCGGGACCATCCCGGAGATGTGGGCCATGCGGTTGGACAGGCCGAAGAATCCCGTGATGGCGGCGATGTCCCAGGCGTCTTCGTCATCGAATCCGTGCTCGGCCAGCTCGGCATGGTCGCTCTCGTCGACCGCCCACGGCTCCTCGCACACCTTGACGGCGAAGTCGAGCATCGCCCTCTGCCGTGCGCTGATGTTCGCCTGACGGTAGTTCGTGGCCACGACATCGGCGATATAGGGGTCCTTCTGGAAGATCCGGAGCATCGCCCCGTGCGCGACCACGCAGTAGAGGCAGTTGTTCACCGCCGAGGTGGCCACGACGATCATCTCGCGGTCGGCCTTAGTGAGGTTGCCGGTCTCCTTCTCCATGAGCGCGTCGTAATAGGCGAAGAAGGCGCGGAACTCGGCCGGCCGGCGAGCCAGGGCGAGGAAGACATTGGGCACGAAGCCCGACTTCTCGGACACTTCGAGGATCTGGGCTCGGATGTCATCGTCGACGTCGTCGATGTCAGCAAGGGGATATCGCATATCTCTCATGCTAGCCCGAGTCCCTCCGCGCCCGCCGAGGGCTCATGCTAGCCCGAGTCGCTCCGCGCCCGCCCAGGGGACGATACAGTGAGGGCACGACGTCCGTCCATGCATCGAAGGAGATCGCAATATGACCGCTGACAACCCCGCAGAAGACACCGGATCGACCGGCGAGGTCCAGCTCGACAACGGGGTGTTCCGGGTGACGAAGTGGACGATCGGACCCGAAGGCGTGATCCCGATGCACAGGCATGAGCACGAGTACGTCGTAGTGCCGATGGTCACCGACACGATGCTCGTACGCAATTCCGATGGTACCGAGATCCGTGCCGAGCTCGAGGTCGGAGTCTCCTATACGCGTCCCGCCGGCTCCGAGCACGAGGTGTCGAACCCTGGCGGCAGCGCCGATGTCGTCTTCGTCGAGATCGAACGGCTCTGACCACCTGCTCGGAACGGCCTGCGCGGGGCGGTCACCTCGGGTCGGCTACCTCGGGGCGGGGGGTCGCCTCGGGACGGCCACCTCGGCGCGGGGCGGTCACCTCGGTGCGGCCACCTCGGCGCGGGCAGCGTACGCACTGGCTGCGTCCGCATACGTTCTGCCAGCGACTTAGGTGGACGAAATGGGCGGAAAAATCGCTGGGAGGATCCGCCCAAAGCGACCACCTAAGCGCACGCTTTCCGCCTAGAACGACCACCTAAGCGGGAGATGTCTGGCCCGAACAACTGCCTGAGCTCGTGTACTCGCAGTGACTTGCGCGCTCATTCCTGTGGACGAGGAAACTCTGTCCACAGGCAGAATCTCGTCTCTCCCCTTCTTGCCGAGACTGCGACAGCATGGCGTGCATGTACAACAGTCGAATGTGGGAGCAGCGTGATTACCCGCGTCTGTTTCGCGTGGGACAGGCAGAGGAACTCGGCATCTCCCGGCACCACCTGCTGTATACCCGGCGATGCCCGATCGTCCTGCCGGGCGTCCGAATGGATCGCGATACGACCGAGTCTCTCCGGACACCCGAATGGGCCGACAGTTCGTGGACCGGAGACTCGCTGCGGCTGCGCGCGGCCCGGCTCAAGTTCCCGAATGTCCTGGCCGACGATGTCACCGCTGCTCGCATCTTCGGATGGCCGCTGCCGAAGAGCCAGATGAATGACCACCTGTACCTGTGCACCACCGACAGGAATCTGCGGATCCGGCTGCCGAAGGTGTCCCTCCGTCGTACGCAGCACATCGTTCCTGCTCACTGGCTCGACCTGCCTGTGCTCATGCCGGCGGAGGTCTTCATCCGGCTCGGCGCCCGCCTCAGCCTGGATGACCTTGTGAAGGCCGGCGATGCGGGAGTCGGCAACTGGCATGGGCCGCCGCAGATGTGCATCGACGATCTCAACTCCATTCTGGAGTCACGCCGCCGGCTGCAGGGTCGAGAGAAACTGCTCGAGGCTGTGCGCCTGATCCGGCCCGGTGTCGATTCGCCGCAGGAGACCGGGCTTCGACTGTGGGCCATCAAGGTGGGGCTGCCTGAACCGACGGTCCATCCGCAGGTCGAGAGTCAGCTGGCCAGAGGAACCATCGAACCCGACCTGGGTTATGAGGACGCGAAGCTCGCTCTGGAGTACGACAGCGACCTTCACCGTGAGTCGACGGAGCAGTGGACCCGCGATAACGAACGCGACGAAGCACTGGTCGACGCCGGGTGGACCGTGCTCAAGGTGACCCGGAAGACCGATTACAGGCAGCTGGAGGCGAAGATTCGGCGCAAGCTGGCTCTGATGTGATCACGTCCGCCCGCTCCAGCACGGGCGATGAGCTGCGTAGGTGGGCGAAATGGGCGGATTCGCCGCCGGGATTTTCCGCCTAGAACGACCACCTAAGCGGGGGCTTCCGCCCAGAACGACCACCTAAGAGAGGACTTCCGCCCAGAACGACCGACCGAGCCCGCAGATCAGGCGGGAATGTCCCAGGTGTGGACGGGACGACCCGAGGCCTGATTGGCCAGATACGCATCCATCATCGACTTCAGGCCCTCGCTGCGTTCGGGCGAGTCCGGTCGGCTGCCGGGCGCGAGGCTCTCGAGCGTGCGAAGCTGCCAGGTCGCACCGTTGATGCGGTTGGCGGCACGGCCCTCGATGATCGACATGTACTCCTCGATGACGTCCTTGTCGATGTTCAGCCGCGCCAGACCGCGCCTGGCCTGCGGCGCGAGCACATCGGTGACGAGGTCGGCCACGCCGATCCGTCCGATCTTCGGCCAGGTCACGCGCGCCTCGATGCCGTCCCGGGCACAGGCGAAGAAGTTCTCCTCCGCCTCGGCGAACGACATCCGCGACCACACGGGACGGTTCTCCCCGACGAGGAATTCCGCCAGACCGTAGTAGAAGGCCGCATCGGCGACCATGTCGACCGGGGTCGGCCCGGCCGGCAGCAGACGATTCTCGACCCGGATGTGCGCGCCGCTGTCGCCGGAGTTGTAGATCGGCCGGTTCCACCGCCACACGGTGCCGTTGTGCAGATTGAGCTCGAAGAGCTTCGGGGCATCGGCGGCACGGAACTCGACGAAGTCCTTAATCTCCGGCAGCAGCGGCGGGAAGTAGCGGACGTTCTCCTCGAACAGGTCGAACACGCTGGTGATCCAACGTTCCCCGAACCACACGCGCGGGCGCACACCCTGGTTGACCAGCTCCGGAGTGCGGGTGTCGATGGACTGCGAGAAGACCGGGATCCGGGATTCGTGCCACAGTCTGCGTCCGACGAACAGCGGCGAATTCGCCCCCATCGCCACCTGAGCCCCGGCGATCGCCTGCGAGGCGTTCCACGCATCGGCGAACCTGTTCGGCGCCACCTGCAGGTGCAGCTGCATCGACGTGCACGAGGACTCCGGGGCGATATCGGCGAACTCCGCCTTGTACCGCTCATCCCGGCCGAGTTCGATCTGCACGAACTCTCCGCGCGCATCGACGATCGAGTTGCTCAGCGCCTCATAGCGGTTCTCCTCGGTCATCCACTTCTCATCGGTGAGGAACTGAGTGGTCAGCGTCGGCAGAGTGCCGATCGACACCGCTGTGAGACCGTCCGCCTCGGCGGCCTTCTGGACCCGCTCCAAGCGGTGGGCCACCCCGGCCTCGAGGGTCTTCAGCCCGCGCCCGGCGACCTGCAGCACGGGATGGTTGAGTTCGAGGTTGAAACCGCCGATCTCCGATTGGTAATCGTCATCGAGGCGAGCGAGCACGTCCTTGTTGCGCAGGCTGGGCTGATTGTCGCCATCGACGAGGTTGAGCTCGAGTTCGAGCCCGATCGTCCCCGCGGACTTGAATTCCGCATGACGGAGGTAGGTATCGAAGAGCTCGAGGTTCTCCGCGAGCTTCTCCCGATACAGTGTGCGTTCCTCCGGCGTGTACCGCTTCGAGCTGACTGCCTCACCCATAGGACTAGCAAACCACAGACGCCCGGGTTTGTGCGCGGTTCTGTGCGGTCATCTCCGCCCGTCCAGCGGTCGCACTATCCGGACAGCTCGGGTCCGCACAGGCCGGCCTTCGTAGAATCAGGACTATGACTTCGACCGAACCAGCTGTCTTCCAGCCCTCCCACCTCGTGCAACAGACCGCCGAGCGCCTTCCCGCCATCCTCGCCGACATCGAACGCGTGATCTCGATCGAGACTCCGTCAAGCGACAAAGCGGCTGTGGCCGCCGGGGCACGAGACTTCGCCGCCCTGCTGCGCGACCGCCTCGGAGCCGATGCGGAACTGCTCGAGATCGACGGCACCGCCCACGTGCGCCTGCGCTTCGGGACGGGACCGGCCCGAGTCGTCCTGCTCAACCATCAGGACACGGTGTGGCCGCACGGGACGCTCGAGCGCATCCCCTTCTCCACCGCCGACGGGATCCTTCGCGGCCCAGGCAGCTTCGACATGCTCACGGGAGCGATCATGAGTGTGCATGCGACTGCGATCCTGCGCGACCACCTCGGCGAGGACGCCCTGGACGGGCTGTCGCTCCTCGTCACCGGCGATGAGGAGATCGGCTCGCTGTCCTCCTCCGAACTCATCCGCGCCGAGGCGGCCGAGGCGAGCGCCGTGTTCGTCATGGAGGCGAGCGCCGGCGGGGCGCTCAAACTCGAGCGCAAGGGCACGAGCAACTACGTCCTCGTCTTCTCGGGCAGGGCCTCGCACGCCGGACTCGAACCGGAGAAGGGAATCAACGCCGGCATGGCTTTGGCCCTGACCCTGCCGCTGGTGGCCGACCTCGCCGATGCCGCAGCCGGCACCACGGTGGTGCCGACCGTGATCAGTGCGGGGACGACCTCGAACACCGTGCCCGCCGAGGCGCGCATCGATGTCGACGTCCGGGCGCGCACTGCCGCCGAACTCGAACGCGTCGACGCGCAGATCCGTGCCCTAGCGGAGAATCCGCAGGTGGAGGGCTCGACGACCGAGGTGCTCGGCGGGATCAACCGACCTCCGTTCGAACCCGAGCAGTCGGCCGAGCTGTTCGGACGGGCCACCGCGCTGGCCGGCGAGCTCGGCCTGCCGACACCGCAGGGCGTGTCCGTCGGCGGGGCCTCGGACGGGAACTTCACCGCCGGCGACGGCATTCCCACCCTCGACGGCCTCGGTGCCGTCGGTGATGGTGCGCATGCTGAGCACGAGCACGCCGTGATCGACGAGATCGCTCCGCGGACCGCGCTGCTGGCCGCCCTCATCGCCGACCAGCTGCAGGGCTGAGGCCGGCGCGCTTCTCACTCGACCGGGTAGCCGGCCGCCCGCATCTGCGCTGGAGTCTTCAGTGTGAACAGCCAGTCGCGCAGATGCGGATCGGGTCTGATCGTCGTGCGAGCGAACAGCCGATCCTCGCCGACGAGATAGCAGTGGTACCCATGCGCACCGAGGTGGCCCATGAGCTCTCGCGGCTCCGCCCGGTCGTCGAGGACCTCGCAGAGGATGTCCGGGCGCAGCGCTGCGAGGAATTCGCGGCCGTGGGCGAAGACGGCGTTCTCGCCGCCTTCGACGTCGATCTTCATTGTCACGCGCGGACGGGTCGCGGTGGAGTCCGCGCCTTCGGCCAGCACGGGGCTCTCCTCCAGCAGCTGGGGAAGGAGGCTGTCGAGTGAGGTGAAACGCACCTCGGCGTCGGAGTCGAAGTCCATATCAGCGGAGTAGAACGAGGGCAGAGCCGATCCCCCGTGGCCGAGAGGCACCCTCATCCAGGTCTCGGGGCTGCCGACTCCGGTGGGATGGACGGTGACGCGCTCGGTGAACCCGTTGCGGGCGATGTTCTTCTCCATGCCGGCGACCACGGCGGGGATTTCGAAGGCATGCGCCCGCGTTCGCGGATTCGCTGCGAGGACGGCCATGGTGAATACTCCCGTGTAGGCGCCGATGTCGAGGAACACCTCGGCGTCGGAGCTGAGGTCGACCATGAGCTCGAGGGCGAAGGCATCTTCGGGCTCGGTGCGCCGACCTCGTCCCCAGTAGAACTCCTTGGCGATCTCGCAGCGGAACGGTTCGACGAGGAAGAATTCGGCGCCGCCGGCTCGGCCGCGGACCTCGCTCAGTTCGATCGGCGCGGGCAGGCGGCCGATCCTCAGTCCTCTCACACGGGGCGCGATCGTCCGCAGCACTGGGTGGAGGAAAGGCTGGGCAAGCGCGGTCTTGACCGGAAGCTTGAGACCGAACCAGGACTGTCTGCGCGCCTTGCGAGTTCGCAGGTAGTCATTCATGACGAAGGCCCCCTTGCCGACAGGACGACTTCTGTTCACACTATCAACGGCTGCGCCGCCGCTCCAGAGTGCTGGCCTAAGCTTGAGGGCGACGAATCATCCGCCACGTTGCGAAGCAGGAGCCAGGCATATGAAACTCAGATCGGTCACCCTCCACCAGGTCTCGATTCCGCTAGTCACCCCGTTCGAGACCTCGTTCATGCGGGAGACGGAGAAGGACTGCTACCTCGTCGAGGCGGTCTTCGACACCCCGCAGGGTGAGATCACCGGCTGGGGAGAGTCCGTGGCGATGATCTCCCCGCTCTACTCCTCCGAATACGTCGCCTCCGGCATCGACGTCACCCGACGCTGGCTGGCTCCGCTGCTCTTCGATGTCGAGGACCTGACCGCTGAGACCGTCGGTTGGCACCTGCGCCATGTCATCGGCCATCCGATGGCGAAGTCGGCTCTGGAGATGGCGGTGATCGAAGCTCAGCTCAAACTGCACGGCCAGTCCTTCAAGGACTACCTCGGCGGAGTCGTCGACTCTGTGCCCTCAGGCGTCTCGGTGGGCATCCAGGACTCCGTCGAGGAGACCGTCCGGGTCATCGGCGGTTACCTCGAGGAGGGCTACGCCCGGATCAAGCTCAAGATCAAGCCCGGCAAGGACATCGCGCCGGTTGCTGCGGTGCGCAAGGCCTTCGGTGACGACTTCGGGTTCCAGGTCGATGCGAACGCCGCTTACACCCTCGTCGATGCCGCCCATCTGCGCCGTCTCGACGAGTACGGTCTGCTGCTCATCGAACAGCCCCTCGGCGAGGCCGATATCCGGCAGCACGCGGAGCTCGCGAAGCTCATGGACACCCCGATGTGCCTGGACGAGTCGATCGTCTCCGCCGAGGCGGCTGCCGACGCGATCATGCTGGGAGCCACCTCGGTAATCAACATCAAACCCGGACGCGTGGGCGGGTTCATTGAAGCGAAGAAGATCCATGATCTCGCAGCCGCCCACGGTGTCGCCGTGTGGCACGGGGGCATGGTCGAAACCGGTCTGGGACGTGCGGCGAATGCGGCCCTGGCCTCATTGCCGGGCTTCACCCTGCCCGGCGACATCTCCGGGTCGAACCGCTTCTTCCACGAGGACATCACCGAGGAGATCGTCATGCGCGACGGCAAGGTCGATGTCCCCACCGGCGTCGGCTTCGGCGTCTCGATCGACCCGGCGAAGCTCGAGCGCTTCCGCACCGATTCGGTGGAGATTCTGCCCGGGCAGTGACCCGATTCCCGCCGAGGCGGGACGAACCGGCAGACAGAGGCGCCCCGACCACTGATGCTGTCCGCCAGCGCTCAGCCGTGGGTGTGGGTCTCCTCGGCGGCGTCGACGGCGCGGTCGAACTGGAACGTCGAGTGCTCGATCGCGATCTCGAAGTGTTCGGTCAGGCACTCCTGCAGCGCCTTGAGTATCCGCGGGGCGTGCCCGTCGTAGAAGCATTCGTCGGCGAGCACTACGTGCGCGGTGAGCACGGGCAGGTTCGAATCGATGCGGGTGACATGGAGGTCGTGGACCTCCTGCACATGCTCGACGGATTCGATGTGCTCCGTGACCTTTTCGAGGTCGAGCTCCTTCGGAGCCGCCTCGAGGAGGATCGAACCGGTCTCCCGCAGAATCGAGAAGGCACGGGGAACGATGAGCGCCGCGATGAACAGTGCGGCCACCGCATCGGCGCGCTCCCATCCGAACAGCCAGATCGCCAGAGCGGCGAGGATGACTGCCACGGACCCGAGCGCATCGGCGATGACCTCGAGGAAGGCCGCCTTGAGGTTGAGTGAGTCCTCCTTCGACGCGCTGAGGATGACGATCGAGACGAGGTTTCCGGCCAGGCCGATCGCGCCGAAGAGGAGCAGGCCCGGGCCAGGGACCTCGGGTGGGACGAAGAAGCGGCGGATGCCTTCGACGAGGCTGTAGACGCCGAGTCCGAGCAGCAGGGTCGCCTGCGCTCCGGCGGCGAGCACTTCGGCTCGCCGGAAGCCCCACGTCTTCTGGCCGCTCGCCGGCTTGTTGACGAGCGTCGCCGCGAAGAGTGCGATGCCGATGCCGATGAGGTCAACGGCGTTATGGCCCGTGTCGATGAGCAGTGCGAGGCTGCCCGTGACGATCGAGCCGATGAGCTGGAAGACGAAGATCGCGGCGACGATGGCGAATACGATCGCCAATTGCCGTCGCGAACTCGAACCATGCGAATGATCATGAGCCATGCTTGCCTCCTGACCTCCTCATATTAACATATGTGCATGTATCTATGCATTATCGCGAGGGCACACCTCGCGTGAGTGCGTCTCCTGCGGGTGGATCCCCTTTGTTCTGGCTCCGGAAATCGGGGTGGATCCACCCGCAGGAGACGTGACGGCACGTGCCCGTGGGGTGGGCGTGCCCGCGAGGTGGGTGGGCGTGCCCGTGAGTGGGCGTGTCCGCAGGGGACGCCCTGGGTTGTCAGTCTTCGGATGCCCGGCCGTCCTCGTCGTCCGCATCCTCGCCGTCGGGGCCTCGCTCGTCCTGAGGCGAGTCGGAGCCTGCGGCGCCCGACTCGCCGCGGGTCGCGTCCCGGTCCTCGAGGCGGCGCTTGGCCTCGTCGATATAGGACTGCACGTCGAACCCGGTGGCCTTCTTCACCTCATCGCCGATCTGGTCGAGGTCGATTCCGCTGTCGTCGAGGAAAGCCTTCGGATCGAAACGCGTTCGGTCGGCCTTCGAAGCCGGAGAGTCCGCCACGACTCCGTCGACGGCCTCGTCCGATCCCTCGGCATTCGCGGCGTCCGCAGCCGAACCGGCCGAATCGCTCTCGGCCGACCCTGAGGAACCGCTCCCGGCAGATCCTGAAGAACCGCTCCCGGCAGACGCCGACGAGCGGCCCTCGTCCCGTCCGATCGTGCCCGCGCCTCCTGCCGCCTTCGCCTGAGCTACGAGGTCGGTGAGATCGACGCCCGTCGTCCCACGCACCACCTCGAGAACCTGCGCGAGGTTGTTCGACACCGAGTTCGCGAGCTTCGACTCGCCATCGGTGGACACGATCGAAAGGTCCTTGATGTTCGCATAGGGAGCCACCAGCTCACCGGCGACTGTCGGCAGCACTTCGAGGACCTTCGACAACACGGCCGCGTCGTTGAACTGCTTGTAGGCCTCGGCCTGCGCACGCAGCGCTTCGGCTTCGGCCTCGCCGCGCGCCCTGATCGCATCCGCTTCGGCTTCGCCCTCGAGCCGGATCGCCTCGGCGTCCTTCGAGCGACGATGCAGTTCGGCCGCGGCTTCGGCTCGGCCCTGGGCCTCGATCTCATACGCACGTGCGTCGGCTTCGGCCTGCTGCCGGTAGCGTTCGGCATCGGCGGGGCGTCTGACCTCGGCGTCGAGCTGCTCAGCGCGCAGCTCCGCGGCTTCCTTCGCGACGATCCGGTCCTTCTCGAGCAGCTTCTGCTTCTCGGCCGCTGCGGCCAGGGGTCCGGCGTTGTCCGCAGTCGCCTGCCGCTGATCGGCCTCTTCCTTCAGCGCTGCGCGACGCAGGGCCAGCTGCTGCTGCTGTTCGGCGATGGCCTGATCGGTCAGCGCCTGCTGCTTCTGGGTCTCCTCGTTCTGCTGAGCTTCTTCGACCGCCGATGCACGACCGGCGTTCGCCTCGGCGATGGCAGCGTTCTTGGCCACCTCGGCAGCCTGCGGGCGGCCCCAGTCGCGCAGATAGCTGCCCTCGTCCTCGACCGCCGAGATCTGGAAGGTGTCGATGATGAGGCCCTGGTTGTTCATCGAATGCGCGGATTCCTCCTGCACCTGTGCGGCGAAGGAAGCGCGGTCCTGGATGATCTGCTCGACCGTGAGAGTGCCGACCACCGCGCGGAGGGTGCCGGAGAGGATCTCCTTCGAATAGTGGTCGATCTGATCCTGCTGGTCGAGGAAGCGCTGCGCGGCCTTCCGCACATCGTCCTCGGTGCCGCCGACTTTGACCTGGGCGACCCCGCGCAGGCGCAGCGCAATGCCGTTGATGGAGATGCCGTCGATCTCGACGGAAATCTGCCGTGAGGACAGCGAGAGGATGAACGCCTTCTGCACGATCGGGTAGACGACCGAGCGTCCGCCGATGACGATGCGACCGGTCCCTGAGGCTCCCGAGGCGTTCCGGCCGGTGATGATGAGCGCCTCCGAGGGCGAGGCGATCTTATAGGAGCGCAGGATCACGAACAGCGCGATCAGGAGGATGACGACGAGAACGCCGATCCCTCCGACGCCGAAGAGCAGGTCCATCAGTGGGCCTTCCGTCGATGAGGATGGATGAGGCGGCCGGCGCTGGACCGGCCGATCCGTCTCATCCTATGCGAGCCCCGCCGGCTTGCCCAGGTCCCGGCGCCTCCGCATCAGCTTCCGGGTGGGCCGACGACCAGCAGGGCGGCGAAGACGACGATGACGACGAGCAGACCGATGCCGGCGGCCAGCCAGGGCGAGCGGATCGCCCATGCCGCGAGCTTCTCGATCGTCCCGCGCGGCTGTCGGCCGCCGTCACCGAGCCCCCAATCACCGTCGAGCGCCCCGGCCCGTGCCGAGGCGAGTTCAAAGGGGACGGTCGCAAACGGCACGATCGCGCAGACGAGACCGATGAGGATGCGGCGCATCCTCCACCGCTGGGAGACCCCGACGAGAATGACGGCGAGGACGAAGCAGAGGAACACGAAGCCGTGGATGCTGCCGCCGATCCTCACGCCCACCTCGGTGGTCTTGGTTCCGTACTTGAGGATCATGCCGAAGATGAGCAGAGCCCAGGTGATGGCTTCGGCCACGGCGAAGAAGTTGAAGAAGCGTTTGGGAGTCACGGAAGACCATTGTGCCCGGCCAAGGTGAACGGCTCCTGAGGGCCGCCGGCAGGCGAGTCTCTTCGTCTCAGATGCGCATCAGGGGAGACTCAGCTGTGTCATACGTCCTCCGTCGACCGTGTAGACCTGTCCCGTGACGAAGGCGGCCTCATCAGCGGCGAGGAAGGCGACCATCGCCGCCACCTCCTCGGGCCGACCGGACCTGCCGACGGGGTGGATGCCTCCGATCTCGCGCCTGAAGCGCATGGGGTCGGGCGAGGAATCGATGAACTCGTTGTTGAGTTCGGTGTCGATCCAGCCGGGTGCGACCGCATTGCACCTGATTCCGTCTCCTCCGTGGTCGACCGCCACGCGAGTGAGTCCGTGCAGTCCTGATTTCGCCGCCGAGTACGCCGCATGGCCGGGGTTCGAACCGAGCCCTTCGATCGACCCGACGTTGACGATGGAGCCGCCGGCTGCGCGCAGGTGCGGCAGTGCCGCTCTGATCATGAGAAAGGGACCGGTGAGGTTGACGTCGAGGCTGCGTTTCCAGTCCTCGATCGACGTGTCTTCGACTTTCGCCTCCTGCATCATCCCCGCGCAGTTGATGAGGACGTCGAGGCGGCCGAAGCGCTCGACCACCTCGGCGACCGCGGATTCGACGTCGGCGGGATCGGCGAGGTCGATGGCGACCGAGGGGAGCTCGTCATCGGCTCGGCGCTGCGCGGTGCAGACATCAGCGCCCTCGGACCTGAGACGGCGAGCGATGGCGCGTCCGATTCCCGATCTGCCGCCGGTGACCAGTGCGACTCTGTGTTCGAAGCGATTCATGTCACTGCCTTTCCGCCGTTGGCACCGTCCGCGATCACCACCCGCGACCGCCGCTCGGTTCGCACCGACCTCACGAACAGCGCCATTGTCGCAGTCGCGAACGGCAGCGCGGGCCGGCGACCTCTCAGTCACCGGCCCGCGCCGGGCACGGCACGCCCTTCGAGGAGCACCGTGCCGAACTCGCTCAGCTCTTCCGGCGACGACGCGAGCCCAGGGTCATCGCGACACCGAGCACGATGAGAGCTCCGGCGGAGACGACCAGCGGCAGTGCCTCGTTGCCGGTGCGCGGCAGATCTCCGCCGCCCCCACCGCCGGCGCCGGGGCCTTCCTCCGCGGCGACGACCTCGAAGGATCCGGTCAGCGGATCCCCGCCCTCGCAGTCGACAGTGACGGCGTAGGTGCCGATATAGGATTCGACTTTCGACTCCTCGAGTCCGCGGACTCCGAATCGGGCCGCGGTGTCCTCGCCGACCTCGGCGGTCTGCTCGAACTTCTCGATCTCACCGTTCTGCGGGTCGACGGTCATCGTCGCCGTGGTGTCGGCGGTGCAGCCGGTGGCCGTGACCTGGACCCCCTCGTGACCGACGAAGGCTTCGGCCTCGATCGTCTGCGGATCGATGCTCAGCTCTCGTTCGGCGGGCTCTTCGGTGGGATCGTCGGTGGGAGTCTCCGTCGGAGGATCCGAGGGGCTCGTCGGCGGGTCCGTCGGATCGGTCGGCGGATCCGTGGGCTCTTCTGCGAGCTCGTAGCCCAGCGTGTGGACGGCGAATCCGATCGCGGGAGCGAAGATATCGAGCGATTCCTGGCTGACGTTCTCGATCGTGTCGGTGGGCTGGTGGTAGTTCGTATCGTGCTTCTCACCGACCGTACCGCCGAACATCTCGGCCTCCTCGGCGGTCTTCGTGCCATCGGCTCCGGAGAACAAGCCGCTGGATGGGATGCCGTTGTCGATGAACGCCTGGTAGTCCGAGCGACCGGAGAAGTCCGTGCCGACATTCGGCTGATCGATGCCGGCGAAGTAGTCGGTGAAGACCTT
This sequence comes from Brevibacterium renqingii, assembly GCF_017808105.1. Taxonomy (GTDB): domain Bacteria; phylum Actinomycetota; class Actinomycetes; order Actinomycetales; family Brevibacteriaceae; genus Brevibacterium; species Brevibacterium renqingii. Next base: position 364,222 of record NZ_JADBHF010000001.1, on the reverse strand, counting down.
CTCGAGCTCGGCCGAGCCCTCGGGAACGGTGACGTCGTCGGGAATCGGCACATCGGAGCCGTCGGAGTCGAGCGTGCCGACGATGTAGTTGTCCGAACCGATCATGTCGAAGTTCATGTACGCCTTGATCTTGCCCAGTTCGGCCTCACCGAGGCTCTCGACGTACTTCGTCGAGCCCACGAGACCGACCTCCTCGGCGCCCCACCATCCGAAGCGGATGGCATTGTCGACCTCGGTCGGCTGCTCGGCGAGGGCCTCGGCCGAGGCCAGCAGTGCCGCGGAGCCGGACCCGTTGTCATTGGCACCGGGGCCTTCGGCGACGCCGTCGAGGTGAGCGCCGAACATCTGCACGTTGTCGTGGTCGCCGGCCTTGGTCTCGGCGATGACGTTCCACGTCTTCGAGGTGACGAACTCCGTCTCCAGAGTGAAGTCGGCCGTCAGGGTCTCGCCCTCTGCCGCCTCCTGGACTGCAGCGATCAGGTCGCTGCCGACGTTGTAGGTGACCGCGGCGGTCGGGGCGCCGTTCTCGATCCTCTCGCCGAGGGTCGCATTGAGCGCCTCGTCGGGGTTGGCGGTGTCGTTGTTGTAGATGATGACCGCGGCGGCCCCGGCATCGGTGGCGGCCTGGGTCTTCTCTCCGAAGGAGCAGGTTCCGCGGGCCACGAGCACGAGCGCGTACTCGGCGTCCGCATCGAAGTCTCCGGCCTCGCAGCCGAGCTGCCCGCCGGCCAGGTCGCCGTAGTCGTCGTCGACCGGCAGCGCCACGGGGATGTCGGTCAGCGGTTCTGTCGTGCCCTCTGTCAGGCTGGCCGGAGTGACCTCGACCTTCTCCCCGTCGACGCGGACATCGACGGTGTCGAAGGTCTGCTGCTCGACCTCGAAGGCCTGTCGTTCGACATCGAAGGCACCGGTGGCCTCGAGCGTGGCTTCGACGTACTCCACAGCCTCCTCATAGCCCGGAGTCCCGAGGGACCGGAACCCCTCGCCGGCGTGGGCGGTGGAGATGTCGGAGATCTTCTGCAGATGCTCCATCACGGCGGCGCCCGTGACGCCCATGTCCGTGTGTTCGGTCGGTCCGGCGGTTCCCGTCGCCAGAGCCGGGCTGACCCCGCCCAGAACCATGCCGGCCGCGGCGGTGACCGCGAGCCAGCTCTTCGTGCGCAACTTCATGGAGTTCCTTTCGCTCCTCGATCGTGCCTGCGGAATCGTATGGAACGGCGCGCCGGAGCCGACCGCCATGGTGTGCACTTTCACACCGATGTCGGCCTCGTCGGCTGCGTTGCGGGGAAGCTCGATTCTGACGTTCCGCCATGACCCGTCATTGGTAACGAATCACATTCTTCTATAACGAAACGGTGACACAATTCACATTGGGCTTTAATCTAGCCCACATCGGTGAGGTTTAATATCACGAATTGATAACAACCGGTCACCGAATGGTTTCGCGCCCGCATGCGCCGTCCTGGTTTCGCGCCAGCACGTCGAGTCGTTCCCATCCGCCTCCGCCTGCCTGCCGCCTCTGCGGCTCAGAACCGTGCGCTCGGGTGCCGGAATCCCTTCTCCCGGCTAGACTCGGACCAGTGACGACCAACGAATCCGCCGCAGGTGCCCAGCCCGCCTCACCCGACAGACGGACCATTCGCCGCTGGCAGCGCTACCTCGCCAATGAACGGCTCGAGGAGCGGGTGTACCGGGATCTCGCCGAACGCCGCACGGGCGAGGACAGAGAGATCCTCCTCAATCTGGCCACCGCGGAGTCCCGCCATCAGGAGCACTGGATCTCACTGCTCGGCGAGCATGCCGAGAAGCGCCGCTCGGCGGATCTCCTCACCCGCTGCCTGGCCTTCCTCGGCCGCATGTTCGGCTCCGTGTTCGTCCTCGCGCTCGCGCAGCAGTCCGAGACGAGCTCGCCCTATGAGGACGACGAGGCTGCTTCAGCCGAAATGGCCGCCGACGAACGCATCCACGCCGAGGTGGTCCGCGCTCTGGCCGCCCGCTCTCGGGCCCGGCTGTCGGGCAATTTCAGGGCCGCCGTCTTCGGCGCGAACGACGGACTGGTCTCCAATCTGGCCCTCGTCCTCGGCGTCGGAGCGGCAGGAGTGTCGAACACGGTCATCCTCCTCACCGGAGCCTCCGGACTGCTCGCCGGCGCCCTGTCGATGGGAGCCGGGGAGTACATCTCCGTGCGATCCCAGCGCGAGCTGCTCGAGGCATCAACCCCGGACCCCGAGTCCCGGCATGCCCTGGCCGATCTCAACATCGACGCCAACGAGCTCGCACTCGTCTTCCGCGCCCGCGGAATGGACGGTCGCGAGGCCGAAGCCCAGGCGAATCGCACGATCGCCGCGGCGAAGAACAAGCAGGCCCCGAAGCTGCCCGCCCTCGATTCCGGCGTCGACCGCGATGAGCTCGGCACCGGCCTCGGAGCTTCCCTGTCGAGCTTCTGCTTCTTCTCCTCCGGCGCGCTCATTCCGATCCTGCCCTATATCTTCGGGATGTCCGGTCTGCCCGCCGTCCTCCTGTCCGCCGGCCTGGTGGGCATCGCGCTGCTGTTCACCGGCGGCGTCGTCGGACTGCTCTCGGGCAAGGCCCCGGGACCGCGCGCGCTGCGCCAGCTCGGCATCGGCTTCGGTGCCGCCGCCGTGACCTATGCACTCGGACTGCTCTTCGGAGGTACCGCATGACCGACACGCTCATCCTCGTCGACCCGACGTCCTCGACGTTCGAGATCGCTGATCTGACAGCGCCGCAGCTGCCGGTCACCGACCTCTCTGCCCACCGCGGCGACGGGATCTTCGAAACCGTGCTCGTCTCCCGCGGTTCGGCCGGGACCACCATCGTCTCGCGGGAGCGCCACTTCCAGCGGTTCTGCGCCTCCGCCTCGGCCCTGAGCCTGCCCGAACCCGACCCCCACCTGTGGGATCGGGTCATCGCCGCAGTGATCGCCGAGGTGACCGCCGCCGACCCGAGCATCACCGAATTCGGGATCCGCTATGCGATGTCGCGTGGTGAGCAGCGCACGGACGGCGAGCTCCGGCCCCGCGGGTGGGCGTTCCCCGTCCCCGTGGACGAGCACATCCTCGCCGCTCGCGCACAGGGCGTCAGCGCCGTCAGTCTCGACCGCGGCTTCGACGCGTACATCGGCAGCAAGGCCCCGTGGCTGCTCATCGGGGCCAAGACCCTGTCCTATGCGGTCAACCAGGCAGCCGGCCGCTACGCCGGAGAGCACGGGGCCGATGAGGCGCTGTTCGTCTCCCACGACGGCGTCGTCCTCGAAGGCCCGACCGCGAACCTCATCATCCGACGCGGCGAGCGCCTGCTCACGCCCGACCCTGAGGCCGGCCTGCTCTCGGGCACGACGCAGCGGCTGATCTTCGATCATGCCGCGGAACTCGGACTGCGAGCGGAATACGCCGACCTCGGCCTCGAGGACCTCAAGACCGCCGATGGCGCGTGGTACGTCTCATCGATGCGCACGGCCGTGGCGCTGCGCGAACTCGACGGCAACACCCTCGCCGTCGACGAAGCGCTCACCAAGAGGTTTCAGGAGATCATCCGAGCCGGCTGACGCTCGCAGCGCGGCGGTTTCGCGCACCGCTTCTGTGCCGTTGGGCACCGTACGCTGCGGACTGCGTTAGTGTTGACTCGGACGGAACACGTCGCCCTCGGCGCAGCATCGCCGTGGGATTGAGCTTCAGAGGAAAGGACACGAGCATGGGAAAGCTCGCTTGGCAGATCATCGGCGTGGGAGCGCCCATCGCAGCCGCATTCGTCGCTCGCAAGACCCTGACCTTCGCGTGGGAGAAGTCGACGAAGCGTCCGGCGCCGTCGAATCCCGTCGATGACGAGATCTCGATGTCCGAGGCCCTGGCCTGGACGATCGTCTCCGGCGTCGGCGTGGCCGTGGCTCAGCTCGTCGTGCAGCGCATCGCCGCGAACACCGTGCGAAACAACTTCGGCGAGGAAGCCCTGCCGAAGAAGTTCCGCAAGCAGATCGAGGAGATCACCGACTGACCTCCTCGGCGGAGGCGGGCTCGGCCGCCGTCCCGCCTCCCCGGCTCGCGCCCGCCTCAGCCTGGACGACCTCGTGGACGAAGCACTGGTCGACGCCGGGTGGACCGTGCTCAAGGTGACCCGGAAGACCGATTACAGGCAACTGGAGGCGAAGATTCGACGCAAGCTGGGTCTGATGTGAGCACGACCGCCCGCTCCAGCACGCGATGAGCTGCGTAGGTGGGCGAAATGGGCGAATTCGCCGCAGGGATTTCCGCCCAGAACGACCACCTACGCGGGGGCTTCCGCCCAGAACGACCACCTACGCGGGGACTTCCGCCTAAGACGACCTCAACCGCAGACGCGGTCGAGGATCTCGGCCAGCCGCGCGGCGTCGATCTGCCCCGGTGCCGAGGCCTCTCCGATCTGCGCGAACGTCGCACAACTGCCGAAATCCGCACCCATGATCCGGCTGGTGCGCCCCAGAGCTCCCATCGAGATGCCGAGGACGGGCACACCCAACATCACATCAGCCTTCGCTGTCGCCGCCAACAGCCGGCAGACATCTGCCGGGGTCTGCGGCATCATCGCCGCCTTCGCCACATCCGCGCCGGCGTCGGCCATGGAGCGGAATGTCGCGAGCAGCGCCTCATACGAACCCGTGGACTCGAAGTCATGGAGCGAGGCGATCGTCGGGATGCCGTGTTCTCGCGCCGAGGCGATGAGCTCGCGGGCCTCGGCGCGATCGATCTCCACGTCGATTGCCACGGGAACCGCTCCCACCTCGGCGTCGGCCAGCCCCGCGATCAGGCGTCGGAGCACCTCGGCGTATTCGTCGGCTGCGATCTCGACGAGCCCGCCCTCGCCGGCGGTGCGCGCGGTCAGGAGCACCGGCAGACCGGCCGCGGCTGCCTGCGGCAGCAGCTCGAGAACCTCCTCGGCCCGTGGCGCTGCACTGCCGGGCACTTCCCCGCTGACCACCGCGGGTGCCTCGTCGTTCAGGGACCCACCGGCGATCGAGCGCGCGAGCAGCGGATCGATGCGCCATTCGATGACGTCGACGACGCCCGTCGCTGCCACCGCGGCACACTGGGCGGAGAGCTCCTCGGAATCGACGGCCTGGGTCGGCACGATCACGGCCGGTCGCGCCGGATTCCTCGCGGCGGGCGTTCCTGCGGCAGGATTGAGGAAGGGCAATGGCTTCATGGTTCAAGCGTAGGCGCTCGCTCGGCGCACGCAGGCGGGAGGACACGGATGGGGACGAGGGAAGCGCACACGATCAGCACACGCGACGGCTTCCCCATCGCGGTCCAGGACAGCGGCCCCGCCGAGGCCCCTGCACTGATGCTGCTCCAAGGCCAGGCGAACTCGCACGCATGGTGGGACGGTCTGCGCGAGAGCTTCGAGCTGCAGATGCGCACCATCACCTTCGATTACCGAGGCACGGGCGGCAGCCGAGGTGAGCTCGGCGAACTGTCGACCGCGAGCTTCGCCGCCGACGCTGCCGACGTGCTCGACCGCCTCGGCGTCGAACGGGCCGCCGTCTACGGCACTTCGATGGGCGGACGCATTGCGCAGATGCTCGCCGTCGACTTTCCCGAACGGGTGAGCGCACTGGTGCTCGCGTGCACGACTCCGGGCGGATCGCATGCTCTCAAGCGGGCACGCGAGGTCGGCCAGTCCTTGGCGCGGCTGCGCGGAGCGGAGCACTCGCGGTACCTGTTCGACCTGTTCTACACCCCGGCCTGGACGGTGACTCCCGAGTACAGCAAGCTGCTCGGCGACGATACGATGACCGCGGCCGAGTCAGCCGCTCACCTGCGCATCAGCGCCAATCACGATGCCTGGGACCGGCTGCCCGAGATCGAGGCGCCCACGCTCATCATCCACGGCGGCGAGGACCGGATGAACCCGGTCGCCAATGCCCACATCCTCCACGAGCGCATCGTCGGTTCTCGGCTGCTCATCCTCCCCGAAGGACGCCACGGATTCTTCGAAGAGTTCGCGGAGGTGGTCACTCCTGCCGTCGTCCGGTTTCTCATAGGGGCACTCGAGGAGACCTGCTGACAAGGTCACCTTCGGCATCAAGAATTCGCATCCGACAGCAAATCCGTTTACGGAACACCTAGGTGTTCCAACTGTTGATTATAACAATCAAGTAACGCAACGCTCTGCATTTCTCCAGGTCAGAAGCCTAGTCAAGAGCGCCACTCCGCATAAACCGGATAAAATCTCTACCGAAATTCCTGAACAAAACTACAATGGTCAATCAGATATCCGTGTGCGGTGAGGCGTGTTCGCAATCGAGCCAATCGGATCTGCGATCACCGAACCGTGCAAACGGGGGTGGGCCTCTCGTTCTTGCGGAGAGCCAAGAATGCAAGGAGGAAGCACATGAGCGTTGTCGTCAAGGCATCACATGTCTACAAAGTCTTCGGCAAACGGCCGAACGAAGTGATCAAACGGCTCGAAGAAGGCGCCGATCGCAAAGACCTCACCAAACTCGGCACAGCCGCAGTCATCGACGCGAGCTTCGAGGTCGAAGAGGGCGAGATCTTCGTCGTCATGGGCCTGTCGGGTTCCGGCAAGTCGACCCTGATCCGCACTCTCAACGGGCTCTGGGCGCCTTCCGGGGGATCCGTCGAGGTGCTCGGAACCGATATTTCGAAGGCGGACTCCTCGACTCTGCGGAAAGTCCGCGGCAAACATGTGTCGATGGTGTTCCAGCACTTCGCACTGCTGCCGCACCGCACCGTGCGAGAGAACGCCGCCTACTCCCTGGAGGTCCAGGGGGTGCCGAAGGCCGAGCGCATGGAGAAGGCGGAGGAATGGCTCAAGACCGTCGGTCTCGAGGGCTGGGGCGACAAATATCCCCAGCAGCTCTCCGGCGGCATGCAGCAGCGAGTCGGACTGGCGCGCGCACTGGCGGCGGAGACGGACATCCTGCTCATGGACGAAGCGTTCTCTGCACTCGATCCGCTGATCCGCCGCGAGATGCAGGAGCAACTCGTCGAACTGCAGTCCAAATTGAACAAGACCATCATCTTCATCACCCACGACCTCAATGAGGCGATGTTCCTCGGCGACAGGATCGCCGTCATGCGCGATGGCCGCATCGTCCAGATCGGAACCTCCGAGGAGATCCTCACACAGCCGGCCGATGACTACATCGCCGAGTTCGTCCAGGATGTCGACCGCACGCGAGTACTGACCGCCGCGTCGATCATGCGCGAGACCGAGGCCACGATCAGCATCGAGGCCGGCCCGCGCCTGGCCATGAAGACGCTTGAGGACAACAACTCCTCCGGGCTGCTCGTCCTCGACGAGAATCGCAGGGTGGTCGGGCTCGTCAGCGACCGCAACGTGGTCAAGGCCGCCCGCGAGGGGCAGCACACGATCACCGACATCGTGGAGAAGACGAACCTGTTCACGGTCAGCCCGGAGACTCCGATCTCCGAGCTCTTCGCTCCCAGCTCCACGGCCAAGGTGCCTCTGACCGTCGTCGATGAGAACCGGCGTCTGCTCGGGATCGTTCCCCGAGTGGCCCTGCTCAACTCCATGGCCGATCCGGGGCCGGCGACCGGAGAGATCCCACCGGTCAGGGAAGAGTCCGAGCCCGTGCTCGAATCGCCGAGCGCGGCTGAGGCTGACAGTGAGAACGGCGCCGCTTTCACCGACGAGCAGGCGGCTCCAGCAACGGCGGAAGCCGCGACCGCAGACGGACTGGTGGCCGACGGCGACAAGAACCAGGGAACCGATGCCGCCACCGGGGGCACGGCCGACGTAGAAGGAGGTAAGCACTGATGGACTTCATGAATCCGCGTCTGCCGCTCGGTGATTGGGTCAACGACTTCCTCACCTGGTTCACTTCCGCATTTCAGTGGCTGCTCGACTTCATCAACCTCGTCCTCGGCGGCCTCTACGACATTCTCTACCTCGTATTCTCATCGCCGGTCTACCTCATCATGATCGTCATCCTGGCAGCGATCGCGTTCTTCGCCGCCGGTTGGAAGGTCGCCGTCTTCACCCTCATCGGGTTCTACTTCGTCCGCGCCCTCGACCAGTGGGACAACACGATGTCGACTCTGGCTCTGGTCATCGTGGCAGTCCTCGTCGCACTGATCATCGCCATCCCGCTCGGCATCCTCGCCGCCAAGGTGAGCTGGGTGTCGACCGCGGTCAAACCGATCCTCGACTTCATGCAGTCGATGCCGGCACTGGCCTACCTGGTTCCGGCGATCCTCATGTTCGGCATCGGCCAGACACCGGGCGCGATCGCGACCATCATCTTCGCGCTGCCCCCGGGCGTGCGCCTGACCGAGCTCGCCATCCGACAGGTCAACACCGAGGTCGTCGAGGCCGGTCAGGCCTTCGGTGCCAGCCCGGGCCATATTCTGTCGAAGATCCAGATCCCCCTGGCGATGCCCACCATCATGGCCGGCATCAACCAGGTGATCATGCTCGCACTGTCGATGGTCGTCCTCGCCGGCATGGTCGGCTCCGGTGGCCTCGGTGGCGCAGTCGTCGGCGGCATCAGCGCCCTCGACGTGCCCCTCGCTGTCGAAGCAGGCCTGGCCGTGGTGGTCGTGGCGATCTTCCTCGACCGAGTCACCGCCGCTCTCGGAAAGAAGACCCCGATCGAACGCGCCCACAAGGCCGCGGCCGCGTGATCCCCATCCATTCAATTCGAGTACCGAAGGAGAGTCACATGAAAACGACAACCTTGACCAAGCTGGGAGGCATCCTCGCCGCCAGCGCACTTGCCCTCTCGGCGTGTGGAGCATCGAACTCCGGCGGCGAACCCGCCGGCGGCGGTGGCGACGAGACGAATGCCGACGGCAAGGACTGGTCCCAGTGCACACCCGGCGAAGGGTCGAAAGACGTCGCCGACCTCGAGGACGACGAGAAGACCGTGTCCCTCGGCATCTTCAACGGCTGGGACGAGTCCTACGCCACCGTCTACCTCATCAAGAACGTCCTCGAAGAGGACGGATACAAGGTCGAGACCAAGGAACTCGATGCCGGACCGATGTTCACCGGTGTGGCCAAGGGCGATATCGACTTCTTCACCGATGGCTGGCTGCCGCTGACGCACGAGAGCTACATCGAGCAGTACGGTGACAAACTCGTCGACCACGGCTGCTGGTACGACAACGCCAAGCTGACCATCGCCGTGAGCGAAGACTCCCCGGCCAAGGAGATCGGCGATCTCAAGGACATGGGCGATGAGTACAACAACATCCTCTACGGCATCGACGCCGGTGCCGGTCTGACGAAGACCACCAAGGAGAAGGCGATTCCCGAGTACGGGCTCGACAACCTCGAGTTCAAGATCTCCTCGACTCCGGCGATGCTCGCGCAGCTGAAGAAGTCGACAGAGGCCGGAGAGAACGTCGCAGTGACCCTGTGGCGTCCGCACTGGGCCTATGACGCCTTCCCGGTCCGGGATCTCAAGGACCCGAAGGGGGCCATGGGCGATGCCGAGCGCATCTTCAGCTTCTCAGGCAAGGATGCTGCCGACGAGCACCCCTATGTCTCGCAGCTTCTGCAGAACCTCGTCCTCGACGATGACCACCTGGCCAGCCTCGAGAACCTCATGTTCTCCGATGAGCACTACGGCGGCGACGACCACGAGAAGGCCGTTGCCGAATGGCTGAAGGACAACCCGGACTTCGTCGACCAGTGGAAGAAGGGCGAACTCGCCAAGTAACTGAAACCGAGCCGATGTGCTCGCCGCACCGATGAGGTTCGCATCAGATCGGAACCTCATCGATCCGAAGAACCCGTTCGGATCAGCCAGTGAGGAGGGTGTGCCGCGAACAGATGTTTGCCGCACACCCTCCTCATTTTTTGACAACCGATTGTGATCACATATGTCCTGAAGCAGCGACTCTCAGTTTCGGGACGAATCATCGAAAGGGAAATGAAATGGTACGTTCAACGATCCTCAAAGCCGGCAGCCTCATTGCGGCGTCTCTGCTCACCCTCTCAGCCTGTGGTGTGAGCAACAGCGGAGGCGGAGAGGGTGATAGTGCAGATTCAACGGCCGGCGACAAGGACTGGACCGCATGCGAGCCGGGCTCGGATTCCGAAGATCTCGACTCGCTCGACCCCGACGATGACAAGAACGTGACCTTCGCCGTCTTCAACGGCTGGGACGAGACTTACGCGAGTGTCTACACCCTGACGAATCTCTTGGAACGAGACGGATACACCGTCGAGATCAAGGAGCTCGAGGCGGGTCCCGCTTACCAGGCAGTCGCGGTCGGCGATGTCGACTTCCACATGGACATGATGATGCCGACTACGCATGCCTCCTACTACGAGACGGTCAAGGACGACGTCGACATCCAGGGCTGCTGGTACGGTGCGGCACAGAACACCATCGCAGTGAATGAGGACTCACCGGCGAAGACGATCGAGGACCTCAAGACGATGGCCGACGACTACGGCAACACGCTCTACGGCATCGAAGCAGGAGCCGGGCTGACCAAGGCCACGAAGGAGAAGGTCATTCCCGACTACGGATTGGAACAGCTCGAATACAAGATCTCGTCGACGCCGGCGATGCTCGCACAGGTGAAGAAATCCACCGATGCCGGCGACAACATCGCGGTCACGCTGTGGCACCCGCACTGGGCATACAGCAAGTTCCCGATGCGCGACCTCGAAGATCCGAAGAACTCACTCGGCGATAAGGAGATCCTCTACAATCTCGGCAATAAGGACTCCGTGAAGAAGTTCCCATATGTGGCGCAGGCAGTGAAGAACTTCGCGATGACCGAAGACCAGCTCGCTGATCTCGAAGCACTGATGTTCTCGGAGGACGAGTACAACGGCGAGAACCTGGAAGACGCCGTCGCCGAATGGCTCGATGAGAATCCTGACTTCGTCGACGACTTCCGAGCAGGAAAGCTCGTAGGCTGATCGAGACGACCACACCGCTCGGCCGTGACTCACGGGTCCGAGAACTCCGCCGAGGTGAAGGGAGCCGAGCTTTGGAAACCTCCGACTGCGCGTTCGCCGCACTCGGCACTCCCGTAGGCCCCATCATCGTGAGCACTGACGGTCACTCCATCGTCGGACTCGAATGGGACGCGACCGCCGAGGCGACCGACCCGGAGCGCGGACGGGGCCGGACCGAAATCGGCGACGGCTCCCCCGTTCTGGTCGAGGCGATCGCTCAGCTGCGCGCCTACTTCGACGGTCACCTCGGCGATTTCGACCTGCCGATCGACTTCGGACCGATCTCGGACGTCGCACGGGCGGTGCTCACGACTCTGGCCGAGACCGTCGCAGCCGGGGCCACCGTCACCTACGGGGAACTCGCCGCGGCCAGCGGCACGGGCATTCCGGCCCGTGCCGTCGGCGGGATCATGGGCCTCAACCCGATTCCGATCATCGTCCCCTGTCACCGGGTCGTCTCAGGTGCCGGCCTCGGCGGCTATTCGGGTGGGCTGCCCGGGAACGAGATCGAGACCAAGCGTCGGCTGCTCGAGTGGGAGGATGCGCTGCCGCAGCCGCTGTTCTGACCACGGAGCGCCCGGGCCGGGGCCGGACGGACAGACCGGCCCCGGCAGCCACGCGCATCACCCCTCGAACAGGCTCTGCCCGATATAGCCGTCCTCGGACGCGCCCGGCGGAATCGCCCACACCGTCGAGCCGATCGGCGTGGTCCACTCATTGAGCAGATCGACCTCGGCGAGGCGGCGCTGGATCGGCAGGAACTGCCGGTCGATATCGGCCTGGAAGGAGGCGAACAGCAGGCCCGCACCCTCTCCGGCACCGGTGTCGTAGTTGAACGTGCGCCGGTGGATCTGCACCTCCGGCCCCAGCCCGTCGCGGGCACGTGCCACGTGTGAGGCCTTCGAGATCTTCGTCAGTCCCCGTGCGTCGACGGCGGTGAAGTCCGGAACGTCGAACTCGTCCGTGCCCGATAACGGGGCGCCGGTGTCGAGGGTCCTACCTGTCGAGAACTCGCGGGCCGGCCGGTCGGCCTTGTCCCAGGTGTCGAGGTTCATCGCGATGTCCCGCAGCACGAGCGTCGTCCCTCCTCGCAGCCACGGCGGCAGATGCGCCCCGAGGTCGGCCGGCGGCTCACCCCGTGCCGAGAACACCGCGTCATCCACCGCACGGCCGCTCCCCCAGACGATCCGCTCGAAGTCCTCCGACTCGGGCCCGGGGTTGGCCGTGCCGTCGAGCTGACCGAAGAGGTTCCGCTGAGTCCGCCCTTCTTCCGAGCTGCCGTAGGCGCGGCGGAACCCGTCGCGCTGCCAGGCCACCTCGGCGAAGGTCCGCGAGTCCTTTAACAGCATGCGACACGCATGCGCCGTCGTCAGCCGGTCGTCGCCGCAGATCTGCAGGAGCAGGTCGCCCGTGCACCGATCGGGGTCGAGACGATCGATCGTGAATCCTTCCAGCGGCCCCAGCCAATCGGGCACATGCTCCTCCCCCGCCAGGGCGACGAGTCCGGGCTCGAAACCGAAGGTCACCGTCAGCCGGGCGGGATCGGCGGCGAGTTCGGCTTCGGAGTCGGCCAGCGGCGCCTGTCCCTGGGTCAGGGCGGCCGCGTCTGCGGTGAGCAGACGCAGCCACCGGATCGCCTCGGCGGCCTTCATACCAGGTCGAAGCGTGAACGCGAGGAAATGCGCATAGGCCTGGGGCGGAGTCTCGACTCCGGCCTGACGGGCTCCGAAGAACGGCTCGACGGCCGCCCCGTTCGCTCCGTCCTGATCCCGCTGAGGCGGCTCTCCGCCACCTGCAGGCTCACCCGTGGAACCGGAACCAGAGCCGTAATCGGCTCGGCCGAGGCCGAATCCCGCGGCTCCGATGAGTCCCGCCCCGCCGGCCGCGGCCGCCGAGGTGATGAGACCGCGACGACTGAAACCGGTCCGGCCCGACTCAGTGGTCACCGTGGGCTCCGTGGTCCGAGTTCCCGGACTCCTCGTGGCCTGACTCCTCGTGGCCGTCGTGGGCTCCGGCGGCTTCGCCCGGAGCGTAGTTCTCCTGGGCCCCGGAGTAGTCCTTCGCCACTGCCGTGGCCTCGATGGTCTGATCATCGGCAGTGACGAGTTCGAGGGTGATCTGCTCGCCCGGCTCGATCGCCTTCTGCAGGCCCATGATCATGATGTGTTCGCCACCGGGTTCGAGCCTGAGGCTCTTCCTGGCCGGGACGACGAAGCCTCCCTTCTTCTCCTGCATCGACATGCCGCCTGAACCGTCCTCGTTCGTCTCGTGCAGTTCGACGGACTTCGCGTCCGGATACTTCACGGCCACGAGGTTGATGTCGCGGTCTGTGCTGTTGTGCAGTTCGCCGAAGACCGCCGTCATCCCGTCGTCGGCGGCCTTGACCCAGGCACCGTCGAGGCTGAGGGCATCGGCGTCGATCTGGGAGGCGGCGGCCGAGCTCGGCTCCGAGTCGGCGGCCCGGGTCTCGTTCTGGCCGCAGCCGGACAGACCGAGGACGACGGCGAGGGGCAGGGCGATGGCCAGTGTGATGTTCTTTCGCATGTTGTCTGCACTTTCGTTTCCTGGTGCAGTCGAGCACGGCCGGGTCCGGAATCCGGCGCCGAGGAGGTGCCGCAGGCGTGCTTGAACGCAGGCGTGTCTGCAGCGCAAGCACGCGTGAGCGCAAGCCTCACGACCGGGCGAAGAGTTTCCGGACGGAGCGCTGCCGTTTCCCGGCGCTCGACTGTCACCGCATGGTGGGTGGTTCACGGTGGCATTCACCACCGGAAAGAGGTGTCAGACGAGTGCGGGCGGCCCGCGGCGATAGTTCGCTCCGACCACTGCCGAGGCGATCGCCTGCGGCAGCGGGCACCGGCTCGCGAGCAGTCGGGCCGGTCGGTCGGCCAGGACTCCGGTCGCCTCGGCGAGGGCATGCAGGGCACCGATCACGGGGCCCAGAGCCAGCTGCAGGATGCTGAGGACGATGTCCTCACCGCGCTTGAGGACCACCGCGGTGAGCGCAACAGCGGCGAGGTGGGCGAGGATCATGCCGGACGAGGTGTTCCCGTGGGTCGAATGGCCCACCGCCGCGGTCGCAGAACTCAGATCAAGGGACCCCGAAGCGGGGACGAGATGCCCGGAGTGGGTTCCCGAGGCCATTGAGCCGTGACCGGACCCGCCACTCGCCGAGGCGGGGTGCGCGCCCATCTGTGCGCCCGAGGACCAGCTCATCGTCAAGTGCATGAGCACCTGCCCGAGACCGAGCAGGGCGCTCAGGCTGAGATATCCGAGACGTCGACTCGCGAGGATCATCGCCGCCCAGAGCACGAGGACGAAGACGACGGCAGTGCCGATCGGCGAAGCACTTCCTCCGGCGCCGATGTGCACGAGCAGCGCCAACTGGGTCGTGACGAGCGCGGCGAAGAGCGCACGCGCGGATTTCGTCCATCCGGTCATGCGTCCTCCTCTCGGGCCTCGGTCAAGCTGCGGGTGTCCGACGGTGGTCACGCTCTCACAGCTGAACTCTCAGCCCACTCACGCATTCTACTCAATGTAGAACTTCGCGAGCAACGGAGCGTCCCTGCATCCGCTGTCAGGTGTCGGCGGTCTTCTCGACCCTGGCATCGCCCCTCACATGCCGACTCATGTGCCCACTGTCCACAGCAATGGACCCGTTTGTGGTCACTGCACCGAGGCGAAACCACATTTCTGCCGATTTCACCTCGGTGCAGTGACCACAACCAGGATTCCCGACTCGGCCCACTCGCCTCCACAGGTCCACTGGACTCCGGAAGTCATCCACAGCCTCCCCGCGGGCCCTTTCCGACTGGAACCCACGATCGTGAGGATACGAGGATGAACGGATACACAGACAAACGCTCTGCACCGCGACTCTTCCTGTCCGGCGACGCCGCACGCCACGGGATCAGCGAATGGAAGCTCCGAGCCCCCGAACCGACCGAGCGCGTGATGTACGGGATTCGCGCGGACCCGAATCGCCGGGTCACACGCGTTGCGCCCGAGTGGGCAGACGACGAATGGGACCGCATGGGGCTCATGCTCCGCGCCCTCCAGCTGAAGTACCCGCAGGTCGCCGCCAGCCACGCATCAGCCGGCGTGCTCTACGGACTGCCGCTTCCCCGCGGCAGCATGGACGGACAGCTGCACGTGTCCGTCGATGATCGGAACCTGCGAATCCGTCGTGCCGGAGTCGTCCTGCACCGTGTCTCCGACTTTCAGCGAACGAACGTGTTCGGCCACCAGCTGATGACCGGCCCTTCGCTTTTCCTGCAGTTCGCCGCTTCCCTCGATGTCCCGTCGTTGGTCATGATCGGGGACGCGATGATCGGGAGATGGCATGGACCGAGGCTGTGCACTCTCCCTCAGCTTCGGGGACACTTCACATCCCGTAAGTCGGTGAAGAATCGACGGCGCGTCGAGCAGGCGCTTGCTCTCATCCGACCCGATGTCGACTCCCCGAAAGAGACCGAGCTCAGACTGTGGATCATTTCGGCCGGTCTGCCCGAGCCCGAGATCCACCCCCGGATCTTCTGTGAGCAGCTGAACACAGCGATTCGACCGGATCTCGGCTACGTCGCAGCACGGTTGGCGATCGAGTACGAAAGCGATTTCCACCGCACCGACGCGCGCCAGTGGAATCTGGACATCGACCGGGAGAATGCGCTCGAGCACGAAGGCTGGGCGCTCATCAGAGTGACCTCCCGCACCGATCGGCGCAGGCTCGAGCGGCAGATCCGCGCTCACCTCGAACGCGCCCGCCTCACCCACTGACAGTCGGCCTCACCCACTGACGGTCGGCCTGGAACGTCGACCAGCCCTGGAACCTGGGCCGAACGTGGGACGGCCCACGAGCGTTTGTGGTCACGGCGCCGAGGCGATTGCGACTTTTCGGCCGTTGCTCCTCGGCGCTGTGACCACAAACGGGGCCTCATGGCGCATACGAGCAAGGATGCGCGATCGGACCTACATCCGCAGCCAGGTGTCGGCGGTCTTCTTGACCATGGCGCCGGCCTCCTCGGCGGAGTCCATCCAATCGACGGGTTCGCCCTTGAGGTCGGTGGTGGAATCGGAGAGGACGATGACGTCGAAATTGCACACGAGCGCCGCCATCGCCGAGCCGTAGACGGCTCCGGGCGCAGCGTCGGCACCGGCGATGACGATGCGGTCGACGGCCATGTCGTGCAGACCGGGAGCAAGATCGCTGATGCTGTCGAAGACATCGGGGCCCTCCGAGCGGAGAACGAGATCCTCCTCATCGGGTACGAAGACGCTCAGCTCCTCATCCGGAGTCTCCGCGAGGGACTCCTTCGTGGAGGCGAAGATGAGCACGCCTCCGACTGCGCGAGTGCGGGTGACGATATCGCCGAGGGTCTCCATGGCGTCGTCATTGGGGTAGCTGGCGTCGTCGGTGTCGATGAGGAGCAGGGCATCCATACCTCAATCGTGCCATGTCGCGCCCGTCCAGGCACACACCGAGGCCGGCCGGGAATCAGCCGCTCGGAGATCTCATCCCGCGATCCACGATTCGCGGATGCCCATGTCCGGGTCCAAGAGCAGGAATTCGGCAGGCATGCCCACCGCGAGCAGTTCGCCGTCCACGGACGAGTCGAGCCCGAGAGCGCGCAGCGGCACCGACGTCGCTGCCCGGACGGCCTCGAACGAGCTGAGCCCGACCTCGGCGACGGCGCGTTTCACCGCCTCTTCCATGGTCAGGGTGGAGCCGGCGATCGAACCGGGCGAGCCGTCCGCAGTGACGAGCCTGGCCACCGAGTCCTCGACGACGACCGGCAGCGAGCCGAGCTCATAGCGCCCATCGCTCATCCCGGTCGCAGACATCGCGTCGGTGATGAGCACGATGCGTCCCGGAGCGAGGTCGCTGAGCATGCGGGCCGCCGGCCCGCTCACGTGCACACCGTCGTTGATGAGTTCGAGCGACACGTGCGCGGCCTCGACGGCGGCGAGGATCGGGCCGGGGGCACGGTGGTGGATGCCCGGCATCCCGTTGAAGGCATGGGTGAGGATGCTCGCGCCTACGTCGAAGGCGGCTGCTGTCTGCGCATAGTCGGCCGCGGTGTGCCCGATGGCGACCCTGACCCCCGCCGAGGTGAATCGAGCGATCGCGTCGAGGGCGCCCGGGAGCTCGGGGGCGAGAGTGATCTGGACGAGTCGTCCGTCGGCTGCGGTGATGATCCGCTCGACCGCGTCCGGGGTGGGCGCGGTGAGGACCTCGGGTGCATGCGCGCCTTTGAAGTCCCGGGACAGGAACGGCCCTTCGGCGTGGAGGCCGATGACGCCGGGGCGTTCGCGGGCGGCGTCGGCGCCTTCGGCCAATGCTCGGCAGAGCCCGTCGATCGTGTCCGAGACGTAGGAGAGCGCGAGCCCGCGAGTGCCGTGTGCTCGGTGCACGGCGAGGATCTGCTCGAGACCGGCACGGCCGTCCTCCGCGCTGGCGCCGCCGGCCCCGTGGCAGTGGATGTCGACATAGGCGGGCGCGACATAACCGGCCGCACCGTCGATGATGCGGGCATCGGGCGAGGCCGGAAGGTCCTTCCACCCGGCACCGCGCCCGCGTGCGATGACTTCTCCGCCGGTGACGGCGATCCACGTATCCGCCGAGGAGGCCCGGAACCGAGACGGTTCGCCGTCGAGGACGACCGTGTCGTGGATGACGAGCTCGGCGGCGTCTGCTGCTGCGGGCATCAGCTCTTCCCTCCCGTCGGAGCGAGCTCGACTTCGAAGCCGGCTGCGATGAGTTCATCGCGGCCGCTGTCGCTGAGATGGTCGTCGGTGATGATCGTCTGGAACACGTCGGCACCGCCGACGGAGGCGAAAGACCGGCGACCGTACTTCGAGGAGTCTGCGACGACGATCGCCCGTTCGGCCCGTTCGGCCATGAGCCGGTTGACATAGGCTTCGTCCACGTTGGCCGTGAGTCCTCCCCCAGTGGCGGAGATCGCGTGGACGCCGACATAGGCGAGATCCAGCCAGATGCTGCGCAGCACCCCGTCGACGAAGGATCCGACGAGTTCGAAGCTCGAGGTGTTGATGACTCCCCCGCATACGATCACTCTGACTCCAGGGTGGACGGCGAGCCGGTTCGCGATGTCGACAGCGTTGGTGACGATCGTGAGGTCGGCGAGGAGGTCATCGCGCTCGCTGAGGGCGTCGGCGACCATGAATGTCGTCGTCCCGCCGGAGAGCCCGACGACGGACCCCGGACGGATGCGATCGACCGCGGCACGGGCGATAGCGGTCTTCGCCTCGGTGGCGGCGGCTTCCTTGTAGCGCAGGGAGAGTTCGTAGTCGACGGCACGCCGCGTCGCCCCACCGTGGGTCCGTTCGACGAGCCGACGCTGCTCGAGCAGGCCGAGGTCGCGGCGGATCGTCGCCACGGAGACCTCGAGTTCACCGCTCAGCGCCTCGACCCCGACCGAACCCTGCTCGTCGAGCCTCGCCAGAATGGCATCGAGGCGATCTTCACGCGTGCTCATACGCCAAGCTTCAGTCCTCATCGCGCGGTTTGGCAAACCCGGAGAGCATCTCGATGAGGTGAGCGACCTCGCCTGCGAACGCCTCCCGCGCCGGCCCGAGATACTTCCGGGAGTCGACGAGGTCGGTCTGCGCGGCGAGGGCCGCCCGCACCGAGGCGGTGAAGACTTTGTTCAGGTGCGTGGAGATGTTGATCTTGCGCATTCCGGCGGCGACGGCCCGAGAGATCTCGTGCTCGGCGACGCCGGATGAGCCGTGCAGCACCAGCGGCACCGACAGAACCTCATCCAAACGTCTGATGAGGTCGAGGTCGAGTGTGCTGGTGCGCTCGACCATCGCGTGGGAGCTGCCCACTGCGACGGCCAGGGCGTCGACGCCGGTGTCGGCGACGAAGCCGACCGCCTCCGAGGGGTTCGTACGCACACCGGGGGCGTGTGCTCCGTCCTTCCCGCCGATCTCGCCGAGCTCGGCTTCGACTCCGACTCCGTGAGCATGGGCCCGGCGGACCACCTCGGCGGTGGTCTCACGGTTCGCTGCGAAATCGAGGTGGGCACCGTCGTACATCACGGAGTCGAAACCGAGGTCGATCGCCTCGGTGACGAGTCCGAGCTCGGTCGCGTGGTCGAGGTGGACGGCGATCGGCACGTGCGCGGCCTCGGCGACGGCGATCGTGGCGCGCGCGATGGGCGCGAGCCCACCGTGGTATTTCACGCAGTTCTGGGAGATCTGCATGATCGCGGGGCTGCCTGCCTGCTCGGCACCGGCGGCGATGGCCTCCGCCGATTCCAGATGGATGACGTTGAAGGCTCCTACCGCTCCGGGCGCGGCGGCTCGCAGCAGATCGAGCGTCGTCTCTCTCGTCATATTCTCACTCTCGTCGTGTGGTGGGGGACGTCTCCGCGGGAAATGGTCGGTCGAGCGGCTCGAGGATGATGCCCTCACGCAGGTCGCGCCAGTCCGTGTGGATCTGCCCGGCCTGGGGCATGAGCACAGCCGAGGCCGAGAGCGCGACCGCGTCCGTGAGCAGAGCCCGAACACCGTCGCTGCTCGGCAGACCCGCATCGCGCGGCGCGTGGCACGCGGCCGTCACCTGTCCTGTCCTGGTC
Source organism: Brevibacterium renqingii (assembly GCF_017808105.1). Taxonomy (GTDB): domain Bacteria; phylum Actinomycetota; class Actinomycetes; order Actinomycetales; family Brevibacteriaceae; genus Brevibacterium; species Brevibacterium renqingii. The sequence goes on along the minus strand of NZ_JADBHF010000001.1, from coordinate 344,666 downwards.
TCACCGTCTGCGCGCTCGTCCGCTTCGGCCAGCCATCGGGCCAGCGCGGCCACCGAGGCGTCTCCGGCTCCGGTCGGGTTGCCGCGCAGCGGGCGGCCCGGACGCGCGCGCATGCGCGGCCCGGATCTGTCGGTGAGGACCATGCCCTCGCTGCCGCAGGAGACGAGGACGGAGCCCGCTCCGGCCTCGATGAGCAGGCGAACGCCCGCGTCGACGACGGCGGGCTCGTCGTCACGGATCTCATCGGTGACGAGCTCCGCCAGCTCCTCGCGGTTGGGTTTGACCCAGTCGGCACCGGCGCGTGCGGCGGTGAGCAGGGCCGGGCCCGAGGTGTCGACGATGACGCGGACCTCGCAGAGGTGGGCTGCGGAGACGACACGATCGTAGAAGCCCGCAGGCAGGTCGCTCGGCGTCGAGCCGGAGATGACTAGGACTCCGACGTTCGGTTCCGCCAGGCGGCGGAGGATGCTCGCTTCGAGTTCCGCCCAGACCTCGGCGGGGTGCGCGCGGGCGCGTTCGTTGAGCACTGTGGCTCGGCCGGAGCCCTCGACGACGGCATAGCTGCGTCGCAGGCGGGACGGGGTGGCAGTGAGGTCCCAGATCTGCCCGGCGTCCGAGCCGTCGGGGCTGCCGGAGACCCCGTCGCCATCCGGCCATTCCTCGGGCGCGACCGGTCCGAGCACATACACCGGCCGGCCGATCTCGGTGAGGACGCGGGCGACATTGATCCCCTTCCCGCCGAGGCGCCCGACCGCGGGCGGGACTCGATGCGAGGTGCCCGGCTCGAGGACGTCGGAGGTGATCGTGAGGTCGAGTGCCGGGCTGAGCGTGACCGTCATGATGCCAGGAGCAGCGGTGTTCATCCCCGCCCCCTCGTCAGCAGGCCGGCGCCGATGAGCCCGGCCACGGGTCCGAGCGCGGCTCGCCGGATGCTCGGCACGCGGTGGAAGTCCAGGCGGCGGCGCATCGCGGTGTCGACACCGCGGATGAGCTCATCGGCGCCGCTGAGTCCGCCGCCGAACACGATCGTCTCCGGGGCAGTGACGGCGACGAGCTGCGCGCAGACGGCGCCGAGGGCGTCGACGGCTTCGGCGAAGACTTCCCGAGCGACCGGGTCATCGGCATGGACGGCGTCGAGGACGTCGAGCGATCCCGCCACGGCCGTGCCGCTGCGGGCTGCGTAGCGCTTGGCAATCGCGGCGGCCGAGGCGATGTGCTCGACGGGTCCGCGGAAGAGACCGTCGGCGGTGTCCACGGCGACTTCGGTGAAGCCGATCTCTCCGGCATAGCCTCCGGCAGAGATGAGTCGGCCCTCCGCTCGGATGGCGGCGGCGACCCCTGTGCCGATGGTGACCATCATCGCATCGTCGGGCATCGCCTCGGCGAATTCGAATTCCGCCAGGCCGGCTGAGCGCACATCGTGCGCCAGCGCGATCTCAAGGCCGAGCCGCTCGGCGAGCAGAGAGCGGAAGGGCACGTCCCGCCACCCGAGATTGGCGGAGTAGATGCCGGCCCCGCTGTCCTCGTCGACGATTCCGGGGATGACGACGGCGGCCGCGTCGATCTCATGGTCGCCGTGCTCGGCCGCGAATTCATCGCGGATGTCGCTGACCAGTTCGACGATCTCCGTCCCGGAACCGCTGTCGCATTCGGGCGTCGGCATGGTGACCGCGTCGACGAGCTCTCCGCTCGAGGCGAACAGTGCGGCCTTGAGGCCGGTGCCTCCGACGTCGACTGCGAGTGCGCTCGGTCCCCGACCGAGGTTCAGCCCCTCGGCCACCCGAAGGATCTCCGCCCGCGTGGTCATCCGCCGAGCACGACCGATCGGGACAGAGACCGCGGATTGTCGGGATCGACTCCGGCCCGGCGAGCCCGGAGCAGAGCGAGCACATGGAGGCGGACGAGATCGGCCAGAGGATCGCGGTCGGCATATTCGAATCGCGCTCCTGTGGCTTCGACCTGCTCCCGCAGTCCTGCCGGCGGCTCACCGAACTGCCAGCTGACGCGTCCGGGAGCGGCGATGGCGATGGGGCCGTGGCGGTATTCCATCGAGGAGTAGGACTCGGTCCATGCCTGGGCGGATTCTCGCAGCTTCAGCGCGGCCTCGTTGGCCAGCCCCCAGGTCCACCCCATGCCGAGGAAGCTGAACTGCTCCGCGCTCAGCAGAGTCTCATCGATGACGGCTGGGTCGACCTCGGCGAAATCCGCGGCGACCCCTTCGAGCACGGACCTCGCCTCGGACGCGGCCTCAGCAAGCTCCTCGGTCTGATCGAGCCAGGCACGCAGGGCGACGATCGACGATGTGCCGAAGCGCGTCTGGACGACCGACCGCTCATCGGCGAAGCCGAGATCGACGACGTGGGTGGAACGCTGTCCGATCGGTGAGTCTTCGACCCCGAGGATCGAGGTCACAGGCACCCGGTCGCGCAGACCGTCGAGGGCCGCGACCACCTCGGTGGTGGTGCCGGATCGCGAGATCGTGATCACGCGGTCGTAGCTGCGCGCGGCAGGGAACTCGCTTGCGGTGAAGGCATCGGTCTCCCCCTTGCCCAGCGATTCGCGCAGCGAGGCGAAGACCTGCGCGCCGAACCATGATGTCCCGCAGCCGATGACGGCGATGCGCTCACCGTCCGCAGGCCTCGCAGAGGAGGAAGCGGCAAGGTCGGCTGCTTGATCCCACATCTCGGGCTGGCTGCGCAGCTCCTCTTCCATGAACACGCCAAGTTTCGACATCGATCATCTTTCTGCTCGGTTTCACGATGATTCGACCATCATGGTGTCATATTTTTCCCTTGACAGATAGTAACCCTGTCCGGTTTTATGTGACGAGCACCATATTCACGCATTCTGTCTTGATGGAAGAAGGAGCAGCCGCATGGCTTTCCTCACAGATCTCAGACGAGCGCCTCGTCTCGTCACGATCGTCGCTGTCGCCGCGGTCGCGCTCGGCATCACCTACGGCTACGACATCTCGAACATCGCCGGGGCCCTGCTGTTCTTGGAAACCGATCTCGGGCTGGGCAATGCCGAACTCGGAGGACTCGCCACCGCGGTCGTCATCGGCCAGATCGCCGGAGCCCTCTGCGGCGGACCGATCTCGAACGCCATCGGGCGACGCCGGACGATGTTCGTGATCGCCGGCGGCTACATCGTCTTCTCCGTCATTTCCGGCTTCGCCCCCGGCTACGTGTCGCTGCTGGTGGCTCGTCTGCTCCTCGGCGTCTCCATCGGAATCGCCCTGGCCGTCGTCCCCGTGTTCATCGCGGAGTCTTCCCCGACGAACGTTCGCGGCGGCCTCCTCGTCGCCTACCAGGTCACCACCGTCATCGGCATCGTCGTCGGATACTTGGTGTGCTGGGCATTGGCGCTCATCGAATCCTGGAGGCTCATGCTCGGGATCGCGGCGCTGCCTGCCGCGGTCGTCTTCATCCTGCTGCTGCGGGCGCGAGAGACCCCTCACTGGCTCATGCTCAAAGGGCGGGAAGCCGAAGCCGCAGATGCGCTGCGCGCCCTCGAACCGGATCGCGACATCGACCACGAAGTCGGTCTCATCCGGACCGAGCTCGAGGCCGAGAGCGGGCATCTGGTCGACATGTTCCGGGGACATCTGCTCAAGGCCACGATGTTCGTCATCGGGCTGGGGTTCTTCATTCAGATCACCGGCATCAATGCCACGATCTACTACGCCCCCTCGATCTTCGAGTCCATGGGCTTCACCGGCTACGGCTCGCTCCTCGGGCTGCCCGCGGTCGTGCAGAGCTTCGCTCTCATCGCGGTCATCGTCTCGATGTTCATCGTCGACCGCCTCGGGCGCAGACCCGTTCTGCTCACCGGAATCGGGATAATGATCGTCTCGACGCTCGTGCTCGTGCTCGTCTTCAGCTTCGGCGGCGAGGCAGGAAGCACTTCTTGGGGAACGGTCGCCGGTGTCATCGGGATCATTGCATTCACAATGGGCTACACATTCGGCTTCGGGTCCCTCGTCTGGGTCTACGCGGGCGAGACGTTCCCCGCGAAGTACCGGGCTCTAGGAGCATCGCTCATGCTCACCTCGGACCTCGTCGCCAACGCGATCGTCGCGCAGTTCTTCCCTGGCCTGCTCGACCTCATCGGCGGCGCGGGCGTGTTCATCGTCTTCGGAGTGCTCTCGCTGCTCGCCTTCCTCTTCGTCTTCCGCTTCGCGCCGGAGACGAAGGGCAGGGACCTCACGGAGATCTCGGCCTATTGGGCCAACGGAGCGAAGTGGTCGAGCCCGCAACGCTGAGCGGCAGCACTCCCCTCCCCCTCGGCCGGCACTCCCCGAGGACGTCGCACCCTCGCCCGGCCTCCCCGAGGACGCCGCACCCTCACCCGGCCTCCCCGAGCACTCCCCGGCCTCTCGCCCGGCCTCCCCGCGAGGGCGAGCCGGCTCGGCTCACCCCAGTGTGCGGGCCCGATTCGCATCGATGCCGAGCACGTGCGTGTCGAGGAAGGCGAGCACGGTGCGGTACCAGACTTCGGCATTGCCGCGGCCGAGTATCCAGTGTCCTTCGTCCGGGAAATAGAGGAAACGATGCTGAGTGTCGCCGTCGGCGTCGAGCGGGGTCTTCGCCTGGGTGAGCAGATCGAACCACAGCTCCTGTCCCTGCCCGATCGGCACCCGGTAGTCCTTGTCCCCGTGGATGACGAGCACGGGGACCTCGATCTCGGCGGCGAAGAGGTGCGGAGAATAGTCCGTCGACTGCTCGCGCATCGCCGCATCCCACGAGGCGTTGTCCGTGGTCCGACCCATCGAGGTGGTGTTCCACAGGGAGGCATGGGTGACGATGCATTTGAATGTGCTGCCCGTGTGCCCGGCGACCCAGTTGGCCATATAGCCGCCGTAAGAGCCGCCGGCCAGAGCGATATGCTCCTCGTCGATGTCCGCACGTGAGCCCGCGGCCTCGGTCAGCGACATGATGTCGGTGAAAGGAGTGCCGCCGAGCTGCTGCTGACCACGGTCGATCATCGCCTGCCCATAGCCGGTGGAGATCGCCGGGTCCGGCAGCAGGACCGCATAGCCGGCGGCGGCGAAGGGGCCGGGATTCCATCGATAGGTCCAGGCGTTCCACGATCCCCACGGACCGCCATGGGCGAAGACGACGAGCGGATGCGGCCCCTCCCCGTCGGGCACGACCAGCCACGCACGGATCAGGGTGCCGTCCTCGGCGCGGGCCTCCACCTCGGTCAGCGTGCCCTCCTCGTCGAGGACGGTCGCCGGGTTCGCGAGCTCGCTGATGATGCCGGAGCCGAGGTCGATCGAGATCGGCAGGGGCGCGACATCGATCGCCGAGGCGGTCGCGACGACCGTGTCCCCGCGCAGCGCGAGGCCCGAGAACGTATACTTCTGCCCCTCTCCACCGACGAGGCGCCGAGGCTGAGCATCGTCGAGGCTGCCGACGAAGACACTGCCGCGCCCGTGATCATCGGTGCTGGCCACGATCGTCGAATCATCGACCCAGATCGGTGAGAACCAGAAGTCGGCCTCGGGCCAGACCGGCTCCAGAGCCGCCGTTCCGAGGTCGAGGACCATGAGTTCGACGGCGAGGTTGGCCTGCGGAGTCCAGAACTGCTCGCGGCTGACAAGAGCCTTGGTCCCATCCGGGCTGATGGCCTCGATGCTGAAGCCGTGGTCTGCGGCCGGTTTCGTCAGACGCCGCAGTTCGGGCTCCCCGTCGAGGTCGATGCGCCAGATCTCGCTGGCCTCGAGCTGGCCGGGTATCGGCTTCTCGAGCTGCACGAGAACGAACCGTGCCTCGTCGTCGACAGCCCAGTCGACGAGCCGACCCGAGGGCAGGGACAGGTACCGGAAGTCAAGACCGGCCGGGCGGCTGAGCTCGTCGGAGACCTCGGGGAAATCGTCGACATCCTCGTTCAGCTTCGCCACGGCCAGGGTCTGCTCGCCCGGGCCCAGGTCATGGTCCCACCGGCGGATGGGGAAACCCGTGTGGAGGATGCCGCTGACCTTCGCTTCGCTGCGTTCGGCGCTGAATTCCTGATGGTCGTTCTCGTCCGCGGCCCATGTGTGGACGGGGAATTCGACGACGAGGGTCTCGCCCTTGATCTCGATCCGGGAGAAGCCACCTTCATGATCGGCGAGCTTGCGGGCCTCTCCATTGTCGGGCAGGGCCCACAGGCTCGGGCTCTCGGCATCCTTGCCGTCCTCGCCCCTGCGTTTGGAAGCGAAGACGATGGTGCCGTCCTCGCTCAGTGCGACCGGGCCGACGGACTGGTCGCCGCGGGTGATGCGGCGAGGCTGCTCTCCGCTGATATCGGCGAGATGGCTCAGCGAGGCGTTGCCCTCGGAGTTGAGGAAGGAGTACTGGGCGATGACGCGGCCGGCCTGATTCGTCAGGAGGCCTTGCAGGCGGCGGGCGTCGAGAAGTCGGGTCACTGCGTCGTGGATCGTCATTGCTCCATCCTAGTTCGCAACGACGAACGTCAGGCAGATCTCGTGGGCCGTCCGGGCGACGGCCCCCGCGAGGGCCCTCATCTGAAGCTCGGCGACGGGACTCTCTGGTCGTCGATGGTCACCGTCGGCAGCATCGTCTCGAACTCGTCTGCTGTTTTCGCGTCAGCCTTCGGGGTGCGCATCTCGATTGAGAGGTTGACGAGGCGTCCGTTGAGTTTGTAGCCGGTCTGCACGCCGTACATGAGGGTGGGCTCGCTGTTGATGGCCAGGATCTCGGTCGGTCCGAGTTCCCCTTGGAAGCTCCAGTACTCTCCGGCGTCGAGGGACCCGGTCCGTTCGGAGAGCACCTGGGAATCCTGTTCGGAGAAGGTGTAGCGGCGCTTCGAATCGACGACTTCCTGCGGGCTGCCGCCGTATTCGTCGCTGCAGCTGACCAGGACCACATCGGAATCGGTGCTGTCCGTGCCGCGGGTGAAGACATGGATCCTATCCGTGCTTCCGCTGCCCTCCGTCCACCCCTCACCGACGGCGAAGCTGATCTTCACGGGGCAGGTGTCGCCGAGGTTGAGCGTCTTCCGCGACATTCCCTCAGGCACGCCCGCATCGGTGGGCTCTCCCGTGGGCTCGGGACCTGCGGTCTCCTCCAAGGAGACCCGCACCGGACCGGCGTCCTTGTCCTCGGTGCGGATCTGCAGGACCGAGCAGCCGCTGACGACGACACTCAGGGCGAGCGCTCCGGCGGCTGCAGTGATCCGGGATCTCGCTGAGGACTTCGCTGACGTCGAGGACTCGGTCGGGATCACCGCCGATCACCCTGATCGTGCCGGTGCGGGTACCCCGCTTCCGGCCCGTGCGGAAGATTCGGCCGAACCTGCGGGTGGGGCGGCTGCGGGCCGCTGTTCGGCTGCCCGAAAGTCTGCGGGCCCGGCTGACTGCCTGCCGGCGGCTGCCCGGAATACTGCTGCCCGGAGTTCTGCGGGCCCGGTTGGGTACCGGCCGGCGGCTGCCCATGAGCCGGGTTTGCTCCGTCCGGTCGGGCCATCGGCGGTTTGAACTGTGAGTGCTGTCCGGAATCCGGCGGCAGCCCGCCGGCGACGGACTCACCCGTGGTCCGGTTGACGAGAGCGCCGTCGATGCGTTCGAGACGTCGCTTCGAGGTCCGCCGCGGGGTGCCGAGGATGCGTCCCTGCAGCTCGGCCTCGTTCGGCTGACGCGGCGGAAGGAACCCGGGGCCCTGCCCCGAATCCGCCTGCTGCGTCGGCTGCACGGGCCGCGAGCCTGCGACGACCCGATCCATGTGATCGGACATCTGCGGAACGGTCACGGGCGCGGCGTCGGCGAGCACCGGCAGGACCATGCGCACCGAGGTGCCCACGCCCTCCTGGCTGAACAGCTGCACGGAGCCGCCGTGGCGGGTGACGATGGCGCGCACGAGCGACAGGCCCATGCCGGAGCCGGCGACCGCGCGCACCCGGGAGCCGCGGGAGAGCTCGTCCCACACGGTCTCCTGCTCGGCCAGCGGAATGCCGCTGCCGGTGTCGGCGACCTCGACGACGACCCAGCGGTGGCCGTCGATGATCTGCTCATTGGCCCGCAGTTCGACGACCTCGCCCTGCGAGGAGTATTTGAGCGCATTGCCGAGCAGGTTGAGGATCGCGGTGAGCAGCAGGTCCTCTTCGCCGGCGACATCGGGCAGCCGCCACGGAGCCCGGGCGACGGTGGCCACGATCATCCGGTCCTCGGCGCCGGGCGCAGTCGAGGCGTCCTCGACGGCCTGGTGGATGAGCGCATCGAGGTCGACGCGCACGTATTCGATGATGCGAGTCTCGACATCGGCGAGTCTGCGCAGATCCGCAAGCAGGCGGGCAACTCGCCGGGACGACACGTCGACCTGTTTGGCCGCAGGCTCCACCTCGGACAGCGTGCCGCCGTCACGGACGACCTCGCGGATGCTCGCCGCCGAGGTGCGCAGGGCCGTGAGCGGGTTCTTCAGCTCATGATCGAGTCGGATGAGCATCCGGTTGCGCTTGGTCAGCGAGTCCTCGGCCGCGGCCGTCTCGACGGACTCCCGCAGTTCGGTCTCGCGCTTCTTCAGGTGCCTCCACCCGAACCACGCGCCGACTGCGAGTCCGCCGAGCACGAGGACGAGGAGGAGCAGAAACAGCCAGACCTGGACTTCGATGACAAGGAAGTTCGTCATACGCGCCTCTGCCCGTCCTCACCGCGGACCTCTCCGACGAAGCGGTAGCCGCGCCCCTGCACAGTGGCGATCCACCTCGGTTCGGCGGCGTCTTCGCCGAGCACCCGGCGCAGCTCGGCGACGCGGGAATCGACAGCGCGGGTGCCCACGGCCTCTTCGAAGCCCCACAGCACCTCGAGCAGACGGGAGCGCTCGATGAGCTCGTCCTTGTGCACCATCAGGTACTCGAGCAGGGTGAAGCCCTTCGGGGTGACGACGAGTTCGCGCTGGCCGAGCCATGCCCGCCGTCCGACCCGGTCCACGCGCAGGCCGAAGCTCGACACGAGAACGGGAGCCGTGGCCAGGGGCGGGCCGTCGTTGCGGGTGCGGCGCAGCACGGCACGGATCCGAGCGACGAGTTCGTGCGGGTCGAAGGGTTTGTTGAGGTAGTCGTCGGCGCCCTCTTCCAGCGCCATGGCCCTCTCGACTCCCTCTCCGACCTGCGTGAGCAGCAGCACCGGCACCCAGTTCTCCTCCTGCCGCAGTCGGCGCAGGACCTGCCGTCCGTCGGCTCCGGGCATGAGCACGTCGAGGACGCAGACATCGGGTTTGTGCCGGTGGATCTCGTCGAGCGCCAGCAGTCCGTCGCTGGCGGGCAGCACCCGGAATCCGGAGCGTTCGAGGAAGGGCACCACTGCCCCCAGCACGTCCGGTTCGTCATCGGCGACCAGGACGAGCGGTTGGGCCTCATTGTGGTTGTCAGCCGTCATGGTGGTCAGTTCCGATTCCTCTCTGGCGTTCCCAGGCAAGTTCTCTGGCCTCGGCACGGTCGACCGCCTCGGCGAGTTCGTCTCGATACAGCATAGAACGACGCAGGTGCTTCGTGCGATAACCCGCGCGACCGACCATATGCGTGGCGACGGGGATCGTGACCAGCTGGAAGGAGATGATGATCGCCAGAGTCGACACCGTGGCCCAGGTCGGGAACTGGATGGCGATCGCGACGGCGACGAGGATCAGGCCGAGGACCTGGGGTTTCGCACTCGCGTGCATCCGGGACAGCAGATCGCCGAAGCGGACGAGACCGACCGCCGCGGCCAGCGACAGGAGCGCGCCGAGGAAGATGAGCACGGCGGAGATGATGTCAAGGACCATTGCTCTCCCCTCTCTTCGCCGAGGTTCCCGACCCCTGGTCCTCGGCATCGTCAGGGCCCGGATCGGGGCCGGTGCCCAGGCCCTCCCCCTCCGCGTCGGCGTGCGGGTCGAAGGTCGGGTCCTCGATCTCGGTCACCTCGTCGACCTCGGAGTATGCCGGGGAGCCGGAGGCGGCCTCGGCAGTCGCCTTCCCCTGGCCGTCCCGGGGCATGTGCCAGTCCGAGTTGGAGAAGTCGCTGAGCGCTCCCGCCTCGGCGCCGGGCGTCATCGAATCGGACTTCGAGACGTACCGGGACACGCTCACGGACCCGACGAAGCCGAGCATCGCGAGGACGATGAGCACGGGCAGCAGATCGGTGCGGTCGGACAGGGCCATATAGCCGCCGAGTCCGCACATGATCGACGCGAGCACCACATCGGTGCCGATCATGCGGTCGAGGATCGAAGGCCCGCGGACGATCCGGTAGAGCGCGATGATCACCGAAGCGGCCAGGAGCACCGAACCGGCGACGATGAGGACGTCGATGACGATCTGGTTCATGCGCGTCCTCCCGGCGTCTCGCTCAGGGGATCGGGACGGGAGCGCAGCGCGGCGAGGTCACGGTGCGAACCGAGCGTGCGGATGAGCAGCTCTTCGATGTGGTAGACCTGCGCCTTGGCCCGGCGCACCTTCTCCTCGGAGTCGCAGTCGAGGAAGTGCAGGTAGAGGATGCCCATCGCACGATCGCTGTCGATGATGATCGAGCCGGGGATGAGACTGGCGGTGTCGGCGATGAGCGTGAGCACGAGGTCCGAGCTCGTGCGCAGATCGCAGGCGACGACCGAACCGGCGCCGACGGCGCGCCTGCGGAAGGCGTACCAGGCGACCTCGACGGATGCACGGAGGACCGAGTAGAGGAACCACAGGCCGTAGACCATCGCATGCCAGACGTTGAAGCGGCCCGAGAGCACGACCGGCGGCAGGTAGAAGACACGGGTGACGAGGAAGGCGATGACGATGCCGGAGACGACGGAGACCACGGTCACCGAGTCCCACAGCATCAGCCACAGCAGGACGAGAGAGACGACCAGCACGAGCTGCTGGACGAGGCCTCTGCCCCGCGTCATCCGCGCACGGTTCGCACTCATCCGTCCTCACCTCCGAGCACGTTGGTGACGTAGTCGACCGGAGTCTGCAGATTCACGGCGGCCCGATCCGCCATCCCCCACAGGGGCTCTGCCGCGAGCGTGAGCACGAGGGAGGCGGCGACGACCACCGAGGTGGCCACCACCATAGCAGGGGGCACCCCGATCTGAGAGGTCCACTTCCGCCCGGCCAACAGCGTCTTCTTGCGGTCGGCGAACTCGTCGACGAGGTCCGCATTGGGCTCCTCGACATCGGCCGGGTCGCGCCAGAATGCGAGGTTGAATGTACGGCCGATGACGTAGAGCGTGAGCAGACTCGTCACGGTGCCCGCGACGATGAGGACGGTGGGCAGCCAGGCACGGTCATCGAACCCGGCGAGGAAGAGCGCGACCTTGCCGATGAACCCGGAGAACGGCGGGATGCCCGAGAGGTTGAGGGCCGGGATGAAGAAGATGATCGTGAGCACGGGCGAGAGCACCATCAGTCCGCCCAGCGACCGCGTCGAGGTGGAGCCGCCGCGCATCTCCACGAGACCGATGGCCAGGAACAGCGCCGTCTGGACGATGATGTGGTGGACCGTGTAGTAGATCGCCGCGGACAGCCCGACGCTCGTGCCCAAGGCGACGCCGAAGAGCATGTAGCCGATATGGGAGACCAGGGTGAAGGACACGATCCTCTTGATCTCCGACTGTGCGATCGCGCCGAGGATGCCCACGAGCATGGTCAGACCGGCGGCGATGAGCAGGGGCACGCGGAGCGAAGAATCGGCGAACAGCAGCGTCTCCGTGCGGATGATCGCGTAGATGCCGACCTTCGTCAGCAGTCCCGCGAACACCGCGGTGACCGGGGCCGGGGCCGTCGGGTAGGAGTCGGGCAGCCAGAACGAGAGCGGGAAGATCGCAGCCTTGATGCCGAATCCGAGCAGGAGCATCACGTGGAGGATCATCTGCACATCGGACGGCAGAGCGCTCAGCCGCTCCGACAGCTGCGCCATGTTCACCGTGCCGGTCGCGGCATAGATGATGCCGATCGCGGCGAGGAAGATGACCGAGGACACGAGCGAGATGATCACGTAGGTGACTCCCGCTCGGATCCGCTCGGCTGTGGCACCGAGAGTGAGCAGCACATAGGAGGCGACGAGGAACATCTCGAAGCCGACGTAGAGGTTGAACAGGTCCCCGGCGAGGAAGGAGTTCGCGATGCCCGCGCACAGCACCAGATAGCTGGGGTTGAACACGGAGACCGGGGTCTCGTTCGAGTCGTCGTTGGCGTCCTGGCTCAGCGCGTAGACGAGCACGCACAGGGTCACCAGTGCGGAGACGATGAGCATGAGGGCCGAGAGCCTGTCGGCCACGAGCACGATGCCCGCCGGCGGCTGCCAGCCGCCGATGGCGACCACCTGCGGCCCGTGCGCGTCGGTGCCGACGAGGATGAACGTGGCGATGACCATGACGGCGCAGAGGATGGCGATCGAGACGATGTTCTGGGCCCGCGTGTGCTTCGACAGGATCAGCGCGATGCCGGCGCCGATGAGCGGCAGGAGCACGGGCAGCGGAACGAGGACGGGCAGGAGATCGATCATGACCGGTCTCCCCTCTCGGGCAGGTCATCGGACTCCTCGTCCGGCTGCTTCGCCTCCTGCGCCGATTCGGCCGCCTGGGCCTCGTCGGCGGAGTGCGCACGCGTCTGTGAGTTCGCGGCCGCCTCGGCGATGTCATCGGCCTCGTTCGGGGTGGAGGCGTCGTCGATCTCCTCGGCGATCTCGTCCCTCTCATCGGGCGTGCCGTCATCGTCGAGGTCCACGGCACCGGTGATCGGGGATTCGGCCTCGTCACCGAACTCGGTGTCGTCGTAGTCCGTGCTCGCCTCCGCCTCGGAGTCGATGACCTTCGTGATCGCGACCTGGAGGTCGGTGTCGTCGTCCTGCAGCGAATCGGCGCGCATGAGCCTCCAGGAGCGGTAGATCATCGCCAGCAGGAACGCGGTCACGGCGAAGGTGATGACGATGGCCGTGAGGATGAGCGCCTGCGGCAGCGGATCGGACATGCCCGCTGTCGAGAGGTTCTTCCCGTCGGTCAGGGGCGGGGCTCCGCGGCCGGCGGTGAGGATGATGAGCAGGTTGACGCCGTTGCCGAGCAGGATGAATCCGAGCAGAACGCGGGTCAGCGAGCGTTCGAGCATGAGGTAGATGCCCGAGGCGAAGAGGACGCCCATGGCCAGGACCATGACGAAGGGCATGCTCATAGGCGGCCCCCTTCCGCACCGTTGTCGACGTCGAGCTCGTTGACCCGATCCATGATCTCGGACACGGCACGGTGTTCGGCGGTGGCGCCCATGTTCTCGGAGAAGTTGAAGTTGTCGTGGATGCGGTCGGCCAGCATCATCTCGTCGCGCTCCTGATGCAGGTCGACCTCGGCGCCCAGCGAGCGGAGGATGTCGAGCATCAGACCGATGACGATGAGGTAGACGCCGATGTCGAAGAACGTCGAGGTGCCGAAGGACAGATGCCCCAGCAGCGGCACATCGCCCTCGAGGTAGACGGAGTCGAAGACGGTCTCACCCCACACCCAGCCGCCGATGACGGTGCCGATGGCGGTGACGAGGCCGGTGCCGAGCATCGCCGAGGGAGTGAAGGGGGCCGCCTCGGCGAGTTCGTACTTGCCGCCGGCCAGATAGCGCACGACGAGAGCGAGCCCGGCGACGAGGCCGCCGGAGAAGCCGCCGCCGGGATCGTTGTGGCCTGCGAAGAGGAGGTAGACGGAGAAGACGAGGACGGCGTGGAAGATCAGGCGCGCGGTCACCTCGAGGATGATGGAGCGGTTGCGCGGGGCCAGGGTCCGACCGGCGATGAGCCAGGACACGCGCTTCTGCGACAGGCCCTCGCGACCCGGATGGTGGATGTCGGAGACCTCTTCGGATACGGGCTGGAAGCGGACCCGGCCGGCCGCCTCGGTGCCGTCTCTCTTCCTCTCGAAACGGTGGAGGTAGCCTTCGCGTCCGCGGACGAAGATGAGCCCGGCGACACCCGTGCCTGCGGCCACGAGCACGGAGATCTCGCCCATGGTGTCCCAGGCGCGGATGTCGACGAGGGTGACGTTGACGATGTTGCGGCCGTGCCCGATCTCGTAGGCGAGCTGGCCGAAGTCCGTCGAGATCGGATCGGCCACGCGCACTCCCGCGGCGATGAGGACCACGAGCATCACCGTGATGCCCACGGCACCGCCGATGATCGCGCGCCAGGCCGGGGTGAAGCGGCCGGTGGACTCACCGATGCGTGCCGGCAGGCGACGGAGGACGAGGACGAAGACGACGATCGTGATGGTCTCGACCAGCACCTGGGTCAGGGCCAGGTCCGGTGCGCCGACGAAGGCGAAGTAGGCGACCATCGCATAGCCGGAGATGCCGGTGACGACGACGGCAGTGAAGCGCTTCTTCGCCCTGGTCGCCGCGATCGCGACGACTATGAGGACGGAGGCGACGATGAGGTCGAGAGGGGTGTCGGCCAGGCGGAACTCGATGTTCCAGGTGTCGTTGACGATGACGGCCAGCCCGATTCCCGCGACGAGGACGAGGTAGACCACTCCCTGGTAGAACGGCAGCGAACCGCGCTGGGTGCGTGCGGTGACCCACAGGGCCAGCGCCTCCATCCAGCCGATCATCTTCCGGTAGAGCTCGTGGAAGTCGATTCCCGACGGCAGCGTCGTCTGCACCATCGCGAACGGACGGCGGAGGACGAAGAGCGTGGCACCCGCGGCGATGGTCACGGCCGAGTAGGCGAGCGCCGGTTCGAGGCCGTGCCACAGCGCGAGATGGTAGTGTCCGTCCCCGGCCGCCACGACCGGCAGCGCGGAGGTCCAGGCGGAGAAGTAGCCGTCGAGGAGACCGGCCCCCGGGCCCAGCGCCAGGGTGAGCGCGGTGAGGATGATCGGGGAGATCACGAGAGTGAGCTTCTCGTCGCGGCGGGCGATGTCGTCGACGCCGGGCTTGGACGAGAAGGCGCCCCAGACGAACCGGGCCGAATATGCGACGGTGAGGATCGAGCCGATCATGATGCCGATGAACCCGATGACCGAGGTCTTGTCCGGAGACGCCAGCAGGGTCGAGTACGCGGCCTCCTTCGCTGCGAAGCCGAGCAGCGGGGGCACCCCGGCCATCGAGGCGGCCGCGACCGTCGCGCACACGGCCACGACGGGGAAGGCCCTCCAGCCGCCGGAGAGCTTCGTCAGGTCACGGGTGCCGGCCCGGTGGTCGATGATGCCCACGCACAGGAACAGGCAGGACTTGAACAGCGCGTGGGCGATGAGCAGGCCCAGCGCCGCCTTCGTGATGTCCGGGGTGCCGAAGGAGGCCATCGTCGTGAGGAAGCCCAGCTGGGAGACCGTGCCGAAGGCCAGCAGCAGTTTGAGGTCGGTCTGCTTGAGCGCCTGCCAGCCGCCGATGAACATGGTCAGCAGACCGAGCGTGAGCAGCGTCTCCGACCAGCCGGGGATGTTGTTGTAGCCCGGTGCCAGACGCAGCACGAGGTAGATGCCGGCCTTGACCATGGCCGCGGCGTGGAGATAGGCGCTGACCGGTGTGGGGGCGGCCATGGCACCGGGCAGCCAGAAGTGGAAGGGCATGAGGGCGGACTTCGAGATCGCGCCGACGAGGATGAGGATGACCGCGGAGACGATGACCGGCCCGGTGTCCATGCCCAGCTGGGCGCGGTCGATGAGCGCCGAGATCCGCCCCGTGCCGGTGGCGGTGATGAGCAGGACCATCCCCACGAGCATGGCCAGGCCGCCGGCGGTGGTGACGATCAGCGCCTGCAGGGCCGCCTGGCGGGAGCGTCGGCGGGACTGGCTGTGGCCGATGAGCAGATACGAGAAGACGGTGGTGCCTTCCCAGAACAGATAGAGCATGAGCAGCTCGTCGGCGACGACGAGTCCGTACATCATGCCCGCGAAGGCCATGAAGATGCCGGCGAAGCGGGCCAGTCCGGGTTCGTCGGGCGGGAAGTAGCGAGCGCAGTAAACGAAGACGAGCGCCCCGATGCCGGTGACGAGCAGCGACATGATCCACGAGAGCACGTCGAGTCGGAACACGCCTTCGAGCCCGAGCGCCGGCAGCCAGTCGAGCGTCTCGACCAAGGGCCGCGGGTCCGGTCCGAAGAGATCGGGGATCGTCGACAGGCTGAAGAGCAGTCCGGTCAGGGGGACGAGGGCTAGGTAGAAGAAGCCGCTGCGGCCGAGGAGGCGAACCAGGGGGTAGGCGATGACAGACGCGCCGAAGAAGGCACCTGTCATGGCTATCACCAGCAGCCACCTCCATCATATGCCCGTATGTGGGAAAGGTTCGTGGGCTCATTTTCGCACGGCCAGACGTTGTTTCCCCAATCAGGCGAGCTCTGATATGCACGCCCCTCGCCCGCCATGACGGGTCTCACAGACGCAGATGGAGGGGATCATTCGCGCGCTCGGCGGGACTCATTCGCGCAGCTGGCGGCTGGTCACGAGGAAGCCGTTCTCGTCGAGCCCCACTCCGTTGCAGCCGACGAGGAGCTCGGCTGCGATCGCGTCGGTGAGGCGCGCCACTTCGCCCCGCATCCTGCGGAACCGGCGGCCCTGGTTCGGCTGGTAGCGCCGGGATTCGGTGTCCATCCAGTGCACGTGGTATTCGATCTGCGGAGCGTCCGAATGCGCGGCGATGATCGGCGGGACCCATTCGGCCTCCATCACGCGGATCTCGAGGCTGCCGGCGCTCTCGGCGATCTCCCCAAGCGGAACGAGGAGGGCATAGCCGTCGAGGATGACGGGGGCGGACGGGTCGAAGAGCGGGTCGTCGATGCTCGCCTGCGCCAGCACATCCTCATCGGGGGCGGGCAGCGCCTGCTGGAAGGCGTGCGGGGCGTGCCGGCGCACGAAGTCCAGTGCCACCTTCGGCTCCAGCCAATACGGCGAGTAGAGGTAGAGGTCGACCTTCGCATCGGGGTCGGGGATGATCACGCGCGTCGGCAGTTCGGGCTCGTCGGCCAGGCGGACGCCCGTGTGCAGCCGGGAGGCGACCGACAACATGAGGCTGAGCATCCGCTCCTCCTCCCGTTCCGGCATTCCGGCCGGGAAGGCCTCGTGGAGGCCGTCCGCATCCGCGAACCACTCCGGCGGCGGAGCAGGCTGCCGGTCGCGGGGGCAGTCGAGGACGATCGCATGTCGGGCCCAGTCGGGGACCTCGAGCGCCGCGGCGTCAGCAGGGTCGAGATCGACCCCGGCGCTGAGGCGGGAATGCCGACTCAGCCGCATCTGCCCGTGCTCGTCGAGGCGCGGCTGCAGGTCCGGCAGCTTGTTGTGGATGAGCGCGAGGACATCGGAGACCTCGACATCGGCGTCGAGGAGCAGAAGGTGGAATCCCCGCAGGTCCGCCGAGGTGGGTGTGTCGTTCGGCGCGGACGCACTGTGCGCGCCGTATCCGGGCCTGCCGGTCGACGGCATCCCGGTCCTGCGCCGGCCGGCCGAAGCGGCCTCGGGCGCGATCGAGCCTCCGGCGGCCTGGACGCCGGGAGCACCGGCAGCCTGTTCGCGAGCGGCGCGTTCGGCGGCTTCGCGTTGCAGCCGCAGTTCGCGGCGGGTGATCACATCTCCCTCCCGTAGAAGTTGAGATGCGAACGCGAGGCGGTCGGACCGCGCTGGCCCTGATACCGGTTGCCCGTGGCCTGCGAGCCGTACGGGTTGACCGCCGAGGAACTGAGGCGGAAGAAGCACAGCTGACCGATCTTCATCCCCGGCCACAGCGTGATCGGAAGGGTCGCGACATTGGACAGCTCGAGCGTCACATGCCCGCTGAAGCCGGGATCGATGAAACCGGCGGTCGAATGCGTGAGCAGGCCGAGCCGACCCAGCGACGACTTGCCCTCGAGGCGTGCCGCCACATCGTCGGGCAGCGTCACGAGCTCATGAGTCGAGGCGAGGACGAACTCGCCCGGATGAAGGACGAACGGCTCACCCGGTGCGGCCTCGACGAAGCGGGTGAGTTCGGGCTGTTCGAGGCTCGGATCGATGACCGGGTACTTGTGATTGTCGAACAGCCGGAAATACCGGTCGAGGCAGACATCGACGCTGGCCGGCTGGATCAGCGAGGGATCGTAGGGGTCGAGGGCGATGCGGCCGGAGTCGAGCTCGGCGCGGATGTCGCGGTCGGAAAGGAGAGTCACGTATCCGATGGTAATCGCTCCGCTCCCCGCACGCTCGGAGACACCGAGCGACACGCCGAAACTATGTCACAAACAGATAACGATTTCTCCAATTTCGGCTGGTTTTTCCCCGTGTGTCTCCCCACTGCGACTGATGAATGCTTTAGAGTAATGAGCTGTACGGACCCGCGCACGATGGTGCCTTCCCCTTCTTAAGCCAAGGAATGCCGGGAGTCCCATCGCCTTTCGTGGGTAGACAACAATCGAAAGGCATTACTGTGAAGACCTCGCGTCTTGTGCTTGCCCCCGCAGTAGCCGTTGCATTGACAGGTCTTGCTGGCGCCCCGGCGTTCGCAGCGACAGAGTCCACCGCTTCGGTACCTCAACAACCGCTCTGCGCCTATGGCGACGAGCAGTCATCGAGCGACTCCGAATCGGATTCCTCGGTTCCCGATGAATCGGATCCTCAGGCGACCCTTGCGCAGGCGCAGGTGTCCCGAGCCGACATCGCGGACCGCAAGAAGGGAATCGGCTTCTCCGGCACCGGATTCAGCCCGGACGAGAAGGCGACGGTGACGGTCGTCGGCACCGATGGCACCGAATATTCCCCGAAGACCAAGCTCACGGTCGACGAGAAGGGCAAGGTGTCCGGCACCTACTACTTCTCCGTAACCGAGGATGCCAAGGTCCCTGTCGGGAAGTACTCTCTCTACCTCACCGACCTCGAGTCGGAGAAGAAGTCCTCGAAGGTCACCTTCGAGGTCGTCTCGAAGGCCTCCGAGGTCGACGAGCCGGGCAACGAGGACAAGTGCGATTCCGCCACCGGTCCGATCGACGACGGTGACGAGTCGGAGGCGCCGTCCGAGACGCCTTCGGAGACACCGTCCGAGACTCCCTCGGAGACGCCGTCCGAGACTGACGCCCCGAAGCCCACGGAAACCGAATCCGAAAAGCCCTCGGAGACGAGCACCCCGAGCCCGTCGGAGACCGAGAAGGAAGACAAGGCACCCGCCAAGCGAGTCAACCCGGGACCGGCCAAGGAACCCACCGACGAGCCGACCACCGAGGCCCCGAATACCGATGAGCCGACCAAGGAACCGAAGGCCGAGGCTCCGAAATCTGAGGAACCCACCACGGAGGCCCCCAAGACGGACGAAGCCGGAGAAGACGGCACCGAGTCCGACGGCGACGAGCAGGACTCCGAGGACACGGCCGCCGAAGACGGTGCACAGGGATCCGAGGACGAGAAGCCCGAGGACGAGGCGCCCGAATCCACCGGTCCCGCCAGCCCCGGCTCCGAGGAGAAGAAGGCCCCGGCCGCTGCCGAGCAGGCCCTCTTCATCGACCCGACCGAGATCAGCTCCGAGGACTTCCTCGATGAGGGCATCAAGCTCGGCGTCAGCGGCGCCCAGCCCGGCGAGAAGGTCACCATCACGGTCGAGCACGCCCAGGGCAAGGTCGATCGCTACACGATGACCAAGGAAGCCGACTCCGAGGGCAAGGTCACCTTCGGCGTCCAGGCGAAGGTCAAGGCCGTGCTCGGCACCTACAACGTGCGTGCCCAGGCCGAGAGCTTCGATGACCCCCAGGGCGGAAGCTTCACGGTGCTGACCAACGGCACCGCGGTCGACGAAGGCGGCAACGGCTCGGATTCCGGCGGCAGCGACCTGCCGCGCACCGGTGCCGAGATGACCGGGCTGGCGCTGGGCGTCGGTCTGCTCGCCGTCGGCGCCGCAGCCGTCATCATCACCCGTCGGCGGATGAACGCCTCCGACGATCCAGCGGAGTTCTAAGATCCGTTGAACGATGAATTGTCCCTCGCGGGGCTGCAGCTCGACAGACGCGAGATCGACTTAGGCCGTCTGCGAGCAGGGACAATGCTCGGACTCATGGGCAGCCCGGACAGCACCACCTCGGTGGTGCTGTCCGTGGCCGCCCTGCCCCACGTCGCACCCCCGCCACGCTTCCCGACCGGCCGCCGGTCGGGTCGTTCGCGTGTGCGCAGGTGGATGAGGAGCTATCTCCGCGAAGCCGATGCCGGATCTGGGGAGGCGGCATCGGCGGTCGCTGCGAGCGAATCCGCTGCTCTGAGGGCATTCGGGCTGCGGCCGGAGGTCCTGCGTCGTCGGATCGACGAACTCGACGCCATCGAACGCGCCCGCCTCGCTCTGGCTGCGGCCTGGGCGACCGGCGCGAAGTGGCTGACGCTCATCGATCCCTTCGCCTCGGTGCCGGGTCACCTGCGCACGGGGCTGCGCAATCGCTTCGCCGAACTCGTCGCTCACGACGGCCGCGGAGTCGTGTTCAGCTCGAATTCTCTGCCCGACCACACCATCGCCGAGGCGGGTGTGGCCGATATCGAGAAGGACCAGCTCGTCGCGTTCGGCTCTTTGGAGCAGATCGTCAGCGAGCCCAAGGGCTCGCTGCCGGCCGAGCTCAGCGGCGTGAACGTCTACTCCGGTCTGGCCCGCAAGGGCTGGCTGTCCATCGGACATTCGGCAGTCCGTGCCCGCACCGAGCTCGACGGGAAGGTCTACGTCACCCTCGGCTGGCGGGCTGCACTGCTGTCCTTGGACGAGCACGACCCGGCATTCACCTCGGCGACGGTGTTCGAGGCCATCGTCACCGGCCTGCGCGATCGCGGCTCCTGCCTGCAGGCGAAGCTGTCGCCGGTCGACACCGAGATGGGGCTCGCCCTCGATGTCGACCTGGCCGATCTCGCCGGGGTGTCGGACGGACGCTCCGCAGCGGACTTCGGGGTGATCCATCCCGGACTCGGCTCGACGATCGCCGAACTGCTGCGCAACGTCAGGGTCGGCACGCATGTCTTCGTCGAGGTCGACACATCAGCGCTGCACGCCTACACGGTTGAGTGACAGCCGGCGGATAGACTTGTTCCTGCTCCGTCCCCAACCGAATCAGGAGAGCCATGCGACCCTCGCGCAAGCTTCTGATCTCGGCGTTGACGATCATCGTCCTCACTGTCGCAGCGGTTCCCCTCCTCAACCTCACCGTCTACACCCCCGCCAGGGCCGCCGAAGCGTATATCGGCGCGCTCGAGGACGGCAACGCCCACCGCGCCTTCTCGTATCTGTCCTCGCCGACCCCGTCCTCGACGCTTGCGCTGAGCAGTGAGGTGCTCTCGGCCGCGCCCGACCTGCCGCGAGACGCCGAAGCCGAGACTGTCTCCGTCGACGGCGATCATGCGAAGGTCCGTCTCAGCTACACCCTGTCCTCGCAGGAGCAGACCATCGATCTGACCATGGTCAGGCTGCCGGCGAGCGCCGGGCTCTTCGACCGGTGGGCCATCGAACAGAAGGAATGGCCGACTCTGACCCTGGACGTCTCGGGTTCGTCGACGGCGACGGTCAACGGCTACGGCGTCAGCGCCGGCTCCGTACCCGTGCTGTTTCCGGCCAGCTACCTCGTCGGCTTCGACGCGACCTATCTCAAGTCGAAATCCGAACGCGCCGAGGTGACCGCCCCCGGCGACTCCCCCACCATCACGCTGTCCCCCGAGCCGACGGCCGAACTCGAGGAGACCGTGACCGAGCAGGTCACCGACCACCTCGAGGACTGCGTCAAATCGAAGACCCTCATGCCCGCCGGCTGCGTCTTCGGCTACGACACGGACAACGAGATCATCGGCGATATCTCCTGGTCGCTCGAACGCAGACCGCAGATCAGCCTCACCGCCTCGGGCAACGACCTCGAGCTCACTCCCTCGACCGTGGAAGTGCGGGTCAAGGGACGCTACCGGGACATCGTCACCGCGGCCGAGCACGACCTCGACGAGAAGCTCTCCTTCGTCCTCGGCGGTTCCGTGGTCGTCAGGTCCTCCCAGGTCAGCTTCGAACCGCGGCGGATGGGCGACGTCTCGATCATGTGAGGCCCCCGCGGTCGGATAACAGGCCTGTTTGTGGTCACTGAACCGAGGCGCAAAGCCCGATTCGGCGATTTCGCCTCGGTTCTGTGACCACAAACGCGGCTGCCGTGCCGCGCGGTCGCCGTGCCGCCGGCTCAGGTTCCGCGAGCTGGGCCGTGCCGCCGGCTGGGCCGTGCCGCCGGCTCAGGTTCCGCGAGCTGGGCCGTGCCGCCGGCTGGGCCGTGCCGCCGGCTCAGGTGCCGCGGAGGTCGAGGCGAAGCTCCTTGGATGCCGAATCCACGAGGTCGACGGGGATGCCCCAGTCCTGCTGGTAGAGATGGCAGGCGGCGTGGAGCGGGATCTCTCCGCCGGGCTCGCCGTCACAGGCGGCCGCCCGCGCGGTCACGTGGAGGACTCCGCCGTCGAGATCGGGGTTGATGACGATGTTGCGGTCGAGCCCTTCGGAGCCGCCGTCGCCGGAGACGATGAGTTCCGGTGGGGTCGCAGTTACCTGCAGGAAGGTGGGATCGCCCCATCGGTCGTCGAGCTTCTGGCCGGCCGGCACCGTGAAGCTCACGCTGATCGACACCGGCCCGGAAGCGATCTCGGTCGAGGGTCGCTTCGTCGTCAGGGCGCCTTCGTCGACCTTCTGGACGTCCTTGGGCAGCTTCACCCGCGTCAGCGCATGGGCGGCGGATTCGACGACGAGGAGTTCGGCCTCGCCTGAGCCCTCGTCTGAGTCCTCGCCCGCGGCTGCCGAGCCGACGTCGATGACGAGGATGTCCGAGGGCTCGCGCAGGCCTCGGGCCAGAGTCGTCACCTCGGCGGTGGTCGGGTCGAAGCGGCGGATCGCGCCGTTGTAGGTGTCGGCGATCGCGAGCGACCCGTCGGGCAGGCTGCGCACGCCCAGCGGATGCTGCAGTCGGGCCTCGGCGGCCGGGCCGTCGCGGAACCCGAAGTCGAAGAGCCCGACGCCGACGAGCGTCGTGACCTCGCCGGTGGAGGGATCGAGGCGTCGGATCGCCGAGGTCTCGGAGTCGGCGACGAGCACCTGACCGTCGGGGGTGAGGTCGAGGCCCGATGACTGCGCGTACCATGCGTACTCACCGCCACCGTCCGTCAGTCCCTCGTTCATCGTGCCCGAGAGCAGGCGGATCGTGCCCTCCTGGGGGCGGAACGACCAGATGGTGTGGTTGCCGGCCATCGCCACGACCACCTCGGCGGTGGCGGGGACGAAGAGGACGTCCCAGGGCGATGAGAGCTTCACGTCGAGCCCGGGACCGTCGTATCGCCCCAGTTCACCGTGCTTGCCGCGGACGTTGTCGATCGCGCCGACCATATGCTGCTCACCGGTGCCGGCAATCATCGTCACGGTCTCGGATTCGAGGTCGATCCCACGCAGTGCGTGGTTGACGGTGTCAGCGACGACGAGCTGGTAGCCGACCTGGCGGGCGAGGTCCTCGGGCAGCACGGTGATGCCGCCGGGTTCGCTGAAGGATGCCGCGGCGAAGTCTCCGTCGCTGAAGCCGCGGACGCCTGTGCCGATGCGGCGGATGATCGTGGTCCCGTCGGCGTCGTACTCGACGAGGCTGTGGTGACCGGAATCGGCGACGAGCAGGTGCCCCGAGGGCAGCCTCGTGGCCTTGCCCGGGTAGAACAGGTCCGTCTCCGGTGCCGGCGGTGGGACGTAGGGGCCGTCACCGGAGTGGAGGGTGCCCTTGGCCGAGTGCTCGGCGATGAGCCCCTCAATGATCTCAGTGAGGCCGGCGGCGTGGCCTTCGCCCGACATCGTCGCCACGAGGTAGCCCTCGGGGTCGATCACGGCCAAGGTCGGCCAGGCGCGGGCGGTGTAGGCCTGCCAGGTGACGAGATCGGGGTCATCGAGGACGAGGTGCTCGACCTGGTAGCGCTCCACGGCCTGGTCGACGGCCTCGACGGTGCGTTCGAACTCGAACTTCGGCGAATGGACGCCGATGATGACCAGTTCCTTGGCGTACTTCTCCTCGAGCGGGCGCAGCTCGTCGAGGACGTGCAGGCAATTGATGCAGCAGAAGGTCCAGAAGTCGAGCAGGACCACTTTGCCGCGCAGCTCGGCCAGGGTGAGGTCCTTGCCGCCGGAGTTCATCCAACGGCGTCCGACGAGTTCGGGGGCGCGGACCTTGACATCGTGCGAGGAGGCGGACGGCGCCGAGGCGGTGGGGGCGGCGGATTCTTCCGAGCTGCTGGTCATGACTCCATGGTCTCAGATCCGGCACCGAGGCGGCCGCCCAGGTGTCATCATGTGACCCGATCGAACGGATGGGTGCTGTCGCCGCCGGATCCCAACGGGATCCCCGGGGACGCAGCGGGACCCGATTCGACCGCTCATGAGTAGTCGCGAGCGCCGAAGACGCTCGAACCGACGCGCACCATGGACGCGCCTTCGGCGATCGCGAGCTCGAAATCATTGCTCATGCCCATGGACAGTTCGGTCGCCTCGGCGGGCAGGACTCCGGCGGTGATGAGCCTCTCGCTGAGTTCGCGCAGATCGGCATAGCTCGGGCGGATCTCTTCGGCGCTGCTGCCGGGCAGGCCGATCGTCATCAGACCGCGCAGACGGATCCGCTCGAGCTTCCGGACCTCGGCGACGAGTGCCTCGGCGTCTTCCGGAGCGACTCCGAACTTCGAGTCCTCACGTGAGGTGTTGACCTGGACGAAGCAGTCGACGGTGGTCTCGAGCACCTCGAGGCGGTTGTGGATCTTCTCCGCGAGCGCGAGGTTGTCGACCGACTGGATGCAGGTCGCATGGCGCAGGGTGTGGTTGACCTTGTTCCTCTGCAGGGGTCCGATGAGGTGGGTCTCGGGGTGGAGGTCGGCCAGAGCGTCGGCCTTGCCGACGATCTCCTGGACCTTGTTCTCACCGATGAGCGTGAATCCGTGCTCGAGGGCCACCCGGATCTTCTCAGCCGGCTGCGTCTTCGTCGCCAGGAGCACTCGCACCTCCTCGCCGCTGCGGCCGCCGGCCCGGGCAGCGGCCCGGGCGCGTTCGGCCACCTCGTCGAGGTTTCCGGTGATGGCGGCGATGTCCTCTGTCGACAGCGCGGGGATCGAATCAGGCGTACTCATGCCTCCAGTCTTCCACGAGCCGGAGCGAGTTTCAGCTCGGCCCCTCGACGCACAGCGTGGGAAATGCCGATTGCTCGGCCGCACCGCGGATTACTTCGGCAGGCCCGCGGCGTCGGGGTCGATGTTCCTGATCAGCGCGGAGGTGTCGAGTCCGCCGAGGTCTTCGTCCATGAGCTTCTGCAGCTGAGCATGGACGAGGGCCGCCGCAGGGAGGTCGACGCCCTGGGTCTGCGCGCCGGCGAGCGCGAGCCCGACGTCCTTGTGCATGAGGGCAGTGGCGAAGCCCGGCTGGAACTCGTTGTTCGATGCGGCGGTCTCGGTCACCCCGGGCACCGGGTACCAGGTGCGCAGCGGCCAGGAGTCGCCCGAGGACACCTTCGCGATGTCGTAGAAGGTCTTCGCATTCAGACCGAACCGTTCGGCGAGAACGGCGCCCTCGACGACGCCCTGGAGGCTGATCGAGAGCATCATGTTGTTGACGATCTTCGCGGCCTGACCGGCAGCGTCGCCGCCCGCGTGGAAGATGTTGCCCGCCATCGGCTTGATGAAGACGACCGCCTCGGCGACGTCGGCCTCGCTGCCGCCGAGCATGAAGGTCAGGGTGCCCGCTTCAGCACCGGTGACACCTCCGGAGACCGGGCCGTCGACGAAGCGGAAGCCTGCCTCGGCCGCCTCGGCGTGCAGCTCACGGGCGGAGTCGAAGTCGATCGTCGAGGAGTCGACGAGCAGGGTCTTCGTATCCGCATTCGCCAGGACGCCGTCGGATTCGAGGTAGGCCGTGCGGGCGTGCTCGCCCTTGGGCAGCATGGTGAAGACGATATCGGCGCCGGCGACCGCCTCGGCGATCGAATCCACGGGCGTCACGCCGTTCTCGGCGGCCGCGGCCACGGCTTCGGGCACGAGATCAAAACCGTTGACGGTGTGCCCGGCCCTGACCAGGTTCGCAGTCATCGGGCGGCCCATATTGCCCAGGCCCACCCATCCAATCGTCGACATAATATGCCTCCTCGCATCATGTTCAGCGCGTATGCAGTGTTCTCTCTCACATTACGCCAGTCATAGCACGGAAGTCCGGTCCGGCCCCTCACCTATTGCGCACCGGTTATGTGCGCACACGCAGATAGAATGGAGCCACTATGGCCTCCTATGCACCTGGCGGATCCGGTCCGCAGATCGCCCCCGAGGATCTGCTGACACTCCTCGCCGTCGCCCGTCTGGGGAAGTTCACGGCCGCCGCCCACAGCCTCGGCCTCAACCACACGACCGTGTCCCGGCGCATCACCGCGCTCGAGAAGGCCTACGGGGAACGAGTGCTCGTGGCCTCCCCCGACGGCTGGGAGCTCAACGCGGCCGGACGCCAGCTCCTGCCGATCGCGGAGGACATCGAAGCCGCGCTCGGCCGGATCGACGCGCATACGAATTCCGCCCTGGCGGGGACGATCCGTCTGGCCTGCCCGCAGGCGTTCGCACTCGAGTACGCGGTGCCCGCGCTCACAGCGCTGCAGCACCGGCATCCGGGACTGCAGGTCGAACTCATCACGGCCACGCAGAGAGCCCGCCAATACCGGTCCGGAGTCGACATCGAGGTCGTCGTCGGTCGTCCCGATGCCCCGCGCTCCATCGCCAAGCACATCCGCGACTACCGACTCCAGCTCTACGCCTCGCAGGACTACATCGCCACGCACAGCATGCCGCGCACGCTCGATGATCTGGCCGAACACCGGATGATCTACTACATCGAGAACTCACTGCAGGTCGACGACCTCGACGAGGCGGCCGACGCCCTCCCACGCGGGAACGGCTTCTTCCGCTCCACCTCGGTGCATGCGCACGTGCTCGCCACCTCCAATGGGGTGGGCATCGGGATCCTCCCGGACTTCGTCGCCCGCGACAGCTCACGGCTGGTGCAGGTGCTGCCCGAGCAGTTCTCGAAGCGGGTCTCCTATTGGGCCTCGGTCCGCCACGAGTCGCTGCGCAATTCCGGCGTCCGCAGCGTGCTCGAGGTCCTCTGAGCCGCACCTCTCAGGCCGCGGACCAGCCCCCGTCGATGCTGTGGGCGCTGCCGTTGACGACCGCGGCATGCTCACCGGCGAGGAACAGTGCGATGGCCGCGACGTCCTCGGGTTCAGCGAGCTTGGGCACCGCGGAATGTCCGAGGAACACCTGCTCGAGGACCTCGTCCTCGCTGATGCCGTTCGTCTTCGCCTGGTCCGCGATCTGCCCCTTGACCAAGGGCGTGAGCACATAGCCGGGGTTGATCGCATTGCAGGTCACCCCGTGCGGGCCGGCCTCGAGCGCGGTGGTCTTCGTCAGCCCCATCAGCCCGTGCTTGGCCGCGACATAGGCGGATTTGTTCGCCGAGGCGCGCAGCCCATGGACGGAGGAGACGTTGATGATCCGGCCCCAACCGCGTTCGCACATCTTCGGCAGCGCGGCCTTGGTGAGCACGAACGGCGCTTCGAGCATGAGTGTGTTGATCAGACGCCACTCCTCGAGCGGGAACTCGGTGATCGGGTGGATCCGCTGGATGCCGGCGTTGTTGACGAGGATGTCGATATCGAGGTCGATCCCGTCCAGCGCCGAGGTGTCCGCGAGGTTGACTGCCCATGCCTCGCCTCCGACCTCGGCGGCCACGGCCTCCGCGGACTCAGCATCGACGTCGGCGACGACGACGCGGGCGCCGACCTGCGCGAATGCCCGGCTGATCGCCTTGCCGAGTCCGGAGGCACCGCCTGTGACGAGTGCGCGCCTGTTCGAAAGATCTCCCATGCCGATGTCCTTTCCTTGTTCTCTGCGGTCCCCGTCCATCATGCACCCGGGCTCATCATGCACCCTCGGAGGGGGCGGCGGTGCCGGCATTCAGCGGCACCGCCGCCGGGCGGGCTGGGGCCCGGCGTGAACCGATTCAGGCGACTCCGCGGCGGACCTTGTCTGCGTGGTCGAGCGAACGCAGGTCGATGCCCTTCGTTTCGCGGGTGAACATGAGTGCGATGAACGAGATCGCCGCGGCGACGAGCAGATAGAGAGCGATCGGGATCGAGGAGCCGAACGCATCGAGCAGCGCGGTGGCGATGATCGGCGCGAAGGAGCCGGCGACGATCGCGGTCACCTGATAGCCGGTCGAGACGCCGGAGTTGCGCATGCGGGTCGGGAACATCTCGGCCATGATCGCCGGCTGCCCGGCGTACATGAGCGCGTGGAAGATCAGACCCAGGAGCAGCGCGAGGAAGATCATGACGGCGCTGCCGGTGTCGTACATCGGGAAGGCGAGGAACCCCCAGCTGGCGGTGAGCACGATGCCCACGCCGTAGGGCATCCGCCGTCCCACCCGGTCGGTGGCCGCGCCGACGAGCGGAACGAGGACCGCGTGGATCGCATGCGCGCCGAGCAGCAGACCGAGGATCTCGCTCGACTCGATCTTCACCTGGGTCGCGAGATAGGTGATCGAGAACGTCACCACGAGGTAGTAGTGGATGTTCTCGACGAAGCGCAGGCCCATCGCTGCGAAGACCTCACGCGGGTAGCGCTTGAACACGGCCTTGACCCCGTAGTCGACCCCTTCCTCGATCTCCTCCGACTGGACCTCGTCGAAGATCGGGGCGTCGGAGACACGTGTGCGGATGTAGTAGCCGATGAGGACGATGACGGCCGAGAGCCAGAACGACACGCGCCAGCCCCAGGAGAGGAAGTGCTCTTCGGTGAGGGTCGCGGTGAGGATGAACAGCACTGCGGTGGCCAGCAGATTGCCCAGAGGCACACCCGACTGGGGGAAGGAAGCCCAGAAGCCGCGTTCCTTGTTCGGCGCGTGCTCGGCGACGAGGAGGACAGCGCCGCCCCACTCACCGCCGACGGCGAAGCCCTGGACGATGCGGAGCAGCACGAGCAGGATCGGCGCCAAGGCACCGATCGCGTCATAGGTCGGCAGGCAGCCCATGAGGAAGGTGGCCACACCGACGAGGACGATCGAGAGCTGCAACAGCTTCTTGCGCCCGTACTTGTCGCCGAAGTGCCCGAAGACGATGCCGCCGATGGGGCGGGCGATGAAGCCGACCGCGTAGGTGGCGAAGCCGGCCAGGATCGGGGTGAGCGGGTTGTCGGAAGGCGGAAACAGGATGTGGTTGAAGACCAGCGTGGCGGCCGAACCATAGAGGAAGAATTCGTACCATTCGACGACCGTTCCGGCCATCGAGGCGACGACGACCTTGCGCAGCTGAGCGCGGATCGACTTCCTCTCAGCGTTGTTCTGGGAACTCATGCGACTCCTTCAATTCCACAATCCGCGTCACCGTTGAATGCGCGAATCGATCAGCACTTGCGTCGATGGAGGGGCAGTCCGAACATCGCACACCGCTGCGATGCGGTTGACGATCATCGGCCGAGCCCTGGCACATCGGGCGCCCGGATATTTCTCATCCGAGCAACAGTGTGCGTCACATTACAGTCTTTTGGGTAGTCTCCTGGGCAGAATCCGAGAATTCGCCATGTGTATTCGTGCACATCGGGTGTGCATGTTCGGCGGACCTGACAATGGCGACTGTCGCCGCTTCGTTCCTCGAGCTGCGCGGACCTGCATGCGGCCCGCCGTGCCGCTCGGGTTTGTTCCGCGTATCACTCGCGAATGGGTCAGCAGCTCAGCGCCGGCGGTGATCGAGCTTCGCGTCGCGTTCGGCCATCGTGGCGAGCATCTCGTTGTAGGCTCGCAGCTCGGCGTCATGACTGCGGTCCTCGCGCCGGTCGATGCGCTTGGCCTCCCTGTCCGAGGACTTCGCCCATTGCAGGGCGACCATGATCGCCACGAACAGCGTCGGGAACTCTCCGATCCCCCAGGCGATGGCCCCTCCGAGCTGCTGGTCCTCGATCGCCGTATATCCCCAGCCGGCACCGATGTTGCCGAACCAATCACCGGCGATGAGTACGTTCGAACTCATGATCGAGATGCCGAAGAACGCGTGGAAGGCCATCGTGACCAGCAGCATCACCAGGCGCAGCGGATAGGCCGGTCGTTCCACGCCCGGATCGATGCCGATGAGCGCCTGGCCGAACAGATAGCCTGCGCCGAGGAAGTGGGCGATCATCAGTTCGTGCCCGATGTGAGTGTCGAGGGCGTAGTACATGATGCCCGAGTAGTAGAAGACGACGAGAGAGCCCGCGAAGTTCACACTGGCCACGATCGGATGCGCGAAGAAGCGCAGATACGGGGTGTGGACGAGCCAGAGCACCCATTCGCGCACACCGGCGGAACCGTCGCGACGGGCCTTCGTCGCCCGCATGAGCATCGTGATCGGTGCGCCCAGGACCATCGGCAGCGGTACGACCATGACCAGCAGCATGTGCTCGATCATGTGCGAGGAGAACTGCACCTCACCGTAGACGCGCGGCCCGGCGGAGGTCACGAAGACGAGGAAGACCATCCCCACCAGCCAGCTGATCAGGCGCAGCACCGGCCATTTGTCGCCTCGGCGACGGAGATTGATGAAGGCGACGATATAGGCGATCGACGTGCCTGCGGCGATCGCGATCCACAGCGGATCGATCGCCCATTCGGTGAAGAACCGCGCGAAGTCAGGCTTCGGAGGCAACGGATCGCCGGTGAGGATCTCGGTCGGTGTGGGGTTGCCGACGGGCTCCTGCGGAACCGGGGGCTGCGAGCGCGCCAAGGCCACAGCCAGACCCATGGTGGCGCCGAAGATGACGAACTCGACCGTGATGAGGCGCCAGAACTCCACCGTCGCCGAGGCGGCCGTGCCCAGCCGTGCGATGACGAACTGCCGGTGCCAGAACCCGATGAGACCGAGCAGAACCGTGGCGAACGCCTTCGCAAGGATGACCTCCCCGTAGCCGGTCATGAGATCGTCCAGGCTATGCACACGCAGGAGCGCGTTGACGACTCCGGAGAAGACGACGAGACCGAAGGCGATGAGCGCGATCGTCGAATAGCGTTCGACGACCGGCTTGAGGTTCTTCGACTCCGCCAGTCGGGTACCGAGCAGGGCGATGACGAAGAGCCCGCCCAGCCAGATCGTCGCACCGAAGATGTGGAGGCCGAGGCTGTTGACTGCCTGGGTATGTCCGGAAGCTTCGGCGGAGTGGCCCATCAGCGCCAGAGGAATCATCACTCCGATGCCGAGGACCCCGGCGGCGGCGATGCCGACGTGGGAGCGAGTGCCGAAGCACAGTGTCGAGACGATGGCGATGAGCACGACGATGAGGACCCACAGCTGACCATAGGCGATCTGGGTGACGAACACGCCGAGCTGATTCGAGAAGTCGAGATAGGCCTGGGCACCGACGGTGTCGACGAAGGAGAAGACGAGCACGGCGACAGCGGAGAGCGTCCACACCACCGAGGAGTACTCGGCGATCCGCAGCGCCTTCGTCCACAGGGGGTCGAGAGGGAGGTCCGCGGTGCTGGCCCTGTGCCGCCGGTCGCGACCGCCGGCCGTGCGCGGCAGGATGAGGACTGCGAACATCAGGGCGCCGACAGTCAGGGACATCGCGATATTGAAGACGAACTTCGCTGCGGGCAGACCGAAACGGACGACAGTGCCCGGGTCGTTGAGCAGAGTGGGATTCGCGGCACCGGTGAAGAACAGAGCGGCCAAGCCGGCCCCGCAGCCGAGGAAGACCACGATGGGGACAGAGGCCCGCTGGGCGAACCGGGTGATCGATTCGAAGACTGGAGAACTCACTGCGCGCGGACCGCCCCTTCTGACATGGTTCAAGGATATCGCTGGGCGCCGCGCCTCAGCCAACCGGGAGACCGCCGAGGGGCCGAGATCTCGGGGCGCCGCCTCGGCGCGGAGCAGCGTGGTGGGCGGGAACTCGGCGCGGGGCAGCGCCGCGGACGTCGCCTCGGCGCGAACAGCAAATGGCCCGGACCATCGGGTCCGGGCCATTCGACGCTGCTGCGTCGATCACTTCGGGCTGCCAGCGGCGCCCTTCAGCTTCGAACCAGCGGACAGCTTGACGGAGTAACCGGCCTTGATCTGGATCTCTTCACCGGTCTGAGGGTTGCGACCCTTGCGAGCGGCACGCTCGGTGCGCTCAACGGAGAGCCAGCCGGGGATGGTGAGCTTTTCGCCCTTGGCCACGACGTCGGAGAAGACATCGAAGACACCATCGAGCACATCCGAGACCTGCTTCTGAGTCAGGCCGGAGTTCTCGGCAACTTCTGCAACGAGCTCACTGCGGTTCTTAGCCATAAAAGTGTCCTCCTTAGGACAAGTCGGTCGGTCACCGGTCCGTTTTTCCGATGACGAACTTCCTCGAGATTACCAGCTCGACTTAGTGATTCCGGGCAACTCGCCGTTGTGAGCCATTTCGCGGAAACGAACTCGGGAGAGCCCGAACTTGCGGAGGTAACCACGCGGACGACCATCGACCTGGTCCCGGTTGCGAACGCGAACGGGCGAGGCATCACGCGGAAGCTTCTGCAGTCCGAGGCGTGCCTCCTCGCGCTGCTCATCGGTGGAATCGGGGTGGGTCAGCTGACGCTTGAGAGCTGCGCGGCGCTCTGCATAGCGCTCGACGATGACGCGACGCTGCTTGTCGCGGGCGATCTTGGACTTCTTAGCCATGTGCGCTCAGCGCTCCTCTCGGAAATCGACGTGCTTGCGGATGACGGGATCGTACTTCTTGAGCACGATGCGATCCGGGGTGTTGCGGCGGTTCTTGCGGGTCACGTAGGTGTACCCGGTGCCGGCGGTCGACTTGAGCTTGATGATGGGACGAATATCCTGGGCCTTGGCCATCAGAGCTTCACTCCCTTGGCAATCAGTTCGTTGACCACGGCGTCGATTCCACGCGCGTCGATGACCTTGATGCCCTTGGCGGACACGGTCAGGGTGACGCTGCGGCGCAGAGACGGAACGTAGTACCGCTTCTTCTGAATATTCGGGTTGAAGCGACGCTTCGTGCGGCGCTTCGAGTGGGACACATTGTGTCCGAAACCGGGGACGGCCCCGGTTACCTGGCAGGTTGCTGCCATGTCTCTCCTCCAGTTCACAAGTTACCGACTCTCGAAACAAGCTCTTGCGGGATATCGCTGCTGCGATCTCCCCGCTCGCTTGCGCCGATGTCGGAAGACATCAACAAATTCTCGCGAATGCCACCTGGTCGAGCGTGCCCGACCACGGTCGCAGCCGAGGCGGCCTGAGTCGCCCTCGCCCGACTCGCATCCGGTGCGACCCGGTGCGCGACGTTCGCCGTGAAAATTGTGTACGCCAAAACAGGTTTGCCCGTTCGGGCGAGATGTCTCACCAGCGCTGAAGCCGTAGCCTGTGAGAGATGGCCGAAGCTGGAGTGCAGCGGTGGGTGAGCACCATGTCGGTCTTAGCAGATCGATCGGAGACCGCTCTGGTACGACACAACAAGAATCAATCCTACTGAGGGTCGGGGGCGCAGAGCAAATTCAATCCGCACCGTCGGCCGGGGGTTCGGCGCGCGCCCCGGGGACGATCGACGCTGTCACCGCGAATCGCATGTCGGCGTCTCGGGTCCACGGCTCGCCTCGGGCCGTCGATTCCCCGGGACGGAAGCCTCGGTTCGCCGGCCTGCCGGAGTGCCGTACACACGGCTGTCGCACGCATTCGCGGACCTTCACAGGGACTTTCCCAGCTGGGGCCAAGGCAACACGGGGAAATCCGCAGTAGGCTTTCGTCGGCAACGTGTCCTGCCTGCGATCGTGTTGAACGCCTGCGTGACTCGTGCCAAGGTTAGAAGATGATTGCCACCACACCTGGCACTCAGGAGGACCGATGAGCGACGTTCCACAGAGGCCGCGCATTCGTCCGGCGACAAGCGACGACTGGCAGAAAGAACACAACGAACACGCTGGTCAGAACCCGTCGTACGGGAGTGAGGCGGGCCATTCGCCTGCCGAATTCGACAACTCGACCTACTACGAGTATCTCGAACGGCACACCGGGGAACAGTCGATCTCGAAGGCACGAGCGAGCAACGTATTCGCTCCCGCAGGACGCTACCCCTTCTACGAACACGCTCAGTCCGCACACGCGCAATGGCCCGGAAGCGCCGATCAGAGGCACGCTGTCGGGAGTGGTCGCACCCCAGAAGCCGCGATCGGTCAGCGCCCGCAGGCTCCTCCTCCGCCGCAGTTCCCTCCCACCGTCCCGGCGCAGAGTGAAACCAGACCGCGCAAGTGGCTCAAGATCACTGCCGTCATCATCGCCATGACCATGGTGCTCGCTCTCGTGGCGTTCTTCGGCATCCGCTGGCTCGCTCCCTCATCGGGCACCGTGCCCGTCGATGTCGGTCACGACGAGTCGGCGTCGCCCTCCCCCAGCCCGTCCGAGGACTTGGTCCAACCGTCGCAGAGCCCCAAGGAGCAGCTCGCTTCGTACACGAAGACGGGCACGGAGAGAGCCGCCGACCTCGAAGGCCAGTGGGTGACACAGGTGAGCGCGAAGAACGTCGGCCTCGAAGCCGACGGCAAGACCTGGACCGCACAGGACATCCTCGACGAATTCGAGGCCAATAAGGTCAAATATCCGGGATCGATCCTCATCCACAGCGGCGACTGGGCCTCCTACCGGGACGGAAGCTACTGGGTGACCATCGTCGACACCGGCTTCAGCGACCCGGAACCGGCTCTCGACCAATGCCGCTCCTGGGGCCTCGACCGCAACCACTGCCTGGCCAAGCGTCTCGTCAAGGACGGCAGCCCGAAGAACAACAGCGCCTACCTCGACGAGTGAGACGCACCAGCGCTGCAGACAGAACACATCTATTCATCGAGACAACGGTTGAGCGCCGAGAACTCTGTGCGTGCACAGTGGTCTCGGCGCTCAACCGTTGTCTCAAACAAGCTTGTGGCTTGAAGCCCAGTTAAGGCCCTCAAACCAGGGGGAGGCCTTCAGTTCGAGGACAGCTGCCTCAACTCAAGAGCAGCTGCCTCAGGCCAACAGCAGGGTCGGGTCCTCCAAACCGCGACCGACGTCGGCGAGGAACTTCGAGATGATCTCGCCGTCGACGACACGATGGTCGGCGCTGACCGAGAGCGTGGTGATATCACGCGGCACGATCTCGTCACCGACGACCCACGGCTTCTTCCGCACCTGGCCGAAGGCGAGGATCGCGGCCTCACCGGGGTTGATGATCGGAGTGCCGGCATCGACGCCGAACACGCCGACATTCGTGATGGTGATCGTGCCCCCGGCCTGATCGGCGGGCGGCGTCTTGCCGGAGCGGGCCAGCGCGGTCAGCTCCTGGATGCCCTGCGCCAGCTCGCCCAGACCCATGCTGTGCGCGTTCTTGATGTTCGGCACGATGAGTCCGCGCGGTGTGGCGGCTGCGATCCCGAGGTTGACGTACTTCTTGACGATGATCTCGTCGCCTTCGAGACACGAGTTGATCCGCGGGTTGCGCCCCGCGGCCCAGGCCACAGCCTTGGCCACGATGAGCAGCGGCGAGACCTTGACGTCCTCGCCGAGGAACTTCGTGGTCTTCAACCGGCGAACCATCGCCATCGTCTCGGTGACATCGACATCGAGGAATTCGGTGACGTGCGGCATCGTGAACGCCGAATCGACCATCGCCTTGGCCATCATCTTCGTCACGCCCTTGAACGGGATCCGCTCCTCGAGCTCGCCCGGAGCACTCGCCGAGGCGGCCGACTGTGCCGTCGCACCCGCGGCCGGGACGGCGGCCGAGTTCGCGGCGGCATGGACGTCTTCACGCGTCACGTCCCCGTGAGGGCCGGTCGCCACCACCTGGGAGAGATCGACGCCGAGGTCCTTCGCGAGCTTGCGCACCGGCGGCTTCGCCAAAGGCCTCCCGGCTCCAGGGGAAGCAGGTGCGGCGGCTCCCGCGGCCTGACCCTGGGCAGGTGCCGCAGGCGGAGCCGGTGCAGGTTCCGCGGCCGGAGCCGGTGCAGGCTGTTCTGAGGCAGCGCCCGGTGCGGACGCAGATGCCGGTGCAGGGACGGGGCCGCCCTTGCGCGGGCGGCGCTTCGACGAGGTCGCCTTCGCACCGTAGCCGACCAGGGTCGCCCCGCTGTCGTCGTCCGTCGCGGTTTCGGCCGTCGCGGCGGAATCGCTGGCACCGGCTTCTCCGGCGGCGGAGGCACCGCCGCCCGCCTCGGCGCCGGATCCGGCCCCTCCGAAACGGATGATCGGGGTTCCGACCTCAATGGTCTGCCCCTCGTCGACGAGCAGCGCGTCGACGGTGCCGGCCTGTGGGCTGGGCAGCTCGACGAGTGATTTCGCGGTCTCGATCTCGACGAGGATCTGGTTGACGGTGACGGTGTCGCCGGGGGCGACCTTCCAAGCGACGATATCGGCTTCGGTCAGACCCTCACCGACGTCAGGCAGAGGAAATTCGAATGACATGCTTACTCTCCTCAGCTCAGTAGGCCAGCGCCTGGTCGACACCGTCGAAGATGCGGTCCAGGTCGGGCAGATAGTGTTCTTCCATTCGCGATCCCGGGTACGGCGTGTGGTAGCCGCCGACCCGGATGACCGGCGCCTCGAGGCTGAAGAAGCAGCGTTCGGTGATCCGCGCGGCGATCTCAGAGCCCAGCCCCAGGAATGTCGGGGCCTCATGCGCGACCACGAGGCGACCGGTCTTGGCCACCGACTTCTCGATCGTGGTGAAGTCGATCGGGTTGAGGCTGCGCAGGTCGATGAACTCGATGCTCTTGCCTTCGTCTGCGGCTGCTGAGACGACGTCCTGCGCAGTCGGCACCAGCGGACCGTAGGCGACGAGAGTGACGTCGGTGCCCTCGGACACGACGCGGGCGTCATGCATGCCCTTCCCGCCGCGGTCGGCGGTGTCGACGTCCCCGCGCAGCCAGTAGCGGCGCTTGGGTTCGAAGAACATCACCGGGTCGTCGCTCTTGATCGCGTCCTGGATCATCCAGTACGCATCATGGGCGTTCGACGGTGAGATCAGCTTGAGGCCGGCATGGTGGGCGAAGACGGTCTCGGGGCTCTCCGAATGGTGCTCGGGCGAGCCGATGCCGCCGCCGTAGGGCACCCGGATGACCATCGGGATGCGTTCCTTGCCCAGCGTCCGGTTGTACAGCTTCGCGACCTGCGTGACGATCTGGTCGTAGGCCGGGAAGATGAACGCATCGAACTGGATCTCGACGACCGGCCGATAGCCGCGGATGGCCATGCCGATCGAGGTGCCGACGATGCCGGACTCTGCCAGCGGGGCATCGATGACGCGCTGCGGACCGAAGTCCTTCTGCAGGCCTTCGGTGACACGGAAGACGCCGCCGAGTTTGCCGATGTCCTCACCGATGAGGACGACCTTCGGGTCGTCCTCCATGGCCTTGCGCATTCCAGCGGTGATCGCCTTCGAGAGGGGAAGCTTCTCCATCAGGCCTCACCCGCATCGGCGAACGAGGCCTGATACGCCAGGAATCCGGCGCGTTCCTCGTCGACGAGGGAGTGGGGCTCGGAGGTGACGTGGGCGAACATCTCGACGCCGTCGGGGTTCTCCATCGTCATGCAGTTGTGGCGGATGCGTGCGGCCAGGGTGTCGGCCTCGGCGTCCACCTCGGCGAAGAACTCTTCGCTCGTGTCGGTGTGCTTGTCGAGATAGGCCTTGAGGCGGGTGATCGGATCCCGGTCCTCCCAGATCTCCTCTTCGGCCTTGTCGCGGTACTTCGTCGGATCGTCGGCGGTGGTGTGGGCGCCGCGGCGGTAGGTGAAGGCCTCGATGAGCATCGGGCCGTGCCCTGCGCGCACCGAGTCGAGGCTGGCACGGGCGACGGAGTACATCGCGATGATGTCGTTGCCGTCGACGCGGATGCCGGGAACGCCGAAGCCCTCGCCGCGCTTGCACAGGGGCGCGGCCGTCTGGACGTGGGTGGGTTCGGAGATGGCCCACTGGTTGTTCTGGCAGAAGAAGAGGACCGGGGCGTGGAAGGCTCCGGCGAAGGTCAGCGCCTCCGAGACATCGCCCTGCGAGGTGGCGCCGTCGCCGAAGCAGGCGATGGCCACGGTATCGCGATCGATGTCACCGGTGCCGACGTCGCCGTCCATGCTGATGCCCATGGCGTAGCCGGTGGCGTGCAGAGTCTGGGAGCCGATGACGATCGTGTAGGTGTGGAACCGGTGCTCCTGGGGATCCCAGCCGCCGTGGTTCTGGCCGCGGAAGATGCCGAGCAGCGTTTCGGGCTCGACACCGCGGGTGTAGGCCAGTCCGTGCTCACGGTAGGTGGGGAAGACGAAGTCCTGTGGTCGGGCTGCCCGTCCCATGCCGATCTGGGCCGCTTCCTGACCGAACAGCGGTGCCCACAGGCCCAGCTGTCCCTGACGCTGGAGGGCTGCGCCTTCGGCATCGACGCGGCGCACCAGGACCATGTCGCGATAGAAGCCGCGCAGATCCTCGTCAGTGAGTTCTGCGGCGAAAGCGTCGTACTCACCGGATTCGACGCGATTTCCGTCTTCGGTGAGCATCTGGATCATTCTGGGCTCCGCGGACTGGCTGTGGCCAGCGCCGGTTCCCACTGAAATGTTGGAGGTCATTTCAGTTCTCCTTTGTTCGAGGTCCATCTTCACCGGAGGTGACCAGTGGTGGACCGTGTCCGTCGGGCAGGCCCTCGGATGTGAGAACTCACCCTCGAGTGATCTGATTCACAGGTGATCCAACGATACCGAATCCACTCACCGCTTGCCACTCTCACCCAGCGGTTCGAGCATCAAAAGTGCAGGTCAAGAACAGACTATGGCCCCAGATCGACACATGTGGCCGAGTTCCAAAGCTCTGCGAGGACAATTGTCGGTCGGCGCTGAGTTGCTCCATCGTCCGACCAACGCACGTCCGACCACTGGGAGGACGTCCCGCCGAACGCGTGATCGAGGTCTTCCGTCCCCCGCTGCGAACCGGAGCGACTGCGCTCCTGCCCTCAGGTGTGCTTGCGTCTGCCCTGGTAGTCGCGGGTCTTCTTGAGGTCTCCGGTGAAGAACCCCGAGTTGTTCGCAGTGAACCGGCTGAGAGCCGGATGTCCCGCTCGCAGCAGCAGAGCGATTGACGCAGCATAGGCCGCGGATGAGTGGGCCGCTCCCGCCGAGGCGAACATGTCGTCGAGCTCGGCATCGGTCTTGTCCGTGAGGCTCGGAGCCCGACGCAGCTCCTCGGGGTCGTAGTCGACGGTGACAGTCGACCAGTTGGCGGTGGCCGGGTTCTCGTTCCCGTCGAGATCGGGCACCAGGTCCTGTTCGTGCTCGACGGACAGCACGTCGACGCCAGGGCCGATGGGGAAATCCGAGATCGGAGCACCCACCGTCATCAGTGCCGTGACGTTGACGTCGGCCAGGAACGCCGGGTCCGCGGCCAGGGAGCCGGCAGTGATGCCGCCCTGCGAATAGCCGACGAGCATGACCTCGGCGTCCGCGCCGATTCCTGCATCGGCGACGGCCTGCCGCACCATCTCGCGCATCACCGTGTCGTTGCCCGCCATGCCCTGGACGTTCGTCGTCATATCGGTCGTGTTGTCTCCCGACGTCGCGGACCAGTCGGTGGTGGCCGGGACGTAGACGATGTACCGGGTCGTGCCGTCAGCACCGACGATCTCCTCGATGCGGACCTGGCCGGAGTCCGCCCCGTGGTGGCGGCCGGCCTCGCGGGCGTAGAGGTCTTCGAGGTCCTGCGGCGGCGTCTCGTGCGGCGGGGTCAGGCCTTCGGCCTTCCACACCTCCACGTCGGAGGGGAGCAGGAGGCCGAACCGATTCGCTCCGGCCAGCAGCCAGATCGTCATCGACTGCGAATCGTGCGGCCAGAAGGCGTGGTCGGCGTCCGTGTCCAGGACAGCGGGCGGCAGGCCGATGAAACCGACGATCATACCCGGAAGCACATGCTCGATGACCGCCCCGGAGGCATCGGAGTGCTCGAATACGAGCCTGGTCAGCGCCTCCTCGGCCTTCGCCTTGGTCGTGCCGAGATCGATGCCGAAGCGCTTCGCGATGGCCTCGTCGAGACCCGTGGCATCGAGGATCTTCGTCACCACCACGACCTGGCTGCCGACGGCGAGGGCGACGGGGATGAGCACCGGTAGGCTGATGGCGATGACACGTCCAGTGGCGTAGCCGAGGGAGTCGAGGAGCCCGCCGAATACCTCGCTGAGACCTTTCTCCGCCTGTCGGTAGGCCAAGGCCGCGGCCCGGACCCCGAGCATCGTGGCCTCGAGCTCGAGGAGCGAAGCCGCCAGCTGCTGGTGGAAGCGGATTCGGCAGGCATCGAGATTGAGCGCCGTGACGGGCGCGGGCACCTGCGTCAGCAGGGTCGCGAGGTCGAAGTCGCCCACTGCGGCTTCGAGGCTCAGGTCGCCGACATCGGTGATGACGGTCTGCAGCGCGTCACCGCTGGCGTCGGCCCGCTCGTCGACTGTGATCCTCCCGCCGCCGCGGGTATGTGAGTCGATCATCGCCGCGTTCCCGTCGTCAGCATCCGCGCGAGGACGGCGGCCAACAGCATCCGCACCGCCGAGGCTCCGGCTTCGTCGCCGACATCGACGGTGACGGAGCCCCCGGAACGCTCGAGAACCGGACGGAACCAGCGACCGTCCCTGCGGTGGAGGAACTCGAGCCCCGTGGCTCCCTCACGCGCAGCCCAGCTCAGTGTGAGCACGCAGTCCTGTTCGACGAGCCCCGCAAGCCCCTCGACGACGGGTCCGATCTCCACAGGGTCGATCCTGCGCAGGAGCTGATGGCCTGAGAAGCCCTCCAAGCCCTCACCCTTCAGCGCCAGCACCGCCAGACCGGTGCTCCCGCCGAGGCAGAGCGCGAGATGGAGGGTTTCGACACCCGAGGACACGACGACCGTGACTCGTACGTCGGTGTGGTTGAGCTCAGCAGCGAAGCCTGCCAACCAGGCCATGAGCACATCGGGTTCCCGGCGCGAAGTGCCGGGTTCGTCGAGGACGACGGCGTCTTCGTCTCCGGCTGCCGTCGAGGCAGGTCCCGAGCCTCCATCGTCCCCCGCCGAGGCGGACCTCGAGTCCCCGTCCCCCGTCGAGGCAGGTCCCGAGCCTCCATCGTCCCTGGCTGGGAGCAATTCATGCGGCCAGAGCCTGCGCAGGCGCTCGGGCAGCCTCCTGATCCGTTCGAGATCGACGACGATCCATCTCTCGAGCGTCTCGGCGGCGGATTCGGAAGCGGCATTCACAGTTGGATCCGCCCTCCCACCGAAACGACCTGCAGGTGCAGCTCGTACGCCTCAGCGAGTTCGTCCGCGCATGCGGCGAGGAGGTCGATCGACTCCGCGCACGATCTCACCCTGTCGTCGAGCAGCTCTCCGGCCGGGGAATCCCAGCTGTCGATCCCGCGGCACTCCTGCGCGAGCGTGCGCAGCCTGTCCGCCCGACGCAGCCACTGGTCTCGATTGCGCGCCAGCTCGTCCGTGATCACCCTTCTCCCCTCTCACACGTGCGGCTCTCGCCGGTGCAGCTCTCTTCGTCACGGTTCTCGTCGGCTCGTCTCCGTCCCGAACTGCCCTCCTCCGTCCTCGCCGCCTGCAACCGATCTCCTCGACCGTAGGCGGGCTCGGAAGGAGAGGGGAAGGCCCGCTCCGAGGCCTGGGGACGGCCCTCGGGGATCCACAGGGCGCACACGTCGAAGTCGGCTGCCTGTCCACAGGTGGATGCATCCGAGTCGGCTGCCGCCGCCTCTTTCCATCGCCGTCGCCGGGGCCGTCGAGCGGCCGCGTTCCGCCCTGTCCTGCCGGTCATGAGAAAATAGGGGCATGCCGACTGTTTCCCTTGCCGAAATCACGCCCTCCATCGCTCTCGGACCGCTTGATGGTCGCTACCGCAAAGACACTGCTGACCTCGTCGATCACCTCTCCGAGGCGGCACTCAACCGCAACCGCATCACCGTCGAGATCGAATGGTTCATCCACCTCGCGCAGAACTCCGTGATCGACTCGGTGCGTCGTCTCACCCCCGAGGAGGTCGACGGCCTGCGGGCCTTCGCGGCCGGCTTCGACGCCGAGACCATCGGCACGCTGGCTGCGCATGAGGCGGTCACCGTGCACGATGTCAAAGCCGTCGAATACACAGTCAAAGAGGCCCTAGTCGAGATCGGCGCCGATGATCTGAGCGAGCTCGTGCACTTCTGCTGCACCTCGGAGGACATCAACAATCTGTCCTGGGCGCTGGGGATCAAGGGTGCGACCGAGCAGGTGTGGCTGCCCCGCGCGAAAGCGCTCATCGATGCCCTCGCCGAATCCGCCTCGGCGCTGGCCGAGGTGCCGATGCTCGCCCACACCCACGGTCAGCCGGCCACCC
Source organism: Brevibacterium renqingii (assembly GCF_017808105.1). GTDB lineage: Bacteria > Actinomycetota > Actinomycetes > Actinomycetales > Brevibacteriaceae > Brevibacterium > Brevibacterium renqingii. The sequence goes on along the minus strand of NZ_JADBHF010000001.1, from coordinate 302,387 downwards.
CGACGACGATGGGCAAGGAGCTCGCGGTCTTCGTCCACCGTCTGCGCCGCCAGTACGAACGCATCGCCGCCACCGACTTCCTCGGCAAGATCAACGGCGCCACCGGCACCTACTCGGCGCATATGGCCGCTGTGCCGGGAGCGGACTGGCCGCAGATCGCGCAGACCTTCGTCGAGGACCGCCTCGGGCTGAGCTTCAACTCCCTGACCACGCAGATCGAGTCCCATGATTGGGACGCCGAGCTCTTCGCAGACATCGCCCGGTTCAATCGCATCGCCCATAATCTAGCGACCGATATGTGGACCTACATCTCGATGAACTACTTCAAGCAGATCCCCGTGGCTGGGGCGACCGGCTCGTCGACGATGCCGCACAAGGTCAACCCCATCCGCTTCGAGAACGCCGAAGCGAATCTCGAGCTCTCATGCGCGCTGCTCGATTCCCTGGCCTCGACCCTGGTGACCTCGCGGATGCAGCGCGACCTCACCGACTCGACCTCACAGCGCAATATCGGCGTCGCCTTCGGACACTCGGTGCTGGCGTTGAACAACCTGGTCAAGGGCCTGAAGGCCCTGGCCATCAACGAGGATGCGCTGGCCGCCGACCTCGACGCGAACTGGGAGGTCCTCGGCGAGGCTGTCCAGTCGGTGATGCGTGCCGCCGGGCTCCAGGGTGTGCCGGGGATGGAGAACCCGTACGAAACGCTCAAAGAGCTCACGCGCGGCAAACGCATCGATCAGACCGACCTGCAGGAGTTCGTCTCCGGTCTCGGCCTGCCCGAGGACCGGGCCGAGCTGCTCAAGGCCCTCACGCCCGCTACCTACATCGGCGTGGCCGCCCAGCTGGCCGAAGCCGAGGTCTCCGACTGGAAGGCATTCAGCGAAGCCTGATCCGGTCGTCGTCTCAGGAGTTCGGAATGTCGAAGATCTTGGTGAATGCGGGGACCTTCTCCCCGGTTCCCATGACCTCGCCGGCGCCGCGTTCGTAGCGGATCTTGTACGTGTCGTCCTTCTCGCTCGGGACGAAGGCGATCCACCCCTGATGGGTGCCTCCGTCGCGCCGGGACACGTTCTCCAGCGGCGTATAGCCCGCGGCCTTCATCTCCTCTTCGACGCCGGTCGTCTGGTTGAATCGGTAGTCGGATCCGCCGTCGTAGGAGATCTTGAAGTCTCCGGTCGAGACGAGCCCGCCGTATTTCTGCCCCGGGGTGATCTTGACCTCGAGGAGGACGACCTCGCCGCCCAGCTCGATGGCGGAGGACTTCTTGCTCGAGTCGAAGTTCCGCACGGCCGAGAGCACCTCGATGCTGTCCTCCATCTCCAGATCCGTGAAGCTCTCCCCGATGGACACTTCGGTCTGGCTGCCGGAGGACGCCCCGGTATCCGAGCCGGTGGTCCCGTCCTCGGAAGCTGTTGCCCCGTCGTCCGTGCCCGATGCGGCCGTGCCCGCCGCGCCTCCCTCCGTACCCGACGCGCCATCGGCCGCTGACGAGGAGGGGTCGGCGGCCACCTCGTCGGTCTCCGGGCTCTGTCCGGAGTCGTCTGCTCCGGTCCCCTGCTCCTGTCCGTCCGAGCCTGCCTGCTCGCCGGCCGTTCCGTCCTGTCCCTGTGGGAGGGCCTGGCTGATGAGGGAGCAGCCTGAGAAGGTCAATGTGCAGCTGAGCAGGGCGGCGGCGGTGAATGCGGCGCGGTTCACGCGTTTCATGATGGCTCCTTGATCGGATTCTCACACCCGGGAGTCGATCACCCGAATGCCTGTCATGACTCCAACCTAGAAGCGGCAGATGTTCGAGGTGTGCGCTGTGTGTGGCAGAACTGCCACGTCTGTCATCGATCCGATGCAGACCGCCGCAGCCACCGGACTCAGGCGGGGACGAGGTGCCTGTCCGCGTCCACCTCGGCGAGCGTTTTGTGCCCCATGCTGCGAGCGAGGATGAGGGTGGGGATTCCCGCGACGACGATGACCACGGTTGCGTAGATCGCGGGGGCCAGGGGCACTCCGGTCGACGACATGAGCGCAGTCGCGATGAGCGGGGAGAGCCCGCCGAAGAGGACGGTGGCGATGTTGTAGCCGATCGCCATGCCCGAGAACCGGCTCGTGCCGGTGAACTGCTCGGGAACCATGGCCGCAGCCACACCACTCCACCCGGCAGCGGGGATGGCGAGGAAGGCCGAACCGGCGACGGCGATGCCTGCGGACTGATTGCTCAGCAGCACATAGGCGGGAATTGTGGTGAGGACGAAGACGACCATGAGTGCGGCCAGCGTCGGCTTCCGTCCGAACCTGTCGGAGGCCACCCCGAAGAAGGGCGTGACGATGATGGCGACGACGGCGGCCACCGTGCCCAGAGCCAGGGAGCCGGAGTTCGGGACCTTCGCGACCTCCTCGATATAGGTGGGCACATAGGTGATGTTGAGGAAGTAGCTGACCGAGCCGATCGAGGAGATGAGGAAGGCGACGATGATCGCGCGAGGCTGTTCGAGAAAGGCGGTGATGAGCGGCGAGCGCTCGAGAGCGCGGTCCTTCTTCTCCTTCTTCTCATCCTCCGCCTTCTGCAGCCGTTTGAAGGTGTCGGTCTCCTCCATCATCGTCCGCAGCGGCACCATGAGTGCGGCGAGCACAGCGCCGAGGACGAACAGCAGTCGCCAGCCCCACGAACTCATCGCGTCGGGGCTGAGCGTATTGGCCAGCAGCGCCCCGGAACCGACCGCGAGGAGCGCGCCGACCTCGCTGTTGGCCGCGGCCCAGCTCGCCGCCAGTCCACGCCTGCCCGGCCCGGCCGATTCCATCAGGAAGACCATGATGCCGGTGTACTCGGCGCCGACGGAGAAGCCGGACAGGCACCGCAGCGTGACCATGAGGACACCCGCCCAGATGCCGATCGCTTCGTAGTTCGGAATCACCGCGATGCCCAGCATGGAGATGGCCATGAGGACCGCGGAGATGATGAGCGTGGATCGCCGTCCGATTCGATCGCCGAGGTGGCCGAAGACCATCGCCCCCAAGGGACGGAAGAGGAATCCTGCCGCCCCCACACCGAGGGTGAGCAGCAGCGAATCGGTCTGATCGCCGAAGAATTCGGTGGTCAGGGTCGTGGCGACATAGAAGAAGATCGAGAAGTCGTACCATTCGACGACGGTGCCGAACGCTGCGACGAACATCGACCGCCGGCGCCCCTTCTCCCGCTCTCGGTTCTCGGTCGCAGTGGGTGCAGCAGGACGGTTCCCGTCGAACTCGGTCATGGCCCGAGCGTATCAGCCCGCTCACGGGCCACAAGCCCCCTCAGATCCTCAGTGCGAATCGGCAGCGGCCGCGGCGACGCAGTGGGAAGGACTGAGCCTCGGACGCAGCGGGCGGTCGGAGCCGAACCCGTCAGCGGCGGCTGAGCCCGAACAGCGAGTCCGTGTACCGATTGCCGAACATCGCGTCGGGGTCCAGGCGGGCCCGCAGGGCACAGAAGTCGTCGAAGCGCGAGTAGAGCTCGCGCAGATCAGCGGCCGCAAGCGTATGGATCTTCCCCCAGTGAGGCCGGCCCCCGTGGCGGCGGAGGATCGCTTCGACGACACGGAAGTACTCGGCGAAGTCCTCCTTGGCGAACCGGTGGACGGCGATGTACATCGTCTCCCGTCCCGTCGCCGTCGACAGCGGCACATCGTCGGCGGCCGCGCACCGGACCTCGATGGGGAAGGAGATCGACCAGCCCTTCGCCTCGATCATCTCCCTGATCTCCCGAATCGCCTCGGCGCCGGCGGCGAACGGCAGGGCGTACTCCATCTCGTTGAATCGCACCCGGCGCGGGGTCACGAATACGTCATGACCGGCCGCCCGGTACATCCGATCCGAGACCAGGGACTGGGCGAGGCGGTTGATCGAGGGCACCACGTTCGGCACTGCGGCACCGAGCTCGACGGCCAGCCGGAGGGCCCCGTTCTCCACGATCTCCTTGTCGAGCAGGGTGACCCAGCGGTTGCGCGGCAACGCCGCGGCCAATCGCCCGGGTCCGGCATCGTCCGGAGCCACACGAGTGTTCGTCTTCGTCAGCGCCGCATCGGTGTGCGGGAACCAGTAGAACTCGAAGTGGTCCGCCGCCTGCATCCTTTCGGAGAGTCCGTCGAGCAGCTCGGCGAATCCGACGACGTGCTCCTCGGCGATGAGGTCGAAAGCGCGAACGCATTGGAGTTCGACCTCGGTGACGACTCCGAGCACGCCCAGGCTCACGCGAGCCAGATCGAATGCCTCGGCTTCGGTCTCCGCGGACAGTTCGCGTACGTTTCCATCCGGGCCCATCAGGCTCAGTCCGGTGACGGTGCCGGCGAAACCGGTGAATCCGAGTCCGGTGCCGTGGGTGCTGGTCGAGATCGCGCCGGCCAGCGACTGCGGGTTGACGTCGCCCTGATTGGCCAGGGCCAGACCGAAGGGCTCCAGGAGCGCGGGGATGTCGCGCAGCCGAGTGCCGGCGCGAAAGCGCACGCGGCGAGCGGTTTCGTCGACGGCGACGATGCCGGTGAGCTCGTCGAGGTTGACCATGACGTCTGTTCCGGCGGCGATCGGGGTGAAGGAATGGCCCGCACCGACGACACGCAGCCGGTCGCCGGCAGCGCTCGCCCGATCGACGACATCTGACAGCGCCTCGACCGAGGCGGGGCTTTCGAAGGTGTGCGGATGAGCGTGGACGTGCCCGGACCAGCTCCTGAACGCGCGGCTGGCCCGGCCCGTACGCTGGCCGGCGGCACCGGTTCCCGCGAAAAGTCCTGTGCGAACCGCTCCGCCCCTGTTCATCGTGCTCACAGCACCAGCCCTTCTCCCCGGTACGTCGACCAGCTCTCGACGACGGTCGCTCCCGAGACGACGAGGAATTCGTTGAAGTGTTCGGCCAGCTCCCCGGCCTTCGCATGGCGGAACCATACGAGGTCGCCGATGCGCAGGACTTCGGTCCCGGGCCCCGTCAGCGGCGTCTGCACCTCGCCGGCCCCTTCGAGGCTCGAGTACTCGAGCCCCGGCGGCCAGGCGATGGTCGGCGCCCGGTCTTCTCCGGGCACTCCGGAGGCGATGAAACCGCCCTTGAACACCGTCACCCAGCCCGGCGCCGGTCGGCGTACGACCGGCGTGGCGAAAAAGGCGGCGGGACTGTGGCGGAAATGCGTGTAGCCGTCGAAGAGCGCCGGGGAGAAGAGTCCGGACCCCGCAGCGAGTTCGGTGAGCGTGCCCGCGACCGCGCTGGATTCGAAGGAGCCCGTGCCGCCGCCGTTGACGAATTCGAGTTCGGCGACATCGCGCACGGCGGCGGTGACGGCGGCCCTGCGCTCGGCGAGTTCCGCGATCGAGGCCCTCTGCAAAGCCCGGACGACGGCCTGCCGGGCGGAGCGTCCGGCGTCGGCGGTGCCGGCGATCTGTCCCTCGTAGAACATCAGTCCGACGAGTTCGAAACCGGGTCGGGCCGCGACCTGTTCCGCGAGTGCGGCGGCGGAGCTCGCTTCTCTGATCGGCGAGCGCCGGGCCCCGATGTGGATCCGATCGCCCAGCCAGGCCTCGGCGGGGCGGAAGGAGGAATCGACGTCGATGCACACCCGCACCGAGGCGGCCGCCGCCTCGGCGGTGTCGCGATGCTGCGCGGTCGCGGACCGCCCCACGGCGGTGCCCTCCCCCGCCTCGGCGAGGCCTCTGCGGACGTCGTCGATGACGTCGAGGTGGGCGACGGAATCGATCATCAGCGTGATGGTGCCGGTCGCATCCGCCTCGGCGAGGAGATCGGCCAGGGCCCGCCGATCGAGGCTCGGGTAGCCGATGACGATGTCGCGGACGCCGCGGGCATGGAGTGTGAGGGCCTCCGGCACCGAATAGGCGAGCACGCCGGAGTAAGCGGGATGCTCCAGTGCCCGTTCGATCGCAGATGCGGTGCGCAGGGACTTCGTGGCGATCCGGATCGGCAGGCCTCGGGCACGTTCGGCCAGCGCGTCGAGATTGGAATCGAATGCCCCGAGATCGATCACGGCCGTCGGTGCCCCGATTCCATCCAATGCACGACGCAGATCCCTCGAAACCATGTTCGGTAGTCTATCCGCAGATGACCCACGTCACATGAGAGGGAACCTGATGAGATCCGAATCCGCCGCTGCTCCCACCGCCTCCCACGTCACCGCGGCCCTGCGGGACCTCCTCGACACCGATCCCTATGCCGAGGCCTCGGGATCGGGTACGCGGGTGCGCAGCCCCGAACCGTTCACCGGTGAGGAGTTCGATCGCTTCGCCCAGAACACGGCCGCCGATGTCGAGGCCGCCTATACGACCGCTCGCATCGCCGCTCGAGCATGGGCCGCGCAGTCCCCCGAGCACCGGGCGAAGGTGCTGATGCGACTGCATTCGACACTGCGCCGGCACGAGGACCTGCTGCTCGACGTCATCCAGTTCGAGACCGGCAAGGCCCGCATCCACGCCTATGACGAGGTCCTCGACACATTCAACGTCCTGCGCCACTACGGCGTGATGACCTCTCAGTACCTCCGGCCCGAGCGCCGCCGCGGGGCGATCCCGGCCCTCACCCGCACCGAGGTGACCCGCACTCCGCTGGGCGTGATCGGGTTCATCACGCCGTGGAACTACCCGCTGACCTTGGGCGCGACCGATCTGTTCGCGTCCCTGGCCGCCGGCAACGCCGTCGTCCACAAACCCGATTCGCAGACCACCCTGACCGCGATCCTCATGCGTCGCCTCGCGATCGCGGCCGGCCTGCCCGCCGAGGTCTGGCAGCTCGTGCCCGGCACCGTCGACGAAGTCGGGCCCGCCCTCATGGCCGGCGCCGATGGGCTCTCGTTCACCGGGTCGACGGCTGCAGGACGATCGATCGCCGCCGAGGCGGGGCAGCGACTGCTGCCGACCGCTCTCGAACTCGGGGGCAAGAATCCCCTGCTCGTGCTCTCGGACGCCGATCTGCCCGCCGCTGTCGAGGGCGCCGTCCGGGGCAGCTTCTCCTCGGCGGGCCAGCTGTGCATCTCCATCGAGCGCATCTACGTCCACCAGGACCTCTACCCCGTCTTCTGCGCCCACTTCGCCGAGGCGGCCCGTGCCCTGACCCTGAGCGCCGACTACGCGTACGGCCCGGGGATGGGGTCCCTGGCCGGGCCGAAGCAGCTCGAGCGGGTGAGCGCTCATGTCGATCAGGCCCGGGAGGTCGGGGCGACGGTCATCGCCGGCGGGCACCCCGTGCCCGAACTCGGACCGTTCTTCTATGCTCCGACCGTGCTCACGGACGTTCCCGCCGAGGCGGAGCTGCGCCGGCAGGAGACCTTCGGTCCCGTCGTCGCCGTCTACCCGGTATCGTCCGACGCCGAGGCGGTGGCCGCAGCCAATGACAGCGAGTACGGCTTGAGCGCTTCCGTCTACTCGCGCTCCCGCGGGCGCGAGTTCGCCCGCCAGGTGGCGGCGGGAATGGTCAATGTCAACGAGGTCTACCCGGCGAGCTGGGGCTCGGTCGCGGCACCGGCCGGCGGCGTCAAGGCCTCGGGGCTGGGGCACCGGCACGGGATCGAGGGCATCCACCAGTTCATGCACACGCACACGATCGCCGAACAGCGGCTCCACCCGCTCGCGCCCGCCGGTCCCCTCGATCAGCAGAGATTCGCCTCGCTCATGACCGGGGCGCTGTCGGTGATGCGGGCCCTGCGGATGCGATAGGGCCGCGAGCGCCGCCTGGCGTCATCGCAAGCGGTCATAGGTGGTCGTTTTGGGATGAATTCACCGCGGGTGTGTCCGCCCATTTCGACCACCTAGCGGCCTGCGAGCATGTCCGCTGCGCCGCCACCTGCGAGCATATCCGCTGCGCGGGAGGCCGCTTCGCGCGCCGAGGCGCACCGGGGTGCGCGGCCCGATGCTCGAGGGCAGGCGGCTGCTGCCTCAGGCGTTCTCGGTGACGACGGTGTACTCGAGGACGGGGCGACCTGCGGCCCCGTACCTCGGGCGACGCTCGAGCATGCCGGCGTCGGCCATGGACTCGAGGTAGCGGCGGGCAGTGACCCGGGAGACTCCGAGGCCTTCGGCCACCTCGGCGGCGGACTGGCCCGGCTTCTCACCGAGGAGGCTCCTGACTTCGTCCTGCACAGCGTCGGGGACCCCTTTGGCGGTGGCCGCCACGGTGTGGGTGCGCAGAGCCGAGATCGCCTTGTCGACCTCGGTCTGCGTGACCTCGCCCTCGCCCGAGTCCCCGCCGAGGCGGTTGCGGAACGATGAGTAGGCCTCGAGCTTGGACTTGAAGACCGGGAAGGTGAAGGGCTTGATGATGTATTGGGCGACCCCGTAGGACAGGGCCTCCTGCACGATCTGCATGTCCCGGGCAGCGGTGACGGCGATGATGTCGACCTCGACGCGCTGCCCGCGGATCGCCCGACAGACCTGGATCCCATGACCGTCGGGCAGATTCATATCCAGGAGGACGAGGTGGATGCCCTCGGGGTCGAGTCCGTAGATCTGTCCGGTCAGCGCGGCCATCGCCTGGGTGGCGTTCTTCGCCACTCCCGCAACGTGATAGCCGTCGAGACGTTCGACGTACTTCGCGTGAGCACGCGCGGCGACCGCCTCGTCCTCGACGACGAGCACACCGATGCTCGATTCGGACCCAGTTGTGTCTGACATGCCCCTCAGTCTAGCTTCAGCTCACTGAGGGGACCCTTGGTTCGTGTTCCAGCCTGGGCACATCAGCGACACAGGTCCGGAACGCGCAGCCATGCGTGCCGTGCGAGTCACATGCGTTCGAAGACGGCTGCGATGCCCTGGCCGCCGCCGATGCACATGGTCTCCAGGCCGAAACGGGCCTCGCGGCGATCCATCTCGCGCAGCAGAGTGGCCAAGATCCGGCCGCCCGTAGCGCCGACGGGGTGCCCGAGCGAGATGCCCGAGCCGTTGACGTTGAGGCGGCCGAAGTCCTCCTTGCCCAGTCCCCATTCACGGGTGACTGCGAGCGCCTGCGCGGCGAAGGCCTCGTTGAGTTCGATGAGGTCGATATCGGACAGCTCGAGCCCGGCCTTCTCGAGCGCCCGGGCGGTGGCCGGTACCGGGCCGATGCCCATGGTCTCCGGGGCCACACCGGAAACAGCCCAGCTGACCAGGCGGCCGAGCGGTTTGAGTCCGTGCGCCTCGGCGGCGGACCGTGTGGTGACGATGGCGGCCGCTGCTCCGTCGTTCTGTCCCGAGGCGTTGCCGGCGGTCACGGTCGCCTCCTCGTCGACCCTGCCCCTGATGGGACGCAGCCGCGCGAGCTTCTCGAGGTCCGTATCGGGGCGGATGTGCTCATCAGTCTCGACTTCGTGTTCGGCGATCTTGCGGGTGGCGGGGATCGTCACGGGCACGATCTCCTCGGCGAACCGTCCATCGGCTGCCGCCGCGGCCGCCCGCTGGTGGGAGGTGAAGGCGAGCTCGTCCTGCTCCTCGCGACCGATCGAGTACTCGCGGCGCAGGTTCTCAGCGGTCTCGAGCATGCCGCCTGCAACGGGGTGGAACCTCCCGCCCGGAGTGGTCCGGCCGCGGGCGAGCGAGTCGATGAAATCGGCATTGCCCCCGCGCACACCCCACCTGATGGTGTCGTTGTAGAAGGGAGCGTGCGACATGGACTCGACGCCGCCGGCGATGACGAAGTCGCCGTTTCCGGAGCCAACGACCATGGCCGCGTCGATGATCGCCTGCAGACCCGAACCGCAGCGCCGGTCGACCTGCTTGCCGGGCACGGTCACGGGCAGCCCCGCGTCGAGCGCGGTGACACGGCCGATGCAGGGAGCCTCGGAGGTGGCGTAGCCCTGCCCCATGATGACGTCGGCGACGAGTTCGGGGTTCAGTCCGGTGCGGTTCATCAGCTCTCGGACGACGGTGGCGGAGAGTTCATGCGCGGGAATGTCCCGGAACTGACCTCCGAAGGCTCCGATCGGGGTCCTCAGCGGCTCACATACGACGATGTCCTGGTCCATTGGGCTCCTCCACTCCTCGGCACGCGGCCCTCGCCGGCCGCGCGCATCCTGCGTGCAGTCTAGATCGGGAATGCCGGTCGGGCGGGATCGGTTTCAATCATTGGGAAACGAGCCGAGTCCGGTCCCGGCTGCGTCCGGCAGCCACACCGTGAGCACAGCTCCCTTGAATCGGTCGCAGTCCTCACCGCGGCCCTGCACGTCCACGGCTCCCCCGAGGCGCCGGATCGCCTGTACGACCAGCGAGAGTCCGACCCCGCGGGTGCCTGTCTGCTGACGTCCCTGTCCCTGGTCGGTCTCGACTCCGTCGTGCTTCGTCGACCAGCCCCGTTCGAAGATCGCATCGAGGTGCTCCTCGTCGATGCCGGGCCCGTCGTCGCTGACCTCGATCGTGAAGCCCGCGGGACCGCCCGCACCGGAGAGGTGGACGTGCACCCTCTTGTCCTCGGGCGGCACGTCCTGTCTGCTCAGGGCGTCGAAGGCATTGTCGATGAGGTTGCCGAGGATCGTCGCGAGATCCCGGTCGTCCCCGCCGAGGCTGCCGGTGAGACCCGCGGTGTCCACCGTCATCTCGATTCCCACCTCACCGGCCTGCGCGATCTTCGACAGCAGCAGTGCGGAGAGGACCGGGTGGTCGAAGGTCATCGAGCCGTCCCCGCCCGCGCGGTTGAGATCGTCGAGGTCTTTGGCCGCGAAGTCGATGGCCTCGTCGACATGTCCGGTCTCGAGCAGGGACACGACCATGTGCAGCCGGTTCGCGTATTCGTGGGTCTGTGCCCGCAGCGAGTCGGAGAAGGAGCGGACGGAGACGAGTTCGCCCGAGAGCTCGGCCAGTTCCGTATGGTCGCGCATCGTCACGACCCAGGTGTCGCTGGCGGCCTCGGTGGGCTGCTGGTTGACCACGAGGACGCGGTCGTCGGTGTAGTGGATCTCGTCGCGGGCCCAGCGGCCCGAGGCGAGCAGATCGAGCAGTGCCTCGGGCAGGTCGAGCTCGTCCAGCGGCGCACCCACCGCAGAGGTCTCGGCCGGGGGCGCGTCACCGGCCGAGGCGGAGATCGGGTCCGCTTCGTCGTCGGCCGTCGGCAAGCCGAGCAGCTCCCTGGCCTCGGCGTTGATGAGCACGATCCCCCGTGAGCGGTCGACCAGCAGCAGGCCTTCGGAGACCGCCTTGAGCACCGAGGAGTAGAAATCGAGCATGCTGCGCAGCTCATCGGCGCCGTAGTCGCCGGTGACTCTGCGCAGCCCACGGGACGTCACCCAGGAGGAGCCGATGCCGAGGGCGAGGGTGAGCGCGGCGATGCCGATGAGCCATTTGCTCTGCGCGAGGAAGCCCTCACGGACCGAGTCGGCGGAGCTGCCGACGATCACGGCGCCGACGACGGTGTCCGGTCCCAGCCCGTCTGCGCCGACGTGTTCGGCGTGCACCGGGGTGATGACGTACATGGTGCCGTCGCCGGGCCCGCCGTCGTCGATGAAGCGCACGCTCGACTCGCCGTCCTCGATGGCCTCCTCGTCGACGGACTGCGCCAGCTGGTCGATCGAGTCCTCGGGGATCCGCCCGGAGTTCGCCGAGGCGATCTGCTCCTCCAGCGTCTGCTGCCGATCGGGTGAGCCGAGGGTGGGCGGGGTGAGCAGGAAGTCCAAGGGCACGACGGCGGCCACATCGAATTCGTACTGGCTGATGACGTTGCCCAGCATGGTCTCGACATCGGCTCGGGACTCGGCATCGAGGAAGTCGTCCTGCCCGGCCTCTCCGGTGCCGACGAGGCCGAGGGACAGCGACAGGTTGTCCGCGGCCGAGCTCAGCAGGTCCTGCTCCCGCTTCGTGTTCAGCTGGGAGAGCTGGATGTAGAGGAGACTCGTCGTGAGCACCATGATGCCCACGAGCATGATCGAGTTCGCGAACATGATCCGTCCGGCCACGCCGAGGCGGACCCACCGACTCAGGCGGACCACCGGTCCGGCGGGCCCCTTCGACAGAATGGTTCGCTTCTCCCTGGGCATGGAAACCATTGTGCCACCTGCGAATCACCCGCCAGCCGGGACGAATCCGCTAGGCTCCGGGCCGCGGTCGGAGACAGGACAGGACCTGGGCCCGCAGGCTTCAGGGCCCAGGATGATCTGCCCCGCAGGCTTCAGAGGTCCAGGCTGATCGGTCCCGCGGGAACCGCAGAGCACACGAGCACTTCGTCGTCGCTGATCCGTGCGGCCGGTTCGATCGGGTAGAGCACGGATCCGGCGGCCAGGGACACCGCACAGGTTCCGCAGGAGCCGCCGCGGCACGAGCTCGGGGAGCGGAATCCGCGGGCCTCGAGGGACTCGAGCAGGGTGCCCTCCTTCGGTTCCCAGACGAAGCTCGTCCCGGAGTTCTCCAGCGTCACCTCGGCGGCCGAACAGCCGGCGATGATCTCGCTCATTCCCGTGTTCGGGGAGGCGAAGGTCTCCTGGTGGACGGCCGGGACTCCTGCCTCGGCGCTGGCCGAGAGCACGGCCGCCGTGAAGTCCCTGGGACCGCAGACCATGACGTTGTCGCAGCCTGCCACCCAGTCGACGAGCTCCCGGTGGCTCGGCCTTCCCTCGGTCGCGGTGTCCCGGTGGTGGGCCTCGACGGGGACCCGGCCGCCGCCTGCCCTCTCCTGCAGGCGGTTCCACAGGCAGGCGGTGCGGTGATCGCGGTCGACGTGGAAGAGCTTGATCCTCTCGGTGTCGGGCAGCTCCTCGAGCCCGTCGGAGCGCAGCAGCCCGAGACTCGGGGTGATGCCGATGCCGGCGGTGATCAGAGCCGTCGTGCCGCCGAAGACGCGGGAGGCGGTCATGGTCCCATGTGGGCCGGAGGTGAGGATGCGCTGGTCGGCCTCGAGTTCGGCGACTGCGCGCGAGCCTCTGCCCTGTGTGCGCACGGCGATGCGGACGATGTCGTCGTCGACGTCGGTGATCGTGTAGGTGCGCCAGAACGGTGCGCCGAGATCGAGGTGGACGCGCAGATTCGTGCCCGGTTCGTCGAATTCGCGGATCCATCCGAGATCGTCACGCAGCGCCACCTCGACGATGTCGTTGCAGATCTGACGGCGACCGACCACGGTCATGAAGCGCGGGGTGCGTGCGGTCTTGACGAGTTCGCGCGGTGCCTCGCCCTCGACGACGATCTCGTCGCCGACGGCGATGTCGCCGGTCTCGAGGATCTGCCCGTAGATTCCGCAGTGCAGATGTCCGCAGGCGGCGTTGAGCACCTGCGGGACGTTGACGTCGACCGCGGTGGTGCGGGGGTTGACCGTGGTCGCCGGGCAGCGTTCGATCGTTGAGCGGATCGCCAGCCGCACCCCGCCGAGGCGGATGACCGTGCCGATGAGCGCGAATTCCTCGAAGGGCTCGAGACCGTCGACGAGGACATTGCCGCGGAAGCGCAGGGGATCGAGCTCGTCGGCGTCGGCGCCGAGTGCCGCCCGGCCCTCCTCGGTGTCGGCGATCGCGGCGACCGTGGCCGGGTTGATCAGCGAGATCCCCGACTTCTGCGAATCGAACATCCCCTGCTCCGCAACGGCCAGCGCTCGCGGGAACTCACCCTGAGGGGGTATGCGCTCGGAGAGGAATTCCGCCGAGGCGGCCCTTTCCTCCCGGTCATCCGTGGTGAAGGTCGTCGATTCGCCCGCCGGGTCCGTCAGCGTCACCGTCGCGGCTCCGCTCACATGCTCGGCGCCGCGGGCCGCCCCGTTCCGCGAATCGAGAGGGGCCTCGGGCCCGTCTGCTTCGGTCGGGAACACGGCGACGCGCCACTTCTGCAGCTCGGTTTCGTTCTTGAGCACGGTGAACGCCGAGTACGAATGCCAGGCATCGTCGGGGACATCGAGGCTGCCGTTGGTGAACGCGGCGACCCGGTCGCCGCAGATTCCGCGGTCCTTGACCACCCTCGCCTCGGTGAGCTCCTCGGCGGGGAATCCCTTCACCGGGAAACGGAACAGATTGGCAACACGCATACCCTCGATTGTAGGAGCCAGGACGAGGAACAGGACCCGCGGTGAGAGCAAACGCACATCCTCCTCGGTGCGGAGACATTGCCTGATACCCTGTAGGGGTATATGGTGTATTCATGACTGAGCATCATGGATACACCCCGCAGAAGGACGCTCTCGCGCGGAGGATGAAGCGGATCGAAGGTCAGGTCCGCGGCATCGGGAAGATGATCGATGACGACAAGTACTGCATCGACATCCTCACCCAGGTCTCCGCCGCGACAGCCGCGCTGCATGCGGTCTCCATCAACCTCCTCGAAGAGCACATCGCTCACTGCGTGGTCGACGCCGCCTCATCCGGCGACGACGAGGCCGCGCGGAAGAAGATCGAGGAGGCATCAGCCGCCATCGCCCGACTCATCAAGAGCTGAGCCCCGGGCCGCGTCCGCCCGGAAGGGGAGGGACGACGCCTGGGATCGGCAGTCGGACACAGTACACAGCTGATCGGAGAATGCAATGACCACCACGAACATCACCGTAACGGGCATGACCTGCGGACACTGCGAGGCCGCAGTCAAGGAAGAGCTCGGCGCGCTGCCGGGCGTGAGCGACGTCGCCGTCGATCTCAACGCCGGGGGCGACTCCCCGGTGACGATCACCTCGGAGGCTGAGCTCGATGCCGCGGCGATCCGCGCCGCCGTCGACGAGGCCGGCTACGAGGTGAAGTGATGTCCCGCGAGGTCGATCTCGACATCACGGGAATGACCTGCGCGTCCTGCTCGGCGCGGATCGAGAAGAAGCTCACCCGCCTCGACGGGGTGTCCGCCGAGGTCAACCTTCCGCTCGAGACCGCACACGTCGTCATCGACTCGGATCTGACCGATGCGGACATCACCGCCGCCGTCGAGAAGGCCGGCTACGGGGCGAGGGTGCGCGAGTCCTCGACGGGCTCCTCGGGCCCCGAGATCGTCGACTACGATCCGAGGCATCTGCGGCCGCGTTTCATCGGCTCGCTCATCCTCGCCGTGCCGAGCGTCGCGGTCTCCATGGTCATGGGCTGGCACTTCGCCGGCTGGCAGTGGGTCGTGGCGCTTCTCGCCCTGCCCGTGGTGACCTGGGGCGCGTGGCCGTTCCACTCGGCCGCGTACAAGGCCGCACGAGGCGGGTCGACGACCATGGACACCCTCGTCAGCGTCGGCATCATCGTCGCCAGCGGATACTCCTATTACACGCTCGCTCGAGCGGTGGCCGACGGCTACGGCTGGACGATCCCGGCCGAGTACCACGTGTGGTTCGAGGCCGCCGCGGCGATCACGGTGTTCCTGCTCATCGGCAAGCTCACCGAGGACCGCGCGAAGACCCGGGCGACCGCGGCGCTCAAGGCCCTGCTCGACCTCGGCGCGAAGTCCGCGACCGTGCTCCGGGAAGGGCCGGGAGAGGCTGCGTCTGCCCCTGGCACGACAGCGGCTGCTTCCGGTGCGCCGGCGCACGGCTCGCGCACCGAGGTGCAGGTGCCGATCGACGAACTCGCCGTCGGCGACGTCTTCCTCGTCCGCCCCGGTGAGAAGATCGCCACCGACGGCGAGGTGCTCACCGGCCACTCGGCGATCGACGAGGCGATGCTCACCGGAGAATCAGTGCCGGTCGAGGTCGCTCCCGGCGACAGCGTCACCGGCGCCACCATCAACACCTCGGGAGTGCTCGAGGTCAGGGCCACGCGGGTGGGCTCGGATACGACGCTGGCGGCCATGGCCGACCTCGTCAGCCGCGCCCAGACCGGCAAGCCCGCCGTAGCACGCCTGGCCGACCGGATCTCGGCGGTGTTCGTGCCGATCGTCTTCGGCATCGCTGTGGTCACACTGCTGGTCTGGGGCTTCGCCACCGGCGATTGGGCGATGGGCCTCCACGCGGGCCTCACCGTCCTCATCATCGCCTGCCCCTGCGCGCTGGGACTGGCCACACCGACCGCGCTGGCAGTGTCGTCCGGCCGCGGATCGCAGCTGGGCATCCTCGTCTCCGGGCCCGAGGCCCTGGAGTCGACGCGGTCGATCGACACGGTCGTGCTCGACAAGACCGGCACCCTGACCACGGGAGTGATGAGTCTGGTCGGAACCGATCTGCCGGCCGCGGACTTCGGGATCCTCGCACGACTGGAGTCCCGCAGCGAGCACCCGATCGCCCGTGCCCTCGTCGAAGCCGCCCCCGAGGTCGTCGGTGCGGCAGCCGGGTCCCCGACGGGCGCGCTGGCCGAGACCCAGGAGGTCACGGACTTCGAGAACATCCCCGGCGGCGGCCTGCGGGCCACGATCGACGGCGCCGAGGTGCTCGCCGGCCGTCCGGACCTGCTCCGCGAGCACGGCATCGAGGTCGAGGTCTCCGCTGAGTCCGTTCCCCGCGGAGCCACGATCGTCGCCCTGGCGATCGACGGCCGATTCCGGGGTCTGAGCTTCGTCGCCGACGAGGCCAAGCCCTCCGCCGCCGAGGCGATCGCCGAGCTGCACTCACTCGGACTCGAAACCGTGCTGCTGACCGGGGACAACGCCCAAGCAGCCGAGGTCGTCGCCGAGACTCTCGGAATCACCGAGGTCCGGGCTGACGTCCGTCCCGAAGGCAAGGTCTCGGTGATCACCGAGCTCCAGGAGCGGGGTCGGGCCGTGGCCATGGTCGGCGACGGGATCAACGACGCCGCGGCCCTGGCCGGTGCCGACCTCGGCATCGCAATGGGTTCGGGCACGGATGCCGCGATGGCCGCCTCGGACATCACCATGGTCAAGTCCGATCCGCGGCAGATCCCCCAGGCCGTTCGGCTCTCGCGCAGAACCCTCAGCCTCATCAAGGGCAACCTGTTCTGGGCCTTCGCCTACAACACGGCAGCGATTCCGATCGCGGCCTTCGGTCTGCTGGATCCGATGATCGCGGGGGCCGCCATGGCCTTCTCCTCGGTCTTCGTCATCCTCAACAGCCTCCGGCTGCTCCGCTTCGAGTAGCAGAGGCTGGGCCGGCCGACGCTCGGATCGGCCGGTCTCCCGGCGGGCCGGTGTCCGTTACAGGAGAGATTTCGAGGGAAGGAAATGCAGGCTTTCGGCATCGAAACCTGCATTTCCTTCCCTCGAAATCCGTCAGCAGAGCGCTGCTCAGAGCACTGCTAGAGCGCCGCTGCCTCTGCCGTGCTCCTTGAGCACGGGCTGCTTACTTGAGGACGGGGTAGGACTGGTCTTTGTTCTGCGTGTCCTTGCGCATCACCCAATTGAGGTAGCTTGCGAAGCCGGCCACCACCACGAAGGCTGCGCCGGCGTAGATGAATGCGTAGCCGAAGGCTCGGCCGTCCTGCCAAGCACGAGTGACGATGAGGGCGAGGATCAGGGTCGCGATGCCGCAGAAGACGCCGACCTTGATCGCGTCCTTGTACGAAACGGTGCTCGTGGGCTTGCCGCCTGAGGACTTCTTCTTCGGGGTGTTCGTTGGCAACATGCCCCCAGTCTACCGGCCCCAGCTGAGAGCCGGCCCCCTCCGTGCCTGAGATCACAGCCGCCCCCTCGATGCCCCTTCATCCCTCCGCGGAGGACGCCCCGTCCCCACCGGAGTGATCCCTGGGACGCGAGCGGCCCCCGCGACTCGCGCGAGGTCGATGCACATCTCGCGCGGAGTGGATGCGCACCTCGAGCGAGGTCGGCACAAGCCGCCTTGAGAAGCCTGAACGGCGCTCGACCGCTGGTCATGCGGGTGGGATCCGACTCGCCTCGGCGGTCGATCAGGTGGACTACAGGCCCGGAACAGGCAAAAATGAGTGTGTGTCAATCCCCTCTCGACACGCCTCCGGGGAGGCGTCGCGCCCATTTCGCACCGGCCAGGCCCTGCCTGGTCGCGATTGCTGCGCCGACATCCCCCGCATCCCGCCTGGTCGCGATTGCTGCGCCAGCACCCCTCGCACCGCCCCCGGGCGCACGAACACCGGCCGCAGCGGTCTGCGCGCCTTCGCAGCCCTTCTGCTCATCGCCGTCGTGGCGTTCACGGCCACCGCGTGCGGGCCCGACCGCGGCCTCAAGGTCTCTCCCGAGGGCAATCCCTCCCCTTCCCTCTTCGCCCCTGACAACACCGACGCCGGTCCGCCGAACGAACCGTTCTCCCTCGATGAGATCCGCAGGACCATCGAGAAGTCCTCAGGTGTGGCGGTCACCGGCAGCGCCTCGGAGTCGGCGAAGGTCGTCGCCGACTGTGAGAAGTGCCTGAAGTTCTCCACTCCGTTCCTCAGCGACGACAAGAAGTTCCAGGTCGTGACGGTGGCGAATCCGAAGCAGAGGGACGAGGTCATCGCGGGCGCTGTCATCAGCAAGCACGACGGCGAACCCCGGCTCGAGCTCATCGCCACCGGCAATCAGCTCACGCTCAGTCCGGGCAAGAATGGGACACTGGTGGTGCAGGAGGCGATGTTCGCCGACGGCGACGATGCCTGTTGCCCTTCGGGGTGGTCGGTGCAGGTCTTCCGCCTGCACGACGGTAGGTTTGAACCGGGTCAACGCTTCACGCGGCTTAATGGAGAAACGTAATGCATATTGTTCTGGTTGAGGATGACGAGGTCATCCGGGAAACGACCCAGATCGGGCTCGAACGCTTCGATTACACGGTCTCGGCCTTCGCCGACGGCCGTGAGGGGTACGAATTCGTCTCCGCCCACGGCGCCGACGTCCTCCTCCTCGACCTCATGCTGCCGACGATGAACGGCGCCTCCATCTGCCGAGCCGTGCGTGAGCGGTCGACGATCCCGATCATCATCATCTCCGCCCGCTCCGATGCCATCGACATCGTCCAGGCCCTCGAGGCCGGAGCCGACGACTACCTCACCAAGCCCTTCGATATGCAGGTCCTCAACGCGCGCATCCGCGCCGTCGTCCGTCGCTTCATCACCACCGGGACGGACAAGCTCGGCTACTCCCCCGCCCCCGAGGCGGCCGATGAGCACGAGACCGTCATCGGCCCCGGCGGCATGGTCACCGGCGACGGCATCCCCGAGGTGCTCGGAGCCAGCCCGGGGATGGACACGCGAGACCGTCTGCGCGCCCAGCTCGAGTCCGATGACACGTACCTCGGTGCGGGTGGGAAGTTCACCACCGGCCCCGAGGAGGCCGATGACGAAGGCGCCATCAGCGGTGACTCCGGGGTCCCTCCGCGTCCGACCGGCACCCCGTCGGTGCAGTCCGGTGCGGTGGCAGGCGGCGATGGGCTCGGCCCCTTCCGCACTCGCCTCGGTTCGCTCGTCCTCGACACCGGCCGCCTGACCGTGGAGATCGACGGCGAGGAGGTCCACCTCACCCCCACCGAGCTGCGCGTCCTCCTGCTGCTGACCGAACAGCCCGAACACGTGTACTCCCGCGAGAAGATCGCCTTCACCGTCTGGGGCTATGAATGGGCCGGCGACTCCCGTGTCGTCGATGTCCACATCCAGCGGCTGCGCAAGAAGATCGGGGCGAGCATGATCGAAACCGTTCGCGGATTCGGCTACCGCTTCGCAGGCTGAACGCATGTCGCTGCGCTGGAAGATCTCTCTGCTCATCGTCGCCTCGGTGATCATCGCCGTCCTCTCCTGCTCGATCGTGCTCCGCCAGTCCGCGGCCCGCGCCGAGGACGACCGGATGCGCTCGACGGTGACCGAGCAGCTGACGAACGCGACCGCCATCTTCTCCGAGACGGGGGTGCTCACCCTCAACGCCCGCATCGATGATCCGCAGCTTCCCAAGGACGCCCGCAGCGCGGCGCTCAAGGGCCAGAGCGTGACGATCCGCTCCGAGGTCGACGGTGAGGAGATCGTCTGGGCCGCGGCCCCGATCGAGGTCGGCACCTACACCGAGGTGATCTCCGTTCGCGCCTCGACGAAGGACAGTCAGGAGCTCATCGGCCGCATCGACCAAGCCCTGCTGGTGGGCATGATCGGGTCCGCCCTCGTCGTCGGCGGCGTCGGCTCCATCGTGGCCGGACGGATCTCCCGCCGCCTCACCCTCGGCGCGCAGGCCGCCCGGAAGATCGCCGGCGGGGACACGAGCACCCGCATCGCCGACGTCATCGACGAATCCGATCAGGAGGTCTGGGCCTTCGCCACGGCCGTGGACACCGCGGTCGCCCGACTGACCGAGCGCATCGACTCCGAGCAGCGCTTCACCGCCGATCTCGCCCACGAGATGCGGACCCCGCTGACCGGGCTGGTCAACGCGGCGAACCTGCTCGAGGAGGACTCCCGGCCGGCCGAGCTCGTCAAGGACCGGGTGCAGCGCATGCAGATCCTCGTCGAGGACCTCCTCGAGGTCTCCCGCCTCGATGCCGGCCGAGCGAATCCCGAATTCTCCCGAGTCGACGTCGATCAGGCGATCCGTTCGCTGCTGGGCACCATGGAGGCCTCCGGAGCTCTGGCCGGACATACGATCGACACGCAGCTGTCGGCCCTGAACTCGACGCTGGTCACCGATGTGCGCCGTTTCGAGCGCATCATCTCGAACCTGCTCGTCAACGCCATCAAACACGGCGGCGACCCGATCCGCCTGGAGACGAGCACCCGCAGCATCATCATCACCGATTCGGGCCCCGGCTACCCGCCCGACATCGTCAACACCGGACCGACCCGCTTCGTCTCCGCGGGCGGCGGCGGAATGGGACTCGGCCTCGTCATCGCTCAGGGCCAGGCCCGCCTGCTGGGCATCAAGCTCATCTTCAGCAACGATTCGGTCACGGGCGGCGCCCGCACCGAGGTGATCTTCCCCAGCGAAGAGGCCCAGGATCGCGCGCTGAGACAATACATCGACAGCAAGAGCGGGTAGCCTGGCCGAGCCGGCTCCCCGCCATGAAAGGGCGCTGACCAGGAGCGACTTCGTTTCGCTGCCCCTTCACGCCCGAACGGATTCCGTAGAAATCGTGCGACTCGTCACTTAAATATGACAGTTTCTATATATGGCCGTTACACTTTTGTGATGTTGTGTTGAAGCGGTCGGAGAGGCCGACAGCCTTCGACAAGTCAGCGAAACACGGAGAGTTATGTCAGAGCCATCCTCGACCACAGAGACACCCGTGCGTCGACGGGATCTGCACCGGCGGCGGTCGGCCCCCTTCACCCGCGGACGCGCGCCCAAGCGCAGCGCTTCCGCCGCAGAAGCCTCGGCACCGACCGCGTCGGCGACGGTTGAACCGGCCGATTCACCGGCCTCCCATCAGTCTTCTGCCTCCGCCCCTCTGCCGACCAGGCGGGCAGCGATAGCCGCCGAAGCGCAGGCTGCAGGAGTCTCCCCGCGCCGGGCCGCGATGGCCCGCGAGAGCGCCGAAGCACGGTCGGCTTCCGCGTTCGGCTCCACTGCCGGCCAGTCGCCGCGCCGCGTCAGCGCCGGCATCGCCGAACGCCGCGGCTCCGACGGCACTCTTCTGAAGAGCGTGCGCAAGAGGAAGCTGCGAACCGCCTCGACACTGGCCGCGGTCTCCGTGGCCGGAGCCGCAACTGCGGTGACCATGCTCGTCAACAACCTCGGCGGGGCCGAGGTCAAGACCGATCCGAACGCCGCCGGTGAGCCCGCGGCGATCAGCCCGGAAAAAGTCAGCGCCGACGTGCCGGAGACGAAGGGGAAGTCGTCGATCGAGATCGGTGCCCCGAGCGCGAAGCAGAAGAACGTCGAAGCCGCGTCCCGCGCCATCGAGAAGAGCGCGCTGCCCGGCTGCGATGCGAAGCAGAACTTCGACCGGTCCGCCGGGAACGGCGAGCTGCCCGAGGAATGGCTGTGCGACCTCGGCAAGGAAGATCACCGTCTGCGTGCCGATGCCGCGGTCTCCTTCGCGAAGATGAACGCCGCGTACAAGAAGGACACGGGCAAGGAGCTCGAGATCACCGACTCCTACCGTGACATGGCCGGGCAGGTCTCGGTCGCCGGTCGCAAGCCGGGACTGGCCGCCAAGCCGGGCACCTCGCTGCACGGCTGGGGCATCGCCCTCGACCTCGGCGGCGGCGTCGAAGCGAAGTCCGGAGCCTGGAGCTGGCTCGTCGAGCACGGCGCCGAATACGGCTGGGAGAATCCCGACTGGGCGAAGTCGAGCATGTACGAGCCCTGGCACTGGGAGTACACGCCCGCTCGGAGCTCGATCAAGGGCAACTGATCCGCGACAGCCTGCGGGCAGCCTGAAGGGACCCGGGCGGACGCGGGTTCGAAGTCGCCGCAGCCGTCGGGACGGTCCAGCCACCTCGGCGAGAGAGGCGGGGCGGAGGCACATCTGCGACTCGCAGTCCGGACGGACTGGCGGCCCCTGCTGGTCGCCCGCGTATGATGCCTGAGAGGACGCTTTTCAATCGAATGTCCGCTCAGTCAAGGAGGACCTCATATGCGCACCATCAACGGCATCGACGAGATCGAATCGCTCATCGGTCAGGAGCTCGGCGTCTCCGAGTGGACGACGATCGACCAGGACGCCATCAACATCTTCGCCGATGTCACCGCCGACCACCAGTGGATCCACGTCGACGAAGCCCGCGCGGCCGAGGGCCCTTATGGCGCGACCATCGTCCACGGCTTCTTCACCCTCTCGCTCATCCCGAAGTTCTCCTCAGAGGTCTTCAGCATCGAAGGCGTGTCCATCCGCGTCAACTACGGCCTCAACAAGGTCCGCTTCCTCCAGCCCGTCGTCGTCGGCTCGCGCCTGCGCGGGAAGATCGAGGTCAAGGACGTCATCCGCGGCGAGAAGGGCACGCAGGTCATCCTCGCTCACACGATCGAGATCGACGGCCAGGGACGCCCCGCATGCATCGCCGAGGTGGTCACCCTCCTCGTCGAGTGAGACTGCGACGCTCCCGCCGAGACACGGGCTGCGTGTCGAAAGACGGGCTGCATATCGAGAAACGCATGCGTCCCACGTGTTTCGACGCGCGACCCGTTTCTCTATGCCGTACTCAGCTCGGACGATGCTCGTCGAGCAGCTGCGCGACCCGGATGTAGCCGAGGTGGGAGTACGCCTGGGGGTGGTTGCCCAGGTGCTCCTCGGCGACGGGATCGTACTCCTCCGACAGCAGCCCGGTCGGGCCGAGCAGGTTGTTCACCTGACGGAACAGATCCCAGGCGTCATCGATGCGGCCGACCTTGATGAAGGCCTCGATGAGCCACGTCGTGCAGATGTGGAATCCGCCCTCCAGCCCCGGCATCCCGTCGTCGTAGCGGTAGCGGAAGACCGTGGGCCCGACCCGCAGCTCCCTCTCGATCGCGTCGACCGTGGACACGAAGCGCGGATCGTCGGCCTCCAGCAGACCCGAGAGCCCGACGAACAGAGCAGCCGAATCGAGGTCCGTCTCGCCGTAGGCGACGGTGAAGGCGCCGACTTCCTCGTTGAAGCCGTAGGTGAGCACGTCCTGGGCGATCTCCTCGCGCAGCTGCCGCCACGCACCGCGCGGTTCCCGACCGAAACGGTGCGCGATCCGCAGGGCCCGGTCGACCGTCACCCAACACATCACTCGCGTGTAGATATTGTGCTTGGGCGGCCGCCTGGCCTCCCAGATGCCGTGATCGGGTTCGAACCACCGTTTGCTCACGGCCTCGACCATCTGACAGGTGAGCAGCCAGTAGTTCTCGGGGAGCTCGCCGAGGTGGTCGCTGAGTTCGTCGAGCAGCTCCGTGACCGGGCCGAACACGTCCAGCTGCACCTGATGCTCGGCGGCGTTGCCCACGCGCACCGGCCGGGACCCGGCGTATCCGGGCAGGTGGGCCAGCACCGCCTCGGTGGTCAGCGCCGATCCGTCCACGGCGTAGAGCGGGTGGAGCTGTTCGGGCGAGACCGTGCGGGCCAGCACCCCTGACAGCCAGGTCAGGAAGCCCTCGGCCTCGCCGGTCGATCCGAGGGCGAGGAGAGCGCGCACGGTCATCGAACCATCGCGCAGCCAGGTGTAGCGGTAGTCCCAGTTGCGGACGCCGCCGATGCCCTCGGGCAGAGAGGTCGTGGGTGCGGCGAGCACTCCCCCGGTCGGTTCGTGGCACAGCGCGCGCAGGGTGATCGCCGAACGGATGACCTCCTCGCGGTGATGTGCCGGCAGGGTGAGCGTATCGACCCAGTTGGTCCAGAAGTTCAGGGCACGCTCGCGCACATAGTGCTCTCCCCCGGTGGCCATGAAGCCGGCATCGCCGGTGCCCGTTCCGCAGGCGAGGACGAGCACGACCCTGCCTTCGGGCTGCTGCGAGGGCACGACGGTCGCCTCGGCGGTGTGGGAGTCACCGGTCTCGACGAGTTCGAAGTCGATCCCGGGACCGTAGAGTTCGATCGGCTCCGAGGTGCCGAGGACCTGCACGCCCTCGTCGGTCCTGGCCATGCGCGTGGGCACCGTCGCATAGTCGAGGCGAGGCGCGAAGCGGATCCGGGCGGGCACGTCTCCGGTGAGCACGCGCACGACGATCGTGTCATCGCTGTACCCGTCGACCGGAGCGAGGTAGTCGATGCAGTTCAGGCCCGCCCACCGCGTCTCGAGCAGGGTCGAATTGCCGATGTAGCGCTGGGTCAGGGGCGCCGCTCCCGAGGCGGGGGCGACGGCGAAGAAGCCGGCCGTCTCCGAACCGAGGATCTCGGAGAACATCGAGGCCGAGTGGGGCAGGGGGTGCGGCATCCAGCAGATGCTTCCGGACGGATCGACGAGCGCGGTCGACTGCCCGTTGCCCAGCAGACTGTGCCGCTGGATCGGAGTGGCCCGACGGCCGAAGAGCCAGGATTTGCGCAGCTCGAACAGCGCCCCGAGGACCACGGAGACCTCGTCGGGCGAGCGCAGACGGAAGTCCGCGTGGGTGGCTGCGGACTCGTGGCCGACCTTGAGCCCGAGGTCGTTCTCGCCCAGGGTCTCGAGCGCGAATTCATCCGCGGTGTCATCGCCGATGAACACGACGGATTCCACGTCCGTCTGGGCCCGCAGCCGAGTGAGTGCTTCGGCCTTCGACGAGGGCACGACGGAGAGGTCGATGACCTGCTTGCCTCGAGTCGGGTGGATCGGGTGAGCGGCGGCGAGTTCCGCGACGGCCGATTCGATGCGGAGACGTTCGGTCTCGTCCAGTCCGCGCAGGTGGACGGCCGCGCCGGTGGTCTTGTGTTCGATGATCTCGTCGGGCAGGACGCGGGTGAGCTCGGCACGGAAGGCCGCCAGGGTCGCCCGCTGCGCCTCGTCGAGGGCGTTGATGGTGAAGGTGTCCGTCTCGCCGCCGTGGGAACCGAAGAGGTGGACCTCGCGAGGCAGCCTCGACATCGCCGCGAGGTCGCGGAGGCTGCGCCCGGAGATCACGCCGGTCGAGGTCGCCGGCAGCAGGGCGAGCGCGCGCATCGAATCCACCGAGCTCTCCAGCGGAAAGGCCTCGCCCGGCATTTCGACGATCGGCGCGATCGTGCCGTCGTAATCGGTGGCCACCAGCAGGGACGGGGAACGGGAGAGCTCGAACAGGCGCCGGAACAGCGCCGGGTCGAGTTCGCGACTGGCTTCGGCGAGGTCGCCCAGCAGTTCGGAGGACCTCACCGAAGCGGCGATGGAGGCCAATCGGGACTCGGTCACGCTCTCGTGCTCGACAGTGCTCATCTCACCTCGGGTGTCTTGAGTGGCTTGAGTGCCTCAGGTGCCCCTCAGGGCTCTTTCTTCGGCGCGGTTTCGTCAGGGCCATCGGTGGCATCGGCGGACCGGTCGGTCGCCTCGGCGGGGTTCGCTGCGTCGGGATCGATCGGCTCCGGCAGTTCGCCGCGCTGAGCCAGCTGGCGCGCCTTGCTCAGGCGGGAGTAGCCGCCGATGATGAGGATCACGCCGGCGATGAGAGTCGCGGCGCCGGTGAAGCCGAGGATCGACAGGGCCTCCATGCCGTCGCCGAAGACGAGGATGATGCCCAGCAGCACGTGGACTCCCGCGGCGATGAGGAAGTCCGAGGCCATGGGCTGAGATTTCAGCTGGCGCCAGCTCCAGAGCTCGAGGACGCCGTGGAGCAGGGCCCAGATGCTCAGTGCCGCACGCAGTTCGGCGGGCTGGTCGGCGAGGAAGAGGAAGACGATGGCCGGGACCGCGATGACGGCCTGTCCGTAGACCGCAGTGCGCACATTCAGCGGTGAACGCACAGCCTGGAAGACGAGGACCAGGGCGAAGAGGATGAGGTATCCGATCGCGAGATGGTCGACGACATCGGTCGGCAGGCTCAGCTGCGCGGGGTTGACGGCGTCGCGCGGCCAGAAGACGGTCACGATCCCGAAGGCGACGCCGAGGACTCCGCGGACGATCATGGGCGCACCGAGCCGTTTCGCCGCGGCGACGGCCTGCGGGGACGGCTCGGAACGCTGAGACGTGGATTCGGTGCGCGGTTCTTCGGTACTCATCACGACACCAGTCTAGGTGTCCCGCCTGAGTCTGTCCGGACAGCCCCCACCGCTCCGCGAGCGACGGTCTGGGCCGACCGGTCCTGGTGCGCCGAGGACGAGAGAGTTCGCCGACGGCGGCGGACGCCTCACTTGCCCTTGATCGTCAGGGTCCCGTCCGCCTCGGTGACTTCGTACTGCGGGAGCGGTTCCTCGGCCGGACCGGACAGCACCTCGCCGGTGGTGACCGAGAAGTTCGAGGAATGGCAGGGGCAGATGATGGCCTCCTCGGTGACCCTCTTGACCTGGCAGCCCTGGTGAGTGCACACGGAGGAGAAGGCGAAGAACTCCCCCTCCTTCGGCTGAGTCACGACATAGGTGTCCTCGATGACCGTGCCCGATCCGACGGGCACATCGGAGGACGGAAGGTTCGCGTCCTTCGTGGGGGCCGACTCCTCCTCGTCCGAGGAGCACGCCGAGGTGAACGCCACCGAGGAACCGATGACCGCCACCGTCCCGGCGGCGCCCGCGGTCCTCATCACACGGCGCCGGCTCGGGTGCGCGGTTGCTCCAGCCGTCTCGGGGCCGTTCGGTCTCGTCTCCATCGGAATCTGCTCCTTCTCGCGGGTGCGCGCAATCCATCATGCCGATATCAGGGCATGGGTGCCCGGGTTCCAGCGTACAATCGCTCACGGCTCGCTGCGCAGCCGCCTCGGCGGGTGCGCAGGTCCCAGAGAGGAAGGCGGGTGCGCAGGTCCCAGAGAGGAAGGCGGTGGAGCAGTGCCCGAGGAAACGGCGCCGGACGATCGGCAGCCCGCGAGACCCCGCGCGAATTCCGGGTGGGGCCTGGCCGCCTCGGCGTATGTGTTCACCGTCGTCATGATGGGCACGACTCTGCCCACGCCTCTCTACCCCCTCTACGCGGGCCGGTTCGACTTCGGCACCGCGTTCACCACGCAGCTCTTCGCGATCTACGCGCTCGGCGTCATCGCCGCACTCGTGCTCTTCGGTCGCCTCTCCGACGGGCTCGGCCGCCGACCGGTCCTCGCGGTCGGAGTGGTCTTCTCGATCGCCTCGGCGGTGCTGTTCCTCATCGGTGCGAACGTGGGCCTGCTGCTCGTCGGGCGCGTCCTGTCGGGTCTGGCCGCGGGGATCTTCACCTCCACGGCCACCGTCACCGTGCTCGAGAACGCCCCGTCCGGACGCGAACGGCTGGCCGGTTCCCTGGCGACGGCCGCGAACATGGGTGGGCTCGGGCTGGGCATCCTCATGTCCGGCCTCCTCGCCCGGTTCGCCTCCGGTCCCCTGTTCACGCCCTTCCTCGTCAACGCGATCATGCTCATCGTCGCCGGATTCGCCCTGGCCCTCATCCGTGACCGCACTCGCGCGAACCCCGCCGCCGTGCGCCTGCAGCTGCCGGGGATCCCGTCAGAATCGAGGCGGATGTTCCTGGCGGCCGCTCCGGGAGCGATCACGGGCTTCGCCGTGTGCGGGCTGTATTCGGCGATCGCGCCGAGCTTCATCGGTCAGACCCTGCAGATCACCTCGACTGCGATCACCGGCACCGTCGTCTTCCTCCTCTTCGGAGCCTCGGCGACCGCGCAGCTGCTCCTGCGCGGGCTGAGCGATCGTCGCCTCATCATCGGCGGCACTCTGACGATGATCGTGAGCATGGGCGCCCTCGTGCTCGCGCTGACGCTGAGCTCCCTGGCGGTCCTCATAGGCTCGGCGCTGCTGGCAGGAGCCGGTCAGGGGCTCGTGTTCATGACCGGGATGCGGGCGATCACCTCGGCGACCGAGCCGGATCGACGCACCGAGGCGACGACCTCGTACTTCATCCTCTCCTATGTGTTCATGTCCGTGCCCGCGATCGGCGTCGGCTTCCTCGCCGCCGAGGTGGGTCTGGCCGAGGCGACGACGATCTTCGCCGTCGCGGTGGCCGCCGTCTCCGTGCTCGGCCTCGTCGCGGCCCGGAGGTTCGCTGTGCGCTGAGAGGTGGTGCTGAGGGCTGTGCCCGTCGAGAAGTGGTCACCTTCGGATGATGCCCGTCGAGAAGTGGTCGCGTTCGGACAGTTTTTTCGCGGCAAAGTATCCGATTGCGACCACCTCTCGCCTCCAGCCGCCGGAGCCGTCCCGGCCTCCAGCCGCCGGAGCCGTCCCGGCCTCCAGCCGCCGGAGCCGTCCCAGCCTCCAGCGACCGGGACGGCGGGTCCCAACCTCCAGCAGCCGGGCCGGGCCGAGGCACCACGATGTTCGTGTCAGGTGCGTGAACTAGGGTGGGAGCCATGACCTCCACAGCTACGACCTCCGCCCTCGACGTCCTCCATGATGTCTTCGGCTATGAGGACTTCCGGGGTCAGCAGGCGGCCGTCGTCGACCAGGTCGTCGGCGGAGGCGACGCAGTAGTCCTCATGCCCACCGGTGGCGGAAAGTCCCTGTGCTACCAGGTTCCGAGCCTGGTCAGGCCAGGTACGGGCGTGGTCGTCTCACCGCTCATCGCGCTCATGGCCGATCAGGTCGCCGCTTTGGAGAACCTCGGCGTGCGCGCCGCCTACCTCAACTCCTCCCTCGATCTCGACACTGCCGGCCAGGTCGAGCAGCAGCTGCTGGCCGGTGAGATCGACCTGCTCTACCTCGCTCCCGAACGCCTCGTGCTGCCGCGGACGATGCGGCTGCTCGAGCAGGCGCAGATCTCGCTGTTCGCCATCGACGAGGCCCACTGCGTGTCCCAATGGGGCCACGACTTCCGCAGCGACTATCTGGGCCTCGGGGTGCTGGCCGAACGGTTCCCCGATGTCCCGCGCATCGCGCTGACCGCCACGGCGACACCGGCCACCCACGCCGAACTCACCGAGCGGCTCCACATGCAGGGCGCCGAGCACTATGTGGCGAGCTTCGACCGGCCGAACATCACCTACCGGATCGAGCCGAAGGCCTCGGCGCGGTCCCAGCTGCTGAACTTCATCACCACCGAGCATCCCGGGGACGCGGGGATCGTCTACTGCCTCTCCCGGCGCGGTGTCGACCAGCTCGCCGAGGCGCTCGCCGCCCGCGGCATCACCGCCCTGCCCTATCACGCGGGACTGCCCGCCGAGGTTCGGGCGGAGAACCAGGCCCGGTTCCTCCGCGAGGACGGCATCGTCATGGTCGCCACGATCGCCTTCGGCATGGGCATCGACAAACCCGACGTCCGCTTCGTCGCCCACCTCGACCTGCCTCGATCCGTCGAAGGCTACTACCAGGAGACCGGACGCGCCGGACGCGACGGACTGCCCGCGGACGCATGGATGGTCTACGGCCTCGGCGATGTCGTCTCCCAGCGCCGCCTCATCGAATCCGGTGAGGGCGACCAGGCGTTCAAACGCCGCCAGATGAGCCACCTCGATGCGATGCTCGCCCTGTGCGAGACCGTCGACTGCCGGCGCGTCCAGCTGCTGCGCTACTTCGATGAGGACTCCGCACCCTGCGGCAACTGCGATACCTGCCTCACGCCGCCGGCGACCTGGGACGCGACCGTGGCCGTGCAGAAGCTGCTGTCGGCGGTCATCCGCCTCGACCGGGAACGCGGGCAGCGCTTCGGTTCCGGTCAGGTCATCGATGTGCTGCGCGGAAACGACAACGAGCGCTCCCGGGCCTCCGATCATGAGAGCCTGAGCGTCTGGGGTGTGGGAGCGGATCTCTCCGAGAGCCAGTGGAAGACCGTCATCAGGCAGGTGCTCGCTCGCGGGCTGCTGGAGTCCCACGGTGACTACGGGGTGCTCGTCCTCGGCGAGGCGGCCGGCCCAGTCCTGCGCGGCGAAGAGGAGATCTCACTGCGCGTCGACCCGGTCAAGAAGGCGGGCGCGAAGAAAGCAGGAACACGCCGCGGAGGCGGCCCCGAGGTCGAGCTCGACCCTGCCGATGCCTCCCTGTTCGAAGCTCTGCGCAGTTGGCGCGGTGCGCAGGCGAAGGAGCAGGGTGTGCCCGCCTACGTCGTCTTCCCCGATGCCACGCTGTACGGCGTCGTCGAGGCGAAGCCGAACTCGATCAGCGAACTCGGCCAGATCAGCGGGGTGGGCCTGAAGAAGCTCGACCGCTACGGAGAGGCCGTCCTCGAGGTCCTCGCCGCGCATTCGGGCTGATCAGTCAGAGCCGACGAATACTCCTCAGCCGTCTCTCTGACCGTGACGTCCCTCGTCCTCAGTCGACTTTCGTCACAGTGACGTCGATCGGCGTCGGGTTGGTGAAGATGTCGAAGACCGGGCAGTGGGCATCGACAGTCTCCTGCAGCTTGCGGTAGTCCTCGGCGTCGTCGGGTCCCGAGACGTTCACGGACACCCGCACGGCGGAGAACCCGGGGCGGACGGTCTCATCGGCTCCGAAGAGTCCCTGCACGTCGAGGTCGCCCTCGGCGGTGACATCGAGTTCGTCGATGGTCAGCCCGAGATTGTGGGCGTAGAGACGGTAGACGACGATCTGGCAGGAGATGAGCGCTCCGAGCGCGTATTCGACGGGGTTCGGGGCTGCGTCATCGCCAGCCAGCGGGGTCGGTTCGTCGACGGCGAAGCTGTGCTTCCCGGCGGTGATCACCGAAGACACTGACCCGCGGGCCGTGCCGGAGGCCGAGAACTTCAGGCGGCCGTTCGTCGCCGAGGCGGCCAGACGCTCATTCCAGGCGCTGCCCGCTGCGTCGAGGCGCTCGGCACGCTCCTGCGCAGTGATGTCGGCGATGTCGAGTTCAGTGGCGGCTGCAGTCATGACGGGTCCTCCGGTGTCGGTGCTATTGCTTGGGTGATTGCCGACCCCAGCCTAGGAATCTCCGCCGACGGGCCGCCCTGACTCCGTCGGCTTCCGACGCCCGCCGACATCTTCGGGTCATCCGGTGTCATCTGCCGACACACGAGCCATCGTCTGCGCCGTCATCAGTATGTGCGAGATCGTCACTTCCGATGATGGCCGAACACAAGACTCGTCTGTGTGTGCGCGATCGTCGGATCGGACAGATTCTGCTCGATGAATCGGTGCAGTCCCGTCGGATGGTCACAGGCGACGTGGACGAGGAGATCCCGCTCCCCCGACACCTGATACACCTCGAGCGTCTCAGCCGCCTCGAGCAGCCGGTCGATGACACTGCGCAGCTGCGAACGGCCGACCGGGGTCACGCGCACGGAGATCATTCCGAACACGCTCAGCCCGAGCTTCTCGTAGTCGATGTCGGCGTGGAAACCGCGCAGCACCCCGCTCTGCCGCAGCGCGCTGACGCGGCCCGAGCAGGTCGATGGCGCCAACCCCACGCGCGCGGCGAGGGTCTTGTTCGAGATCCGGGCGTCGGCACTGAGCTCACGCAGAATCGCCAGATCCACCTCGGCGAGTCGAACATCCGCCGAATCGGAGCGATGATCGGCAATGAGAGTCGAATCATTCACGAAGTTTCCCCTCCTTGACTCGGTTCCATTCGGATTCTGCCCATCATATCCGAATGCCATGCCAGGATGAGGCACATACGCGAATGCTCGCCGCGCCCCTCATCGCAGAGGCGGAACGGATCGGCGAAGACGACGACTCGGGAGACTCTCGTGGCAGCCAAGCTCAATCAGGACCAGCTCAAACGCACGATCGGACTGCCCGGTGCGCTGAGCGTGACGATCAATCAGGTGATCGGCGGCGGCATCGTCTCGCTCACCGGCGTGGCGATCGGAATCACCGGCGGCGGAACGCCCTGGGCCTACATCATCGCAGTGGTCACGATCATCCTCGTCTCGATCCCCTATGCGGCGATGGCCTCTGCCCTTCCCGCGGTCGGCGGGACCTACACCTGGCCTGCGCGGGTCGTCGACCCGCGACTCGGTTTCATCAACATGTGGATGGCGCTCATGCAGCAGTGCGCGCTCAGCCTCTACGGCCTGTCCGCCGGGATCTATCTGCACTCGCTCTCGGACTCCTTCGATCCGGTCATCGTCGCGGTCGTCATCGTCAGCATCTTCTACATCGCGAACCTCATGGGCGCCGCCTTCTCCTCGCGGGTGGGAGTCTGGCTCATGGTCCTCATGCTCATCGGCTTCTCCGTGTTCATCGTCAACGGCTTCGGCCACATCGAATGGAACGCCTATCCCGAGCCGCTGCCGCACGGCTTCACCCAGCTCCTGTCCGCGGCGGCGCTGCTCACCTTCGCCACGATGGGCAGCTTCGGCGTCGCCGAGCTCGGGCGCGAGATGAAGAACCCCTCTCGCGACATCCCTCTGGCGATGATCGGCGGCACCCTCGTCGTCGGGCTCCTCTACGTGCTCATCGCGATTCCCGCCGTCGGCGTCCTTCCCATCGCCGAGGTCGCCGATCAGCCCCTGTCGGTCGTGGCCGCAGAGATCATGCCCCACGGCTGGTGGGTGTTCTTCATCCTCGGCGGAGCGATGGTCGCGATCGTCTCGACGCTCAACGCCCAGCTCCTGTGGGGGTCGAAGGGCCTGGTCGCCGCCACCGACGACGGCTGGCTGCCGGCGGCGTTCGGACGGGTCAATGCCCGGTTCGGCACTCCGCATCGGATCCTCACCGCGCTCTTCGTCCTCGGCATCGTCCCCGCGATCGCCGGTCTCGACATCTCGATCATCGGCACGGCCGCCTCGGCGCTGGTGCAGGTCATGCTCATCGTCATCCTCATCGTCTCCCTGCGCATGCGCTATGTCATGCCCGACGCCCTCGCCCGGGCACCCTTCTCGATCCCCGTCTGGCTGCATTGGGCGCTGACGGTGGTCGGCACGGCGGTCAACCTCTACCAGATCACCCTGCTCGCAGCCGACTTCACACCGGTGGTGTGGATCGCGCTGGCGGCGTGGCTGGCGATCGGAGTCCTCATCATGGCTCTCCGATACCCGGCCGTGGCCAGGATCCTCGCCGCTCGCGAGGCCGCTTCTGACTCAGACGCCGACGAACCTGCCAGACTGAACGACAACAGCACCGAAAGGACGACACCATGACGACTCTCGACGACGGACGCGACGCCGAACCCATCACCGACCCTGCTGACTCTCGCGCTTCCGAACGGGCCCGTGTCGGCGCAGATGCGCTCGATCGCGCGGCCTGTGCGCAGCGAGATGCCGACGATCCCCTCCGCGGATTCCGCGATGAGTTCGTCCTCCCGCCGGAGACGATCTACCTCGACGGCAACTCCCTCGGCGCACAGACGAAGGGAGCCGCCGAGCGGGCCCAGGACGTCATCTCCCAGGAATGGGGCACCGGATTGATCCGCTCCTGGAACGACGCCGGCTGGTTCGACCTGCCCGCCGTGCTCGGCGACAAGGTCGCGGGCCTCGTCGGGGGCGGCGCCGGGGCCACTGTCGTGACCGACACGACCTCGATCAACCTGTTCAAAGCCGCCTCGGCCGCCTGCAAGATCCAGACCGCCGATGCTCCGGGACGCCGCGTCATCCTCACCCAGAGGGAGAACTTCCCCTCCGACATCTACATGCTCGAGGGACTGGCCGAACAGCTCGGCGACGGCTGGGAGGTCCGCCTCGTCGACGACGCCGAGGTGACCGCCGGGTTCCCCACGGCCCTGACCGATGAGGTGGCCTTCGTCGTCCTCACCCACGTCAACTACCGCACCGGGCGCCTCTTCGACATGGAGTCGACGACCTCGGCGATCCATGCCGGCGGAGCCCTGGCGATCTGGGACCTCTGCCATTCGGCCGGTGCGCTCGAGATCGACCTGGCCGGCTCGGGTGCGGACTTAGCGGTCGGATGCACCTACAAGTTCCTCAACGGCGGTCCGGGCTCCCCCGCGTTCGTCTGGGTCTCCGAGGCTCTGCGGACACGCTTCACACAGCCGCTGTCGGGATGGTGGGGCCACAAGCAGCCCTTCGAGATGGAGCCGAGCTACACCCCGGCCGAGGGCATCCGGCGCTACCTCACCGGCACACAGGGCATCATCTCGATGTCTGTCGCCGAAGTCGGTCTCGACATCCACTCCCGGGCCGACATGGCGGCCGTGCGGCAGAAGTCGCTGGCTCTGTCCGACCTGTTCATCGAGCTCGTCGATTCGCGTCTGTCGCATCATCCCGTCGAGGTCGTGACTCCGCGCGAGCACGCGCAGCGCGGCTCGCAGGTCTCGATCACCCACCCCGAGGGATTCGCGGTGATGAGTGCGCTCATCGAACGCGGCGTCATCGGCGACTACCGCGAGCCCGAGGTGCTGCGCTTCGGCCTCACCCCGCTCTACGTCGGCTTCGCCGATGTCTGGGACACCGTCGAGGTCCTGCGCGACATCCTCGACAATCGTCTCTGGGACGCCCCGCAGCACAAGGTCCGCGGCGCCGTCACCTGAGTCCGGGCCGGCTGACGATCTCGGCGTAGACCCCGAAGAGGGGTTCGCCGAACTCGTTGGCCGGACGGTAGTCGGCCAGTGCTCTCAGCAGGCGCGCATTCCGCTCACCGGTGACCGGGTCGAGGTCGATCACCGCGCATCGCGGGATCGGTGCCCCGATGCACACCCGGACCTCGCCGTGGTCGGGGCCGACGAGGCTGACCTCCCGGCCCTGCCAGGCCTCCTCGGCGAAGGGGACATCCGTGTCGACGACGAAGGTCGCACGGAATCGGGCCGCCTCGTCGATCAGCTCCGGGCGGGACACCCGGTCGGCGAGTTCGCCGATCGAGGCCGTGGTGACGATGGACACCGGTGCACCGAAGACGATGTCTCCCCGAGGGGCCCGGGCCAGACGCACGGGACGTCCGAGCCACATCGACAGCAGTGCGGCGTGCGGGCCGCGCGTGAGGCTGAGATCGGTCGTGCGCTTCCAGTAGTCGCAGGTGAGAACCTCGTCGCCGGTGGCGGGCGCAGCGCAGACGGATCGGCCGTCGGGCAGCGTGATCGCCAGCTCCTGCCCGCGCAGTTCGGCCGTGACCCCGAGGAGGCTCGGGTGCTGGACGGTCTTGAGCACCTGACGCCGCTCGACGTCGACGAGGCAGTAACGGCGGTCGCCGACCGGCCCCTCGGCGTCGAACTGCGCATCCGGGCGGCGGACGTGCCGTGTGCCCTTGACCGGAGCGAACCCGACCGACACGGCATCGAGGCTCTCCCCGGGCCGCGAGGTCATGTGAGCTTCCGTCCGGTCACGGCGTAGGCGCCGATGGCCACCGCTCCGATGGCCAGGGTCGTGCCGCCGATGATGACGGCCTGTGGGATCGTGGCGATCGTGCCCAGCACACCGACGGTGACTCCGGAGAAGGTCTGCATGCCGGGCCCGAACATCGCATAGGACCCGATGACGCGCCCGCGGATCTCGGCGGGCGCCTCGAGCTGGATGATCGCCATCTCGGTCGACTCGGCCGTGATCTTCGAGACCCCGGCCAGCACGAGCATGATGATCGCCAACCACAGCTGCGCAGTCACGGCGAAGATCACCGCGCTCAGCCCCATGGCCGCGGCCGCCAGCGCCGCCGCGGAGGGGACCGCCTTGATCCAACCGGTCGCCTCGAGGGCGAATCCGCCGAGCACTCCGCCGGCGCCCATCGCGAAGAGCAGCACCCCGTAGGTGAAGTCGCTGTCTCCGCCCGTCGGGGTGAGGATCTCACCGAAGACCGGCATCGCGGTCTGCAGCACCGCACCGATCGTGATCGAGGCGAGCGCGGCGAGCAGGAGCATGCCGATGATCGACCGGTTGTGGCGGACCTCCACGAGCACCTTGAGCGATGCCAGCAGCGTCGTCCTGGCCGTCCGCACACCGCCGCTGCGCAGGTGGCCGGTGAAGGGGGTGCGGATGAGGAAGAGCGTCAGCGGCAGGTAGAAGACGATGTTGATGAAGATGCCCCAGGTCGGTCCGAACCCGAGCAGCAGGGCGGAACCGACGACGGGCCCGAAGAGGATGCCGAGGCTGCGGAAGGTGGCATTGAGCCGCACCGCGCTCGGCAGCTCTGACCGGTCGACGAAGTCGTGGAGCATCATCTGCTCCGCCGGCCCCCACAGGCACCCGGCGAGCCCATGGATGACGAGGAGGATGCACGCCTGCCACAGCTGCAGGGAATCGGTGAGGAACAGGATGCCCCAGCACAGGGACACGGCCATGAACATGATCTGGCCGATCTGGATGAGTCGTCGGCAGTCGAATCTCTCCGCCAGGGAGCCCGCGTAGACGGACAGGAGCAGGAACGGCAGCCAGTGGCTGATGAGCTGGAAGCCGACGAGCGCGGGGGATTCGAACTTCTGCCACAGCACCCAGTAGGTGATGACGTGCTCGATGTTGTCACCCATCATCGCGGTTCCGGATCCGACCAGGTATGGTGCGGTCTTCCAGCTGCGCAGCACGCTGAAACGACGTGGGGCCGCCGACTCGTCGCCGGCACTGGGGATATTCTCGCTCACGCACCCATTCTCACACCCTCGCCGAGGCGGGGCATGACCGACGTGGGAGTCTGACATCATTGATGCATGAGTGAAGACACCCGCAGCATCGAACTGACCAGGATCGCCGAGAACCACTACCGGGCCACCGCACCGAGCGGGGCGAGCATCGAATTCGGCCGCGGCGAAGGGCTCATGTCGCCCGTCGAGCTGCTGCTGGCCGCCGTCGCCGGCTGCTCGTCGATCGACGTCGACACCGTCACCAGTCGGCACACCGAACCGACGCGCTTCGAGGTCTCGGCGGCCGCCGACAAGCTCGATGAGGACGGCGCTTCTCGGCTGGACAACGTCCACCTCGACTTCGACCTCGCCTTCCCCGACGACGAAGACGGACGCAAGGCCGATGCGCGCATCGAACGGCTCGTCGGGCTCTCGCACGACAAGTACTGCACGGTCTCACGCACCGTCGAACATCCCACGAACGTCGACTTCAACATCCGCCGCGACTGAGTCCCACCTCCCCAAGGCGGCCCCGCGCAGTCACCTCCGTGGCGGGTGGGGTGGTCGCGGCGGGTGGGGTGGTCGCGGCGGCAGCTCATCGATTCCCGGCCTGGGTCCGCCGTTCGTGTGGCCGAACCGCTGTCGCAGCTGCTGGTACCGCCGATGGGCCTCGGCCCGCTCGACCTCGGTCGTCTGCGGCTTCGGCCGGTCGATGATGTTGCGCAGACCTGCGAGAATCGTCAGCACCGCCAGTCCGGCCAGGGCGGCTCCAGCCCAGATGACCGTGCTCGCGGGGCTCGGCGGGTTCTCGAAGATCTTCACCCCCGCGATGGGGAAGAGGAAGATCGTCCCCAGATAGGGCAGGAGCAGGGGCAGAGCGACCTTGTACCCGCCGACCATCATCGGCAGCAGCAGGGCCAGGCACCACGCCATGCCGGCGATGACGAAGAACAGCACGAGGAGGACGCTGGCGGGGTCGCTGCCCAGTTCGGCCGCGACTGTGCCGGGAAGTGCCCGGTCTCCGAGGAAGAGAGGCCAGACCATCATCACCAGTGTGATGATCACCCCGCCGCCGCCCACGCTGAGCAGGACCAGCGGCACGAGACCATCACGACGGAACCCGTTGTCGACCCGCTTGATCTCGAAGAACAGGAACGGGAACATGAAGACCAGCACGCCGGCGCAGATGCCCGCCCACACCGCATCGGCCTCGAGCGTGTCGAGTGAGCCCTTCTCACGCATGAGGCCGGTCGAGGCGAGCCAGACGTAAAGAGTCACGAACAGGGCTCCGAAGAGGCTGATGCCGAGCACTCTCCGCAGGTCACGCGACCATGTCGGAACGGGTTCGGTCTCCGGCTGCTCGGAATTCTCGGGCGGTGTCGTGTTCATGCCTTCATCGTCGCACGTCTCAGTCAGGCTTCCGGAACACCGAGGGCAGCTTCTTCATCCGCCGGCCGGTCTCCCGGTAGGACCACTGCCGCATCGGCTGCGGGACCCTCCACTGCAGTCTCCAGGCGAGCATGCGGAAGGCGAAGGCGGCGGCCGCGATGAGCAGCGAGGTGATGCCGTTCAGCAGTCCGGCCACCTCGGCGAGGAGCGTCAGACCGGATCCGAACAGGGCAGGGATGAGGTAGAGGTCGGTGCCGCGGAAGATCGCCGGATCCTCGCTGGCCACGGCATCGCGCATGAGTCCGCCGCCGCAGGCCGTCAGCGCACCCATGAGCAGCGCGGCAGGATAGTTCGCATCGGCCGCCAGCGCGATGGTCGTACCCGTGACGCTGAAGAGTGCGAGGCCCATCGCGTCGAAGGCGACGATCCAGATCCGGGCGCGGGAGACATGGGTGCCGATGATGTAGACGAGCAGGGTCGCGATCACCGCGGGGGCGAGATAGATGGGCTGGCCGAGCGCATTGGGCACCCGGTCGAGCAGGACATCGCGGATCATTCCGCCGCCGATGCCGGTCATCATCCCGAGCACCAGCCCACCGGTGATGTCGAAGCTGCGCCGGGCGGCCAACAGCACTCCGGATACGGCGAAGACGAAGGTTCCGGTGAGGTCGAGTGCGAGGAAGATGGCTTCCTGCAGATCCGCCTCCATACCGACTCCTCACATCACCCGGTTCCCGAATCCCGACGGATCGGACTCAGCTGAGCTGGAAGTCGTCCGGGTTCTTGTACGGTTCGATATCGACGATCGGGGTGCCCTTGCCCATGAGCAGCTTCGAGATCGGGCAGCGGGCGTGGGCGCGGGCGGCGTACTTCTCCGCGTCCTCGTCGGAGACTCCCTCGATGGAGATGAAGGCGTGCGGTGCGAAGTAGAAGCCGCTGCCCGAGGCCTCCTTGTGCAGTTCGACCTCGACTCGCACACGGGACAGGGCCTCGAGCTCGTTGACGGCGAGCACGACCTTCAGGGTCTCGCCGAGGCAGGTCGACCAGGCCATGGCGAGGAACTGTTCGGGGTTGTTGCCCTGGTCGACGTTCGACGTCGGTGCCGTGGGCAGGGTCTGACCGTCATCGACTCGCACCTCTCCGGAGGTGCCGCCGAGGTTCTCGACCTTCGCGGTGTAGATGGGAGCACTCGGGCTCTTCGGCTCGTCCGAGTCTCCGCTCGGAGCCTGCGGTTGGGCGTATCCGGGGTTCTCAGTCATTGCACCATGCTACGACAGCTCACCGACGAGGTCACTGACCATCCGATGAACGGACGGAGAAAGCGGGCTCCAGCCCATCCGCTCCGGCCATGGCTCCGAATCACCGTCATGAACCGACGTCATCACGTGGAAGGCCGCGCCCGAGGTGCGGCCGCCGGAATCGCCGCCGCTCTCGTCCTCTTCGGTGCGGCCGATCTGCTCGCCCGCGCGCTCGGGCCGCCTGCCGCACCGCTGCTCACACTCGGACAGACTCTCATCCCGCTGGCACCCCCGGCGGTCGTCGAACCGGTCATCGACCTGCTCGGGCACAACGACAAACCTTTCCTCATCGCCTGCACGGGTCTGGCCGCACTCGCCCTCGGGGGACTCATCGGCAGCCTGGCCCGGGGAGGCACCGGCTCCGCCCGGAGAACCCGCCTGGCGACGCTGCTGCTGACTGCCGCGGGCCTGGTCCCCGTCGCGGCGATCCTGCTGCAGCCCGGGGCCCGCCCCGCCGACGCAGTCCCCGCACTCGTCGGTCTCGTGCTCGGCCTCATCGTCTTCCGCCTGCTGCTCGGATCGCACCGTCCCGGCGGACCGGCTCGAGAGGCACACGCCTCGTCGACGGGCGAGGCAGCGGCGGGACAGGCGGACCGGCGACAATTCATCCGCCTCGCCGGCGTCCTCGCAGCCGCCGGTGCCGCCGCCGTCGCCGCCGGTCAGACCGTGGCCTCCTTGGCACAGGACGCCGGAGCCGCGGTCACGCGGCTGGTCCTGCCCGAACCGGCGAGGAAGGCACCGGCGATACCCGCCTCGGCGAGCGCGAACGTCGCGGGAGCGGTTCCTTTCGTCACCGATCGCGAGGACTTCTATCGCATCGACACGGTGCTCGCTCCGCCGGCCATCGAACCGGTCGAGTGGTCGCTGCGCATCCACGGAATGGTCGAGAACGAGGTCACGCTGACGATGGAAGACGTCCTCGACCTGCCGCTCGAGGAGCATCACATCACCCTCACCTGCGTCTCGAACCCCGTCGGAGGCGACCTCGTCGGCACTGCCACCTGGTTGGGCTTCCCGGTGCGCGAGCTGCTCGGCCGCGCTGGACCGAGCGAGGATGCCGATATGGTGCTGTCCCATTCCTTCGACGGCTTCACCGCCTCGACTCCGCTGGCGGCACTGACCGATGAGCGCGATGCGCTGCTGGCCGTCGGGATGAATGGAGCGCCCCTGCCTCCCGAACACGGGTTCCCCGCTCGGCTCGTCGTGCCCGGCCTCTACGGCTTCGTCTCGGCCACCAAATGGGTGACCGAACTCGAGGTCACCCGCTTCGATGAGAAGACCGCCTATTGGACCGACCGCGGCTGGGACGCGCAGGCCCCCATCCTCGTCGCCTCCCGAATCGAGGTGCCGAAGCCCCTGGCGACGGTCTCCGCCGGGAACGTCCGAGTCGGCGGCACGGCCTGGGCGCAGCGATCGGGGATCGAGAGCGTCGAGGTCCGCCTCGACGACGGTGACTGGACCGAAGCCGCACTCGCCGAGGAGGTCACCATCGACACGTGGCGACAGTGGCGGACCGATTTCGCCGAGGTGGAGCCCGGCTCTCACACTCTGACCGTCCGCGCCACGGACAAGGACGGGACGGTGCAGACTGCCAAGCGCCGGGACCCAATCCCGAACTCCGCCACCGGTCACCACCACATCCAGTTCCGAGTCGAATGAGGACCGGCACCGCCTCGACGATGAGTCTCTCAAATCTCTTCGGCGATCCACCCATCCGCATCCGCATCCGCTGCGAATACCAAGTACACAGCGAGCAATGGAGACGACTTCACAGCTGTGCGCTGAAACGCATCACTGTCGACAAGGAGAAGAACGATGAAAACACTGCTTCGCACACGGACCGCCACCATTCTCTCGGCCGGAGCGATCGGGCTCATGGCACTGAGCGGCTGCTCGGGCATGGGTTCGGATTCGGGAAGCGAGAAGTCCGGTTCGGATTCCGGCAGCTCCGAGTCCCAGCCGGCGGACTCGAATGAATCCCAGATGCCCGAGGAGTCCGGCGACGCTTCGATGGAGGACAGCGACCTCGTCGGCTCCGGCTGCAGCTCCTATGCCGAACAGAACCCCAAAGGCGCCGGCTCCGTCGAGGGCATGGCTGAGGATCCGGTCGCCACTGCGGCCTCGAACAATCCGATGCTCTCGACCCTGACCAAAGCGGTCTCGGGCGAACTCAACCCGGATGTCGACCTCGTCGACACGCTCAACAGCGACGAGTTCACGGTCATCGCCCCGACAGACGACGCCTTCGCCGATGTGCCGAAGGACGACCTCGACGCCCTGGCCGAGGACTCGGACGAACTCACGAAGGTGCTGACCTACCATGTCATCCCCGGTCAGCTCTCCCCCGATGAGATCGCCGGCGAACACAAGACCGTCGAGGGTTCGAAGGTCGAGGTGTCCGGTAAGGGCGAGGACATGAAGTTCGACGACGCCGAGCTGGTCTGCGGTGGAGTCAAGACGGCGAATGCCACCGTGTACATGGTCGATGCCGTGATGATGCCGGAGAAGTGAGCGGAGCACTGCATCCGATAGAGGCTCACAGTGCAGTGGCCGGGAATCGATCCTCCGACCGGAGTTCGGTCCCCGGCCACTTCCTCGTTCGCCTTCTCTGCCGTGCCCGCATCTCAGTCCACGACAGCAGCGCTCGCGCCACCGCAGATCAGCACACGTCGGTCCATCACACGCCCGACCGTCACCGGCAGGAGTGAGCGGCCTGTGCTGGGGTGGCATGATGGAGCAATGAGTTCTGATGCCCCGACGGAGGCTTCCACGGATTCCACCGGCGATCTCCTGATGCGCATCGCCGGCGGCGACCGAGCAGCGTTCGAGCGCCTGTTCACCGATCAGTCCCGTCTCCTCCTGGCTCTGATCCTGCGGATCGTGAAGAGCCGGTCTCTGGCCGAGGAAGTCCTCCAGGAGTGCTTCGCCGAGGTGTGGACGCGCTGCGGGCGATTCGATCCCGAGCGCGGCACGGGCAGAGCATGGCTGATCACGCTGTGCCGCAGGCGAGCCATCGACTGTGTGCGCAGCGTTCAGTCCCAGCAGGATCGTGACTTCGCCGATGGTCTGCGCTCCTCCGCGGAGACAGGCGATCAGGTCGAACAGACGGTCATCGACCGGGCCGAGTCCGACCGCACCGTGACTGCCCTGAAGGTCCTTCCCCCGGAGCAGTCCACGCCGATCGTCATGGCCTTCTACCAGGGACTGACCCACGCCCAGATCTCGGAGAATCTCAAGGTGCCGCTGGGTACCATCAAGTCACGGATCAGAGACGGAATGAAGAAGCTGCGAGACGAGTTGGAGGCGAGCCGATGAGCACCGATCGTGATTATCTGGCCGCCGGCCTGGCCCTCGGCGGGCTCAGCGATGCCGAACTCGCCGAGGCACGTGCCCTGTCCGATTCCGATCCGGATTTCCGAGCCGAGGTCGCTGCCTATGACGAGGTCATGGCGGAGACAGCAGGATCTGATGAACCGGCCGAGGTCAGTGCCGCAGCTCGTGCGGCGATCCTGCGGATCCCCGAGACCCATGAGCAGGAGACCAGCGCCGAGGTGCAGACCGGAAGACCGGCCGAGTCGTCGCCCGAACCGGCATCGACGTCCGAATCTGCGCCGCCGGCCGAGCCGGTGTCGTTGGCCGAGCGTCGGGAGCGCAGGGGCGGACGCCGATCCTGGCTGCCCTACGTCGCCGCGGCGGCCGTCCTCATCGTCGTCGCTGGTTTCGGAGCGACGATCTGGCAGCAGAATCAGCGTCAGAACGAACTCGAAGCCGATCTCGCGGCGACGCAGCAGCAGCTCGACGAGTCCACTCGACTGATGGAGGCGACCGATCTGCGCACGAGCACCGCCGAGCTGCCGGAAGGCGGATCGGTCACCGTGCTCTCCTCCGAAAGCCAGCAGCTCATCCGACTCAGCCCCAACGACGTCGGACCCGCCCCTTCGGGCAAGTCGATGCAGATGTGGGTGATCGGCGATTCCGGTCCTGAAAGCGTCGGTCTGATGTCGGACAAGGCGGTGACCATCGCCGACGAGAAGTTCTCCGCCGGCAGCGTCTTCGGCATCACGGTCGAACCCGAGGGCGGCTCGAAGCAGCCGACCACGGATCCGATCGTCGCCATCGACCTGTAGCCGCTGCTGGGAGTAGGCTCACTCGCATCAGCGGCGAAGGAGCTCACGATGACCGAATTCGCATGGGACCCCGACTCCTACCGGGCGCTCATGGCCGAGGAGATCCCCGACTACCCACGCCTGCAGGCCGAACTGACCGCCGCCGCGATCGAACACCGGCCACGGACCGTCCTCGACCTCGGCATCGGCAGCGGACTGACGGCGAAGAACGTCGCCGAGGGACTTCCCGAAGCCCGCATCCTCGGCATCGACGCCAGCGCCGAGATGCTCGCAGCCGCCGCACGGACCCTCGATCCCGAACGCGCCGAGCTGCGTGAGAGTCGGCTCGAGGATCCGCTGCCGCCCGGTCCCTTCGACCTCGTCATGTCCACGCTGGCGATCCATCACCTCGATGGGCCCGACAAGGCCGATCTCTTCACCCGCATCGCCGAGATCCTCCCCGCAGGCGGCAGGTTCGTGCTCGCCGACCTCATCGTCCCCGCCGATCCTGAGGACGTGGTCACCCCGATCGACGGAGTCGA
The DNA here is from genome assembly GCF_017808105.1 of Brevibacterium renqingii. Taxonomy (GTDB): domain Bacteria; phylum Actinomycetota; class Actinomycetes; order Actinomycetales; family Brevibacteriaceae; genus Brevibacterium; species Brevibacterium renqingii. Next base: position 258,531 of record NZ_JADBHF010000001.1, on the reverse strand, counting down.
GGATACTCCCAGCACCCTCGAAGATCAGCTGGCCTGGCTCGCCGAGGCGGGGATGAGAACCCGTGTGCACTGGCGCCACCGCGACCTCGCGGTGGTCAGTGCCAAGAAGCAGCCGATGGCCCGCGCTCCGCGGTGAGCCCGCATCGCGTGCGCAATCCAGTGGGCTCGCTTCGCGCGCTCAGTGCCCCAGAGTCTCCCTCCTGAGCCGGAAGCGTCGCCGCCTCTTTCCCCACGGAGACGGATGCCCGCACACGCGCGCGATGTCTAAGCTGGAGGAATGAGTGGCAGAGACGAGTCGGCGGCCTCGGAGTTCGGAATCCTCACACCCGAGGACCGGAACCCGAAGCGGTCCGATGTCTGGCTCGTCGCGGGGCTGGCCGCCGGTTCGATCGTCTTCGCCGTGCTCTACGCCGGCAGCGGGTTCTGGGACTTCACGTCCCCGCTGTGGGTCACCTGCCTGCTCTCGGTGGCCGTGGCCGTGCCCCTGCTGTGGAGACGACGTCACCCGAATCTCGTCGCCTGGTTCACCGCCGCGCTCTATGTCACTGCGCAGATTCTCAAGGTGATGGAACCCGGAGTCTCGCAGATCATCGTCTTCATCTCCGTCTACGCGATCGGCGCATTCCGCCGCAGCCGGCGGACGGCCTTCATCTCCCGATGTCTGCTGTGCCTGGCCATCTTCGTCTACATCATCGTCGCGGCGATGCTGCAGTACGGCGACCTCGGAGACATGACGCTGCTTCAGTTCGCGGCCGCGACCGGCGTCTCTTTCCTCATCAACGTGGCCTTCTTCGGCGGGGCGTGGCTCTTCGGAGATCGTGCGTGGACTCAACGGCTGCTGTTGGCCGAGCTTCGGGCTGCCAATGCAGAGGTCCGTGAGCAGGAACAGCAGCTGACCCGGCAGGCCCTCGACCTCGAGCGTGTGCGCATCGCACGGGAACTCCATGACGGGGTCGCCCACCATATTGCTGGCGTCGGCATCCATGCGGCCGCCGCGCGTCGCAGCCTTGAGAGGAATCCCGCCAAAGCTCGGGAGTCCTTGCAGGTCATCGAGTCGTCCACGCGCGAAACCGTGGACGAACTGCGGGCCCTCGTCTATACCCTGCGTGATACTCAGTCCTCGCCGGGCCCGGACGATCGGGCCGACGCAGAAGCTGCGACGATGACGACGCACGGCAACCCCGGCCTCGGCGACCTGCCCGAACTCATGGAATCGGCGCGGCGGTTCGGGCAGACGGTCGAGTTCACGACGATCGGCACCGTGCGAGAGCTGACCCCGATCACCGAGATGTCGATCTATCGCGTCATCCAGGAATCGCTGACCAACTGCTCGCGCCACGCGGGAACCGGCGCCGAGGTGGATGTGAGGCTGCGCTACGGCACCGCCGAACTCGAGGTCGAGATCAGTGATGCCCGACCCAGCGGCGGTCCCGCACCGATGAGTTCCCGTGAAGCGCCGCCTGCGGGAGAGGGGCTGGGGCTGGGCATCGTCGGTATGAGGGAGCGCATGAGCGCGCTCGGCGGCAGTCTCGAAGCCGGTCCGAAGTCCCGCGGGGGCTGGCTGGTCAGGGCCCGCATCCCCTATCCGCGCAGCACCGCCGAGGCGGTCGAGCTCGAGAACCCAGCGACCGAATATCCAGCACCCGAGAACCCAGAGAAGGCATCGAGATGATCCGAGTCCTCCTCGTCGACGACCAGTCGATGGTCCGCACCGGCTTCCGCACGATCCTCGAGAGCGAGGACGGCATCACCGTCGTCGGTGAGGCCGAGAACGGCCGGATCGCCATCGATCGCGCCCTCGAACTCTCCCCGGACGTCATCTGCATGGATGTGCAGATGCCTGTCATGGACGGGCTCGAGTCGACCGCGGAGATCGTCCGCCGAGGCGCCGCCGGCGCCGTCCTCATGCTCACGACCTTCGACCGCGACGACTTCCTGTTCCGGGCGCTGGCGGCAGGGGCCAGCGGGTTCCTCCTCAAGACCGCCGAGGCGGAGCAGCTCATCGCCGCCGTCGTCGCCCTGGCCGGAGGCGATGGCCTGCTGTCTCCCGAGGTGACCCGGCGCGTCATCGAACGCTCGGTATCCACGCCGGAACCGACCGCCCCCTCGGCGCCGGAACTCGAGCGGCTGACCGAGCGGGAACTCGAAGTGCTTCGACTGGTGGCGACCGGAGCGAGCAATGCCGAGATCGCCGGCTCGCTCTTCGTCGGTGAGGCGACCGTGAAGACCCATGTGTCGAACCTGCTGACGAAGCTCGACCTGCGCGACCGCATCCACGCCGTGATCTGGGCCTACGAGAACGGTGTCGTCACGATCGGCCGGTACGAGGACAGGCGCTGATCCGGCGCGTAAGCCTGCCATCTCGGCTTCTCGCCTGTCCCCACTCCCCCACACAGGGGGTCGCAATATCACCCGCAAGGCTGATCCCCCGAGGCCGATCTCCGCATAGCGTTGAGGCATGATCACCCTGGACAGCATCAGCCGCAGCTTCGGCGACAAGCAGGTCCTGCACGACCTCAGCTTCGACATCGGCGATGGTCGGATGACCGGATTCGTCGGATCGAACGGTTCGGGCAAGACCACGACCATGCGGATCCTCCTCGGGGTGCTGGCCGTCGACCGCGGACGCATCACCGTCGACGGCGAACCGATCACCCCGGGCCACCGCAGCGCCATCGGCTACATGCCCGAAGAGCGCGGCCTGTACCCGAAGATGCCGATCATCGACCAGCTCGTCTACCTCGCCCGCTTCCACGGGCTGACCCGCCGGGCCGCGAAGGCGCGCGGACTCGAGCTCCTCGAACAGCTCGAACTGAGGGGCGAGCCGACCGACACCCTCGAATCCGTCAGCCTCGGCAATCAGCAGAAAGTCCAGATCGCGGCCGCCCTCATCCACGACCCGCAGGCCCTCGTCCTCGACGAGCCCTTCTCCGGCCTCGACCCCGCAGCCGTCGAACGCACCCTCGACGTGCTCACCTCCTTCGCCGCCTCCGGCGCCCCGGTGCTGTTCTCCAGCCATCAGCTCGACCTCGTCGAACGCCTCGTCGACGACCTCGTCATCATCAATGACGGCCGCCTCGTCGCCGCCGGCACCACAGAAGAGCTGCGCCGCCAGCGCAGCCTGCCCGAATGGACCCTGCAGGCCGATGCCGACCTCGGATGGGTGCGCGGGGTGCCCGCGGTCTCCGTCGTCGAACTCGACGGCAACTGGGTCCGCTTCACCGCCCCAGATTCCGCAGCGGCCGAAGCGGTCCTGCGACAGGCCCTGAGCGTGTCATCGGTCTCGTCCTTCGCCCCGCACGAGGTCGCGCTCAACCGACTCTTCCAGGAGGTCACACAGTCATGAGCCGGGCAGTCACGCACAGGGCAGGATTCACCACCGCCATGGGCCTGGTCATCGAACGCGAGATCATGGTCCGCCTCAAGTCCAAGGCGTTCATGATCTCGACGATCCTCTCCATCGTCATCCTCGGCGTGCTCGTCGGGGTCTCCGGGACGCTGCCCACTCTGTTCTCCTCCACGGACAAGGTGGCGGTCACCTCGGCGTCGGCGCAGGCCGTGGCCGGCATCGAGGACATCGAGCCCATCGAAGTCGACGACGCAGACGAGGCGAAGGCCCTGATCACCGCCGAGGAGGTCGAGGCGGCCGTCCTCGAGTCCCCGAACTCGCCGACCGGGCTCGCCGTGCTCTCGCTGCGCTCGGCACCGGAGTCACTCATCGCCTCGCTCAGCCTCACGCCTGAGGTCGAACTCCTCGACCCCGACGCCCCGGATCCGACGCTGACATACTTCATCGGGCTCGGCCTCGGCCTGGTGTTCTTCATGGCCGCCATGACCTTCGGCAACACGATCGCCTCCTCGGTCGTGGAGGAGAAGCAGTCACGGATCGTCGAGATCCTGCTCGCGTCCACCTCGGCGCGGGTGCTCATGTTCGGCAAGGTCATCGCGTGCACTGTCCTCGCCTTCGCACAGATCGGGCTCACCGCGGTCGCGGTGCTGACCGGCGCCGCCATCAGCGGGAACGATCTCGTGCTCGGCAAGGTGGTCGAGCCGATCGCCTGGTTCGTCCCGCTCTTCGTCGTCGGCTTCGTCATGGTCGCCGCCCTCTACGCGGCCGCCGCGTCCATGGTCTCGCGCACCGAAGACCTGGCTTCGACGAGCACGCCGATCATGATGCTCATCTTCCTGCCCTATATGGGCGTGATCATCTTCTCATCGAACGAGACCGTCATGGCCGTGCTGTCCTACATCCCGTTCTCGGCGGCGGTCGCGGTGCCGATGCGCGTCTTCCTCGGCACGATCGCATGGTGGGAGCCGCTCGTCTCCCTGCTCATCCTCATCGTCACCACACTGCTGGCGCTGCTCCTGGCGACCCGCATCTTCGAGCGCTCGATCCTCAAGTCGGGACCGAAGCTGACGTGGGGCCAGGCGCTCAAGCGGTGACGGGCTGAGGCCTACAGCCAACCGTTCTCCGCGGCGATCCGGGCGGCATCGGCACGGTTGCGAGCGTTCGTCTTCCCGATCGCCGAGGACAGCCGATTCCGCACGGTCCCGGCGGACAGGAACAGCTGAGCGGCCACCTCGTCGACGCTGGCCCCGTCCGCGGCTGCGCGGAGCACATCGGTCTCCCGAGCCGTGAGCGGCGAAGCCCCGTGCATCGTCGATTCGACGACGAGCTCGGGGTCGATGACCGACATCCCGGCCATGACGCGTCGAATCCCGTCGGCGAGGTGGTCGACCGGGGCGTCCTTGACCATGAATCCGCTGACCCCGGCATCCAAGGCTCGCTTGACCCAGCCGGGCCGGCCATAGGTCGTGACGATGATGACCTTGACCTCAGGAAACTCCACGTTCAGGGTCGCGGCGACAGTGAGACCGTCGGGTTCGGGCATGTCCACGTCGAGCAGTGCGACATCGGGGCGGGCCTCGGCGACGGCGGGCACGACCTCGGCACCGCGGGTGCACTGGGCGACGACCTCGAAGTCGGACTCCATTCCCAGCAGAGCGGCGAGCGCCTCACGGACCATGGTCTGATCGTCAGCGATGAGCAGCGTCGTCACCGGCCTCACCTCCCTCTGCGTCGAGTTCGACGGCATCTGCGCCCCCGCAGGGACGGCCGACGTCCACCTCCGCTCCTTCGACGATGAGTTCGAAGCCGTCATCGGTCCGCTGTGTCCGCAGGCTCCCGCCGAGTGCGAGGGCCCGACTCCGCAATCCCTGCAGCCCGGAGCCGGCACCCACCTCGCCGAGGTTGAGCGTCGCAGCCGGGTGCGCGGGGGCATCGTTGCGGCCGTTGTCGTTGCTGATGGTCAATCGGTTCCTCTCGAGGACGATGATGACCCGTCGGGCACGGGCGTGCCGGAGGATGTTCGTGCTGCCTTCGCGCAGGCTCCAGGCGAAGAGTTCCCGCAGCCGTGGGTCGACGACCTCGACCGAGGTCGGGGCTTCGACCAAGATGTCGGCGGCCCGCAGCGCCCGCGTCGCTTCGACGAGTTCCTCGGCCAGGGAGACCATCCGTGTGCCCTGCACGGTCGTGCGGACGTCGGCGAGCGCGCTGCGGGCGAGTTCTTCGATCTCGGCGATGTGGCGGGCGGCGTCCGGGGAGCCGGCGGCTTCGAGCTTCGCCGCCAGCTGAGCCTTGAGCGCGATGACGGTCAGCGAGTGCCCGAGCACATCATGGACGACCTGGGACACGCGCAGACGTTCGGCCTCCCGTTCGAGCCTGTGGTTCTCCACCTCGGCCGCACGGGCCGCTCTGGCACGGTCCCCCGCCATGAGAGCCATGACCATGGCGAACCCGGAGATCGAGATTCCGAAGGTGGAGGACCAATCATGAGTCCACCCGGGCACGAGACGTTGAGCCGCCTCGGCGACGAGGAGGGTCGAGGCCGCGATGATGACCCCGGGGACGACCCTGCGGATGGCAACGACGGCAAGGACGGAGATATAGGCGAGGAAGGACAGCGCCTCCTCACCGACGATCGGAACAGCCGCAGCGGTGATGACGATCATGCCGACGATGGAGGCGTTGACGACGACGAGGGCCTGACGCGTCCGGCGGGCTCGCGGGTTGCGCATCGTGCGGGCGAAGGTGCCCAGGCCGATGCCGCCGGCGATCATGCCGATGTAGAAGACGACCGCAAAGAGGACTGTCAGGCTCACACCCCAAATCCACTGTGTGCCCTCGTGCTGGATCGAACCCGCGAGCGGGTAGGCGAGGAAGACGAGCCAGAAGAACGGGAAGAACCAGCTCATGAAATTCAGCGGACGCAGCCCGGCAGGCGAGGACTCGGTCCTCGCCTCGCCGGTGGTCTCGTTCGCGGTCACTGGTTCCTTCCTCCGTCACTGTGCCCTGGCTGCATCGTGTTCGCCGTGTGCTCCGGTCGCGATTCCACGGGCCGGTCCGCGACCTGGCCTCCGCTGGCGGCCACCGCGCTCACACTCGGGCGGTGTCCCGGCGCAGGGCCCAGGCCGAGCCTGCGACGAAGATCCCCAGCCACACGATGACGCTGACGATCGCCCAATGATCGTAACCCCCGCCGAGCGGTGCCCGGGCGATTTCGCCGACTCCATACGCCGGGGTGAAGCGGGCGATCGTCTGCAGAGTGTCCGGCCAGATCTCCAAGGGGACGAAGAGTCCGCCGATGAGCGAGAGGATTCCGAGGACCATGCTGGCGACCTGGATCGCGTTCTCCGCCGGCAGCAGGTAGCCGAGCATGACGCCGAAGGCCGCGAAGACCCCGGAGGTGAGGATGACGAGGAGGCCGGAGGCGATGAGTGTGCCCAATGGTGCGTGGACACCGGTGACGGCGGCGAGGACGAAGACGACGATGACGGACACCGCACCGAGGGCCATGGACACGATCACCTTGATGAGGATGTAGGCCGCCGGGTGCAGGGGTGTCAGTGCGAGCTGGCGGCTCCAGCCGAGCGCCCGTTCGACGGCGACCTGCGCACCGCCGGTGGTGGTGGCGATCATCGCCCCGTAGGTGGCCAGGGACACCGAGATGTAGAGCGCGGCGTTCGTGTTCCCGAGCATCTCGTCCTTGTTCGTCAGTCCGAAGATGAGGTAGAAGACCGCGGGCATGATCATCGTGAAGATCAGTGTGCGCCGGTTGCGCAGCTTCCGCAGCAGTTCGAGCCGCAGCAGGGTGAGGGAGAATCCGCCGAGGCGGGGCACCCGTCGGTTCTCCAGTGAGGTGAGGAACGTCGCCGAGGCGGGGCCCGGTGCCGTGCGCGAGCTGACGGTCCCGGTCGGTCGGGTTGAGTGCTGAACGGACATGTCAGGCTCCTTTCGAGGTGAGGCTGATGAACGCGTCTTCAAGCGAGTGAGAGGTGATCTCGAGGTCGGTGCAGGCGTTGTCGAAGAGCGTCTTGGCCGCCGCGTCCGAGTCGGTGGTGCGCATCTTCAGTCGTCTGGCCGCCACTTCGATGGATTCGACTCCGGCCAGACCGGCGAGGCGGTCGAACAGTTCGCTGACTCCCGCCTCGCTGGTGTCGTCGGTCAGCGGCAGGGTCGCGCTCACGGTCTTCGCCGCGGTCATTCCACGGATCTCGTGGGCAGGTCCGTCGGCGACGACGGTGCCGTCTGCGACGAGGACGACGCGGTCGGCGAATTCGTCGGCCTCTTCGAGGTAATGGGTGGCGAAGAGGATCGTCTTGCCGGTCAGGGCGTCGGCGCGCATCTGGTGCCAGAAGTCACGGCGGCCGGTGACGTCCATTCCCGTGGTCGGTTCGTCGAGGACGATGAGGGCCGGGTCCGGCAGCAGGGCCATGGCGAAGCGCAGCCGCTGTTTCTGTCCGCCCGAGCACTTCTTCACCACGGCGTCGGCGATGTCGGTGATCCCGGCGCGCTGCAGGACGAGGCCGGTGTCGAGGGAGGAGGCGAAGATCGCGGAGGTGTAGTCGACGGTTTCGCGGACGGTGAGGTCATCGAGCAGACCGCCGGTCTGCATCACCGAGCTGACGAGACCGAGGGCGACCGCCCGCCGAGGCGGCATGCCGAAGATCTCGACCGAGCCCTCGTCCGGCTGCGAAAGACCCAGCAGCATGTCGATGGTCGTCGTCTTGCCGGCCCCGTTGGGTCCGAGGAAGGCGACGACTTCACCGGGGCGGATGGCCAGGTCGAGGCCGTCGACGGCTTTCAGATCGCCGAAGCTCTTGCTCAGGTGATTGAGGCTGACGGCTGCTGGGGAGTCGGTTGTCGTCTGGCTCGGAGGGGCTGAAGTGGGTGTGTGAGTCGGTGTCTGCGAAGTCATGTCCACAGACTAGAAAACAGCACTCGCCTGCACTGATGCCATTTGTCACCGAGTCAGTGGTGTCATTTGTCAGCGGTTCGCATCGCGGGCGAGGACTCCGGCGCGAAGAATGGCTGGTCATCGGTGCCGCCATCTTCTTTGGCGTGGCCGCGATCATCGGCGGATCGGCCCTGGTCCGCATGGCCAAGCGCCGCGGGATCCTCCCCGCCTGAGAACCGTAAGAACGCGGACGGTGCCGGACGCTCCCAGCGAAGCGTCCGGCATCGTCCGTCATCTCCACAGGTCGACCTGGCAGAGTGAGCCCATGGAACCGCTCGAACTCCCGCTGACCACCGACCGTCTGCGCCTGCGCACGTATGTCGAATCCGATGCCGAGGCGCAGCTTCCGATCTTCTCCCGTGAGGACGTCGCCCGGTTCCTCCTCGAGGATTCTTGGACCGCCGAGGTGGCCCGGACGAAGATCGTCGAACGGATGCGACGTACGGGGCTCGAGACCGAATCCCGTGCCCTTGCCCTCGTGATCGAGACCGCGGACGGACTCGACGACATCGCAGGCTCACACGTCATCGGCAATATCTCACTGTGGTTCGATTCGGATTCCCAGGAGAAAGCGGAGATCGGCTGGATCCTCGATCCCGCAGCGGGCGGCCACGGTTTCGCCACCGAGGCGGCCATCGCGGTCCTCAACGTCGCCTTCGACCACTACGGTCTCCACCGGGTCGTTGCTCAGATGGACGCTCGGAACACCTCCTCGGCGAAATTGGCTCGAAGGATCGGCATGCGGGAGGAAGCGCACCTGCGCAAGGACTGGTGGTCGAAGGGCGAATGGACGGACACCCTCATCTTCGGGATGCTCTCCACCGACCGCCAGACGGCCTGACTCTCGGCCATCTGTCCGACTCGACTTTCTGAGATCTCGGACTCTTTCTCCCGGCATCCGTTCTCTGCCGCCGTATCGGTGTGAAAGTCTGATGTGGCCCTGGGGCCGGTCAGACGATCAAACAGGCAAGGTGACCTCGGGCAGTCGAGAGAAGAGGACAGCAGACACCGATGGCTCCAGCCGACAAGGACCGCAACGAGGCGCTCCATACCGACGAAACCGCGAACGGACACGAAGAGAACGTCGGTCTGAGAAGGGGCCTGACCGCCCGGCACATCCGCTTCATGGCCCTCGGCTCAGCCATCGGCACCGGCCTCTTCATGGGCTCCTCCGAGTCGATCCAAGCCGCAGGGCCGGCTGTGCTGCTCGCCTACATCATCGGCGGTGCCGCCGTCTTCATGGTCATGCGCGCCCTCGGCGAGCTGGTCGTCCGCCACCCCGTCTCCGGTTCCTTCGGCCAGTACGCCTCCCGCTACATCCACCCCTTCGCCGGATTCCTCGTCGGCTGGACCTTCGCCTTCGAAATGGTCCTCGTCGCCGTCTTCGACGCCACCGCGATCGGCGTCTACATGGGCTTCTGGTTCGCGGGAGTCCCCCGCTGGATCTGGGTGCTCGCCGTCGTCTTCTTCATCGCCGCCCTCAATATGATCGTCTTCGGAGAGCTCGAATTCTGGTTCGCCCTCATCAAGATCGTCGCGATCATCGCCCTCATCGCCGCCGGCGTGGCCATCATCATCTTCGGCTTCGGCATCGCCGACCACGACCAGCTGGGTCCACAGGCTCTGTTCGACCACGGCGGCTTCTTCCCCAACGGGTTCTGGGGACTGCTCTCATCGTTTACCATCGTGATGTTCGCCTTCGGCGGCATCGAGATCATCGGAGTCACGGCCGGAGAGGCGCAGAATCCGAAACAAGTGCTGCCGGCCGCCATCAACTCGGTGCCGGTGCGCATCCTCCTCTTCTACGTCCTCACCCTCGGCGTGATCATGTGCACCCTGCCCTGGAACCAGATCACCTCCGAGATCAGCCCCTTCGTCGCGATCTTCGATTCCGTCGGCTTCAGCGCAGCCGCCGCCGTCCTCCAGGTCGTCCTCATCACTGCGGCCCTGTCGGCCATCAACGCCGATATCTTCGGTGCGGGCCGGATGCTCCACGGACTCGCTGAACAGGGGCAGGCTCCACGTTCGTTCGCCCGCACCTCGCGCAGCGGCGTGCCCGTGACGACCGTGGTCACGATGATCGTCGCGCTCCTTCTCGGCGTCGTCCTCAACTACCTCTACCCCGACCAGGCGCTGTTCCTCCTCGGTGCGCTGGCGACCTTCGCCACGGTGCTCGTGTGGCTGATCATCCTCGCCTCCCATATCCGGATGAAGAAGGTGATCGCCCAGGAGGCGCGCCTTCCCAGCGAATTCCCGATGCCGCTGTGGCCGGTGGGCTCCTCGATCACCGTCGCGTTCATCGTCTTCGTCGTCGTCATGGTCGGCATCGTCCCCGACTCCCGCCCGGCGCTGTGGGTCGGTCTGCTGTGGGTGGCTGCGCTGTGGCTGTGCTACCTCGCCTTCGTCCGCGGCCATGGCCGCCGACCCTTTGATCTGACCGATCGTACCGAACCCATCACGGCGTCCGGGCAGAACTGAAGACCCGGCTCGCGACGGTCCGCCACGCCGTCGCCTCACGGCGTCCGACGCCGCAGAGTGAGCGAGCCGACGATGATGGCGCCGACGATCCAGCAGGCGATGAAGAGCACCCGCAGCCAGATATAGGCATTGTCCTCATCTCCGGTCGAGACCGCCCCGAGCGCATCGATCGCATGCGACAGCGGCAGCCAGTCGCCGATCACCTCGAGCATATTGGTGGGGATCACCCGTCGACGCCGCGAGGCTGACTGCTCCACCTCCCGAGCCCGAGAAGACTGAGACCGGCGACCAGGACTGTCACAACGGCGAAAGTGATCGTCGAGGTGACGAGCCCTGTCACGAGTGCGAGCGCGCCGACGCCGATGATCGGCGCGGACATGGCCAGGTAGGCGAGGATGAAGTACGAGGTCGTCACGGCCGTCCTGTTCGACACCTCGGTCACGGCGGTGATGGCGCGCATGCCCGTCGTGAAGAGGAAGCCCTGCCCGGCCCCACCGAGGATCGCCGAGGCGACGAGCAGCAGGGTCGAGTCCGCCAGGAGCGCGATCGACAGGGAGGCCATGCAGGCGATCTGAATGATTCCTCCGAATAGGACGAGAGTCCGGTCTGCCAGCCCCTGGAACAGCAGCTGGCACGCAGCCGAGGCCCCGAAGAGCGCGAAGACGACCGCGCCGATGACGGCCGCGGATCCGATGCCCAGGGTCTGCTGCATGAAGCTCGGAGCCACGGCCGAATACAGTCCGGCGATCGCGAAGCTCGCGACGGCGCCTGGCACCGCACGGAGGAAGACCGCCCGTGACTCGGGCGGGATGGCGGGCAGCTGCAGGCGCAGGGAATGGGAACGCGAGAGCGCACTCTCCCTGACGCCCAGCAACGCCGCTCCTGCGAGCAGAAGGAGGACGGCGTGGATGAGGAACGGCGTGAACAGAGGGCGCGGCAATGCCTCGGCGACCGTTCCCGACATGAGGTTGCCCAATCCGAGGCCGCCGATGTTCGCCGCCGTGGCCAGTGACGTCGCGAGCCTGCGCCTGCCGGGCGGAGAATTCTCGAGCACTGCGACAGTCCCGGTGGCTGTGAAGATGCCGGCTGCGATCCCGGATAACACCCTTCCGGTGTAGAGCAGACCGAGATGATCACCGCTCATGAACAGCCCCGCCGAGGCGAGGGAGACGAGGACGCCTGCGGCCAGCAGCGGCTTGCGGCCCCAGGCCTCCGAGAGCCTGCCGAAGAAGACGAGCGCGGCGATGACGGCTCCGGCGTAGATCGAGAAGAGCAGCGTGGTCTGTGTGCTGCCGAACCCGAACTCGACCTGATAGCGCGGGTAGAGCGGCGTCGGCAGAGTGGTGCCGATCATGACGACCGCGAACACATAGGTCGCTGCGGCCAGCGTCCAGCCGGTGCCCGACCGATTGCCGACCGCAGCATGGTCAGCAGCTGTGCTGCGCTTCATCTCTGTCTCCCCTCTCGGACCGTTCGCTTCCTCTTCTCCGCCTGGCTTCCCGACTTGTGTTTCCCGATCCTCACAGGTCGGGACGGCGCCGGGCATATCCGGTGGCGGCCTCGAAGCAGCGGGCGATGCGGAGCACTGTGGCATCACCACCGACCGGTCCGATGATCTGCAGTCCGATCGGCAGACCGGTGGAGCTTAAGCCGGCGGGCACGCTCAGTGCGGGACAGCCCGTGGCGGAGATGAGAGTCGTCGAGTCGACCCACGCCATATAGTCCTCGATCGGTCGAGAGTTGATTCGAGTGGGAAATTCGTCCTCCGCGGAGAACGGGAGGACCTGCGAGGTCACCGTGACGAGGACGTCGTGGGTGGAGAAGTAGTCGTTCATCGCCGACCACAGCCGCGCGCGTGCCCGGTCGAAGTCGAAGAGATCGGGCGCCGTGAGCGCGAGGCCGGCGTCGACATCGGCCTGCAGGGAGGCCTTCAGCCGCCCCGGATGGGCCGCATCCACCTCCCGCAGGTTCGCCGCGAACTCATAGGCCCTGGCCGTGCGGAACACACCGCGGGCCGCACGGAGGTCCGGCACGGACACACTCAGCCGGGCGCCGAGGTCGGCGAACACCGAGGCGGCGACGGCGACCACATCCCTGACTTCGGCCTCGAGTTCGAGCAGACCATCGAGATCGAGAGAGAACCCTGCGGTGATTCCGCTGAGATCGGTCGCCTCCCCGCGCGAAGGCTCGAAATGCGGCGAGGCAGGCCCAGAGCCGGTCCCGCTGCACAGCTCCATAAGCCAGGCGACGTCGTCGACGGTGCGCGCCATGAAGCCCGGCTGGCTCAGCCACTGCCAGGGATCTTCGGGAAAGGTCCGAGGAATCCACCCGTGCGAGGGCCGGAGCCCGACGATGTTGTTGAACGAGGCGGGCAGGCGCAGTGAGCCGCCTGTGTCGGAACCGTCCCCGGCCGCCTGGACTCCGCAGGCGATGGCCGCGGCCGCGCCTCCCGAGGATCCGGCGGCCGACCGGGTGGTGTCGAAGGGGTTCCTCGTCGTCCCGAAGACGCGGTTGGCCGTGTGCGCTCCGGCCGCGAATTCGGGCACGTTCGACTTGCCCGTGGAGATCACGCCTGCCGCCTGCAGCCGAGCGACGACGGTGCTGGTCCGCTGCGGCACATGGTCGGCGAAGAGCTCGCTGCCGTAGGTCGTGCGCATACCTGCGGTGTCATGCGTGTCCTTGTGGGTCATGGGCACTCCGCAGAGTGGCGGCAGGCCCTCTTCACCGGCCGCACGCCGCCGGTCCGCCTCACGCGCCGCGGCGAGCGCGCGTTCGGGTTCGAGGGTGACGATCGCGTTCGTCGCCGGGTTGATCTCGGCAATGCGGTCGAGGTGCGCGGTCACGAGCTCGACGCTGCTGATCTCAGCGCTGTCGAGAGCGGCCGCCTGCTCGGCCAGGGACAGCCACGTCGGCGACTCCGTCGTCAACGACGACCGGCCAGGAGACCGAGGCAGACGCCGAGCAGCGCTGCACCCGCACCGACGGCGGCGCCGACGACGAAGCCGTCGCCGCAGGATCGATGGCTGCGGGCCGCCCAGGCGGCGGGAACCGCGGCATCAGCCGGTGCGGACGAAGCTGCGGGCGCGCCCGCGGCGACGGTGCCCGATGCGACAGGAGCGGCAGCACCGGAACCGGAGAGCCCGTCCGCCTCCGCTCCGGACGAAGCACCTGCGGGCGCACCCTTCTGCGGCACACCGTCGCGGATGGCCGCGTCGATGTCGGCGAAGAACTTCTTCGCGATGCGTTTGGCGACCCCGCCGAGCATCCGCTGTCCGACTCCCCCGATCGGCCCGCCGAGCACGGCATCGGCTTCCCAGGTGATGTCGCTGCCGCCCTCGGCTCCGGGAGCCAGTGCCACCGAGATGTCCGCGCCGATCGTTCCCGGTCCGCCCGCGCCCTTGGCGCTGAGCACGAACGACGTGCCCTCGACCTCCTCGGAGAAGACGACGGTGCCCTTGTATGTGCCCTTGATGGCGGCGACGCCCATGGTGAGGACGACGTCGAAGCTGCCCTCACCGGTCCGGGTGAAGCTCTCGACTCCCGGAATGGTCGCGGCGAGGATCGACTCGTCGTGGAATGCGGCATAGGCCGTCGCCGGATCGGCGATCATCGTGGCTGTGGAGGAGATGAGCATGGTTCGGATATCCTTCGGTCGGATTCAGCGGGAGCGATTGAGCTCGCCCGCGGCATGGTTAGTTCTCATATGCCACAGGGTCGAGGGGTCCAGCGGCATCGAGCGGATGGGGATCCCTTCGGCGTCCTCGAGCGCCGAGGCGATGGCAGTGGCGGCGGGAATCGTGCCGGCCTCGCCGGCCCCCTTGATGCCGAGCGGATTGAGCGGACTCGGAGTCTCGAGGTGGTCGGTCTCGACGTGGGGGACCTCGGACGCGAAGGGCATGAGGAAGTCCATGAAGGAGGCGTTGAGCAGCTGTCCGTCGGCGTCATAGGCCATCTTCTCGTACAGCGCCCCGCCGACTCCTTGGGCCACACCTCCGTGGACCTGCCCTTCGACGACGAGCGGGTTGACCATCGGTCCGCAGTCGTGGACGACACAGTAGCGGAGGATTCTGATGTCCGCGGTCTCCGGATCGGTCTCGACGATCGCGGCATGCATGCCGTTGGCCACGGTTGAGCGCAGCGGCGAGAAGAACTCCTGTTCCTCAAGCCCCGGTTGCTCTCCCGGCCCGATCGAGGGCTCGTCCTCGGCGGAGTCCTTGGCGAACTGGGTGGCCGCCCGTGCACTCTCGTCGAAGGCGTAGCGCAGCGGGTTCGACAGCACCGACACCGCCGCCAACGGCATCGACGCGCTGGGATCGCCCTTGACCTGGATCATGCCCTCGTCGATCTCAAGGTCCTCAGGATCGGCCTCGAGGGACTCGCCGGCGATCCGCAGAGCCTTCTGCCTCACCTTTTTCGCGGTGAGGTGGAGTGCGTTGCCGGCCATGACCGCTCCGCGCGAACCCCACGTGCCCACCGAATAGGGCAGCTTGCGCGTATCGCCGGTCTTAACATGGACTGTCTCGAGCGGGACTCCCAGCTCATCGGCGACGATCTGGGCGAAGACCGTCGCATGGGCCTGCCCGTGGGTCGTCAGGCCGGTCCAGACGTTCACCCGTCCGGAGGACTCGACCTCGATGTGTCCGCCTTCGTAGGGCCCGGCGCCGGTGCTCTCGATGTAGCAGGCGAGGCCGATGCCCACCCGGCGTCCCTCGCTGCGGGCCTGCTCACGGTAGGTTTCGAACTCGTCCCAGCCGACGATCGACTTGAGTTTGTCCATCGAGGTGACGAAGTCTCCCGAGTCGATGCAGCCCTCGGCTCCGTCCTGCATCCGTAGGCCCATAGGATGCGGGAAGTCGCGGACGAAGTTGCGCAGGCGCACCTCGGTGCGGTCGAGGCCGAGTTCGGCGGCGATCGCGTCCATCGTCCTCTCCATCATGAACACCGCATGGGCGCGACCGGCACCACGGTACGGGGTGACCATGACGGTGTTCGTGTACAGCGACCAGTACTCGACGCGGAACGTTGGGATCACGTACGGGCCCATGATGTGGGTGGAGGTGTTGAGCGGGACTATCACGCCGTAGGGCAGGTAGGCGCCGTTGTCATGCCAGAACTTCACGTCGAGTCCGAGAATCCGGCCCTCGTCGTCGAAGCCGACCTTGACCCATTGGGTCTGCGCTCTTTCGTGGGCGGAGGAGATGAAGTGCTCGCGACGGTCCTCGGTCCATTTGACAGTGGTCTCGAGCGCACGCGCGGCGCAGGCCACGGCGAGCTCCTCCGGCCAGGGGTGGTTGATCTTCACACCGAAGGCTCCGCCGACGTCGGGGGTGATGACCTCGACCCGGGTCAGCGGGATCTCGAGCTTGGCTGCGAGCACGGCCCGCAGACCCGTGCTCGTCTGCGTCGAGGAGTGGACCTCCAGGCTCTCCTCGCCGGGATCCCACCGTGCCACGACGCCCTTGCCCTCCATCGGCATGCAGGCGCTACGCTCGAATTCGAGGTCGAGTTCGAGGACATGGGGCGCGCCCTCGAGCCCCGCATCGACATCGCCGACGTCCTGCACGATGTGAGCGGCGACGTTGTCCTCCATCCCCTCATGGACGATTCGCGTTCCCTCGCGGGACGCTTCGACGCCGACGACGGCCTCGCGGAAGCTGTACTCGACCTCGATGCGGTTCGCAGCGTCCTCCGCGATGTAGCGGTTCTCGGCGATGACCATGACGATGGGCTCACCGACGAAGTTCACATGGTCCTTGGCCAGGGCGTAACCGGTGTGCGGGGCGACGATGGAGGGATGCGGAATGAGCATCGGCAGCCGTTCCGCGGCCTGTCCGGGCAGGTCCTCGTGCGTCCACACCGCGATGACACCGGTGACGTCGAGGGCGCCGGTGACGTCGATGTCGAGGATGTCGGCATGGGCGTGGGGGCTGCGCACGAATGCGGCTGCGATCGCCGTTCCCGAGACGTCGTCGACATACCGGCCGTGGCCGGTGAGCAGGCGTGGGTCTTCGCGTCGGGTGATCTTCTGGCCGAAGAGGCGAGTGGTCATTGCGAGGCCCCCTCTGCGCGCAGTTCGGCGGCTCGACACACTGCGGAGACGATGTTCTGGTAGCCGGTGCAGCGGCAGAGGTTACCGGATACGGCCTCGCGCGCCTCTTCCGCGGTGGGGTTCGGATTCTCGTCGATGTAGGCGTCGATGGTCGTGACGAAGCCCGGGGTGCAGAAGCCGCACTGGAGACCGTGGCAGTCGATGAAGGCCTGTTGGACGTCAGACGGGTTCTCGGGATCGTCGCCGATACCCTCGACCGTTGTGATCTCATGGCCCTGAGCCGTGACGGCGAACATCAGGCAGGAGCGCACGGGCTCACCGTCGAGCTGGACCGTGCAGGCCCCGCAGACTCCGTGTTCGCAGCCCACATGGGTGCCCGTCAGCTCCAGGTCCTGCCGGAGCACGTCCGAGAGCAGCTTCCGGTCGGGAACCTCGAGCTCGTAGAGGGTGCCGTTGACTGCGAGTCGGATGTTCGATGTCGGTTCTGTGTCGATGTCTTCGGTCATGCTCGCCTTCTCTCCGTGTCGTCACCGGTCGTCACGACCGGGCTGTCCTCGCCGCGCGAATCCGCGGCCGTGCCGCGACCGCTCGCGCCGTCGCTGCGGCACAGGCGCCGGAACAGGCGGGAGGCGATCACTCCGGCAAGGTGTCTCCGGTAGTCCGCCGAGGCGTGGATGTCTCCACCGGGGTCGATGAAGTCGCGCGCCGCCTCGGCGACCGTGGCGGCGACCTCGGAGGCATCGCTGAGCCTTGCGCCCGATACGGCTTCGCCGAGGTCGAGGATGTCGGGAACGTCGGTGACGGAGACGAATCCACAACGCAGCCCCGTCACAGTCTCGCCGTCGACGTCGAGGATCATCCCCACTCCCGCAAGCGCGTAGTCCCCGCTGCGCCGGGCGAGTTCGTCGAAGCCTGTGCGCGAACCCGCAGACAGCGCTGGGAAGATCGCACGGGTGATGAGCTCATCGGATTCCAGCGAGGTCTCCAACGGCCCGATGTTGAGTTCCTCGGCGCCCAATGTCCTCTCACCGCGTCGGCTGCGCGCCTCGATGCGACCACCGGTGAGCGCGAGGACCATCGGCATCTCGCCGTTGGGATCGGCATGGGCGATCGAGCCGACGGTCGTGCCCCGATTGCGCACCGCGGGGTGCGCAACGAAACGCAGAGCCTCGCCGAGGAGAGGGTTGGTCCTGGTGACTTCCGCGCTGCGTTCGACCCGTCGATGCGTGACGCTCGCTCCCACGCAGATCTCCTCCGAACCGTCGGCGTCCGAGACCTCGAGCTCGTCGATACCAACCACGGAAGTGATGTCGAAGAGATCGCTGGGAGCGGCCAGGCGCATGTTGAGGACGGGAACGAGGCTCTGGCCTCCGGCGAGGATCTTTCCGGTGTCACCTCGAGCGGCAAGGAGGTCGAGAGTCTCGTCGACTGTCGTCGGTCGATGGATTCGCAGGGGTGATGGCTTCATCGTCTCATTCACTCGATTCCTGACCGCGTCGGCCGCGGTCGCTTTCCGCACCATCGACAACACGTCCTTGGTGCCCTTCCCGCCCGACAGAGAGACCAGCCCCACCGGCACCGCCGTCGGAGTCGGAAAGCATGTCAGCAGGTGCCAACCGGCGGGCAACATGGTACATGACCAGCATAGATATGGTTCCCAAGGCAATTCCCGAGAGGACGAAATCCTCGCTGAAGTTCAGGCTCACATCGCCGATCGCAATGATCAGGCCCGCCGAGACAGGCACGATGTTGAGCGGGTTAGCGAAGTTCACGCGGTTCTCGATCCAGATCTTCGCGCCCAGCATGCCGATCATGCCGTAGAGGACGACGGTGATGCCTCCTAGGACACCTCCGGGTACCGCTGAGATGAGGGCGCCGAACTTCGGCGAGAGGCCGAACAGGATCGCCACCAGAGCGGCAACCCAGTAGGCAGCTGTCGAATAGACCCGAGTCGCTGCCATGACTCCGATGTTTTCCGCGTAAGTCGTCGTCGGAGAACCGCCCACGGAAGTGGCGACGACGGTTGCGACGCCATCGCCGATGACGGCACGGCCCATATACTTGTCGAGCGGGGCTCCCGTCATCTCTTCAACGGCTTTGACGTGACCAGCATTCTCGGCGACGAGGGCGATGATGCCAGGAAGCATGACGATGATAGCCGCGGCATTGAAAACGGGCAGATGGACACCGACGACTCCGGCCGCGGTGTCGGTCATGGGCGGAAATCCGATCCAGGGCGCCGTAGCGACACCAGAGAAGTCGACACGGAAGTGGGTCGTCACCTCACCAGCGGTAGCACTGAAAGAGGTGATCTGGCCGAACACCTGGTCGAAGATCCAGGACAGCACATAACCGAGCACAAGGCCGAGGAAGACAGCGATGCGACCAAGGAAGCCACGCACCCATACTGATACGAAGACGATGAAGACCATGACGATGACGGCGATCCACTGGTCCTGAGGCCAATAGGTGTTCGCAACCACCGGTGCGAGATTGAAGCCAATAAGCATGACGACGCCGCCGGTGACGACGGGCGGAAGGACTTTCATCAAAGCTGCAGAGCCGATGTAGTGGATGAACGTACCGACGAGGGCAAGGATGACGCCCGAAACCATGATCGCACCGGTGACCTCTGCGGGAGTACCTCCCTGAGCGGTGACAGCTGTGACGCCCCCGACGAAGGCGGCCGAGGTGCCGACATAGCTGGGCACCTTGCCCTTGACGATGAGCAAAAAGATGATCGTGCCGACTCCGGACATCATTACTGCCAGCTGCGGATTGAGCCCCATGATGATCGGGAAGACGAAGGTCGCTCCGAACATCGCAACGACGTGCTGGACGCCGAGCCCTACGGTTCTGCCCCACGTCAGGCGCTCGTCCGGAGCAACAGCCTGCCCAGGCGCTATGGTCTTTCCGTCGCCGTGGAGCTTCCAGGAAAACATCGACATGTGCCTCTCCTCATCGTTGAGAATTGCCGGCTCCGATACATGGTTCGTCAGTGATATAGGCCGCTTGACTCGATGTCTGCACGGTTACGGACCACTCCGACTCAGGAACCGACTCTATTGCGCCCTCGAGTCCTGTATCACGTCATTTCCTGCCAAAGAGAGACCCGGACCTTCGGCAGTCTTCGCCAACTTCCCTACTCGCAACATTCCTGCTCCGCAGATCCCGAACCCGCGCCTTCAGGGCAGCTTGACGATCTGCAGGGCGAGCGCGAGGGAGAGCCGCAGGTCCGGGTCCTCGGTGAAGGGACCGACCATCTGCTCAAGCTTGCCGATCCGGTAGCGGAGAGTGTTGTAGTGGAAGAACAGCGCCCGCGCGGTCTCGGCGACGTTGAGATTGTGGTCGAGCAGCTCCTGCAGGGTCTCGCGCAGGCCTGCGTACTCCTCCTTGGCATCAGTCGCCAATGGTCCGAGGACCTCTTCGGCGAAGTTGCGCAGCTCGGTCTGCTCCCCGACTTGGAGCAGCAGTCGGTAGACGCCGAGAGAGTCATAGTGACGCAGACCCTGACCGCGGGCGAGCTGCCGACCGACCTCGAGCGCCCGCATCGCCTCCTGATAGGCCGGTGCCAGACGCGAGACGCCCTCGGCGGGACGAGAGATCCCGACGGAGAACTGTCGTCGGCCGCCTCCCCCGTGCCCCCTCACCGAGGAGACGAATTCCTCCAAGCGACGGACGATCCTCTCTCGCGGCTCCGCTGCCAGGAGCACGATCACCTGATCGCCCGAGCCGACTACCGCCGCACGAGGGTCGAACTGGGAGACGACCTTCGTCCAAGCGTCGGCGAACAGCGACTGCATCGTGCGTTTATTGCTCGCGTCCGTGGAATCGGCTTCGGAATCCACCTCGGCGACCGCAATGCTGATCGGCCGGTCGAGGTCCCAGCCGAGCGAGTGTGCGTGGGAGAGCACCCGGTCACTCGAGGCGATGTGACCGCGCAGCACTTCGAGGACGAAGTCGGTGCGGTACTTGCTCTCGACAGCGGTGATGGCCTGCTCACGGGTGATGACGAGGGCGGCCGCGGCCGCGGCCTGCTCGAGCAGACGGAAGTCGCCCGCTCGCAGCGCCTGGGCGCCGAAGGCGACGATCCGGCCGAGGTTCGAAGCGGCGGGCAGAGTCTCGGCCGCCGGCCGCCGACCACCCTCGATGACGACGTTTCCCCAGTTCAGTGCCTCGCTCGCGGTACTGTTATCGTCTCGGCCGGATCCTGTGCGTGCAGTGTGCGCGTCTCCGCTGCCGCCTCGGGGTTCGCCGCGTCGACTGACGCCGGCGGGTTCGTCCTCGACACGGAACCGGCCCGAACGGTCGAAGCACTCGAGAGCGGAGACTTCGGCAGACGAGACCTCCGCATCGGCCGTGCGCAAACATCTCACACGGCCGTCAAGCGTCGTCACCGCAGCGGCCACGCCCGTCCACTGCGCGAGCATGCGGCACACGTCCTCGAGGTCCCCGCCGCCGACCACAACATCGACGAGTTCGCGCATCGACGCCTCCGTGCGGGCGATGACCTGAGCGCGCCGGTCGAGATTGCCGGTGAGCACCTCCTGCATGATTTCGTCGAAGCCGACGTCCTCGCCGAGGTGGATGAGCGGCAGGCCGAGGGCATCCGCGGCTCTCACGGCAGCCTCGGGAATCTGCTCGAGATAACGCCCGGATTTGAGGCCGATGGCCGCCAGTCCGTGCCGGTCGAAGGTCTCGAGCAGACCCGCGAGGTCCTCGGGACGGTCACGGATCGGATACGCGGTCGTGAGCATCAGCTCCCCGGGCTTGACCCAAGGCAGGATGTCCGGGACCTCCATGACGTTCGACAGCTCGACGACTCTGTCGAGACCGGCGGCACCGCCGATGAGTCTGGCCCCACGCATGCTCGGCAGGCTGAGCACATCCGCCACGGTGAGGGATTCGGCGGAGAAACCGTGTCCTACTCCCGCGTCGAATGTCAATTCCTGCTGACCGAATCCCGAATCCTTGGCATCATTTGACATGCATTGACGATAACAGGGCGGGATACTCTGTCGAAATGAGGTCTCGGTCCGTGGTTCTTCCTGCCACCGCTTCCCTCCTGCCGGTCCCCCGGATCGATGCGGCACGGGTCGGCGGCGCTGAGCATTCCCCGATCGCCCGCGACTCCGCCGAAGCCCGCCAAGCCCCCGTCGAAGTCCGCCACGCTCCCTCCGAAGCCCGCCTGGCTCCTGCCGAGGTGGTCCATGTGTTCGCCGCAGGGCTCTACCTCGCAGTCGGCGACAGCGAAGGTCCCCGAGGTCCCGGCCGGCGCCTGTTGCCCATCATGGGGCCCGGCGCCCTGCTCCTGCCCTTCGGGCTCAGCGTCCCGCAGCTCGACAGCACGCACCTCGCTACACTGCGGGCCGGAACCACTGCGCGGGTGGTCCCCGCCGTCTCACCGATGCGACTCGGCTCTCATCCGCCGATCTTCGAGGACCATGTCCCCTCACCTCGGTGGATTGGGTTCCCTGACTTTGCGCTCCACATCGTCCGCACGCACCGGCCGCTTCGTGTGAAGACACAGCTGTGGAAGGGCCTCGACCCAATAACGCTGGTTGCCCTGGCCGGCCATCTGCGTCCCGGGCTGTCGGATCTGGGCTCCCGTGCCGGTGACCTCGCCTCCGCCCTCCTCGACGAGGACGTGGCCGACACCGAGGCCGGGGTTCGAGCTCTCATCGGCGCCGGACCCGGCAGCACCCCCAGCGGTGACGACGCTCTGTCCGGCATCGCCCTCGCGCTCCGATCCACAGGCAGGAACCGTCCGCTCGATCTGCTTTCGCGCACACTCGAACCCATCGACCTCGCCCAAGCGACTCCTGCACTGTCGGCAGCGCTCATCCGTGCGGCCGTAGCCGGTCACTGCGTGCCCGAGGTCGCGGCGGCGGTCGAAGCCGCCCACAGGCTGCTCACCACGCCCAGGAGAGAACCACCGCCTCGGTCAGCCGCCTTCGCAACCCCGGCAGCAGGTTTCCCCGCCGTGCTCTCTCCGCTCGACGGGATCGGTCACAGTTCCGGCCACGACCTGTTCACGGGGTTCCTCGCCGTCCTCACAGCTCTCACCTGCAGCCGCTCAACGCGGCCGGGAGTGAGCCGTTCGCTGTCACCATCCCGGCCTCCAACCGCGGCGATGATCCGCATCCGCGGCGGCGACGGCCCGCGGACTCCGACCCGCACTCCGATCCAGCACTCATCGAAAGGGACTCATCCATGCCACGCTCACTGACCGTCCGCCACGGCGTCTACGTCGACTCGGTCGCCCTCATGCAGGTCTCGACCGAGGTCAAGACCACTCCCGGGGTCGACGACGCCCTCATCGGGATGGCCTCGGAGCTCAATCTCGACCTCATCCATGGAGCCGGTTTCGACATCGCCGAAGAGGTCACCCCGAACGACCTCATCATCGCCATCCGCGCACAGTCTGAGGCGGCCCTGTCAGACGGCAGCAACGCCGTTGACGTCGCCTTCGACAGGCTCGCCGCCGCCGCCCGCGAGTCCAATGGCCCGGGCGGATCCGTGCAGCCGGCACTCACCGTCGAATCCGCGCTCGCCGGGTCCGACGCCGGGCTCACTCTCGTCTCGGTGCCCGGCGAGAGCGCCGGAGTCGAAACCCTCGCGGCCCTCGATTCCGGGTCCTCGGTGCTCCTCTTCAGCGACAATGTCGATGTCTCGACCGAGGTCGAACTCAAAACTCGTGCCGCCGAGCGCGACCTCATCGTCATGGGCCCGGACTGCGGCACCGCGATCATCTCAGGGGTCGGACTGGGATTCGCCAATGAGGTGCGCCGCGGGACCTTCGGCATCATCGCGGCCTCGGGCACGGGCGCCCAGCAAGTCTCGGTCCTCCTCGATGCCGCCGGGGCCGGGGTCAGCCATCTCATAGGCACGGGCGGACGCGATCTCTCCCACGAGGTCGGCGGCCTCAGTGCACGACAGGCCCTGCGGGCGCTCGCCGTCGACGCCGAGACCGAGCACATCATCGTGGTCTCGAAGCCCGCCGACACCGAGGTGGTCGCTGAGATCGAGGACCTCGCCGCCGAACTCGAAGTGCGCGTGAGCTGGGCGATCCTCGGCCCTGATTCCCCGAGTCTCACGGCCGGGGTCGAAACCGCCCTCAGCACAGCCGACTTCACTGTGCCCGAATGGCCGCACTGGGGAGTCTCCGAGCCGGCCGAGGCGCTGACCGGTTCGCTCATCGGCCTGTTCTGCGGTGGGACCATGGCCGATGAGGCGATGCTCATCGCGCGGTCCGCGCTCGGCCCGATCTCTTCGAACATCCCCCTGGCCGGGGCTGAACTGGTGAGCGGAACGACCGTCAGCGCTGACGCGCACACCGTGCTCGACTTCGGTGCCGACGAGATGACCCGGGGCCGGGCCCACCCGATGATCGACCCCTCGCTGCGTCTGCAGGCGATCCGGGATCTCGGCCCCCGGGCCGGTGTGCTGCTGCTCGACCTCGTGCTCGGCCACGGCGCCCACGCGGATCCCGCCGATGATCTGGCCGCAGCGATCACCGAGGCCAAGTCGGCGGCCGCCGAAGAAGGCCGAGTCCTGCCCGTCGTCGTCAGCCTCATCGGCACGAGTGCCGATCCGCAGGACTTCTCTGCCGCCGTCCGCGCGCTCGTCGCCGCCGGCGCCGAGGTGTTTCTCTCGAACGCTGATGCGAGCGCCCGTGCACTCGCCCACCTCGGCTACGAGGCACAGGTGAGTACGGTCACCGAATCCTCGATGCCACCGTCGCGCGCCTGCCCGAATTCCTCCGGCCCACAGGCAGCGACCGACTCAGCCGGCACCCAGAGCCTCTCGGGCCTGCTCGAAACCGCACCCTCCGTGGTCTCCGTGGGCCTGAGCCTCTTCGCCGAGGAGCTGCGTGCCCAGGCTGTGCCTGTGACGGAGGTTCCGTGGAAGCCCGCCCTCGGCGATCCGGCCGCGCTCTACCAGGTGATGGCCGACCCCCGTCGCCGGGAGGCGAACGCCCAGGCGGTTGAGCGCATGCTTGCCGCCGGGGCCGAAGTCGTGGGGCTTCGACCGGCCCGCGAGTGCCTCGGACTGCGCGAGGACGAGTTCCTCCACTCCGGCCCTCCGCTCGAGTGGGACCGAGCCTCTGGCCCGATGCGCGGGGCTCTGGCCGGCGCCGTCGTCTTCGAAGGACTCGCCGAGACGTTGGAGGCAGCGGAGGCTGGTCTCGCCGATGGCCGTTTCTCCTTCGCCCCCTGCCATTCCCGTGACGCGGTCGGGCCGATGGCCGGCGTGGTCAGCCCCTCGATGTGGATGTTCGAGCTCATCGACCCGGTCCACGGCAATCGCGCCTACTGCTCTCTCAACGAGGGCCTCGGCAAGGTGCTGCGCTACGGCGCGAACAACGAGGAGGTGCTCACTCGCCTGAAGTGGATGCGCGATGTGCTCGGCCCCGTGCTCGCCGCGGCCTTGGCCGCCACCGGGCCTCTGGACACGAAGAACTACGTCACGCAGATGCTCCAGTCCGGGGACGAGGGGCACAACCGCAATCGGACGGCGACCCTGCTCTTCCTCCGTGACATCATGCCGAAGCTCTTCACCCTCGACTTCCCCGCTGACGACCTCGCCGAGGTCGCGCGCTTCCTCGGCGCCAACGACTACTTCGCGCTCAACCTCGTCATGCCCACGTGCAAGCTCGCCATGGCGGCGGCGAAGGGGGTGCCCGGCTCGACTCTCGTCGTCACCATGGCCCGCAACGGCACGGACTTCGGCATTCAGCTCGCCGGCACCGGTGAGCAGTGGTACTCGGGCCCGGCGCAGATCGCCGACGGTCTCTACCTCGGCTCCTACGGCGTCGAGGACGCCAATCCCGACATCGGCGACTCCGCGATCACGGAGACCGCGGGCATCGGCGGCCTCGCGATGGCCGCAGCCCCCGCGGTCGTGCGTCTCGTCGGCGGGGACGTCGCCTTCGCGGTCGACACCACCCGACGGATGTATGAGATCACCCTCGGCGAGCATCCGCAGCATCAGATCCCCGTCCTCGAGTTCCGCGGGGTGCCGAGCGGAATCGACCTCGCGAAGGTGCTCCGTACGCACGTGCTGCCGCAGATCAACACCGGTATGGCCGGGAAGGTGGCCGGAGTCGGCCAGGTGGGCGCGGGACTCGTCACGCCGCCGGCCGAATGCTTCACCTCGGCGATCGAGGGCCTGAGCGCACAGCGGCGCTGATGCCCTGCGCCCACCGGGGCAGACCGCCGTCAGCGGTGGATCGCTCCGGTGGTCGCGCTCAGGGACGCCCCGGTGCCCTGCGACCTCTCGGCGAGCACTTCGGCGAGGATCGAGAGCGCGGTCGCCTCGGGAGAGCGTGCGCCCAGGTCGAGACCGATGGGACCGTGGATCCGCGCGATCTCCTCCTCGCTCGCCCCGGACTCGAGAAGAGCCTCGGTGCGTTGGGTGTGCGTGCGCCGGCTCCCCAGGGCACCGACATACCCGGCCGCAGACCGGACTGCCTCGAGGAGGACCGGGACGTCGAACTTGAGGTCGTGGGTGAGCACGGCGACCACGGTCGAGGCATCGATGCGACCGGCTGCGGCCTCGGCGGCGAAGTAGCGGTGGGGCCAGCTGACGACGACCTCGTGGGCCGCGGGGAAGCGCTCTGCGGTGGTGAACACCTGCCGGGCGTCGCAGACCGTGACTCGGTAGCTGAGGAACCGGCCGAGCTCGGCCAGGGCCGCGGCATAGTCGATGGCACCGAAGATGAGCAGGCGCGGTGGAGGCGTCGAGGTGGTGACGAAGACGCGAGTGCCCGAGCCGAGGCGACGTCCCGTCTCATCGTATTCGAGGATCCCGGTGGCGCCGTCGGCAATCATCGCTCGGGCGTCGGTGGAGATGTGTTCGGTGAGGCGCTCATGAGCGAAGTCACCGTGCGCTCTCCCTTCCGCGTCGAGGGCGAGAATGCGGCTCGGTCCGTCAAGTTCTGCGCCGTCCTCCTCGGTGGCTCCCGGCAGCTCGAGAGCCAGTGCTGCCGCACGGGATCCGGAGACCGCCTCGAGGTAGATCCGGAGTCGGGAGACAGCGGCGGGCTCGAGGACGGGGGTGACGAGGACGTCGATCTGTCCTCCACAGGCCAGCCCTACTGCGAACGCCTCCGCATCGCTCGTTCCGTAATGGGCCGAGGCCGCACGACCGGTGCTGAGGACCTCGAGTGCGAGTTCGTGCACGGCGGATTCGACGCATCCGCCCGAGAGGCTGCCGATGACCTGTCCGTCCGCGGCGACGGCCATCATCGCGCCCGCCGGTCGCGGCGCCGATGACCAGGTCTTCGTCACCACGGCGAGTGCGAAGTCCCGACCTCCGTCCAGCCAGGCGAGGATCTCGTCGGCCTCGTTCATGCGTGCGCCCCCTGATCGGTCGCTGTCGGCACAGCGCTCGCAGTCGCGTCCACGGCGGTCACAGGTCCACCGACAGCTCGCGGAGTCGCAAACGCGCCTCCGTCGCCGGTGCCGTGGGACGATCCCGGTGCAGCGATGAGGTCGGCGACGTTCTGCCACTGGGCGACGGTGGTCGCCGGAAGCACGGCCTCGGTATGCGCCGCCGCGACGGCCAGGCCTCGAGTGCGCGCTTCGAATCCTACGCGTCCGGCGCGGGGATTGGCCCAGAGGAACCGATGGCTGAGCCGGGCCAGCCGCGCACAGGCGATGTCGAGCTCCGCACAGTCCCCGTGTTCCCAGCCGTCGCTGATGACGACGAGGATGCTGCCGCGGACCAGGTCCTTCATCCGCTCGCTGAGGAGTTCGGTCAGAGAATCGCCGAGGCGCGTCCCGGCCCCCGCGTCGAGGACCTCACCCAGCGCCGAGGCGACACCGCTGCCTCCTCGCCCGTGCCCGGCCGCAGCACGTGCGCGTCCGTCGACTCTGGTCAGGCGGGTCCCCGCCGTGAAGCAGCGGGCACCGAGCACTGCGGAGCCGCGGGCGAGGAAGCGCAGCGCGGACTCCCGCCACACGGTCATCGAGGCGGACACATCGGCGACGAGGGTGACGGGACGCCGGCGATGGAGGCTGCGCCTGCGCGGGATCGCTGAGATCTCCTCGGAGCGGATGAGCCTGCGCAGGATCCGAGGGGCGTCGATGATGCCGGTGTGTCCCGGGCGAGTCCGATGTGCAAGGCCGCGCGGTGGTCGGAAGACGACGCCGTCGATGAGGGCGGCGGCTTCACTGCCGTGTTCGAACCCGAGGTCGACATGGCGCAGATGTTCGGTCCGGCCAGCTTCGGTGATCTCGCTCGCTTCCCCGCTTCCGCCCTCTGTGCTCATCTCGGGCCGGGGGTATTCGACGTCGATGCCCGGCTCCTCGGCATCCTGTCTGCCTGCCAGTCCGAAGACGGCGTCGAAGATCGCATCGTGGAGGCGCAGATGTTCGGGTCGGGTGCAGGTCAGCGCCCGGGACGCGGCTCGGACCTGTTGCGGATCGAGCGGGTCGAGGCAGGCCGCGGCCGTGATGAGCGACCGCACCGCGTCCGGGTCTGCAGGCAGTCCCGCGGCCCGCAGCCGGATGCCAAGGGTCAGGAAGGTGTCCGTCAGGGTCCTCACGTTCCATCCTCTCCGAATGGGCTGAGAACTGTGCGGGCGGGGGCGAGGTCGTCGGCGTCCTTGAGGACGGCGGAGAGCGTCGCCGCGATCGCTGGGTCGTCGAGTTCGCCGAGGCCGAGGGCGTGCAGGGCGCGCAGCCAGTCGATGGCCTCGGCGGTGCCGGGGGGTTTGAGCAGATCGGCGCTGCGGAGTCGGTTGGCCGCAGCGATGACGGCCCGGCGCAGGGACTCGTCGGCCTCGGGGACGTGCAGGGAGAGGATCCGTGATTCCGCCTCGGCACCGGGCTGGTCGAACCACTGGTAGAGGCAGCGTCTGCGCAGGGCGTCGTGGAGGTCGCGGGTGCGGTTCGAGGTGAGGATGACCAGCGGCGGAGTCTGCGTCGAGATCGTGCCGAGTTCGGGCACGGTGACCGACCAGTCGGCGAGCGCCTCGAGCAGCAGGGCGTCGAATTCGTCGCCGGCGCGGTCGATCTCGTCGATGAGCAGCACCGGTCGCGGCTCGTCGGGCCCGAGTCCCCGCGAGTCCTCGATCGCGCGCAGGATCGGACGGGCGAGCAGGAAGGCCCGGTCGTGGAGCTCATCGTCGAGGCGGAGCGCGTCGATGCGCTCCCCCGCCGAGCCGGACGCCGCCTCGATCGTGCGCACGTGGAGGATCTGCTTCGCGAAGTCCCAGTCGTAGAGCGCTTGGCTGGCCTCGAGCCCGTCGTGGCACTGCAGCCGGATGAAAGGGCCGCCGGAGGCGCGGGCGAGCGCTCGGGCCAGACTCGTCTTGCCCACGCCCGGGGAGCCCTCGCACAGCAGAGGTTTGCCGAGGCGGTGGGCGAGCACACAGGTGGTCGCGAGTTCGGGTGCGACGATGTGCCCCACGCGCTCCAGCTCCTGTGCCAAAAAACGGGGATCGTCGAAGATCGTCATGGCTGCGTCGCCTCCTCCCGAGTCGAGTCTACTGATCGTCTCTGCTCTCTCGAACGTCCGCCGCCACCCGATCATCCGAGTGCGCCTGACCGTGCGAACTCACGGCGGTGCCGACTCTCCCGGTTACCGCCGAGGCGAGCTGCGAGAGCTCGGCGATGACGGCTCGTGATCCACCGTGGTCGACGAAGTCGAGCAGCGCGTCGACCTTCGGTCCCATCGAACCGGAGGCGAAGGTGCCGGTGGCACGCAGGGCTTTGAGCTCGGCTGCGGTGACGGCACCGACATCGCTCGCGTCTGGAGTGCCGAAGCCGGCGACCGCACAGGGCACATC
This sequence comes from Brevibacterium renqingii, assembly GCF_017808105.1. Classification (GTDB taxonomy): domain Bacteria; phylum Actinomycetota; class Actinomycetes; order Actinomycetales; family Brevibacteriaceae; genus Brevibacterium; species Brevibacterium renqingii. The sequence continues at coordinate 228,911 of NZ_JADBHF010000001.1, read as the reverse complement.
GGTGGCGATGATGAGCAGATCCGCACCCACCGAGGCGGCGAGCTTCGCAGCACTGAGGTCCTTGTCGATGACCGCGGAGACCCCGGCACAGCCCCGGTCCGCGGGCACGACGGGAATGCCGCCCCCGCCGGCGGCGACGACGATCCAGCCGGAGTCCGCAAGGAAGGAGATCATCGGGGTCTCGAGGATCTCGACGGGGTCCGGAGAGGCCACAACGCGACGCCACCCCTTGTTGCCGAAGTCCTTCCAGGTCTGGCCGTGAGCGGTCATCTCCGCGGCGAAGTCCGCATCTTGATAGGACCCGATCGGCTTGACCGGGTCGGCGAACGCTGGGTCGTCGGGGTCGACGACGGTGCGGGTGACCACGGCGGCGACCCTGTTCCCCAACCCGCGGGCTGCGAGTTCGAGTTCGAGGGCGCTGACGATCGTGAAGCCGATGGTGCCCTGGGTCTGTGCTCCGCACCAGTCGAGGCTCACGGGTGGCAGCTCATGCGCGGAGAGTTCGTTCTTGCGCAGGATATTGCCGACCTGAGGACCGTTGCCGTGGGTGATGACGAGTTCGTGCCCGGCCGCCGCGAGGTCGGCCAGATGCACGGCTGCGGCGGCGATCGCGCTCTGCTGGGCCGACGGAGACGGATCCCCGTCGGGCCCGGTCATCGCATTGCCGCCGAGGGCGACGAGGACTCTCACAGCCAGTCGACCGCCGCGGCCGAGGCTCCGTCGACGGAGAGTTCGGCATAGCCGGGCCCCCGGTCGAAGAAGGGTTCGTTCGCCGCCCGGGCCGCCCGCATCTGCTCGCGCAGCGCGGTCGTCGCCGCCTCGTCGGCTTCGGCCCCGTCGATCCCGGCAGCGTCGGCGCCGACGGACAGAGTCGGATCCGCGGTGACGACGACTCCGTAGGAGTCGCGGGCTCCCGCGATGCTCACCTTGCCCCAGCTGACGTCGCGGACCACCTCGGCGACGGGACGATCGAGGGGATCGCCCCAGCCTCCGCCTCCGGTGGTGCGGATCCGCACGACCTCACCGGCGCTGATGACCTCGGCATCGGCGAGTGCATCGATCTCGCGTTCGTTCGCACCGCCCGGATCGATGGTCACCTGGAACGGCTTGCCGGCCTTTCCGCCCTTGACTCCCCAGCAGGCGAGGATCGACCGGTCGGCGATCGACATGAAGTGACCGTCCTTGAGCATGCGGATGTGCTTCTCGTAGCCGAGTCCGCCGCGGTAGCGGCCCGCGCCGCCCGAATCCACGGCCAGGCCGAGTCGTTCGACGCGGAACGGGAACCGGGATTCGGTGAACTCGGTGGGCAGGTTCCTCGAGTCCGGGACGACGTGGATCGTGTCCTCACCGTCGGAGTAGTAGCGTCCGCCGGAGCCGCCGCCGAGGACCTCGCGCATGAGATAGTCCTTGCCGTCGCGGTCCTTGCCGTAGACGCCGGTGTAGCGGATCGTCTCCTGATCGGCGGGCATGCGTCCATCCACGGCCTTCGCGACGACGCCGGCGAGCACGCCGAGGAGGCGGAGGATGACGAAGGTGCGCGCGTTCGTCGGGCCGGGGAACTCCGGGGTGAGCAGGGTGCCCTTCTCCGGGAAGCGCATCTCGATGAGTGGCACGATGCCCTCGTTGACGTCGAGTTCGGCCATCCGCTCCGGGGTGTCGGCGAGGTTGCGCAGGATCGGGGCGAGCCACTTCTTGAGGAAGTTGCCTCCCACATAGTCACCGCAGTGGTTGATCGGCCCGGCCGCCTGCGCCGCGGTGCCCGTGAAGTCGACGATGAGCCGCGGCCCGTCGTCGGGCCCTCCCGTCGACGTCTTCGTCAGCGTGATGCGCTGCGTGTGGAGCATGGGGTCCGAGACGCCGTCGTGCTCGGCATAATCCTCCCAGACGTACTGGCCGTCGGGGATCTTCGAGAGGATCTCGCGCCGGTAGGTGTCGGTCGAGTTGGCCAGGATGGTATCGAAGGCGGTCTCGACGGTCTCGACCCCGTAGCGGGTGAAGAGTTCGGACAGGCGCCGGGCTCCCATCAGGCAGGCCGAGCATTCGGCGTCGAGGTCGGCCGAGAGCGAATCGGGCATCCGGGAGTTGCGCGTCATGATCCGCAGCGCCGACTTGTTCGGCTTGCCCTCCGACCAGAGCTTGATCGGTGGGATCATCAGGCCTTCCTCGAAGACGCTCGTCGCCCCCGAGGGCATCGAGCCGGGGCAGGCTCCGCCGATGTCGTCGTGGTGGCCGAAAGCCTGCACGAAGCACACGACGCGGCCTTCGGCGAAGACGGGTACGGTCACGCACATGTCCGGCAGGTGGCCGATTCCGCCCTCGGATTCATAGACGTCGTTGTGAAAGAAGACGTCTCCTTCGCGCATCTCCTCGATCGGGAAGTCCCGGACCACAGGGTGGACGAGCGCGGAGTACGATCGGCCTGTGAGCTTACGCAGCTGCCGGTCGTGGATGCCGGCACGGAAGTCGTGGGCGTCACGGATCATCGGGGAGCGGGAGGTGCGCGAGATCGAGGTCTCGACCTCCATCTCCACGCTGGCCAGAGTGCCTTCGACGATCTCGACGATGATCGGGTCGACGCTCGATCCCGGCGCGGTGAGGCGATTGCCTTGCTCATAGGCGGTGGGCAGGCCGGCCGGGTTGATCGGCGAAGCGGCGATGTAGTCGGCGAGCTCCTGACCGGTCAGGGGCTCGGTGCGCAGCATCGAACCCGAATCGACGGCGCTCGTTTCGGCTGTGGTGGTCATTTGCTGTCCTCCTGACCGGTGATGCGGGTGATGATGATGTTGGCGGCGCTGTCGATGCGTGCGCTGAATCCGGGGTGGAGCGGCACGGTCGATCCGAACTCCTCGACGATCGCGGGGCCGACGATCTCGTCACCGGCCAGCAGCTCCTCACGCCAGTAGACCGGGGTGTCGACGAAACCGTCGGCGGCGTCGAAGCAGACGGGACGGCGGCCGGTCTGCGCCCGCTCGGCGACAGCGGGGGCGCCGTCGGCGGAGGCGATGCTGCGGGTCGCCGGGCGTGTGATCGGTCCGATGCCGGAGACGCGCAGGTTCACCCATTCGACGAACTGGTCGTCGGTGTCGGCGAAGTCGTAGCCGTAGAGCTTGCGGTGTTCGGCGTGGAAGGCGCGGGTCACCTCGTCGGCCCACTCCCTCGTGATCGCTCCCGCCGGCGCCGGGACACGGACTTCGAAGGCCTGGCCGAAGTAGCGCAGGTCGACCGAGCGGTCGAACTGATGCGCCGAGGCTGGGAAGCCCTCACCGTCGAGTGCGACCGCAGCCCGGTCGGTGAGTCCGGCGAAGAGGTCGGCCACCTCGGCGATGTCGAGACGATCGTCGCGGCTGACGTGCGTCTGGACGTAGTCGTTCTTGACATCGACGGTGAGCAGGCCGTAGGCCGAGACATTACCGGGATCATGTGGGACGACAACACCCGCGAGGTCGAGGACGTCGACGAGGGTGCAGGCGAGCAGCGAGCCGGAGCCGCCGAAGGTCGCGAGCATGAAGTCACGAACGTCGAGTCCGCGCTGGACGGAGATCTGGCGCAGGGCATTGGCCTGGTTCCAGGCGGAGATCTCGAGGATGCCGGTCGCTGCCTTCTGCGCGCTCAGCCCGAGGCGTTCGGCAATCCGGGCGATGCCGGTCTTCGCCGCGTCGACGTCGAGCGGGATCTCCCCACCGAGGAGGTGGGGCGGGATCCGTCCGAGGAAGACGTGGGCGTCGGTGATCGTCGGCTCGGTGCCGCCGTTGCCGTAGCAGATGGGGCCAGGATCGGCTCCCGCGGACTGGGGGCCGACTTTGAGCTGGCCCTCCGGTGTGGTCCAGGCGATGGAGCCGCCGCCAGCGCCGACGGTGACGACGTCGATCATCGGGATCTTCGAAGGGTAAACGCCGACGGTGCCCTCGGTGGTCAGGGCCGGTTCGCCGTCGATGACGACGGTGACGTCGGTCGAGGTGCCGCCGCCGTCGCAGGTGAGCACTTGGTCGAAGCCCGCTTCCCGGGCGATGAGCCCGGCGCCGAGCGCACCGGCGGCCGGCCCCGAGAGCACGGTGGTGATGGGCTGGTGAACGACCTCTTCGGCGGAGAGGACGCCGCCGTTGGACTTCATGATGTAGAAGGGCAGCCCGGAGTCCCCGCCGACGCCGGTGTAGGCGTCGAGGCGTTCGTGGATGTTATGCACATACTTCGAGACCTTCGGTTTGACGGCCGCGTCGACGAGGGTGGTCATCGAGCGCTCGTACTCGCGGTATTCGCGCAGCACCTCGGAGCTCAGCGAGACCGTCGCCTCAGGGTGGATCTCGGTGAGGATCTCCCGCATCCTCTGCTCGTGGGCCGGGTTGGCGTAGGCGTGGAGGAAGTTCACGCCCAGCGTCATCACGCCCTGATGCTTGAACCACTGGGCGACCTCCCTGGCCTGCGCCTCATCGAAGGGACGGACCTCGCCGCCTTCGAAGTCGAGGCGACCGGACACGGTCTTGACGAGGTCGGCCGGGACGATGCGTTCGGGCTTGACCCAGAAATAGGAGTTGCCGTAGCCGTCTGGCACGGCCTGGCGGGCGATCTCGAGGACGAATTCGTAGCCTTCAGTGGTGATGAAGCCGAGACGGTCGAGCTTGCCCTCGAGCAGCTGGTTCGTCGCGACAGTCGTGCCGTGGCTGACGGCGCTGATGTGCTCCGCGGAGACCGAGTCGCCGAGCATGGCCAGCACCTTGTCGATGCCGTTGATGAACCCGTCGGCTGGGTTCGACGGCGTCGACGGAGTCTTCGTCGTCGTCAGTGTGCCGGTGGATTCGTCGAATGCGACGATGTCCGTGAATGTTCCGCCGGTGTCGATGCCGATGCGGATCCGTGGAGCGTGGGGCGACATCTTCGTCCTTCCAGGTCGCGTGGGATTTGTCACTATCTTTCCCGGTGCCCACGCTGACTGAACCGGCAAGAGCTGACAAACCCCAGTGCGTCTGTTGGCGAGAGTTCACAACCGGCTCTCGCCGAGGCTGATTTGCAGCTCGTCGGCGAGCACCTCATCGAGGCTGCGGGCCTCGCGCCCGAGGATCGCCGGGATCCCGGCGCTGCCGCAGGGCAGTCCGTAACGGTCGTAGTAGTCGAACATCGCCGTCAGCCATGCGCGCTCACGGGCGTCGATGCCGGAATCGACGCGGGCATCCTGGGCAGCGGCCCAGTCCGCAGGATTGGTCACTTCGAGACCCACCTCCGCGCCGAGGACCTCTCCAGCGGCCCGAGCGACGTCCCGGATGCTGACGAGCTCCGGTCCGCCGAGCTCGAGAGTCGCGCCGAGGTGGTCCTCGGTCGTGAGCAGCCGGGCAGCAGCCTCGCCCAGGTCACGCAGGCCGATTAGCCCAAATGGAGCGTCAGCACTGTAGGCGACCTTGATGGTCGGCGGCGCCCCACGCAGCCCAGGCACGAGATTGTCGACATAGGCACAGGGCTGAACAATCGTGAAAGGCAGAGAACTCCTGCGCACCCGGTCCTCAGACTCGGCCTTCGCGAGGTGGTGCGGCATCAAAGGCGCGTAGGGGGCGGCGACCGAGTGATAGACGATGCGCTCGATGTCTGCGACGCGAGAGGCATCGAGGAGCATTTCGACGAATCCGAGTTCATCGCTGTGCAGATTCGGTGCCATGAGGTAGGCGGCATGGCAACCGCGCAGGGCGGCGACTGGGTCGTTCAGCTCCTTCCGTCCGAGAGGGACCGGTACATGGCCCGCGGCACTCACTGCGTCTTCGATTGCGCGACCGGTCTTCCCGGTGCCGGAGAAGATGGCGACCCTTCGCACTTCGGCTGCTCTGTTCGATGGGATCGGAGTCATGAGTGGGTTCCTTCCAAGTGCAATCCGAATTGGGCTGCGGCTTCCGGGGTGTCGACGTCGGCCAGTCCATCATTGCCCGGTGGGAGCAGGTCCGCGCACTCAACGCCGTTGACGCCGCCGCTGCTCGAGTGACGTTTCAGCATAGCCCGCAGCCCCTCATCCCCGACTGCGGAGGCGAGCGCTTCGGCGATATGTTTGCGACCGAGGGCGACGGGGTGGCCAGGGACCGAGTTCCAGTGCGCTCGGGCAATACTTTCGGGGGCTGTGGCATCGAGCAGGCGTCCGTGGGCCTCGGCCGGGACGTCGGGTAGGTCGAGCAGTGAGATGACGACACCAGCGGCCGTATTCGGCACCGCGCTCAGGCCCGCGCACAAGGAGGTGCTCAGACCCTGACGGTGGTCCGGGTTCTCGACGACCCGCGCGCTACGAGGCACCAGACGGGACGTCTGCGCCAATGCGGGGCCGAGCACGACGATGACGTCCGGGTCGAGGCCACGCACGACCGCTGCCGTCAGCATCCTCTCGACCTGCGCGGTCAGCAGCGCCGTGCCGTCCGCGCGCCGCAACAGGGCCTTCGGCCCGCCGATCCGAGTTCCGATCCCGGCCGCCAGCAGAAGAAAACTCGGCACCTCATTCACCTGCTCCATGTGCCCAGACTGGCACCCCAGTCGCCGATGCGCCACTGCGCATCTCGACAAAAACGGTGCGGTCAGATCGTCATATTTGATCGTAACGAATGGCAGCCTCCAGAGGTCGCCGCAGACGAGGGGTGCCAACATTTCGCGTCTTTGCCTCCCTCCGACCGGCTCAGCGAGAACCAGGGCTAAGGCGTCCGGCGCCGCAGGGTGAGCGAACCGACGATGACCGCGCCGACGATCCAGCACACGATGAAGAGCACGCGCAGCCAGATGAAGGCGTCGTCCTCATCCCCTGTCGAGACTGCGTCCAGTGCATCGATCGCATGGGACAGCGGCAGCCAGTCGCCGATGACCTCGAGCACGTCCGGCAGCTGCGGGCGCGGGAGGAAGATCCCGCCGAGGAGGATCTGCGGGAACACGAACACCGGCATGAACTGCACGACCTGGAACTCGGTGCGGGCGAAGGCGCTGGCCAGCAGGCCCAAGGCCGTGCCCAGCAGGGCATCGGCGATCGCGACGATGAAGAGCAGCCACAGCGACCCGTCGATCGTCAGGCCGCACACCAGTGTCGCATAGCCGACGGCCACGGCCGTCTGCACGATGGCCAGCAGACCGAAGGCCAGGGTGTAGCCGAGGATGAAGTCGCCGCGTCCCAGAGGCATCGACAGGAGCCTCTCGAGGGTTCCGCTGCGGCGTTCGCGCAGGGTCGAGATGCTCGTGACGAGGAACATGACGATGAACGGGAAGAGCGCGAGCATCGCCGGCCCGATGCTTGCGAAGACATCGGTCTCGTCGAAGATCCAAGCCACCAGCCCGATGAGCAGGCTCGGGACTACGAGCAGGAGGGCGATCGTGCGCGGGTCGCTGCGGATCTGAAGCAGCACCCGACCCGCGGTGGCCAGCGTTCGCATCGGGGTCATCGCCTGCCTCCCCTCCGCGAGAGCAGATGCCTCGCAGGTTTCGTCCTCGTGCGGCTTCCAGGGCCGGCCGAATCCCGTTCGATGATCCGGAGGAAGGCCTCTTCGGCCGAGGCGGTCCCCGTGCTTCTCAGCAGCTCGTCGGGGGTCGTGTCGGCGATGATCGCGCCCTCGCGCATGAGCAGCAGCCGGTCGCAGCGCGTGGCCTCGTCCATCACATGGCTCGACACCAGCAGCGTCGTGCCGTCGTCGGCGAGCCGACGGAAGATCTCCCACAGGTCGGCGCGCAACACGGGATCGAGGCCGACGGTGGGCTCGTCGAGGACGAGCAGCTCGGGCGATCCGAGCATCGCCGCGGCCAGCGACACCCGGTTGGCCTGCCCACCCGACAGCGTGCGCGCCAGCCGATCGGCCTGGCCGACGAGGTCGGTGCGTTCGAGGACGCGATCGACATCGGCCGGCGGTGCACCCTGGACCCGCGCGAAGTAACGCAGATTGGCCCGCACACTGAGATCCTCGTAGATGCTGGCCGCCTGCGTCATGTACCCGACCCGCCTGCGCAGAGGCGCCGACCCGGCCTTGCGGTCCAAGACCATGACACTTCCGCCTGCGATGATCTGGACTCCGACGACAGCGCGCATAAGCGTGGTCTTCCCGCTGCCGCTGGGTCCCAGGAGTCCGATGATCGCGCCCCGCGGCACCTCGAGGTCGAGCCCGTCGATGACGGTGGAACGACCCCGGCGAACCCTCAGACCACGGGCGACGATCGCATTATTCATCATATGATGAATTAGACACCCGGGTGCCGGCCCCGTCAAGACTTCCGGAGGTGCGGATGCTATGCCTAACGGTCGTCGGCTTCTGCGCTGACTCCGTCGAGATGGCCCTGCACAGCGGGGGCCAGACGCGCCGTCAGCTCATCGACCGACAGCGAGACGAGGGGTTCGAGCTCGAGGACATGACGGATGATGAGCGCACCGGCCATCTGGGTGAGCACGAGGGTGGCCCGCAGATCCGCCTCGACGCGCTCGACACCGGTCCTCTCGACCCGTCCTCTGATCGCGCCCTTGAGTTCGCGCAGCAGATACTGCCGGATCAGACGGCCGGCGTCCGAATCGCTCACCGCCGACCGGAGAACGGTCACCCCGATCGACTTCACCGTCGTGCGCTCCCACGCCATGAGCACTGTGCGCACGAGAGATTCGCCGAGGCGCTCGTCGGGAACCTCGAAGGCCGATCTGACGATGCGATCGGGGCGCACGGGCAACCGGATCACCTCGGCGAACAGCCCCGCCTTGGAGTCGAAGTAATGGTGCACGAGTGCGGCATCGACCTCTGCGCGGCGGGCGATTGCGCGGATCGAAGCCGCGTCATACCCCTTCTGTGCGAATTCGGCCGATGCGGCCTCGGCGATCGCCGCACGGGCGTCGCCGCTGCCCGCCTTGCGCGGACGCCCCCGCCGACGGGGAGCGGATGCTGACTCGACCATGCGCCTCAGCTTAGTCGGGCGGCCGCACAGGCGGCGGCTGTGCTCGGACTCCTCAGCTGTCGGGCTCGGCCTCGTCGGGATCGGGGAGGTTCGACTCGTCCACGGCCTCGTGGGTTCCGTCGGCGTTGCGGTAGAGAGTCACGCCTTCGCTGTCGGCGGCTTCCCTGGCGTCGGCTTCGGTGTCCTCGGCCGTATAGCCCGGCGTGGCTCCGTAGGCGACATCGGGCCCGCTGGCCTTCGCCGCGAATTCGTCGAGACGCTCGTTGACCTTCTGCGCCTTGTCGCGCAGCTCATCCATCCGACCCATTCCTGCACTCCCTTCGTGACAGCGGCGCTCCGCCGAGAGGCTGCCCGGACGCCGGCCCGAGGAGATCGGTCGTGTGCTCACCGTCCGAAGCCCTCGGTCGCTTCCTGGCAACGAACACTTACGTGCATTGTAGTCGTTGTCCATTCCCGTCCGGCGGTCGCGATGAGCGCGCCCCGGACCCTGAAAGGTATGCACAACGATCCGCCGCCGGGATCAAAGGTTCGCAAAACGCGCCTCTGTCCGGTCTCGGCCTCCTGGGCGAGGGTCTTAGCGTGGAGACAGCAGACGTCGCGAAGAAAGGTTCCACGATTCACATGTTCAGGCAGTCGTCGAAGTTGGCCAATGTCCTCTACGACATCCGGGGCCCCGTCCTCGAAGAGGCCCAGGCGATGGAAGCAGCCGGACACACGATCCTCAAGCTCAACATCGGCAACCCCGCCCCGTTCGGCTTCGAAGCGCCCGAGGCGATCGTCCAGGACATGGTCCAGCATCTGCCGGTGACGCAGGGCTATTCGGATTCGCGCGGAATCCTCTCGGCCCGCCGCGCGGTCGTCCAGTACTACGAGACCCGGGGCATCCACAATCTCGGCACCGAGGAGGTCTTCCTCGGAAACGGCGTCAGCGAACTCATCACCCTGAGTCTGCAGGCCCTGTGCAATCCGGGCGACGAGATCCTCGTGCCCGGGCCCGACTATCCGCTGTGGACCGCCTCGGTGGCGCTGTCCGGCGGCACCCCGGTCCACTACCGCTGCGCCGAGGAGGACGCCTGGCAGCCGGATCTGGACGACCTCGAATCGCGCATCACCGAACGCACGCGCGGCATCGTCGTCATCAACCCGAACAACCCCACGGGCGCGGTGTACTCGAAGGAGACGCTGCAGGCGATCGCCGACATCGCCCGTCGCCACGGCCTCATCGTCTTCGCCGACGAGATCTACGAGAAGATCACCTACAACGGCGTCGAGCTGGTCAACATGGCGACCCTGACCGGCGACGACGTGCTGTGCCTGACCTTCTCGGGCCTGTCGAAGGCCTACCGCATCGCCGGCTACCGCTCCGGCTGGCTCGCGATCACCGGGCCCCTGCCCGAGGCGCACAGCTACCTCGAGGGGATCAAGCTGCTCGCGAACATGCGCATGTGCTCGAACGTCCCGGCTCAGCACGCGATCCAGGCGGCCCTGGGCGGGAAGCAGTCGATCGAGGACCTCGTCCTGCCGACCGGCCGCCTCGGCGCACAGATGCAGGTCGCACATGAGGGACTCAACTCGATCGACGGGGTCTCGGCCCACCGCGCCGACGGCGCCCTGTACATGTTCGCGAAGCTCGACGTCGAGAGGTTCGGCATCACCGACGACGAGCAGTTCGCCCTCGATCTGCTGCGCGAGCAGAAGATCCTCATCTCCCACGGCACGGCCTTCAACTGGCCCAACCCCGATCACTTCCGCCTCGTCACCCTGCCCTCGGTCGAGGTGCTGACCGAAGCGATCGAGAGGCTCGACACGTTCCTCTCCGGTTACAGGCAGGTCGCGAAATCCACCTGCGAGCTTCCCATCGTGCGCGAGGAGGAAGCGCGAGGTGCGGCCGGGTGAGCCGGCCCCGCCCGGTCCCTGAGACACTGGAGCCATGGCAGAGGTCGACAGTGGAGTGAAGGGTGTGCCGGAGGCCGCCGTGACCGAGATCGTCGGCGCGCTTTCCCGCGGAATCGACCTCGACCGCGCGGGCCTGACGCACCGCCTCGGCGCGCATCCGGACCTCGTCGACTCCTTCGTCGACCTCCAGGCGACGATGGCCCGGTGGAAGCAGAAGGACCGTGAGCGCTCCGCGCTGCTCGAAAGCGCCTCCGAGCTCATCCGCGTGCGGGACACGAAGAAGCTGCTGCAGAAGCTCGTCGATCGCGCCCGCGCGCTCATCGGATGCGATATCGCCTATCTCTCCCAGTACTATCCGGACACCGATGATCTGCGGGTCCAGGCCAGTCAGGGCGCGATCTCGAGCACCCTCAAGAAGCTGCGGGTCCCGCCCGGCATCGGCCTGGCCGGTCAGGTGGTGCGCGACCGCGCCGCACACTGGACCTCGAACTACGATCTGACGTCTCTGCCGCACGAACGTCGGGTCGACTCGGCCGTCAGAGCCGAGCGCATGGAGTCCCTCCTCGGTGTCCCGATGGTCGTCGACGGTGAGGTCCTCGGCGCCCTCTTCGCCGCCAACCGCTATGCGCATGACTTCACGACCGACGAGATCACTCTGCTCTCGGCACTGGCCGACCATGCCTCCGTCGTGCTCAAGACGGCACGGCTGATGGGAGAGCTCGCCGAGGCTGCCCGGGCGTCCGCGGACGCCGAGGAATCGGCCGCCGCTCAGGCGAGCACGCTCCAGCGGCTCGTCGAGGTCGAAGAGCACCTGACCCAGCTCGTCCTGCAGGGCCAGGGCGTCCCGGCGGTCAAGGACACCATCTCGCAGATGCTCGACGCCGAGGTGCTCGTCGTCGACAGCGAGCGCCTCGGCTCCCCCGGCTTTCCCGTCGAGGAGCGCTTCTTCACCGGCCTCACGGTCGACCGGGCCGATATCGTCTCGGCACTGAGTCGCAGCCGAGAGACCGGGCGGAGCGCGCAGGTCGCCGATGCGGGGAACCTGCTCGTCGCCTCGGTGGCCTCCCACCGCCGTCAGCACAGCGGACTGTTCGTCCGCTTCCATGGCGAACCGGCGAACGGGGACGCGAACATCGTGGCCCAGGCGGCGCAATCCCTCGCTCTCATCCGCATGAACGAACAGGCCCGCGCCGATGCGGAGAACCGTGTCCGCGGGGAACTCGCTGTCGACATCATCGCCGGCACCCGCGACCTGGATGAGCTCGAGGCTCGCTCTCGGGCCGGCGGCTTCAGCCTCCTCGGCCCCTGGCGGCTGATGACGATTCAGGGCGGTGCCGACATCGATGACAGCATCGGGCCACGTCTGGCCCGCATCGAACCGCGGATTCTGCTGACTCAGCGCTCACCCGGGCTCACCGTCCTCATCCCGAGCTCGGTGCTGCGCGAAAGGCCGACTCTGGACGCACTGTTCGCCGAGTCAGACGCCCTCGCCGGTGCCCTGGCGGTCATCTCCGGCACCGACTGCGAGCGGGCCCAGCTGCGCCGCGTCGAGGACGAGATGTGGTCGTGCATCCGCATCCTCAACTCCCTCGGCGTCGACGAGGGATTCCACCCGGCCGAGGACTTCGCCCCCTACACCGCGATGTTCGGCACCGCTCCGGAACAGGTGGAGAGGTTCATGGACCGCATGCTCGGCCCCCTGCGTGAGTGGGATCATCAGCACTCCGCCGAACTCCTGGCCACGCTGCGGGAGTACTTCGACTCCGGTGCGAGCATCCGAGGCACGGCGGACCGCATGACTGTGCACGTCAACACCGTCAAACAGCGGCTGGAAAGAGCCGACCGCGTCCTCGGCGACGGATGGAGAGCCCCGGAACACGCCTTTCGGCTTCAGGTCGCGCTTCGCCTGGACCGGCTGAAGCAGTCTTCCTGATCCTCTGCCAGACTCTGTGGCCCTCTCGTCGGAACTGCCACCGTGGTCGTTTGGCCGAAACAGCCATGATTTCGCGCCTATCATGTCCCGAACGGACATGGTGGAGTCGATATCTCCATGGTTGACTGATCTCTCGCGAAGGATCCCCGATCGACGGTGGCTGTCGGTCGACGACGAACCGAGTGGAGACACACGATGGCAGAGAACAGCCGCATCGCCGGCTTCCGGAACATGACGGTCGACGAACGCAGAGCGGCCATAGCGGATGCGACCGAGCTCGAGGCCGAGTCCTTCGCGCAGATGGATGCCACCGCCTTCGCCCCGGAAGCGGCCGCCGACCTCAGCGAGAACGTCATCGGAGTGTTCTCCCTTCCCCTCGGCACAGCCACGAACTTCACGATCAACGGCACCGATGTGCTCGTGCCCATGGCGACCGAAGAGGCCTCGGTCATCGCCGCCGCGAGCAATGCCGCCCGGATGGCGCGCCCGCAGGGCGGTTTCTCCACCAGCTCGACCCGCCCGGTCATGCAGGCCCAGATCCAGCTGATCAACGTCGCCGACCCCCATGCCGCACGCACCCGGATCCTCGAACGACAGGCCGAGATCATCGACCTCGCCAACGCGCAGGACCCCAAGCTCGTCGAGGTCGGCGGCGGTGTCACAGGACTGGAGGTCCGCCTCGTCGAGGCCCGATCGGAGACCTACTTACTCGTCCACCTCCTCGTCGACGTCCGCGATGCGATGGGAGCGAACGCAGTGAACACGATGGCCGAGGCCGTGTCCGGCACCGTGGCCGGCATCGCCGAGGGAGAGGCGCTTCTGCGGATACTGACGAACAAGGCCGACCGTCGTCTCGCACGGGCCCGGGCGGTCTTCGACCGCGAGCTGCTCGGCGGTGAGGAGGTCATCGACAACATCCTCCGCGCCTTCGAACTCGCCGCCGCCGACCCCTACCGCGCGGCCACTCACAACAAGGGCATCATGAACGGGGTCTCGGCCGTCGTCCTGGCCACCGGCAACGACACCCGCGCCGTCGAGGCCGGCGCTCATTCCCACGCTGTGGTCGACGGACGCTACACCTGCCTGTCGAGGTTCGAGAAGAACGCCGCCGGCGACCTCGTCGGCACCCTCGAGATGCCGATGCCGGTCGGCCTCGTCGGCGGGGCCACGAAGGTCCACCCCGCCGCACGCGCGGCCCTGCAGATCGCCGAGGTCTCCACCGCGCAGGAGCTCGCCGAGATCATCGTCGCCACCGGCCTGGCCCAGAACCTCGCGGCCCTGCGGGTGCTGGCCACCGAGGGCGTGCAGCGCGGGCACATGTCCCTGCACGCGAAGAACCTCGCCGCCTCGGCCGGAGCCACCGCAGACGAAAGTGCGATCATCGTCGCCCGGCTGATCGAGGAGAAGACCTTCCGATTCGACCGCGTCCAAGCGCTGCTCACCGAACTCCGCTCCGGCGGTGCCCGGTGACCGCCGTCCTGCCGCAGCGGGTCCCGCAGCCGGACCTGCCCTCCCGCGTCAGCATCTGCGAGGTCAGCGCCCGCGACGGACTGCAGGCCGAATCGCGCACGCTTCCGGTGCCCGTGCGCCTCGAACTCATCCGCCGCCTCGCCGAGGCGGGGCTGACCTGCATCGAGGCCGGCAGCTTCGTGTCGACTCGAGCGGTCCCCCAGATGGCCGATACGAGATCCGTCCTCGCCGGGCTCGACCTCGGCGCCGAGGCCGCCTACCCCGTCCTCGTCCCCAACCAGCGGGGGCTGAAGGACGCCGTGGCCGCGGGCGCGGTCGATGTCTCCGTATTCATCAGCGTCACGGAATCGTTCTCGCAGGCCAACCTCGGCGGCTGCCTGAGCGAGACCACCGAGCGCGGCCTCGAGACCGCACGGACGGCCGCGGCAGCGGGCCTGCGTGTGCGCGGCTATCTGTCGATGGTCTTCGGCGACCCCTGGGAAGGTGCGGTCGAACCGGAACGTGTCGCAGCCGCCGCTCGCGACCTCCTCGATGCCGGCTGCACGAGCGTCTCGCTGGGCGACACCATCGGCACCGCCACTCCCGGACATGTCAGCCTCGTTCTGGAGACATCGATCCGCGCCGGGGTCCCGATCGAGGCGATCGCCCTGCACACCCACAACACGTTCGGCCAGGCGCTGGCGAATGTCTACGCCGCGCTCCAGCTCGGAGTGCGGCAGTTCGACTCCTCTGCGGGCGGGGTCGGAGGATGTCCGTTCGCCGGCAGTGCGACCGGTAACCTGGCCACCGAAGACCTCCTGTGGATGCTCGACGGTCTGGGAATCTCCACAGGGGTCGACATCGACGCGGTGGCCGCGACGAGCCGGTGGCTGAGCGAGCAGCTCGGCCGAGAGCTCTCATCGGCGACCCCCGCCGCCGTCCTCGGCCGGCAGCCTGCTGCCCGCCGCTGACAGCCTGCTGCCCGCCGCCGGCTGACAGCCGTCAGCTGCAGCCTGCAGCCTGCAGCTGACGGCAGCCGGCCGCACCGAACCGTCCCTGACCGCCCGCGACCCATAAGAAGGCAGGCAACGATGCCGCAACTCCTCGAAGTGTGGAACGACACCGTCGATCCCAAGCACCTGACCGGCGGGATCGCCATCGGCGTCGGAATCGCCGTCCCGGCGTTCCTCATCTCCGATCATCTCTTCAGCGCCTCCGGCGGCGACGAGGCGCTGTCCCATTCCTACGCTCTGCTCATCGGCATCGTCGGCTGCGTCCTCGGCGCCGTCATCGCAGGCGTCCTCTTCAAACCCAAACGTGTGATCACGACCTCCGCCGCCGATACGCGCAGCCGCCAGGAGGTCATCGACGAGATCGTCGAGGAGTACGGAGAGCTCGGCGATCCGCGCGAGCTGGGCCCCCGGGCGCAGGCGGAGATCCGCGCTCTCGGCCTGTTCGAGGCCCTCGTCGACAACTATGAGGCGCATCAGCGTGGGAAGGACGGCCGGCAGTGAGCGCAGAGCTCCTCGAACCCATCCTCTGGGCGGTCGGGATGGCGCTGCTGGCCGCGGTGCTCTTCACCGGCATCGGCCTGATCTCCGGCACCGATGAGACGGCGATCGTCGCACCCCTGGCGCTGCTGGTCATCCTCATCGGCGTCCCTCCGGCCGGAGTCATCGCCTTCTTCCTCGCCGCGATCATCTCCAAGCACATCTCCCACGCCGTGCCCACCACGCTGCTCGGCATCCCCGGGGACACCACGGCGGTGCCGATGCTGCGCGAGGCGCAGCTGCTGCGCTCCCTGGGCATTCCCCACATCGCGCTGCAGAAAGCGATCTCCGGCGGGGTGGTCTCCGTCGTCATCGCGATCCCGCTGTCGATCCTCTTCGCCCTCGTGCTCACCCCCTTCGCCGAGGCCATCGGCGCGGCCGCTCCCTGGATCTTCATCGCCGCCGCCGTCCTCGTCGCCTACACCTCGAAGGGCAGGCTCGCCGCGGTCGCCGCCCTCATCCCCTTCGTGCTGCTCATCGTCGGCCTCCAGGCCTTCATCATGGAGCAGAAGGAGGCCACCTTCACGACCTCCTTCTTCCTCGGCATCGCCACCGGCCCGCTCATCTTCGACCTCTTCGCCGCCCTGTCCCCGGTCGGCCGGCGAGCAATGGCACAGTCGGGCAAGCGGGAGTTCGCCCTCGCACCGGATGTGCGACCAGCCGGCGGCGGACGGCTGCCGAACCCCTTCAAGGCCCTGGACGGCAAGCAGCTGGCCTACACCAGCGGCTCGGCGGCCATCACGAGCGCGACCTTCGTCTTCTCCCCCGTGGCCATGGCCGTGCTCATGGGCGAGATCGCCGGAAGCCGGATCAAGAACGGCTACCACCGTCTGACGACGGTCATCACCGTGCGCAACGGCACCACGGAGTCGACCTATATCGCGGAGACCCTGATCCCCCTCATCGCGATCGGCCTGCCGCTGTCCCCGATGGCAGCAGGTCCGGCCGCACCGCTGTTCAACGCTCCGCCGGTCTACACGCTCGATACGGAATCTGGGACGAGCAGCAATCTGCACGATCTCCTCTCGACCGGTCAGTTCGCGCTCTTCTCCGTCATCGCGGCCGTCATCGCCATCGCGATCGCCTATCCGTTCGTGATGACCAACGCCCACCGGGCCGCGACGTGGGTCATGCGATCGGTCTCCCATGAGGCGATCATCACCGGATTCGCGGCCCTCATCTGCGTCATCTGCCTCTACGAGGGCGGGCTGCTGGCCCTGGGCGTGACCATCACCGTCGGCCTCGTCGGCGGTCTGTTCAACCGGATGATCGGCATGCACGCCGGCGTCCAATTCATGGGCTACTACGTCGCAGTGCTCACCGTGCCCGCACTGCTGGCCCTCTGAGCCGCGGCGCTCGACCTCCGTTTGTGGTCACTCCGCCGAGGCCACGCGCCCGTTTCGGCTGTTTCGCCTCGGCGGAGTGACCACAGACGCGGCTTTCACCGGCTCACCGCCATCTCCGGGTGACCGTGCGGACGTCAGCGACCACCTCGGCGATGGCGGAATCGTGGGCATCGGCGATCGGATCGTGCCGGGTCCTCCCCTTCTGCTTGGACCGCGAGACGAGCAGCACGTCCCGGCGGCAGGCGCTCAGGGGCATCGGGATGACCTCGATGTCCGGATCGGCCGACAGGGAGGACTCGGGGATCATCGCGACCGCCAGACCGGCCGAGATCATCCGGTTGATGGCCGCGTAGTCGTCCATCCGCATCCCCACTCGCGGCTCGAAGCCGGCAGCGAGGCAGAAGGACCGGACCACTTCGTCGATGGCGTCGCCGGGATCGATGCTGAAAGCCCAGGTCTGGGACACGAGCACGGTGAGGTCGGGCAGGCCGTGGTCATCGACGGCGATCGGTCCGATGGACTTCGGCACGCACAGGAACAGCCGTTCGGAGTACAGGTGCGCCGAGCTCAGCGTGGTCGGGATCCAGGTCCTGTCGATATCGGTCGACACGAGCAGCGCGAGGTCGAGGTGGCCGGACTCGAGCCGGGAGACGAGCTTCGCATGCTCGTCCATCGTCACGTCGAGGGCCGCGGTGAGCATCTCGGTCCGCTCACCTGCGACCGCCTCGTCGCGGGTGAGCCAACGGGGACGGTGCTGCAGCTGGTCGTGCAGGCGCGGAATGACGCGGGCGCCGACCGTGGGCACCGCGCCGATCCTGACCGGCACCGCCTGGGACTCGCGCCACAGCGCCACCTCCGCGCCGAGGCGGTCGCACAGCCCGAGGATCTCGCCGGCTCGCGAGACCACGAGGCTGCCCACGGTCGTCGGATGCGAACCGCGCGGAGTGCGGTCGAGGAGTGTGGCACCGAGCGCGCGTTCGAGGCTGCGCAGGTGATGGTTGACGGTCGGCTGGCTCCACTGCAGCTTCGCGGCCGCCCCGGCCACGGATCCGGCCTCTGCGACGGCACGCAGAGCGGTGAGTCCGCGAGTATCCAGAGGTTCCATTGCTCTCCCCTCTCCAGTTCAATACTGACTATAGAGCAATCGAGGAAACTTGGTATTCTCCTCGCCCTGCTCTTCTCCCTAGCCTGGGAATATGACCGTGCACCAGGACTCCCCCATGACCCCGGCCCCGCACTCCCCCGCAGGACCCTCGACGCATCCCACTGAGGCGCAGACCCGCGCGCCCTATGCCGAGGCGCTGGCGCACGCGGCCCACCGCGACTCCCTGTTCCTGTCCACCCCCGGACACGGAGGCACGAGCGAAGGCATCTCCGCAGGTCAGGCCGAATACTTCGGCGAGCACACCCTTTCCCTGGACATCCCCCCGCTCTTCGACGGCATCGACCTCGGCTCACACACCCCGAAAGACGAAGCCCTCCATCTGGCCGCCGAGGCCTGGGGCGCCCGGCGCACCTGGTTCCTCACCAACGGCTCTTCGCAGGGCAATCGCATGGCGGCCCTGGCCATCGGCGCCCTCGGCACCGGCGTCGTGGCCCAGCGCAGCGCCCATTCGAGCTTCATCGACGGCATCGTGCTGGCCGGACTCAACCCCGGCTTCGTCTTCCCGAACGTCGACGAGGTCAACGGAATCGCCCACGGCGTCACCCCCGATGCGCTGCGACAGGCCATTCGGAGCCATCCGGAGCCCGTCACCGCCGTCTACCTCGTGACCCCGAGCTACTTCGGCGCCGTGGCAGATGTCGCGGCCCTCGCCGAGGTGGCCCATGCCGCCGGTGCGGCGCTGATCGTCGACGCCGCCTGGGGCGCCCACTTCGGCTTCCACCCCGACCTGCCCGCATCCCCGGTGACGCAGGGAGCCGATATCGTCATCATGAGCACGCACAAGCTCGCGGGCTCGCTCACCCAGTCCGCGCTGCTCCACTTAGGCGACACCGAACTCGCCGATCGGCTCGAGCCGGCACTCGCCCAGGCCTTCATGATGACGGCCTCGACCAGCGAGAACGCTCACCTGCTGGCCTCGATCGACGTCGCCCGACGCGAACTCATGACCTCCGGCGAGGCGGTCACGCAGTCACTGGAGAACATCCGCCACGTGCGAGCCCAGCTCGAGGCGACCGAGCGCTACCACCTGCTGTCCGGCGAGTTCCTCGGCCACGCCGATGTCGTCGACATCGACCCGTTCCGCCTGCCCATCGACATCACCGCCACGGGCCTCGACGGCCACACGGTGCGCAAGCGTCTGGCCGAGGAATTCGACATCTTCCCCGAGATGTCGACGGCCACCACGCTCGTCGCCCTCATCGGGATCGGCAAGTCCCCGGACATCGAGAGGCTCATCGACGCCTTGGAGACCCTCCGCCTCGAAACCGCTGCGCACGCCGATGCCGAAGCCGCTCAGCCTGCGAACGCCGCCGGCGGACTCCCGCCGCTGCCCACCGCGGGCCGATTGGCGATGACGCCTCGTGCGGCCTACTTCGCCGAATCCGAACTCGTCACCGCCGCCGAGGCG
This sequence comes from Brevibacterium renqingii, assembly GCF_017808105.1. GTDB lineage: Bacteria > Actinomycetota > Actinomycetes > Actinomycetales > Brevibacteriaceae > Brevibacterium > Brevibacterium renqingii. The sequence goes on along the minus strand of NZ_JADBHF010000001.1, from coordinate 209,290 downwards.
GTCGGCCGAGTGAGCGTGAGCTCGCTGGCCGCTTACCCGCCCGGCATTCCGAACGTCCTTCCCGGCGAGGAGATCACCGCGGAGACCGTCGCCTTCCTCCAGGCCGTGGCCGCCAGCCCTTCGGGACATGTCCGCGGCAGCAGCGATCCCGAATTAGGATACTTTCGAGTAACCAAATTCTGAGGCTGCTGCCATGCCGATCCACCGCTGATCACACTGCTCGCCCACGCAGAATCCACTCCACCATCATCCGCGCAGGCCGTTGTCCCCACTGGGAACGACGGCCTCGTCGGTTCCTGGGAATCTCATTTCTCCCCCGCCGAACGTCCGTGGGTCTGTCATACTCGATTCTGTGATCTGGCTCACGAATCTTATTGACATGCTTCAGCGATCACGTAAGGATGATTCGCGTTGTTCGAAACCGAACGCCTCGTCGCCGAGCCCCCTCGGCGGCCATGAATATGTCGAAATGAGGACCCACTCATGACAACCGAACATGCTGATTCCGCCGCGGAGGGCAAGAGACCCGCTCGCAGAATGCGGAAGGCGATGAAGAAGCGCCTCAAGGAAGAGCACTGCATCCTCGTCGAACCCAAGTCGATTCGCACCGCGATCGGGGGGACCACCGTCGGCAACTTCATGGAGTGGTTCGATTTCGGTGTCTACGGCTATCTCGCCGTGACGATGACGTCCGTCTTCACCGAAGGCATGGACAAGCAGATGGGCCTGCTCGTGACGCTGCTCGGCTTCGCGGTCTCCTTCCTCGTGCGTCCGCTCGGCGGAATGGTGCTCGGGCCCCTCGGTGACAAGATCGGCCGCCAGAAGGTCCTCTTCTTCACGATGGCCACGATGGCCACGGCGACCGCCCTCATCGGTGTGCTGCCGACCGCAGCGCAGGTCGGGCTGTGGGTCATCGTGCCCCTCTACCTGCTCAAGATGATCCAGGGCTTCTCGACCGGCGGCGAGTATGCCGGAGCCACTACCTACGTATCGGAGTTCGCGCCCGACAAGTCCCGCGGATACTGGGCCTCATGGCTCGATGTCGGCTCCTACCTCGGCTTCGCCGCCGGTGCCGGCACCGTGGCCATCACCACCGTGATCAGCACCGGCATCGCGGGCGAGAACGCGATGGTCGACGGCGGCTGGAGGATTCCGTTCCTCGTCGCCATCCCGCTCGGCGCGGTCGCGATCTGGTTCCGCATGAAGATCCCCGAGACCCCGAGCTTCGAAGCGAACGAGGACGCGGGTCTCATCACGAAGGACAAGGACGATCAGTACGCCCGTCACGGCCTCCTCGGCGTGGTCCGTCACTTCTGGAAGGAGATCCTCCTCGGGATCGCGATCGTCGCGGGCTCGCAGACGGTGGGCTACGCGCTCACGAGCTTCATGCCGACCTACCTCGAGGAGACCGTCAAGGTCTCGAGCGTCCAGGCCGCCGTCGTCACCATCCCGGTGCTCGTGATCATGTCGGCCTGCCTGCCGCTCATCGGCAAGCTCTCGGACAAGCTGGGACGCAAGTTCGTCTTCATGGTCGCCGCCGGCGCCACGATCGTGCTCATCGTCCCGGCCTTCGCGGTCATGCAGATCGGCACGATGACCGCCGTGACGATCGCGCTCTTCATGGTCGCAATCCCGGCCGGCTTCTACATCGCCTGCCTCGCCTCGACGCTGCCGGCCCTGTTCCCGACTGCCTCGCGCTACGGTGCGATGGGTCTGACGTTCAACCTCGGCGTCTCCCTGTTCGGCGGCACCACTCCGCTGTTCGCGCAGGCGCTCATCGACCTCACGGGCAACTCGTACATGCCGGCGTTCTACATCATGTTCTTCTCCGTGATCGCCTTCGTCGCCGTGTGCTTCATCAAGGAATCGGCTCGTCGTCCTCTTCTCGGGTCCTTCCCGACGGTGGAGACGCGGGAGGAGGCCGTCGAGCTCGTGGCCGGTCAGGATGAGAATCCCGATCTCGACCCCGACACGATGCCGATCCCGGTCATCCACGAAGCGAGCAGGTGAGCTCGGCACCGAGGTGACACCGTCGAGGCGGGTCACCTCGGTGGCGACCGGCGGACGGTCGGCGGACCGGAGGCGGTCGGCGGGCCTGTGATGGTCGACGGACTGAGACGGTCGGCGGACGTGACGGTCGACGGACTGAGGCGGCCCACCGACGGCTTCAGTGCCCGGCTTCCTCTCCGCGACGGAAGAAGTAGAGGTTGCCGGTGACGAGCTCAGCGACCTCATCGGCGCGTCCGGCTTCGATGAGGTCGACGATGACCGGCAGCTCGCGGGCGGAGTCGACGGCGATGCGATCGATCTCCGCCTTCACATTGAACAGTCGGGACTGATCGCGCAGTCGCAGGCTGATGTCGGCGGCCCGAGCCCCGAGACCGTATTCGAGCAGGGCCTCGTGGAAGCGGCGATCATGCGTGTAGAACTCTGCCACATCACCTGCGTCGGCGGCCGCAACGGTCTCCGCCGCGTGCTCCCGCAGGCGGGCGAGTGCCTCTCCGACGTCCACTGCGAGGATGCTCTCCTCGGTCACGACCGCCTCGCAGAGACGGCGCACGGCAGGCACCGCCAGCAGCACCCTGATGCGGATGATCTCCTCGAGATCGGCCTCGGTGACCGGCACGAGCCGGAAGCCGCGATTCGGCACCGCCTCGACGGTGCCTTCGGTGACCAGCGCCATCATCGCCTCACGGACCGGGCTGAGCGACATGCCCAGCTGCTTGGCCAGACCCGCGGCCGAATAGATCCGATCCTCGGCGAGCTCACCAGCGGTGATGGCGTCGCGGATGATCGCCAGCGCCTGCTCCCGCAGCGACTCGGTCCGCGGCCTCGCTCGCTCCATCTCGCCTCCTCCTCGGCACGGAAATCTGCGCGCTCCTCGGCCCAGAGTTCTGCGTGCTCCTGGGCACAGAGCCCTGCACGTTCCTCGACCCAGAACCCTGCACGGTCGACACGCATTCGACTATTGACAGCATAACCACGAGGTCGCACGATGGAGGCAGGTAGTCGGTAACCGATTACCTCTCGCAGCTCCGTCAGCGGAGCCGTTCCTGCGATGAAGGAGGAACCCATGACCGCCGACCCCCAGCTCGGCACGTCCGTCGATCCGCTGCTCCAGCCCTTCGACCTCAAAGGCCTGACCCTGCGCAATCGCATAGTCTCGACCTCACACGAACCCGCCTACACCGAACTCGGCATGCCCAAGGACCGCTACCGCCTCTACCACCGGGAGAAGGCCCGCGGCGGAGTCGGACTGACCATGATCGGCGGCTCGGCCATCGTGTCCAAGGACTCCCCGGCCGCCTTCGGCAACATCGACCTGTCCACCGACGAGGTGGTGCCGTGGCTGTCCGCGATCGCCGAGGACTGCCACGCCGAGGGCGCGGCGATCATGATCCAGACGACGCATCTGGGACACCGCTCCTCGAACTTCGCCGGAGATTGGCTGCCGCTGGTCTCGGCCTCGCGGACGCGGGAGGCCGCACACCGCTCGTTCACGAAGGCGATCGAGGACTTCGACATGGACCGGATCGTCTCGGACTTCGCCGCCGCGGCAGCGCGGGTCGCCGCGGCCGGACTCGACGGACTCGAGATCATGCACGCCGGCCACCTGCTCGATTCCTTCCTCGCCGCGTGGCTCAACGAACGCGACGACGAGTACTCCGGTGAGCTGGAGAACCAGATGAGGTTCCCGCTGCGCATCATCGACGCGGTCCGGGCGGCCGTGCCCGAGGACTTCCTCGTCGGCATCCGCATGGCTGTCGACGAACGCCGCGCCGACGGCATGGACGAGGCCCGTGCCGCCGAGGTCCTGACCACCTACACCGCCCACGGCATCGACTTCCTCAGCCTCAATGTGGGCACGATCAGCTCCGATCGGGAACTCGCCGAGGCGATCCCCGGGATGGGCACGCCCGCGGCGCCGTGGCTCGAGACCTGCCGCCGCATCCGCGAGGCCATCGACCTCCCCGTCCTCCACGCCGCCCGCATCGCCGATGCCGCGACCGCCCGGTTCGCCCTCGAGGACGGCTGCCTCGACCTCGTCGGGATGACCAGGGCGCAGCTGGCCGATCCGCATCTCGCGCGCAAGATCGCCGAGGGCCGGGAGGACGACATCCGGCCGTGCGTGGGGGCGAACATGTGCCTCGACTCGATCTACACCTCCGGCTCGGCGACCTGCATCCACAATCCCGCCAGCGGTCGCGAGGCCGAACTGCCGCAGGAGATCCCCCACGACGCCGAGGCGGGACCCAAGCACGTGGTCGTCATCGGGGCCGGCCCCGCCGGTCTCGAGGCGGCTCGGGTCGCCGCCGTCCGTGGGCACCGGGTGACGCTGCTCGAGGCGGATGACGCGCCCGGCGGACAGGTGCGCATCGCGGCCCGCTCGCAGCGCCGCCGCGACCTCATCGGCATCATCGACTGGCGCGTCCAGCAGTGCGCGAAGCACGGCGTCGATCTGCGGCTGAATGCCTTCGCCGAGGCGGCCGAGGTCCTCGCCCTCGAACCCGACGTCGTCATCATCGCCACCGGCGGGATCCCCGACTCCGCATATCCCTTCCGCGACCAGGGCCCGTCATTCGACGTCTGGGACGTCATGGATGATCGGCTGCGATCGAAGCAGCGGGTGCTCGTCTTCGACGATCACGGGTTCTACCCCGCCCTCGACGCCGTCGAGCGTCTGGCCAGAGCCGGGCAGCAGGTCACGTACGTCAGTCCCGAACGCACGATCGGGATCGATGTCGGGTCGATGAATTCCCCGGCCTATCTGCAGGTGTTCTCCGAGTTCGGAGTCGAGGTCCGCCTCGGCGAGCGTTTGGCCGCGAAGCCGCGGATCGAAGGTTCCGAGATCGTGGCGAGGCTGCGCCACGAGTACTCGGACCGCGAGTCCGAACTCGTCACCGATGCCGTGGTCGTCGACTTCGGGACGACGCCGAACGATGAGGTCTATTTCGAGCTCAAGCCCCGGTCGAGCAATCATGGGTCGACCGATATCGACGCCTGGGTGAACGGGAGATCTCAGCCGGCCGAGCCAGACGCGGGGTTCAGGCTCTACCGCATCGGCGATGCCGTCGCCTCCCGCAACGTCCATGCCGCCGTGCTCGAGGGGCTGCGAGTGGGGATGGGCCTGTGACGAGACGAACTGCGATCTGCAGCAGCGTCGACTATCACACGGCCGGGGAGCCCTTCCGCATCATCGCCGATCCGCCGGTCGAGGCCCCCGGTGCCTCGGTAGCCGAGAAGCGGGCTCGCGCGGTGTCCGGGTCGGCCCTCGACGATCTGCGTCGGCTGCTGTGCTTCGAACCGCGCGGTCATGCGGACATGTACGGCGGCTTCATCACCGCACCCGACGACGCCGATGCGGACTTCGGCGTGCTGTTCTGGCACAAGGACGGCTTCTCCACCGCCTGCGGTCACGGAACCATGGCGCTGGGCGCATGGGCCGTCGAGTCCGGACTCGCAGCGGCCGAGCCGTCCGGGCTCACGGAGGTCCGCATCGACGTGCCCTCGGGGCGGGTGAATGCGCAGGTGCACACCGATTCGGCCGGAGAGGTCACCTCGATTGATTTCGTCAATGTCCCCAGCCGGCTCGTCGCCACCGGGATCACGGTCGACACGGGCCGCGGACGGCTGTCGGTCGACCTCGCCTGGGGCGGGGCGCTCTACGCCCTCGTCGACGGCGACCGCCTCGGGCTCGACGTCGTGCCCGAGGACCTCGGTGAGCTCATCGCCCTCGGACGCGAGGTCAAGGCAAGCCTCGCCGGCCACCCGGAAACCGCGCATCCCGTCGATGAGCGCCTGTCGGGCGTCTACGGCACGATCATCGTCAACCGCTTCGGCACCACGGACACCGGCGAACTGCACCAGCGCAATGTCACGGTCTTCGCCGATGGCCAGGTCGACCGTTCCCCGTGCGGTTCCGGCACGGCAGCCCGCATCGCCGCACTGCACGCCTCCGGGGAACTCGTCCCGGGGCAGACGCTCATCCATGACTCGATCATCGGCACGCGCTTCCGCGCCCGAGTGCTCGAGGAGACGGCCGACGGAGTCGTCCCCGTCGTCGCAGGCACCGCCCACCGGGTTGCGAGCACGAGCTTCGAGCTCGACCCCCGCGACGCTCTGGTGCCCGGCTTCGTGCTCAGATGAGTCGGATCACCGAAGCGGCACGGCGTGTCCGGTCCGAACCCTTGACAGCACCCGAGGTGCCGATAGGCCGTGCGTCTAGGCCCCGAACACCGTGGCCCGCAGCCTCGACTTCGCCTCGTCGTCGAGGAATGCGGCCGCGATCGAGTTCTCGACGAACCACGCTTCATCGACTGTGGGCATCAGCTCGCCCGCGATGTCCATCTCCCTGCGCAGAGTGGTCGGGAACAGAGCGGGGTCGTCAGAGTTGATCGAGACTCTCAGACCGGCGTCCACCATGGCGGCCACGGATTCCCTGCGCCAGTCGATGAGCGCACGGCGCGAGGTCGTGAAGGCCACATTGAAGATGGTTCCCCGCTCGGCACAGCGCGCGACGATCTCGGGGCTGCGGAGGATCTGATAGCCGTGATCGATCCGGTCGCAGCCGAGGACGTCGATCGCCGTCGTCACGGTCTCCGCGGTCGGTGCGTGCTCGCCGGCGTGGGCGGTCCGGAAGAGACCGTGCTCGCCCGCCAGCCGGAACGCCTCGGCGAATTTCTCCGGCAGGCCCGCGAGCTCATAGAAGTCGAGTCCGATGCCGACGACATCGGGGCACGGGCGGGCGATCACGGTCTCGACCATCTCCGCCGCCACCTCGGCGGTGTCCTCCCGGTTGACGGCGGCGACGGCGCGGCCGTCGACTCCGAGCTCGTCGCGTGCCCGCGCGAACCCGTCGGAGATGCCTGCGGTCATCGCTGTGTAGTCGACGCCGGCCTGCATGTGGACGGAAGGGCTGAAGGCGAGCTCCGCATAGCACAGTCCGCTGTCGCGCTGCCCGTCCTCGAGCGCCTCGAAGACGACGCGGGCGAAATCCTCACGTCTCCGGAGGCTGGCCGAGATGAGCTCGTAGACGCGCAGCAGCGGAAACCAGGGCCCGCGGGTGCTCTCCTCTTCCGTGGGGTCGGAGTTGATCCGCGGATACAGCTGACCGGCCGGCAGGGGCAGCTCCACTCCGTTCGCGTCGGCCAGCTCGGCCAAGGTTTCGGCCCGCACGGTGCCGGGCAGGTGGAGATGGAGATCGATGAGGGGCAGCACGGTGTCGCACCTTTCCTTGGTCATTGGCTCGCCGGTGACTCGCAGCGGCGAACCGGCGGAGGGAGATCTGGGGTCTTCAGGCGATGGCGATGAAATAGTAGACGAGGAACGGAGTCATCACCCACATGCCGGGATGGATCTCCCGCCACTTGCCGGCCAGGAGCTTGATCGGCACATAGGCGAGCACCCCGGCTGCGATCCCCGTGCCGAAGTTGCCCCACAGCAGGGTGCAGATGAGCACGATCACTGCGGGGATGAGTTCGGTGAGATCATCGGAGTCGATCCGGCGGAAGCCCGCGGCGATGGTCAGGCCCACCACGATGACGACCGGGGCCGTCCCTGCCGAGGGGATCGCCGCCGCCAGCGGTGTCGCGAAGAGCAGAAGCGCGAAGCATGCGGCCGCCCACAGTGATGACAGACCGGTGCGGCCGCCTGCCTCGACTCCTGCCGTCGACTCCGCGTAGGTGGTCACCGAGGGAGCTGCGAACAGCGAGCCGCCGATGATCGTGCACGAATCGACGAGGAACGGTCGCTTCGGATCGATGGCACCGCCCTCCGGCTTCGCTGCGCGTCCCATCGTGTCCGTGACCGTCATGATCACGCCGGTCGTCGAGAAGAACTCCGAAGCGAAGAACGCAAAGAGGAACGGCAGGTAGTGCGGCGACAGCGATTCGACGAGGTCGACGTGCATGAACAGTGAACCGTCGATGGTCGGCAACGCGACGGGCGAGCCCTCGAGGTGGGTCAGACCCAATGGAATGCCGACGAGCGTCGCGGCGATGATGACGATGATGAAGCTGCCTCGGACCTTTCGGGCGTTGAGCGCCACGAGCACGACGACGCCGGCCAAGGTGACCAGTGCCGCGGAGCTGGAGAGATCGCCGAGTTCGAGTGAGCTCTCTCCGGGCTGGACGAGCCCGGCCGAGCGGAACCCGACGAAGGCGATGAAGACGCCGATGGCGGGTCCGATGGCCAGCCGGATCGAGTGCGGGATGATCCGGGTGATCAGACTGCGGATGCCGAAGAGGGTGAGGAGCAGGAAGATGACGCCCGACCACAGCACCATGCCCATGGCGACGGGATAGGACACATCGCCGTCGAGGACGAGGGTGTAGGCGACGAGGGAGACTCCGCCGAGGCCGGGGGCGAGCACCATCGGCAGATTGCCGAAGATGCCCATGGCCGCAGTGCCGAGGATGACCACGATGATCACGCTCGTCGTCACGGCTCCGACGGGCAGCCCCGCGTCGGAGAGCATCCCGGGGATGACCACGACCGTGTAGGCGGTCGCCAGGAACATGCTCAGTCCGGCCACGAATTCGCGTGAATACGTGGAACCGCGGGCGACGACGGGAAACCTCAGCCACTTCCGCTCGGTCGAGCCGCCGTCGCCGTCCGCGTCGCGAACCTCGCCGGCTGTCTGTCTCTGGGCCACAGTTGTCTCCTCGCTGCGGTGAAGCATTCCCGATCGGTCATCTCGTCCGTGCGTCGAACAGTGCATGTAAGCGCTTGCATAAGTATGTGCGAGGCCTGCTGAAGCGGTCAAGGCCGTCTCATCTGCGGCTTCCAGGCATCCCTGACTGCGGCTGGGGTATCTTGGCAGGGACAGGCGACGGCAGGAAGGATCGACAGTGGTGACTCTGGCCGATGTCGCTCGCCAAGCGGGCGTCTCCTTGGCGACCGCCTCGCGGGTGTTCGGCAGGCCGGAGATGGTCGGCGCTGAGACGACAGCAAGAGTCATCGAGGTCGCAGACCGACTCGGCTATATCGCCAACTCGACCGCACGGGCCCTGGCCAGGGGCAGTTCAGGCCTGCTCGGGCTGGTCGTGCCCCAGCTGTCGAGCTCGTATTTCGCACCACTCATCTCAGCTGTCCAGTCCGAAGTGGAGAGCTCCGGCTTCGAACTCATCATCGTCGACTCCCACGGCTGCCCCGAGTCCGAGGTCGAGATCGCCGGGCGCCTGCGAGGCCGGGTGGACGGGCTCATCTTCGCCAGTCCACGCAGCTCGGGTGCCGCGTTGGCGGAGGTGGCGCGCGGCTTCCCGATCGTCACAGTCAATCGTGAGCTGTCGGATTTCGACTCGGTCAGCGTCGATGTCGCGGCGGGCCTGACCGAACTCTGCGGACTCCTCATCGCGCGCGGACACAGAACGATCGCCTACCTCGGCGGTCCTGCGGGCTCCCTCTCGGACGACGGACGGTTCCTCACGGTCCGCACTGCGCTCGAGGACAACGGAGGCGAAGCACGGAGGTTCGGCCCCGTCGAACCGAAAGTGAGCGCCGGCACCGAGAGCTTCTCGATGCTCCAGCGGGGCGGCGTCAGCGCGGTCATCGCCTACAACGCGCTGGTGGCGCACGGGCTGATGCTCGCTGCGGCCGCGGTCGGGGCGAAGGTTCCCGAGGATCTCGCGGTCGCCGCCGTCGATGACCTCATCGACATCGGGCTCGGCCTGCCCTCGCTGACGGCGATCACGCAGCCGATGGGCGAGGCCGGAAGCAGCGCCGGACGGATGCTCGTCGCCCAGGTCGCTCGCCCGCGTGGGGCCGATTCGGACGCCGGCACCCGAACAGCCCAGCACCTCGTGCTCCCATCGACCCTGGTCATCGGCGAGACGTGCTGACTGAGGCGCCGCGCTCTCACCGCCTGACGACGAGGTCGGTCAGCGGAGTGGAGCAGCAGGGCAGGAACTTGCCGGCGGCGATCTCCTTCGGGCGGATGCCGCCCGCGTGATTCATTTCGACCTCGCCGCTGACGAGGTCGGACTTGCAGGTCCCGCACATCCCTTCGGAGCACGACGACGGCATCGCCAGTCCCGCATCGAGGGCGGCGTCGAGGACCGTCGTCTCCGGTGAGCACTCGATCCGTCGGCCACTGTCGGCGAACTCGACGGTGTGCGCCCGCGCGGCCCAGTCGCCGCCGGCTCCGGCACCGGGCCCGCCGACGGCGGTGAGCACCTGGGAGGGTCGGTCGGCGCCGACGCTCATCGCCGCCCGGGACAGGCGCGCGGCGGGAGAGGTGGCGAAGACGAACGACTCCTCATGCGCCCCGGCGGACCCGAGCTCGAACAGGAGGGGACGGACGGCGTCCATATACCCGCTCGGGCCGCAGACGAAGGTCTCGCGGTCCCGGAGATCGGGGGCCACCTCGGCGAGGGTGTCCGCAGTGATGCGTCCGCGCCGGCCCGACCAGATCTCGGTCTCCGAGTCGCGGGAGCACAGGACCTCGACTCGCACTCCCGGCACCTGGGCGAGCTGCTCGAGCTCGGGACGGAAGATGATGTCCGCGGGGGTGGCCGCGCTGTGGACGAAGACGATGTCGGTCGCCTCGCCGTTCGCCCGGGACAGCAGGCTGCGGACCATGGACATGATCGGCGTGATGCCCGAGCCGGCCGAGAGGAACAGGTGCCTGTCCGCCGGGTGGAAGCTCGTGCTGAAGAGTCCGTAGGGTCCGTCGGCATGCAGCCGGTCGCCGACGGCCACTGCATCGTGGAGGTGATTCGACACCGGTCCTCCGGCCACGCGTTTGACCGTGATGGTGAACGTGTTCGTCCCGAAGGGCGCCGAGGAGATCGAATAGCACCGCTCGAGGCCGAGCTCGGGCACGCGCATGGTCACGTACTGTCCGGGTTCGAAGTCGACGGAGGCCATCCATGGTGCCCGCAGCTCGAAGGTCTTCACGTTCCGAGTCACTTCGGTGATGGCCACGACGTCGACGTATCCCGTGAGCAGTTCGGGGACCGCGGGAGACGTCCGGTCCGCAGTTACCATCGGCTCGACAGGCACCGCGGCCGGCTCGGGTTCGTGGCGCGTCTCCTTGCCCGGGCGTGTGCTGCGTCCGGGCACACGGAATGTCGACTTCGCCGCAGCCTCTGGGACGGTGCCGGGCGTGCCGATTCCCGCCGGCAGGGTCGAATGGCGGTACCTCATCGCCGGTTCACCGTCCTTTCGGATCGGCCCGCTCCGGCGTCGCGGTGGGCCTTGAGCCTCTCGATGTACCAAGTGCAGAACGCATCGACCTGCTCCTCGGTCGGCGCATAGGGTCCGGGCTCGTAGGCCGGAGAAGACACCCCAGCCTGAGCCCGTTCGCAGAACATCGCGTCCTGTTCGTTCGTCTTGATCCACACCGTCGTGAGGTTGTCGAGGTCATAGTCGGCCCCTTCCTCGGCATCGGCGGCCACGAGCCAGGTGGTGCGCACAAGCGTCCTGTCCTCGGCCAGCGGGAGCAGACTGAAGGTGACGACGTGGTCGCCCATCGCGTGGAACCACATGTTCGGCTGCACGTGCAGCGAGGCCCGACCGAGGACGAAGGTGTCGAGATCGCCCAAAAGCTTCGCCGAGGCGGCCGAACCGTCCATCGTGTACGACTCACCCCTCCCGTCGAGCGCGGCCCGTTCGATCCGGAACCCGGTCGGTCGTCCGCTGAGCTCCTCGACGAGGGCGTACGGCAGGCCGTTGCGCTCGCAATTGATGCGCAGCTCCTCCTCGGCGTCGAGGTAGCGCTGATAGGCGGGCAGCAGCCGTTTCGGGATCTCCTCGGGTTCGTAGCCGTAGGTGGGGAAGAAGGTGCACGTGAGCTCCGGGTGGCCGGCCTCGCAGTGGTAGCACTCGCGGTTGTTCTCCATGACGAGCTTCCAGTTCGAGTCCTCGATGAGGTCGACCTGAGCGGCCACCTTGGCCCCGGCGATGTCGTGCGGGCTCAGATAGGGTTCGATGACGGCGGCCACCTCGTCGATGTCATCCGGACCGTCGTGCAGGCAGATGAAGATCAGCCCGCCGATGACGCGGACATCGACCGCGCGCAGCGAAAAGCAGGCCATGTCGAACCCAGGCGCCTGGACTCCTGCGGAGATGAGCTCGCCGCCGGGCGTATAGGTCCACTGGTGGTAGCCGCAGACGATGTTGCCCACCGATCCGGACAGGTCATTGAGCAACCGGGTGCCGCGGTGGCGGCACACATTGTGGTGAGCCCGGATCTCGCCGTCGTCGTCACGGATGACGATGACCGAATAGGTGCCGATGTCGATGGTCACGTAGTCCCCGGGCTCGGGCACCTCGGCGAGCGAGGCGACGAAGATCCACGTCGAGGCGAAGATCTCCTCGAGGTCGCGGGCGAAGAACTCGGGGCTGATGTAGAAGGGCGCGGGAAGCGAGTAGCCGGGACGGCGCTCGTCGATGAGCCAGTCGAGGGCCTCCTGTCCGGTCATGCCCCCGGGATGCATCGCGTCGGGCGCGCTTCCCTTCGCATCCGCTCCGCGGTTCGTGCGTGTGAGCCTGTTGCTGCCTGGTGCCAGGGTCAATTCGTCCACCACCTCTTTGTGATCTCGGTGCCGCCCCGATGCTGTGACTGGGAGCGAACTCCGTACCTTCAGTGTCCGCCACGGCGCTGACGAAGAAAAGCGAAGATTCTTCACCCGAATCATGCAATACTGTTGCATGATCGATCCGCGCCTCCAAGTCCTCCGCGTCCTCGCCGAAGTGGGTACCCTCACCGAGGTCGCCAATCGTCTCGGATATACGCCATCAGCCGTATCGCACCAGCTCAGAACCCTGTCGAAGGATCTCGGCGTGCGTCTCGTCGAACCGCGCGGCAGAGGCCTCGTGCTCACCCGCGCCGGTCAGCTCCTGCTCGACCGCTCGCAGGAGCTGTTCACGCGGTGGGAGGAGATCCGCGGTGAGCTCGACGATCTCGCGTCCGGGAGCATCTCGACCGGCAGAGCGCTGCGGCTCTGCGGCTTCTCGACGGCAGCGGCCACCCTGCTGCCGCCGACGGCGCAGGCGGTCATCGAGCGGTTCCCCGGCGCCGAGGTGACGATCATCGAGGCCGAGCCCGAGGAGTGCTTCGATCTGCTCGTGTCCGAGCACGCCGACGTCGCAGTGGTCGTGGCCACGGACCCGCTGCCCCCGCGGGGTGATGCCCGCTTCGAGCAGTCCGCGCTCTTCAGCGATCGCCTCGACCTCCTCGTTCCCACCGGGCACAGCCTGGCGAAGAACTCGGCGGTGTCCTTGAGCGATGCCGCCGAGGAGCCGTGGATCCTCGACCGCCCCGGCTCGCCCTACCACCGCCTGGTCCGCACGGCCTGCGCGGCAGCCGGGTTCCAACCGGAGAAGGCGCATCAGTCGCGGGAATGGGAGACCGGAGCGGCGCTGGTCGCGGCCGGGCTCGGGGTCGCTCTCATCCCCCGGCTGGCCCGCCTGCCCGAGGGCTTCGACGTCGTCCGGGTTCCGCTGCGCGGGGACCCGGTCCCGTCGCGGAAGATCCTCACCGGCATCCGCAGCGGATCGTCCGGTCAGCCGATTATCGCGGCCGCCCTGGCGGTGCTCGGCGAGGTGTCGGCGGAGGTTGCACGTCGCTCGGTCGGCTGAGCTGAATTCCCGCCCCCTCGCCGCCCCGCCCCTGCAGGACACACGATCCGGCGCTTCAGTCCTGCAGTCGGGTCGTTCCGTCGTGGCCGCCGGAGGTGTTCAGCTGCTTGGCGTAGCAGCTGTCGGGTCCGAGTCCGTGCGATGAGCACCAGGACAGTGCGTCATCGGGGTCGTCGTAGCCGATGCCGACGACCGTGACCCAGAAGTCGCTCTCCTTGAAGCTGTTGAAGTCTCCTGACCAGATGAGCTTGACCCGAGGGAACTCCTCGCGCATCTGCTGGTGCTCATCGAGGATCGCCTCTTCGTCCCAGGTCTTGCCCTCGGCTTCGAGACCGGGTCTCTTCGAGCTCAGCTGGGGCACCCATTTTCCGTCGAGTTCGCTCTTGACCTCTTTGCCATCGGCAGCGGCGAGCTGCTTGAGCGCCTTCTTCGGATCGTCGGGCAGCTCGGACTCGGTCTCGGTCGGTTCGGGGGCCTCACTTGCGGGGGCCGAGCTGTCGCCGCCGCTGTTCTCTTCGCCCTTCGGCTCCTCGCTGGAGGCGGCAGCGGACTGAACATCGGAATCCTTCGGGAACAGCGTCGCCGCGCCCCAGCCGATCCCCACACCGAGGACGATCACGATCACGGCGAAGAGTGCGATCAGCCCCCAGCGCCGCTTCGGCGCCGGCGCCGGCTGGTGGTACGGTCCCGGGCCCTGCGGATACGGGTGCCCGTTCTGCGGGTGCGGATGCCTGTCCTGCGGGTACGGCGGCTGGGCAGGCTGATGCGTCGGCGCCGCCGGCGATCCCCAACCGGTATTCGACTGCGGTCCGGGACGCGACGACCACTGACTGCCGGATCGGTCGTTGACGTCCCACTCGTTCTCATCTCCACGCCCGGGAGGATTCGCACTCATCCGCAGCTCCACATCGATCAGACACATTTCAGAGAAAGTCTCCAAGGAAACTTCTCTTGCATTCACAGCTTATTATAAGTTGTGTACTACAAATGGCCTGATACCTCCCGGCAATTGCTGCATTGTGAATCACCCGCCGGGTCGCTCGGGCCACGGCATGTGAGGACTGGGCATGAACGACGCATCCGACGAGACGAAACCGACACCGGCAGAGGATCCGAAGGATCGAGACCCCGAACAGCCGACGGGGTCAGAGACCGCGGCCTCGGACGCAGCTGAAACCGCCGAGGAGCCCGAGAGCGGAGCGGCCCCCGGGGCCCCGGCAGAGGATGTCGACCCCCAGGATTCCGAGCCCACCGAGGTGACGGCTCGCTGGGCACCTCCGGCAGAAGCGGCGGGAGGCGGCCCCACCGTGTCCGCCGCTGGCAGGTCTCACTCCTCTTCTTCGCCCCAGCACCCGGACACGAGTGCCTACACGCACGGACCGGGACCCGATGCGCAAGATTCGGGACTGCACGGGCAAGGCTCGGGTCCGCATGGGCAAGGTTCCGGCCCCTTCGGGCTGAACTCCGGCCCCTACCCACAGGGGCCGGGTGCTTACACTCCCAGCGCAGATCCCTACGTGCAGGGCGCGAGCGCCTACGCGCAGGGTCCAGGCCCTCGCCCGCAGAGTTCCGGCCCCTACGCAGAGGGTTCAGGACCCTACTCGCAGCCTCAGGCGGCGGGCTCCTTCCCTCAAGCACCGGGAGCGTATGCCCCGGGCTCGGGACCCGTTCCGTATCCCGCTGTGCCCGGTCAGCCGGTGCAGGCTCCGAAGTCGAAGCTCACCTCGGCGCTGGCGAAGGGCGCGACATGGCAAGCGGCTCTGATTCCGCCCGGCGTCGCCCTCCTGGGCGGGATCATCGCCTCCATCATCCTGACGGTGCAGGTCTCCTCGATGTCGGATTTCACCTCCCTGACCGAGGATACGGGCTTCGACCTCGACGGCATCAGCTATGCCATGCCATTCATCCTGCTGGCGCTGTCGCTGTTCGGTTCGGCGGTGCTGCGGCTGTCCATCCACGCCACCGACAGCTTCGATGCCCAACTGAGCGTCTTCATGGTCGGTGCACCGCTGGTGGTGACCGTCATCATCGTCGGCCTGCTGTGGTGGCTGACGAAGCGCAGCGAGCGCAGATCTCCGGCCCCCAACCGCGTGACCACCTGGGTGCGCATCGCCATCTCGACACTGGCGATGACCCTGGTGCTCTTCCTCCTGCAGGTCGTCTTCGCCGCCCGCTTCTCCACCTTCGAGAACGAGGGCGCGATCACCTTCTCGCTCTCGGCGATCACTGCTCGATCCTTCTTCCTGCCCCTGCTCGTCATCCTCGTCACGAGCGTCGCCGGCCGAGTCGCCGGTCATTTCAAGGGCACCGAGGCGATCGGTGCGCCGTTCCTGCGTTGGGCCGTCCCACCTCTGCTTGTGACCTGGGTCCACCTCGTCGTCTCAGTCGTCCTGTTCTCGATCGTCGCGCTCTTCGTGCTCCCGTTCTCGGTCGATATGCCGGGCCGGCTGGTGCCGCTGACGTTCCTCAACATGGGTCTCGTCCTCACCTCTCTGACCCACCTCGGCGGGATCAGCGCCTCGGCGCAGGGAGATCTCGGCTTCTATGCGGACAGCTTCTCCGAGAACTTCACGATCTTCAGCCGGGACGCTCCGGGCCAGCTGTGGCTCGGTCTCTTCGTCGTCGTGGCGGCAGTGCTGATCGCGACCTTCGTGGCCACGGTCACGCGGCGCCCAGCGTGGACTGTGCTCGAGCAGGACAGGCAGCAGTGGTCGAGCGCGTGGAAGCTGCCGCTGGCATTCTGCCTCGTGTGGGGTCTGCTGTCGCTGCTGGCCGTTCCGCTGCGGATGTCGATGTCGGGATCCGCCGAGGCGGCCATGATCTTCGGCGGCTCCGGCGCGGCTCGGATGGGAATCGGTCCGCTCGCGTGGACATTCCTCATCTTCGCCGTGTGGGGCGGCCTCATCGAGGTGCTGTCCCGAACGCTCGGCCCCAAACTCGTGCTCACCTTCCCGGCCGTCGCGCGCATCACCGCCGGCCGTACCGTCCACCCGCATTGGGGCCCGCACTTGGGAATGAGCGAACCGCAATTCGCCTTCATCCATCCCGAGCTGGCGCGGGCCTCCGCCCAGGCGGCACCGCCCGTCGCACCTGCCCCCGGTCAGATGGGGCCGCAGAACCACCCCGGATATCAGGGGCAGCCGAACCCCCAGGGGCAGTCGGGTTATCAGAGGCAATCGGGTCATCAGGGTCAGCCGGGATACCAGGGTCAGCTGGGATCGCAGGGTCAGATCGGTCATCAGTCTCACCCCGGAGCGCAGGCGTACTCGGCTCCGGTCGGGCCGCCGGCGGACCCGCGCTCGACAGGCCACCACCCCTATCCGACGGCCGCCGGGCAGCAGGCATATGCGCCGGGTCAGGAAGGAACGCAGCCCTACGGCGGTCCGGCGCAGCCTTTCGACAGGAAGAAGGCCACGCTCGTCACGGTCGTCGCCGGTGGGGCGGTCCTCCTCCTCGTAGCCGCTCTCATCGTCGTCAACCAGGTCAATGGGCACATGTTCGGACCCGAAGCGACCGTGGAGAAGTACTTCGCGGAACTCTCCGACGGCGACGCCGAGGGTGCGCTCAAGATCGCAGATGTCGACGTTCCGCAGGAGTCACGGACTCTGCTGACGAACGAGGTCCTCGGCGGATCCAAGGCCCTGCCCGAAGATGTCACCGTCGACGACGCGGACATCTCCGGGGACACGGCCACTGTCGCGGTCACCTATGACGTCGGCGGATCCAAGGGCAACAGCACCCTGACACTGCACAAGGCCGGCAAGAAAGCCCTCTTCTTCGACGACTGGGCTCTCAAGACACCCGAACTGCTCACTCTCGCCGTCGACACTCCCGGACTGAGCACAGTCAAGGTCAACGGAGTCGACGTCGACACCGACGGCTCGACCTTGGCGCTGCCGGCCTTCCCCGGCCTCTACACGATCGGCCTGGCCGAGAAGACGGATCTCATCAGCGCCGATCCCGTAGAGGTCCGGGCTTTCCTGGGCGATGAATCGGACACGGAGGGTGAGGATGTGCCGCTGCTCGCCGCCCAGCCCTCGGACGCCTTCCGCACCGAGGTCGACAAGCAGGTCAAGACGCTCATCGACAGCTGTGCCGAGAAGACCGTGGCCCAGCCCGACGGCTGCCCGTTCGGGTCGTCCCTGGCGGACAGCTACGACGCCACCGATCTCAAATGGTCGATCTCGTCCTATCCGACGGTGATCGTCGCCGACGAGTCGGTCGGTTCCGATCCCTATGCGGATCCCGAATCCGCGACCGGTCCCAACGGGGGTCCGGCGTGGCTGATCTCCTCAGACGCCACGGGCGAGGCGCTCGTGACCGGCAGCTACGAGATGTTCGATGAGACCGAGTCCTTCGACGACACGGTATCCATCTCATTGAGCGGCACGGCCGAGATCGTCGACGGCAAGGTCGTCATCAACGTCGAAGACGATCCCTGGGATTGGTGAATCCGGGCAGCGGCGAACAGCCGGTTTCAGTCGACGAACACCGCCGAGGCGGGGTCTGCGATCGTCGGCATCAGCCGGATTCCGTCGGCGACGTATTCGGCGCGCTCATCGGCGGGGACCATCGCCCCGCCGGTGAGCCAGACGAGGTGTGTGGCCGCATCCGACCACGGGACCGTCGCGCCCAACCGCCACGGAATGCTGAGGCCGGCGGTCGCCGAAGGCTCGACATCGATGCCCTCGGTCTCGTGGAGCACCCCGACTCCTGCCCGGATGACCTCGTCCGGCACCGAGGCGAATCCCGAGATCAGCGGCCCGATCGTCGGTCCGATGAACCGTGATGGCCGTGTGACCGCCAACCCGTCGGCGGCGGTCTGTCCGCTGAGGCCGATGTCCTGGACGGCGATGTCGCTGTGCCGGTCCGAACGGACGCCGAGGAACATCGCCGGTGCCTGGCTCGGTTCGACGAAGACGCAGCGGACGCTGTCTCCGAACACGCGTTTGAGCCCGAAGGTCACCCCTCCGGGGCCTCCCCCGATTCCGCAGGGGAGGTAGACGACCAGCTGATTCTGTGCATCGACGGTCACCCCGGTCGAGTCGAGCTGGCGCTTGAGACGCAGGGCGGCGACCGAGTATCCGGCGAAGAGGCTGACCGAGTCCTCGTCGTCGACGAAATGCGTGCGCTCGGCTCCCCTCGCCGAGGCGCGACCGGCTTCCACGGCCTCGACGAAGTCACCGGCGTGTTCGATGACGTCGACTCCGTGAGCGCGCAGCAGCTCCTTCTTCCATTCCCGGGCATCGGCGGACATGTGCACCGAGGCGGCGAACCCGAGGGCGGCGCTGAGAATCCCGATCGACAGGCCGAGGTTGCCCGTCGACCCGACGACGATCCTGTGGTCCGCGGCGATCTCACGGAATCTCGCACTCGCATATTCTGCGGGATCATCAGGATCGAGGCCGTGGTCGGCGGCGACGGCCTCGGCGAATTCGAGCACCTCGTGGAACCCTCCGCGGGCCTTGATCGACCCGCTGACCGGCAAAGCATCGTCGCGTTTGAGCCACAGCGTCCCCGGCAGCCGGGCACCGAACAGCTGCTCGAGCCGGTCTTGAGCCGCCGGGGCCGAGGCCAAGGGCGACTCGATCAGACCACCTGTCGCACCGGTTCCGGGGAAGATTTCGGCAGCGTCGGGACGCGTCGTCGCAGTCTCGGGGAAAGCCTCGGCGAACCACGGGGCGAAACGGGCGAACCGAGCCGCCGCGGAATCCATCGCGGCCTCGAGTTCGGGCAGGACCGCCTCGGCGGGGGTGCCGCGGATCCACGTGGTCGGTGTGCCTTCGGCCAACGATCGGATGACCTCGTCGTCGGTGAGCTCGGGCGGAAGATCAGTCATGGACCGATGGTAGCCCGGCCCGGCAAGGAGCTCACTTCTCGACGATCTGCTTCGCACCTTCGAGCACCTCGGCAAGTTCCTCGAGCCATTCGGCATATCCGGCATAGGTGTAGGCGCGCTTGTCGTCCCATGTGCCCAGCTGCCCGGCCTCGACCGCGGGAAGCCTTTTGAAGATCGGGTTGTCCTCGTAGTCGGCGGATGCATCGTGGACGAGGAGGACATCGGCGGGGTAGTCAGACATCTTCTCCCAGGAGACCTCTGCCCAGCTGCTGTCGTCGCTCGAGTCGGGGCCGACGAGATCGAGTCCGTCCTCGCGGAGCATCTCGGCGATCCCCAGGGTCTTCGAGGTGTAGTTAATCTCCGCACTGAAGTTCGCCAGGAGCACCGTCAGCCCGCTCTTCTTCGCAGCGACCTCACGAACCCGCTTGCGAGCGTCCTCGAACGCCTTGCGCTCGTCCGCGATGTCACCCGATTCGGTGTCCTTGCCGAGGGCACGGGCAATGGCGGCGTACTGGGCGAACATGTCATCGGGCGTCTGATCGCTGAGCTTGACCGGGACGAAGTCCACGAGTTCGGCGACCTGGCCCTTCACCTTCTCGTCCCACCAGGTCCATCCGTCGCCTTTCTCATTGCCGTAGGCGACGAGGATGTCCGGCTCGGTGACGGCGAGCGCCTCGATGTCGAGTTCCATGTCGGTGCCGACCACCTCGACGCCGGTGGAGTCGAAGGATTTCCCCGGAGATTCGTTCTGTCCGAACCCGAAGACCGCCACAGGCTTGATTCCGTACTGTGCCAGGCCGGCGGCAGAGTAGAAGTCCGCAGCGATGCGCTCAACCGGCCTGTCGAGTTCGATCGTCACGCCGTCGTAGCCTTTCGGCGAGTAGGTGAAGTTCGGGGCTGCGCTGCCGCTGCCACCGCTGGAGGCTTCGGGTTCCGGGCCTTCGCAGGCGACGAGTGCGAACGGTGCGAGAACGGACAGGGCGAGGAGCTGACGACGACGCATCGAGGGCCTTTCAGGGGTCGTGTTTCAGTGAGATGAGCTGGAACGAGATGGGGCGGGCGCAGTCCGGATGTCCTTTACTCGGAAGTGTGCAGTCTGAATGTGCTCAGTTCGGATGTGAGCAGTTCGGACGTCATCGGTATCGGCAGCGCCCGAAAATCACGTTAGCATTATTTGGAAAGGCTTGCCTTACTTAGCGTAGGGTGGTGCCTGGACATGTACACGTCCGCAACCGCTGCACCCATGAACACGATGCGTCCCTCAGCTGCGGGACGCCCCGAGAACCACGAGCCGATTATGGCTCTCGGATCTGGGGAGATGAAGGAGAATCTGTGTCACGAGCCCCCATCGGCGCCTTCGAAGCCACGGTCCTCGCCGTCGAAGACCTCAGTCCCTCCTTCCGCCGCGTCACCTTCGGCGGTGCCGGACTGCAGGGCTTCGGCCCCAATGCTCATCCGCGTGACCTGCGCATCAAGCTCATCATCCCGCCAGGGGGCGCCGCCGCGCCTCAGTTCGACATGCTCGGCTTCCTCGCCGAGCAGGAGGAGGCAGGCGTCTCCTGGTATCAGGCGTGGCTCCAGGTCGACCCCGAGATCCGTGGAGCGATGCGCACCTACACGGTGCGGGAATGGCGCGATGAGGATCGGGAGCTCGTCGTCGACATGATCCTGCATTCCGACGAGGACGGGCATTCGGGTCCCGCGGCGCAGTGGGCAGAATCCGCTCAGCTCGGCCACTCCCTTCACCTCATCGGCCCCAGTCGTGATGCGGAAGCTCCGCCCGCGGGCATCGAGTTCGCCCCGGGGGAGGCTGATCAGATCCTGCTGGCCGGTGACGAGACCGCCGTTCCGGCCATCGCTTCGATCCTCGATTCACTCAAGGACGCGTCCGTTCAGGGCAAGGCGGTCCTCGAGGTTCCGAGCGCGGAGGACATCATCGACATCGACGCTCCGGCCGGTTTCGAGGTCCAGTGGCTTCCACGAGGCGCAGCCGATTTCGGTGAGCTCCTCGAGCCGGCCGTCAGAGAGGCCGTGCGCGCCGAAACCAGTGCTTACGCCGAGACCCGAGCGTACGCCGAGGTGGGTGCGAGCTCGCCTGGCTCGTCCGGCCCGGCCGAGGCCCCCGGTTCTTCCCGCTCCGATCGGGAGCTCGATGACGTCGACATCGACAAAGAGATCCTCTGGGACGTGCCGGCGGCACTGACTCAGGCCGCTCAGGGCAGTTCGAGTGAGACGGAGAAGGAAGCCCGTCCCTTCTACGCCTGGATCGCCGGTGAAGCGGGTCCCGTCAAGCGCCTGCGCCGCTACCTGGTGCAGGAAGTCGGTGTCGACCGCAAGCAGATCGCGTTCATGGGGTACTGGCGACAGGGCAAGGCCGAGGGCTGAGCAGTCGGGCCGAAGGTCGATTGGGCCGAAGGTCGGTTGGGCCGAGGGCCGAGCAGGCCGAGGGTCGATCCGACGCGCCGAGGGTCGATCCGACGGGCCGACGCCTGAGCAGTCGACACCGACCATGCGGGCGCCGGCTAATCGTCGAAGAGCGATTCGATGATGTCCTGTGCAATGAAGCGCGAGTGCATGATCGGCCTTCTGGCCGGATCGCGGCTGGCCGGTGGAATCCAGGCCGGGCGTCCATCGGCCATCATCCGGACCTCCCAATCGGAACGGTCCATGAGATGGTGATGCGCCGAGCAGGCCAAACAGAGGTTGTTGATCTCAGTCTTCCCGCCCTCGCTGTGCGGGATGACATGGTTGGCATCGCACCATCCTGGCGGCGCATCACATCCGGGGAAGGTGCATCCTTGGTCTCTTGCTGTGATGATGGCGATCTGGTTCTTGTTGGCGAACCGGTTCTCCGTCCGCACTTCCACCGTTCGGGCCTTTTCGTCCATGAGGTGGTAGAAGACGGTGCCGTTGAGCCCGCGCGCAGTCAATTCGTCGATCGGGATGCGATCTCCCGATCCTGTTGTGCCTTCACCGAGCTTCTTGGCGAGATCTTCGGCCCTTGCGGTCACCACGAGCGCGTAGGGCGAGCCCTTCGCGGCCTCTTTCATGCTGATCCTTGAGATCAGAGTCGCGAATCGCTCATAGATCCAGTTGCGTGCGCTGGGCTGCTCGCTGATGAGATCGACGGTGGAGCCATCGTCACGAACTCCGTGGCCTGCTGGCACCGCATGCTTCGCAGATCCGCCTTCGCGCCCGGTTGCGTCGACGACCACCCACGGTGGGGCGTCCTGCTGGTCGCCGGTCAGCACGGCATCGAATACCCCGAGAGCGTCCGCGCCGTCGGGAGGGGACGCGACGCCCGCTGTGGAGTCGCTGGCTTCGGTCGAGGACTGCTGTGATTGCTGATCGGCCGATTCGATCCGTGAGGTCAGGAGTCCGTGGAGTTCTGCGCCGGCCGTCGGATCGAGCAGCCCTTCGACTCTCCAATCTCCGTTTCTCTTAGGGCGAGCGTTGATGAAGTAGGACGAGCGGTCGCTCGGATCTTTGGGCTCCGCCCCATCGGGATCGATATGAGCGAGCATCCTGCGGAAGATCTCCCGCAGATCGGCAACGGAAACGGTCTTGGCGTATTCGACGAGTTCTTCCTCTGCCCGCGCACTGATAGCCGGATCAATCCAGCTCGGCAGCTTCTGCATGCATTCTTCGATCACGGCGACCTGTCCGGCAGAGAGCGTTCCGTCGTGGAGCTTGTCTGCCATGACCGGACGCAGGGGCGGCAGCGCCTGCCCCTCCATGCTCACACGCCCGCCGAGGCTCTTCGCCATCCGTGCGCGTCGCCGCGCCTCGGGGCCGGTGAGGCCGAGACGGTCCTGAATCAGCGATTCAGTGTCCTTGGCTCCGCTGTCGGTCGGTGTGCCGATCCGCTCATAGACGGACAGCGCCAGCGTGGACAGCGCTTCGGTCACGCGCGAGAGCGCTTCGGCTCCGTCCAGAAGGTGCATCGCCTCGTCGGGCCCCATCGGTCGCTCGAAGGCGCGCAGCTCATCGTCGAGGCTCAAGAGAGAAGTCAGGCTGCGGGTCACTTCGGGCGCGAACTTCGCAAGATCGCTCCAGGCTTCGTCACTCAGCAGAGGATGCGGGGAAGCGGTGGAAGGCGCGGCACCAGCAGGTTCGTCCGAAACTTCGGAAAACGGCTCCGAGGGCTCAGAAGCCACAACCTGTTCTTCCCCCGCAGCTCGCTCTTCGGACGATTCGATCAGACTGTCGTCGGCAACAGTTCCACTGTCGGAATCGTTGACCTCGTCGACTTCATAGATTTCATCGGTCTCACCGACTTCATCGGTCGGCACCGGATCAAGGGAGTCGAAGACCTCGGCGAGCGCATGACCATTGAGGTCCAATCCCGATTGCCTGAGTTGGTCACTGAGAGTGGTGGGTCGCGGCTCCGAATTCGGGAAGCCCTCCCATTGCTGGCCGTTCGTCCTGCCGTGGACCGATCGGGGACCAACGCCGGCGCCATTGGGGCGCGCACCGGAAGCGCCCTGACGGGCACTCCTCCGCGACCTACGTCGCTTCCGATCCGGTGTGAATGTCATCGCCCCGCGTTCCCTTCGTCAATGAAGGAGCTTTTACTCAGTGTACACATGAATCAAAACTAGCGCAATGTCTGTTCGATTCTTATTCAATTCTAAGAGCATGTCTCATACGAATTCAGTGGGCCTCTTGTCTGTATTCAGTCAACCAGTCGGCACTGACACGAGAACGCGACCAGCTCGGTCCCGCGCTCGGATCGGCGGCCGCGTCACTCGGATCGACGGCGACGGCCCCACCCGGATCAGCGGCAACGCAGGTTCTAATCAGCAACGCAGGTCCTAATCGGCGGCGCAGGCCCGACATGCGCCTGCGCCCGCTGGTGCAGGAAAGCGCAATCAGCCGCAGGCAGACCGCGTTCAGGAAATCAGCCGCCGGCAGCTCGTATTCGGCGGAGCAGCGACGACAGCGCAGAACTGAGGTCTGAGCGCTCAGACGTCCGCGAGCATCTTGCCGGGATTGAGGATGCCCAGGGGGTCGAGAGCATTCTTCACGGCCGACTGAATCCTCCGGGAGCCCTCGTCCAGCTCGTTCGGCAGCCAGGCGCGCTTGAGGTAGCCGACCCCGTGCTCTCCGGTGATCGTCCCGCCGAGCTCGATGCCGATGCGCATGATCTCTTCGAAGACCTCCTGCGCCGTCGCCGTCGCGGTCTCATCCTCGGCGTCGAAGAACACCGAGGGGTGCATGTTCCCGTCGCCGGCATGCGCCACCAGCGCAATCTCCAGTCCGGAGGATTCCCGCAGCGCACCCAGCCGGTCGCAGAATTCGGGCACGGCCGTGCGCGGCAGGCACACATCGTCGAGCAGCTGCCCTCCCCCATGGGCCGTCGCGAACTTCTCGTAGGCCGGCTGGATCATTCGCCGTGCGGTGATGAGTGCCGCGGAGTCGGTCGGATCGTCGGAGTACGCGACGTCGAGGGCACCGCAGCGCTCGGCCACCTCGGCGAAGGTCCCCATCGCGGCCTCCGATTCGGCGGGAGTGTGATCGACCTGCATGATGAGCATCGCTCCGGCCTCGGCGTCGAGGCCGAAGTCGCCGAAGTCGTTGAGCATGCGCAGGCTCGAGCCGTCGAGGAATTCGAGCAGGCTCGGCACACCTCCGCCGGCCATGAAGTCCGCAACGGTCTGCAGACCGCTGCGTTCGTCGGGGAAGGTCGCGATCGCGGTGAAGGGATCGGGCAGGGCGGGGATGAGGCGCAGCGTCGCTTCGACGACGATGCCGAGGGTGCCTTCGGAGCCGATGAAGAGGTGTCGCATATCGAGGCCGGCCACACCCTTCGCGGTCTCCGGACCGAGCGTGGTCATCGTCCCATCGGCGAGAACCACCGTCAGCGACCGAACATAGTCCCTGGTCACACCGTATTTGACGCAGCACAGTCCGCCCGCGTTGGTGGCGATGTTCCCGCCGATCGATGACAGCGCCACCGAACCCGGGTCCGGTGGGTATGAGAGTCCGTACGGCGCCAGGTGATTCTTGAGGTCCTGGTTGATGATGCCGGGTTGGACTGTGACGAGGCGCTCGGCCTCGTTGACCCTCACCACCTCGGTCATCTTCGACACGTTGAGCAGGATCGCCCCAGGTGAGGCGTTCGCCCCGCCCGAGATCCCCGACCGCGCCCCCTGCGGGACGACGGGCACCCGATGTTCGGTGGCGAAGCGCATGACCTCCTGGACGTCCTTCGCCGAGGTCGCCCTGACCAGGGCGATCGCGCCCTCACGTGGGCAGAAGAGGGCTTCGTCGCTCGAATGGGCATCGATGACGTCGGGATCCGTCGTCAGCGCACCCGGACTCAGCCGCGAGCCGAGGTCGTCGAGCGCCGCCGGGTCGAGGACGGGGAAGACCCGCGCACCGGTGGGGCGCGCACTGGAGGACGACTCCGGCGCGGAGGATGCCGACGAGGAAGATCCTGCCGGATCGAGACCGGTTGGTTCCGTTGCGGCGGACGGCGTGTTCGACAATGCTGCTCCTCGGATCGACGACGACGCAGGTGGGACCGGCACGGGGTCACTGTTTCAGCGTCGGCTCCAGGTTATCGGGGGCCGGTGCGGCCCTGAGGACGAGGGTCACGATGCCGGCGGCCACCATGGCCGCACCGACGACCCACATGCCCGCGTTCTGGGTCCCCGTGAGGTCGGCGAGCCAGCCCGTGATGTAGGGGGCGAAGAACCCGGCCGAGTTGCCCAGGGAGTTGATGAGGGCGAGGCCCGCAGCGGCTCCGGCGCCTGCGAGAAAGGTCTGAGGCAGCGGCCAGAAAGTCGGCAGGGCCGCGCAGATCGCCATGCAGGTGATGGTCACCGCGATCATCGTGGTGAACGGCGAACTGAGATAGAGCGCGATCGGGATCGTCACACCTCCGATGAACAGGGGGACCGCCACATGCCAGACGCGTTCGCCTGTGCGGTCGCCGTGCCGGGACCAGAAGTACATGGCGAGCGCACCGAAGACATACGGGATTGCCGTGATGAAACCGATCTCGACGATCGAGTATTCGACGCCGAAGGTCTTCTGGAATCCGGAGATGATCGTCGGCAGGAAGAAGCTCATGGCGTAGAGGCCGTAGACCATGCCGAAGTAGACGAACGACAGAGCCCACACGCGCGGCTGCAGCAGAGAGCGTCGAACCGGGTAGTGGAAGGTCTCGGCCTTGCCCTTCTCCTCGGCGTCCATCGTGGCCTGCAGCCATTCGCGCTCCTCGGCGCTCAGCCACTTCGCGTCGCGGGGGTGGTCGGTGAGGTAGACGATGCACATGATGCCGAGCAGGATCGCGGGCACGCCTTCGATGATGAACATGAATCGCCAGCCGGCGAAGTTCTCGAAGATCGTGTTCCCGCTCGAGATCAGCCAGGACGATAAAGGTGTGCCGACGACGCTCGAGAGCGGGATCGCGAGCATGAACAGTGCGGTGGCGCGAGCGCGCATGGAGGTCGGGAACCAGTAGGTGAGGTAGAGGATGATGCCGGGGAAGAAGCCCGCCTCGGCGATGCCGAGGAGGAACCGCAGCACGTAGAGCCAGCCGTGGTTCGGCACGAAGGCCATCGCGGCCGCGACGACGCCCCAGCTGATGAGGATGCGGGCGAGCCAGATGCGTGCCCCGAACTTGTGCAGCGCGAGGTTCGAGGGCACCTCGAGGATGAGGTAGCCGAAGAAGAACACGCCGGCGGCGAACCCGAACTGGGTCGCGTTGATCGCCAGATCCTCATTCATTCCGCCGGGCCCGGCGATGCCGAGATTCGTGCGGTCGAGGTAGTTGATGAAGTACATCGCGATGATGAACGGGATGAGACGGATGAGAACCTTGCGCAGTGTCCGCTTCTCCAGCGTCGAATCGGCTGGTGTCTGTCCGCTCGTGGACGGGCTTACCTCGGACGACATGTGATCTCCTTCGATCTGGACGGGCCACGGCGGTGGCAGCCGACGCGCTACGGGAACACATTACGTCAGCGCAGGCGTGCGGCCTAGAGTTCCGCCGCAGAGTACCGAATACCGGGACGGGCCGCAGTTGTCGGAGCAGGGGCGCGACGCACGAGGCACCGAAGCACGACGCACGAGGCGCACGAGGCGCACGAGGCATCGGCGGGCCCCTCACGCCCAACCGACGACCAAGCGCGCAGCCTCGGCGGGGACCGTCGGATCCAGGCCGGTGAGGTCGGCGAACCGACGCAGACGATTCGCCACGGTGTTGCGATGGCAGAACAGCTCGGCGGCGCTCGCGCCGATGCTGCCCGAGTGCAGGTAGGCCCGCACGGCTTCCACCAGGCGTTCGCGTTCGACCCTGCCGCAGCCGGCGAGCGCGGCCTCGACATCGGCGAGGATCGGATTGCCCGCGGCATTGAGAGAGCGGGCGGCAAGCCGCGCCCATCCGCGACGCCAGGTCATCGCCGAGCTCTCATCGTCCTCGATGACCTCCGCCAGATCTCGGGCCGTCAGCGCCGAACGCCGCAGGGAGCCGACCCCGGGCGAGCACACACAGCCCACCCGCGCCTCGGCGATCCCGCGCTCGAGCGCCTCTTCACGGTGCCCCGGAGGCTCGTGGATCCGGGTGAAGGCGATGAGGACCTCGCCGAGGTGGTGCGTGAACATCGTCCCACCCGCGCGGACATGGTCGGAGATGAGCACACGCAGCGCCCGCACATCGTCTCCGGCGGCCGCGACGACCAGCAGCGGCGAGTCGACGTGGAGACCGAGACCGGAGGCGATCGTGACCAGACGCTCGTCGGTCGGGTCGGGGTCCTGGAACAGGCTGGCGATGAGGCCCGCGCGCACCGACGACTCCTCGGCGCGCATCCGCTGCAGCTCCGCAGTATAGGCCTGCTGCACCTGCGAGACGTATTCGTCGACGGTGGAGAGCACGATTCCGGTATGCCTGATGACGAGCTCCGCATCCTCCTGGTTCGCCACTCGGGTGAGCACTTCCCAGAGCACATTGAAATCGTGGCGGATCGCTGTCATGAGCGCCTCGAGCGGGATTCCTGCCCGCGCCCGGGAGACCCCGACCTCGGTCGAGACTGTCACCGGCCCGTCGAAGCCGCCAGCGCGCAGTCCGTCGATGAGAGTGGAGAAGGACTGCCGACCGGTGCGCCGCAGCTCGGAGACCGGAATCGGTGCGGGATCGTATCCCGAGACCGTGACGACACGGGTCATGAACCGGTCGGTCAGCTCATCGAGGTCGAGGGCGTCGAGGAGTTCGAGCCACCGTCGCTCGTCTCCGGGCACCGGGCGGTCCCGCAGCTGTCGTGTGCCCGCGAAACGATCCTGTTCATCCATCACATCCTCTAGATTATGTGCATTCGCACAAGAAGAGTCCGCTTTTCGGCGACAAATGCGCCTGGATCCGGCCATGTGCCACTCTGTAGGGTCGATACCTGCCGGTCGAATGCAACATCGGCCGAAGCACCATCCGCAGACGGATCCGACCTGCACGAGCAGCCCGGATCCCCGGCCTCGACGGAGAGAACCATGAGCGAGCAGAACACCACGGCATCCGCCGAGTTCAGTGCCACCACAGAGCTGAGCGTCAAGGACGCGAACAAAGTAGCCGCCGGAGCGCTGATCGGCACCGCCCTCGAGTGGTACGACTTCTTCCTGTTCAGCGCCGCGGCCGCGCTGATCTTCAACGTTCAGTACTTCACCAGCGAAAACGCCACCGCGGCGGCGCTGGCGTCCTTCGCCACCTTCGGCGTCGGGCTGGCCGCACGCCCGATCGGCGGGCTCATCTTCGGGCGCATGGGCGACAAGCTCGGGCGCCGCAAGGTCCTGCTCATCACGATCATCGGCATCGGCATCGTCACCGGCCTCATCGGTCTGCTGCCGACCTACGCAGCGATCGGCTTCGCCGCCCCCGCGCTGCTCGTGCTCCTGCGCATCCTCCAGGGCCTCTTCGTCGGCGGCGAGTGGTCGGGAGCGATGACGCTCGTCGTCGAGAACGCCCCGCTCCACCTGCGCGCCCGCTACGCGGCGATCCCGCAGATCGGCTCGCCCATCGGCACGATCCTGTCCTCCGGCGGCTTCTTCGTCATGAGCCTGGTCTTCTCACAGGACAGCTTCGACTCCTTCGGCTGGAGGATCCCGTTCCTCGCCGCCTTCCCGCTGCTCATCCTCGCCATCTACCTGCGGGCCCGCCTCGAGGAGTCCCCGGTCTTCCGACAGCTCGAGGAGTCCGGTGAGGTCGAGAAGAGCCCGATCCGCACGACCTTCACCGACTCCTGGAAGCAGATCATCATCGGCATGGCCGCAGCTCTGCTCGGCGTCGGCGGCTTCTACCTCGTCACTGCCTTCTGCGTCTGGTACGGCGTCAACATCCTCGGCTACGACGATTCGCTCCTGCTCCTGGGCAGCATGGTCGCCGCGGCCGTCGAGATCGGCGCCCTCATCTGGGGCGGCGCCCTGGGGACGAAGTACGGGGCGTCGAAGGTCATCCTCTGGGGCGGAGTCGCCTCGGCGGTGGTGGCCGTTCCGGCCTTCTTCATGTTCGAATCCGGACAGCCGGTCCTCGTCGTCATCGCCATGACCCTGGCGGTGAGCACCCTGTCCCTGCCCTACGCGGCCTCGGGCACCGTGCTCACCGGCCTGTTCCCTGCCACCACGCGTTACACGGGAGTGGGCATGGCGCAGAATGCGGCGGGTATGCTCTCGGGCTTCATTCCGCTGCTGGCCACCGGCTTCGTCGCCTCCGCCGGTGATCACTGGTGGCCGGCCGCCGCGATGCTCGTCTTCCTGTCCCTGTTCACGGCCTTCGCCGGCTACGTCGCCCCGCGCCTGAGCGTCGACCTTCCCGGCTTCAAGCACTGAGGCGATCTCGCCCGCCCGCGCACCGTTCTGCGGGCAGCTCCACACTCCCCGTTCGTCGAAAGGACACCTCGCCATGCCGCGTTCCGCCGGTCATCTCATCGTCGACACCCTGGACAGCGCAGGCATCGAACGCGTCTATGCGGTGCCCGGCGAGAGCTACCTCGACGTCCTCGACGGCCTCTACGACTCCCCCATCGAGACCGTCGT
The DNA here is from genome assembly GCF_017808105.1 of Brevibacterium renqingii. GTDB lineage: Bacteria > Actinomycetota > Actinomycetes > Actinomycetales > Brevibacteriaceae > Brevibacterium > Brevibacterium renqingii. Next base: position 178,842 of record NZ_JADBHF010000001.1, on the reverse strand, counting down.
CTGCCGGCAGGAGGGCGGCGCCGGGTTCATGGCCCTGGCCGAATCCCGGCTGACCGGACGTCCGGGCATCGCCATGGTCACGCGCGGTCCGGGGGCCGCGAACGCGATGATCTCCATCCACACCGCTTGGCAGGACGCGACCGCGCTCGTCCTCTTCGTCGGCCTCGTCCCGACCGCGGACCGCGAGCGCGGATCCTTCCAGGAATTCAGCCTGCCCGAGTGGTTCTCCTCGACCGCGAAACGCGTGATCACCATCGACGACGAGCACCGTGCCGGCGAGCTCACCGCCGAAGCCCTGCGCATCGCCGCGGCCGGGAGGCCCGGGCCCGTCGTCGTCGGTTTGCCCGAGGACGTCCTCGTCCGCCTCACCGAGGCGCCCACCCCGAGGATCGCCGAGGCGGCCCCACCGATTCCTGCCTCCGCTGAGCTCGAATCGCTGACCGCCCGCATCGCCGACGCCTCACGCCCCGCGTTCGTCCTCGGCGGCGACGGCTGGCAGACCGGGTGCGGGGCGGATCTCGCTCGCTTCGCCGCCTCGGTCGGGGTCCCGGTCCTCTGCGATTGGCGCGCCTATGACGCCGTCCCCCATGGCTCGCGCGCCTGGGCCGGGTGGCTCGGCTACGGTCGGGCCGATGCCGTCGCCCGGGGATTCGCCGAGGCGGACCTGCTCGTCTTCGTCGGCTGCACCCGCTCCGATGTGGCAAGTGACGGCTACAGCATCGGCTTCGACGCCGAGACCGTGCTCGTCTCCCTCGATACCGAGGCCACCCAGCACGCCGGGCGCATCGACCAGCACATCCTCGCCTCACCGCGCACCTTCACCGAGGCGCTGACCAGTCTCAATGCCGATGTGCTGCGTGGCGGGCGCTCAGACGGATGGATGGAGGAGCGCGTTGCCGCACAGGCTCGGTTCGCCGCTCACCGCCCCGACGCCGAGGCGCAGCCGCCGGCCGAGCACACCCGAACCGGGGTCGACCTCGGTGTGGCGTTCGGGATCCTCGACGACCGCCTCGGCGGCGAGGCGATACTGACCTATGGTGCGGGAAATGCGACGATCTGGGGGCACCGTTTCATCCGCCACCAGCGGCCGACTAGCCTCGTCGGGGCCCGCAACGGAGCCATGGGACTCGCCGTTCCAGGTACGGTCGCAGCGTCCCTGACGTTCCCGGACCGGCGCGCTGTCGCGATCTGCGGCGACGGGGACTTCCTCATGAATGGGCAGGAGATCGCCACGGCCTTCGCCCATGGCGCGACCCCGCTCATCATCGTCATCGACAACGGCGTGTACGGCACGATCGTGTCCCATCAGGAGAACCACTATCCGGGCAGGCCTTCGGGCACGCGGATGGTCAATCCGGACTTCGCCTCTTGGATGAGGGCGTTCAACGGACAGGACGGGGCAGGCATGTCCGGCCACGGCGAGCGCGTCGAAGCGACCGAGGACTTCGCTCCCGCGCTCGAGCGCGCGCTGACCGCGGACGGACCTGCGCTCATCCACGTCCTCATCGATCCTGCGACCATGCCGCCGGCCGCCGACGAGACCACCTGAGGCGACGTCCCGATCCGGCCACGCGGACCGGACGGCCTGGGCCCGACGACACGGACCGGACGGCCTGGGCCAATCCCCGAACTACGCAGACGCGCATGCTCGAACCTTCGAAAGGACTCACCATGACACACTCCCTGACCAGCGCGGATCGCGAAGCCGCCTTCCTCGCCGACTGGGCCGTGCACTCGCGCTTCGGCGCGGTCGAGGGCACGAACGGAGTCGACAGGCAGGCGGCGAGCGAGGCGGATGGGCAGCAGCGGAAATGGTTCGCCGACCTGCTCGCCGAGCACGGCTTCAGCGTCCACCGGGACGCCATCGGCAATCAGTTCGGTCTCCTCGAGCTCGTGCCCGGCGCCCCCTATGTGCTCACCGGTTCGCATATGGACTCCCAGCCCACGGCAGGGCGCTTCGACGGCGCCTATGGGGTCATGGCCTCGGCTCATGCATGCTTCGCCGTCGCCGATGAGCTGCGGGCCGACCCGGAGAAGGCGCGGTTCAACCTCGCCGTGGTCAACTGGTTCAACGAGGAGGGATCACGGTTCAAGCCCTCGATGATGGGCAGCAATGTCTTCACCGGCAAGGCCGAGCTGGAAACCGCTCTGGCCACCCGAGATGCCGCCGGGATCACTGTCGCCGAGGCGCTCGACGCGATCGGCGAGCGCGGGGACTCCACGGCTCCCGAGATCGCCTCCTATGCGGAGATCCACGTCCAGCAGGGCCGCAGCATGGAAGAGGACGGAGTGAGCATCGGTCTCGTCAATGCCACCTGGGCGGCGCACAAATACGAGTTCAGGGTCACCGGCGCTCAGGCCCACAGCGGGTCGACGCTCATGGCCGATCGGCAGGACGCCCTGCTCGGTGCCGCCCGCCTCGTCGTCGCCGCCCGCGAACTGACAGACGAATTCGAGCCCGGTGCACTGCACACGGCCTGCGGCCAACTCACCGTCTACCCGAATTCGCCGGTCGTCGTCGCCAGCGAGGTCAGCCTTCTGCTCGACCTCCGGTCCCCCAGCGCCGAGGTGATCACCGCCGCCCACGATTCGCTCATGGCCACGGTCGCGCGGGTGTGCGAGGACGACCGGGTCGAGATCGAGATCGTCGCCGAGCACAGCTGGGACCAGAACCCGTACTCCGAGGACGGGGTCGAGCTGGCCCGCACGGTCGCGGACGAACTCGGGCTCACCTCGGCGCGGGTGATGACCGTGGCCGGGCACGACTCGACGAATATGAAGGACGCTGTGCCCACCGTGATGCTGTTCGTCCCCAGCGTCGACGGGATCTCACACAGTCTGGCCGAGTTCACGAAGGACGAGGACCTCGTCTCCGGACTGCGTCACCTCACCGAGGTGGTCCGACGCCTCGCCGCCGGCGCCCTGGCCTGACGCCGGGGCCGGAGCGGTCAATCACTCGATGGCGTCGACGTCCTGGTTCTCGTCGACGAGCTGCTCGGCCAGCGGCTCCCATTTCGCGTATGCATCGGGGTAGGCCGAGGCCTGCACGTCCTGCGCGGCAGCACCCGGGTCCATGCTCTTCCAGTCCTCGATCTCAGTGAGGCCGGGATTGGGGCTTTCGGGGTTGATTCCGTAGAACGACTTCGAGGAGTAGACGGGATCGGTGACCTCGTCGGCCGATCCCCAGTTCATGGAGGGCCGCTGCTGGAACGGTCCGGCGGAGTCCCTGTCCCCACCATCGAGATTCTGCAGGCTCGACTCCTGCAGCGCGGTCATCACGGCGATCGTCTGTGCGTCCTTCGACAGGTCTGCGCCCTTGCCGACGCCGATGATGGTGCGAGCATTGTCGATCTGCTCGGAGCTGAGTTCGTCCGAGTCGTCGATGCCGCCGGTCGTGCCGGCGCCCTGTGCGGGACCGGCGCCCGCAGCGTTCTCGCTCGTCTGGTCGACGGCCCCGGACATCGGTTCGGCCGCGGCCGAGGTCGCCGTTGCCAGGGAGACGCCCCCTGCGATGACGGCAGCGGACAGTGCAGTCACCGCAAGTGTGCGCACGCTCTTCATCTGTTCTCACTTTCCTCTGGGATCGGGCGAGCGGCCCGGACGGATGGGTCTGGGTTCGCAGTGCACCGTGGTCTCCTGTCTTTCGGCACAGGAGGTGCACTGGAAATCGCCCCACACCACACTGTCGGACGTAGGGGGCCGGTTCAATGCAGAGAGCCTTATAGATGGCTCCGTCTCATCGCAACGAATCGTCACGAACGTGTGTGCATGTGCTCAGAGTTCAATGAGTGCTCCACGCCGCCAAGCGGCACCCGTACACCTCCGTGACGTGGGTCTCGAACGGTCCGTCGGTTCACGCGCAGGGACGCACCAGGCGGTTTTCAGGCGTCCTCGCCGCGACTCCGCCGTAGGCTGGTCCCATGCCACCGTCGCTGCCCTCAGACGCCGCTCGAGCCACACGCTCGTATCTTCGAGCCGCGGACCGTCTTCTGCCCGGAAGCGTGGTCGCCTGCGCCGTCGGCGGCTCACTCGCCCTCCGCTGCTACCGTCCCGGCCGCAGCGATATCGACCTCGTCGCCGTCGTCGCCGACGAGTGGGCGACACGCGCTGATCTCATCCGCCGCCTGCGCCTGCTTCACCTCTCGCAGATGCCGCATCTGGCGCTGAGAGCAGTCCGCGGCAAAGGTATCAGCGCGTGCTGCAACACTGTGTTCATCAGGCAATCGGACATCAGTCGACCCGTCAGCGCGATCTCGCCGATCGCCTCGCATGTCGGCGAGATCTTCGAGCCCGGGGCGGGCTTCGATGTCAATCCCGTGGTCTGGAAGGAACTCGTCGACGGCGGCATCACCATTCGAGGTCGGTCCGTCGACCGATGGGGCCTCGACCCGGAGCCCGACTCGCTGCGTCCCTGGATCCGCTCGAACCTGCGCAAGTACTGGGCACCGTTGGCTGCACAGCTGCGCACGCGGCCTCGGACCACTGCCCGGGCCCTCCCGGCCCGGCAGGGCCTCTCAGCAGGAAGTGTCGAATGGTGCGTGCTGGGGCCCGCCCGCATGCACCACACGCTCATGACCGGGAAGATCATCGGCAAGGAGCGCGCGGGAATCCACATGCTCGAGGCGTTTCCCCAACATGCCCCCATCACCGAGGTGGCCCTGGCCAAGATCCGTGGAGAGCGAATCCCCTCTCCATCGTCGCGCCAGGAACGGCGGGCCCTGACCGCCTCTGCGATGGGCGACGTCCTCGCTGCGACTGTCGGGTATCGTGGATCACACTCCGACGACCCTGAGGACTGAACGTGGCTGACCTGAATGAACTGACCGAATCCCACTTGGCGCTTGCACGCGAGAACGAGAACGGACGCAGTGCCGAACTCGTCGCCCACGACGGCGAGCTGCGCCAGACAGTGATCGCTCTGGCAGACGGTGTCCGACTTCCGGCTCACAACTCGCCGCCCGCGGCCAGCATCCAGGTGCTGGTCGGAAGCATCAGAGTCGAACTCGATGAGGAGATGCAGGGGGAGTTCGGGGCCGGCGAGCTCTGGATCCTCACCCATGAGCGCCACTCGGTGCTGGCCCTGGAGGACTGCGTATTCCTGCTGACCACCGTGACCAGCGTGGACAAGCCCTCCTACTCCTGACCGCCGCCACGTGGCCGCGATCCCGCGGGCGCGCGGCGTCCGCGGGCCGCACCCGCGGACGCCGCGGGAGCCTTACTTCGCGACGAAGTGGAGGCGCTTGTTGACGAACTCGCCCATCCCGATCGGGCCCATCTCGCGGCCGAAACCGGAGCGCTTGACCCCGCCGAAGGGGATCTCGGCAGCCTCGGCGGCGATGGTGTTCACATGCGTCATGCCCACCTCGAGGCGGGCTGCGACCTTGTCGGCACGCGCCTCGTCGGTGGAGAAGACCGATCCGCCGAGGCCCAGCGCGCAGTCATTGGCCAGCTCGAGGGCCTCCTCATCGCTGGAGACCTTGTACACGGTGGCGACGGGCCCGAAGATCTCCTCACCATAGGACTCCGAGTCCCGGGGCACGTCGACGAGCACCGTGGGCGAGTAGTAGGCAGCCGGTCCATCGGAGAGCTCACCGCCGACGAGCACCCGGGCGCCAACGGATACGGCCTTCTTCACCTGCGCGTCAACGGTCTCGGCCGCGGTGCGCGAGGACAGAGGCCCGTACTCTTCCTCTTTGAGGCTCGCGGGGTCGCCCGGCTTCAGCCCTGTCCCGAGACGCACGAGTTCGGCGACGAACTCGTCGTAGATGTCGTCCATGACGATAAGCCGCTTGTTCGAGTTGCACACCTGACCGGCGTTGTAGACCCGGAACTCCCAGGCCTCGCGGGCGACAGCGGCGACATCCTCGGCGTCGAGGACGACCATGGGGTCGATGCCGCCGAGTTCGAGCACGGCCTTCTTGAGGTTCTGGCCGGCCTGTGCGCCGATGATCGCCCCGGCCCGCTCGGAACCGGTCAGGGACACGCCCTGGACGCGGGAGTCCGCGATGATCGACGCGATCTGGTCGTGGTTCGCGAACAGGTGCGAGTAGCCGCCCTCGGGCACACCGGCGGCGCGGAAGATCTCTTCGATGAGCAGCGCCGAGCGACCGCAGATGTCAGCATGCTTGAGCATGATCGTGTTGCCGAGCACGAGGTTCGGCGCAGCGAAGCGAGCCACCTGGTAGTAAGGGAAGTTCCACGGCATGACGCCGAGCAGCGCACCGATGGGCAGCGCCTCGATGCGGGCAGTGCCGGGGATGGTGCTCGGGATCTGGTAGTCCGTGGCCAGACTGGGCCCGTGGACGCCGTAGTACTCGATGATGTCGGCGGCGAACTCGACCTCGTCGACCGATTCCTCATAGGACTTGCCCATCTCGGCCGAGATCGTCTTCGCGAGTTCGTCCTTGCGCTCGTGGAAGATCTCCGCGGCCCGGCGCACGATGCCCGCGCGCTCCTGGATGTCTGTGTCCTTCCAGGTCAGGTATGTGCTGTGGGCGGAAGCGACGACGCTTTCGATCTCGGCATCGGTGGCTTCGGGGAAGGTTTCGAGGATCTCGCCGGTGGCGGGGTTCTGGACACGGTAGTTCGACATAGAATGCAGCTCCTTGCAGGTGCGGTGTTCATGAATGTGGTCGCAGATGCGATCAGTGGAAGTGTGAGGCATCGCCGGGGGCCGCGAAAGTCGATGTGCGGCAGCATCGCCGATCCTCACCTGGACGGTCGAGGAATCATCGCAGTCAGTTATCACCCATGCCATCGACGGTAGCGCCCTGAACGGACGCGAACGATAATGTCACCATTGATTGTAATACAATATCGCGCCCATCGCCGAGACTGTCCCGAGCTCATCGAGCGACCTCCCGAAGGGTGGTGTCGAGTCGCCGGGTCCACCCGCGTCCGTCGAGATGCTCGAGCAGCGGGATGACGGTCCTTCGTGTCGTGTTCAGCGCCTGCCTGGCCTGGCTCGTCGTGAATGGCTGGGTCAGCCCTGCGAGCACCCGCATCGCCTGTGCGGGCGAGCGGGGAGAGACGACGATCCCCTCGCCGAGGCGCAGCACCCGTCCCGCCTTCTCCGCGACCGCGAGCTCCCGCGCTCCGAGTCCGAGTTCGCGCAGGTCATCGGCTTCCGGAGCGGAGAACGGTTCGGTCGCCAGACGCCTCTCGAGTTCGGCGATCCCGGCCTCGGCCGCGCCGAGATCGGCGGTGTGGCCGGGTGGTCTCACCATGCCATCGGCCGTCTCCAGTCCGGCACGAGAGATGATCTCTGTCAGCAGGGTGCGGGTGTCTGCGTTCTGAGCCTCGGGCAGGGGCGGGTGCACCCGGCGCAGGGCCTCGCTCAGCGCCTTGACGGGGACACCGGCGGCCATCGGCCGTGCCTTGAGCTCGCGCGCGACCAGGGTCTTCGCCGCTTCGACCCATGCAGAAGCAGTGGGCGCGTGGACGAACCAGCCGCCCACGGCCTCGACCTCGGCGGGCAGGGCCTCGGTCTCGGGCTGAACGCCGCCTGCGGGCTGAGCCGCGGTGTCGGACGCCGGCTGGTTCGGCACCTGCAGCCCGAACCGGGTGAGGACGGCGCGCTCGACGGCTCCGCGGCGGGCCACCTCGGCGAGAAGATCGCCTGTCGCCGGGCGGTCGGCCAGCTCCCGCGCACGACGGGCACCGTCGCCTCGCCGACTCAGCGCGGGCGGGTCGACGTCGAGGACGAGGAGTCCGGCGAAGACATTGCGGCTGCCCGGCGCACGCAGCACGATCCGGTCCCCCACCTGCAGCGGCAGGGGCCGGTCGAGGGTGAGGCGAGCGTGTTCCGCGTCGAAGGCACGCAGGCGGACGGATACGGCGGCCGTGCCGATGTGGGCCATGAGCTCGATGACACCGGCATCGAGGGGCTGGCCCATGGTGCGGCGGACGTCGAGGACCTCGACGATCGGCCACGCGCCGGGAGTGAGCAGGGCATCGCCGCGGTGGAGCTCCTCGGCGGGGACGTCGCGGAGGTTCACGGCCACGCGGGACTGCGGGGCCACCTCGGCGGAGGAGGAGTTCCGGGACTGCAGCCCGCGCACTCTCACCGTCCGGTCGACGGTCTCCCCGTACAGGCGGACGGTGTCGCCGGTGCGCAGGCTGCCGGCCGTCAGAGTGCCGGTGGTGACGGTGCCTGCGCCCTTGATGGTGAACGCCCGATCGACCCACAGGCGCACCCGCGCCGAGGCGTCCGGGGACGGGGCCGCGTGCGTGACCTCGTCGAGGACGGCGATGAGTTCGGGCAGGCCCTCGCCGGTCGTCGCCGACACCGTGACGATGGGGGCGTCCTCGAGCGGCGTGCCGCGCAATCGGGCCCTGACCTCGGCTTCTGTGGCGCCGATCGTGTCCGGGGCGAGGTCGGCGCGGGTGATGACGACGAGGCCTTGGGTGATGCCGAGTGCGGCGATCGCGTCCCTGTGGTCGCTCGATTGGGCCTGCCAGCCCTTGTCGGCGGCGATGACGAAGCAGACGATGGGGGCGGGGCCGAGCCCGGCGAGCATGTTCGCGAGGAACTTCTCGTGCCCGGGTACGTCGACGAAGGCGAGTTCCCGGCCCGAGGGCAGGGTGGTCCAGGCGAAGCCGAGGTCGATGGTCAGGCCGCGCTTCCTCTCCTCCGCCCAACGGTCGGGCTCCATTCCGGTCAGGGCGCTCACCAGGGTCGACTTCCCGTGGTCGACGTGTCCGGCGGTCGCGATGACGAAGGTGCCGGGGCTCTTCGCCGCTTCGGGAGTATTCGCCGGCTCACTCATGGCGGCTGTCCAGGGCTCGGGCGATGGCGGCGGCGACGGACTCGTCATCGGCTTCGGGCACGCATCGGAGATCGACGAGGCATCGTCCCTGGTGGACGCGGGCGACGATCGCGGGATCGCCGAGGCGCAGCGCCTGGGCGCAGTCCTCAGGCAGTTCGACGGCCCAGCCGGGCAGGGGCACTCCGGGGGCTCCCCCGCCGCCGACCCGCCCGTCGTGGGGCACGGCTGCGGCACCGACGGCCTCGGCGAGGCGTTCGGTGCGAGCGCGCAGCCGATCGGGGTCGATGTGGAGGGCGTCGTGGATCGGGTTGATGGTGTGCGTGATCGTCGCTTCGAGGGCGGCGAGGGTGAGTTTGTCCGTGCGCAGCGCCCTGGCCAGCGGGTGCTCGGCCAGTGTCTGCACCGCCTCGGCGCGGCCGAGCACGAGGCCGGCCTGGGGGCCGCCGAGGAGTTTGTCACCCGAGACGATGACGAGATCGGCACCGGCCCGCAGCGCCGCATCGATGTCCGGTTCATCGGGCAGCGACTCATCGGGAGAGAACAGTCCCGAGCCGAGGTCGACGATGAGCGGAAGATCGTGCTCGGCGGCCAGCCCTGCCAGTTCGGACACCTCGACGGAGGCGGTGAATCCTTCGACGCGGAAATTGCTCGTATGCACTTTGAGCAGGCTTGACGTGTCCTCACCGAGGGCGTCGGCATAGTCGGCCAAGTGAGTGCGGTTCGTCGTTCCGACCTCCCTCAGACGCGCCCCGGTCGTGGTCATGAGGTCGGTGAGTCGGAAGCCCGCGCCGATCTCGATGAGCTCGCCGCGGCTGATGACGATCTCACTGCCCGAGGCAGCGCCCCGCAGTGCCGTGACCGCGAGCAGCAGAGCTGCCGCGCCGTTGTTGACGACGAGGGCGTCCTCAGCGGCCGGGCAGGCTCGCAGCAGTGCGGCCTTGGCTCCGGTTCCGCGCTTGCTGCGCTTGCCGGTGACCAGGTCCATCTCGACATCGACGTACCCGGCCGCCTCGGCGACCGCCCGCGTCGCGGCCGGCGACAGCGGGGCCCGGCCGAGGTTCGTGTGGACGAGGATTCCGGTGGCGTTGAGCACCGGGGTCAGGGAGGAGGCCGAACGGGAACCGAGCCTGGAGACGATGGTGGGGGTCACCTCGGCGACGGGGATCCGACCGGTGCGCGCGGCGGACTGCACCTCGGTGACGGTCGCCTTGATCGTCGCCTGATTGAGGTGCTCACCTGCGGCGACGACCTCCGGCAGGGCGAGGAGACGGTCTGTGCGCGGAATGCTGCGACGAGGGTCCGACTCGACCATGGGCCTCCTCCTCGGTGCGGGTTCGCCGACGGCCCCGCCTGACCGACGGGACCGGTGTGATTGGCGGAGGCGGACGGGAATCGAACCCGCCAGACCGAGATGCTCGGTCTCACCGGTTTTGAAGACCAGGGCGCCCACCAGGACACGGACGCCTCCACTGCAGAATCCTACCGTGTTCGACCGCATCGGCGAGTTCGCCCCTCGGCCTCCGGTGACGGGCCTTCGCCGCCGGTGTTAATGTCGCGGTATGACTGAGATCCACGACCGTCTGACCTCGTTCGCCCACGGCGGAGGATGCGCCTGCAAGATTCCCCCGGGCGAGCTCGAGGACGCGGTGCGCGGACTGGTCGGACAGCCGGGTCCTGATGTCCTCGTCGGCCTCGACGACGGCGACGATGCTTCGGCCGTGCGAGTCCGTGACGATCTCGCAGTGCTCTCGACCGCGGACTTCTTCACACCCGTCATCGACGATGCCTACGACTGGGGACGCATCGCCGCGGCGAATGCGCTCTCGGATATCTACGCGATGGGCGGGACGCCTGTCACGGCGATCAACCTCGTCGGCTGGCCCCGGGAGAAGCTGCCGATGGAGCTGCTCACCGAGGTGCTCCGCGGCGGACTCGATGTCGCCGCAGCGGCGAACTGCCCGGTCGCCGGCGGACATTCGATCGACGATCCCGAGCCGAAGTACGGGATGGCCGTGACCGGCATCGCCCACCCGAACGAGCTCATGCGCAACGACGCCGCCGAGGCTGGCCTGCCCCTGACGCTGACCAAACCGATCGGCGTGGGGATCCTCAACAATCGGCACAAGGTCACCGGCGAGACCTTCGACGAGGCGGTCGCCACGATGACCGCGCTCAATGCCGACGCCGCGCGTGACGCGGTGGCAGCAGGGGTGCGTGCGGCCACGGACGTCACGGGATTCGGCCTGCTCGGGCACCTGTTCAAGATGGTTCGGGCCTCAGGCGTGGGCGCGGTGCTCGACGCGTCCGCTGTGCCCCGCCTCGGCGGAGTCGACGAATCGATCGCCGCCGGGTACGTCTCAGGCGGGACGAGGCGCAACCTCGACTGGGTGCGACCTCACCTCACCGCAGAGGATTCGGTCAGCGAGGACGATCTGCTCCTGCTCGCCGATGCCCAGACCTCCGGCGGCCTGCTCGTCGTCGGAGAGCTGCCCGGCCATCCCGTCATCGGTGAGATCGTCGCGGGCTCGGGCATGCACGTGCGGTGAGTTTCGCCAGGGGCACTTCACACTAAGATGCGGGTGCAACCAGTCTTCGGCTGCTATTTCCTCTGACTGGGCGGGGTCACTTCCTCGTCTCGGAACTGGCGGAAGCTGGACATGAAGAACCAGAAGAAGGCACCAGTGAGTAGGCCGCCCAGCAGTGTCTGCCACCAATTGAATGACTCGCTGCTCCAGCCCAAAAGATCCATGCCGAAGTAGACCAACGGAAAGAGCAGAGCCACGCCCACACCGCTTTTCAGGCTTTCGCGGTCCTTGAGCAGCTTCTTCATAGGTTTCTCACGCTACCGGAAACGTCGCATTCCGCAACATGCCTTGGTGCATGCGCGGCAATGATGGCTTCTCGGCGCTGGCTTCTGCACCGCACTGTGCCACGTCATCGAGAACCCCGCGCCCGTACCGGCAAAACCACCCTGTGCACCGGTGCGTAGTGGCAGGAACGGTGTGGGATGCCGCGCTAAGTGTAGGAAGAGTAGCTGCCGGTGAAGGATGCTCGCGGGAGCAGGCAGGCGGCAGGAGTGGTGTCGGACGCCGCGCGTGACGACAAGAACCTACCGGCCGGTGGTGATCGAGTCGTCGATGATGCCGGCCGCGCGGCGCTCTTCGAGGCGAGCGCGCTGCGGTTCGACGACGTGACGCGGGTCCTTCGTCGATTCGATGCCTGCCTCGAGCACTCCGAACCGGGTGTACGCCGAGGCCGCCGCGAGTGCCGCACCGGAGACGACGGACAGTCCGCGCAGCACAGCTCGGGTCTTCCAGCTGCGCTTGCCAGAGGCGGCGTGCCCGTTGACGCTGCCCATGGCACCGGCAACAGCGCTGAGAACGCCGCTGCCAGGAGTCCCGGCACGAGGAGCCATCTTCTTCGCGAACACCCTGGTTCCCACCTCGGCGACGGCTGTGCCGATGGCACCGGCGATGAGCAGCTTCTCGGCCCGGTCGAGCTTGCGGCCGGGCTCACCGTCTTCGAGGGGATCGACCTCGGCAGGATGCATGCCCTTCTTCATCCGCTCCATCGCCACCATCTCGCCTGCGGCACCGGTCAGCGCCAGCAGTCGAGCAGGTCCTGTCTCACGTACAGGAGCCAAAGCCATGCCCGCTCCTCCGGCGGCCATGGAGGCTGATGCCACGAACACATACGACAGGCCGTTGCGTCCGGCCGCGTTCCAGGTGGGCACCGCGGTATCGCCGAGCAGCGCGCCCGTGTAGGCGGCCAGAGGCGTGGCGAAGAGAGCGGACTCGATGGCGACAGGCGTTTCGAGCGCGTGGAGCACGCGGCGCAACGGGCCCAGGGGCAGGACCTTCTCGCCGGTGAGACGATCGACTTCGATGGCGGTCAGCACGCCCGAGCCGACGCCGAACCCGGACAGGATCCAGGTTCCCAGACTCATCGGCGAGGAGACCTTGAACACGCGCATCATGTTGAGGAAGCGCTCGGGCCGGCCGAGGTCGGCGACGAGCGCCGCTCCGCCGACAGCAGTCGCGGTCATCGCCGTCAGTCGGCTCGCGATCCGCAGCCGCGGGCGGTCACTCAGCTGTGCGCCCAGACCCAGCAGCGACGAACCTCCGGCCAGTCCGCCGAGGAAGAGATAGAGCCCGATCTCGTTGCCCCACGGCGGGGCCTTGACGATGGGCCGACCGTAGTACGAGCTGAACTCGACGTCTTCGACCATCGGCATCTCACGGTTGCCGTCGGCACCGCGGTTCTTCCATCCCTGACCGGGTCGACCACCGGCACCTCGACCGCCGCCGGGACGGCCGCCTCGGCGACGTTTCCGGCGACCGCCTTCGGGCTCGGGCGGACGGTAGGAGTCGTATTCGGATGTGCTCATGAACGCCGGCTCCCGAGGAACGAGAGTCCGGCCGCGGCGATCATGCCCAGCGCCGCGATTCCGGCGTTGGCGTACATCTTCGGCAGATCCTTCGTCGGCACCCGCGGGTCCGGCGGCAGGCCGTAGACCTCGGGCTCGTCGAGGATGAGGAAGACCGAACCGGTGCCGCCGACCCCGTCGTTGGGGTTCGCACCGTAGAGCCTGGCCTCGGTCAGTCCCTTCTTGTGGAGTTCGGCCACGCGTTCGTGTGCCTGGTCGACCATGTCCGCACGGTCACCGAACTTGATCGACTGCGTCGGGCAGGTCTGCGCGCACGCGGGTTCCTGCCCGTCGACGAGACGGTCGTAGCAGAGCGTGCATTTGTTGGCCGTGCCCTTGTCCGGCACATCCATGTCCGCGGCCTTGCGATCGTCGCGGTCGGTGGGCGTGTTGATCGTGCCGTCATCACGGCGTTCGATGACCCCGAACGGGCAGCCGGCCACACAGGTGCCGCAGCCGTTGCAGACGTCGTTCTGGACGACGACGGTGTCGAATTCGGTGCGGAAGAGTGCTCCGGTCGGGCACACGTCGAGGCAGCCGGCATGGGTGCAGTGCTTGCACACATCCGAGGACATCAGCCAGCGGAAGTCCGCTGTGTCCGGCGGCGTCGTGTCGACGCCGGTGAAGTCATCCGGGTCGGTGGGTTCCAGTGCGCCCGGAGCCAGCAGGTCGACGCCGAGTTCCGGCGTCGTGGGCAGGCCGGCACTGGTCCGCCCCTCCGCCGCCGCGCCGAGCGCTCCGTCGAGAGGTTGCGCGCCGGAGGTTTCGTCGGTCCGGGGACGCACCGTGGGCATGCCGAGGTTGACGAGCTTGCGTCCGGACTCACGGGCCTGTTCGATCCGCTCGGAGTCCTGTTCGATGAAGGCGACATGGCGCCAGGTGTTCGCGCCGAGGCTGCCCGTGTTGTCGTACGAGGAGCCGAGAAGTTCGAAGGTGCCGTCCTGCGGATTGTGGTTCCATTCCTTGCACGCGACCTCGCAGGCCTTGCAGCCGATGCAGATCGACGTGTCGGTGAAGAACCCCTTGCGATTGTGCTTCGCGTCGTGCCAATGGCCGTCCGCGAGAGCACCATCGTCGAATGGATTCTGTGCCGCATCGGTGCCGAGAGTCTGAGCCGACATCATTCCTCCTTCCCCTGTGAGCCGTCATCGCCGGGATCCTCACTGTCCGAGCCCGGTTCCTCGCCGTCACTGCCGGGATCCTCGCCGTCAGCGCCGGTCGGATCGTCGGCACTTCCATCGGGCGAACCGTCGGCTCCGTCGAGCGTCCCGTCGTCCGCGGCAGAGATCGATGAGCCGTCGTCAGAGGCTCTCTTGGCGGTGAGGTCCTCGTCCGTTGCACCGGCGGGACGGATGTCGACCGGGCCCCGACGATCCTCCGCGCTGTCGCGCAGTCGCACGTCCGGATCCTGATCGGACCCGCTCTCGGTCCCGACGTCTCCGTCCTCGTCGCGACGGCCCGGGCCTCCGCCGTAGGTGCGGCTCGGGGACACACCGACTGCGGAGTCTCCCCCGCGGTCGCGGTGACCGCCGGAGTGCGCTGATCGGTCGGCATCGGCGGACTCGGCCACGATCTCCTCGGAGACGGTGACGTGGGCATTGCCCGATTCGGGGCTCAGACCCGCGCTGGCCTGGTACTTCTCGACGAAGTCGACGAGCTCGGGACCGCGGGGGCGGCGACCGGGCACGACCGCGCCGGCGACGTACTTGCTGTTCTGGATGAAGACGTTCGGGTCCATGGTCACGCCGAGCAGATCGTTCGCCGAGTCGCCCTCGACCACAGCGCCGGTTCCGCCGACGCCCCAGTGGTAGGGCAGGCCGATCTGGTGGACCGTCTTGCCGCCGATGTTCAGCGGCGTCATCCGCTTGGTCACGAGCACCCGAGCCTCGATGGCGCTGCGCGGTGAGACGAGCGTCGCCCAGCCGTAGGGCTCGAGCCCCACCTCGGCGGCGAGCTCCGGCGAGACCTCGCAGAACATCTCCGGCTGCAGCTCCGAGAGGTACGGCAGCCAGCGGGACATGCCTCCTGCAGTGTGGTGCTCGGTCAGCCGGTAGGTCGTGAAGACGTACGGGTAGACCTCGGAGCCGGGATAGCCGGCACCCGGTGCAGAAAGGTTGTCCTCGCGTTTCATCGTCAGACGTGTCGGACTGTTCTGCTGCTCGTAGAGCGGATTGGCCACAGTCGATTCCTGCGGCTCATAGTGAGTGGGCAGAGGTCCGTCGACCATGCCGCTGGGCGCGAACAGCCAGCCCTTGCCGTCGGCCTGCATGATGAAGGGGTCGTCACCGTCGAGGTGGCTGGGACCGCCGTAGAACTGCTCCGAGCGGGCAGACGGTGCGCGGTCGATCGGGAAGTCGGGAACATCGGATCCGACCCACCGCTGGCGGTCCTCGTCGAACCAGACGTACTTCTTCCGTTCCGACCAGGGTTTCCCGTCCGGTGCCGCAGAGGCGCGGTTGTAGAGGATGCGACGGTTGAGCGGCCAGGCCCAGGCCCATTCCAGGGCGGTCTCGTCCTGTTCCTCCCGAGGTTTGCGGCGCGCGGCCATGTTCACGCCCCCGGCGTAGATGCCCGCATAGATCCAGCAGCCTCCCGCCGTGGTGCCGTCCGCGGTCATCTCATTGAAGGTCGCCAGCGGCTGGCCGTCCTTCTCCCCGCCGACGTGGTAGCCGTTGATCTCCGCCAGAACCGATTCGGGATCGACCTCGCCTTCCTCGTCGACAGGATAGTCCCAGGTGAGGTCCAGGATCGGTCTGTCACGTGGATCGGTCGAGTCCTGCAGCTTCTCCCTGATCCTCTTGCCGAGGTGGAAGAAGAAGTCGAGTTCGCTCTGAGCATCGCCGGGCGGATTGACCGCCTTGTGGCGCCACTGGACGAGCCGCTGCGTCTGGGTGAACGTGCCGGCCTTCTCCGTGTGGTTGGCCGCCGGCATGAAGAACATCTCGGTGTCGATGTCCTCTGTCTTCAGCTCCCCGGTCTGGGTCTCCGGCCCGTCCTTCCACCACGTGGCGGACTCGATGAGGCTGAAGTCGCGTACGACCATCCATTTGAGGTGGCTCATCGCCATCCGCTGCATGCGCCCGTTCGCCGAACCCACGGCGGGGTTCTGGCCGAGCAGGAAGTAGCCGTCGACGCCGTCGGCGAGCATCCGTTCGGTGCTCTGATAGGTCCCGTGGGCGCCGTTGATGCGCGGCAGATAGTCAAAGGCGAAGTCGTTCTCCTCCGTCGCCGCATCGCCCCACCATGCCTTGAGCAGGTTGACCGCATAATTGCGGCCGTTGGCCCAGAATCCCTTGTGCGTCTCGGGCGTGCCGACGGCCGCGACGTAGTCGTCGAAGGAGTCGTGGACTCCCGCGCTCGGCATCGGCAGATAGCCGGGCAGCAGGTTGAACAGGGTCGGGATATCGGTCGATCCCTGGATCGTCGCATGTCCGCGCAGCGCCATGATTCCGCCGCCGGGACGACCCATGTTGCCCAACAGGAGCTGGAGGATCGAGGCGGTGCGGATGAATTGTGCGCCGAGGCTGTGCTGCGTCCATCCGACCGCGTAGGCGAAGCACGTGGTCCTCTCCCGCCCGGAGTTCTCCGTCACCGATTCGAAGAGGTAGTCGAAGTCCGCCGGCTCGATGCCGCAGTTCTCCGCGACCACCTCGGGCGTGTAGCGCGAATAGTGATGCTTGAGGATCTGGAAGACGGTCCGCGGGTCCTCCAGGGACGGGTCGGTCGCGGGTGCACCGTGCTCGTCGGTCTGATAGGACCATGTGGAGTTGTCGTAGGAGTTCGTGTCGGGGTCGTAGCCGGAGAACAGCCCGTCGAGGTCCTCGGTGTCCTGATAGTCGGTGCTGATGAGGTTCGCTGCGTTCGTATAGGCACGCACGTACTCTTCGAAGTGCTTGCCTTCGGTCAGCACACGGTTGATGAGCGCGCCCAGCAGCACGATGTCGGAGCCCGCCCTGATGGGGACGTGCTTATCGGCGATCGCAGTGGTGCGCGTGAAACGAGGATCGACGTGGATGACGCGGGCACCTCGGGCCTTGGCCTCGGTCACCCATTGGAAGCCCACGGGATGGCACTCGGCCATATTGGAGCCCTGGATGATGATGCAGTCCGCATTCGCCATATCCTGGACGGGTTGTGTGGCGCCGCCTCGCCCGAACGAGGTTCCCAGACTGGGAACCGTGGCGGAGTGTCAAATGCGCGCCTGGTTCTCGATCTGGATTGCGCCCGCCGCCGTGTAGAGCTTCTTCGCGAGGTAGTTCTCCTCGTTGTCGATGGTCGCCCCGCCGAGGCTGGCGATCCCCATCGTCCGACGCAGGGGGTGGCCCTTGTCGTCGACGTCCTCCCAATGGTTGCGGCGGGCTTCGATGAACCGGTCGGCGATCATGTCGATCGCGGTGCCGAGCTCGATCTTCGTCCAGTCCTTCGCCCGCGGGGCACGGTAGAGGACGTCGGTGACGCGACCGGGGGAATTGACGAGCTGTTCGCTGGCCGCGCCCTTCGGGCACAGCCGACCGCGCGAGATCGGCGAATCCGGGTCGCCTTCGATCTGGACGACCTTGTCGTCCTTGACGAAGACCTTCTGCCCACAGCCGACAGCGCAGTAGGGGCACACGGACTGGACGACCTTATCGGCCGTGCTCGTGCGCGGGGTGATGTCTCGGGTCTTCTGGGACACGACTGATTCTCCGCGTCCGGTGATATCGGATGAGCGGAACTGCCGTAGTACCGGCCACTCGAGGAAGCTGAACCGAGCCATGGCTCAACCATAGTCCCAAGTGCGCCGAATGTGCACTAGGCACGCCTTACCTGGCCAGAGCATCATCGTCCCTCCGCGCGACCGGCACCGCTGGCCCGAGGATCCGCCCGCCGAGGCGGGTGCTCAGATCCGGCGGGCGAGCAGAACCGCGTCCTCGAGTTCGGCGGGTTCACCCTCGGGGGAGGTCACCTGCCGGGTGCGGGTCTCGGCGAGTTCGATCTCCCAGCGGTCGGGGCTGGCCCCGATGAGCAGAGCGAAGTCCCCGTTCGGACTCACGGGTTCGTGGTGGTGCTCCATCCCGTGTTCGAACTTCTCATCGTGCTCGGCCGCCCACGGCGGCATCGTCGCATGCGAGACGAGCAGGAGCGCACCGCCGGGCGCCACGTGCGCAGCGACACGGGTCAGCAGCTCCTCCCGCGTGTCGGGCAGGCGGGTGTGGAGGAAGAATCCGGTGACGAGGTCGAACCCGCCTCGGCGATCACCGTTCTCCGGCCCCCAGGTGGAGACATCGGCGACGGCGAAATCGGCGCGGGCTCCGCGCTCCTCGGCGGCCCTGCGGGCGCGGTCGATGGCCGTGGTCGAGAGGTCGATGCCGGTGGCGTCCCAGCCGTGCTCGGCCAACCAGATGACGTCGGCGCCCTCTCCGCAGCCGACGTCGAGGACGCGGCCGGGGGCCATATCGCCGACAGTGGCCACGAGGGCCTCGTTCGGGTTGCCCGACCACACGGGGTCCTCGGACCCGGAGTAGCGCTCCTCCCACGCCGCAACGGAATCCGGCACTCCGTCAGGCGGGGTGTGTGCTGTGTTGTCGGCGGCGTGGTCGCTCACTGCTCGGTGCCCGGGTCGTCCGGGATCGAATCGGGAGAATTCGCGTCGGTTTCGGCTGACCCGGCGGCGTCCTGCTTGGCCAGTTCGGCGCGGACCTCATCCATGTCGAGGCCCTTGACTGCGTTGATGACCTGTTCGAGCTGAGGCGCGGCGAGCGCGCCGGGCTGGGCGAAGACGACGATTCCTTCGCGGAAGGCCACGAGGGTCGGGATCGAGGAGATCGCGAAGAGTCCGGCCAGCTGCTGCTGGGCTTCGGTGTCGATCTTGCCGAAGACGATGTCTGGGTTGGCCTCGGCGGCCTGCTCGTACACGGGGGCGAACTGCTTGCACGGACCGCACCAATCGGCCCAGAAGTCGAGGAGGATGATTTCGTTGTCGTTGATGGTCGACTCGAAGTTGTCTTGCGTGATTTCGATCGTAGACATGCGGGCCAGTCTAGGGGGTGCGGATGAGTGCTCACTGGACAGTGGTGCCCGCGGAGTCATCGCGTGCGGCCGCCGATCGGTCCGCCCACTGCTCCGGTCCAGGCAGCCGACCGGCTCAGTGCTCGGGCGCCGGCAGACGGCCGGCACCGGCGGCGATGGAGGTCCCGAGGACGGCGGTGACGGCTCCGGCCAGCACGAGTGCGGCCAGGACGACGATCTGGAATTCCGCGGCTTCGAACGGTGAGGCACCGCCGAAGAGGGCGCCGACGAATGCTCCCGGGAGGGTGACGAGGCCGGTGTTCTTCGTCTGGTCGAGGCCCGGCAGCAACGCCTCGCGGATCGAATCCTGCCGCAGACGCTGCACGGCCCGGCGCGGCCTGGCGCCCAACGACAGCCAGGCTTCGATCTCGCCGACGCCCGTGCGCAGGTTCGCCGCGAACCGGCGCATCGCCAGCGTCGCGATCGTCATCGAGTTGCCGATGACGATCCCCGCGATCGCGATGACGCGTTCGAACTCTCGCTCGACGAGGCCGAGTGCGAGTACCAGCGCCAGTGTCACGAGTGCTCCGACGACGACTCCCACCACGGCTCCTGCCGGTCCGCGGGGAAGCTCTCGAGCACGTCGCAATGAGGTCAGCGAGGCGGTGGTGAGCATGAGAGCGATGAAGGCGAACACGGCCCACCACGCGCTGAGCGCACCCTGAAGGATGAACGCGATAAGGGCGAGCTGGACGATCGCCCGGATGATCGCCACGATCGGCAGCCACCCGAGCCCCACCTCGGCGAACCCGAGGATGACAACGGCGGCACCGACGAGTACGACGACGCCGAGGAGGAAGGGCAGAAGCTCGTCGACCGGCACGGGGTCAGTCTACGAGGTCGGCGATCGGCTCGTCGTCGATGATGGCGGTGAACACGTCCTCGGCCTCGGGGGCGCTGACGACGCGGTTGGGGTTCTCCGGCGCCGGTGCCCAGGGCATGATCTCGAAGTTGATCGCGTCCTCGGGCACCGAGGAGGCCGTCGAGGCCAAGGAGGCGAGAGCGGTGACCGAGTCGAGGTCCTCGTCAACGCGCAGAGAGGAGGTGACGGCGTCGAGGAAACTGTAGAGCCTGTCGGGTCGGCTCAGTGTCCGGGTGCTCTTCGCCCGATCGATGATGGCCTCCATGACCATCTGCTGGTTGCCCATACGGGAGATGTCGCTGCCGTCGCCGACCGCATGACGGGTTCTGGCCAGGGCGAGGGCGTCCGTGCCATCGAGCATCTGCTCTCCAGCGGGGAGATCGAGTTTCGCCTTCTCGTCCTGGAGCGGTTCGTCGAGGTCGACGGGGATGCCGTCGAGGGCGTCGACGATCGTGGCGAAGCCGTCGAAGTCGACTTCGATGAAATGGTCGAGCCTCACGCCGGTGAGCTTCTCGACGGCGGAGACGGAGCAGGCGGGGCCGGCGTTGAGGGCCGAGTTGATCATGCCGTGGAACGCCTCCGAACCTCCATGGCCGGTGTCCTCGCAGGCGGGAACGTCCATGATCGTGTCGCGGGGGATCTGGACGGCATCGATGCGCGAGTCGTCGGCGGCGACATGGGCGAGGATCATCGCATCGCTGCGGGCGCCTTCGGCACTGCCGTAGCCGGGCGCGGAGCCCCCGTCCTCGGCGGATTCGAGGTCTCTGGTGTCGGAGCCGAGGATGAGCACATTCGTCTCGTCCGTGAGCTTCTCGGGCACACCGCTCTCGGTGCCGGCGCGCAGGGGTGCCGAGGAGATGTTCGAACTGAGATTGTGCACGGCCGCGACAATGGTCACCGGTACGGCGATGACGAGGATCGCCAGGGTCGCGACGACTGTGCGCCGCCTGCGGTACTTCGCTGCGAGCCGACGCCGGCGTCTCGGGCCGATCGACGATGTGCCGTGGGAGAAGTCCAACTTCCTTCGCTCCTGCATTCGGGGGCCTCGGGCAGATTGCATACAATCCTAGGGCCTCTGATCGGGAACTGTCCGCCCGGAGCGATTCGACGGCGCCTCGCCTGCTCGTCGGAGCCGTTTGAGCACTCCGGCACCTCGCCTGGTCACCGAAGTGCCCTGGGCTCTGTTAGAATTGATCGTGTTCGTGCATCTGAGCATGTGCGAAGACGTGGCACTGGAGGCGTAGGTAGAATCGCTCGGTGCCGTGCTGTTGCCCGACCGGTGTGTGTCTACCGCCCGCGCCCCTCACGAATTTCACTTCTTCATCCAATTCCTCATCGACTTCCATCCGGCACCGTCGTGTGCCCCTTCGATACCGAGAGTCTCCCGTCGTCACTGCGACGATGGATCCCCCGCCCTCAGTGCAGCTGTGCTTCGCTCACATCCGGGCGACCTCGGTGCCCCACAGATTTTCGTTGGACCTGAGTCCCGGATTCAGTCCATCCAACGGGAAAGCCGGATCCGGCCACGGATCCGACCAGCAAGACCGCAGATGCGGTCATCAGTTAAAAAATAAGGATACAAAGATTATGGCTACAGGTACCGTGAAATGGTTCAACGCGGAAAAGGGTTTCGGATTCATCCAGCCTGACGACGGTTCGGCAGATGTCTTCACCCACTTCTCCGCGATCGAAGCCACCGGCTACCGCGAGCTCACCGAGGGTCAGAATGTCGAATTCGACTCCGAGATGGGTGCTAAGGGACTGCAGGCGACTCGCGTCCGCGGCCTCTGAGACTCTTGGTGAGTCTCACCCGAGACTTCTGAGAAACACAGCGGCTCTTCGCTGCGCACACCGAGCTTGTCCGAGACTTCGGACGCTCGGCTGTGCGCAGCGGAGGGTCGCTTTTCCATGCGCAGATGCTGCACGTCCGGGTAGCCTGGCTCTGACCGATCCACCCCCTCAGACAAGCAGGTGCCATGACCGCACACACCGGTGACATTCCGACCACGGTCGTCTTCGACCTCGGCAACGTCCTCATCGGCTGGGACCAGACCGGCCCGCTCGCCGATCGCATGAGCCCCGAACAGTGGCGCGACTTCGCCGCCGAAGCCGATTTCGCCGCACTCAACACCGCCTCCGACAGCGGCGTCCCCGTCGCCGAGGTGGTCGCCCGGGCCGCTGCACGCGATCCCCGGCACGGGGAGATCGTCTCCCTCTACTATGAACGCTTCGAGAAGTCCCTCACGGGACCGATCGAGGGAATGGCCGAGATCGTCACTGATCTCAAGGCCTCCGGGACGCGGCTGCTGGGCCTGTCGAACTGGTCGGCAGAGACATTCCACCATGCGCCGAAGGTCGCACCGGCGATCGCCGAGCTCGAAGACGTCGTCGTCTCCGGCCGCGAAGGGCTCATCAAACCCGATGCCGCGATCTTCGAGACTCTGCTCGAACGCTTCGACCTCGATGCCTCCCGGACGGTCTTCATCGACGATCTGCCGGCGAACGTCGAGGCCGCTCGCTCCCTCGGCCTCATCGGACTGGTCTTCGACGATGCACCGAAGCTGCGCGCCGAGCTCCGGGACCTCGGCCTGCTCACGGAATGAAGGCTGCGGGGCCGGGCCTGCTCGAGAATCAGTTCGACTTCTGCGAGGGGCGCAGCTCCTCCAGCGCGCGGAGGCGGTCGACGGCTCCGTCGATGCGGGTCGCGGCCTCGTGGACGATCGCCTCGATGAGTGCCAGGCACCCGACCTGACTGTCGAAGAACGACACGTCGACGGCGGCCTGCAAAACGACATCGGCGATTCCTGCGATCGGCGAGAGCCATTGGTCAGTGATGAGTGCGACCGATGCGGAGTTCCCCTTCGCCGCATCCGCGGCCTGAAACAGATGATCCTGGTACCGCCGCACATCGAGGACCAGCAGCACATCGTTTCTGCGCAGATCGGTCACTGCAGGCAGGTCGCGTCCCAGCGGATCCTCCAGGAAGACGACGTCCGGTCGCACCTTCGCCAGCTGCAGCTGGGCCACCCGACCGACCAAGCCGCTGTAGTGGCCGCCGGCGACGGCCACTCGGTTCGAGGTCTTCGACAGCAGCCTCACGAGCCGCTCGATTTCCGAGCTGGGATTCTGCTGGAACGTCCGTGTGATCAGAGCAGCCCGATCCGCTCCGCTTGAGGCGAATCCGCCTGAACCGTCGCGACGCGCGGTCTCCTCCTCGGCGCGGGCCAATGGGCTCGCCGACCGCGTCGTCAGCTCCGAGCGCAGACGGTCCTGCATCTGCCCGAAGCTGGCAAAACCGAGGTGGGTGCAGAAGCGGATGACGGAGGCCGCACTCGAATTGGCCGCACTCGCCAGGGAAGACGTTGTGCCGAGGCCGACGCTCGGGTAGTCGGCAAGCAGCGCACGGGCGATTCTGCGCTCCGTGGGGCTGAGCGAATCGATGGAGGAATTGATCATCTCCGCGACCGTATTCATGGACGTTTTCCTCCAGTGACTGAAATGTACATTTCAAATGTGATCTGTATTGCACAGATGAAACAAGTATGCCAAGATGTTTTCGCTCAGCACAAATGAAGGGAACATCACATGCCAGAAACCGTCCTCAGGTCGTTCGGCCAGGGAACCGAGCCGCTCCTCATCGTCCACGGTGGGGCGGGCCATCGATCCACCCCGCTGACCGAGGACGGGACCGCCAGCGCGCACGCCGCTCTGGAAAGGGTCCTCGCCGCCGGCCATGCCGTGCTCGCCGAGGGCGGTTCGGCAGTCGACGCAGTCATCGCCGCCGTCCGCGAGCTCGAGGACGCTCCCGATTTCAACGCCGGTCACGGCGCCGCTCTCACCTCGAGCGGAACAGCCGAGCTCGATGCTTCGGTGATGACCGGCGACGGAGCCTCCGGTGCGGTCGCGGGCGTGAGGACGGTGCGCAACCCGGTCACTGCCGCACGCGCGGTCATGGATCAGTCCGAGCATGTCCTGTTCGGTGCACCGACAGAGGCGCAGCTGGCCGAGTGGGGTGTCGAAACGGTCGACCCCGATCACTTCATCACCGAGAAGAGGCGCAGAGAGCTCGCCGCGTTCCAGAACCGTCCCGATCCCATGGACCAGCACGGCACCGTCGGCGCCGTGGCCCGCGATTCCTCCGGGCACGTGGCTGCGGCGACATCGACCGGAGGCATCGTCAATCAGCAGCCCGGCCGAATCGGCGACACCCCTCTGGTGGGTGCCGGAACCTTCGCCGATGACGCCACGGTCGCCGTCTCCTGCACCGGCACCGGGGAGGTCTTCATCACCGAGGTCGCAGCCCACAGCGTGCACGCTCGCGTTGAGCTGAGCGGAGCCGGCGCCGACGAGGCGACCGTGCAGGTTCTCGACCGCATCGCGGCACGGAACGGAATGGGCGGCATCATCGTCATTCCCGCCGAGGGGGCCGGACTCGCCGCCTACAACAGCGGCGACATGTTCTACGGTGCGGCCACCGCTGCCGGCTCGCACACCCACGTGTGATCCTGCCGGTCGCCGGCATCGCCAATTCCACCACCTGAGAAGGAGAATCGTGTCGATTCAAGCACCACCAGAGGAGGGCAGGCAGAGCCGCCTGTCCAGGGGAGTGATGAAGCTCCTCGAAGCCGTCGACAGAGCCGGCAACAAGCTCCCCCATCCGTTCTGGATCTTTGCCGGGCTCGCCGTCATAGTCGCGCTGCTCAGCGCGCTGTTCGCCCGATGGGGGCTGTCCTCGGTCAACCCGACCAACGGCGAGACCGTGGCCGTCAAGAACCTGCTCTCGACCGAGGGCGTGCATATGATGCTCGACGGTGCGATCGAGAACTTCGTGAACTTCCCACCGCTGGGACTCATCGTCGTCGTCGCACTCGGCGTCTCCGTCGCCGATGCCACCGGTCTGCTTCCCTCGCTCATGCGGGGGATGCTCTCCCAGGTGAATCCTCGCTACGTCACCTTCACGATCGCGATCACCGCGATGGCCGCTCAGATCGCCGGCGATGCGGCCTTCGCGGTGATGATCCCCTTGGCGATGATCGCCTACCGGGCGGTCGGACGCAGTCCGATCATCGGTGCCGTCGTCGCGTATGTCGCCGTCGGCGGCGCCAGCAGCGTGGGCCTCATCCCGACCGGCTCCGATGCCGTCTTCGCCGGACTGACGACCGCCGCCGCCCACACCATCGATCCGAGCTACAACGTCAACCCGCTGTCGAACTACTTCTTCTCGGCATCGTCGTCGATCGTGCTGGCGCTGTCGATCACCATGGTGGTCGAGCTGGTCGTCGCC
This sequence comes from Brevibacterium renqingii, assembly GCF_017808105.1. Classification (GTDB taxonomy): domain Bacteria; phylum Actinomycetota; class Actinomycetes; order Actinomycetales; family Brevibacteriaceae; genus Brevibacterium; species Brevibacterium renqingii. The sequence continues at coordinate 153,454 of NZ_JADBHF010000001.1, read as the reverse complement.
AAGCGGGTCGCGGCTCTCGAAGCCGCCGAACCCTCGATCGATGCAGAGCCGCTGCCGGACATGAAGCTGGTGCCTGCCGAACAGCGGGGCATGGTGGGAGCGGGGATCGCCACGGTCCTCTTCTTCGGCCTGCTCGTGATCGCCGTCCTGCCCGCAGGCTCGCCGCTGCGCGGAGAGGGCGGAAGCGTCCTCGACTCGCCATTGATGAACAATATCGCCGTCATCATGATGCTGTTCTTCGCCACCGTCGGCGTCGTCTACGGTGTCATCGCCGGTTCAATCACGAAGTTCAGCGACATCCCCGAGCTCATGGCTCCGGGCGTCGCGGCCCTCGTGCCCGTCATGGTGCTCTTCTTCGCCGCCTCGCAGTTCCTGGCCTATTTCAAATGGACGAACATCGGACAGGTCATCGCGATCGAGGGCGCCGGTCTGCTCGACCGTCTCGGCGCTGCGCCGATCGTCATCTTCGTCGTCGCCGTGCTCTTCATCAGCTGCCTCAACCTGGTGCTCACCTCGGGCTCGGCCATGTACGCGTTCGTCGCTCCGGTCCTGGTGCCGATGCTCATGCTCCTCGACATCGCGCCGGAGACCACGCAGGCCATGTTCCGCATCGCCGATGCCCCGACGAACAGTCTCACACCCATGAGCCCCTACTTCGTCCTGGCCCTCGGATTCATCCGTCAGCACCGTCCCAATGCCGGCGTCGGCACGCTGATGTCGCTCGTACTGCCGATCGCTGTGGTCAACCTCGTCGTCTGGATCGTGCTGTTCATCCTGTGGTATCTCATGGGGCTTCCTCTGGGCCCGGGCGTCACAGCACGGTGAAAGAGCCCTCCCGCACGATGGGAGGACCCTCCCGGGCATGATCATTCCGGCGCCGAGGTTTCGCCTCGGCGCCGGAGCCGCGTCACCGACCGGCTTCGAAGTCGTCCTTCATCGCCATCAGGGTCCGGTGGATATTCAGACGCTGGAAGTCCGCGAAGCTCCGACCCCGCGTGACGATGCGGTCGAAGAGCCAGGCCGTCCAGTCCGGCCATCCGCGGCGGTCGTCGGTCCAGGTCTCGGTCACACGCGTCATCGAGCCGAGGTCCTCGAAATCATAGGACCACGTGGCATTGCTGCCTGCAAGCACCGGCGAGCGCGGTCCGATCCTGCGCACGGTGAAGGCAAATCGTCTGGCCGGTTCCGATTCGATGACCACACTCTCGGTCACCCATGTCGCCGGTCCCCGACGGTTGCTGCCTTCGAAGGTCTCGCCGACTGCCAGCGGCCGCTCGGGCGACTGGGTGCGGGCCTCCGTGTTCTCCGGGCTCCACCGCGGCATCTGCCTCGGATCGGCGACCTGCTCCCAGATCGCCAGCGCAGCCGCCTTGATGACCACACTGTCGCTGACCTGCATCGTTCGTCCCATGTCGCTGCCCTCTCAGTCTCAACTGTGTCCCTCGCACCCGGTACCGGGCGTAGCCTGAGCACATGCCTCTCATTGAAACACGACGCCTGCGCCTGCGTGAGATGAACGCCGACGATCTCGACGAGATGGCCGCACTTCTGGGCGATCCGAGAGTCATGGAGTACTACCCCAAAGCGAAGGACCGTGCCGAAGCCTCACAGTGGATCGCAAGGAACCGGCAGAGTTATGCTGAGAACGGCTTCGGACTGTGGACAGTGGAGACTCTCTCCGGCAAGTTCATCGGCGACTGCGGTCTTACTTGGCAGATCGTCAACGAGCGTCCTCATCTCGAAGTCGGTTATCACATCAAGGCGAGCGCGCAGGGAAACGGATACGCCACCGAGGCGGCACTGGCCTGCCGTGATCATGCCCGTGGCCTAGGTGTCAGCCAGAGGCTCATCGCAGTTGTCCACCAGGACAATCGGTCTTCCCAACGGGTCGCACAGAAGATCGGGATGCGCCCGGACTCCGCACTGCGTCACGCTTCACCGGTTCACGAAGTGCTCTCATTGGAACTGTGAAGTACGGCCACCGCGGCGATCGTGCAGGGGAACAAGAAACGGCTTCCGACTGATGGGCATCCATGCCGCCTGAAATACACACCGATGAGCACTGCATGAATGTCAGGAGGCGGACAGGAACGTCGTTACCCGTTCCAGCGTCTCAGCCTTGAGGGAGTAATACGACCAGATGCCGCGCTTCTCCCGGTGAAGCACTCCTGCATCGACCAGAATCTTCAAATGGTGCGAGACCGTGGGCTGACCCAAGCCCACCGGATCGATGAGATCGCAGACGCAGGCTTCGTTGCCTTCATGTGATGCGACAAGAGAAACGAGCCGCAACCGGGTGGGGTCGGCGATCGCTTTGAAGATTCTCGCGAACACCTGTGCATCCTCAACGCTCAGCGGGTCGCCCGTCAGCGTCGAGCAGCAGGTTTCAGGGGCAGACGATGTCCGTTCACTCATCACCCTTCCATTATGCCCATACATTGACTGATGTCGATATGTGGTGTTGAGATATATATCGACAAATATCGATCTCTGAGGTTTCCGGGCCTCGACATCTCCCACCTGTGCAAGGAGTTCAATGAACACCCCCACCACTGTCGACGCGGCTGCCCCCGTTTCAGCGAGGCTGTCGACGCTGGATCGATTCTTACCGGTGTGGATCATCGCAGCGATGATCCTCGGTCTCCTATTGGGACGGCTCGTCCCCGGTATCGGGCGGATCGTGGACTCGGTGAAAGTCGCCGAAGTCTCACTGCCGATTGCTGTGGGGCTTCTGGTGATGATGTACCCGGTGCTGGCTAAGGTGCGCTACAACGAGACCGGTCACGTGCTGGCCGATAAGAAGCTGATGATCACCTCCCTTCTCATCAACTGGTTGGCCGCACCCGCATTCATGTTCGCTCTCGCGTGGATCTTCCTCCCCGACCTTCCCGAATACCGCACCGGACTGATCATCGTCGGCTTGGCACGCTGCATCGCGATGGTGCTCATCTGGAACGACCTCGCCTGCGGTGACCGCGAAGCCGCAGCCGTGCTCGTGGCGATCAACTCAGTCTTCCAAGTCCTCGCCTTCGGTCTCCTAGGCTGGTTCTATCTCCAATGGCTGCCGAGCCTGCTCGGACTGCCGACGACCAGCAGTGGCTTCTCGCTCTGGACTATCACCCTCAGCGTGCTCGTCTTCCTCGGCATCCCACTGATTGCAGGCTGTCTCACCCGCACCATCGGAGAAAGGACGAAAGGCCGTGAATGGTACGAGGGCCGGTTCCTACCACGCATCGGTCCCTGGGCACTCTATGGACTGCTGTTCACCATCGTTGTTCTCTTCGCACTCCAAGGCGATGAGATCACCTCGAACCCCTTGAACGTCGCACGCATCGCCCTGCCATTGCTGGTCTACTTCGTGGTTGTCTTCGCCATCGGCATGATCACCGGACGTGTCTTGAACCTCGGCTACGAGAAGACGACCACGCTGGCATTCACCGCAGCGGGCAACAACTTCGAACTCGCTATCGCTGTCGCTATCGGCACGTACGGAGTCGCCTCGGGGCAGGCATTGGCCGGTGTCGTCGGCCCGCTGATCGAAGTCCCGATCCTCGTGGCGCTCGTCTACGTCGCCCTCTGGTCGCGCGCCCCCTTCTTCCCGAACCAGCTCACCACCACAGACCCGGAGGCTCATCATGCCTGACAGCACACCCACCACCGACCTGCCGGTCGCTGTCATCGGAGCCGGACCGGTCGGTCTCGCCGCGGCAGCCCACCTGGTCACACGAGGGATTGAGCCCATCGTGTTCGAAGGCGGACCCACGCCGGCGGCAGCCATCCTCGAATGGGGCCACATCGGTCTCTTCTCCCCGTGGAAGTACAACATCGATCAAGCCGCACGCACACTGCTCGACTCCACGGACTGGCAGGAGCCCGACGGTGACTGCCTGCCGACAGGTGCCGAACTCGTGGGCGACTACCTGACACCGCTGGCGGACACCCCTCAGCTGTGCGATACGATCCATACAAACACGAGAGTCATCGCCGTGAGCCGAGTCGGTTTGGATCGCACACGCACACCGGGTCGTGAAAACGCGGCCTTCCTCGTCCGAACGCAGAATACCGACGAAAAGGTCGACGACCATGAGGTCCGTGCAGTCATCGACGCATCGGGCACCTGGGATACACCTAACCCGCTCGGGCAAGCAGGCCTTCCCGCCATCGGAGAGACGGCTGCTCGTGACGCCGGGCTCGTGACATCGCCGTTGCCGGATGTCCTGGGAAGCGACCGCGAGCAGTTCGCAGGTCGGCACGCTCTCGTCGTCGGTGCCGGGCACTCGGCCGCAAACACTCTGCTGGCGCTGGGCCAGCTCAGTGAGGAAAAACCCAGCACTCGGATCAGTTGGGCCATTCGCGGTGCCGATCCTGGCAGCGCCTACGGTGGTGGCGACCAAGACGGTCTTCCCGCTCGCGGAGCTCTCGGGACTCGGCTGCGACACCTCGTCGAATCCGGTCAGATCGAGGTTCACACGTCGATGAACATCACCGAACTCGAATCCGCAGATGAGCTCACCGTCACAGGTGCCACACCCGATGGACCAGTGTCTTTGCGGGTCGATCGGCTTGTCCCGACGACCGGCTTCCGGCCCGCGTTGGACTTCCTGCGTGAGTTGCGGCTCGATCTCGATCCGGTGGTGGAAGCGCCCACGCAGCTCGGACCCCTCATCGACCCCGAACACCATAGCTGCGGGACCGTTCCACCACATGGAGCGAGCCTGCTGGCCCACCCAGAGCAGGACTTCTACATCGCCGGGATGAAGTCGTATGGTCGCGCGCCCACCTTCCTCATGTTCACCGGGTACGAGCAGGTCCGCTCGATCGTCGCCGCCCTGGCCGGAGATCAGGACGCCGCCGACAGAGTCGAACTCGTCCTCCCCGAAACCGGAGTCTGCTCGGCCGATATCGGTGCCTCGTGCGACACGAGCCTTGGCATGGCCGATGAGACCGCGAATTGCTGCGGACCTGCTGAGCCCGTGAATATCGGGATCCCCACCGGTATGACGCACGGACGCTCCGCAGCCAGGGAGACAGAATGACCGCCAACCTCCGCGCCCTCTTCTCTGCTGGTTGATCGGCGGCGAGACACAGACGACGCTGGACTCATGCGCGAGACAACGCCGCCGCAGGTGCCGTTGTCACACCCGATGCGACACCTCTGTCTCGAGATGGCATACGGGGCTGCTCCGGGGAGCTGGGTACCGACCAACCTGCTGGCCGCAGAATCGGTACCTCCTGCCGTCACTGCGGCATGTTGACGAACCGGGACTTCGCGCCCTGGAACGCAACGGGGATGTCCATCGTCGGTCCCGCACGGTGCTTGGCGACGATGATGTCGGCCTCGCCGGCGCGCTCGTGCTCTTTGTCGTACATGTCCTCACGGTGGATCAGCAGCACCATGTCCGCGTCCTGCTCGATCGAACCCGATTCACGCAGATCGGAGATCATCGGCCGCTTGTCCGTCCTCTGCTCGCTGCCGCGGTTCAGCTGGGACAGCGCGATGACCGGGACCTCGAGTTCCTTGGCCAGCAGCTTGAGCGAACGTGAGAACTCCGAGACCTCCTGCTGACGGGATTCGACGCGTTTGCCCGAGGACATCAGCTGCAGGTAGTCCACGCAGACCATCTTGAGATCGTGCTGCTGTTTGAGCCGGCGACACTTCGCCCGGATCTCCGTCAGTGCCATGTTCGGCGAATCGTCGACGAACAGCGGGGCACCGTTGATGCGCGCCTCGGTCGCCGCCAACGTCGTCCAGTCGTGCGGGCTGAGCTCGCCTCGGCGGAGGTTCTGCAGCGGGATCTCGGACTCGGCGGAGAGCAGGCGCATGACGAGTTCGTTCTTGCCCATCTCCAAGGAGAAGAACACCGCGGCCTGATCGTTGTGGATCGCCGCCGAACGGATGAAGTCCAGCGCCAGCGTCGACTTGCCCACACCGGGTCGGGCGGCGATGACGATCATCGTGCCCGGATGCAGACCGTTCGTGAGGTTGTCGAATTCGATGAACCCGGTGGGCACACCGGCGGTCTGGCCGTCGGTGTTGCCGTTGCGTTCGATCTCCTGGGCAACCTCGCCGAGGATATCCGAGAGGATGACATAGTCCTCGGTGGTGTGGCGTTCGGTGACCTTGTAGATCTCAGCCTGCGCGGAGTTCACGACATCGTCGGTGTCGCCTTCGGCGTCGTAGCCCATCTGCACGATGCGGGTGCCGGCCTCGACGAGGCGGCGCAGCACGGCCTGCTCGCTGACGATCGCGGCGTAGTAGCCGGCGTTCGCCGCCGTCGGGACGGAGGAGATGAGGGTGTGCAGGTAGGCGGCGCCGCCGACGCGGGCGAGGTCGCCGGTCTTCGTCAGATAGTTCGCCACCGTCACCGAGTCCGCGGGCTCACCGCGGGAGTAGAGGTCGAGGACCGCCTCGTAGATGGTTTCGTGAGCGGGCTTGTAGAAGTCGTCGCCCTTCATCATCTCGACGCAGTCGGCGATGGCGTCCTTCGACAGGAGCATCGCTCCGAGCACGCTCTGTTCGGCCTCGACGTCCTGCGGCGGGGTCCTCAGACCGTCATAGCCCTGATCGTTGCTCACTTAAGTTCCTCTTCCTACAAGCTCGTCGGCACTCGCCCGCGACCACGGTCACCCGCCTTCGGCGCCCTCCAACTGTACCCGGACCACGGCAGGGGGTTCCGACACCAGGGTAGGAGACGCTCATGACACCACCGAGGCGGCCCCGCAATCGCAGGGCCGCCTCGGTCAGGCTCGGGCATGGCGCCGGTTCGGCGACCTCAGTCCCGGGAACGTCCCGACGTCGCCACGGACACGAGGATCGGCTTCGCCACCTGCAGGCCGAGGCGGATGATGAGGACTCCGACGGCCACTGACGCCAGGATCGTGAGGAAGGTGATCGGCTTGAACACGAGCGCCGCGCCGGCCAGCGGCAGAACGAGCAGGAGACCGAGCCCGCCCGCCAGCAGCGAGACCCAGATGACGGGACCGATCACCGCTCGCACCATGGCTCGGTGCATGGTGTCAGGGTCCATGCCGGCGGCGTAGAGATCCTGGAAGGTGTCCGCGCGGTCGTAGATGTCGGCGACCTGATTGATCAGGGCAGAGACGGCGATGAGCAGGATCGAGATGCCCAGGACGAGCAGGACTCCGGTGAAGATGTCCTGCAACAGGTTCATCTCCGCCCGTGCCATTGCGACCTCGGGGCCCTCGGCAGCGTCCGTGCCGATCTGCATGAGAGCGATGCCGGTGCCGCCGATCGCTGCGACGAAGGCCGTCATGGCCACACCCGAGACCCGTCGCCAGAAGCGCTTCGGATCGTCGGAGACCAGGCGGGCGGCGATCAGCCTCACGGGTGTCGCCGCTCGTCTGCCGCTGAGGTGTGCGAACCACCGCATGAGCAACCCGCCGACGAGGTCGACGACGAGGAGGCCGAGGACGAAGACGACGACGATCGCAGAGAGGACGACACCGATGCCGAGACCGCCGTTCTGTGACACGGTCAGAGCGACCGGCAGGGCGAGGATGAGGAGTCCGGCGACGATGACTCGAGCGAACGGGAACTTGCGCTCGAGCGCCTTCGTCCGCACCCCCAGTGGGGAGATCGCGACCTTGCGCAGCCCGAGGAGTGCCGAGGCGATGCAGACGAGGATGAGGAAGACGACCACAGCGGCCACCAGCAGGGGCGGCATGAGCATGTCGACGTATCCGATCGGCTCGCCCATGAAGCGGATGAAGCTGACGGGCCACGCCAGGCCCAGGTACCCGAGCACGCCGAGGACGATTCCGCAGATCGCCGGCACCAGCGGCTCGGCCACCGCGAGGGCGACGATGGCCGACCGCTCGGCACCGAGCAGGGACATCGTCGACAGTCGCTCGTCCTGACGGCGTGCGGACAGCGTCGCCGAGGCGGACGCCAAGGTGCTGGCCGGAATGACGAGAAGGACGGTCGCGAAGCTCGCGAGGAACTTGTACATCCCGTCCATCCCCTGCAGTTCGGGGTCGGGCGAGGGCGGAGTCTGGAAGAACATCCAGGCGCCCGCGGCGACGGTGAGGAACAGAGTGGTGCAGGCGAAGAACGCGCTGAGCACGAGCAGGGCACTGGCCGAAGTGACCGTCCTGCGGCCGAGGACGAGCGGGACGACACGGGTTGCGGTGGTCACAGGGGCTCCTTGACGCGGTGATCGGAAAGCGGCTGACGGATCGGGCGGGTGTCCATCACCTGTCGCCCGGAGCGGGCCGACCCATCGGCTGGTGCTCGGGCGGAGCGGCGTATCGGGTCGGTGCCGGGCAGTCGGGATACGGCGGTGCCTGATCAGCGTGTAACCCGCCCGTCTGGCCTGAAGGAGACTGTGCGGAGTCGGAGACGATCCGCCCGTCGGCGAGGCGCACCACACGCGAGCAGCGCGCGGCCACGCTCTCATCGTGGGTGACGACCACGAGCGTCGAACCACGGCCCGTCGTGGAGTCCGACAGTTCTGTCAGCACCTCAGCGGAGGTGCGGGAGTCGAGTGCGCCCGTGGGTTCGTCGGCGAAGGTCACCACGGGCTGCGTGACCTGGGCGCGGGCGATGGCCACCCGTTGGGCCTGTCCGCCGGAGAGCTGGCCGATGCGCTTGTCGAGATGCTCGGCGAGGCCGAGGCGATCGAGCCACGCGCGGGCATGGCGGGTGGCCTCCGCGCGACTCATGCCCGCGAGCATGGCGGCGAGCGCGACATTGTCGACGGCGGTGAGCTCGGGCAGCAGCAGCCCCTGCTGGAAGACGAAGCCGAATATCTCACGTCGCAGTGCGATGCGGCCGGATTCCTTGAGCGAGGTGATGTCGGCGGCCGCGTTGCGGTCGGTCGCCGCGAGTCCGATGTGTCCCTCGTCGGGTCGGATGATGCCGGCGAGACAGTGCAGGAGGGTCGTCTTGCCCGATCCGGAGGGCCCCATGATCGCCAAGGATTCGCCGAGGCCGATCCCCAGATCTACGCCGGCCAACGCATAGGTCTGTCCGTAGTGCTTGGCGACGCCGCGAGCGGTGATGATTGCGGGAAGCTGAGAAGTGGTCATACCTCAATCGTGTCGCGGGCAGCGGCAAGTGACCATGGAGTCATCCGGTGATCGCAGGGAGGAAAACCCGACGTCGGATCTCAGTTCCTCCCGAGCCGAAACCCGCGTATGCTCTAGACCCCGCATCACTTTCGCATCGCTTCAAGGAGTCAGTATGAGAGCACAGTGGATCAGCATTCCGGTCGATGACCAGGCTCGCGCGCTGAAGTTCTACACGGACCGGCTCGGATTCATTCCGAAGGTCGACATTCCCGTCGGGGACGAGTTCCGCTGGCTGACCGTGGTCTCACCGGAGAACCCCGATGGTGTCGAGGTGGTCCTCGAACCGAAGGGGCACCCGGCGGCAGCGGAGTACACCGAGGCACTCAGATCCGATGGTGTGCCGATCAACCAGTTCGCCGTCGATGATGTCCAGGCCGAGTACGACCGTCTCGTCGGACTGGGTGTGACCTTCACCCAGGAACCGATGTCGATGGGACCGGTCACCACTGCCGTTCTCGATGACACCGTCGGCAACCTCATCCAGCTCGTCCACCAGGACGCGAACACGGGTCAGCCGCCCGAGGCCTGAGCAGAGGTCTGTTCAGCCCGCGACCGTCCGCCGGGGATGACCTGCCCGACCGCGGGTCCACCAGCCTGGCTCACCCCGGCAGCAGCACGATGACGGTGTGGATCGCCAGTCCGACGAGGGCTCCGATGACGGTCCCGTTGATGCGGATGTACTGGAGGTCGCGGCCGACGTAGAGTTCGATGCGCTCGGCGGCCTCCTTCGCGTCCCAGCGTTCGATCGTGTCGGAGATGACGCTGGCGATCTCCGGCCCGAAGCTCTCTGCGAGATCGCCGGCCGTGGTGGCGATCCGGTCATCGATGCGTCGTGAGAAGTCCGAATCGGTCTGCAGGCGCTCGGCGAATTCGCCGATGAGCTGCCAGATGCGGGCGCGGACCTCGCCGTCGGTGTCGATGATGGCCTCGCGCAGCAGCTGTTTGAGCGAGTTCCAGATCTCGAGCACCGAGTCGACGACTCCCTCCTGGCTGAGCAGGTCGTTGATGATGTCCTCGGCCCGAGCCGACAGCGACGAGTCGGATTCCAGGTCGTCGGAGAGGTCGACGAGCCAGGCGTCGAGCGCCTGACGAGCCTTGTGGTACTCGTTGTCGCGGACATCGGCGACCCAGCCGAGCACTTCACGCTGCAGCCTGTTCGCCAGCTGTTCGTTGACGAAGTCGGGCACCCAGGACGGTGCCCGATTGTGGACGATCTCGTCGATGACCTGCGGATTGTCGCGCAGCCAGGTGTGCGCCTCGGCGATCACGAGGTCGACCAGTCTGTGGTGGGCCCCGTCGAGCACGATCTGGCGCAGCAGCTGTGCCAGCACCGGAGTCTTCCGCGTCGCCACGAGCCGGGGAACGATGACGTTTCTGGTCAGCGCCTGGATGGAGCCGTCGTCGATGCGGGCGAGCACGTACTCGAGCCCACCCGCGGCACGGTCGACCACGATGTCCCGGTTGCCGGGTTTGGCCAGCCATGCGCCGGCGCGATGGGAGACCTCGACGGATCGGATCTTCGTCGACACCGCCTCGGCGTGGAGGAAGTTCGCGGCGACGAAGGCCGACAGGCTCGCCCCGAGCGTGTCCTTCTTGCGCGGGATGATCGCAGTGTGCGGGATCGGAAGGCCCAGAGGGTGGCGGAAGAGCGCGGTGACGGCGAACCAATCGGCGATCGCGCCGATCATCGCCGCCTCGGAGGCGCGGGAGACGAAGCCCCAGACGCCGGTGTTGTCGGTGAAGATGTGGGTGGAGAGGAAGATGAGCGTGGCGAGGATGAGCAGGGACAGCGCAAGCGTGCGCATCCTCTTCAGCCCGCGTGCGCGCTCCTGGTCCTCGGGTCCGAGCTCGGCCGGACCGCCGGCTCCGCCTCCTGCACCGAAACGCGGCACGGATGGTGCTTTCTCGATCGACATCGTTACCCCCTGGGCACCGACTCTAGCGAAATCCCGGCGGTCGGCCTGCATCCGCAGGCGAGTTCACAGCTGGGAATCCGGCGGGGAGTCCTGGCGAGAGGTCGGTCGGGAGCATCCCACACCGTTGCTGACACACCCACGCTCCAGCAGCACAACGCCTCGTGCCCCGCACACCACACCGTTGCACCGGGTGGTTCTGCGACCACCTGTAGGAGAAGGAACAGCAACCTTGAGGTAGACCCCCTCGAACCGACGCTCGTCGATAATGGTCTGAGTCTCACGGATTCCCCGAACCTTCATCGCGCAGAGTCTGACGCGAACATACCCGTTCACACGATGCCGTCGGCCCGCTCGCGGGCGATACGCTCGGTGGATGGAGTACTTCGAGGATCGTGAGCGTGCGGAATCATTCGGCGAGGTGGCCGCCGACTACGACGCCTACCGACCGCGATATCCTTCCGCGCTGATCACGGCGATCATGCACGCCGCCGGCTCCGGCGCGAAGGTTCCGCGAATCCTCGACGTCGGTTCGGGCACGGGCATCCTCGCCTCCCAGCTCAAGTATGCCGGCGCCGAGGTCCTGGCGGTCGAGCCCGATGCCGAGATGGCCGCCATGGCTCGGGCGAAAGGCCTCGAGGTGGAGGTCTCGACCTTCGAGGACTGGGATGGACAACACCGCACCTTCGATCTCATCAGCTTCGGACAGTCCTTTCACTGGGTTGATCCGCTGGTCGCCCTGCCGCGGATCCGGACGCTCCTCGTGCCCGGAGGAAGCTTGGCCCTGGCCTGGAACGATATCGAACCGAAGGGTGATCTGCGCACCCGGCTCGAGGCGATCGCCGCACGATTCCATCCCGAAGGCACGAGCGCGAGTCTGGGAACTGCAGGCGCTGCAGAGTCCTTCGAGCCCGTCGAGCATCCGGCTCTCGCCCAGCTGCGCGCCACGGGATTCACTGCCTTCGAGTCCTCATTCACCGAAGACCTCCACTCCTCGAAGCACGATTGGCTGTCGATGGTGTTCACCTATTCAGCTCAGCTGACGATGGACCCGGTCAAACGTGCGGTCATGCGCGAGGAGATGGCCGCAGAGATCCCTGCTGACGGCCTCGACGCCGCCAATGCAGCCCTGCTCATCCTCGCGCGGATCTGAGCATCGGACACCGTCAGCCTCACACCGCACCGGTGCAACGGGTGGTTATTTAGGTAACTCGCGGTTGTGAGGCCACGACGGGGTTGTGTGCCACCAGAAGATAGTCATCGCGCCTCAGAGCCGGGCTGCTCACACGGCTGATCCGACTCGTCGCCTCTGTTCACCGCGGCCCACACTGTCCGCCAATGCTCAGCCAGGCTGTCCACCGTCTCGTGGGCATTCAGACCGCTGGGATGGGGCAGGGCCCACAGCGTTGTGCCATCGGGCCATCCGCTGATCCTGCTCGGGTCCTGCTCTCCCACTCGAGCACGCGGTGCGCTGAACGCCGCTCGGAACGCGGTGATGCCGACAACGGCGACTGCTCGGGGGAGAATCGTGCGCACACGCCCGACCGTCCGTTCACCGCCGCGCCGGAGCTCAGCGGCATCGAGCTCGTCGGCTCGAACTGTGGGCCGAGAGACCAGATTGGTCATGCCGATGCCCCGCTCCGCGAGCATCTGCTCATCCGCACGAGACAATCCGCGAGAAGCGTCGACGGCGGATTCGATGACTCCGCCGAGATGGAGCGAAGGCCAGAAGCGATTCCCCGGTCGGGCGAAGGGCGCGTTGACAGCTGCGGTCCACGGGCTCGGGTTTACGCCGACGATGAGGAGACGCACTCTTCCCGCACATCGCTCATCGTCCGGATAGGGAAGGACGTCGTCACGGCCGCTGCCACAGCGCCGGGCCAGCTCGAGGTCGCAGCGATCGGGCCGGCGCCCCTCTGACTGAGAGGGCGCCCGCCACGGACGCCAGTCGGAGGGGAGAGATGGGTTCATCGTTTCAGTCTAACGATTGAGCGCCGCTACGCGCCGTGGTCATCGCACATCGACGTGCGCGTGCTCCACATGCTCTCCGATCCCGACCGACCCCGATCCCGACCCCGGTCCGCCTGTTCAGAGGTCTCGCCCACCGAGCCGGTGCGCATCCGCCCGAAGTCCGCCCAGTAGAGTGAAGGCGTCTGGTCGCCGCCGTTCTGCACCGGGGCGCACTCAGCCCTCCCCGCAGATCGACGACACGACCGGATCGATACCATCCGCAGCCGACGAACAGGAGCAGTCGTGCCAGCTCAGCCCGCCGAGGCCACCATCGCCGAGATCACCGATCTCATCACCTTCGACACGACGAGCCGGGACTCGAATCTCCCGCTCATCGAACACGTCGAGGGCCGTCTCGCCGCCGCGGGCATCAGCTTCCAGCGGATCCCGAACGCCGAGGGCACCAAGGCGAACCTGCTCGCCACCATCCCGGCCGCCGACGGCACGACCACCGGCGGAATCGTGCTGTCGGGACACACCGACGTCGTCCCCGTCGACGGCCAGGACTGGTCCTCGGACCCCTTCACGCCCGAGATCCGCGAGAGCAAGTACTTCGCCCGCGGCAGTGCGGACATGAAGTCCTTCATCGGCGTCATCCTCTCCCGCCTCGAGCGACTGGCCACCGCCCAGCTGCGTGAACCCATCCACCTCGCCTTCTCCTACGACGAGGAGATCGGATGCGTGGGCGCCATCAGCCTCGTCGAGGCGATCACCGCCGCCGAGCTCGCTCCCCGCGGCTGCGTCGTCGGAGAGCCCTCGAGCATGCGCGTCATCCGCGGGCACAAGTCGATGAACGTCTTCCGTGTCGACTTCCACGGCGTCGCCGCCCACTCCTCGCTCACGCCCGAAGGCGTCAACGCCATCGCCTACGCCTCCGAGTTCGTCGCCTTCGTCCACGCCGTTGCCGCCGAATTCCGCACCGAAGGGCCCTTCGACGAGGCCTATGTCGTGCCCTTCACGACGGTCACGGCGAACACGTTCACCGGCGGCATCGCCGTCAACACGATCCCCGCCGAGGCGAGCGTGCAGTTCGAGTTCCGCTCACTCGGCACGGTCGACCGTGAGGCGCTCATCGCTCGCTTCCGCGCCGAGGCCGAGCGCCTTGGCCGGGCCATGGCCGCAGAGAACGCGGATGCGGGCGTCGACTTCGCCATCGAAGCCGAGGCCCCTGGCTGCGAGACTCCGCATGACGCCGAAATCGTCTCGCTCGCCGCGGACTGGGGCGGCATCGCCACCGATGACAAGGTCACCTACGGCACCGAGGCGGGTCTGTTCTCCGAGGCGGGCATCCCGACCGTCGTCTGCGGACCCGGCGACATCGCCCAGGCCCACGCTCCCGATGAATTCATCGAACTCGAGCAGATCGCCGCCTGCGAATCCTTCATCGACGCCCTCATCGTCGACCTCAGCACCGACCGCTCCTAGGCCGGCACTCCTGACAGTCCCCAGCGACTCGGTGCGTCCGCACCGGTCAGACAACAACGAACCGCAGCCGAGAGCACCCGAATCCCACACCGGGTTCCCCTCTGCTGCGGTTCATGCTTGGATGGAGCCACCAGCAATCCTCGGCAGCAGGGAGGCATCATGGGAGCCGAATTCTCCGTCGGTGACCACGTGGCGTGGAACTCAGAGGCCGGAGAGGTCTCGGGGACGATCACCAAGGTCCACACCTCGGACTTCGAGTACAAGGGTCACAATCGCAGGGCCTCGGCCGACGAGCCGCAGTACGAGATCAGAAGCGATAAGACCGATCACATCGCCGCGCACAAGGGCAGCGCTCTCCATCGCGTCGAGAAGAGATGACGAGAGCTGCCCCGGCCTCCGACATCGCGCCGTTCCTGACGATCGGACATTCGAACCGGTCCCTGAACGAGTTCATCGATCTGCTCACCGACACCGGCACGGAGGTGGTCGTCGATGTCCGCAAACTGCCGGGTTCGAACAAGAACCCCCAGTTCAACGCCGATACGCTGACCACCGCACTCGCCGAGGAGGGGATCGAACTCAGGCGGCTCGACGAGCTGACGGGTCGGCGTCCCGTCAGTCGCACTGTGCCCTTAGAGGTCAATGGATGGTGGCAGAACCGCAGCTTCCACAACTATGCAGACCATGCCCTGTCCGAGGGCTTTCGCGAAGACCTCGACACCCTCGTCAGCTGGGGTGAGACCAGCCGTTGCGCGCTCATGTGCTCGGAGGCCGTCTGGTGGCGCTGCCACCGCAGACTCATCGCCGATTGGCTGCTGGCACGAGATCTCGATGTCGCCCACGTGCTCGGCCCCGGACACGTCGATGCGGCGAAGCTGAGCGAGGGTGCTGTCGTCGGATCCGAACAGCAGGTGACTTACCCTGAACATTGAACCCAGCGTTGTGAACCACATGCACAAAAGCCGAGGCGGCACCCTGGTCGGGTGCCGCCTCGGCGGTGCTGAGGTGATCGGGGCCGGGATCAGGCCTTGCCGATGACCTCGAACTTGATCTTCGCGGTGATCTCGTCGCTGACGCGCACGACAGCACTGTAGCTGCCGGGGGTCTTGACGTGACCGGTCAGAGCGACCTGGCGACGATCGAAATCGCGCCCGGTGACATTGTGCAGGGCCTCGGCCACGAGAGCCGGGGTGACGGCGCCGAACAGGCGACCGTTCTTGCCGGCCTTCATGTCGATGCGAGCCGTGGTCGACTCGAGTTCGCCCTTGACCTTCACGGCCTCATCGTGGTTGGCGATCTGCTTGGCCTGGCGGGTTTTGCGGAGAGCCTCGATGTGCTTCTCCGCGCCTGCGGACCATGCGGATGCCCAGCCACGGGGCAGCAGCAGGTTGCGTGCGTATCCGGCACGAACCTCGACGACATCGCCGGCGGCACCGAGGCCGTCGACTTCCTGGTTGAGAATCACTTTGCGGTTAGGCATGTTTCTTTCCCTCCGATCAGCGAGCTGAGCTCGAGTAGGGCAGAAGTGCCATCTCGCGGGCGTTCTTGACAGCCTTTGCGATGACGCGCTGTTCCTGCACGGTCACACCGGTGACACGACGTGCACGGATCTTGCCGCGGTCGGAAATGAACTTGCGGAGCGTAGCGGTGTCCTTGTAGTGGATGTTCGCCGCTTCGCCCTTCTTGAGCGGATTAGCCTTCTTCTTGATAGGCTTCCGGATCTCTGGCTTTGCCATGAGTATCTCCTGTTAACGAAATGTCTTCAGACGTGGATCAGAACGGGGGTTCGTCGGCGCCAGGGTTGCCCCAGCCGCCGTTGCCGCTCTGCGGGTTCGATGATGCCCAAGGGTCATTTGCCGGTCCGCTGTTGCCCTGGCCGTAACCGCCCTGCTGAGGACGACCCTGCTGGCCGCCCTGCTGGGGGTTGTTGCCCCATCCGGAGGACTGCTGGTTGCCGAAGCCGCCCTGCTGGCCGCCTCCGCCCTGGCCTCCGCCGAAGTTGCCGCCGCCGGAGAATCCTCCGCCGCCGGGGGTGTTCTTCGTCACCTGAGCGGTGGCGCGTCGCAGGCTGGGGCCGACTTCGTCGACGTCCAGCTCCATGACCGTGCGCTTCTCGCCTTCCTTGGTTTCGAAGGACCGGGACTTCAGTCGTCCCTGGACGACGACCCGAGTACCGCGCTGCAGGGATTCGGCGACGTTCTCTCCCATTTCACGCCACACCGAGCAGCGCAGGAACAGGGTCTCCCCGTCCTTGAACTCGTTGGCCTGACGGTCGAAGATACGCGGCGTCGAGGCCACGGTGAAGTTTGCGACTGCCGCACCGTTCGGTGTGAAGCGCAGTTCGGGATCGCTGGTCAGGTTCCCGACGACCGTGATGACTGTTTCGCCTGCCATTGAATGCTCCTTGAAGCGAGGTAGCTTGAATGCCTTACTTGGCGTTCGGGCGGAGGATCTTCGTGCGCAGAACGGACTCGTTGAGTCCGAGCTGACGATCGAGTTCCTTGGTCGTTGCGGGCTCGGCGTGGAAATCGACCACGACGTAGTAGCCTTCGGACTTCTTCTGGATCTCGTACGCGAAGCGACGACGTCCCCAGATATCCACGTTGTCGACGGTGCCGTTCTCAGCCGGGACAACCTTGATCAGGTTGTTCACGGTGTCAGCCAGCGTCCGCTCTTCGAGGTCGTTATCAAGAATGAGCATGAGCTCGTATTGACGCATATGTCACCCACCTCCTCTGGTCTTTGCGGCCATGGTCGGTCCATGGCAGGAGGGTATATGCATGCCCGTTCCGCCTCCGTGCTGGTCACGAAATGGGAACAGACTTCGCTAGTCTAGTCGAACGGTGCTCACGCTGTCATGTCCGAGCTAGTGCTCTTGCCCACGCCGAGGAGAGGCTGCGGAGACCGGCATACCGCGGATGCGCCGCCGGTAGAGGTTCTCACCGGCCATGATCACGACGAGGACGAGCGCGAGCAGTCGCAGCAAGGCGAAGACGGCGACGAACGCGGGGTCGAGTCCCTTCGAGGGCTCGAAGCCGGAGACGTCGCCGAGCTGGATGCCGATGGCGAACACCGCCTCGGCGAGGGTCCAGACGATGAGCACCCACCAGCGGCGGATCGCCAGGACGGCGAAGGGCAGGAGCCACAGACTGTCCCAGGGCATGAGGCCCGGAGCCAGCAGCAGGCAACCGCCGATGAGCAGGCAGGCGGACACGGCCGGGTCGAGTCCGGTGGCTCGGACCATGTACAGGCAGACCGCGACGGCCAGGATCACTCCGCCGCTGGCGATGATCCACAGCGGCGCCCACAGGGAGACGTCGCCGAGTTCGGCCATGAGCAGGATCGAAGCGAAGGAGCCGCCGTCGATCGCATCGGAATACCAGTGCACGATCCGATCGATGGCGGTCATGTCGATCGCGAGCAGCAGCGCCGAGGTGACCGTCGCCGAGGCCAGCATCATGCGCGGACTGCGGGGCCGCAGCCCACGAGCAGGGTGCGGTCCGGCCACGGTCAGGGCGAGGAGGACGAGGAGGGCGAGCGGATTGATGAAAGTCGCGATGCCCAGCAGCACGCCGGCCAGCCAGCTGCGCGGGCGAATCGGCGGAGAGCCGGAGAAGAGGACCATCGCCCACACGCCCAGGGCGAGCGCGACCGGGTCGAGGGTCGAGCCGAGGGTGAAGAGGATGAGCGGGGAGGCGAAGACCGCCACCAGCCATGCCCGTTCCCGGCCCAGGATGAGCAGGCCCGCGCCGATGGCCGCGATGCCAGCGGTGTTGAGCAGGAGCACGACGGCCATGAACAGCGAGACGTCGTCGGTGACCAGATGCAGCAGGTCGACGAGGCGGCCCTCCAGCGGGGTTAGTGCGGCCGCTCCGCCATGGGAGCGTCCGAGCACCTCGGGGTTGACCTCACCGGCGAACGCCGTGGACAGCGGGCCGGCGCACATCCTCGCCGAGGCGGACGGCTGGGCGTACCCCGAGTTCAGGCACGGACCTTGCAGGGCCAGGGCGAGGAGAGTGGTGAGCCCGAGGACCGCCGCAAGGACGTAGGCCTGGCCGCTGCGGAACCGTGTCCCGGCTGCTGCCAGGTGAATGCCGACCGGACCGCCGAGCAGAGGCTCGGCGATCCGGGTACTGGGCTTCGAAGGCATGACTCGAGGTTACTAGTCATTGCCCCCAGGGGACTTCGGCGGATCAATGGGAAGTCCGCCTGACGGTCCATCATCTGGCGAATCGTTGTCGTCCTTCGCGCCGTCTTCGCCTTCTCCGCCGTTGCCGTTGTCGGAGCCTTTGTCACTTTCTCCGCCGTCGGTGCCGTCGTCTTTCGACCCGTCCTTGCCCTTGTCCGAATCCTTCGAGGAGCCGTTGTCCTCACGGGCGTCCTCGTCCTTCGAACCGTCCTTCTCGTCCTTCTTCTTGTCCTTCTCGTCGTCGTCATCCGGCTTCTTGGTCGGCTCCTCGACGGGCGCCTTCTTCTCGGAGTCGTCGCCGTCGCTGCCGTCGTTGCTGCCCGACGGTGCCTCCGGCTCGGGCTTCGGGGCAGGGGCCGGGTTCGTGTTCTTCGGCTTGGGCTTATCGGGCAGCTCACCGCGGGCGGGGAACTGTTCGACCTTCTCACCCTCGAGCGCCTGCTGCATGTAGTCGGTCCACACCTGCACCGGGAAGGATCCGCCGGTGACCTGGCCGCGACCACCGTAGGCTCCGATCGAGACTTCCTTGCCGTCGACCTCGCGGTAGAGGACGACCGATGTCGCGAGGTTCGGGGTGTAACCGGAGAACCAAGCGGCCTTGTTCTCGCTCGTGGTGCCGGTCTTGCCGGCGGCGGGTCGACCGAGGTTCTGGGCGTAGCTTCCCGAACCGCCGTTGACGACCTGCTGCAGAGCGAAGGAGGTCTCCGCGGCGACTGCCTTGTCGAAGACGCGCTTGCCCTTGGTCTCGGCCTTGTACACTTCCTCGTCGTCGGTGCCCTGAGTGACCTTCTTGATCGAATGGGTGTCGTGGTGGACGCCGTTGGACGCGAAGGTCGCATAGGCCGTGGCCATGTCGATGGGCTTGACGCTCGCCGTGCCCAGTACGTTCGACGGGTTCGGGGTCAGGCCGATCGAGCAGCCTCCGGTGCTGCCGGATTCCATCTCCTCATCGGTGCAGTTGCCGCTCAGGCCCGCGCGCTGCGCCACGTCGACCGTCTTGTCCGGTCCGACCTGGACGTTGAGTGCGGCATAGGCGGTGTTGATCGAGGACTGGGTCGCCTTGAGCAGGCTCACCGGTCCGTAGCTCGTGCTGCCGAAGTTGTTGACGGTCCACGGGGTCCCATCGTTGTTCAGCGTCGTCGGGCTGGATCCCGGATAGGTGTCCGTCAGACGCACACCGTTCTCCAGACCGGCGACGAGTGCGAACGGTTTGAACGTCGAACCCGACTGCACATGGCTCTGCGTGGAGGCGTTGAAGGCCTGGTCGAGGTAGTTCTTGCCGCCGTAGAAGGCTTCGATCCCGCCGTTGTCCGGGTCGATCGAGACGAGTCCCGCCTGCATGCCCTTCGGCTGGTTAGGCGGCAGGGACTTGATGGCCTTCTCGGCTGCCTTCATCCGATCCTTGTCGAAGGTCGTGACGATGTTGTAGCCGCCGCGGTCGAGCTGGGCCTCGTCGATGTCGAGTTTCTTCAGCGCCTCGCGCCGGACGAAGTCCCACATGTAGCCCTTCTGGCCCGACAGCGAGGACTCCTTGTTCGCCTTCTGCACCTTCGGCATCTCGACCTTCGCGGCCTGCTCCTCGGTGATGAAGCCTTCGTCGGTCATCGACTTGACGACATAGTTGAAACGGTCCTCATACGCCTCGGGGTTCTCCGAAGGATCGGCAGCGCCCGGGCGCTGGATCATCGCGGCCAGAAGAGCGGATTCGCTGACGTCGAGATCCTTGGCCGGCTTGTCGAAGTAGTTCTGCGCGGCCACCTCGATGCCGTAGGAGCGCCGACCGAGGTAGATCGTGTTGAGGTAGTTCGCGAGGATCTGGTCCTTGGACTGCTGCTGGTCGATCTTCAGCGAGATGAACATCTCCTTGATCTTGCGATCGAAGGAGTGCTCATTCGTGAGGTAGAAGTTCTTCACGTACTGCTGGGTGATCGTCGACCCGCCGCCCGCGTACTTATTCGTCGCCACGCCGACAACAGCGCGGGAGAGGCCCTTGATGGAGATGCCGCGGTTCTCATAGAACGAGGTGTCCTCGGCCGCGATCGCGGCCTTCTGCATCGGCTCGGAGATCTCGTCGATGTCAACGGACTTGCGGTCCTCCACCTTGTACTGACCGATCGGCGTCTTGCCGTCGCTGTAGAAGATCGTCGAGGTCTGACCGGTCGCCTCGAGATTCGGCTCGGGGATGTCCGTCGAAGCATACCCGATGGCGAAGAGCACGCACAGGGCGATGATGACGCTGAGCCCGCCGACGACGAGTACGCGGATGCTCGGCAGGTAACGAGTCCAGCCGCTGACACCCGCTCGCGGGTAGTTGAGCAGATTCTTCGTGTTCCTGCCGATGTTCTTCGCTGTGTGTTGTCCCTTAGCCACCCAAGGTCCTCCAGGTCAGTCAGCCTGCCGCATTGCGTGGCGACGAGGTCCGAAAAAGGTCAAAGACGCCAATCAGTCTCGCACGCATTCTTTAGTAGAGCGTGAAAAACTGCTGAACCCCGCGCCGAATCACCGGGCGAGGTTACCGAATGGTTCATCGAGTAACCCTGTGCAAGGCATCTCATCAGGCATTTTAATTCAAGCCCTGAGAATCAACCACGCCGTGTGCGTGTTTGCTCACATTCAAAGACTCAGTCTCTCTCACCTGCTGCTCGCCGAGGCGGCCCCGAGTGGGCACCGGACGGCGGCTCAGCTCTTGAGATCGAAGTCCGTGTCCGCGTACTCGTTGCCCTCGACCACGGGCTCGCCGCTGAAGGGGTGCAGCTGGTCCTCGCGCGCACGCAGCTCGACACGGCGGATCTTGCCGGAGATCGTCTTCGGCAGCTCCGCGAACTCGAGACGGCGGATGCGCTTGTACGGCGCGAGGTTCTCCCGACAGTAGGCGAGGATCGACCGAGCGGTCTCGGCGTCGGCCTCGAACTTCTCGGAGACGACGACATAGGCCTTGGGCACGGCCAGACGCACCGGGTCCGGCGAGGGCACGACAGCCGCCTCGGCGACGGCCTCGTGCTCGATGAGCACGCTCTCGAGCTCGAACGGGGAGAGGCGGTAGTCGCTGGCCTTGAACACGTCATCGGCTCGCCCGACGTAGGTGATGAACCCGTTCTCATCGCGTTCGGCCACGTCGCCGGTGTGGTACACGCCATCGGCGAACGCCTCGGCGGTCTTCTCCTCATTGCTCCAGTAGCCGCTGGTCAGGCCGATGGGGCGAGGGTCGAGTCGGAGGCAGATCTCTCCTTCGTCGCCTTCTTCACCGGTGGCCGGGTCGACGAGGACAACGTCGAAGCCGGGCAGGGCCTTGCCCATCGACCCGTATTTGAGCTCCTGGTCCGGAGGGTTGCCGATCTGCAGGGTCGATTCGGTCTGGCCGAAGCCGTCGCGGATGAGCACACCCCAGTCGCTCTTGACGCGGTCGATGACCTCGGGGTTGAGCGGCTCTCCGGCGCCCAGGGCCTTCGTCGGCGGTGTCTTCAGATGCTTCAGGTCGGCTTGGATGAGCATGCGCCACACGGTCGGGGGGGCGCAGAAGCTCGTCACCCCGACCCGGTCCATGGTCTCCATGAGCGCGTTCGCGTCGAAGCGTGAGTAGTTGTAGAGGAAGACGCAGGCCTCGGCGATCCACGGGGTGAAGATGTTCGACCAGGCGTGCTTGGCCCAGCCGGGCGAGGCGACGTTGAGGTGGACGTCGCCCGGGGTCAGGCCCATCCAGTACATCGTCGACAGGTGGCCGACGGGGTAGGACACATGCGAGTGGGCGACCATCTTCGCCTTCGAGGTCGTGCCGGAGGTGAAGTAGAGCAGCAGCAGATCATCGGCCCGCGACTTGCCCTGCGGGTCGAATTCGGTGCTCTCCTCGGCGGCTTCGGAGTAGGTGTAGTCCTGCTGGCGGGTGGCTTCTCCGCCGACGACGATGCGCACGACCTCGAGCTCGACCTCGTCGAATTTCGCGGCGTCCTCGGTGCCGGCGACGACGAATTCGGCCTTGCCGCGTTCGACCCGGTCATTGAGGTCGATGGGGCCCAGCTGCGTGGTTGCGGGCAGGAGGACGGCACCGAGCTTGATGCCGGCGAGCATCGTCTCCCACAGTTCGACCTGGTTGTTCAGCATGACCATGACGTGATCACCGCGCTTGACTCCGGCCCGACGCAGGTAGTTCGCGACCTGGTTCGACCTCGCGGAGAGCTCGGCGAAGCTCCACTTGCCCTCGGATCCGTCCTGCTCGACGATCCACAGCGCCGGATCGTCATTGTTCTCCGCGATCCGGTCGAACCAGTCGAGTGCGAAGTTGAAATGTGTGAAACGCGGCCATTCGAACTTCTCACGGGCGGTGTCGTAGTCGCTGCGGAGCTCGATGAGCTGATCTCGGGCTGCCCGGAACTCGTCGGTCACTGTCATTGCTGTCTCCTCACATCGTCGCCCGCGTCACAGCGTGTGACGTCTGGCACAAATCTACGCGATACCGAAGCTATCAGCACCACGCAGACGGGAGCTCAGCGGGGGTCGGTCACCGACCGTTGTCCTCCCACCAGGACCGCAGCTCTGCCTCGGCGCGTTCGGGACCCAAGGGACCATGTTCCATCCGCAGCTCGAGCAGATGCTTGTAGGCCTTGCCCACCAGGGGTGACGGTTCGATGTCGAGGATCGCCATGATCTGCCGGCCGTCGAGGTCCGGACGGATCGAATCGAGCTCCTCCTGCTCGGCCAGAACCTCGATGCGCTCTTCGAGATCGTCATAGGCGAACGCCAGCCGATCGGCCTTCTTCTTGTTCCGCGTCGTCACATCGGCGCGGGTGAGGATGTGCAGTCGGGTCAGCAGCGAGCCGGCGTCCGTGACGTAGCGGCGCACCGCCGAGTCCGTCCACCCGGCATCGCCGTAGCCGTAGAAGCGCAGATGGAGCTCGACGAGGCGGCCGACCGCCTTCGTCGTGTCCTTGTCGAAGCGCAGCGTCTTCATCCGCTTGGCCGTGAGCTTCGCCCCCACCGCGTCATGGTGGTAGAACGTCACAGCGCCCCCGGGCTGGAAGCGCCGGGTCGCGGGCTTGCCGACATCGTGCATGAGGGCGGCGAAGCGGACGACGAAGTCCGGGACGTGCAGGCGCTGCGGGTCCCTGTCGTCCATGCCGGCTTCCCGCTGTGCGGCGGCGTAGCGCTGTTCGAGGTCGATGGCCTGACGGAGCACGGTCAGCGAATGCTGGTAGACGTCCTTGTGCCGATGGTGCTCATCGGTCTCCAGACGCAGTCCGGACACCTCGGGCAGCACATGGTCGGCGACGCCCGTGCGCACGAGCAGATCGATGCCGGCTGCCGGGTCAGTGCCGGTCATGAGCTTGACGAGTTCGACCTGGACGCGTTCGGCGGAGATGATCTCGATCCTCTCGGCCATCTCACTCATCGCCTCTTCGACCTCGGCGACGGGAGCGAGTCCGAGCTGGGAGGTGAAGCGAGCCGCGCGCATCATCCGCAGCGGGTCGTCGGAGAACGAATCGGCTGCCGTCCCCGGCGTGCGGATGCGTCCGGCGATGAGATCCTCGAAGCCGTCGTGCGGGTCAACGAAGGTCTTGCCCGGCAGGCGGATCGCCATCGCCCCGATGGTGAAGTCACGACGGACGAGGTCGGCATCGAGATCCTTGCCGAAACGCACTGTGGGCTTGCGCGAATCCTCCTCGTAGGCCTCGGCGCGATAAGTCGTGATCTCGATCTGCACGCCGGACTTCACCGCGCCGATGGTGCCGAACTCGCGACCGATGTCCCAGTGCGTGTCGACCCAGTCCGCGATCAGCGCGAGGATGTCGTCCGGTTCGGCGTTCGTCGTGAAGTCGAGGTCGGGCATGGGACGGCCGAGCAGCGCGTCGCGGACGGAACCGCCGACGAGGGCGAGTTCGAAGCCGGCCGCAGAGAACCTCTGTCCCAGGGGGCCGAGGATGTGCTCGAGCTCATCGAGCTTGTCGTGCAGTCGGGTATGCGCGGTCTGCGGATCCACCGAGCTCCTTCTTCCAGCTGTCTGCTCTTGCTCCACCGCCTCGGTGCAGGCGGAAGTTCTGGCCTCCATAAGCCTACCGGGAGCCGATGACACGGAACTTCCAAGATTCGCCTACTAAGGTAGGAGAATGACCACACCGATGCCCAAGCCGGGACCCCGCACGTCCCGCCGCACCACTGTGGAGGAGATCTCCGCCGGTGGCATCGTCGTCGACTTCTCCCACCCGAAGCGCACCGTGGCCGTCATCGCCCGCATCAATCGGGCCGGTCGGATCGAATGGTGCCTGCCGAAGGGCCATCTCGAAGGCACGGAGACCCCCGCCGAGGCGGCCCGCCGCGAGATCGAGGAGGAGACCGGGATCCGCGGCCAGATCATCTGCCCGCTCGGCACCGTCGACTACTGGTTCACCGTGACCGGGATCCGCATCCACAAACTCGTCCACCATTTCCTCCTCCGTGCACAGTCGGGGACCCTGACCGTGGATAATGATCCTGACCAAGAAGCGATCGATGCGGCGTGGGTGCCCTTTGACGACCTGCGTTCGCGACTCTCCTTCGCCAATGAGCGCCGCATCGTCGCCGCCGCCCGCCCGATGGTGTCCCAACTGGAGCAGTGAAACCCATTCCCATCCGCCACATGCGATTCCTCACCGCCCTGCTGAGCACCCTCCTCCTGCTCGCAGGGCCGGTTTTCGCATTTCCCGTCCTGTCCGCGGCGCCCGCGGCGGCGAGCACGACGGACGGTGCCGCCGACGATGACGTCACGATCACCCTCGACGAGGTGACCCCCTGGGTCGACGAGGAGGGGACGCTGACGGTTCGCGGACACGTCTCGAACACGACGAAGAAGCCGATCGAGAACCCCAGCCTGAGGTTGGAGATGTCGACCCGCACGCTCGATTCGGAGTCCCGCCTGAGCTCCTGGAAGAAGAGCCAGGCCCGGCACCGGACCATCGCCGATCTCGAGGACGACGGTCCCGAAGCGCGCAAGAAGGCGGAGAAGGACGGCGGCGAGGACGAGAGCTCGCCAGGGACGAGCGTCGACGCGTCCTTCGACGACCGGATCGATCCCGGCGCCTCCGCTGAGTTCACCGTCACCGTGCCGGCGGACGACCTCGGGCTGAAGAAGTCCTCGCCCGTGAGCTCCTGGGGTCCGCGGGGCCTCGCCGTGCAGCTCGGCGACGAGTCCGGACTGCGTGCCTCGGAGATCGGCTTCACCACCTGGTATCCCGATCCGAAGTTCGATCAGACGAAGGTCAGTCTGCTCGCGCCCGTCACCCTGCCCGGTCACACCGAAGGCGGGCTCATCGATCCCGATCGGCTCGACAAGGCCATCGCCGAGGGCGGTTCGCTGGCGACGATCGGTAAGCTGCTCGAGAAGAAGGAGGTCGGACTGGCTATCGATCCTCGCGTCATCGCCTCCTTCGAAGCCGCGGTGGCCGAACCGCCCGACGCCGACGGCGAGGCACCCGAGGAGACCGAGGAGCCCTCCGACAAGGACGGCGGGCAGACCCGTACGCCGCAGGTCCCCGCCGCCGAGAACGACGAGGGCGATGTCAGCGCCGCCGAGCTCGAAGCCGAAGCCGATCAGCGCAAACGCCTCGGCTCCTGGTACCGGGACTTCGTCTCGGCGGCACAGAAGCACACGATCATCGCCCTGCCGTTCGGAGATCCGGACCTCAGCGCGCTGCGCGGCAGCAGGATCGAGCATCTGAGCACGTACGCACAGAAGCAGCGCGGACTCGTCAAGGACGTGTTCCCCGAGGCACGGACCGACATCGCCTGGCCGGTAGCCGGCAGCGCCACGAAGAACGGGCTGCGGGCGCTTGAGAAGACGGGCAACAGCGCAGCGATCATCAGCGATGAGCAGCAGCCTTCGATCACCGGCATCCACGACGACGCGCATTCGCAGACGACGATCACGGACGACGGGGAGTCGACGATCGACACTCTCGTCACCGATTCGAAGCTGACGGATCTCAGCGCCGAGGCGATCGCCTCGGATCATCCCGCTTCGGAACTGTCCGAACTCATCGCCGAATCGGCCGCGATCCAATCCGAAGCCCCGTATCGCACGCGTCGGCTGCTCGTCCCTCTGCCGCGCGCGGCCGCCTCGGAGGGGTGGGAGCAGACGGTCGAAGCACTCAACTCCGCACCCTGGATCGATCCGACCGGGCTCGATGAGCTCCTCGACTCGCCCTCCGAATCGCGGGGACTGCTCCAGTCGCAGTCCGATGCGCCGCACATCCGGAAGAAGGCGGTGAGATCCCTGGCCGAGACCCGCGCCGGCCAGGCGGAGTTCAACAGCGTCTTCACTGATCGCGAAGGCGCCGACATCCGGTTGGACCGTGAACTGCTCAGCTGCACCTCGGCGGCGTGGACGCTGGGCAGGAATGCGAACATCTGCGCCGATGCCGCGCGCGAGCAGAGCCGGAAGCTCATGGACAGCCTGCACCTGCGCAAAGGATCGTCGGTCCTCCTCGTGACCGGGGAGAAGACGACGATCCCGGTGACCATCGTCAATGATTCGCCCGCCGAGGCGACTCTGCGGATCCGGATGAAACCGGCCACTCCGCAGCTGCGGGCGCAGACCACGGAGACCGTGAAGGTGCCGGCAGCGGAGACGATGCGCGTCGACGTTCCCGTCGAGGGCCTGGCCAACGCCGATGTGCCGACCACGATCGAGATGGTCACGGCAGACGATGTCGTCCTTCCCAAGCACGAATCGCTCATGGTCAGGGTCCGCGCCGACTGGGAGAACATCGGCACCGCCGTGATCGGATTGGCCCTGGCCGCCGTGTTCGTGATCGGCTTGGTCAAGACGATCGCGCGCGGGCGCCCGAAGATCCCCGAACAGCAGCTGGCCGATGCGATGGCGCGCGCCCAGACCGACGAGAACGAAAAGAGGTAGCGCTTGTCCAGCTTCTCATCCTTGGCCCGGTCCTCGGCGATCATGACCGCGGGGACCATGACTTCGCGCGCACTCGGCTTCGTCAAAGCCTCGATGCTGGCCACGGCCATCGGCGTCACCGCCGTCCAAGCCGATGCCTTCGACGTCGCGAACAAGGTGCCCAACACCCTGTACATGCTGCTCGCCGGCGGTGTGGTCAACGCCGTGCTCGTCCCGCAGATCGTGCGTGCCTCCAAACGGGAGGACGGCGGCGCGGACTTCACGAACCGTCTGCTCACCCTCTCGTTCATGATCCTGGCCGGGGTGAGCCTCGTCGCCACCGCAGCCGCTCCCGTGCTCGTCTGGCTCTATTCCTCGGGGTGGAGCGACGAGCAGATGGCGCTGGCCACGGCCTTCGCGTTCTGGTGTCTGCCGCAGCTGTTCTTCTACGGCCTCTACACGCTGCTGGGCCAGGTGCTCAATGCGAAGTCCTCGTTCGGTCCGTACATGTGGGCCCCCGTGCTCAACAACGTCGTCGCGATCCTCGGACTCGCAGCCTTCATCCTCATCTTCGGGACGAACAGCGCCTCCCCGCATGACCTCGACACCTGGACTCCGAACAAGATCGCGCTCATCGCCGGTACGGCGACGCTCGGTGTCGTGGCCCAAGCGCTCATCCTCGTCTGGCCGCTCAAGCGCATCGGCTTCAAGTACAGACCGACCTTCGGCTTCCGCGACGTCGGCCTCGCTTCGGCCGGAAAGGTCGCGTTCTGGACGTTTGCGGCCATGCTCATCGGCCAGGTCGGCTTCCTCATCATCTCCCGCGTCGCCGCCGGAGCCTCGGTGCCCGGAGACGGGAACGCCTCGAACGCCGCCTATACGACCGCGTACCTCGTGTTCATGCTCCCGCATTCGCTCATCGCGGTCTCCCTGGCCACGGCCCTCTTCACCTCCCTGGCCAGAGATGCGGCCGAAAAGGACACCGCGGCGGTCGTCGGCGACTTCTCGATGGGCGTGCGGATGGTCGGTCTCGTCAACTCCTTCGCCGCCATCGCCTTCATCGTGCTGGCCTCACCGGTGGCCATGATCATCGCCGGTGAAGGGCGGGAACAGGCGACGGCCATCGGGCTGGTCATCATCACCATGGTCTTCGGCCTCGTGCCCTTCAGCGCGAACTATCTGGCCCAGCGCGTCTTCTACGCCTACGAGGACGCGAAGACCCCGTTCCTCATCCAGCTGCCGCAGATCGTCTTCCAGTCCCTGGCCGTGCTCTCGGCTTCGATCTTCCCGAAGTCGGTGACGGTCGCGATCATCGGCCTGGTGATGAGCCTCGGGTACCTGTTCGCGATGATCGTGTCGTTCGCCATCCTCAAGAAGCGCCTCGGCGAGATCGATCTGCGGGAGATCCTCACCTCGCATCTGAAGTTCCTGCTGGCCGCCATCGTCGCCGGCGGTGCGGGCTACGGTCTGCTCTGCTTCTTCCCGGACTTCGCCCTGGCCGGACGCTGGCAGGCCTTCGCGACGACGGCGCTCGTCGGCACTGTGATGCTCGGGTTCTTCATCGGAGCTTGTTATTTGCTCAGAGTCAGAGAGTTGCATTCGATTATTGGCGTGGTTGCTGGAAAACTAAGAAGAGCAGCCTGAGCCCTTGAATCCCCACCGGAGGTGGTCGCCCTGATCGATATCGAACCCGGCATGGTGGTGGCCGGCCGTTACGTCGTATCGACTGTCGACCGCAGGTGGCTGCCCGAGAAGCCCGAGGTGGGCGCCGTCTGCACGGGACTGGATGCGATCCTCGACGAACCCGTGCTCATCCTCGTCGCCGATGCCGATGGGTCCAATGACGTCCTCGAGGCCGCCCGCCGCGTCTCGATCCTCGGCGACCCGCGCATCGCCCCGACCCTCGATGTCGGTCATTCGAACGGTCTCGACTACATCGTCATCAAGCGCATCGCGGTGACGCCTTTCAATCAGATCCTGCCCCGGTCCCCGCTGCCCGTCGACGCCGCCTGCGCCCTCATCGGCGAGGTCGGCTCGGCGCTGGTGACCTCGGCCAGACGGGGGCTCTTCCATATGTTCCTGCGTCCGAGCGTCGTGGGGCTGACCTCGAAGGGTGCGGTGGTCATCGCAGGCATCGGCATCGATGCCGCACTGGCGCTGGACACCGGGCTCGTCGATCCTCAGGAATACACCCCGACGAAGGCCTCGCGTCAGGATGCCGCCGACCTCATCCGTCTCTTCTACGCCGCTCTGACCGGCTATTGGCCGGGAGAGGAGGCCTTCGAGGGCATCCCCGCGGCCGAGAAGGAGAATGCTCGCATCGCCCGGGTGAAGGCGCTCAACCCCGAGGTCTCCGACGAGCTCGACGACTTCGTCAGCGGAATCATCACGGGCGCGGATCCCGGTCCGGGTTCGGTCGCCGAGATCCTCGGCTACATCGACACCTGGGACGCGGAGCTGCTGCGTTACGTCAATCGCGCCCCCGTGGCCGAGAACGAGTCTCTGTTCGAACAGTCACCACGCAGCTTCGACGAGGCGACCAGCCTGCCCACGGCGCGCTCCCGATCCATCGGCCCCGGCCCCGCAGGTTCGGCCAGCGCCAGTGAAGATCAGGTGCAGGCCGCCCTCGTGCGCATCGGCATCACCCGTCCCGGAACTCGCGGCCTGGCCGCAGGAGTGGTCGGGCACACGACGGGCCGCTACGCCGATCGGATGCAGATGCGAGAGGCCTCGAGCTTTCCCATCGCCAAAGAGGAGCTCGACAACGCCGCTCAGGATTGGGACGAGTGGGAGCCGGAGCAGACCTATTCGGAGTACTCGGAGTACGCCGCACACGAATACGATGCGAACCTCACGACCCCGATCATGAGGCGGGAAGAGGATCCCGACCCCGACACCCAGGCGCTCGAGATCGTCCCGGAGGACGAGGGCGATGAGAACGACACGCGCGTGATCATGGACAACGACGAGGACGAGGACGACGGGTCCTGGTTCCTCGGCGGCATGTTCGAGACCAATGAGCAGCAGCGCGAGCATCAGCGCCGAGAGTACGAACGCGAACGCCGCATCGCGCAGGCCAAGGAGGAAGAGGCGCGCAGACGCCTGGCCGCCTTCGAAGCGAGCTCGGCAGCCAGACAGGCCGAAGCCAATGCCGCAGTGCCGCCGAAGGAGATGCGTCGGCTGTCTCCGGACACAGTCGACGACCAGACCGCCGAGGCGACCGCGAGTTCGTCAACCGTCGGGCCGGCCGAACGCAAGGCCGCGGGCACCCCCCGTCAGCAGCACAGCGAGTCCGCCGGCGCTTCGTCTTCGAAGCGATCGGGTGCCGGAGCCGGGGCTGCCGGCGCAGCGGCAGTCGGAGCCGGCGCTGCCGGAACAGCGGCAGTCGGCTCGGGAGCGGCGGGCGCAGCGGCCTCCGCCGGTGGCCCGGGCGCAGCCGGCGGTGATGCCGCCTCCGGCGGAAGCGGTTCCTCGGGAGGCTCGGACTCCTTCGATCGTGATCCCGCGGCCACGCGCAAGCCCTTCCTGTGGCTGGTGCTCGGCCTCTCGGTCATCGCCGTCATCGTCCTCGGCATCGTGATCATCAATCTCAACTCCGGCGACGACGAATCCACGCCGGTCACGGAGACCTCGGCGCCGAGCGAGAAGCCGACGAAGACGGAGGCGAAGAAGACCCCCGAGGCCGCTCCGCCGAAGATCGAGTCCGTCGAATCCCTCGATCCCGAGGGCGATGGTGAGGAGCACGACAGCGAGACCGAGAACGTGATTCCGAAGACCGAAGGCTCGTGGAACACCGATCGCTACAACTCGGCGAAGTTCGGCAACCTCAAATCGGGAGTCGGTCTGCTCATCGGATTCGAGGACGAATCGACTGTCAAGCAGGTCAAGGTCAAATCCGGGAACTCCGGCGGCAGATTCGAGATCCGCGACGGGGACGATCCGGAGGATGCCGAGGTCATCGGCGAGGGAGTCTTCGACGCCGATGGTGGTGTCACGGTCAAGTTCGACGAGGAGGTCACCACCGACAAGCTGATCCTCTGGGTTACCGAACTGCCCGAGTCCGAGGGCGGGTACAAGGCCACCGTCAGCTCCGTCATCTTCAAGTAGGCGATCGGACCGGTTAAGGACCGGCGATCGCCCCTCCGGCGGGTCTCGGAGGTGCCGGATCGCTGGTCAGGCGGCCGCAGGTGCGGAATAGTCTTCGGCCCCGTACGGTTATAGATACGAATGTCATTCCCGCGACACGCCATGGCGCGCCGGGCACAGCAAGCAGAAACAGGGATCTTTTCACATGACTGATACTCAATTGGTGATCATCGGGTCCGGTCCGGCCGGCTATACCGCAGCTGTCTATGCGGCGCGCGCGAATCTCTCGCCGGTCGTCATCGCCGGCTCGGTCACCGCAGGCGGCGAGCTCATGAACACCACCGATGTCGAGAACTTCCCCGGGTTCCCCACCGGTGTGCAGGGCCCCGAGCTCATGGAGAACATGCGCGAGCAGGCGGAGAAGTTCGGCGCCGAGGTGATCTACGACGATGTCTCTAACCTCAGGCTCAACCCTGGTGCTCATGAGATCGAAACCGCTCTGGGTGCCCGTTACACGGCGAAAGCCGTGATCCTCGCAACCGGTTCGGCCTATCGCGAGCTCGGACTGCCGAATGAGAAGCGGCTGTCCGGTCATGGTGTGAGCTGGTGTGCCACCTGTGACGGATTCTTCTTCCGCGACCAGCACATCGCCGTCATCGGCGGTGGGGACTCGGCGCTCGAAGAAGCAACGTTCCTCACACGATTCGCTTCGAAGGTCACTCTCGTCCATCGGCGGCAGGAGCTGCGCGCCTCGCAGGCCATGCAGGATCGCGCCCGTGCGGACGAGAAGCTCGAATTCCTGCTCGACAGCGAAGTGGTCGCAGTCCATGGTGAGGACTCCCTCACCGGACTGACCGTGCGCAGCACCGTGACAGGAGAGACCACAGAACTGCCGGTGACCGGAATGTTCGTGGCCATCGGCTCCGATCCGCGGACCAGTCTGTTCGCCGACCAGCTGGACCTGCGACCAGATGGTTATCTCAGCGTCGACGGACGCACATCGAAGACCTCCGTCGAGGGTGTCTTCGCGGCCGGCGATGTCATCGACTCCGTCTACCGGCAGGCCATCACCGCCGCCGGCTCCGGCTGCTCCGCGGCACTTGATGCGGAGCACTACCTCGCCGACCTCGAGGCCGCAGCCAAGCCGGCGACAGTCGAAGCGGCCGTCGCGTCCTGATGCGGTCTGCCCCGCTCAAAGGCAGGGAATGAAACCGAACGTCCTGCTGTTCCTGCTAGAGAAAATCGTTGTGAAGGAAGGTTAGCCATGTCGACAGAAGTCACTGACGCCACATTCGAAGAGACCGTGCTGAAATCCGACAAGCCTGTGCTCGTCGATTTCTGGGCTCCCTGGTGCGGTCCCTGCCGCATGGTCAGCCCGATCGTCGATCAGATCGCCGAAGAGCACGGCGAGAAGCTCAACGTCGTCAAGGTCAACACCGACGAGAACCTCGAGACGGCGAGCACCTACGGCATCACATCGATCCCGGCCCTCTACGTCTTCAAGGACGGCGAAGTGGCCAAGACGATCATCGGCGCCCGACCGAAGCCGGCCCTGGAGGACGAGCTCTCCGAGTTCATCTGATCAAGCTCTGAGGCGCCTGTTGTACTATCAACAGGCGCCTTAGGCATATCTGCGCCTCCCTACCCAGCACTTGACCCGTTACACCGAAGATTGGCAACGCATTGATGAACACGACCAAACCGCGCTACACGCGTGGCGACATTTCTGAGATGCTGCCGAACATCAAATCGCAGATGGCTCGTCTGGGACTCAAAGTCGGAGACATCGAATCAGCGGATTTCGATCGGCCCTTCGAACTCGGCGTGCGCCAGTTCCAGCAGGACAGGGGCATCCTCTGCGACGGAGTGCTCGGTCAAGAGACGTTTTCCGAGCTCGAACAAGCCCGATACCAGCTGGGTGACAGAGTGCTCCGTTTCGACCCCGTCAGGGTCCTCACAGGAGACGACGTCGTCCGCCTGCAGACGAAGCTCGCCGGTCTCGGCTTCTACCCGGGCCGCATTGACTCCGAATATGCTGCGCGAACCGAATCGGCAGTCAAGGAGCTGCAGATGAGTCTTGGGACCAAAGTCGACGGAGTCACCGGCCCGCAGACACTGCGCGGTCTCAACGCCATCGACCGCAATCAGGACACCGGCAACCTCTTCGCCCTCCAGGAGCGCGCCCGTGTTGCAGCATCGGGCACCTCGCTCGTCGGGCGGACCTTCATCATCGAGGCTGCAACTACAGTTGTAGATTTCGAGACGCTCCCGATGACCGACGAGCAGAGCACGCTGGAAAGGCAGCTCACTCTCGATATAGCAACCCGCCTTGTCGGCCGCCTTGAAGCCATCGGTGCCGGTGCAGTGCTTCTCGAAGGTGACGCCGTCGAGGTGAATCGCGCAGACGCGCTCGGTGCGTCCGCGGTGGTGACGGTGACCGCTGATGTGAGCAAGTCCAAAGACGCGAACGGAATCGCAAGTTTCTATTTCGGACATGAACGCAACTCTGATCTGAACTCGCCAACCGGGCAGAAGCTCGCAGAGCTCATCCAAGGTGAGGTCGTCGCCCGTACGGGAATGCTTGACTGCCGAGCGCACGCTCGCACCTGGTCATCTCTCAAGAGGCTCAAGACACCTAAGGTCCACGTTGTCACAGGCTATCTCACCAATCCGGGCGACCTGGAAAGTCTCCAGGACCCATACGTTCGTGATGCCATCGCCGACGGGATCGCCGCAGGTCTGCAGCGCCTCTACATCCGAGAAGACAATGACCCTCAGACAGGGACCCTCAGCCTAGAGGCCATCAAGGCTCTCGGGTGAAGCCGCTGCCCACTGGCCCTATACTTCGCATACTTCCCTCGGATCACTTGACCGCCGGACCTGTTCAGTTCGACAGAGACGTGTCCCAAGCGACTGCTCCGCCATCAGCCAGCGGTAGCACACTCGTGCGCTTGTGCGACATCACCGACCACCTCTTGATCTCGGGCAATTTGGGCCGCTGACTGACTTCACCCGTTAGACAATCAGCCCTCAACATCTCCAGCCAATGGGGAAATAGGCAACCCCTTTCCTTCAGTACACCTCGTCCATTGATGCAAACCGACCGGCCGATCCCAAAAGGCGTTCTGAAGACATTCGTCAACTCTCAGAATCACAGATGGCGTTCCACGTGAAACACAATCTCGCTCGAGCCGCCTGCCCGGTTAGAACACAAGGTCTGAAAGGCTCTTCCACCACACATAGACCAGCCCTTCGCGCCCTTCTTTCGTAACGTACACGCCGATGCCCACCAAGGGCGAGAACCGGAACGGCTGCACAATACCTAAGGCAACGAAGAGAAGTTCGTGACGCAAGAGAACCTGACGGGCACTGAATTCATTACAATTCAGCTCGCCGAGGGGTCGGGAGATGAAGGACCTTAGCGCAGTACAGTCCCCGAAAGTGCTCGATGAAGTGATCCCTAGCTACCCGTTCCATTGAGCTCTCTTCTCGCCTACCCCTCGCAATTTCCGCAGATGTCTCCGCTAATAGCACCCCCAATGCAAGACCCACGAAAAATTGAGTTACTTGCCCCGGGGCAGTACGGGATTCCTAAAGAGGTGATGACCGTACGACGTCCACGAGATGTACCTGGACGATCTCCGTCGTCTGTTTCACGTGAAACATCTATTGTAACAAGCACAACCGTCTACTATTCGAACAGGAGGGAGGAGAGGGAGGTTCGAAGGGAGCAGTGACACACCTATTAGACGCCAACCAGAATCCGGAGAGGACGGAGCTTGCCGCGTAGATGCAAGATGACCGGCGAGCCATCCAGCCTGTGCCTATCGCGTTCAGTATTGTACTCCGTTCGGAACGAGCTCTACTTCCGACACAATCGGACGAGTCCGATCTCGTCATATCCACTCTCACGTTCCACGTAAAACGTATCTATTTGTACGGAGGAGCACAGCGCGACGAATTCTCTCCGTTCTCAGACCTGAATAGAGGCCCACGACTCCTCAGCGGGGCCACACGAAAAGACCTCAACTTACGACCTATTAATACAGCCTGCTCGAACCTTCACATCAACTGACCAACTCCACAGG
The DNA here is from genome assembly GCF_017808105.1 of Brevibacterium renqingii. Classification (GTDB taxonomy): domain Bacteria; phylum Actinomycetota; class Actinomycetes; order Actinomycetales; family Brevibacteriaceae; genus Brevibacterium; species Brevibacterium renqingii. The sequence goes on along the minus strand of NZ_JADBHF010000001.1, from coordinate 117,793 downwards.
CGGCTGAAGCTATCCGATGCAGCGTTTCACGTGAAACGCGGTCCAAATGATGCATATTAGGGGACCAGCGCGCCTTTCGGTTGGCTTGTCGTCGGTGGGCGCGGCGTACAAGGGCTGCTGACAGCACACATTGGATGCATGGCGGACTTCCGTCACTTCTGATTCTCGCAATAGCGCCGGGCTAAGCAGCTGACAAGCAATCATGATGGCTTTCACCAGAAAAACAATACGGGCATGAAATCCACGTCGGTTCTCTTCACTCAAGGACGTACCCTTTACAGATCGGTGCGCCTAGATTTCGGGCGGAATCCAAGTGATGCACTTACAAAGATGTACATGCGGGGCGTTGAGAAATCGGCTCCTGCTCGTCACCACACCGACAGGTTGGTTCAGGGAACTTGATTTCACGTGAAACCGGTTGTCTCTGTTTCACGTGAAACATTCTGATGGCCTCCCTCCGAACTACAGATTCTTCATCGTAAAATAGACCCCGAAAGAGAGGACCTGTTGAATCGCCGCATATATGCCCTTCTTTCAGCCACCGCTGGGGACAGGCTGGCTGCGCCGGAATGCGATAGCGGCTCGCAGTTGGTGCGGATAGAAGCCGTGCAGTGGAGCAATAGCTATTTCACGTACACTAAACCACGTAGAAATAGACATGGGACTGCGGCCGTTCCACGTGAAACGTCATTGTGCGGCGATCTCTCTTGTCTTGTGCCGGCATCTCTCTTCTATGAAGACATGAATTGCTGCACTCCACGGCAAATAGAGATAACGGCCCCGCGCGCACGGCGGCGCACGCAGTATGTTTCACGTGGGCCGTAGACCTAATGGCCCAATAGATACTTAAGGTTGCTAGAGCTGCTTCCACTCACCCCCGCACGTCCGCACGGTTCCGGTTGCAAGCCGGGGACGCAAAAGGCTCTCGGCGATACCGGCCTTCGATAACACAGCGGATTGCTACCCGCATACGCATTATCGAACGTAGCCGAGTGCCGGGAACTCCGGCACGTCGTACCGGAGTTCCCGGCACTTCCTGCAAGAGTTCGGTCACGGCAAAGCAACTAACGGGAGGAGATTTTCAACAGGTTCCGGCGGCCCCGGTAATTCGGTACCTCCTTTTTTCGTCAATGAGGGCGCTACCCGGCTACTACATGGGAGGCGGTGTTGAAACAGGCGGTTTCACGTGAAACGCAGAAGGGGATAGTTAAGCGGACGTCCTGGGCTATCGATAGAACTGTCCAGAGCTGCTTCTTCCGCCAAAGAAGCAATACCGGATGCCGCAACCAGAGATATCAGCCAAAGGAAGATTGACGCCTCGCTTGCCTCAAAGACCGTTCTGCGCCGACAACGACAGGTCGCTATGTCTGGGGGGTCGAAAGGGGCGACGTGGGTGCTCATGAATACCAGAAGGGGCCCGGAATCACCCGGGCCCCATCGGATTGATCTGATAGAGCTACATTGGATCCGCTTCTGCTATACCGAGCAGGCCAAGGATGCGATCCAGATCTTCGTGGTTCGCAAACTCGACGCTCAGCTTGCCCTTCTTCTTACCGACGGAAATGTTCACCTTCGTATCCAGTCGATCTCCGAGACGCTCTGCAACCGCCAGGAACTCAGGCGCGACCTTCGTCGTTGCACGTGAAACATTGATCGAGTCGCCCCTGTTAAGGAGAACGACGGCTTCTTCCGAAGCCCGAACCGAAAGCCCTTCCGCAACGATTCTCTGGGCGAGAACCTCCATGTGCTCGGGGTCCCGAAGACCAAGAATCGCACGGGCATGACCGCCGGAGATAACGCCAGCAGCGACGCGGCGCTGCACCAAAGGCGGCAGACGCAGCAGACGGAGGGTGTTGGAGATCTGAGGCCGCGAGCGGCCGATGCGCTCGGAGAGTTCCTCCTGGGTGCAGCCGAAGTCTTCCAGCAGCTGCCCGTAAGCGGCAGCCTCTTCCAGGGGATTGAGCTCGGCACGATGAAGATTCTCGAGCAGAGCATCCCTGAGCATATCGGTGTCTTCGACATACCGTATGATCGCTGGGATTGTCGTCAGACCGGCGTCTTTCGTCGCACGAAGGCGACGCTCACCCATGATGAGTTCGAAGCGCGAGCGGTCGCTCGGCTTCTGACGTACAACGACCGGCTGCAGCACACCGATCTCGCGAATGCTGTGCACCAGTTCTGAAAGCAGGTCTTCGTCGAAGACCGTTCGTGGCTGCCGAGGGTTCGCGTCGATCAGGTCGACATCGATCTCGCCGAATTCAGTGTCTGCAATCGACTCGACACCCCCGGAGACATTTTCGTCACTCTCGACACCGCCTGCTGATCCTTCAGAAGCGTCGGCGTCGGTCTCAGAAGAGGCGTCAGGAGCTGTCTCAATGGTTGACGACGCTGCGAGATCATCAGGATCGTCTGCCGCTTCAACTCCTGTCGCTGATTCTACTACATCAGTAGTGTCAGGCGTGACGGATTCTGTTTCGGGCTCGGCTCGACCTGTCGAGTCCTGATAGCCGGAGGATGTGTAGACGCCAGGATGCGTTTCACGGACATCCTCGCTCGCATCCTGCTCTGTCGCCGGCTCAGTCACACCGTCGTCTGCCGCATCCTGTTCGTCCGCGCTGCCAGTCGTCTTCAGCGCGGTCTCTGGGGCGTCACTGAGGGCGGTTGATGCGATAGATGATGTCGATGCCGACTCAGAGGCCGACGCGGCCTCCGGGACACTTTCTACGGCCTGCGAGTCCGAGACCGTTGAATCCTTCGCAGAGGCGGGAGAGGACGCGGCGCCGGACGGGGCCGTCTCCGATGGGCTGTTCTCCACCGTCTTCGAAGCGGCGGCCTTCGTACCTGCATCCTTGGCGATGCGGGCCTTCTCCCTCGCGGCACTGCTGACGGCCGTCGACTCAGCGCTCGATGTCTTCTTCGACGCTGCTGATGCGCTTGATTTCCTCTTCGCGGGAGTCGGCGCACCGTTCGTCTTACTCGAGCTCGTCTTCGCTGACGAGGAACCGGAGCCTGCGGTCTTCGAAGATGCCGCCTTCGATGCTGTCGTCTTCGAAGGTGCCGTCTTGGAACCTGTCGTCTTCGAACTTGTCTTCGACGTTGTCGACGTGGTGGAACCAGACGCCGAAGGGACCTTCGTCCTCTCCGCGGTCGACTCAGTCGACTTGGCCGATCCGCCTGCCTTCGTCTTGCGTCGTCGAGAGGACTGCATGGACGCAGCCGGATCATTGCGTGCAGTACGCGAGGTCTTCTGCTCCTTCTCCGTTTCCTCCCCACTGCCACCGGAGAAGAACACATCGACCGGACGATCGTTGGAGTTCGCGTCGGGGATCAATGCTCCGAGTCCTCGACCCAGGCCTCGTTTCTTGCGTTCAGCCACGACTTACTCCTCGATTCGCGATTTCTTCAGCGGCTTCTCGATACGAGAGGGCGCCGCTGGAATTGGGGTCATATGAGATCACTGTCTGTCCGTAGCTGGGAGCCTCGGAGATCCTCACCGACCGCGGGATCGCTGTGCCGAGAACCTGTTCTGGGAAGTGGGTGCGCACATCTTCGGCTACCTGGGCACTGAGATTGGTGCGCCCGTCGTACATCGTCAGCAGGATCGTCGTAATGGCCAGTTCCGGATTGAGATGCTTTTGGATGAGCTGGATGTTCTTCAGCAGTTGGCTCAGTCCCTCGAGCGCGTAGTATTCGCACTGGATGGGGATGAGGACCTCGCGCGCAGCGACGAAGGCATTGACGGTGAGCAGACCCAGACTCGGCGGGCAGTCGACGATGATGTAGTCGACGCGCCGACCGGCTTCCTCCTCTTCCCTGAGGTAGATGCCCAATGCCCGCTGCAGCCGCTGTTCACGGGCGACCAGGGACACCAGTTCGATCTCCGCGCCGGCCAGATCGATCGTCGCGGGCACACACTTGAGTGTGTCGAAGTCCGGACACTGAGCCACGGCCTCACGCATCGGCACGTCGTCGATGAGGACATCATAGATGCTGGTCACCTCGGAGTAGTGATCGATTCCCAAGGCTGTGCTCGCGTTGCCCTGCGGATCGATGTCGACGAGCAGAACGTTGAGGCCCTGATTGGCCAGAGCCGCCGCGATGTTCACCGCCGTCGTGGTCTTTCCGACGCCGCCCTTCTGGTTCGCGATCGTAAAGATGCGGGTCGAGTCCGGTCGTGGAAAGGTCGTCTGAGACAGTCGATCAGCCCGCCGGTTGTCCCGTGCGATCGCGGCACCAATGGGAGACGACTCATCCATGATCGGCATAGGGCGCACTCCATCATCCATCGGTTTCACAAAGCTCTATTCAGCCTAGACCTACTCTACTTCGTCCTATTTCTTCACGATCTCGACGACACGACTCGGGACTTCGAGGAGACCGTCTGCATCCACGACATGGATCTCGGGCTGAGACAGGCGATAGCGTCTGACCAGCTTCTTCGCCTTGACCAGCTCGCCCTCGACAGAGGCGCCCTTGAGGGCGAGGATCCGGCCGCCGGGGCTGATGACCTCGCGAGTCCACTCGATGAGAGTCGTCATCGCCTTCACCGCCCGAGCGGTCACCACGGTGAACATCTCTTCGTCGACGAGCTCCTCGACCCGCGCTCGCACAATGCGCACATTCGACAGCCCCAGATCCTGGACGACCATGGTCAGCCATTCGACACGTCGTTCCATCGGCTCGATGAGAACGATCTTCGCCTCCGGGCGCAGCAGCGCGATCGGGATTCCCGGCAGACCGGCACCGCTGCCGACATCACCCACGACGTCGTTCTCACCGATGAACTCGGCAACCACAGCGCAGTTGAGGATGTGCCTCGTCCAGAGGCGGTCGACCTCACGCGGACCGATGAGGCCCCACTCGATGCCGGTGGTGGCCAAGTGCTCGGCATACCGCCGGGCTGTGGGGAATGCGGCACCGAAGTACTCCTCGGTGCCGGTTGGGGGAGTTTCGATCTCAGGCAGATCGGCGGCGGTGTCGGGCAGGTCAGTCATCGGCGAGCCGGATGACGACATGACGGCCGTCGCCCTCACCCTCGGACTCCGAGATCAGACCGGCGCGCGCCGCCTGATCGTGGATGATCTTGCGTTCGAAGCTGTTCATCGGTTTGAAGGCGAACTGCTCGCCCCCGTCCTTGACCTCCTCGATGGCCCGCTTCGCCTTCTTGATGAGCTCGTCACGACGGTTGTTGCGGAACCCGTCGATGTCGAGCATCAGCCAGGAACGCTGGCCCGTCTGGGTCTGCACGGCCAGACGGCTGAGCTCCTGCAGGGCACCGAGGGTACGTCCCTCCCTGCCGACGAGCGTGCCCAGATTGGAGTCCTCATCGTCCTCGCAGACGATGGACAGCTGTGCCCGGCCATCCGCGACGTCGATGTCGATATCGCCATCGATATCGGCCAGATCCAGCAGCTCTTCGAGGTAGTCCGCGGCGATCTCGCCCTCTTCCTCGAGGAGTTCGGCGCGGCTCGGCTTCGTCGAGGTCTCCTTCGAAATCTGTTCGGAGGTCTCTTCGGTCTTCTCTTCGGTCATGATCGTCCTCAGCGCTTCTTGTTCTTCTTGCGGTTCTTGCTCACGGGCTGCTGCCGTTGGCCGGTCTTCTTCGGGGCCTCCTCGGCGACAGTCTGTCCCTTGACCTCGTCCTGTTTCACGGGCTTGCCCTTGCGAGCCTTGCGCTCAAGCATCTCCTTCTCGGCCTTGGAGCCGGGAGCGGGCATATTGCGGATGACCATGTGCTGCTGAGCCATGGTCCAAGTGTTCGAGACCAGCCAGTAGATGAGGACACCGAGCGGGAAGTAGATGCCGCCGAAGCCGAATACGAGCGGCATGACGTAGAGCAGCATCTTCTGCGACTGCATCATCGGGTTGGCCATCGCGGCCTCCGACATGTTCTTCGCCATCATCTGCTTCTGCGTGATGAACATGGTGCCGGCCATGATGACGATGAGGACACCAGTGAGGAACTTGACACCGATTCCCGGGTCGGTGAAGACCGCGGACAGATGGATGCCGAAGACCGAGGACTGCTCCGCCTGCACCGCAAGGTCCCTCGTGAAACCGCCGATGGCACTCATCGACCCATCGGCGACCTGCGGCATATTCCGGATGACGCGGAAGAGGGAGAAGAAGATCGGCATCTGCACGAGCAGCGGCAGGCAGGAGGCCCACGGACTCGTCTTGTTGTCGCGGAACAGCGCCATCTGCTCCTCGGCCATCGCCTGGCGGGAGTACTGGTCCTTCTTGCCCTTGTACTTCGCCTGCAGGCGCTGGATCTCCGGCTGGAGCAGCTGCATCTTGCGCTGCGACTTGATCTGGTACACGAAGAGAGGGATCAGCAGAGCACGGATGACCACGGTCAGTCCGGCAATCGACAGCACCCAGGTCCAACCGTTGTCGGCGGGCAGGCCGATGGCGGTAAAGATCTCGTGGAAGATCGCGAGGATCCAAGCAACTACCCACTGCAGCGGGTAGAGCAGCTTGTCCATCAATCCCATTCAGTTCTCCTCGTTACAACGATTCTTCACGATCGTTCATTTTGCCATTGTTCACAGGTCTTCGCGACACGACGCCGGTGCCCCGAAGAAGTCCGCTGATCCGCTCTTCGGCGGGGACTGCGTGTCCGGAAGCATTCAGCTGCGGCCCTCGTCGCGGTGGATGGTTTTCGATCTGGCCTCCCGCGCCGAACCCGGCACATGGTCGACGCCGCCGTGGGACAGAGGGTTGCATCGCAGTATGCGCCACCCAGTTAACACCATCCCCTTGAGAACTCCGTGAATCTCGAAGGCTTCGAGGCCGTACATGGAGCAGCTGGGATAGTAGCGGCACACCTGACCGTAGAGCGGAGAGACGACGAGGCGGTAGGCCCGGATGAACCACACGAAGGGCATCCTGGGCCCGATCCTCAAGATCCAGCCGAGTGTGGGCCAGAAGCCTCCGGGACGGCGGGGCACCTCAGAGATATGTCTGAGATCATGCTCGGCGTCCACGACGGTCCAACTTCCTCCTGGCCTTGACGAGCAGTTCGTCGACCTCGGCCTCGAGGGACGAGAAATCCGCTTCGGCCGCATGCGGCAGGGCGCGGACGACGAAGAGCTCACCCGCGCTCAGCTCATCCAGACGGACGCGCATGATCTCACGCAGACGCCGCTTGGTGCGATTGCGCACTACGGCATTGCCGACGGCCTTGGATACGATGAAACCCACGCGAGTGGCGTGGGCATCATCGGTGTCTCTCAGGCTGTGTGCCATGAGATGCTCTGAGCGCACCCGGACTCCGGCTCTGAAGACTCGTCGGAAGTCTTCGCCGCTGCGGATCCGGTGTGCCGCGCTGAGCACACTCAGGCCGAAACTTCGGAACGTCCCTTGCGACGACGTGCGGCCAGGATCGAGCGGCCCGCACGGGTGCGCATACGCAGACGGAAGCCGTGCTTCTTGGCGCGCTTGCGATTGTTGGGCTGGAATGTACGCTTGCTCACTTCAGTCTCCGATTTCTAGGTTGCGGGTGAACGCCGGTGCGTTCTCACAAAAAACGGCGGTGAGAGTCTCGACCGCCGAGCACTCCTGTGCATGAGAGCCAAAAGATGATCAGGATAATCGGATGAAGCCCGGTACACAGGACACTCAATCATAGCGAGCGCGAATCCTGGCGGTCAAACGCGGTCGCCATGTTCCGCGTCACTTCCTCCCGAAGTCCACCTCGGTCCACCGCACGAAATCCGCCGTTCCTCACCGCCGCGATACCCAGGCTCGTCCACAAGTCACACCCATGTAGTTTTCCACAAGCTTATCCACGAGTGTGGAGAATTGCAGGGCCGAGTCGGCATGAGTCCACAAACTGTGGAAAACTATGTGGAAGTCATGCACAGGTGTGGATCGCACCGAGAACGAATTTTATGGAAGTTGAGGAGAAGTGACGGTGTCGAACTCCAAGAATGAGCTCATCAGCCGCTGGCGCACGGTGGTCTCAACCCTGGATCAGGACCCGGAACTCACGGCCCATCAGAAGGGATTCCTCTCCCTGGCCGTGCCCAAGGCGCTCGTGGACAATGCCCTCGTCCTCCTGGCTGTGCGGGACGAGCATACTCGCCGCACCATCGAGACGCGACTGCTCGGACCGCTGACCAGGGAGTTCTCAAAGGTGCTCGGTTTCGACGTGACCTTCGGCTTCGTCGTCGATCCCGAACTCGACGTGCCCATCCGCTTCGAGGACCTCATCGGGGAATCGACCCCGGGACCGCAGGTGCCCATCGATCCCGTCACCTCCACCTCGACGACGGGAGCGCCGACGGCAGCACATCAGCTGCATTCGCAGCCCCCGATGCCCCAGCAGCCGGGCGCAGACCAACCGAGCGCACCCCAGCCGCGCACGGAACCGCCCCGCACCGAGGCGGCGCCGCTGACTGACTCGGCCCCGACCGATCATTCCGGTCATCCCGTCCCCGGCTCCGCGCCGACGCAACCGGCGCAGGCGTACGCTCCGTCACCGGCTGCCGCCCCGTCGCCGAGTGCTCCGGCCACCTCGCGGATGACCGAACGCGAACTCAAGATCGCCGAGGCGACCGCCGCCCCCATGGTCCCGCCGGTCGATGCCCCGGGCGTAGCTCAGCTCAACCCGAAGTACACCTTCGACACCTTCGTCATCGGCGCCTCGAACCGCTTCGCCCATGCCGCCGCGTTCGCGGTCGCCGAGGCCCCGGCCAAGGCCTACAATCCTCTGTTCATCTACGGTGATTCGGGGCTGGGCAAGACCCACCTGCTGCATGCGATCGGCTACTACGCCACGCAGCTGTTCCCAGAGATCCGAGTCAAATACGTCTCGAGCGAAGAGTTCGTCAACGACTTCATCAATACGATCGGCTCCTCAAAGACTTCCAACGCGCTCCGGCCGGCCTTCCAGCGCCGCTACCGCGAGGTCGACATCCTCATGATCGACGACATCCAGTTCCTCCAGGGCAAGGACGCGACCGTCGAGGAGTTCTTCCACACCTTCAACGCCCTGCACAACGAAGCCAAACAGGTCGTCATCACCTCCGACCAGCCGCCCAAGATGCTCAAGGGCTTCGAGGAGCGGCTGCGTTCGCGCTTCGAGTGGGGTCTGCTCACGGACGTGCAGCCGCCGGACATGGAGACCCGTTTCGCGATCCTGCGTCGCAAGGCCGCGGCCGAACACCTCGACGTCCCCGACGATGTGCTCGAGTACATCGCCTCCCGTGTGTCCTCGAACATCCGGGAGCTCGAAGGCGCCCTCATCCGCGTCACCGCCTTCGCGAACCTCAATGATCAGCAGATCGACGCCTCCCTGGCCGAGACCGTGCTCAAGGACTTCATCACGCAGGACGACACCCCTGCCGTGACCGCCGCCGACATCATGGGACAGACCGCCGCCTACTTCAGTCTCACCCTCGACGACCTGTGCGGAACCTCCCGATCCCGCACCCTGACCACGGCCCGGCAGATCGCGATGTATCTGTGCCGCGAACTCACTGATCTGTCCCTGCCGAAGATCGGTCAGGCCTTCGGCGGACGCGATCACACGACCGTGATGCATGCGAATAAGAAGATTCGAACTCAGATGGCCGAACGACGGGCCGTCTACACACAGGTCACCGAACTCACAAACCGCATTAAACAACAGCACCGCCTATAGAACACGTCATGCACATCTGTGGATAACCCTGGGGACAGTCGCTCACAGCTGGGGACGAAGCGGTGGACAGAGCTGCTTATCGGGTGGAAGGATGTGAACTACATGCTTGTGTTTACCCAAGCGCCCACCGCGGCCCCCGTCGCGGTGCACAGCGCATCCACATGCACGTGAGCCGCTTCATCCCTTGATTACTCAGGGGTAGACAGCACTTGTCCACAATATCCACAGGTGCTGATACTTCTGCCAAGTGAATTCAACTCTCAAGAGGGCGACCGCCATCGACTGCTTCGCTCGGTGCGGAGGGCGCACGGGACTCGGTCAGCTGAGGTGTTGACGAGACGGAGAGTATTCGAACACAGCATCTCGGGCGATTCTCGAATCCGAGATCTGCCCGTCGTCACCCGCTTTTCGCTGCGCACTGCTGAGGTGGGCAGAAATCCGATAGGCTGTGTAAAGTTTTCCGAGCAGTATCGAGCCAGTGCCTCGCAAACCCGGAGTCTTGTGCCAGATGCCTTGAGTAGGTCGGGAGGCCACCCCGAAGGAGTAAAGTGAACGCGGAAGCATCCCCCTTGAAGTTCAAAGTCAATCGCGACGTTCTCGCCGACGCGGTGACCTGGGCAACCAAGACTCTGCCCAACCGCCCTTCCGCTCCGGTCCTCACCGGCATCCTCATCACCGCCGAATCCAGCGGCACCGTGCGTCTGGCCGTCTTCGACTACGAGGTCTCCTCCCGCGTGGAGATCGCCGCTGATGTCGCCTCCGCCGGCACCGTCCTCGTCTCCGGCCGGCTGCTCGCCGACATCTCCAAGGCTCTGCCCAACCAGGACGTCACTCTCGAGCAGATCGACTCGAAGGTCGACGTCACCTGCGGATCCTCCCGGTTCTCGCTCATGACCATGCCGGTGGCCGAATACCCGGCGCTGCCGCAGGTGCCGGAGGACTCCGGCACCGTTTCCGCCGGTGAGTTCCAGAACGCCGTCTCCCAGGTCACGATCGCGACCTCGAAGGACGATACGCTGCCGATCCTGACCAGTGTCCGCGTCGAGATCGAGGGTGAGAAGGTCACCCTGCTCGCCACCGACCGCTACCGTCTCGCCGTTCGCGAATTCACATGGAATCCGGGTCGCCCGGACGTCTCCGCCGTGGCGCTGCTGCGCGGACGCACACTGTCCGACGTCTCGAAGTCACTCGGCGGCGACGTCACCATCGGCCTGAGCACCGATGCGGGCAAGGACCTCATCTCGTTCACCTCGGCCGGCCGGGTGACGACCTCCCTGCTCGTCGAGGGCGAATACCCGAAGGTCCGTTCGCTGTTCCCCGACTCGGTGCCGATCCACGCGATCGTCGAGACCGCAGTGCTGCGCGAAGCCGTGCGCCGCGTCTCGCTCGTGGCCGAACGCAACACCCCGCTGCGCTTCGAGGTCACCGACGGCCTGCTCACCCTGCACGCCGGGACCGGTGACGATGCGCAGGCCTCCGAGGCCGTCGAGGCGACCCTCCAGGGCGAGGAGATCACCGTGGGATTCAACCCTCACTACATCGCCGAGGGGCTCGCCGCAGTCGAGAGCCCCTATGTGAACTTCTCCTTCACGCAGCCGATGAAGCCGGTCATCATCGCCGGGCAGAAGGAACTCGACGCCCCCGCCGACGAGTCGTATCGCTACCTGCTCATGCCCACGCGCATCTGAATGTGGATATCCCGACTCTCCCTGCGTGACTTTCGGTCCTATCCGGAGCTCGATCTCGAGTTCGCTCCCGGGGTCACCACATTCGTGGCCGACAACGGGACGGGAAAGACCAATATCGTCGAGGCGATCGGATATCTCGCCCACCAGCGTTCCCACAGAGTGGCCTTCGACGCCCCGCTCGTGCACGAGGGCGCTTCGACGGCGACCGTATCCGCCCTGGTCAATCGGGATCAGCGGCATGCGACGGTCGAGGTGACCATCCAGGCCAAAGGGGCCAACCGGGCTCGGGTCAATCGGAACGCGGTCAAGCTCAAGGACATTCTCGGTCTCGTCTCCTGCGTCATCTTCGCGCCCGAGGATCTCAGCCTCGTCCGAGGTGAACCGGCCGAGCGCCGATCATGGATCGACACCCTCGTCGTGGCCCGCAATCCGCGCTACTCCTCGGTGATCACGGACTTCGAACGCGCACTCAAGCAGCGCAACGCCCTGCTCAAGCGTCTGCGCGAGGAGCGCGATACCGGCCTCGAGGCGACCCTCGACATCTGGAACATGGCCTATGCGGACGCCGCGGCCGAACTCGTCTTCGGCCGGCAGCGGATCCTCGCCGATATCGCCGGGCCGCTGCAGGAGAACTTCGCCTTCATCGCCGCCGATGCCCGGCTCGAACGGCAGGGAGCGCACATCGCATACGATTCGCGCATCGACTATGCGCAGGCCGAATCCGCCGCCGAGTGCCGGGAGCTGCTGCTCGCAGCCCTCGACCGGCGCCGGACTGCGGAGATCGAACGCGGACTGACTCTGCACGGTCCGGGCCGCGACGATCTCTCGCTCACCATCGGAAGCCATCCGGCCAAGGGATATGCCTCCCACGGGGAGACCTGGTCGCTGGCCCTGGCGATGCAGCTGGCCGGCTGGGATCTGCTGTCGGCCGATGCAGGGTCGGCCGCGGAACAGCCCGTCCTCGTCCTCGATGACGTCTTCGCCGAGCTCGACACGGGCAGGCGCAGCCGGTTGGCGTCCCGGATCACCGCCGCGGAGCAGGTCTTCATCACCGCCGCGGTCGACTCGGACCTGCCCGAGGGTCTCGAAGGGACGCGGATCGACGAGGCCACGCTCCTGGGCGGGCCCGGATCATGAGCGGCATCGCCAGAGACTTCTCCACTCCGGTCGCCGCCCTCGAAGCACTCGATCGGGTCCGCCGCATGGAGGTCACGGAAGCGAAGTTCGTCCGCAGCAGGCGGCGGTCCCGTCTGCGCGGTGAAGTCGTCTACTCCGGCTCCGGCCGGGACGGCCGGGATCCGAAGTCGGTCTCCTCGGTGCTCGGTTCGCTCATCTCCGACCGCGGCTGGTCGTCCTCACTCGACATCGGCAAGGTGCTCGGGCGATGGCCCGATCTAGTCGGTCCCCAGGTCGCCCAGCACGCCACCCCGATCGACTTCTCGCCCCCGCTGCTCGTCATCGCTGCGGACTCGACGACCTGGGCGACCCAGCTGCGCGTGCTCAAGCCGACGATCCTGCGCAGGCTCGAGGAAGGGCTGGGCTCGCGCACGATCACGGAGATCGAGATCAGAGGCCCGCAGGGACGCAGCTTCAAGAGGGGCCGCCGATCGGTGGCCGGCCGCGGTCCGAGGGACACCTTCGGATGAGGGGCCGCATACGGATGAGCGGGGACGGATTCGGGTGAGCGCGGGGCCGCCTCGGCGGATTTCTGCGACGAACGCAGAGGGCCTCAAACGGCCACAGCCGCTGTCGTGCGTGCCCGGGGGTACATCTGCGGCGTGAAAATTCGGGAAATCCGCCTTCACAGGCCGCTTACGGGCATTTCAGCCTCTGGCGCGGTAGAATGGGGAGCTGATAGCGACCATCCGAACAAGGAGTCACATGACGACCGAGGATCAGCCTCATTATGATGCCGGCGACATCACGGTACTCGAGGGTCTCGAGGCAGTCCGGAAGCGACCCGGCATGTACATCGGTTCGACCTCGGAACGCGGTCTCCACCACCTCGTGCAGGAGATCGTCGACAACTCGGTCGACGAGGCGATGGCCGGCTACTGTGACCACATCGAGGTGACGATCCTCGCCGATGGCGGCGTCCGAGTCAAGGACGACGGGCGCGGAATGCCCGTGGCCATGCACCCGACGGAGAACAAGCCGACAGTCGAGGTGATCCTCACGATCCTCCACGCCGGCGGCAAATTCGGCGGCGGCGGATATGCCGTGGCCGGCGGTCTGCACGGTGTCGGCTCGACCGTCGTCAACGCCCTGTCCGAGCGGCTCGAGGTCGAGGTCAAGCGTGACGGCTACACGTGGACGATGGACTTCTTCCGCGGCGTGCCCACCGGCGAACTGCAGCGTGGTGAGGAGACCGAGGAGACCGGGACGACGGTGACCTTCTGGCCGGACTCCACGATCTTCGAGACCACGGACTTCTCCTATGAGTATCTGCGTGCGCGGTTCCAGCAGATGGCGTTCCTCAACAAGGGACTGAAGATCAGCCTCACCGACGAGCGGCACAACGAGGTCGACGACGATGACGTCCAGATCGACGAGGACGAGGACCAGGAATGGAAGCCGCGGTCGGTCACCTACGAATACGAGCATGGTCTGCTCGACTACGTCCAGTACCTCAACTCGACGAAGAAGGCCGAGCTCGTCCACCCCGACGTCATCGTCTTCGAAGCTGAGGAGGGCGAGCAGACGCTGGCACTCGAGATCGCGATGCAGTGGACGACGTCCTACACCGAAGCCGTGCACACCTACGCCAACGTCATCAACACCCACGAGGGCGGTACACACGAAGAGGGCTTCCGCACCGCCCTGACCTCCCTGGTCAACAGCTACGCCAAAGAGCAGAAGCTGCTCCGGGACAAGGATCCGAACCTCACCGGCGACGACATCCGCGAAGGCCTGACCGCGGTCATCTCGGTCAAACTCGGGGATCCGCAGTTCGAGGGCCAGACGAAGACCAAGCTCGGCAACTCCGAGGTCAAGGGCTTCGTCCAACGCGTGGTCCGCGACGAACTCGGGCACTGGTTCGAGTCGAATCCGGCCCAGGCCAAGGACGTCGTGCGCAAGGCCCTGCAGGCCTCCCAAGCGCGGATGGCCGCACGCAAGGCCCGCGAGGCCACCCGCCGCAAGGGCCTGCTCGAGTCCTCGGGCATGCCGGGCAAGCTCAAGGACTGCCAGTCGAAGGATCCGACGATCTCCGAGGTATTCATCGTCGAGGGCGACTCGGCCGGCGGTTCGGCCACCCAGGGCCGCAATCCGAACACCCAGGCGATCCTGCCGCTGCGCGGAAAGATCCTCAACGTCGAGAAGGCCCGCCTCGACCGGGCGCTGGGCAACAACGAGGTCCAGGCGATGATCACGGCCTTCGGCACCGGCATCGGCGAGGAGTTCGACCTCGAGAAGCTGCGCTATCACAAGATCGTCCTCATGGCCGATGCCGACGTCGACGGCCAGCACATCACCACTCTGCTGCTGACCCTGATCTTCAGGTACATGAAGCCGCTCATCGAACACGGATACGTCTACCTCGCGACTCCGCCGCTCTACCGCATCAAGTGGTCGAACGCTCCGCACCAGTTCGCCTACACGGACAAGGAGCGCGACGGCCTGCTCGAGACCGGACGGGCCGAGGGCAAGCGTCTGCCCAAGGACCTCGCGATCCAGCGCTACAAGGGCCTGGGCGAGATGAACTACGAGGAGCTGTGGGAGACGACGATGGATCCCGACCACCGTCTGCTCAAGCAGGTCTCCCTCGACGATGCGATCGTCGCTGACGAGATCTTCACCGTCCTGATGGGCGATGACGTGGATTCCCGCCGCCGCTTCATCCAGGAGAACGCGAAGGACGTCCGCTTCCTCGACATCTGATCGCACACCGGATGCCTCGAACCCGCACTCTTTGAACTGACCAATCGCCGCCGCACCCGGCTGAGACCCAGCCGGCCACGGTTAAGACACAAGGGAAGAGCCCACATTGGCCGACGAGAACGATATCGGAACAGAAATCAGCCGGATCGAACAGGTTGATCTCAACCTCGAGATGCAGAGGTCCTACCTCGATTACGCGATGAGCGTCATCGTCGGTCGTGCCCTGCCGGACATCCGCGACGGGCTCAAGCCCGTCCACCGTCGCGTGCTCTACGCGATGTTCGACGGCGGCTACCGCCCCGACCGCAACTTCTCGAAATGCTCGCGCGTCGTCGGCGACGTCATGGGCCAGTACCATCCGCATGGTGACACGGCGATCTACGACGCCATGGTCCGCCTCGTGCAGCCGTGGACAATGCGCTATCCGCTGGTCGCCGGCCAGGGCAACTTCGGCTCCCCGGGCGATGACGGCGCAGCCGCACCTCGTTATACCGAGTGCAAGATGGCACCGCTGGCCATGGAGATGGTCCGGGACATCGAAGAGGGCACCGTCGACTTCCAGGACAACTACGACGGGCGCAACCAGGAACCGGTGGTTCTGCCCTCGCGATTCCCGAACCTGCTGGTCAACGGCTCGGCGGGCATCGCTGTGGGCATGGCCACGAACATCCCCCCGCACAATCTCCGCGAGGTCGCCGCCGGTGCGCAGTGGCTGCTGTCCCACCCCGAGGCGAGCAAGGAGGAGGCGCTCGAGGCGCTGCTGGGTATCATCAAGGGCCCGGACTTCCCGATGGGCGCGACGATCCTCGGTCGCAAAGGCATCGAGGACGCCTACCGCACCGGACGCGGGTCGATCACTCAGCGCGCCGTCGTCGAGGTCGAGGAGATCCAGGGCCGGACCTGTCTCGTCGTCACCCAGCTGCCCTATCTCGTCAATCCTGACACCCTGGCCGCGAAGATCGCCTCCTATGTCAAGGACGGCAAGGTCGCGGGCATCGCGGATCTGCGCGACGAGTCCTCGGGCCGCACCGGTCAGCGTCTGGTCATCGTGCTCAAACGCGATGCGGTGGCCAAGGTCGTGCTCAACAACCTGTACAAGCACACCTCTCTGCAGGAGAACTTCTCCGCGAACATGCTCGCGCTCGTCGACAGCGTGCCGCGCACGCTGAGCATCGACTCCTTCCTGCGCCTGTGGGTCAAGCACCAGATCGAGGTCATCGTCAGGCGCACGCAGTACCGCCTGCGCAAGGCCGAGGAGCGGGCGCACATCCTGCGCGGCTACCTCAAGGCCCTCGACGCCCTCGACGAGGTCATCGCCCTCATCCGCCGTTCCCCGTCCTCGGACGAGGCCCGCACCGGCCTGATGGAGCTGCTCGAGGTCGACGAGATCCAGGCGAACGCGATCCTCGACCTCCAGCTGCGCCGACTCGCCGCCCTGGAACGTCTGAAGATCCAGGAGGAGGCCGAGAAGATCGAGGCCCTCATCGCCGAGTACAACCACATCCTGGCCACTCCCGCCCGCCAGCGCGAGATCGTCTCCGAGGAGCTCGACGAGATCGTCGAGCGCTACGGCGATGACCGCCGGACGAAGATCCTCGCAGGATTCGACGGGGACGTGTCGATGGAGGACCTCATCCCCGAGGAGGAGGTCGTCGTCACCATCACCCGCGGCGGCTATGCGAAGCGGACCCAGACGAACCTCTACCGGGCCCAGCACCGCGGCGGCAAGGGCATCAAGGGCGCTCAGCTGCGCGGCGACGACGTCGTCGAGCAGTTCTTCGTCACGTCGACCCACAACTGGCTGCTGTTCTTCACGAACACCGGCCGGGTGTACCGGGCCAAGGCCTATGAGCTGCCCGAGGGCTCACGGGATGCCAAGGGCCAGCATGTGGCGAATCTGCTGGCGCTCCAGCCCGGCGAATCGATCGCGAAGGTGCTGTCCATCCGCGACTACGAGGAAGCGGAGTTCCTCATCCTCGCCACCCGCTCGGGTGTGGTGAAGAAGACGCGGCTGAGCGAATACGACTCGAACCGCACCGGCGGTGTCATCGCCATCAACCTGCGTGAGTACAAGGGCCAGCCCGATGAGCTCGTCTCGGCCCGGATCGTCGGATCCGAGGACCATCTGCTGATGATCTCGCGCAAGGGCATGTCCATCCGCTTCGCCGCCGATGACGACTCGATCCGTCCCCTCGGCCGCGTCACCGGAGGCGTGACCGGCATGAAGTTCAAGGACGACGACGAGCTGCTGACGATGGACGTCGTCCAGCCCGACACCTATGTCTTCGTCGTCACCGAGGCGGGCTACGCCAAGCGCACTCCCGTCGACGAATACCGGCTGCAGGGCCGCGGCGGCCTGGGCATCCGGGTTGCGAAGATCACCGAGCAGCGCGGAGACTTGGTGGGTGGGCTCATCGTCGAGGACGGCGAAGAGGTCCTCGTCGTCATGGAGAAGGGCAAGATCGTCCGGTCGAGTATCGACGAGGTTCCGGCGAAGGGACGCAACACCATGGGTGTGGTGTTCGCGAAACCCGGCAAGAAAGACCGTATTATCGCAGTGACCCGCGGTCCCGAGGCCGAGGTCGAAGACGAAGACGATGCCGAAGTCCCGGAAGGTGAGGTCGACGAGCCTCAGACCGGCAGCGAGGATGTGGAAGAGTGAGCGATAGCAACAAGCCAGGCTCAGGGAAGATCATACGCACGTCGAGCGGCTCCACCCGTCTGACGGCAGGATCGTCGAAGAACGAGACGAAGTCCGGCGAGTCGAAGCCCGCGGAGTCGACCGGCTCCGCGCAGGGTTCGGGTCAGGCCGAACAGAAGGCCACCGTCGTCGCTCCTCCCGCACCGAAGGCTTCGCCGAAGCCCAATCACGCTCCCACCACCGGTTCGGGACCGAAATCCGGGTCGACTCCGAACTCCGGCTCCGGAGCCGGCGCAGGCTCCACCTCGTCGCAGGCGACAGGGTCGTCGGGTGGCAACCGCACGGCCACCTCGGTGATGGGGAACGCCGCGAACACCGTCCGCGCCAGCTCCGGCAGCGTGAAGATGGGTGTGAAGAACATGGTCGACAGCGGTCAGGGCAAGAAGAAGAAAGGCCCGCGCACCGTTCGTCTCACCGTCTCTGCGGTCGATCCGTGGTCGGTGATGAAGATGTCGTTCCTCATGTCCGTGGCCATCGGCATCGCCACGATCGTCGCCTTCATCGTGCTGTGGATCGTGCTCCAGGCGACCGGTGTGATGAGCGGGCTCGAAGCGACCATGAGCGAACTCGCCGGCGCCGAATCGGCCGAGCGGATCGTCGGGATCTTCGGCTTCGGCCGTGTCGTGGCCGCAGGCTTCATCATCGCTGTCATCAACATCGTGCTCATGACCGCGCTGTCGACCCTGGCCGCGTTCATCTACAACATCGGCTCCCTCATCGCCGGCGGCTTCAATCTGACTTTGACAGACGACTGACCGCCTTCCTCCCCGCACCCCGGGGAGGAAGATGTGAGGCGAGTCACTGGTATCCGATTTGTATTTGTCAGTCCGGGTTCGGTATCGTTTTACATCGGGTTCACCCCGATAAGGGCCTATAGCTCAGGCGGTTAGAGCGCTTCGCTGATAACGAAGAGGTCCCTGGTTCAAGTCCAGGTAGGCCCACGTCCTGTCACAACAGGATGACCTTTCGAGGAGGATCATGAGGAAATGGATTCTCAGCGGTCTCACAGTCGTGGGACTGGGAGTGTTCTTCCGGTGGCGGCGGCAGAACCAAGTCGCTCAGGCCGAATGGTCCAAGCACACCGACTCGGTGTGAGGGTGAGAACCCGCACGGGGGTATGGCGCAATTGGTAGCGCATCTGCTTTGCAAGCAGAGGGTTAGGGGTTCGAGTCCCCTTACCTCCACTCGAGAAGCTTTGAGACAGCACTCGTGACGAAGGCTCCGGACCACTGCGGTTCGGAGCCTTCGTCGTTTCATCCGCGTGCGGAACCTCATGCGCCGAAGTGGGGTTCTCCCCCTGTCCGTGCGAGTGCGGAATAGGCTAGCGTAGGTTTCCGTTGATCTCTCTGTCTGAGTGCAGCGTCGGCTGCTGCGCGCAGCGTCACAATCGCGCCGCCCGGGCCGGGGCGATGACAATCCACTTTCGAACGGAGCACCTCCTTGTCCAGCGACAGCTCACACTCACGCGCAGAGTCCGCGCCGCCTGAGACCATCGACCCCGCCGGAATGAGGGTCATCTGGCTGCTGCTCGTAGCCGCCTTCGTCGCGATCCTCAATGAGACGACGATGGCCATCGCCATCCCCGAGCTCAATGCCTCTCTCGGCATTCCGCCGGAACTCGGCCAGTGGATGACGAGCGCCTTCATGCTCACCATGGCCGTGGTCATCCCGACCACCGGATTCCTGCTCCAGCGGTTCACCACGCGCCAGATCTTCCTGGCCGCTATGATCCTCTTCACTTCGGGCACACTCATCTGCCTGCTGTCTCCGGGCTTCGCGGTGCTGCTCGTCGGCCGCGTCGTCCAGGCCGGCGGCACCGGCATCATGATGCCCCTGCTCATGACCACGATGATGAATGTCGTGCCCGCGCATTCGCGCGGTCGCATGATGGGCCGTGTCGGCCTCGTCATCTCGCTGGCCCCGGCCATCGGTCCGACGATGTCCGGCATCGTGCTCGACACCCTCGGCTGGCGCTGGCTCTTCGGCATCGTTCTGCCCATCGGCCTCATCGCTCTGGCACTCGGCGCGAAGTGGATGACCAACCTCGGCGAATCCACCCATTCCCCCATCGATGTCATCTCCATCGTGCTCTCGGCGTTCGCCTTCGGCGGCATCGTCTTCGGGCTCAGCCAGTTCGGTTCCGGTGGTGAGACCGGTGCCTCGACCGCGGGCCTGGCGTGGGGCGCGATCGGCGGTGGTGCGGTCGTCCTCGCCCTGTTCGTATGGCGGCAGCTGGTCCTGCAGCGACGGGACGGAGCGCTGCTCGATCTGCGCGTCTTCAGCTCGCGCAACTACGTCGTCGCCGTGGTCATCATGGCCGTGGTGGCATTGGCGATGTTCGGCACCTTCTCCCTGCTGCCGCTCTACCTGCAGGACGTCGCCGGTCTCAACGCCACCCAGTCGGGTCTCGTGCTCCTGCCCGGGTCGGTCCTCATGGGTCTGCTCGGCCCCCTCATGGGTCGCATCTACGATGCGATGGGCCCGAAGACCCTGCTCGTGCCCGGCACGATCCTCATCGCAGCGGCGATGTTCTCCTACTCGATCGTCACCCCGGACACACCCACCTGGGTGCTCGTCGTCGTGCAGACCGGCATGTCGGTGGGTCTCGCGGCCTCTTTCACGCCGCTGTTCACAGCTTCGCTGGGCTCGCTGGATCGGCATCTGTACTCGCACGGATCGGCGGCGCTCAACACCCTGCAGCAGGTGGCGGGTGCAGCAGGCACGGCCCTGCTCATCTCGATCTACTCCGCCGCGCTCCACTCGGGGCAGGCCGCAGGTCGCAGCGTCGTCGACGCCGGTGCTCCGGGAGCTCAGGCGGCGTTCCTCCTGGCCGCGATCATCGCGCTCGTGCCCGTCGTCCTCGCCTTCTTCATCAAGAAGCCCGAGGACCAGGAGGATCGCCCCGCCGAGGTGGTCGACACCGTCGAGACGGCACCGGGCGACTGATCGCACGATACCGGACGGAAAAGGCCCGGCCGGCAGCGTTGATTTCGCTGCCGGCCGGGCCTTTTCCGGTGGTGCCGCTCAGGCGTGCACGCGGATGAGATGCTCGTTCGTGAAGGCCTGGAAGGCCCACTGGGCGTTCTCGCGACCGTAGCCGGAGCGGTTGATCCCGCCGAAGGGGTATTCGGGGCCGGACTCCATGTGGCCGTTGATGAGAGTCATGCCCGCGTTCACCTTGGAAGCGAAGGCCTGTCCCTTCTCGAGGTCATCGGTCCACACCGAGCTCATGAGACCGTACTCGGTGTCATTGGCCAGGCGCAGAGCATCCTCTTCGTCCTTGGCGCGGTAGACCATGACGGCAGGTCCGAAGAGCTCATTGCAGCCGAGATCCGACTTCGGATCGATATCGGACAGCACGGCAGGCGACATGAACCAGCCGGGACGGTCGAGCTTCTCGCCGCCGGTGTGCAGGGTCGCACCGTCGGTCACGGCCTTCTGGATGCGCTCGACGATCTCGTCACGGGCGGCCTCGGAGGAGACCGGACCCATCCCGACCTCGGGGTCGTCGAAGGTCGAGATCTTCGTCGCCTCGACGGCTTTGATCGTCTCAGCGAGGAATTCGTCATAGAGATCGTCGACGACGATGAAGCGCTTCGGCGAAGTGCAGACCTGGCCGGCGTTCGCCAGACGCAGCCCGACGAGCTTCTGTGCCAGTGCCGGCACGTCCTGCGAGTCGAGGACGACAGCCGGATCGTTGCCTCCGAGTTCGAGGACGGCGCGCTTGTAGTACTTCGCGGCGATCGCGGCGACCGAGGCGCCGGCACCTTCGGAACCGGTGAGCGAGAAGCCCTTGACGCGGAAGTCCTTGAGCACTTCCTCGGCGTGTGAGCTGTCGAGGTAGATGTTCTGGTACACGCCCTTCGGCAGGCCCGCCTCGGTGAGGAGGTCCTCGAAGAGCTGGGAGGACTCGGGACAGATCGAGGCCTGCTTCATCATGATGGTGTTGCCGACCATGAGGTTGGGCAGCACGAAGCGGGCGATCTGGTTGTACGGGAAGTTCCACGGCATGATGCCCAGCAGCACGCCCAGCGGCTGATGCTCGACATAGCTGCTGGCGGCTCCGGCCGCTTCGAGGTGGGTCGGCGCCAGGTTCGCGGCGGCGTTGTCGGCCATCCAGCGAGCCGTGCGGGCGACCTTGTCGACCTCGGCAAAGCCCTGCTTCTTGATCTTGCCCATCTCCCGACCGATGATGTCGGTCATCCGATCGGCGTTGTCGTCTACGAGGTCGGCGAACGTGCGCAGGATGGCCGCGCGTTCGTGCAGCGGCGTGTCCTTCCACGACAGGAATGCCTCATGGGCGCGATCGATGTAGTCGGGGATCTCCTCGACGGGAACGGAGTCGAACTCCTTCTCGACCTCACCGGTGTTGGCATTGGTGACAGCGAATTTGCTCATGGAACGTCCTTTCACGGATTGACGATCTGTGCTCGGTAACAAACTATCGTCTCGCGCAATTCCACAACACTTGTGTCCACCTTTGGGCTGGAATCAGCGGATGCGCGCTGCTCGCAGCCGGGCCACCTCGACGGTTCGGGAGTAGAGGAGGCATCGACTCCTCAGGCAGTGATGTCGCGGGAAGTGACGTCGTGCAGGTGGTGCTGGACCTCGTGCAGCCCGTAGCGGGTCAGCGAGGCGATCGTGAACTGACGACCGTCGGCGCGCAGACCCGTTCTCCTCCACTGGTTCTCGCCGATGTCGGCCAGAGTCGCCCCGTATGCGGCTGCCGCGGTCTCGAGACCGGCGAGCACGTCAGCGGAGTTCTGGCTCCGGTAGTCGGATTCGACGGCCACCGCATCCCCGTCGAAGTTCGGCAGGGTGGGAGTCTCCTCGGCGAGCATGAGGAGGGTGCGAGCGCGGAACTCTGTGAGGACGTCTCTCAGGTGGGCGGCGTATTCGACGGTCGACCAGCGGTCCTCTCGGATCCGTTCGGAGGCGTTCGGCGCACCGAGCGATGGAGTCCAGGCGGCGGCCGCCTCGGCGATGGTCGTCCGGACCCCGAGCAGATCCTCGTTTCCCGTGAAACCGCACTCCTCGCATCCCTCGTCGAGCACCGCTGCCCAGTCCCTGGTATCCGGTTCGATCGTGCTCATCCGTGCTTCCCGCTGTCCAAGGTCTTCTTGAGCACCGCGGCCTGGCTGATGTCGTCGCGCTTCGATGCGGTGAGCAGGGTCAGCGGCCCCGAGCCGACAAGAGATTTCAGCTGTTCGAGCGCCTCGGCGCGGCTCTCGTCCTTGAGCTCCTCGCGATAGCGCCGGGCGAACTCGTCGAACTTCTCCGGATCATGGGAGTACCACTTCCGCAGCTCGTCCGAAGGGGCGATGTCCTTGAGCCATTCGTCGAGCTCGGCCTTGTCCTTGCTGATCCCGCGGGGCCACACCCGATCGACGAGGATGCGCTTCCCATCGCTGGACTCGGCGTCGTCGTAGATGCGCCGGACCTGGATGTGCCGGTTCGCCGATTCCTTCTTCCCTGTCATCGTCGCTGACTCCTTTCGCTGGCCGGACTCCCAGTGTAGGACTGTGAGCGGCCGCGGAGCCGATGGATTCTTCTGCCGAGAACGTGCCAGGCTCTGCGAGGTCGATCTGTCGTAAGCAGTGTCGATACAGATTGTTCGAATTATTCGCGAAACCCTATGGACAATGATTTCCTATGTGAAGTAAAATTAGGAAAAGCATTCACAGCGTCGTGAAGGGCAGGTGGGACCGATGAAGGATCAGCAGGATCCGGGCGACGACGAGTTCGACCCTGCCTCGAATGCTTCCTCTTCTGGGCCGGTGCCCGATTCCGGGCAGATCGGTTACGTTCAGCGTCCGTCGAGCATCGGCCCCGACTCCCCGAGGCGGCTTGCCATCGCTCCCGATTCCCCTATGGCGTCGGTGGCAAAGGTGCTGAGCCTGAGCACGACTGTGCAGCTCGCCGAGCTTCAGACCATCGCCAAGGCCTTCCTCGCCGAGGTCGTCGAGCGTCTCAGCTGTGCTTCGACCGAGGGAGGCGAGGTCCCTCAGCACGCCCCGTTCAGGCAGACCCTCGACCGCGCCCTCGCCGCCGACGAAGCGGCAGTCCGTGCGAAGCCCGGAACGGATGGGACCGGAGTTCCGGTGCGTGGCACGACCGGCGCCGAAGCCGCGCTGGAGACGGCGATCAGGGCGATGCCGGACTTTCCTCGCTTCCGACTCGGACAGACGTTCGACAGGTGGGTGCACGAACTGGCTCAGACCGAGGACGTGGCCGAACTGTCTGCGCTGCTGGGCGCGACGTCCACTCATACGTTCGGCAGGATCATCATCTCCGTCACCCTCGTGCACGGGCTGCCGCAGTTCCTCAAACGGTGCGAGGGCGGAGAATTCACCATCGAACACGTGCACGCGGCTGCCAGGGTGGCCAAGGACCTGCCGTTCGAGGACCTGCCGGAACTCGACGAGTATCTGGGAAGGCGGCGGGCCGATGTCACGATCGAGACTTTCAAGAAGTCGCTGGCGATGAAGGCCGCTTCCATGCAGGACGAAGACGACAGGTCCGCGCTGGCGTCGAGGCGCCGCAGGGTGTCGATCACGACCTATGAGGACGGGACCGCCTCGGTGACTCTCACGGGTCCCGCTGCGGAGCTCAAGGCGTTCCACCAGCGGCTCGAGGCATTTGCGCGAGCGATCAGGCATGGGAACATCGCGTCCCTCACCGCGGCAGACCCCGGCGACGTGGATGTGAGCGCTCTCGGCAGCATCGATTCGCTGATGTTCGACATCGCGACCCGTGTGACTCCGCAGCTGACCATCGAAGTCACTTCCCATGACACGGAGAACGGGACATCATCGGTCAAGGAGATCCCTCTAGAGCTGCCCGACCAGGGCGTTCCGACCGCGGCCAGGATCGTCAGCCTCGTCAACGATGCGGCGGCCGCCGCACAGGCAGAAGCCGAAGACGCGGCATCGGCCGGGACCGCAACCGCAACTGCCGCGCCGGCCGGTGAGACAGCCGGCGATCGGGTCGATCAGCCAGCCGGCAGTGGTCGCACAGAGGCCTCAACAGTCGTCAAGCTCGTCATGCCCACGCACGGTCAGTGGATCCGGGAACAGGCGAAGATGCTGGTCACGGTGCCGTTCCTCACTCTCGCCGACCAGTCGCAGCTGCCGGGCATATTCTCCGATGGGGCACCGATCCCCGCCACTGTGGCCCGATCGATCGCCGGGCAGTGCTCGACCTGGACGCGGATTATGACGGACCCAGTCACAGGCACTCCGCTCGACGCGCGGGCGCAGAGCTATCGCATCCCCGTGGATGTGCGACTGCCATTGACCGCAAAATGGCGAGGATGCACCATGCCGGGCTGCACTCGTGATGCGGAGACGTCCGAAGTCGACCACATCATCCCCTTCGACCATGACAGCCCCGCAGCCGGCGGGCAGACCTCATTCGAGAACACCCACCCTCTGTGCCGGCCGCACCACCAGGCGAAGACAGACAGGAAATTCAGCATCCGGAAGACCTCGGACGGGCCGGTGGAGTACGTATTCTCCCATGGTGTGACCACCGAGGCGGCGCCGCCGGACGATCCGATCAACGCTCGGCACGCCGAACTCTTCGCGGATCTCGGTCCTCCGCCGGTGCGACAGCTCCGGCAGCGTGCACCGAACCGGAAGGGCCGACACGGCCGGAAGCGCGTGACAGGGCGTCCAGATCGTCGGCCGGAGCAGACGATCGATCCCTGGTCCAGCTCACGGATCGGCACCATTAGATGGGATTCCGGCGACCCACCGCCGTTCTGAATCGAGGCCTCCTCCGGTCTCGACGGTGCAAGAATGGACGCAGGAGCGGAGGGCAGGGCGCTCATCGGTGCCGGCTTCGTGGTGCTCGCCTTCGCGAGGTGGGCATTGGTCCCGGACTGAGCGTCAGTCCTCGGCCGGAGCCTCGCCCTTCCCGAGCGGCTGCACCCGCGGGGGCGGGAACTGAGGCGGCTGGGCGGCAGGCGTCGTCTCCAAGCCGGCGAACACCTCGGCGATGGCGCGATCGAGCTGCGGATCGTCCTCGGCGAAGAGCTGCCCGGGATCGTGCTCGACCTCGATATCGGGGTCCACGCCGCAGTTCTCCACGTCCCAGCCCTTGCCCTCGAGCCAGAAGGCATAGCGGGGCTGGGTCACCTCGGTGCCGTCGACGAGTTCGTAGCGGCCGTCGATGCCGACGACACCGCCCCAGGTGCGCACGCCGATGACCGGGCCGATTCCCCTGGCCTGGACACGGGCGTTGATGATGTCGCCGTCGGAGCCGGAGAACTCATTGGCCACGAAGACCACGGGCCCCCGCGGTGCGTCCTCCGGGTCGGGGATCATCCGATCGTAGCTGCGGGCCGCGCTCCAGGCGATGACCCGATCGGCGAAGCGCTCGGCCACGAGCGAGCTCGTGTGCCCACCCCGGTTGAACCGGACATCGGCGATGACGCCTTCGCAGCTCATGGCCTGACGCAGGTCGCGGTGCAGCTGTGCCCAGCCGTAGGAGGTCATATCGGGGATGTGGACATAGCCGATGCGTCCCTGAGACTTCTCGGCCACGTACTCCCGCCGTGAGCGCACCCAGTCCTGATAGCGCAGGGTCTCCTCACTCGCCAGGGGGATGACGGCGACCGTGCGGTCCCTGCGACGGCCCCGGCGCAGAGTGAGCGAGACGATCTTGTCCGCGGCACCCTGCAGATGTGCGGCGGGCCCGGTCGCCTCGTCGACCGGCTGACCGTCGACGGCGACGATGACATCGCCGGCCTGTGCCCCGACGCCGGCCTGCCGCAGCGGCGACCTGGCGTTCGGTTCGCTGCTCTCACCGGGCAGGATGCGAGTGATCGTCCACCCCTGCGCGGTCTTGGCCAGATCCGCGCCGAGGAAGCCGAGCTTCTTCGACTGGTCACCCGGGCCGGTGGGCGGGGAGACATAGGCGTGCGAGGTGTTGAGCTCGCCCACGGTCTCCCACAGGATGTCGACGAGGTCGTCGTGGGTCAGCGCCTTCGCAGCCACGGCCCGCCAGCGCAGGGTCACGGACTCCCAGTCGACTCCGTTCATGTCCTCACGCCAGTAGTGGTCGCGCATGATCCGGGCGTTCTCCTCGAACATCTGGAGCCATTCGGCCCGCCGATCGAGTTCGAAGCGCAGTCGGGAGACATCGACGATGACTCTGTCATCGTCATCGGCCTCGACCTTCCGGTTCGCCGGGACCACGGTGATCTCATCGTCGGTGCGCACGACGATGAGCTTGCCGTCCCCGGACACCTCATAGTCATCGACCGCGTCGACGACGGTGGTGAGCTTCCGTTTGGCGAAATCGAAGAACTGGATGACCTCGGCAGGCTTCTCACCGGCATCGCCGGCATGCTTGGAGCCGAGTTCTCCGCCCTCGGCATCTCCCTTGCGCATCCACAGCACGCCGCCCTCGACGGCCTCGAGGTCGCGGAAGACCCCGGAGGACACGGGAAACGGCAGGATCCGCTCCTCGGCTCCCTCGTTTTCGAGCTCGGCGGTGGTCACGGGCTTCTCGCCCCGCGTCCGTTCGGTCTTCGCATCGTCGGCGACCTCGCCGATCGCCCAGCCGGAGGCGCTCGGGCCGAAGGGGGCTGCTTCGTCGGCGGTCAGCGGCAGCAGCCAGGGCCGGGTGACGCCGTTGAAGGACAGGTCGAACGAATGCTGGTTGTAGGCCGGGTCGAAAGTGCGGTCCGAGAGGAACGCAAGATACTTCCCATCGCGAGTGAACGTCGGCGAGAAGTCGTTGTACTTGCCCGTCGTCAGCGGCTGAGCCTGCCGGTCGGACTTCACATCGACGATCATCAGCCGGGCCAGCAGCTCCTCGCCCTGCGTCGGCTGCGACCACACGAGGTACCTGCCATCGGGTGAGAAGCGCGGGCTGCGGGCCTCGCCGAAGCCCGAATGCCCGACCAGCCGGGTGCGTCCGTTGCCGACGTCGACGAGGCGGATCGAGCCGTCGTGGGAGATCGTGACGAGCGTCTTCCCCGCCGGGTCCGCCTGCAGGTCGAGAACCCGCCCCAGGGCACCGGCCCCGATCCGCCGAGGCAGCTTGTCCCCGGACAGGGACGCGACCTCGATCGCGTCCTCACCCTCGACATCCGTGATGAAGGCCGCCTGCCCGGTGGCACCGAGGACGACGGGCTCGCGGGTGCGGATCGACGAGTCCGCGCACAGGGCCCGGGCCGGACCCTCGCGGTGGGCCAGCCAGAAGGTCTTGCCGCGCCATTCGAGCACCGAGGCATTGCCCTCCCGGTCCGGGCTGATGCGCGAGATCCCGGTCTTCGGATCGAGGCTGAGCGGCTGCACCTGCGTGCCCGGCAGGGTCACCTCGAGGGTGCGCACGCTCGCATCGAGGCTGTCGAGGATCTTGATCTGCCCGCGACTGTGCCACACGATGCGGGTGCCGTCGGTGGCGGCATCGCGGACATAGCCCTCGGCCTCGCCCTGATGGGTGAGCTGGCGGGGCTCGAAGGCCTGGGAGGTCGCCAGACCGTCGACGATCCACAGGTTCGCCTGCTCTCCGGCCCGGTGCGGGAAGCTCGCGGCCCGGTCCGAGGTGAACACGAGCGAATCGCCGACCCACAGCGGATCCGTCAGCGAAGCAGGCTCCTCGCGCAGCATCCGCTGCCATCTCGCCCCGGAACCGTCGTCAGCGCCGTCGCGGTCGAGCCACAGCCTCGGCGCGGTGCCGCCGCGGTAGCGCTTCCAATGGGCGGGCGGCCGGCTGAACGGCGTCGTCAGGGCCGTCACGCCCGTGTGATGCCGGGCCAGGCCCGAGGCACGACCGAGCTGGAGGCGTTCGACGGATCCGTCGAGACCGACGGACCGCACGACATGGCTGCGCACCTCGAACTCACCGGCATTCGCCGCGACGAGGACGTGGGAGGCGTCCTGCCAGCCGAGCATCGTCATGGTCGTCGACCCCAGCCAGGTGAGCCGGCGCAGGGCACCGGTGGCCACCTCGGCGACCATGAGCTCGGGCTGGCCGGTCCGGAACGACACGAAGGCCACATGCGCTCCGTCCGGCGAGAACCGCGGCGAGCGGACCGGCACATGATCCGAGGTCAGCCGCCAGGCACGGCCTCCGGAGGAGTCGACGAGCCAGACATCGTCGTCGGCGATGGAGGTGATGAGATCGGCATGGACGTGGGGATAGCGCAGATAAGTCACGTGACCCACATTACAAGCAAAGGTGCCGCCCGGCCGCAGCCGAAGAACCGATGCCCAGGCAACTTGCACGCGGCAATAGAATGGCCCCATGCCATCTTTGACTTCCGTGCTCAGCGTCCGTTTCGCCGCCGCCCTCTCCCGCGCCTTCGGTGAGGACTTCGCACGACGCGACCCGGTCATCAGAAGCAGCCAGTTCGCGGACTTCCAGGCCAACGTGGCCCTGCCGCTGGCCAAGGAGCTGAAGTCGAAGCCGCGCGACGTCGCCGCGAAGATCGTCGAGAACCTGGACCTGGCTGACATCTGCCAGCCCCCGGAGATCTCGGGCCCCGGATTCATCAACCTGAAGTTCACGCCCGAATTCCTCGCCCGCACCCTCGAAGCCGGCGATGCGGCGACAGCTCCCGAGAACACCGAGCCCCAGACCATCGCCATCGACTACTCGGCCCCGAACGTGGCCAAGGAGATGCACGTCGGCCACCTGCGCACCACCGTCGTCGGCGACGCCCTGGCCCGTACCCACGAGTTCCTCGGCAACACGGTCATCCGCCAGAACCACATCGGCGACTGGGGCACTCCGTTCGGCATGCTCATCGAGCACCTCCTCGACGTCGGCGTCGGCTCCGAGGCCGCGGCCGAGGTGTCCGAGAACCCGAATGCCTTCTATCAGGCGGCCCGGTCGAAGTTCGACGCCGACGAGGCCTTCGCCACCCGCTCCCGCTCCCGTGTCGTCAGCCTCCAGGGCGGCGACGAGCAGACCCTGGAGCTGTGGACCACGCTCGTCGGGTACTCACGCGACTACTTCAACCGCATCTACTCCCTCCTCGACGTCACCCTGCGTGATGAGGACCTGGCCGGTGAGAGCACGTACAACGACGTCCTCGCCGAGGTCTGCGACGAACTCGAGGCCAAGGGGCTGGCCCGGATCAGCGACGGAGCCCTGTGCGTGTTCCCCGAAGGCTTCACCGGTCGCGAGGGCGAGCCCCTGCCGCTCATCATCCGCAAGTCGGACGGCGGCTACGGCTATGCCACGACCGACCTCGCCGCCATCCGCAACCGGGCGACGAACCTCGGCGTCGACCGGGCACTCTACGTCGTCGGCACCCCGCAGGCCATGCACTTCGAGATGGTCTTCACCGTCGCGCGCGAGGCCGGCTGGCTGCCCGAGAACGTCAGCGCCGAGCACGTGAAGATCGGCAATGTGCTCGGATCCGACGGCAAGATCCTGCGCACCCGCTCCGGTGCCCCGCTGCGCCTGGCCGAACTGCTCGAGGAGGCAGTGTCCCGGGCGCAGACGACGCTGGCCGAGTCCAGTGCGGATTTCACCGCCGAGGAGTCCGATGAGGTCGCCCGCATCGTCGGCATCGGTGCGGTCAAGTACGCCGACCTCTCCGTCGCCCACGACACCTCCTACACCTTCGACCTCGACCGCATGCTCGCCCCCTTCGGCAACACGGCCCCCTACCTGCAGTACGCGGGCGCGCGCATCCGCTCCATCGGCCGCAAGGCCGAGGCCGAGGGCATCGCAGCCGATCGGGTGAAGAGCGCGCCGATCAGCCTCGGCGAACCGGCCGAACGCGAACTCGCGCTGTCGATCCTCGGATTCGCCGATGTCCTCGCCGAGGCGGCCGCCGGCTCCCAGCCGCACCGCCTGTGCACCTACCTGTTCGACCTCGCCCAGGCCTTCACCTCGTTCTATGAGCAGTGCCCCGTGCTCATCGCCGAGACCGAGGGGCTGCGGGACTCTCGCCTGCGGCTGTCCGCGATCGTGCTCGAGGTCCTCGAAGCCGGTCTCGGGGTGCTCGGCATCCGCGTGCCCGAGAGGATGTGAGCATCGGCGCTCGCACCCCGGCAAGGGGGATGCTGCCCTGGATGGTCTTGGGCATCGTCTTCCTCGCACTCAATCTGCGCACCCCGATCATCGCGCCGACGGCGATCCTGCCGCGGATCCAGGAAGGGACGGGCTTCAGCGCGGCCGGGCTCGGTCTGCTCACCGGACTGCCGGTCCTGCTCTTCGCGCTCGCCACCCCGCTGGCCGGGCGCTTCATCACTCGCCTCGGCGCCGAGGTCACGGTGCTCACCTGCCTGTCCGGGGTGCTGCTCGGCACCGTGCTGCGGTCGATCGGTCCGCCCTGGCTGGTGCTCGTGGGCACGGGCATCATCGGTCTGGCGATCACGCTGGGCAATATCGTCGTGCCCGTCATCATCCGCCGCGAAGTCCCCTGGGAACAGGTGTCGATGGTCACCGGGCTGTACTCGGCGATGATGAACATCGGATCGATGGGCACCCTCATCGGCACCGGGCCGCTGGCGGCGGCCTTCGGCTGGCGTTGGGCGCTGGCGATCTGGGGCGTGCTCGCCGTCATCGGCCTCGGATTCTGGTCGGGCCTCATCCGCACTCGGATGCGCCGCGAAGGCGCGGCCGCGCAGGCAGCGGAAGCCGCTTCTCCGGCGGAGGCAGGACCTCCCGGTGAAGGCAGCGCCCCTGCGGCGAAACAGCCCTGGAGTCAGGCGCCGGCGGCCTTCCGCGGCATCACCGCCCTGCTCATCGTCACTTTCTCGGGACAGTCGATCGCCTACTACGTGACGACGACCTGGCTGCCGAGCTATCTGGCCGACACGATCGGCCTCGCTCCGGCCGCGGCCGGCAGCACGGCCTCCCTGTTCCAGATCGCGGCGATCCTCGGTGCCTTCGGTGTGCCGCTGCTGGCCGCGAGATCGCAGCCGTGGACGCCCGTGGCGATCGTCGCCCTCCTCTGGCTGTCCCTGCCGGTGGGCCTGCTGCTGGCACCGGGAGCCTACGGACTGTGGGCGATCACCGGCGGCATCGCCCAGGGCGGCGGCTTCACTGCGATCTTCTCGATCATCGCGCGGACCGCCGGCAGCGACTCTCAGACAGCTTCGGCCTCGGCGAGGGTGCAGGGCGGCGGCTACCTGGCCGCCACTCTGGCCCCGCCGTTCGCCGGTTGGCTCAACACCGCCACATCCGGATGGACGGCACCGCTGCTCCTCGTCCTGGCGGCCACCCTGGCCTTCACGATCACGGGCCTCCTGGCCGCCCGACGGGCCGGTCGCTTCCCCCGCGGCGGAGCCGGCGCACGCGAGATCCTCGATGACTAGGCCTCAGTGGGAACCGGCCACAGAAGCGCCGAGGCGACCCACCGCAATGGTGGGCCGCCTCGGCGCAGGATTCGCAGTTCGCTCAGTGCTTGGCGTTCGCGTCCTCGTCCGACTGTCCGGCCTGAGCCTCGGCGGGCTTGACGGCCGGCTTCGGAGCCGGGGTCTCGTCCTTCTCATCGGCCTTGGTCGCAGGCACCGAGGTCTGTGAGACCTGGGGCGTGGTGGCCTGACGCGAGGCCGGGGTCGACCCGACGGGGCGAGCATCGGCGGGACGGTTGTTCGGCAGCGGGGTCGACCAGGGATCCTCGACCGGCTGCGCCTTCTTCCACACGTAGTAGCCGATGCCCGCGGCCGAACCGATGACCAGGGTCCACACGACTGCGGCCTTGCCGCCGCCGGACTTGCGCGCGGTGTCCTTCTCGATCCTCTTCCCGGCACCGGCGAGAGCCTTGCGGGCCTTCTTCATGGCCTTCTTGTCACCGGTGAGACGGACGGCGAGGTCGTCGATGAGCTTCGGGGTCTCGACGTTGGCGAGGGAGTTCGCGGCGTTCGATGCGAACTTGCCGGCGCGCTCGGTCGCCTCGGGGCGGTAGGCCTCGAGCTTGTCGGCCCAAGCATGGACCTGATCATTGGCCCTGTCGGCCAGGGCCTCGACCTGGGGACGTGCCTTCTCGGCGAACTCTTCGGCCTTGCCGGCCAGAGCTTCGACCTGAGGGCGAGCCTTGTCAGCGGCGTCACGCAGCTTGGGCGCCGCGTTCTCGCTGGCATCGGCCAGGACTCGGAGTGACGTCTGCTTCGCGGAATCGAGCTTCGAAGTGAGCTGATCTCGAGTTGGGTTCTTCGACATGAACATTCCCAATCCTTAGATGTCGGTGGTCAGGTGATCACTGCCCAGTCTACGGCCTCCGGGCAAGGGCATGGGAGGCGGGCGTCATCGAATTGTCTGCGGATAGTCTGACAGAGTCGGCAATGGGACCGGTGTGAAACTGCATTCGCCGCCTCGGCGTGGAAGAATGAGGGCATGACTACAGTCTCTACGCACACAGCAGTCCTGCACACCAACCACGGTGACATCACCATCAACCTCTTCGGCAACCATGCGCCGAAGACCGTGGCCAACTTCGTCGAGCTGGCCCAGGGTGAGCGTGAGTTCACGGATCCTTCGACCGGTGAGCCGACCAAGCGTCCCTTCTACGACGGGCTCGGCTTCCACCGCATCATCTCGAACTTCATGATCCAGGGCGGCTGCCCGCTCGGCACCGGCACCGGCGGACCGGGCTACACCTTCGACGACGAGATCCACCCGGAGCTCCAGTTCGACCGCAAGTACCTGCTGGCCATGGCGAATGCCGGCAAGCAGATGGGACGCGGCACCAACGGTTCGCAGTTCTTCATCACCACGGCCGAGACCCCATGGCTCAACGGCAAGCACACCATCTTCGGCGAGGTCGCCGATGAAGCGAGCCAGAAGGTCGTCGACGAGATCGAGGGCGTGCCCACCGGCGCGATGGACAAGCCGGCCGAGCCCGTCGTCATCGAGAAGGTGGACATCACTCAGCAGTGAGCACCATTCAGCAGTGAGTACCATGGTGTGATGGACACACCGGAGAAGGGCTCGGCGCGGGAAACCGGCCGGGCCCTTTCCGCATCCCCGCCGCTGGTCACCCGTACGATCCTCATCGTCACCGCCGTGGCCTTCCTGGCCGAGCTGCTGCCGGCCCTGGACCTGCTCCACCGCCTGAGTTTCGTACCCGCGCTCACTCTCGAACAGCCGTGGCGGGTGCTCACTGTGGCACTCGTCCACGCACAGCCCTCACCGTTCCATCTGCTCGCGAACATGATCGGCCTGTTCTTCTTCGGATCCTTCGTCGAGCGCGCGCTGGGCCATGGGCGCTTCCTCGCCGTCTATCTCATCGGCACGGCAGGGGGCTCGGCCATGGTCCTCGTCCTCGCCGAACCCTTCAGCCGCGACTGGGTGACGAACCACATCGGCGCCTCCGGTGCGGTGTTCGCGATCATCGGCGTCCTGTTGGTGCCGACGCGACGCCTCGATCGCAATATCGCCGGCGTCGTGGCTTTCGTGGCGCTCAACTTCGGCTACGGCTTCCTCGTCGAGGGAGTCTCCTGGCAGTCCCACCTCGGCGGGCTGCTCACGGGCTTCGTGCTCGGCTGTGCGGCGCTGCTCGTCCCTCAGCGCACCAGGAACTCGAGATCTGCGGCGACTGCGGTGTTCGCGGCGACCGCGGTGGGTCTCGTGCTCATCATGCTGGCGGCCGGGGCATGGCGTCTGTTCGGCCTGGGCCTGTGAATCGCACGAGCTGTGAATCGCACGAGCTGTGGACCGGACGGGTTCCGAACCGAAAAGACATTTTTACCAGACCAAAGGCGATTTGTGTGCACTCAGCGGTGGAAAAATAGTTGTCCACAGCCTCTATCCACATGGTGGATAACTGACACTGATGTATTTCCGCAGGCCAGAGGCCTAAAATAAGTTATCCACAGGAGACGCACCCGGCTTGGGTATAACTTGTGCCTTGTGGATTGTCGACGCTATCGCCAGCGGGTGGACATGATCAGCCCCGCCACGAAGAAGGCGAAGCCGATGAGGATGTTCCAGTTTCCCCAGGCCTCGACGGGGAATGCGCCCTGCGAGACGTAGAAGGCGACCAGCCAGATCAGGCCGATGAGGAGGAGGCCGATGAGCACGGGCAGGAACCAGCTCGGGTTCGGCTTGATCGTCTGCTGACCCGAGGTCGAGGTGTAGCTCGCGGTCTTGCGCCCCTGTGAGCGCTTGGCCGGATTGCCCGAACGGGAGGTGCGCTTGGCGGTCTTGCCCTTGCTGCCTGAGGTCTTCGAGCCTGAGGTCTTCGCGCTCGAGGCCTTGGAGTTCGAGGCTTTCGAACCTGAGGTCTTGGAGGACTTCGACGACTCCTTCGCCTCGGCGGGCTTCTTCTTCGAGTCCACGTCCTCGTCCGAAACCTTCGCGGCCTCGTCGGCTGCGGTCACGTCGGCAGGACTCTCGGTCTCGGTCGTCTCGGTGCCCGACGTCTCAGTCTCGGTCGACTCGGTCGCTGTCGACTCGGTCTCGACTGCCTCGACCTCGTCGCCGGTCTGCTTGCTCTCGGCCGCCGATGATGTGCGAGAAGTGCGCTGGGGGCGCTGGGTCCGTCCTTTGGACTTGGCCACGAGTACTCCTTTAACGGTCGACCGCTGCAGGGGCCGCCGAGTGAATGGTTGGGGACAATCGGTGCCCAGTCTACTCGCGACGGGGGTCGCAGCGAAAAACTCCGACAAGCCTGAAAGCGGCCCGAGAGCGCCCCGAACGGGGATTCTCATAGGATAAAGTGCATAGGGGTGTCCCCGCTCGTCCTGTGGACGAGCCCCGACAATGCAGTGACAGTCACGGAGCAGAAGTGGTGAATAGTTCCTCCTCGGGTAACGAGCCGGGCGCGAATCCGCCCTCGCGACCCACTATCCGTCCTGCGCAGAGACAGATTCCCTCATCTCACTCCACCGGTCACTCGGGCTCCGTCGATTCGGCGAACGCTCACAGCTCTCACGGTGAACAGCCGCTGCCCAGCCGACGTGAACTGCGCCGCCGTGAGGCCGAGGCCGCAGCGGCTCACGGACAGCCGACCGCCGTCTACTCCGATGCCCCGCCCATGTACGCGGAGCAGGAGCCCGTGCACTCGAGCCAGGACGTCACAGGTCGGCGACGGCGAGGGCAGTCCCGGC
This sequence comes from Brevibacterium renqingii, assembly GCF_017808105.1. Lineage (GTDB taxonomy): Bacteria > Actinomycetota > Actinomycetes > Actinomycetales > Brevibacteriaceae > Brevibacterium > Brevibacterium renqingii. Next base: position 81,856 of record NZ_JADBHF010000001.1, on the reverse strand, counting down.
AGCGTGAGCCGCTCGGACCGATCCGCGGGACGGTGCGGACCTTCGGCGAACTCTGCATCACCGCGGGCCTCGTGCTCATCCTCTTCGTCGTCTGGCAGCTGTGGTGGACCGACATCCAGGCCAACCGCGACAACGAGGTCCTCGCCGACGAACTGACCCAGGACTGGGCGAACCAGGACCCGAACGAACTGCCGGACGATCCCGACGAACCCGTGGTCGCCGACCCGGTGGAGAAGAACCACGCCTTCGGCATCTTCTACATCCCGCGCTTCGGCGACGACTACTACCGGACCGTCGCCGAGGGCGTCGACCTCGAGCCCGTGCTCAACCGGATGGGCGTGGGCCGCTACCCGAACTCGGCCATGCCCGGCGAAGTCGGCAACTTCTCAGTCGCCGGCCACCGCGTGACCTACGGCAAGCCGTTCAACCAGATCGCGAAGCTGCGGCCGGGCGACGAGATCATCGTCCAGACCAAGGACGGCTTCTACACCTACACTTTCCGCAATTTCGACATCATCCTGCCCGATGCCGTCGAAGTGCTCTCTCCCGTGCCCGATGAGCCCGAGTACAAGGGCAAGGACCGGATCCTGACGATGACGGCGTGCAACCCGATGTTCTCGGCCCGGGAGCGCTACGTCGCCTACGCCGAACTCACCGACTGGACCCCGGCCCAGGACGGGCCCCCGAAGAACATCAAGGATTCGAAAGCATACGACAAGGTCAGTCAGAACGGTGGTGCTTAGGATGTACGCATTCATCTGGCGTCTGCTTCCCGGAAATTGGTTCGTCAAGCTCATCTTCGCCCTCATCCTCATCGCGGCGGTCGTGCTGCTGCTCATGCAGTACGTCTTCCCAGTCATCGCGCCCTATATGCCGTTCAACAACGCAACCGTGACGGATGGTGGACAATGACCAGGATCCTCGTCATCGACAACTACGACAGCTTCGTCTACACGCTCGTGTCCTATGTGCGCGAACTCGGCGCGGCCGTCGACGTCGTCCGCAACGACGACATCCCGGCCGATGAGCTGTCTGCCGCCGTGAGCGCCTATGACGGTGTTCTCCTGTCCCCGGGACCAGGCGTCCCGGCCGAGTCCGGCGTCTGCCCGTCGCTGCTGGCCTGGGCCGAGACCGCCGAGATGCCGGTATTCGGGGTCTGCCTGGGCCATCAGGCCCTCGGCGAGGTGTTCGGCGCGACCGTGACCCATTCCCCCGTGCTCATGCACGGCAAGACCTCGACCATCACCCACGACGGCGAGGGCATCTTCTTCGGCTGCCCGAGCCCGCTGACCGTGACCCGGTATCACTCGCTGGCGATCGTCGACGAGACCCTCGACCTCGAGAGATTCACGGTCACCGCCCGCACCGACGACGGCATCGTGATGGCCATCGAACACCGTGAGAAGCCCCTGTTCGGCGTCCAGTTCCACCCCGAATCGGTCCTCACCGAATGCGGCTACCTCATGCTCGGCAACTGGCTCGAGGTGTGCGGGCTCGACGGTGCCGCCGAAGCGGCGGCGCAGATGTCGCCCTTGGCGACCGCGATCTCCTGAGGTTGTTCGCGCTCTGAGGGTGTTCGCCGAGGCGGCCGATCGTTAGGATCGTGTGCACAGCGATCTGAGAGGACCCGTCATGTCAGAACCGAGCTACTTCAGCGACGATCCGTACACCGAACTCACCGTCATCGAAGTGCCCGCGACTCCGACCGCCGTCGTCGAAGCGCGGGACGTGGCCATGGAAGACCTGCCGGCGCTGTTCGACCGCACTTTCGCCGGCCTCTTCCCGGCATTGTCCGAGACCGGAGCCGAACCCGTGGGCCCGGCATTCGCCCTCTACACGAAGCAGCCGAGCGAGACGGTGGATCTGCAGGTGGGCCTGCCGATCTCAGCGGGGCTGACCCGGGCCCAGCCGATCGGGGGCGGTCACATCGTGATCCCCTCGGAGCTGCCTGCCGGGTCGATGGCAGTGCGCAGCCATACCGGCGGCTATGACGGACTCGGCGAGGCCTGGGCACAGCTGCTCGAAGACGCTGCGGCCGCCGGGCATCACCCGGGTCTGCCGTTCATCGAACTCTATGTCACCGAACCCGGGCCCGAGGCGGATCCGGCGCACTTGCGCACTGACCTGTTCCTCACCCTCGACTGAGGCGTGAGACCGGGCTCGAGTGCGCCCGACTCCGGATCAGTCCCGGCCCGAGACATCGGCCCAGCCGTCGAACAGGCCGCCTCCGCCGCCCATCGAATCGGTGTCCTTGTCTTTGTCCTTATCCTTGTCCTTGCCGTCGTCGCCGCCGTCGCCCCCGTCGCTGCCTGCGTCATCGGACGGAGAGGTCGGGATGCCACCGGGCACCGAAGGCATGGTCGGTGACGGCTCCGGCGGCTTCTTGGCCACCTTCACGGTGATCTCCGTGCCCTGTTTGACCTCGCTGCCGCCGGTGGCCGACTGTTCGAAGACCTTCTTCTCATCGTGCTCGTCGGTCTCGACCTCTTCGGTCTTGCACCCCAGCTGGTAGTCGTCGCCCTCGAGGAGTTTGCAGGCCTCATCGGCGGATTTGCCCGTGACATCGGGGACCTCGACCATGCCGGAGGAGACGACGAGATCGACGTTCGAGTCGACATCGACCTCCTGGCCGTCGCCGGGTTTGGTCTCGATGACCACACCCTTCTCCACATCCGGCGAGTTCTGCGAGATGTGAGTGCCGGCCTGCAGCTTCGCGTCGTTGATGATCTTCCGCGCCTCCTCCTCTGTCTTGCCGGAGACGTCGGGGACCTTCACGGATTCGGGGCCGGAGGAGACGATGAGTTTGACGATGCTGTCCTTGTCGATCCTCTGACCGCCGGGAGGATCGGTCTCGATCGCCTTGCCCTCGTCGACCTCGGAGCTGTACTTCTCGGCCGTGTCGACCCTCAGACCCTGTTGGATGAGCGCGGCCTCGGCCTCGTCGGCGTCCATGCCCGCCACATCCGTGACCTCGACCTGGGGGATGGGCTCGGGTTTGTTGATCTCGTAGACCCACAGGGCCACGCCCGCCAGGGCTAGCAGGACGAAGATGCTGCCGATCCAGATCCAGGCGCGGGAGCGCTTCTGCGGGGGCCTGTCCTCCTGTGTGGCCATGATCGAGGACATGGGACCGGTCTCGGGAGCCGCCTCGGCGTCGGAGGCGTAGGGCATCGGCGCGGTCATCGGCGGGGCCGCCATCGGGTAGGCCCGAGTGGCGTCCGCATCGTCCTCGAAGCTCATGGGACGACCGTCGCGGGCGGCGAGCACATCCTCGCGGAAGGTGAAGGCGTCCTGGTAGCGAGCGTCCCGGTCCTTGAGCAGCGCATGGAGGACGAGCCGGTCCACGGCCGGCGGGATGTTCGGATTGAACGTGCTCGGCGGCTGCGGGGTCTCTCCGACGTGCTGATAGGCCACGGCCAGCTGGGAATCGCCGACGAAGGGCGGCCGACCGGCCAGCAGCTCATAGAGCAGGCAGGCTGTCGAATAGAGGTCGGAGCGCGCATCGACGACCTCACCGCGGGCCTGCTCGGGAGAGAGGTACTGTGCGGTGCCGACCACGGACTGGGTCTGCGTCAGACCCGAGTTGTCCTTGAGCGCGCGGGCGATGCCGAAGTCCATGACCTTGATGTCGCCCTCGGGCGTGAGCATGACGTTCGCGGGCTTGATGTCGCGGTGGACGATGCCGTTGCGGTGCGAGTACTCGAGCGGGGCGAGCACGCCGGCGATGACATTGAGCGCCTCGTCGACGGTGAGCGTGCCGTGATCGTTGAGAACCTCGCGCAGGGTCTGACCCTCGACGTACTCCATGACGATGAAGGGCACAGACACCGACGAGCCGCCGGACTCGACGAACTCCTCCTCACCCGAGTCGTAGACGGAGACGATGCCGGGATGGTTGAGACCGGCGGCGGACTGGGCCTCGCGCTTGAGCCGGGTGTGGAACGAGGGGTCGCGGGCGAGATCGGACCGCAGAAGTTTGATCGCCACCCGGCGGCCGAGCCGATTGTCGACGCCTTCGTGCACTTCTGCCATGCCCCCACGGCCGAGGAGCGCACGAACTTCGTAACGCTCCGACAGCACCTTGGGTTCAGTCATCTATGTCCTCCGCTTGTCTCACCCGGTTCATGGGTTCCTTCTCACCCGAGCCCGGGTCGAGTTCTCAGTATTGCAAACTCTCGCCTGATCGTTCAGAGCCTATTCACTGCCGTTGTTCCCGCCCGAGTTCCCACTGGCCTCGCCGCTGTTCGCGTTGCCCGAGGAGCCCGATCCGCCTCCGGAGCCGGTGTCGCCGCCTTCCGAGCCGCTGCCCGAACCGCTGCCTGAACCGGAACCGCTGTCGGATCCGCTGCCGGACTCCGAGGAGCCGTCCGAACCGCTTTGGCTGTCCGAACCGGCCTCGCTGCCGGACTCGCTGCCGGAATCAGAGGTTGCCGAATCGGATCCGGAGCCCGAGTCCGAGTTCGACCCGCTGCCGTTCGAATCGGATCCGGAGCCCGAACCCCGGGACGAGGAGCTCGACGAACCCGAGGAGCTCGAGGTGCCCGAGTCGGAACTCGACTCCGAGTCATTGCCCAGGCCGGGATCGGACCCGGAGTCCGAGGCCGGCTCCTCCGGGGCTTCGGCGGGACCACCCGAGATGAAGAGGGTCACGGTGTCGCCCTCTTCGAAGGTGTAGCCGTTGTCGCCCTCGCCGACATCGGCGACGGTGCCGGCGGCCCGGCTCGAATCGATGGTCGTCGTCTCGACCTCGAGGCCCTTGTTCTCGAGGTTCTGCGTCGCCGAGGATTCGGTGAGCCCGATGTAGTCGTTCGGATCGATCTCGATCGTCTTCTTCGCCTCCGAGCTCGGCGCCGAGGTGGTCGGCTCCGGTTCGGGTTCGGCATTGCCGCCGCTGAGGAAGAACCACAGCAGCGAGCCGACCGCGATGAGCGCGATGATCGCGAGGATCCAGATGAGGACCCGGCCCTTGTTCGACTGCTTGTCCTTGTCCGGGTCCGTGTTCAGCGCGCCCGTCTTCTGCGGGTCGTTCGAGTCGAGTTCTCCGGCGCCTGCGGCACCGGCACCCGCGGCACCGACAGCGCCGGCCGCGGCCCCGTTCGGGTAGACCTGGGTGGCGTCATTGGACGCGGTGATCGGCATGGCCTTCGTCGTGGCCACGGGCTCGGGATTGTTGAAGACCTGGGTGAGCGCCTCGGAGGCGGCATTGCCGTGCCGCATCTGCGGCAGCAGCTCCTCGGCTCCGGCGACGTCGCCACCCGAGAGCGCCTCGGCGGCCTTGGCCACCTTCATGGCGTCGGAGGGCCGGCGGTCGGGCTTCTTCTCGAGCAGGCAGTCGACGAAGCGGCGCAGCGGTTCGGAGACCGTGTCCGGCAGCGGCGGATGCTGCTGGTTGACCTGAGCGATGGCGATCGCGACCTGCGAATCACCGGTGAACGGACGCTGCCCGGCCAGCGCCTCATAGGCGATGATGCCGAGTGCGTAGAGGTCCGAACCGGGACCCGAGCCCTTTCCGGTCGCCTGTTCGGGAGCGAGGTACTGGGCGGTGCCCATGACCTGGCCGGTCTTCGTCAGCGGGGCCTGATCGGTGACCCGGGCGATGCCGAAGTCCGTGATCTTGACCCGGAAGTCCGGGGTCATGAGGATGTTGCCGGGCTTGATGTCGCGGTGGATGACCCCGACCTTGTGCGCGGCCCCCAGCGCCTGCGCGGCCTGCGAGACGATGCTCAGCGTATCGGTCTCTGACAGTGGCGCGCTGCGTTCGATGATGGCCGACAGCGCCTCACCGGGAACGTACTCCATGACCAGGTAGGGCGAGCCCTGTTCGTCGCCGTAGTCGTAGACTCCGGCGATGCCGGGATCGGAGACCCGCCCCATGTTCTGCGCCTCGGCGCGGAAGCGGGCGAGGAACGTCGATTCGGAGAGGTATTCGTCCTTGAGGATCTTCGCCGCGACCTCACGGCCGAGCACGGAGTCCACACCCTTCCAGACCTCGCCCATGCCGCCGACGGCGATTCGGGAGGTGAGCTTGTATCGGTTGCCCAACAGGGTGCCTTCAACGGGTCTCATTTCTCGACCACCGCTTCCATCATGTTCTTGGCGATCGGCCCGGCGACCGTCGCTCCATAAGCTTCGCTGCCCGCGTTTCCGCCGTTCTCGACCACAACCGCGACCGCCACCTCGGGATCGTCGGACGGGGCGAAGGAGATGAACCAGGCGTGGGGTGCCGCGCCCTTCGCGTGCTGGGCGGTGCCGGTCTTCGCGGCGACCTTCATGCCGTCGATCTTCGCCACCGAGGCGGTGCCGTTGTCGACGACCCCGGTCATCATCTGGGTGAGCTGCTCGGCCGTGTCGCCGGAGACTGGGCGGGAGAGCTCCTTCGGGCGCGTCTCGGAGATCGGTTCGAGGGTGTTCGCGTTGAGCACCCGGTCGACGAGCTGGGGCTTCATCATCTTCCCGCCGTTGGCGATGCCCGCGGTCATCATCGCCATCTGCAGCGGGGTGGCCTTGACGTCGTACTGACCGATGGCCGAGTACGCGAGCTGCGGCGGATCGAGGTCGGTCGGGAACGTCGAGGGAGTGACATTGAGCGGAATCTCGAGCTCCTTGCCGAAGCCGAACTTCTCCGCCTGCTTGCGGATCGTGTCCTCGCCGAGGTCCATGCCGAGTGAGGCGAAGGAGGTGTTGCAGGATTCGGCGAGCGAATCGGCCAGGGTCGGCTTGCCGCCGTTGCGGCAGGCTCCCGGATGGGAGTTCTTGATCTGCAGGTTCGTCTGCGGCATGTCCAGTGCCGCCGGGCCGTTGAGGTTGGAATCCGGTGTGTAGTCACCGGACTCGAGGGCGGCCGCGGCCACGAGGACCTTGAAGGTCGATCCCGGCGGGTAGAGGTTGCCGCCGATGGCTCGGTTGTAGGCGGGTTTGCCCTCGGCGGATTCGAGGTTCTCGAAGGCCGAGCGTGCCTCGTCGGTGTCATGGCTGGCCAAGGCGTTCGGGTCCCAGCCGGGGGTCGAGGCCATAGCCAGGATCTTCCCGGTCTTCGGATTGATCGCCACGGCCGCACCGTTCTGGTTGCCCAGGCCGTCCCAGGCCGCTTTCTGCACCTTCGGGTCGATCGTCAGCTCCACGGCCGCACCTCGCGGCTGCTCGCCCGTGAAGAAGCTGCCGACCTTGTCATAGAACAGGGCGTCGGAGTCGCCGGAGAGGTAGTCCCCGGCAGCGCGCTCCATGCCCGAGGCGCCGGAAACGACCGAATAGTAGCCGGTGAGCGAAGCATAGGCGCGCGGATCGAGACCCTCGGAGCCGTACTTGCGCTGGTACTTGTACTTGTCGTCGACGGGCTCCGAATAGGCGATCGGAGTGCCGTCGACGAGGATCGGACCGCGGTCGCGGGCGAGCTGATCGAGGACCTGACGGTTGTTGAGCGGATTGTGGTTGAGCGAATCCGCGGTGACGTACTGCACCCAGCTCGTCGATCCGAACAGGAGCGCGAACATGACGAATCCGACGACCGCGATATGTGTCAATGGCTTCTTCATCGTTCACCTCCGGCAGGTCCCAGGTAGTCAGTCGGTGCGTCCTCATCGGCGGGACCGAGGGTCGTGGTCGGCGCCTCCTCCTCGGATCTGCGCGCGGGCTCCTCGGATCTGCGCGTCCGTTCGTCAGTGTTGTGCGCCTGAACGGAGGCACCGGCGGAGCCGGGCTCCGGATCCTCGGTGATCTTGAGCACGCCCGTGTGGAAGTCCTCGACGGGACGGCGGGCGTTGTCCGAGATGCGCAGCAGCAGGGCGATGATCATCCAGTTCGCGATCAGCGAGGAACCGCCCTGCGCGAGGAACGGCGTGGTCAGACCCGTCAGCGGGATGAGGCGGGTGACGCCGCCGACGACGACGAAGACCTGCAGGGCGATCGTGAAGGACAGCCCGGTGGCCAGCAGAGTGCCGAAGCCGTCGCGCAGCTGCTGGGCGGTGCGGATGCCGCGCTGGAAGATGAAGAGGTAGCACAGCAGGATGACGAAGAGGCCGGTCAGGCCGATCTCCTCGCCGAAGCTCGCGTAGATGAAGTCGGATTCCGCATAGGGAACCATATTCGGGCGGCCCTCACCGAAGCCGGTGCCGACGAGTCCGCCGTTGGACATCCCGAACAGCCCCTGGACCAGCTGGTAGGAGCCGCCCGGGGTCTTGTTGTACTCCTCGGGGCTGAGCGCATTGAGCCAACCGGACACACGCTGGCCCACATGGGAGAAGATGAACGTCGCGGCGACGGCGCCGGCCGAGAAGAAGCCGAGGCCGAGGATGATCCACGAGACCTTCGAGGTGGCCACATAGAGCATGGCCACGAACAGGCCGAAGAACAAGAGCGAGGTGCCGAGGTCGCGTTCGAACACGAGGATGCCGACACTGGCGACCCAGGCGATGACGATGGGACCGAAGTCGCGCAGGCGGGGGAACCGGATGCCCAGGATCTTCGGTCCGGCGGCCACGAGCTGGTCCTTGTAGCTGACGAGGTAGCCGGCGAAGAAGATGGCGAGCAGGATCTTCGCGATCTCGCCGGGCTGGAAGGACATGGGGCCGACGCCGATCCAGATGCGGGCGCCGTTGACCGTCTTGCCGAGACCCGGAACCAGCGGCAGCAGGAGGAAGAGGAGAGCCGCGAAACCGGAGACGAAGGTGTAGCGGCGCAGCCAGCGGTGGTCCTTGACGACGAAGATCACCGCGATGGCCAGACCCACACCGAGCGTCATCCAGACCAGCTGGGTCATGGCCGAGCCCTGGTACTCGTCGCGCCCGAGATCGACCCGGTAGATCATGGCCAGGCCGAGTCCGTTGAGCAGCACCGCGATGGGCACGAGCACGGGATCGGCGTACTTCGCCTTGATCCACACGATGATGTGGAGGACGAGGCCCAGGGCCGCCAGCCAGCCCGCGTAACCGTAGACGTTGGCCGGGACCGTGTCCTCGACACCGAGGCCGACGAGGGCATAGGCGCTGGTGGCGACGGCGATAGCGAGAATCATGAGGCCGAGCTCGGCCAGCCGGTAGGTTCTGGGGCGCGCGACCTGGGAGGGAGCCTGGGACATCACTGCGACTCCCGGGTGATGGCGTCACTGGGGTCGGCGGAGGTCGAGCTCGGAGGGGACGGCGCCGGGTCGGTCGGGCTCGTCGAGTCCTCGACATTGCCCGAGACGCCGCTGGAGCGCTCGGATTCCTTGCGCAGGTTGTCGATGATGCGATCGGCCTCGTCCCGCGAACCGGCGGGGATGGACCCGCGCAGGCGGTCCTGCGAATAGCTGTTGAGGCTTCCGACCTCGATGTCCGTGGTGTCCTCGAGACGGCTGAGCTCGATCGGGCCGAGCGTCGTGTCGATGCCGCGGTAGAGCGAGACCTTGCCCTCATCGGCGGCCACGTAGTACTGGCTGCTCACATAGTTGTAGGCGAAGAATCCTCCGACGGCCAACGCGATGATGACCAGCCCCGTGATGATCCACCCGAGGAAGGATCTTTTGCCGACCTCTTCGTCGAGGTCGTCCTCCTCCTCTTCGTCGCCGGGCCCGGTCCGCAGCGGCTGAGTGGCGCCGTCGCGGGCCTTCGGATCATCGTCTCCGGACACGGCCTGCAGCGGCACGGTGTCGGTGGGCACATCCCCGTCGCCGTAATGCGTCTCGGTGTCGGCTGGGGACTCGGCCTCGGTGTTCTCCCCGATCGCGGCATAGCGGGGGTTGAGATGGACGGAACCGACGGAGACGCCGGCGGGGGTCTCGACCTCGCCTTCGAGCACGTCGCCGACGACGACGGTGACGTTGTCGGCGCCGCCGCCGGCCAGGGCGAGGTCGATGAGCTGACGACAGGCCTCGTCTGGGTCGGACACCTCGGTGAGCACTCGGGTGATGTCATCGAGGTCGGCGAACCCGGTCAGACCGTCGGAGCAGAGCATCCAGCGGTCGCCGATCTGGGCCTCACGCAGGGACAGGTCGAGGTCGGGAGAGGCGCCGACATCGCCGAGGACCTTCATGACCACGGATCGCTGCGGGTGGGTCTCGGCCTCTTCGGCCGTGATCCTGCCCTCGTCGACGAGCATCTGCACGAACGTGTGATCGTGGGTGATGGGCTGGAGTCGGCCGTCGCGGAGCACATAGCCGCGCGAGTCGCCGATATGGGCCAGGGCGAAGCGGTTGCCCGGCGCGCGCAGCACCGCGGTGACCGTTGTGCCCATGCCCGCGAGCTCCGGCTGCTCGCCGACTCCGCGGCAGATCCGATCATTGGCCTCGAGGATCGAGGTGCGCAGCAGTTCGAGGGAGTCCTCGCCGCCGGGTTCGCGGTCGAGCTCGGCGAGCCTGGCCACCGTGATCGCCGAGGCGACGTCTCCGCCGGCGTGCCCGCCCATGCCGTCGGCGATGAGGAGGAAGTTCGGACCCGCATAGCCGGAGTCCTGGTTGTTCTTACGCACCAGCCCGGTGTGGGACCGGGCTGCCGAGCGGAGGGTGATGGTTCCGTCGGTCGTCACGATCGGGTCTCCAGGGTCGTGTGTCCGATGGTGATCCGTGTGCCGATGCGCAGTCGCACGGGGCCGGTCATGGGTGAGCCGTCGACGATGGTGCCGTTCGTCGAGCCGAGGTCCTCGAGCAGCCAGGCTCCGTTCTGCGCGGAGATCCGGGCGTGGTGGCTGGAGGCGAAGTCGTCATTGATGACGATCGTGTTGTCCGGTGCCCGGCCGAAGGTCACGGGCGCCCCGGAGAGCATGAGCGAGGTGCCGGCAAGAGGGCCGTCGGTGACGCGGATGGTGCCCGGGTGGGCGTGCGCGATGGGGGCGGCCGCCGGGGCCTGGCGCGGCGCGGGAGCCGGTCGGGAGGCCGGTGCGGGGGCGGACTTGGAGCCGCCTCGGCGGGACTTGCGGCCGCGTCTGGGACCGAAGATGTCCCGGCGCAGCACCCCGGCGACTCCGAACACGAAGAGCCAGAGGAGGACGAAGAAGGCCAACCGGAAGACGGTGACGGTGAATTCGCTCACTGGGCGTCCCGCTCGCTCTCGTGATAGTGGACTTCGGCCTCACCGGCGAGCAGGACGTCGCCATCGGCCAGGTTCGCTGAGGTGAGCTTGCGTCCGTGCAGGAGCGTGCCGTTCGTCGAACCGAGGTCATTGGCCACGGCGTGGTCGCCTTCGACGATGATCTCGAAGTGGCGGCGGGAGACGCCCGGATCGTCGATGACGAAGTCAGAGCTCGACGAGGAGCGGCCGAAGGTGTTCGTCCCCTGACGCAGCATCTGCGTGCGACCGTCGATGCTCACGCTGGCCTCGATGGTGCGGCTGCGCGGCGGCGGTTCGTGCGCGGCCGGGCGGACAGTGGGATTCGGGCGTGAGGAGGTGGCCGGTCGGGCCGGTTCGGCGCTGCGGCGCGGCGCCGCGGGTCGGGCCCCGGAGTTCGGTGACTCGCCGACGATCGGATTGGCCCGGGAGACGGGGTCGTAGCCGCCGCGGTTGGCCGGCTGCGCGGCCGGGGAGCCGTCGGGGCGCTCGGTCGAGGACACGACGCGGTACATGCCCGTGTCGAGGTCGTCGGCGAGGGCGAATTCGACGGACACGGGGCCGACGAAGCTGTAGGCCTGCTCGACGGCGTGATCGCCGATGACCTGTCTCAGGTCGGAGCGCAGCTCGGACTCGAGTCCGGAGAGGCGCTCATGATCGGTCGGGGAGAGCTCGATGACGTAGTGATTGGCCGTCAGCGTGCGGCCGCGGGAGACCACGGCGGCCTTGTTGTCGGCCTCGCGACGCAGCGCGCCGGCGAGTTCGACGGGTTCGACCTGTGAGCGGAAGGCCTTGGCGAAGGCGCCGTTGACGACGTTCTCCAGCCCCTTCTCGAAGCGATCGAGTATCCCCATGGCACCTCCTCATCAGGTGTTGCCGTTCGTAGACGAACCGTTCGCCACGCATCGCTGTGGTCCCTGACCAGGCGGTCCCGGCCGAGCACAGTCTGGGCACATCAACACCCAATCCTAACGCGGTGAGGCTCTCAACTCACGTCACGCGTGTTCTCGGGGCCAAGCTGTGCTCGGATTCCCGGCCCGCGTCCAGGGAAGACGGCGGGGGCGTGGAGCCTGCCGAGATGTGAGGGTCGACACGTTTGGGCGGTTTCGCGGTCTTCGGTTTCATGTTTCGCCCGCACGGATGCTAGAGTCTTCTCTGTTCGCGCGAGTGGCGGAATTGGTAGACGCGCTGGCTTCAGGTGCCAGTGGCCGCAAGGTCGTGGGGGTTCAAGTCCCCCCTCGCGCACAGCGAACGAGAAGCCCCTCATCCGGACCTGAGAAAGTCGGATGAGGGGCTTCTTCGTGCCCGGCTGCCAGCGGCTGCCGGCGCGCGGTCGACGCCTTGCGCTGCCGGCGCCGCTTCAGGCGCGTTCGTAGAGGCGGGCGCGTCCGCGGATGCCGGCGAAGCGGAATTCTCCGGTGCTCACGCGCGGCGTCGTGTGGTCCTCGGAGCTGGGCAGCTCGGCCGCGTGGAGTGCGCGGTAGTCGGTCATCGACAGCGGCACCCGCGCATCGAGGGCCTCGGTCACGGCCTGCACACGTCCGTGCCGCTCATAGCCGGGCACGACGCGTCCGGTGAGGAATTCGCCGACGCTGCCCGATCCGTAGCTGAAGAGCCCGATGCGCTTGCCCGCGAGATCCTCGTCGTGGTCGAGCAGTGAGCACAGGCCGGCGTAGAGCGAGGCCGTGTACGAATTGCCGAGGCGGCGGTTGTACAGGGTGCTCGTCGCCAGCCCCGTGTCCCGCGGGCCTTCGCCTGCAGGTCCTTCGCCTGCTGAGTCTGCGGGGCTCGCGACGATCCGGTCGTCGAGTTCGACTCCTGTCAGTCCCGCGAGGTGGAGCTGGGCCTTCTTCGCCATCTTCGTGAACGGCTGGTGGTAGAGGATGCGGTCGATCTCATCGATGGCCGGTCCTCCCTGCTCCTGCAGATCCGTCCAGGCGCCGGTCAGCGCATCGAGGTAGGCGGTGACGGACAGCGCGCCGTCGACGATCGCCGTGGTCGAATCGTTCGGCCGCCAGAAGTCGTCGACATCTGCCGAGTTCAGACCCGAGAGCGGCTCGATCTCGAGCAGCCGCGGTTCGGCGGTCACGAGCATCGCCACGGCCCCGGCTCCCTGCGTGGGCTCACCGGGGGAGTCGAGCTCATAGCGGGCGACGTCCGCGGCGATGACGAGCACGCGCTGGTCGGGCGAGCGGGTGACGATGCCGACGGCAGCCTGCAGGGCCGCCGTGGCCGAATAGCAGGCTTCCTTCATCTCGACGACGCGCATGCGCGAAGGCAGCCCGAGCAGTCTGTGCACGGCCATTCCCGCGGCCTTCGACTGATCGGTGCCCGACTCCGTGGCGACGATGAGGGTCCGCAGACCCTCGGTGCCGCAGCGCTCGACGATCGGTGCGGCCGCGGCCGCGGCCATGGTGACGATGTCCTCGTCGGGGGCCGGGACGCTGAACTCGTCCTGGCCGAGGCCGAGGCGGAACTTGTCCGGATCGGTCCCGTTCGCCTCGGCGAAGTCCTCGAGCCTGACCACATGATGGGTGGTGGCCAACTCGATGTCGTCGATGCCGATCGCACTCATGCCTCGCCGTCCTCTCTGCGTTCCATCTCGATGTGGGTGGCCATGAGCTCGCCGGGATTCGTCTGCGCGGCGAGCAGGGACAGCTCGCCGCAGAGCACGGTGGCGGCCATGAGCGCGGCCAGGCGGCGGGAGTTGGCCCCCGGCTCGCGGTCGTCGCGGCAGCCCAGCCGCTCCAGCGCCTCGTCCACGTGCGGCAGGTCCTTGCCGTTGCCGACGGTGCCGACGATGAGGTGGGGCAGCGTGGTCGAGAAGTACAGTCCCTCGGGACGGTTCTCCGCATAGGTGATGCCCTGGGAGCCCTCGACGATGTTCGCCGCGTCCTGGCCGGTGGCCAGATAGAAGGCGAGCAGCATGTTCGCATAGTGTGCGTTCGCCGAGCGCAGGGCACCGGCGATGGTCGAGCCGACGAGGTTCTTGCGGATGACGATCTCGGCCATCTTCTCCGCGCTCGAGCGCAGGCGGCGCTCGACGACCTCGTGGGGCAGCAGGATCTCGGCGACGACATTGCGTCCGCGTCCGAGGATCCCGTTGACCGCGGTGGCTTTCTTGTCCGAGCAGTAGTTGCCCGAGACCGATCCGTAGTCGAGTCCGAGCTTCCAGGACAGGATGCGCTCCATGAGCGTGTCCGAGGCCTGGGTGACCATATTGTGGCCCGAAGCGTCGTTGGTCCGGAAGGCGAAGCGGACGAAGAGCAGATTGCCCACGATCTCCGGGTGGATCTCGATGAGCCGGGCATGGGCGCTGCCGGCGGCCACGAGCTCCTCGAGTTCCGGCATACGGTGGCGGATCGTCTGGGCGGCCGCCTCGGCGCCGATGGCCGATTCGGCCACGAAGAGGACGGACCGGGTCATCCGCTCATCGACGATGACGGTGCGGATGCCGCCGTCGATCTCGCGTGAGATCGAGGCTCCTCGACCGACGGAGGGCCACAGCGGGGTCTCGTAGGTCGCCAGGGGCACGGCCACCTCGGTGTGGGTGCCCGCCGGGACCAGCGCTTCGCCGCTGACCCGCAGGGGACCGACCCAGGTGGTCGGGATCCCGGTGATCGTGGTCTGCTGATTCACTGCTGATTCCTCCTCGAATGGACATCGGTGCGGTGCGCCAGGGCGACGACGTCGATTCCGCGCAGGCGGCAGAACTCGCCGAGGCGGCCCCGCACGAGCAGATCCGTGCCCGTGAGATCGGTGGACCGCTGCGCACCGAGCAGGGCGAACAGCGCCCTCGTCTGAGTCTGCCAGGTGCGGATGAGCTCGACGAGCCCCGCCGGACCATGATCGAGCACGGTCTGCAGGAAGGTGCCGGCGACTCCGACGGCCCGGGCCCCGCAGGCCAGCGCCTTGACGACGTCATAGGGGTTGCGGACCCCGCCGGAGGCGAGCAGCACGGGGGCCGGTTCGCTGTCGGCGGTTCCGGCGGGTGGGTTGGTCCAGGCGGGTGGGGCGTCGAGCAGGCAGGCCAGGGCCGACTGTCCGAAGCCGGTGAGCATCGAGAAGTCGTGTGCGCCGGCCCGATCGTTCTCGATGCGCAGGAAGTCCGTGCCGCCGGCACCGGAGACATCGGCGAATCCGACGCCGATCTCGGACAGCCGCGTCAGCGTGCGGCGGCTGAGCCCGAAGCCGACCTCCTTGACGATGACCGGCACAGGGCAGGCCGCGACGATCTCGGCGAGGCCGCCGAGCCATTCGGAGAAGTCCCGGGTGCCCTCGGGCATCGCGGTCTCCTGCACGGGGTTGACGTGGATCTGCAGGGCATCGGCGCCCAGCAGCTCGACGGCACGGCGGGCGTCCTCGGCGCTGCGACCGGCACCGAGATTGCCCATGACGAAGCCGTTCGGGTTCTCCTCACGGATGACGGTGAAGCCCTTCGCGGCCTGGTCGTCGTCGAGGGCCACGCTCATCGAACCGCAGGCCATGGGCAGGCCCGTCTCGGCGGCGGCGATGGCCAGATCCCGGTTGATCTTCGCGGTCGTCTCGGTGCCGCCGGTCATGCCGTTGACGTAGAAGGGGGTCGGCCAGGTCCAGTCACCGAGGGTCACGGACAGGTCCACCCTCTCGGGACTGGTGCCGTCCAGGGCGTGGTGGACGAACTCGAGGTCGTCGAAGTCCGTGCGCCGCGGCCCCTCGGTCTGCTGGGCCGAGGCCAGGCGCACATGGTCGTCCTTGCGCGCGGCGCGGGAGGTCGAGGCCCCAGGGGTCTCAGAACTCATCGATATCGCCTTCCTCTCGGTGGGTGCCGAGGCCGAGGTGCCGGATGCCGTGGGCGGCCCAGCCGGTCAGGATGGCCTCTGTGGTGCCGGAGACCTCCCGGGTCAGGGCGATGCCGCAGTCCCCGCCGCCGGCGCCCGAGGGCTTCGCGGCCGCACCGTGGGCCTCGGCGATCTCGCACAGGTGCTCCAGCGCCTCGGTCTCGATGAGGCTGCCGGAGGATTCGCCGAGGCGCTGGAGCAGCGTGCGGGCCGCACGGATGGTCTCGAGCGCCTTCTCGGGATCGTCGGCGTCGCAGGCGGCCACGAGGTCGTCGACGAGGCTGCGGGACTCGGCGGCGAAGGAGGTGAAGGGGCGCGGTTTGGCCTCGCCCGGTGTGTGCACGCGTTTGACGAGGTGCTCGGTCGAGGCCGGTGATCCCGTCCAGCCGACGAGCAGCCGCAGGGACTCCGGCGGGGTGATCCGCCTGACCCCGGAGCCCGCCCATTCGCTGCACTCGAGCGCCGAGGCGACCCCATGGGCCTCGCGATGGGCGCGCAGCGCCGCACGGTCGGGGGAGGAGTAGCGGATCCAGCCGCCGAAGGTGCTCGCGGCCAGATCCCCGCCCGAGGCGTTGGGGGCGATCGCGATGGTCGCGAGCAGGGCGAGCTTGAAGCGTTCGGCGGCGCTGAGGCCGAGGGCGTAGAACTCGTCGAGGGCGGCCACGGTGGCCACGGTCACCGCAGCCGAGGATCCGAGCCCGAACTTCCGGCCGTCGGCGTCGTCGAGTTCGCTGGAGATGTCGAGATCGAAGTAGCGGGGGGAGGCGCCGCGGGAGGCGCACAGCTCCTCGACGGTCGAGATCGCCGAGAGCACGTAGTCGGCGGGCCGGTGCTCGACGACGATGGCCTCGCCGCCCTGCTCCCGCCGCCACACCAGCGGGGCTCGACCGTATTCGGAGGAATGGATGCGTCCGGCGTTCTCGCTCTCGGTCAGCCGCACCGTGATGCACCGGTCGACGGCCACGAGCACGGCCGGCTCCGCCGGAGAGACGACGGCGTACTCACCGGCGATGAACAGCTTTCCGGGCGCCCGGGTGACGATCATGCCCGGCCGCCTTCGTCCGCGGTGAGCAGGTGGGCGCCGGGCCCGGGGCCGACGATGCGCACATCGCCGAACGCGGTGAGCCTGCCCGCCAGCGCCTCGGCCTCATGGGGCCGGACGATGACGGCGACGTTCGGGCCGGCATCGGCGGTGGAATAGGCCTCGAGCCCCTGCTCGCGCGCCTCGGCCACGGCATCGAAGATCGCATGGCTGGTCGGATTGAGGAAGCGGATCGGGGGCACGGTGGACTGGATGAGCCCGTGCATGCGCAGGGCGTGGGATTCGGTGATCTCGCCGATGCGGGTGAAGTCGCCCGCGCGGCAGGCGGCGAGCATCTGCTGCAGGTAGTCCTCGGTCGAGGACACCCAGCCGGGGTAGAACGGGGAGGTGGCGGCCGTCAGCCGCATCGCCTCGCGGGAGGACACTGCCTTGCGCGCCCGGTCGACAGTGACGATGATCATCCGCATGTCCGGGGCGGCGACGGATTCGGCGAAGGAGGACGCGTCGTCGCCGGCATGCCAGACGGCCATGCCCTCGGCGATGGAGCGGCAGGCGGAGCCGGAGCCGAGGCGGGCCAGCCGGCTGAGGTCGCGGCTGCCGAGGTCGAGGTCGAAGGCTGCGGCCGCGGCGGTGGCCAGAGCCGCGAATCCCGAGGCCGAGGAGGCCAGGCCGGCGCCGGTGGGCACCGAATTGCGGGAACGGACGAGGACCCGGTCATCACGTCCGGCCAGGACGCGCACGTGGTCGAGGAAATCCGAGATGCGTGCGGTCTGACCGGCATCGGCGAGGCCGCCGTCGAGTTCGAGGACATCAGCCTCGGCGCCCGGGGCCGGGGTGACCGTGGTCGTCGTCGCGAACTCGTCGAGGGTCAGCGAGAGGCTGCCGGCTGCGGGCAGGATCAGGTCCTCATCGGCTTTGCCCCAGTACTTGACCAGGGCGATGTTCGGGTAGGCCCGCGCCGTCGTCGTTCTCATGTCGGTCTGACCTCCGTCGTCCAGGTGCGCGGTGCTCCCGCGGCGCGCAGCGCCTCCGCCAGCTCCTCGGCGGCTTCGTCGTCATCGGCCAGAGCCAGCACGCAGCCGCCGAGGCCGCCGCCGGTGAGCTTGGCACCATGGGCTCCGGCCGCGGTGGCTGCGTCGACGAGGGCGTCCAAGGTCGGGGTCGAGACCCCGAGGCCGCCGAGCAGACCGTGGGCCTCGAGCATGCGCGAGCCGATCGTGACCCGATCGCCGGAGCGGATGTCGTCGACGGCGGCATCGGTGAGTTCGGCCAGCCGGCTGATGGTCGCCCCGATGCGCGAGGGATCCGCATCGCGGCGGGCACGGACCCCTCCGACCGCCTCGGCGGTGGAGCCGTGATGGCCGGAGTCCGCGAGGACGAAGACGAGCCGCTCGCCCACGTCGATGGTCTCGGCGCACCCGGTCTGGAACCGGATCGGGGCGGGCTTGGCCACGGCCCAGGCGTCGATGCCGCTGGGCCGGCCGTGCGCGACGGCCTCGGCGGCCTGCACGATCTCGTGGAGGGTCTCCTCGGCGAAGACGGTGGCTTCGAGGTTCGCCACGGCTCGGGCGACGGCGGTGGCCACGGCCGCGCTCGACCCCAGTCCCCGGCTGTGCGGGATCGCTGAGCGGATGAGCAGCTCCACCTCGGCGTCGGGGTCGTCGACGGCCGAGAGGGCGGCTCTCAGACCCGCGACGACGGGCCCCATCGGTTCGGGTGCGGTCTGGGCGGTGCCGGAGAAGAGCTGGCTCTCGATCCGGGTCTCCTGAGCGGGTGACCGGCGGATATCGGCCTGCACCCCGAGCCCGTGCAGCGGCACGGCCACGGCGGGCGAGCCGTAGACGACTGCGTGTTCGCCGAACAGGATCGCCTTCGCATGGGCGAAGCCCTGGGCGGTGCCCGCAGCGGTCGGAGGCGGATCGGTCTGAGAGGAATTGTGCATGCAGAAGCGTTTCGGGGTCTGTGGAATGATTCCACCATCATATGCCGTACCCCGGCCCATCCCGAAGACGAGGTGACCTCGGTCTCGGCTCGGACCCCCGCGCGGCGAGGAAGATCACATGATCTGCGGGTGCGGACGCTCTCTCACAGTCCTGTGTACACCGACCCGGGGTTGAAGATGTTGTCGGGATCGAGGGCCTGCTTGATCCGGTGGTTGAGCTCCATGACGTCCTCGCCGAGGTAGGGCGCGAGCCAAGGGGCCTTGAGTCGGCCGACGCCGTGCTCGCCGGTGATCGTGCCGCCGAGGCCGGTGGCCAGGTCCATGACCTCGCCGTAGGCGATCTGCGCACGCTTCTGCTGCTCTTCGTCCTTCGGATCGAGGACGAGCAGGGGATGGGTGTTGCCGTCGCCGGCATGGGCGATGACGGCGATCGTCACCTCGCGTTCGGCGGCGATCCTCTCGATGCCGAGCACCAGGTCGCCGAGCTTCGGCAGCGGCACCCCGACGTCCTCGAGCAGCAGCGCGCCCTTCTTCTCCACCGCGGGGATCGCGATGCGGCGGGCGGTGACGAAGGCCTCACCCTCATCGGGGTCCTCTGTGAGATAGCACTCGGAGGCCGTGTTGAGCGAGCAGATCTCCTGCAGCCGGGCCGCCTGCACCCCCGAATGCTCGCCGGGCTCGTCGGACTGCATGACGAGCATCGCCTCGGCCTCACGGTCGAGACCCATGCGCAGTTCGTCTTCGACGGCGTTGATCGAGGCGCGGTCCATGAATTCGAGCATCGAGGGCCGCATCTCGCGGGCGATGTCGAGCACGGCCTTCGTGGCGTCGTCGAGCCTGCGGAACATCGCGACCACGGTCGTCGGCGGCAGCTGGGCGGGGATGAGGCGCAGGGTCACCTCGGTGATCACACCGAGCGTGCCCTCGCTGCCGACGAAGAGCTTCGTCAGGGGCAGGCCCGCAACGTCCTTGAGCCGGGGGCCGCCGAGCTCGACCGCCCGGCCGTCGGCGAGGACGACGGTCATACCGAGCACATAGTCCGTGGTCACCCCGTATTTCACGCAGCACAGGCCGCCCGCGTTCGTGGCGATGTTGCCGCCGATCGAGCAGAACTCGAAGGAGGAGGGGTCCGGCGGGTACCACAGGCCGTGCTCGGCCGCGGCGGCCTTGACCTCGGCGTTGAACGCGCCGGGCTGGACGACGGCCATCCGGGTGATCGGATCGATGCTGATCTCGCGCATCCGATCGAGGGAGAGCACGATGCCCCCGGAGATCGCCGAGCTGCCGCCCGAGAGTCCGGAGCCGGCTCCGCGGGGCACGATCGGAACCTTCGCCTCGGCGGCGATGCGGACCACCGTCTGCACCTCTTCGGTCGAA
Organism: Brevibacterium renqingii; assembly: GCF_017808105.1. GTDB lineage: Bacteria > Actinomycetota > Actinomycetes > Actinomycetales > Brevibacteriaceae > Brevibacterium > Brevibacterium renqingii. Next base: position 61,660 of record NZ_JADBHF010000001.1, on the reverse strand, counting down.
TTCGCTCGGACCACCGCCAGCGGCACTCCGGCGTCGGGATCGTTCGCCCGATCCCAGCGGTAGGCGTCCATCGAATCGGGATCGGTGATGACTGCCGAGGCCGGCAGGGCGGAGGTGAGGGAGGAGACAACATCCATGTTGTGATCGAGCCTTTCGCGCGGAGTTCGGCACCCGGAGTCCGCTCCCGACATTACCAGCCCTCGGGAGCTCACGGCGTAGTCTGAACTCATGACCGTCGCCCCCGACCAGCCGCCCGCCGCCTGCGTGCTCGGGACCATTCCCGGCTCCGGGATCGAGGGGTCTCGGATCGGCATCGTCGACCTCGATAGGACAGGTGCGGAGATCGGTCGATTCGACCTCGCCGAGGCGGACCTGCCCGAGTTCGCCTGTGACCGTGAGGATGCGGCCGCGAGCGTCGGGGCTGGGGGAGGCCGGGCGAATGCCTCCGGGCCGAGGTGGATCTTCAGCGACACCCCGAAGTGGTATCCGACTCTGCTGGCGGCGGGGGTGAGCATCGGACGCTGCCATGACCTGCGGCTGGCGCACGCGATCCTCGCTCGCTCCGAACTCGTCACCGCTCCCGGGCCGATCCGCGCCGCCGAGGAGTGGGACGCGGCACCCGCGGACGACAGCGCCGACGCAGGGGCCGCTGCGCTCTTCGAGGTCGATTCCGGTCGCGGCCATGTCCGGCAGGTGCCGCATGACATCGCGGCGGCGCTGGCCGAATCCGCTCGACAGCGGGCCGCCGTGGACACCGCGAGCGATCCCGGGCGGCTGCGGCTGCTGCTGGCCGCGGAATCGGCGGGCGGACTCGTGGCCGCTGAGATGCGCGCAGCCGGAGTCCCCTGGGACGAGGTCGCACACGACCGGATCCTCACGGACGCCCTCGGTCCCCGGCCGCTGCGCGATGGGAAGCCGGCGAAGATGCTCGCCGTGGCCGAACAGGTGCGTGCCGCACTCGAGGACCCGCGGGCCGATCTCGATTCCCCGAACCGTCTGCTGGCGGCCCTGCGCAATGCCGGCATCAACGTCGCCTCGACCTCGAAATGGGAGCTGGCCGGCAGCGATCATCCGGCGATCGCACCGCTGCTTAAGTACAAGAAGATGGCGAGGCTGCTGTTCGCCAACGGCTGGCGCTGGCTCGACGAATGGGTTGCAGACGGCCGCTACCGTCCCGTCTACGTGCCCGGCGGGGTCGTCACCGGACGGTGGGCGGCCAGCGGGGGCGGGGCCCTGCAGATCCCGCGGCAGCTGCGCCCGGCGCTGCGCGCCGACGAAGGCTGGCGGCTCGTGGCCGCCGATGTCGCCCAGCTCGAACCCCGGGCGCTCGCCGCCATGTCCGGCGATTCGGCGATGGCGGCGGCCGGGCGCGGCCGAGACCTCTACTCGGGGCTCGTCGAGGCCGGGATCGTGGCCACACGGGCCGAGGCGAAGATCGCCGTGCTCGCAGCGATGTACGGGTCGACGACCGGTGAGGCCGGAGCGCTCGTGCCCCGCCTGCGCACGAACTTCCCCGCTGCCATGCAGCTGGTCGACTCCGCCGCCGAGGTGGGCCTGCGCGGGGGAGTCGTGTCCACCTGGCTGGGGCGGACCTCCCCGGTGCCGAGCGAGGGCTGGCAGCGCCTGCAGAGGGCGGCGAACCGCTTCGATGCGAGCGGCGCCGATGAGCAGAGGGCCCGACGTGCCGCCGGAGACCAGGGACGATTCACCCGCAATTTCGTCGTCCAGGGCACCGCGGCCGAATGGGCGCTGGCCTGGTTGGCCGATCTGCGGCTGCGCCTGGCCCGACTGCCCGCCGTCGATGCCCGGCCGGCGACCGCCTCGGGGCCGGTGTTCTCTTCGCGGGCGCATCTCGTCTTCTTCCTCCACGACGAGGTCATCGTCCATGCTCCGGCCGAACAGGCCGAGGAGGCGGCCGCCGCGATCAGGGAGGCGGCCGCCTCGGCGGGCAGGCTCCTCTTCGGGAACGCCCCTGTCGACTTCCCGCTCGATCTGAGCATCGGTGAGAGGGCGATCAAGGGCTGAACTCGTACGCGCATGCGGCAGCGCGCATGGAATAGACTGGCCTGCTGGACGATGCGGCCCGGCCTTCCGAGTTCGAGCACAAGGAGATCCTATGAGGGAGCATGATCACCGCTTCGGCGACGCTCCGCTCGTGCTGCTGATCTTCTACACGATCTTCATCGGCCTCGTGACGCTGACGCCGCGGCAGCTCGACACGAGCCCCGAGAGCTTCATCGGTCGGCTGCTGGCCTTCCTCGCCTCCCACCGGCTCACCCAGTGGCTGAGCTATGAGCGGGTCGAGATGCTGGCCAATGTCGGCATGTTCGTCCCCTTCGGGCTGCTGCTCGCCCTGCACCTGGGCAGAAAGCGCTGGTGGTGGGGCTGGGTCATCGGGTCCGCCTTCTCCGGCGTCATCGAAGGCGTCCAGGGCACCGTGTTCACGCAGACGCGCTTCGCCACTCTCAGCGATTTCGTGACGAACACGATCGGTGCGGGCCTGGGCGCGGTTCTCGCCCTGCTCGTCATGGCGGCCTTCCCGCCGCGCGAGGATGCGGGCTCGGCCGACCGCGTCGTCAGGTGAGTCGTCAGGTGGGCCGTCAGGAACGGGCCAGTCGCGGCCACCAGCAGCCCACGCTCCCGGCGTACTCCCGGTACTCCTCGCCGAAGCGTTCGAGCAGATCGGCCTCCTCGTGGGGGCGGATGAGCCAGTTCCACAGCAGCGAACCGATGAGCGCATAGACGACGACCAGCCAGGAGCCGATGAGCAGACCCATCGAGACGCCCTGGGCGAGGCCGGCGACGGCCATGGGATTGCGGACGAAGGCGTAGGGGCCGCGGGAGACCAGATGGTGGGCCATCTGCGCGGGCAGCGGGGTGCCGGAGCCGAAGTTCGCGATCGTCCGGGCCGACCACACGCCGATCACGCTGGAGAAGGCGAGCAGGGCGAAGCCCGCGACGGCCAGCAGGATCGGGAACTTGTAGGAGAGGTTCCACCGGTCCTCGAAGGCATTGATGATCACGGGCACGATGATGAGGAACACGCCCCAGAAGATGACGACCTGGATCGTCGTGCGCAGCAGGAGGTGGGAGCGCACACGCGTGTTCGAGCTGTGGAAGGCGAAGGGGCCGATGAGGATCCACTCGGAGGGGATGCGCCCGAGCAGCACGAGAGCGCCGAAGAGGACGCTGCCGACGGCGGCGAGCACCATGAGCACGGCCCCGAGACCGGCCTCCGTGGTGGCGGTGGCGTAGATGACCATGCCGAGCGCGACGAGCACTGTCCAGCCCGTGGCGATCCACACGGCCCAGCGGAGGTCGAGGGCGGCCAGCGCCGAGGCGATGACGAAGAGCGGGATGTCGACGAACGCGATGAGCAGCGGGTCGATGCCGCCCAGCGTGGCCGTCTGCAGCGCGGGAATCGTGCTGATGCCGAGCCACCAGGCGGCTCCCGCGAGGGCCTGGAGTGCGAAGTACATGCGGCCGTGGAAGATCCGCAGCCGCTTCTTGGGCTTGTTCACGCTCGTCACATGCCGGCTCATGCGAACGCCGTCCCGCGGAAGCACACGGTCGTGGCGCCGCCGACCCAGATCTCGTCCTCCTCGGCCGAGATCGAGACGACTCCGCACCGGCCCAGCGCGGTGCCCTGGGTGGCAGTGTAGGAGGTCGGGGCGAGGCCGGCTCCGATGAGCCACTGGGCCACAGAGGCGTTGAGGCTGCCGGTGACCGGGTCCTCGGCGACGCCGACTCCGGGCACGAAGGCGCGGATCTCGTATTCGTGTTCGGAGCCGTCGGGGTGGGCGCCGAGGACGCCGAGCTTCGTGTCGGCGATGGCGGAGAAATCCGGTTCGAGAGCCAGGACCTGGGCTGCGCTGGCCAGCCGCACAGCGGCCCATCCGGGGCCGTTGTCGACCCATTGGTGGCCGAGGATGTCCGTGCGCTCGACCCCGAGTGCGTCGGCGATCTCACTCACGTAGGCCTCGTCGAGGTCACCTGTGCGCAGCCGTTCGGGAGCGGCGAAGGAGAGGGTGGCCCCGCCTCGGCGCAGGCGGACGAGTCCGGCCCCGCACTCCTGGACGATCTCGCCGTCGCTCAGCGGCACTCCGCCGGCATCGAGCCAGGCCGCCGCCGAACCGAGCGTGGGGTGGCCGGCGAAGGGGAGCTCCCGGGACGGGGTGAAGATGCGCAGGCGGTAATCGGCGCCCGGGTCGGTGGGAGGGAGGACGAACGTCGTCTCCGACAGATTCGTCCAGTTCGCGATTGCGGCCATCTCTGTGTCGCTGAGCCCTTCGGCGTCGAGGACGACGGCGACGGGATTGCCGCGGTAGGGCTCGCTGGAGAAGACGTCGACTTGGGCGAATGCTCGATCACGGGGCAAGAGGGGACTCCTTCGTTGAAAGGGCGCCGTTCTTTGAGGGGTGCGCTCTTCCTATGGTAAAGGGATGCGGCGCCGATGCCGGGACGAGGGCGCGCCGCGTCGCAGAGTTCAGGAGTGCTGCCGGCGGGCGAGGGCTGCGGGCAGTCGAAGGAATATTGACTGAAGTGAGCAGGTCGGCATCAGAATAGGTCATGGACACAGTCGCCCAGGTCATCAGCCCACCGCCGCGCATCGGCATGTTGGGCGGTGGATTCATGGCTCGCACCCACACGCGGGCCGCTCGTCTCGCCGGAGCCGTGCTCGGCGTGGTCGGGACATCGGGGCCGGCGAGCAGCCGGACGGCCGCGGCCGAACTCGGTTACGAGACCTCCGCGGTCGGGGCGGACTTCTTCGAAGAACGGCTCGACGTCGTCCATGTCTGCTCGCCGAACAGCACGCACCTCGACCACTGTCTCAATGCGCTGGACTCCGGCTCCCACATCATCTGCGAGAAGCCGCTGGCCACCGATTCATCCGCCGCACGGGCCATCCTCGACAGGGCGGAGGCCAGAGGCCTGGGCGGGACCGTTCCCTTCGTGTACCGGTACCACCCGATGGTGCGTGAGGCGCGGGCACGGATCCGACGCGGGGACGCCGGGGCCGTGCTCACCGTCGACGCCCGCTATCTCCAGGACTGGCTGCTGGACGCCGAGGACGACAACTGGCGCGTGGACTCCGCATCCGGCGGCCCCTCTCGTGCGTTCGCCGACATCGGCTCCCACCTCGTCGATCTCATCGAGTTCATCACCGACGAACGCATCGTCGCCCTGTCGGCAGCGACGCGGACGGTCCACCCCCGCCGAGGCGGTGGCGCGGTGACGACGGAGGACACCGTCGCGATGACGGTCGAGATGAGCGGCGGCGGGATCGGGTCGATCCTCGTCTCCCAGCTGGCGCCGGGGCGCAAGAACAACCTCGTCGTCGAGGTGGCGGGGTCCGAGGAGAGTCTGCGATTCGCCCAGGAGCAGCCGGAGGAGCTGTGGGTCGGCCGCCGCAGCGGCAGCCAGCTCCTCGTCCGCGACCCTGACGTCCTCGCACCCGATGCGGCCCGCCTCTGCGAGGTCCCGGCCGGGCATCCGCAGGGCTACCAGGACGCCTTCAACGCCTTCATCGCCGACTCCTATGCGGTCTTCGCCGGGCAGAGACGCGAAGGTGTGCCGATGCTCGCCGACGGTCTCCGCGCCGCACTCGTCACCGAGGCCGTCCTCCGCTCGGCGGAGCAGAGAACCTGGGTCGAGGTCGAAGCGCTGTGATCGATCGTGACGGAGGCTGACGATCGTCTGAGGACGTGGCTCAGGCTCGGTTCGTAGACTGAGCGGCTATGGACTTCAAGCAGGCAACGGCGACGTGGTGGGACGCGATCACCTCGGGATTCGGACGGCAGGACGGCCTGGAGCTCGATGCCCTCCGGCTCGTGCTCGTCTTCGGGGTGCCCCTGGTCGTGACGCTGACCCCGGGAATCTGGCGCTTCTTCGGTCTCTTCGTGACCTTCGTCCACGAGCTCGGCCACGCTTTCGCCGCCCTCACGACGGGACGGGTGGTCAAGGGCATCTCACTGAACTTCGACCATTCGGGGCAGATGAACTCCTTCGGCAGGGTCGGCTTCTCTGCCACCTGGGCGGGATTCTGGGGGTACCCGGCACCGGGCCTGCTCGGACTCGTGCTCATCACCTCGGCGGTCTTCGGCTGGGCGCCTTTGGCGCTGTCGGTGGGAGCACTCGTCCTGCTGGTCGCTCTCCTCTTCATCCGGAACCTTGCGGGTGCGGTCATCGCCGTGGTCACAGCGGTCGCGGCCCAGCTCATCGTCGTGTTCCTCCCGCTCGAGTGGATCTCGGTCTTCGTCGCCGCACTCGGCACGGGGCTGGCGATCGGCTCCCTCAAGGACCTCGTCAAGGTCATCCGCGTCCACACGCGCCGACGTCACGTGCAGCAGTCCGACGCCTATATCCTCGCTCAGGGCTCGAGTCTGCCCTCCGGAGCCTGGCTGACGCTGTTCGCGCTGGTGATCATCTCCTGCGCGCTCGCCTCGGCGCGCGTCCTGTACACGGCGGTGTCGCTCGGAGCGGTCTGACCGGGAGGCTGGGACCAGGACGGTTCCCGCCGCCCTGCTGGTTCGTCGGCCGTACTGCTGTGCTCTCGTGTCAGCGGCGGATGGCAGAATCGAACCATGGCTGCGCATCCGAAGTTCTCCGCTGTTCTCTTCGACTGCGATGGAGTCCTCGTTGACTCCGAGAGCATCACGAACGGCGTCCTGCATCTGATGCTGCGGGAGCTGGGCTGGCAGCTGACGCCCGAGGAATCCATCGCGCGATTCGTCGGCAAGATGCTCCGTGACGAGGCCGATGTCATCGAGGAGCACACCGGATTCCGCATCGACGAGGAGTGGATGAACGAATTCCGGCGCCGCCGCAACGCCGAGCTCGAGTCCTCCCTGCAGGCGATCCCCGGTGTCGTCGACGCCGTCCGCCGCACCGCCGAGCTCTATCCCGGTAGGATCGCCTGCGCCTCGGGCGCGGATCGGCCGAAGATCGAACTCCAGCTGAAGAAGATCGGGCTCTTCGACGTCTTCGCCGACCGCATCTTCTCCGGAATGGAACAGCCGAGCTCGAAGCCCGCCCCAGACGTCTACCTGGCCGCAGCCGATTTCCTGGGGGCCGACCCCGCCGAGGCGGCCGTGATCGAGGATTCGCCGACCGGAGTGATCGCCGGCGCCGCCGCACGATCCCATGTGCTCGGTTTCTGCCCGGACTCTCCGGTGCACCAGAGCGCCGAAACGCTGCTGGCCGCCGGGGCCGCCGAGACCTTCACGGCAATGGACCGGCTGCCGGATCTGCTCGTGGAGTAGGTCTCGGGGGACCGTTTCAATTTTCGGAGAACACCTCTGACCAGCAAACATAATCAAATGGCAGCGCAATGCAAACACATTCTGTTTGTAATCGAATTGTTACATTCTTTGAGTCTCTTCAGATGTACAATTGTGTTGAGGCATTCACATCGACGTGAAGGGCGGTGGGAACGATGAGGGAACCGCAGAATCCCGGTGAAGACGGTCTCGACCCTGCCTCGAACGGCGCCTCCTCTTCCTCTCAGCAGCCTCTGGTCGGCCCCGATTCGCCTCGGCGCCTCGACGTCGATCCCGACTCACCCATGGCTGCGGTCGTCAGCATCGCACGGTTGAGCACGGGTGCCCGCATTGCAGAGTTCCAAGCTGTTGCCGGCCTCTTCCTGGCAGAGGCGGTCGATCGCCTCCGCTATGGCACAGGTGAGGACACTTACCATCACACGACATTCACGCAGACCGTCGATCGATTCCTCGCTGCGCGAGCGAAGTCGCAGACCGATGAGGTCGAGCCGGCGGATCCCTGGGCGGCGCTCGGAACCGCTCTCGACGATCGAGCGAGCGATGCCCCCGACGACGTGGACACGAGTGCTGAAGGCCAGTCGTCCGAGGGCGATCGGGCGTCGGAAGCCTGCCACTCGTCGCCGTCCCCATCGGAATCGCTTCCGAACTTTCCGAAATTCCGGCTCAACCGGACTTTCAACGCCTGGGTGCACGACCTCGCCGCGCGGGAGGACGTCGCCGAACTGACCGCGGTGCTCGGGTCCACCACCGACCGCGCCTACAACGAGATCGCGAACGCCGTCACGCTCGTCTTCGGGCTGCCGAAATTCCTGGAACGCTGCCTCAACGGCGAATTCACGATCGAGCATGTGCTGACGGCGACTCAGGCGGTCAAGGACGTGGCCTTCGAATACGTTCCGCGCTTGGACGACTACCTCGGCACTCGTCGGGCCGATATCACCATGGAGACTTTCCGGAAGTCCCTGAACCTGAAGATTGCGGCACTCGTGCCCGTCGACGATCGACTCGAGGTCGCCGCAAAACGTCGCCGCGTCGACATCACGACCTATCCAGACGGGACCGCCTCGGTGACGCTCTCGGGCCCTGCGGTCGAGCTCAAGGCCTTCTACCTGCGCATCGAAGCATTCGCCCGCGCGATTCGCAACGGGAACATCTCCGCGCTCACCGACGAGGACATCGCCGGCATCGAGGTGGGCGAGCAGGACGGCATCGCCGCACTCATGTTCAATATCGCCACGCGTGCGACGCCGCAGATGACCATCGCCGTGACAACACACGATACGACGACCGGGGAGACCTCCACCGAGGAGATCCCGCTCGAGGTGAAGGAACAGGGCGACCCCACGGCACTGGTGACCGCGGAAGAGGTCGACCGCGCAGCACAGACGGCACAGCGCGAAGCCGAAGCTGCCGCCGGAGCCGGAGCCGGAGCCGGAGCCGGAGCCGGAGCCGAGACGATCATCAAGCTCACCATGCCCACCCACGGCCAGTGGGTGCGAGAGCAGGCGAAGATGATGGTCACGGTGCCTTTCCTCACCGCAGTCGGCGGTTCGGCACTGCCGGGAACGTTCTCCGACGGTGCGCCGCTTCCGCCCGATGCGGCGAAGGCGCTCGCCGGTGACTGTCCGACCTGGCACCGAATACTCACCGACCCGGCGACGGGGACCCCGATCGACGCACGCTCGAGAAGCTACTGCATCCCTGCAGATGTGCGCGCGCCGCTGATCGGAAAATGGCAGTCATGCTCTGCGCCCGGATGCACACGACGGGCGGAGACCTCGGAGGTCGACCACATCATCCCCTTCGATCATGATGACCCCGCACGAGGCGGACAGACGACCTTCGACAACCTCCACCCCGTCTGCCGACCCCATCACCAGGCGAAGACCGACCGGAGATTCTCCGTCCGCATGACGGATGACGGGGCGGTCGAGTATGCCTTCGCCCATGGTGTGGTGGCGACGATGCACCCCCCGGACAATCCGATCAGCGCCGAACACGCACGGCAGGTGGAGAGCTGTGCCCAATCGGACACGGCTCCGGAGTCATCCGGCACAGACGGATCGGTCCTCCGCTTCACCTCGGAATCCGAAGAGAAGCGAAGGACCGGGAATGAAGACCGGAAGGCCCGACGGTCGAGGCAGGCACAGGAATCGATCTGGGATGTCCGCTGGGACCCCGACGACCCTCCGCCTTTCTGATCACCTCGTCAGCCGGGCCGAACCCGGCAGCGGCTAGACCTCGTCCTCCTGGATCATCCGGCGGATGTCCTCCTGGCACTTGACCTCGCCCTTCTTGGCCGCCTCGACGACCTTGACGTGCTGTTCCTCGGTGACGACCGGAATCTCGTCGCCGTTGGAGTCGACGATTTTGCCGTCCTTGACGGTATCGCCCTCGGTGAGGATGGCCTCGTGGTCGATGAGGCGCTGCAGCTCCTCCTTGCGGATGACCCGTCCGGTGCCGGCGACGAAGACCGAGCGATCCGTGCGGTCCTTGGTGTTGGCCCCGATGTGGTTGAAGACGAGGTTGAGCAGCACGGCCATGAGCGTGGCCGAGGAGATCCCCGAGTGGAGGATGATGCCGACCCACGAGGGGAAGGCGTTGTAGAAGTCGGGCTCGATGACCGGGATGATGCCGAAGGCCAGCGAGACCGCGACGATGATCATGTTGAGGTTGCCCTCGTACTCGACCTTCGAAAGGGTGCGGATGCCGGACGCGGCGACCGTGCCGAAGAGCACGATGCCCGCACCGCCGAGCACCGGCATGGGAATGGCGGCTACGACTCCGCCCATGACCGGCAGCAGGCCGAGGACAACGAGGATCGCACCGCCGGCGGTGACGACGAAGCGCGACTTCACACCGGTGATCGCGACCAGACCGACGTTCTGGGCGAAGGCCGACTGCGTGAAGGAGTTGAAGATCGGAGACACCGCCGAGGACAGCATGTCCGCGCGCAGACCGGCTGCGATCCGCTTGGAGTCGACCTTCGTGCGAGCGATCTCGCCGACGGCGATGATGTCCGCGGTGGTCTCGGCGAAGGTGACGATGACGACGATGAACATCGAGATGATCGCTGCGGCCGAGAACGTCGGCATGCCGAACGCGAAGGGCTCGGGGATGGCGAAGATCCCGCGGTCGAGGACATGGGAGAAATCGGCCCAGCCGAAGATGAGGCAGCCGACGGTGCCGATCACAATGGCCAGCAGGATCGACAGACGCGAGACCATGGCGACCGGGATGCGGCTGAGGATGAGGACGATGGCGAGGGTGGCAACGGTGATGAGGATGTTGCGGATGCTGCCGTAATCGGCGGCCTCGGCGTCTCCGCCCATGGCCCAGCCGGCCGCGACCGGCATGAGCGAGAGGCCGATCGTCGTGATCACCGTGCCGGTGACCACAGGTGGGAAGAACTTCACGATGAGCGCGAAGGCGGGAGCGACGAGGAGGCCGATGGCCGAGGCCACGAGCACCGCGCCGAAGACTTCGGGCAGGCCGTCACCGCCGGCGAGGATCGACGTCATCGTCGCCACGCCGGCGAAGGACACGCCCTGGACCAGCGGGAGCTGCGAACCGAAGAAGGGAACGCCCACCGTCTGCAGGATGGTCGCCAGACCGCCCATGAACAGACAGGAGGCGATGAGCACGCTGATCCCGCCGTCATCGAGTCCGGCGGCCTTGCCGATGATGAGCGGTACGGCGATGATGCCGCCGTACATGGTCAGCACATGCTGCAGACCGTAGGCGAATGAGCTGCCGATCGGCAGTCGCTCGTCCTCCGGACGCTGCGTCTTCTTCGTTTCGCGCAGCGCATCGTTCTGTGGTGATTGCTTGGATACCGACATCTATCTCTCCGTTGAGCTCGTCCCCGAGCGACGGCCCCTCACAGACGCCCCAGATGGGTAGTGAGCAGGCTCCACTTCGACCGAGGAATCGGTTTCTATTTTTCCGACATGCGAAATGCAATTTCCTTATCGCAAAATAGTAGGTGAATCACATTTGGCTTGCAAGCCGGTTTCGTGACTCACCCCACATGTTAGAGTTCAGTCCTGCCGGTGTGCTCGTCAGACGCAATTCTTATCTACTGATCGTTCGCTCAGTTGAGTGCTCCGGATCCATCGTACATTTGGATCTTCCGTGCCGACGACTCGAGTCTGTGTCGCAGGTCACCGGGCGGCGGAGCAGCAGACGCCGAAAAACCTGAGCTGGTGGCGTCGGCCCCAGCGCTGTCGTCACTCACCGAAGACCGAACCGGTCACAGGTTCGCGATCAGAAAGGCGACGACATGTCCCAGGCATCCACACCCACCCCGGCCTCGAACAGGCTCTGGCTCAAAGATCCCTTGGCAGTCCACCTCGGAGCCGGGGCCGATCCGGCAGCGGCGGCGCGGGGGATCGTCATCGACCGGGACTCGGGTACCATCGTCGAACTCGTCCCCGCAGGAGGAGAACCGAGCGGCAGCGATGCGGCCGGCGGCGATGCGGCCGGCGGCGCGCAGACCGCGCGGGCCGCGCAGGCGATGACCGTCGTCGATGCTTCGGCGCACGTGATCACTCCTGGCCTGGTCAACACGCACCATCACTTCTACCAGACTCTCACCCGCGCGTGGGCGCCCGTGGCGGATATGCCGCTTTTCGGCTGGTTGATCAACCTGTACCCGGTCTGGGCGCGTCTGACCCCGCAGGCGCTCGAGCTCGCCACGACCGTCGCCATGGCCGAGCTGCTCGAATCCGGGTGCACGACGGCCGCCGACCACCACTACCTGTTCCCGACAGGGATGGACGAGGCCATCGACGTCCAGGTCGACGTCGTCCGCCGGCTCGGCATGCGGGCGATGCTCACCCGCGGGTCGATGTCGCTGGGGGAGAAGGACGGAGGTCTGCCGCCGCAGCGGACCGTGCAGGACGCCGAGGTGATCCTCGCCGACTCCCGCCGCCTCGTCGAGGCCTACCACGAGCGTGGTGCGGGAGCGCAGGTGCAGATCGCCTTCGCCCCGTGCTCCCCGTTCTCCGTGACCACCGAGCTCATGCGGGAGAGCGCTGTCCTGGCCGATGAGCTCGACGTCCGACTCCACACCCACCTGGCCGAGACCATCGATGAGGAGCACTTCTGCCGCGAGCGCTTCGGCCTGCGCACCGTGGACTACCTCGAATCCGTCGGCTGGCTGGGCGATCGTGCCTGGCTGGCCCACGGGGTCCACTTCGACGATGACGAGGTCCGCCGCCTCGGCGAGGCGGGCGTCTCGGTGGCCCACTGCCCGACCTCGAACATGCGCCTGGCCTCGGGCATCGCCCGTGCCGTCGAGCTCGAGGACGCCGGCGTGAACGTGGGCCTCGGCGTCGACGGTTCGGCCTCGAACGACGCCTCGAACATCATTCGGGAGGTCAGGCAGGCCCTCTACATCCAACGCCTGCGCTACGGCGCCGAGGCGGTCACCTGTGCTCGCGTCCTCGACTGGGCGACCAAGGGTTCGGCGGCCGCGCTCGGCCGCGACGACATCGGCACCATCGAGGTCGGGCGGCAGGCGGACCTGGCGATGTTCCGCCTCGACGGGCTGTCCTTCTCCGGCTCGCACGATCCGATTCCCGCCCTCGTCCTCTGCGGAGCGGAGAAGGCCGACAGGGTGATGGTCGGCGGCCAGTGGCGGGTCATGGACGGCCACGCCATCGGCGCGGACGGAGTCGAACTCGACAAGGAGGCCCTCATCGCGGCCCATCAGGAGGAGGCGCGCCGCCTCGTCGCCGGGTGAGGGAGGCCGGTCGCGTGCCGGGGTCTCAGCTCTCCGGCTTCCGGAAGACCTCGCGCATATGGTCGCCGGTGAGGAAGTCGCCGACGCCGATCATCACGAGGCTGAAGACGATCTGCTCGGTGATCATCCATACCGGGTAGAGGCCGGGGATCGCCGCCATGACGAGGGTGATGACGGGGAAGATCTGGGTGAAGAGCCGCAGGCGCTGATAGCCCCAGTAGAAGCCCTTCGTCGCGCGCCAGAAGAAGTAGAACAGGGTCGCGGTCATGCAGAGGACGACGACCGTGCGCATCCACACGGCGAAGGGCACGGGCTCGCCCGCTCGAGCGATGACGAAGGCGTAGACCACGGCACCGAATCCGAGCGCGAGTTCGATCACGAGCAGCCAGGCGATCCACGTGAAGGCCCGCTTCGTCTTCGGCAGCTCGAGGCCGGCGGACGGCACGAGGATGCCGGCCTTGCCGCCTCCCGCGAGACGGTCGATCCTTGAGAACAGCTTCTCCATTGCCATGACCTCAGGCTAGCCCCGGATGCGGGGGGCGGACATCAATCGAAAGTCGGGTTCGGACTTCAATCCTGTGGGTCAGGAACTCAGACGTCGATCCTGATGAGGTGGAACCATGAAGAAGATATTCAACGCGGCATTCGCATATATGATCATCGGCGTCCTCGCCGGACTGTTCTACCGGGAGTTCACCAAGGCCAACGACTTCCCGGAGGGGGAGTTCACCCAGCTCGCGGTCGTCCACACGCACTTGCTCACCCTCGGCTTCATCGTCCTCCTCGTCGTCCTGGCGCTGGACAAGGTGTTCGGACTGTCCGGGACCGGACTCTTCTCGTGGTTCTTCATCACCTACAACATCGGCGTCGTCCTCACCGCGGGCATGATGGTCTGGCACGGCTCGCTCACCGTCCTCGGCCAGGAGTCGAATGCCATGATCGCCGGCATCGCGGGTCTCGGCCACATCGCTCTGAGCATCAGTCTCGTCCTGTTCTTCCTCGCCCTGCGCCGGAAGGTCGTGACCGGCCGAGCACATGGCGATGAATCGGTGAGAATGGTGTCATGAGCAGTGTGAGGATCCTCGCCGTCGAGCACGAACACGGAACCGGCCCGGAGCGCTTCGGCACTTGGCTGGCCGAGGCCGGCGCCGAGGTGGAGGTCGTCAGGCCCTATCGGGGCGAGGACCTGGCCGAGAGCTTCGCCGGACTCGAGGGTGACGGAGTGTTCGATGCCCTCATCGTCCTCGGCGGCTCAGCCGGCCCCCTCGACGACATCGACAACCCGTGGTTCCCCGCGGTCAGGGACCTGCTCACACGTTCAGCGGCCGGCGGATTCCCGAGCCTCAACATCTGCCTCGGCGGGGAGCTGCTCGCTGCGGCCGCCGGTGCCGCGATCTCACGCCGGACGCGCCCGCAGATCGGGGTCTACGGGCTGCGGGCCACCTCGGCGGGGGAGCGCGATCCGGTCTTCTCCGCACTCGCGGGCGCAGAGATCCCGGCGGTGCTCTTCCACCAGGAGGAGATGGCGCTTCCGACCGATGCCGCACTCCTGGTCACGGGTTCGGACGCCCCGGTCCAGGCGTTCCGCCTCGGCGAATTCGCTTGGGGCACTCAGTTCCACCCCGAGACCGACGCCGCTCAGATCGAGCGGTGGCTGGCCTCCGATCCGCTGCGGCTGCCGGAGGGAAAGACCGAGGACTCGATCCGGGCGGAAGTCGCCGCGGCGGATGCAGAGCTGGTGGAGACCAACCGGCGACTCGCGCACAGCTTCGTGGACTTCCTGCGGACGCGGCGCGGAACCGGGCGCAGCGCTTCCTGATGGAACACAGCATTTCCTGGCGGGCCGTATCGGTGCCTGCGCGACGCGGGCGTCGCCGGGTGATCAGGCCTCCTTGAGCTTCTGATCCGTGTTCGTGTAGTTGATCGAATCGGCCGTGGTGCCGACCAATCCCATCGTGACTCTCAGCAGTCCCGGCTCGACGTCGTCCATGGGCGGCGGCGTCTCCGGACCGAGGGTCAGCGACTTCCCGTCCTTCGTCGTCGCCGTGATCGAACCGATGTAGACCGTGACATCGCCCTTGAGCGTCATCGTGTCGGCTTTGGTCACCAGTCCGTGGTCCTCCTCGGGCGGACGCACGGTGAGCGAGAAACCGGAGATCTTGATCTCCTCGGCCTGGATCTTCAGCGTGACGATCGAGCCGCCGTCAGCAGTGGGCACGGAGACGAAAGAGATTCCGCTGAGGCCCTTGAACGACAGCGAGTCGGAGCCCATGGCCGCCGGATTCTCCGTGAAGATCGGCGCGTTCTCATCACGCTGAGCGTCCTTCGGGAACTTGCCGTTGGGCTTCTCGGTCGGTTCGTCGCTCGGCTCTTCGGTCCCCAGTCCTCCGGGTTCGGTCGGCTCCGGCGATGCCGGCTCCGTCGGCTCCTCTGAAGGCTCCTCGGAGGGCTCATCCGTGGGCTCCTCGGACGGCTCATCCGTGGGCCCGGGCGAAGGAGGATCCGTCGGCTTCGTGGGAACGTCGGGTGAGACCGTCGCCGCGGGACCGGGGGTGCTGAGAGCCTCGGGCTCGTCGGCATCGCCGCATCCGGCCGTCGTCGAGCACAGCGGAGACGAATGAGCGGCCGTCGTCGTGGCTGCGCCGAGAGTCGAGGGAACGATGAGGACAGCTGCCGCCAGGAGGGACGCCGTGCGGCGGCTGGGCGCCCTCATGCAGTCTCCTCGTCGCCTGTCGAGTCTCCCCTCCGCTCGGCAGGCGGTGCCTGAGCGCCCGAAGCACCGGTCTTCGGTCCCCGCGGCCCCATCCACGCGACCACGAGGATCGCCCCGATGGTCGACAGCAGCATCCCGAGGATGAACCCGCCGAGGTTGACCCCGATGAGCGAATAAACCGAAAGAACGAGGGCGATGATCCCATAGAAGATATGGTGCGTGGGGCGGAAGATCACGGAGAGGCCGAGTACCGCGAGCGCGATCGGAACGACCGTCGCCTGCAGCCCCTCGATGCCGAACTGGATCTGCATGTTCCCGGTGTCGAGCTGTCCGGAGAAGAAGAGTTCGATTCCTCCGAGCACGACCAGCACTCCGCCGATGAAGGGGCGCTGCCGACGCCAGTGCCGGAAGGCGCGGCGCTTCCCGGGCTCGACGCTGCCGGTCGGTTCGGCGTCGGATTCGGTCATCTCAGCGTCGGTTCCTGTCGGCTCAGCATCGGCTCCTGTCATCTCAGCGTCCGATTCGCGGTGCTTCTTCTGCTCGCTGGCCCGACGGCTTCGCCGCGACAGCGCGAGCAGGCTCGTCTGCTCCACGGTGGCCCCCTGTTCGGCGGTTCCCGCTTCGCCCGTCGCTTGCGCGTTGGCTGCTGCGTCCTTCATCAGAAGCACGACTCGGATCCGTCAGTGAGCTTCAGCGACATGTCCTTGAGGGTGAAGACCGAAGCCGTGGTCGTCCACGAGTCCTGTTCCAGGTCCTTGATCGAAATCGTGTCGGAGTCCTGAGCGAAGTCGCCCTTGGAGCCCTTGGCCTTGGTGTTGACGTCGGAGGCGTCGACGCCGATCCGGATGTTCTTGAACTCCGCGTCGCCCTTGAGCCCCGTCATGCCGATCTGCAGGTCCTTGGCGGAGGCGGGAGTGCCCTTGCCGCCCGCCTTGATGAGAACGCCGACCTTGCCCAAGGGGGTGTCCGTGACGGCCGACTGGCAGAGGTTCTCGAGTGTGGCGTCCTTGATGTTGGCGGTGACGACGGAGTGCTTGCCGCCCTCGGCGTCCTTGGCGATGCCGCTGTACTGGGAGAAGCCGGTCCCCTCGAGCTGCGAGGAGGTGATCTGGAACTGAGTGCCGGACACGGCGAACGAGACCGGCACCGCACCCTGAGCAACTCCGCCCATGAGCCCGGCGGAGACGATGCCGGTGGGAATGGCCACCAGGGCGATGCGCCCGGCATGGGACGAGGTGAGCTTGCGGATGCCGCTGAGCTTCGGGAACTTCATTGATCCTCCTGTGGTGCCGACTGCTGCGTCGACGTAACTGCTGTGACTTATGTTACTCACGGGTGTTACTGGACAGTACCTGCTTCGGCGTTTTCGCGTCAACAGTTTCGCACAACTGAAGCTGTAGTGTTCCGACCCTCCGCAGGCGCTGTGATCGCCTGCGAATGGGGCATAAGGCACCTTGTGACCAGGACCTTCACCGACTCCCACGGCGACTGAGCGGGAGCTGACAAGCCCCTGGGTAATTGTTAGGTTGATCACAGGTGCCGGTCCCGGACCAACCCTCCGGACGAATGGCTATCTTGCGCCTGCTGATATGAATCCCATAACCGAACATCTCGCCCAGACCACCGCCGAGGCGGGCCTCAGAGCCGCCGGCGTCGATGCGGCCATCGAGTCGTTCCTCGGGCCCGCGGCCCAGGCCTTCAGCAACATCGTCTTCTTCGAGCTCCAGATCGGCGAGCTCGGAATCCCTCTCATCGTCGTGTGGCTCATGGCCGCAGCGGTCTTCCTCACCTTCTATCTGCGCTTCCAGCCGCTCACCGGCCTCAAGTACTCGGTCGGAATCATCCGCGGGCGCTTCACCCGCAAGACCGACCCCGGCGAGGTCTCGAGCTTCCAGGCGCTCGCCACCGAGCTCTCGGGCACGGTCGGACTCGGCAACATCGCCGGCGTCGCCGTGGCGATCACGATCGGCGGGCCGGGCGCGGCCCTGTGGATCATCATCTTCGGCTTCTTCGCGATGACCGTGAAGATGGCCGAGGCGACGCTGGGTGTGAAGTATCGGCAGATCAACGCCGACGGCAGCGTCGCCGGCGGCCCGATGTACTACCTGCGCGACGGCCTCGCCGAGATCGGCCGCCCGAAGCTCGGCAGGTTCCTCGCGGTCTTCTACGCTCTGACCACCGTGCTCGGCGTCATCGGCGCCGGCAATCTGTTCCAGGCCAACCAGGCCGCCGCGATCCTCGTCAGCGCCACGGGCGGTGACTCGAGCTTCTTCGCCGACAAGCTCTGGCTCATCGGTGTGGTCATCGCGGCGCTGACCGCGCTGGTCATCCTCGGCGGGATCAAGAAAATCGGCCAGTGGACGTCGAAGCTGACTCCGATGATGGCGGTCCTCTACTTCCTCTCCGTCATCGTCATCCTCGTGATGAACGTCGATCAGATCCCGCACGCCTTCGCACTCATGTTCGCAGGCGCCTTCAGTCCCAGCGGCGTCGCCGGCGGAGCCGTGGGCGTGGCCATCGTCGGCATCCAGCGCGCCCTGTTCTCCAATGCCGCCGGCGTCGGCTCCGCAGGCATGGCGCATGCGGCTTCGAAGACGACGAAGCCCGCGACCGAGGGGTTCGTCGCGATGTGGGAGCCGCTCATCGACTCCGTCATCATCTGCACCCTCACCTCGCTGGCGATCATCACCACAGGCCTCTACGGCGAGAGCACCGAGGACGGCATCGGCCTGACCTCCGAGGCCTTCGCCACCGTCGCGGGCTGGTTCCCGATCCTGCTCACCATCGCCGTCGTCCTCTTGGCGTTCTCGACGATCCTCGCCTACGGCTACTACGGTCAGCAGGCCCTGGGGTATCTGACGGGGAATTCGAAGAAGGCGGACAAGGCGTATCAGATCTTCTGGATCGTGGCCGTGGTCATCGGCGCGTCGATGTCGCTGGACTCGGTCATCGCCTTCTCCGATGCGATCTTCTTCCTCATGGCCTTCCCGAATCTGCTCGGCATCTATTTCCTCTCCCGCATCCTCCGCCTCGAGATCCTGCGCCTGCGCAAGAGGATCGATGTCGGCGTGATGAAGGAGATCACCCCCGCCGAGCTCCAGGTCGGCATGGGCGACCACGAGCCGACCCTGGAGCAGATCAAGGCCGCCGAGGCGGGCCGGAAGCGCAAGCGCGACAAGCTCCGTGAGGTGCGGGATGCGCTGCGGAGGAAGAAGCTGGATCGCGAGAAGGTCGAGGACTGAGCGGCCCTCAGCCGCGCAGACGCTCGAACTCCGCGCGCAGGGCGTGTCGGACGGCGATGATGCTCGGTGTTCGGGCGCTGCCGGTGCGGATCGCTGTCGAGATCCGGCGGCACGGGGAACCCGGCAGCGGGGTCCTCCGCGGTGCCAGGGCGCCTGTGCTGCCCCGCGCCGCACGCAGGGCCAGGTCCGGGACCAGCGCCGAGGCGAGTCCGAGTGAGACGAGGCGGACGAGGAGGAGGACATCGGAGGATTCGAACTCGATGGCGGGTTCGAAGCTGGCCCGCCGGCACTCCGCCAGCGACCACTGCCGGGCGGGAGTGCCGGGAGCCTCCATCGCCCAGACGTGGTCGGCGCACCGGCCGAGGTCGATGCCTGCGCTCGTTTCCTGCGGGGTGATCAGGCACAGCTCGTCGTCGCCGAGGTGCTCGACCTGGACGCCTTCGGTCCGGACGCCCGGGCGAGCGGGATAGTCCTCGAGGAGGACGAGGTCGAAGTCGCGTGCCAGCAGAGCGGGAACGCCGTCCTCGACCGGGATGTGGGAGGTCTCCACCCGCAGCTCGGGACAGTCGCGGGCCAGAGCCGCCAGGGCGCCGGGAACGATCGTATGCAGCGCCGTCTGGAAGGCCGCGATGCGCACCGTGCCCACGACCTTCCGCCCGGCCGCGGCGATCTCGGCCTCTGCGGCCTCGAGCTCGCCGAGCACCCTCTCGGTGTGGGCGACGAGGATCTTCGCCTGCTCGGTCAGCCGCACACCGCGGCCCACCCGCTCGAGCAGAGGTGCGCCGACCTCCGACTCGAGGGCTTTGAGCTGGTGGGAGACCGAGGACGGGTCATTGCCGAGTGCAGCCGCGGCCGCCGCGAGGCTGCCGCGCACACTGACCTCGCGCAGCAGGCGGAGCCGAGTGAGGCTGAGCATCGTACTCCGATCGTTCAGACGAACCGACTCATGGTGGAAATTCATGAGTGATGATGACTCTCATACTATCGATCACATGTGTTTCTCGCCCTAGTCTCGATCCGAGGCCATACGGCCGGTGCCGCAGGGGCACGGAAGGATCAGTACGGAGGAGAGGAACTCATGGACGCGGAGACCACCGCCCCGACAGCAGAGCTGAGCATCGACGGAGACCGCCTGTGGGCCGATCTCATGGAGCTCGCGACGATCGGAGCCTATGACGACGAAGCCACGGGGCTCAGAGGCGTCGACCGGCAGTCCCTGACAGATGCGGACAGGGCGGGCAGGCAGCTGCTCATCTCGTGGATGGCCGAGCTCGCACTCGAGGTCACCATCGATGAGATGGGCAGCGTCTTCGGCAGGCGGGAAGGCACCGATCCCGGCCTCGCCCCGGTGCTCATCGGTTCGCACATCGACACGGTCGCCACCGCAGGAGCCTTCGACGGCTGCCTCGGCGTGCTCGGCGGCCTCGCCGTTCTGCGGGCCTTCGACGCGATCGGGCTGCGCACCCGCCGTCCGATCGTCGTGGCGGCCTGGACGGAGGAGGAAGGGGTGCGGTTCGGCACTGACATGCTCGGATCGGCCGTCGCCGCCGGCCGGCTGAGCCTCGACCACGCCTACGGACTCACCGATGCCGAGGGGCGCAGTCTCGGCGACGAGCTCGCCCGCATCGGATTCAAGGGTGAGCGCCCCGTGCGCCTCGACCCGCCGCACGCCTATGTCGAATGCCATATCGAACAGGGACCCGTGCTGGCTCAGGAGGATCGGCCAATCGGCATCGTCACCGGCGTCCAGTCGATCTCCTGGCAGAAGGTCACTCTCCACGGCCGCGCCGCCCATGCCGGCACCACGCCCACCGAGCTGCGCGTCGACGCCGGTCTCGCCGCCGCACAGATCGTCGTCGAGGCCCGTCGCATGGTCGACTCCGGAGCCTACGGACGCCTGCGTGCGACCGTCGGACGCATCGAGACCTCCCCGGGCCTGCCGAGCGTCGTCCCGGACCGGGCCGAGATCACCGTCGACCTGCGCAATCCCGATGATGAGGACATGGCCCGCGCCGAAGCGGACCTCGCCGCCTTCATCGACACCCTGCCCGGGACCCAGCCCGGACTGCGGATCGAGACCGCACGGATGGCCAGGACGAAGGCCGTGCCCTTCAGTGAGGCCGTGCAGGACACCCTCGAGGCCGCGGCCAAGGAGCGCGGCCATGACTCGATGCGGATCATGTCCGGAGCCGGACACGATGCCCAGGAGATCGCCGCGATCGCCCCGGCCGCCATGGTCTTCGTCCGCGGGCAGCATCAGGGCATCAGCCACAACCCCCGCGAGTACTCGAGCCCCGAGGACTGCCGGGCGGGCATCGAGGTCCTCGCCTCGGCGGTGCGGGAGCTCAGCGCCTGAGCGCTGCTCAGCCGGCGAGGGCGGCCCAGTTCTCCCTCGTCAGCGCCACGGCCCGAGCCCGATCCGCGGAGCGGACGGCGGCGATGATGTCGACGTGCTGGTCGGGGGAGGCGGAGCCCCGGACCGAATCGAAGTGCAGATATTCGGTGCGCCGCAGCGTGGCGGTGACGACCTCGAGGTGATCGGGGATGAGCGGATTGCCGCTGCGGGCCAGGGCGGTCTCGTGGAAATCGTCATCGGCGGCGATGGCCGCCTCGGCGTCGCCGGACTCCAGGGCGCGCCGCAGGCGGGCATTCGCGGCTCCCATCTCGGCGGCGGCCTCCTCGTCGAGCCGGTCGAAGGCGAGATCCATCGCCAGCGCATGGAGTTCGGCGGCGATCTGGCGCGCGCTGCGGATGAGCTCGGGGTTCTCGGGAGCGACCCGGGTCATCTTCCCCGGCTGGGCGACGACGAGTCCGGCCTGGGCCAGGCGCTGCAGCGCTTCGCGCACAGGAGTGCGCGAGACCTGCAGCCACGCCCCGAGCTCCTGGTCCCGCAGCTGCTCCCCGGGAGCCAGCTGACCGCGGACGATGGCATCGCGGATCGCCCGGTACACGTCATCGCGCAGCAGGGTGCGGTGCGGGACCGGGGCATCAGTCGGAATCGGCACACTCGGCCCCTCTCTTCTCGAACGGTCCCGAAGCCCGGGACGCGGCGTCGAACCCATTGTAGTCCTCACCGGTATGTAATATATTGCATATCGCAGGGAGTGATCCAGAGCATGATTTCGCTCCTGCCCCGGCACCCACATCGTTGAGAACCACCCACATCGTCAAGAGAACAGAGGACCCCATGGCCATCACGGACTTCGAGCGCTACCCACTCACCTTCGGACCCAGCCCCGTGCACGAACTCAAGCGACTGGGCGACCACCTCGGCGGGGCCCGGGTCTGGGCCAAGCGCGAGGACGTCAACTCCGGTCTCGCCTTCGGCGGAAACAAGACGCGCAAACTCGAGTACATCGTTCCGGACATCCTCGCCTCGGGGGCGGACACGCTCGTCTCGATCGGCGGCTACCAGTCCAACCACACCCGGCAGGTCGCGGCCGTGGCGGCCCACCTCGGGCTCAAGGCCCGCCTCGTGCAGGAGCGCTGGGTCGACTGGGAGGACCCGGGCAACGACAAGGTCGGCAACATCGAGCTCTCGCGCATCATGGGGGCCGACGTCCGCCTCGACTCGGCGGGATTCGACATCGGCATCCGCTCGAGCTGGGAGAACGCCCTGGCCGAGGTCGAGGAAGCCGGAGGCAAGCCGTACCCGATCCCGGCCGGAGCCTCGGAGCACAGATTCGGCGGCCTCGGCTTCGCGAACTGGGCCTATGAGGTCGCCGACCAGGAGAAGGAGCTCGGCGTCTTCTTCGACACCATCGTCGTGTGCACGGTGACGGGTTCGACCCATGCGGGCATGATCGCCGGCTTCGCCGCACTCGAGGCGGCCGGGGGCCCCAAGCGCAAGGTCATCGGCATCGACGCCTCCGCGACGATCGACAAGACCCGCGACCAGGTCAAGCGGATCGCGAACACCACCGCCGAACTCATCGGACTCGGCCGCGAGATCACCGACGCCGACGTCGACATCCGCTCGGGCTGGGAGGGCCCGGCCTACGGCATCCCGGATGAGTCGACGGTGAACGCCATCCGCACCACCGCACAGATCGAGGGCGTCATCCTCGACCCCGTCTACGAGGGCAAATCGATGGCCGGTCTGCTCGACCTCGTCGGCGACGGCACGATCGACAAGGACTCCACGGTCCTCTACGCCCACCTCGGCGGACAGCTCGCGCTCAACGCCTACTCCTCGATCTTCTGAGAGCAGGGACCGATGACGATCAACACCGAGCCCGCCGAGGATGAGGAGCTCCATCAGTTCGAGACGTCGACCCAGGTCAGCCCGCCCGGACGGAACGATCGTCCGCTGCGGGCATCGGCCTCGGGGACGGACGAGGTCCTCGACGAGATCGCGCAGCGGGTGCTGTGGCTGGCGACGTCGATCATCGATCGGGCCAACCGCGGCCGGACGAACCCCGACGGGGTCAAGGTCGGCGGGCACCAGTCCTCGTCGGCGTCGATGACCGGCATCATGACCGCGCTGTGGTTCACGGCTCTGCGCTCGCATGATCGCGTCTCGGTCAAGCCGCACGCCTCGCCGGTGCTCCACGCGATCAACTACCTCCTCGGCGACCTCGAGGTCGGCCACCTCGATACGCTGCGCTCGCGCGGCGGGCTCCAGCCCTACCCGTCGCGGACGAAGGACCCGGACACCGTGGACTTCTCCACCGGATCCGTGGGCATCGGCGCGACCGCGCCGATCTGGGCCGCGCTGTCCCACCGCTACGTCTCCGATCGCTTCCCCGAGACACCCGAGGCCGGACGCTTCTACTCCCTGCTCGGGGATGCGGAGATGGACGAGGGGGCCGTGTGGGAGGCGATCATCGATCCCGAGGTGCGCACGCTCGGAGAGATCGTGTGGATAGTCGACCTCAACCGGCAGTCGCTCGACCGGGTCATCCCCGATGTGCAGATCAAGCGCCTCCAGGGTATGTT
Source organism: Brevibacterium renqingii (assembly GCF_017808105.1). Taxonomy (GTDB): domain Bacteria; phylum Actinomycetota; class Actinomycetes; order Actinomycetales; family Brevibacteriaceae; genus Brevibacterium; species Brevibacterium renqingii. The sequence goes on along the minus strand of NZ_JADBHF010000001.1, from coordinate 37,741 downwards.
CGACGCGGCCGGGTGGCAGGTGCTCACCTGCCCCTGGGGCCGCCGGCTCGAGGCCGTGTTCGCCGCCCCCGGGGGACAGGCGCTTGAGGACCGGCTCGTCTCGATGCCCAACCCCGAGTACCAGCGGCTGCTGCGCGCTCATCCGAGCGAGGTCCACGACCGCCTGCTCGCCGGCCTGTCCGAGACCGAGGCGGCCGCGCTGCGGACCGTCATCGACGACTTCGACGCCGATGGTCTCGCCACCCTCATCCGCGACCTCGGCGGCCACGACCTCGGCCAGCTCATCTCGACCTTCGAGGCGATCGACGACTCGCGGCCGAGCGTCGTCTTCGCCTATACGATCAAGGGCAAGGGACTGGCCACCGAAGGGCATCCGGGCAACCATGCCGCGCAGCTGACCGAAGCGCAGATGCGCGACCTGGCGGCCGCCTCGGGGATGGAACTCGAGAATCCCTGGGTCGCCTTCGACCCCGACACCGCCGCCGGGAGGCTGTGCGCCGAGACCGCGCAGCGCCTGCGGCGCGAGGACTTCGAGACCCACGCCGTCGCCGAGGTGCCCGCCGAGCTCGGCTTCACCCCGAAGTCAGTGATCTCCACCCAGGCGGCGCTGGGCCGGTTCCTCTCCGACCTCAAGCACGTCGCCCCCGAGGTGGCCCACCGGGTCGTCACCGTCTCCCCGGACGTCGCGACGTCGACCAACCTCGGCGGGTGGATCAACAAGACCGGGATCTGGTCTCCGGCCGGGCGCGAGGACTGGTTCTCCGACGATCGGGAGCGGGTGCTGCGCTGGCAGGAGGGCGCGGGCGGACAGCACATCGAACTCGGCATCGCCGAGGTCAACCTCGTCTCCCTGGCTGGGGAGCTCGGTGCGACGGGGTCGCGCTGGGGACAGCCGCTGCTGCCGATCGCGACGATCTACGATCCGTTCATCAACCGCGCGCTCGAGCCCTGGACCTTCGGCCTCTATGCGGGCGGGCGCTCGATCATGGTCGGCACGCCCTCCGGAGTGACGCTGGCTCCCGAGGGAGGGGCGCACCAGTCCTTCAACACGCCCTCGGTGACCCTCGAGATCCCGGGACTGACGAGCTGGGAGCCGGCCTTCGCGCAGGACCTCGAATGGACCCTGCTCGAAGCGCTGCGCGAACTCGCCGATCCGGACGGCGATTCCGCATACTTCCGGCTGACGACGCGACCGGTGAGGCAGGAGCTCGCGGCGGTGCCCGAGGATGCGCTGCTGCGATCCCGGCGCCGGGAGCAGGTCATCGCCGGCGGCTACCGGCTCAGCGGGCATCCGGCCGCCGAAGACGAGGTCACGCTCGTCGGCGCGGGGGCGATCATGACCGAGGTCATCGAGGCCGCGGCGCGGCTCGAGGCCTTCGGGGTGCGCGCGGGGATCGTGTGCCTGAGCTCGCCGTCGAAGATCTTCCGGGCCGTCCAGGAGCGGTCGAAGGTGAGTGCGAGCAGCCGCTCGGCGATCGCCGAGGAGCTGCTGCCGGCCGCGCATCCGGCCCCGCTGGTGACCGTGCTCGACGGGCACCCGCACACCCTGGCGTTCCTCGCCGGGATCCGTGGGGACCGCACCCGCAACCTCGGGGTCAGCGATTTCGGTCAGGCCTCCTCGGTGAGTGAGGCCTATGCGATCCACGGGATCGATTCGGCCTCGATCGTCGGCAATGCGCTCGACCTCGTGGGCCGCTGAGCATGCTCCCCCGGTGGTGCTGGGAGATTTCGGACGACAGACGCAGCATGTACCGGGTCCTCTCAGCACATTCATGGGGTACAGTCAGAAAACGTTCCGAACAATGATCTGAGTCACGTCGTGCGCCGGCGTTGGAAAGTGAAGTGACGACATGGATGCGGTCGCCGAGTTCTTCGATACGATCAGCGGATTCGTCTGGGGTCCGTTCCTGCTCATCCCCCTGCTGCTGGGCACGGGCCTCTATCTGACGATCCGCCTCGGCGGTCTGCAGTTCACCAAGCTGCTGCCGGCGCTGAACCTCGGCATCCTCAAGCGCAAGGACGCCGGTTCCGAGGGTGACATCTCGCAGTTCCAGGCTCTGACGACGGCGTTGGCGGCGACGGTCGGCACCGGCAACATCGTCGGTGTGGCCACCGCGATCGGCATCGGCGGGCCCGGTGCGCTGTTCTGGATGTGGATGACCGGTCTGCTCGGCATGGTCACGAAGTACGCCGAGGGATTCCTCGCCGTGCGCTTCCGCGGCACCGATGACGCCGGTGAGAAGTCCGGCGGCCCGCAGTACTACCTCGAGCGGGGGATCAAGGGGCCCTTCGGCAAGGTCCTGGGCCTGATGTTCGCGATCTTCGCGGTCCTCGCCTGCTTCGGCATCGGCAATATGACGCAGGGCAACTCGATCGCGGCGAATGTGGAGTCGAGCTGGTCGATCCCCGCCTGGGTCACCGGCGCGGTGCTCACGGTGCTCACCCTCATCGTGCTCGTCGGCGGCATCAAATCCATCGGTCGGGTCACGGCCGGCCTGGTGCCGATCATGATCGTCTTCTACGTCCTCGGCGCGATCTACATCCTCATCGCGAACATCGGCGCCCTGCCGGCGGCCTTCGCGCAGATCTTCACCGAAGCCTTCACCGGCACCTCGGCGGTGGGCGGGTTCGCGGGCTCGGCGATCATCGTCGTCGTCCAGATGGGCGTCGCCCGCGGCCTGTTCTCGAACGAATCGGGTCTCGGCTCGGCTCCGATCGCGGCGGCCGCCGCGAAGACCTCGCATCCGGTCCGCCAGGGGCTCGTGTCGATGACGCAGACCTTCATCGACACGATCATCGTCGTCAGCTTCACGGGCCTGACGATCATCGCCACCGGCACCTGGGACGAGATCGACCCGGAGACCGGAGAGCAGATCAGTGCGGCCCTGATGACCGGTGAGGCCTTCTCCCACGGCCTGCCGGGGCACTGGGGCCACTGGGTCGTGACCCTCGGCATCGTCCTCTTCGCCTTCTCCACCCTGCTCGGCTGGTCGTACTACGGCGACCGCAACGTCGAACGCCTCGTCGGCCGTCGCGGCGTGCTGCCGTTCCGGATCTTCTTCTCCCTCGTCGTGTTCGTCGGCTGCACCACCGAGCTCGAACCGATCTGGAACTTCTCGGACGTGATGAACGGCCTCATGGCCCTGCCGAACCTGCTCGGCATCCTCATCCTCTCCGGTCTCATCGCACGGGAGACGAAGCACTATCTCAAACACGATCCGCAGCTGCGCGCGGACAAGGACACGATCGAGTCGTTCATGGTCGATCAGCCCGGCTGGGCAGAATGGAAGGCAGGCGACGAGATCGGCTCCTCGCGCCGCTTCGACTGAGCGCTCCGGCAGAGTCACCTGTGCGGATTCAGTCGGATGTGCTTCGGAATCCGCACAGCTTCGGTGTGGCCGGCGATCGCCGCTTCGTACTGATGATTCCCCCAGGTTCCGGCACTTGTTGCACACGTCACGTGTTGATAGCGTGTGATGCAGGCATACGCAATCCGTCGATTGAGGCGGTGATCAGGTGTGCAATTGCTTAACCGGCGCCAACAGGTGCCCGAGTCGAAGGAGTCTGGAATGAGCAACGTAGGCAGTGCTGCAGGCGGTTACCGCGTCGAGAATCCGGCCACCGGTGAAATCGTCGAGAAGTTCGACAACGCCACCGACGCGCAGATCGAGGAGGTCCTCGAGGCCGCTCATCAGGGCTTCCTGACCTGGCGCGAGAAGACCATCGAAGAGCGCGCGGCCGTCGTCAACAAGGTCGCCTCCCTCTTCGGCGAGCACAAGGAAGAGCTCGCGAAGATCATCGCCGAGGAGATGGGCAAGCCCGTCGCCGAGGGCATCGAGGAAGCGGAATTCTGCGAGGAGATCTTCAACTACTACGCCGACAACGGTCCGGAGTTCGCCGCCGATGAGCCCATCAAGTCGATGTCGGGCGGCAAGGCCTTCATCCAGCGCCGTCCCGTCGGCGCGCTGCTGGGCATCATGCCGTGGAACTTCCCCTACTACCAGGTCGCACGCTTCGCCGCACCGAACCTCGTCCTCGGCAACACGATCATCCTCAAGCACGCCGAGATCTGCCCCCGCTCCTCGGCGAAGATCGCCGAACTCATGAAGGAAGCCGGAATTCCCGAGGGCGTGTACAACAACGTCTACGCCACGCATGAGCAGATCGAGACCATCATCGCCGATGACCGGATCGAGGGCGTCTCGCTCACCGGCTCCGAGCGTGCGGGCTCGGCCGTGGCCGCCACCGCCGGCAAGAACCTCAAGAAGGCCGTGCTCGAGCTCGGCGGCTCCGATCCCTACATCGTCCTCGACACGGAGAACATGGACGAGGCCGTCGACACCGCATGGGGCACCCGCCTGTACAACACCGGCCAGGTCTGCAATGCCAACAAGCGCATGATCGTCATGGACGACATCTACGACGACTTCGTGTCCGGACTGACCAAGCGCGCCCAGGAATGGGAGAAGGGCACCCCCGCCGAGGCGGGCGACGGCAAGTACTCGCCGCTGTCCTCTCGCGGGGCGGCCGAGAACCTGCGCAAGCAGCTCGACCGCGCGGTCGAGCAGGGTGCGACCCTCGTCGGCGGCGAGCTGGCCTCCGACGGCTCGGCCTACGTCTCGCCGGCGGTGCTGACCGGAGTCACCTCGGAGATGGACGCCTACCGCGAGGAGCTCTTCGGTCCCGTCGCCACCGTGTACAAGGTGACCAGCGACGACGAAGCGCTCAAGCTCGCCAATGACACGCGCTTCGGCCTCGGCGGCGCCGTGTTCGCCAAGGATCAGGACCGGGCCGCGAAGCTCGCGCAGCGCCTCGACGTCGGCATGTCCAACGTCAACACCCCTGCGGGTGAGGGTGCGGAGATCCCGTTCGGCGGCACCAAGCGCTCGGGCTTCGGCCGCGAGCTCGGCCCCTACGGCATGGACGAGTTCGTCAACAAGCGCATGTACTACGTGGCTGACTGATTCGGCCGCCTGGCTTTCGCTCGGCTTTCGCTTAGCTTTTGCCCGGCTTTCGCCGAGACAACTGTGGAGCGTCGAGGCAACGGTGTGCGCACCGTTGTTTCGGCGCTCCACAGTCGTTTGGACGCTCTTGACAGATGCCACTCCTTGGCAGACACAGACCCCGGGCGGTTGCCGCTCAATCGCCTTCTGACCTCGCATTATAGGAATACTCGATAGCCATATCAGCCTTTCGGGGCTTCTTCCCGGCGACGATCGAGCCAAGACTGAGAACTGCAGGAACTTCGAGTTCGATCTCGGGCTCGTACCTGCGTGCCCCGACAGTATTCGCCGCCGCCGTCGATGCCGGGCTCGATGTCGCCGTCGTCACCGCCAAGGACAAGCTGCGGGCCCTGCTGGCCAGTGGGGTCACCGAGCCCGCACTCGACCCTGCAGGATCCGGAGAGATGGTCAGCCCACGGCGGACGGGCATCTGCTTCTCCGCGCAGAAGGCCGACACCGCGACGAAGGAGGCCAATGGAATCGACGGCGTCCTCGATTACGTGGGCATGCCGCTGCCGGATGTCTATTCGGCCGAACTGAGCGAATTCGTCCTCGCCGCCGGTGTCCGGCTCCTTGCCGATCGCCGTCCGGACATCATGTACCTCACGCTGACCGACTACATCCAGCACAAGAACGCTCCTGGCACCGATGTCGCCGACGACTTCTATGCGATGCTCGACTCCTACGCCGCACAGCTGGACGAACTCGGTGCCGTCGTCGCCATCACCGCCGACCATGGCATGAGTCCCAAGCACAAGGACGACGGAACGCCACGGGTCGTCTACCTCGAGAGCGAAGTCGACTCCATTCTGGGAATCGGCGCGGGGGAGACCGGAAGCCGTGTCATCCTTCCCATCACGGATCCCTACACCGTCCATCACGGTGCGCTGGGCTCCTTCGCCAATGTCTATCTTCCCGAAGGAGCTGACCGGGAGAAGGTCATCGCGGGGCTGGCCGACAAGGAAGGGCTGACAGCGATCCTGCGTTCGGAGGATGCAGCCGAGCTCTACTCGATGCCACTGGACCGGATGGGGGACATCACGGTTCTGTCCGATAAGTTCTCGGCGATCGGCAGATACCCGGAATGGCACGATCTGAAGAACCTCGACGTGCCGCTGCGGTCCCACGGCGGCCTCGGGGAGCTCGACATTCCGTTCCTCATCAACCGCGCAGTCCCCACCCCCGAGGAGACGAAGAGCCGAGGTCCGAACGGTGAGGAGGCCGCACTGCACAACTACGACGCCTTCTGGATCGCGACCACACACGTGAGCGCACACGCGCCCGTGGCCAGCGCGGCCGCCACCGGAGCCTGATCGGACACACCCTCGAGCAATCTCCGCGCATCCCCATACGCACTCAGGAGACGACAGGCATCAGGAGATCGCAATGGCGCGAATGACCAATGATCCACAGAATCTGACCCAAGAGACCACCGACGTGCTCCCGCCGGAATCGCCGGCCCCGGCAGGAGCGACCACGAACCGGCAGGTGCTGCTGAAATGGCAGATCCGCATATTCGCCCTCAGCTGGCTCGCCTATGCGGCCTACTACTTCCCTCGCAATGCGATCTCCGCTGCCAAGGTGGGCATCCTCGACGACGGAGTGATCAGCCGGGCGGGCCTCGGCTACCTCGATTCCGCCTATTTGGCGGCCTATGCCGTCGGCCAGTTCATCTGGGGGGCCATGGCGGAGAGGTACGGCCAACGCGTGGTCGTCACCGGCGGCATGTTCTTCGCCGCCGTCGCCGCGCTGGTCATGGGCATCATCCCGGCGCTCTGGCTGTTCATGCCTCTGATGATCGTTCAGGGTCTCGCCCAATCGACAGGCTGGTCGTCGCTGTGCAAGAACATCGCCTCGTTCTTCACCGTCGGCAAACGCGGTCGCGCAATGGGCTTCTTCTCCACGAGCTACGCCTTCGGCGGCCTCATCGCGGTCCCCTTCATGGGATGGGTCGCCTATACGGTCTTCGAATCCTGGCGGTGGGCGTTCTTCTCCGGGGCCGCCGTGATGTTCGTCGCGCTCATTCTCTTCCTCATCTTCCAGAGGAACAGACCCGAAGAGGTGGGGCTTCCCGGAATCGACGAGGATCAGTGCCGCTTCGACGAGAAGTACCGTCATCGTCCCTCCGGCACAAGGGCACCGGTGCCGGTGGTCAAGGTTCCCGCGGAGAAATTCCGCTTCCGCGATCTGCTGGCGGCGGCACGGCATGATTCGATGGTGCTGCGTCTGGGCATCGTCTACTTCATGATCAAACCCGCTCGCTACGCCATCCTCCTCTGGGGGCCGGTCATGGTCGTCGATGCGATGCCCGGTGTCGACAAGATCACCGCGATCATGGTGCCTGTGACATTCGGCCTCGCCGGGGTCGTCGCCCCTATCGCCATCGGCTGGCTCTCGGACACGATCTTCAAAGCCAGGCGCGTCCCGCCGAGCGTGATCAGCCTCCTCAGCCTCGTAGTCGCTCTGGCCCTGTGGCAGCCGGCCACCTCCCTGGGATCGATCACGGTGATCGCAATCCTCCTCGGCGTGGTCGGGCTCACGGCCTATGCGGCCGACGCGATGATGTCCGGCATCGCCGCAGTCGCCTTCGGTACGAGCAAGTACGCTGCCGGAGCCACCGGTTTCATCAACGGCTGCGGCTCGATCGGCGCGATCCTCGGGGGTCTTCTGCCCGGTCTCATCCCCGGCGCGGCAGTCTTCTACATCTTCGCCGGCACCGCACTCATCGCCGCAATCATCCTCATCCCGTCCTGGAACAAGCGTCCCGCAACCACTTGATTGAGAAAGGCCTCACAATGACAACACTGACTGATGACAGTCGACTCACTGTTCCCACTGACCTCTCGCTCCCGCCGCACGTGGGCAGGAACTGCATCGCAGGCGAATGGGTCGAGGCGCGAAGCGGTCGGACCTTCTCCAATGCCAATCCCGCCCATCCGGACCAGATCATCGCCGAGGTGGCCGATTCCGGAGCCGATGACGCGGCAGCGGCCATCGCGGCGGCAGGTCGGGCCGCTCCCGGGTGGGAGGCGCTCGGCAGCATCGAACGCGGAAAGATCCTCTTCCGTGCCGCCGAGGTGATGGAGCGCAGAACGGAGGAGCTCGCGAGAGTCATCACTGCCGAACAGGGCAAGAAGCTCACCGAGGCCCGGTCCGAGGTCGGCCGGGCGATCGAGATCCTGCGCTTCATCGCCGGAGAGGGGCGCAGACTCTCCGGATCGACGCTGCCCGCTGACGAGCCACGTTCGATGGCACTGACCTGGCACCGCCCGCTCGGCGTCGTCGCATTGATCACCCCATGGAACTTCCCGCTGGCGATTCCCGTGTGGAAGGCGGCTCCGGCGCTGCTCTCGGGCTGCACCGCGGTGATCAAACCATCTCCATTGGCACCACTGAGCACGGCGATCATGGTCGACATCCTCAATGAGGCTGGGGTCGCGCCCGGGGCGATCAACCTCGTGCAGGGCGATCGGGAACCGGGCGAGGAGCTGAGCGCCAATCCCGAGGTCAGGGGCATCTCCTTCACGGGTTCGCTCCCTGTGGGCCGGAGCATCCAGCAGGCGGCGGCACCCCGATTGGCGAGGACTCAGCTCGAGCTCGGGGGAAAGAACGCCGTCATCGTCCTCGCGGATGCCGATCTCGATGCGGCAGCCGACGCGATCGTGCACGGTGCCTTCGGCCAAGCGGGGCAGCGGTGCAGCGCGACGAGCAGAGTCGTCGTCGAATCTGCCGTGAGAGAGGATCTCGTGAGCAGGATCGTCGATCGAGTGTCCGATATGGTGCTCGGTGATCCGTTCGACGCGCAGACCGATCTCGGTCCGGTCGTCGACTCGAGCCGCCTCGACGCGTGCATCAGGGGAGTCGAAGGGGCACTTGCCGTCGGGGCCAGGGTGCGCGTCGGCGGACATGCCGTTGCGGATTCGGCGAATCCCCACGGCGGTCACTATATGGAACCGACCGTGCTCAGCGAGGTGCCGGCGGATTCGGAGATCGCGACGGAAGAGGTCTTCGGGCCGGTTCTGTCTGTCATCGATGCCGAGGACTTCGATGATGCGATGGCGATTTCGAACTCGGTTCGCTACGGCATGTCGGGAACGATCTTCACCGAGAACCGCCCGCACATCTTCGATGCGCTCGAACGCTTCGAAGCGGGGATGCTGCACGTCAATCGCCCCGGGGTCGGCGCCTGGCCCCATCTGCCGCATATGGGTGCGAAGCTCTCGCAGTACGGTGCACCGGAGTGCTCGGCCGACACCTGGGAGTTCTACACTGAGCTGAGATCGGCATGCATATCGTTCTGAGGACGGCGGCTCCCTCCAAGACGGTCCTCGGGCACAATGGCGATCGTGGCTATCGATCTCAACGTCCTCAGTCTGCGGATCTACCTCTCCGTCGTGGAGACCGGTTCGCTGTCGAAGACGGCGCGCAGCCTCTTCATCTCACAGCCCTCGGTGTCCTCGCACATCCGGAACCTCGAACGCTCTCTCGACGTCCGACTCCTGGAGAGGGGCCCGCAGGGGGCGGATGTCACCGAGGCGGGTCGGCTCTTCGCCCATCGGGCTCGGGAGCTCATGCAGACGCTGTCGGGAATCAACGACGAGATGGCGGCGGTCAAGGGGTCGATGGACCGGCGGCTCTCGGTGGCCGGAACGACGACTCTCGGCTCGCATCTGCTTCCTCGGGTGATCGGAGACTTCCTGGGCCGCGAACGCGAAGCGCAGACCGAGCTGCTCGTGGGAAATTCGGAACAGGTTCTCGAGTGGATCATCGAGGGGCAGACGGGTTTGGGACTGACTTTCGGAGATGTCGACGTCGAAGAGATCGACGTGACGCCTCTGCTGTCGGAACGGCTGCGGATCGTCGTCAGTCCCGATCACCCTCTGGCGGGACGACAGATCGAACCACAGGAACTGGCGAAGAGCCGTTTCCTCGTCCGCGAGCATGGTTCGTCGACTCGGGAAGGCCAGGAGCGCGCGCTCGCGGCCTGGGGAATCGCCGACGCTCCCCGCTGCACGATCTGGACGGCGGAAGCCGCCAAGGAAGGGGTGTGGGCGGGCCTCGGAATCACACTGATCTCCGAGCACGTGGTCGGACGGGAGCTGCACAACGGCAGCCTCGCAGAGGTCCATGTCTTCCCCCGCCCAGAGCCCCGAGAGGTCTATCTGCTCAGCGCCAAGGGATTCGTCCACAGCAGGCTGGAACTCGAGTTCCGCCGACATCTGAAAGTACTCGACGGCTGGCCGTCCTGAACTGCCGGGCACGGAAGCCGCGGATCCGCATCAGTGAGGATGCGGAGCGAGAAAGGAAGCCATGACCACCATCGCCGATACCACCATCGTGAACTCCACCCGTGCCCAGGCCGCGGCCACTGACCTCCTCGTGGTCGGTGCGGGCGTCGTCGGTCTCGCCCACGCTTACGAGGCACTCCGTCGCGGCCTGAGCGTGCGCGTGATCGAACGTGATCACCGAGCCAACGGAGCGTCGATCCGCAATTTCGGCCATTGCTGCATCACCGGGCAGGGAAACGACATCATCGATATGTCCTACGCTTCGCGCAGCGGGTGGCTCGACTGCGCCGCGGACGTGGGGTTCTGGGCACCGGAGGCCGGGGCCGTCGTCGTCGCGCGCAGTCCCGAAGAGATGGCTGTCGTCGAACAGTTCCGTGATGAACGCGGCACGGAGGCTGTTGAGATGCTCACCGGAGAGGCCGTCGCCTCCCGCCTGGGCCGGGCCAGCGGACCGGAATTCCTCGGCGGGGCGTTCCTCCCTGCTGATCTGCGCGTCGATCCCCGGACAGCGGTGGGATCGATCGCAGAGTGGATCGCAGCCCAGCCCCGGGCCGATGTCCGCTTCGGGGTCACGGTCGGGGCCATCAGCGACGGTCGTGTGCACACGACGGCGGGAGACTTCGACGCGGAGAAGATCGTCGTCTGCGTCGGCCACGACCTCGACTATCTCTACCCCGAGGTGGCCGGTCGTTACGAGGTGACGCGCTGCTCGCTGCAGATGGCGATGGCGCCATCTCCGCGGACATTCACCACCGCTGCGGCAGTGCTGACCGGAACCTCCCTGACCCGGTACGACGGTTTCACGGCGATGCCGGGCCACGAACAGCTCACCGAAGCGCTGAGCCGGACGAGTCCCGAGCTGCTCGAGCTCGGAGCGAACATCATGTTCACTCTCCGTCCGGACGGCACGGTGCTCCTCGGCGACAGCCACAGCTACGACATCACAATGCCGCCGTTCCAGGAGGAATGGATCACTGACAGGATCATCGAGGAGATCTCAGGGATCCTCGGTGCCCGCCTGCACCTGCAGCAGAGGTGGCAGGGAGTGTATGCCTCGAGTCCGCAGACCTCGCTGCTCATGGAAGACATCGACGAACACACGCGGGCAGTATCCGTGACTTCCGGCATCGGCATGACGATGAGCTTCGGGATCGCCTCTCGGACCTTCGAATCATGGGGCGTCGACAGGGTCTCAGCGACGGTCTGAGCTCGGGCGACGAGGTCGGTCTGTGAGGGAGGAGTCAGGACTCGTCCATGCGCTTCACCTCGGCCGGGAGTGAGGGGAGCGGCCCGATCCCAGGGTCGCGAGCACCTCTGTCGGACTGAGTCCGGAGTCGCTGAACCAGCGATGCGCCGCCTTCTCGGCAAGACCTTCGGCCTGGTCGATGAGGGCCCGGCCGCTGTCGGTGAGGACGAACTCGCCGGACTCCGCGCGCGAGAGCCAGCCGAGCTTGACCAGCGGGAGGCTGGAGCGCACCGCGTGCGACCGGGGCTCGCCCATCGCCTCGGCGAGGTTCTCCCGGTTCAAACCCTGCGGCTGGACACCGATGAGGCGCAGTCGGCGGAGGTCGTCCAGGCTGAGCCCCACGCGCGAGAGTGCAGTGCCGATCGCGGTGTCAAGAGAACTCTTCGCCCGGGCCAGAGCCAGTGCGGCCTCGAGGTTCGGTGCGGCGCAGGAGTCGGCGTCAGGGCCGGGGCCGACGGTCGTGTCGCGGTTCATGAGCGTGTCCTCGGACGCACCTTGACCTCTTCGACGCAGACTGCCGAGACGTTCATGGTCCTGCCGCCGAGACCGCGTGAGGCGAGGTCGGCAGCGGAGAGCTCCTCGGCTCGGATGCTCGCCAGAGTCTCGGCATCGTCGCGGTCCGCCTCGTCGCTGGTGATGAGGAATCGATGCTGATAGTTCACGAGTTCGGGCGTGTAGAGGAACGTCCCCTCGGGGGAGAAGCGCGCGGAGAGCATGTCGTGCTCGTCCTGTGCCGCGCGGAGGCTGCGGCGCTGTTCCGCGTCGAGTCCGGTGAAGCGGCCGCGGACGGTGATGCGGAAATTCCAAGTCATTGTGGGGCCTCCTCGGCTCGGGTGGCATGGTCGAACAGGGCGATGATCTCGCTCGCCTCGATGATGGGGTGGGTCGGCACCGCCGCGTCGAGGACGGAGCGCAGCGACAGAGCCATCGTGGCGGGATCGAAGCTGCGCATTTCGCCTCGGCGCTGGCCGTCCTCGAAGAGCGCCACGAGATCGGCGATGGAATCGGCGGAACGCTGGCCGTAGGACTGCGCCGCTGCAGCGGGCCGGCTGAGGTAGCCCACCGCTGCGATGATGGCTGCGGCCCGAGCGGGTTCGCGGCGACAGTAGTCGATGTGTGTGGAGATGTAGGCCGCTAGCCGGTCGTTCGCGGACCCGGCCGAGCTCAGCGCCCCGTCGAGCTCCGGTCCGAGATCCTCGACGACGAACTGCACGACCGCCGCGGCGAGTTCGTCCTTGTCGGAGAAGTTCCCATGTACTGCGCCGCGGCTGAATCCGGCGTTCTCCGCAACCGCGATGAGGGTGGTGCCGCGCACCCCGTGTTCGGCGAAGAGCTTCGCCGCCGATTCGATGAGGCGCTGACGCGTGAGCTCCTGGCTCTCCTGGCGCGTCAAGCGGGGGATGGGTGTTTCGCTCATGAATCCAGGATACATTGAAGTATCCGAATACTCCAAAGTATTTCAATCCGAGGGCGGCAGTGAGACGGCGTGGACGACGTTGTACTGTGGGAACGGTCGACACCCTGGAGGTCTGAATTGCCGATCACTGCGACGATCCTCGATGTGGCACTCGAACGTCCCGATCAGCTCGCGCTCGTCGGGGACGGGGCCCGGCTGAGCTATGGGGAGCTCGTCGAGGACTCCCGCGTCGCGTTCGCCGTCGTCGACGCCCTCCACCGGGCGCAGCCCGCGCCGCCGGCACCGGCCGCCGAGGCGCAGGGGATCCCGATCACGGCTGTGAGCACCACCTCGGCGTTCTTCACCGCCCGCCTCATCGCCGGCCTCGCCGGCTATCGTGCCGTCTCCGCGACGATTGATCCGCGCTGGCCGCTCGACCATCAGATCGGTGTCATCCGCACGACGGGGATCGGCCTCGTCATCAGCGATTCGCCTGTCCTCTCCGAGGCGCTCGCCGCCACCGGATGGACCGGGACCGTGATCACCCCGGCCGAATTCGCCGCACGGGAGTCGCAGATCCGCGGCGCAGGCGCCCAGGCCCCGGCCCCCACCGTCCGCGACGGGTCCGAACCCTTCCTCATGCTCTTCTCCTCGGGCACGACGAGCAATCCGAAGGCCTTCATCAAGACCCGGCAGCAGTACCGGGACAACGTCGCCGTCTCGTCCGCGCACCTCGAACCCCTCCCGGGCGTCGCGTCCCTGGCCCCCGGCCCGGTCTCCTACAGCCTCACGCTCTACGCGGTCATCGAAAGCCTCGCCACCGGCGGCAGCGTCCATCTCGCCGATGAGTTCGACCCCTTTGCGATCGGCTCCCGGATCGCCGCCGAGGCCATCACCCGCATCGTCGCCGTCCCCGCCGTCGTCAGAGCCCTCGCCGAGGCGGCCGGACGCAGCCCGGAGAGGTTCCGCGGACTTCAGCTCGTCGTCACCGGCGGGGCCAACCTTCCCGCGAGCATCCGCTCGGCGCTCGCCGCAGTCCTCCCCGACACCCGCCTCATCAGCTACTACGGCGCCGCCGAGATCGGCTTCATCGGAGACAGCCGCGACGGCGACGGCACCTGGATCCGCATCTACCCGACGATCGGTGCGCAGATCCGCGACGAAACCGGCGCCGAGGTGGCCGAAGGCGAGCTCGGCACGCTGTGGATCGACGCCGCCGCCTGCTCGGACGGCTACGTCGCCGGCACCACCGACGCCGTGCTCCGCGGACCCGACGGCTGGGCGACGGTCGACGACCAGGGCCGCATCGTCGACGGACTCCTCCAGCTCGCCGGTCGAGCCGGCGATATCGCGGTCACCGGCGGCCACAAGGTGTCGCTGCCGGAGGTCGAACGGGCCTTCGACACGTTTCCCCGCCTCGGCGAGGTGGTCGCGGTCGCGGTCGACGATGCGAACCTCGGCAGCCTGATCGCCCTCGTCATCGAAGAGGGCGGCGCCGAGGCAGAGCCGGCTGCGGACGGCACGTCCGGACCACTCGCGGACAAGGCGGCGTTGCTCGAACACGCGAGGACCCGGCTGGCGCCGCAGTTCGTGCCCCGACGCATCTATGTGCTCGAGCGGCTGCCGCGGACGGTGGGTGGGAAGATCCGCCGCGCCGAAACCGCCCGGCTCATCATGGACGGACAAGGGGAGCGACTGTGAGAGAAGAACGACGCGTGGTCATCACCGGGATGGGGGCGATCACTCCGAACGGTCACGACCCCGAGGCCCTGTGGGAGGCGGTGCGCTCCGGCCGCAGCGGCATCGATGTGCTCTCAGGCGAGGAGTTCGCCGATCTGGCCGTGCGGATCGGCGGTCAGGTGAGAGGCTTCGACGCCGAGGCCGTGCTGCCTCGGGCGCTCGCCCGCCGTCTCAGCCCGATCCAGCATTGGGCCATCGCGGCTGCGGATCAGGCGCTCGCGCAGGCCGGAATCCGTGAGTCCGGGGCACGCGAAGATGGAGCCGAGGCCCTGCCGTGGGAGCGCGAACGCGTCGGAGTCATCGCCGCCACCGGGTCCGGACCGGTCGACGCCATGCAGGCGGCGACGCGTTCCCTTCTCGCCGATGGACCGCGCTCGGTTCCGCTCACGCTGTCCATCCACGGCGCCCCCGATTCCGCGGCCGCCCTGCTCAGTCAGCGGTGGGACTTCCGCGGCCCCGCCCAAGGCGTATCCGCGACCTGCGCCTCCGGGGCGATCGGCCTCGGCGAGGGCCTGCGGAGGATCCGACACGGCTACGCCGACGCCGTGCTCGTCGTCGGGATGGAGGACTGCCTCAACCCTGTCAACCTCTCCTCGAACGCGAACATGCGCGCACTCGCCGCCGGGTTCGAAGACCATCCGACCGCGGCGAGCCGCCCCTTCGACCGGTCGCGCTCCGGGTTCGTCATGAGCCAGGGAGCGGCGGCGATCCTCCTCGAATCCGAGGCCGGAGCCGCCGCCCGCGGCGCCGTCCCGCTGGTCGAACTCGCCGGCTTCGGCGCCGCGAGCGACGCCCACCATCCGACGAACCCGCATCCTGACGGCCGTGGAGCGGCAGCGGCCGTACGCGAAGCGCTCGCCGATGCGGGGCTCGGACCGGCCGACATCGATCACATCAACGCCCACGCGACAGGCACCCTCGCCGGTGACGCCGCCGAACTCGCGGCCTTCGACGCCTCCCTGGGTGCGGCTGCCCGGACGATCCCGATCAGCGCGACGAAGTCGAGCACCGGGCACCTCCTCGGCGCCTCGGGAGTCGTCGAGGCGATCATCGCGAGCCTGAGCATGAGGGACCGGACACTGCCCCCGACACTCAACCTCGAGACCTGCGAATTCGACGGCTGGGACATCGTCTCCGGCCAGGCCCGCGAACTGACCGGCACCGCTTCCGGCCCGGGATCCTCGCTGACGGTCGACACCGTGCTGTCGACTTCGTTCGGCTTCGGTGGACACAACGGCGCCCTCGTCCTGCGCCGGCCGAAGCCCTGATGCCCGGCCGAGGCCCTGTATCCTCGCACCCCTGCGACCCTAACCCCGCACCGAAGGAGACATCATGACCGACCGTGAGACCCAGCTGCATGAACTGGGGGAGACGTACCTGCCCGCCGAGGTGCTCGAGCGCTTCCGTGAGCGCGCCGACATCTTTGATCGTGAGAATCGGTTCTTCGATGAGGACCTCGCTGAGCTCAAGGCGCTCGGCTACCTCGAGCTGTTCGTGCCCGAATCCCACGGCGGACCGGGGCTGAGCCTCTTCGAGGTCTCTCGGCTGCAGCAGCGTTTGGCCTCCGCCGCCCCGGCCACGGCTCTGGCGATCAACATGCACCTCATGTGCACCGGCGTCGTCAAAGCCATGAACGACCGCGGTGACGACTCGCTGAACTGGGTCTTCGACGAGGTCATGGCCGGAGAGATCTTCGCCTTCGGGATCTCCGAACCGTCCAATGACTGGGTGCTGCAGGGATCGAACACCGAGGCCGTGCCCACCGCCGACGGGGGATTCGAACTCACCGGCGTGAAGATCTTCACCTCCCTGTCCCCGGTGTGGACCAGGCTCATCGTCCACGGCGCGATCACTGCCGATGACGACGGGATCGCCGGGCCCGACGCCGACGAACCGGCGGAAGGGGAACTCGTCTACGGGTTCATCGACCGCGACGCCGCGGGCATCACCGTCTCCGATGAGTGGGATGTGCTGGGCATGCGCGCCTCGCAGTCACGGGCCACCGTCCTCGACGGAGTGGTGATGCGACCCGAGCGGGTCTCGCGCATCATTCCCGCCGGCAAGCACCCCGATCTGCTCACCTTCGCCATCACATCGAACTTCCAGCTGCTCATCGCCGCCGTCTACGCCGGAGTCGCCGCCCGTGCCCTCGAGCTCGGGGCCGCCGGACTGCACAGGCGGAAGTCCGCGAAGTCGGGCACGAGCTTCGCCGAGGTGCCCGAGGCCCGCACGCGTCTGGCCGACGCCCACCTCGACTTCATGCCCGTGACCGCGATGATCGATGCCTATTCGCGCGACTTCGACGAGCTCGTCGATCACGGCGCCGGGTGGCCGCTGCGGCTGGTGGGAGCGAGGATCAAGGCCGCCGAGGCGGCTCGCCGGAACGCGGAGACCGCGCTCATGTGCACCAGCGGCGGCGGGTTCGGCAACAGACACGAACTCTCCCGCCTCTACCGTGACGCCGCGGCCGGCCTGTTCCACCCGCCGAGCGCCGATGCCGCTCGCCCGATGTACGCAGCGGCCCTGCTCGACGGGTGATACGCGGCGCTCAGCCGACGTGCTGGACCTCGGCGTGGCCTCGCCGCTTCGCGACCGGGACCCAGCGGGGATCCGGCTTGGCCAGAGTGACGATGGCGACGACGAGGAGGTTCGCCGCGATCGCCCACAGGCCGCCATTGACGCCCAGCAGCGGGTCGTGGCCCGTGTAGTGGAGGCCGACCATGACCACGGAGCCGGTGATGAGTCCGGCGGCCGCGGCCTGCTTGGACATCCGCGGCCAGTAGAGGGAGAGCAGGGCTGCAGGAACGACCTGCGCCAGGCCCTCATAACTGAGCACGGAGAGCTCGACGAGCGCATCGGGCATGAGCAGACTCATGACCAGCGCAATCACCCCGACGGCCAGGCACACCCACTGGGACAGCGTCTTCTGCCGCAGCCCCCGCGCAGTCAGCTGGTCGGTCGTCATCGAGGCCGCGTTCTTCGGTCCGGCGAGCCCGCCGCCGAGGACGGTCCGTCCCCACATCGACCCGATCGAGAGCATGTACACGCTCATCGGCACGATCGCCGACAGGGCACCGGCGACGCCGATGAGCGCGACGATCGGCGCCGGCAGGGAGTCGATGACCACGGAGAACAGAGCGAGATCGGCGTCCTTGAGGGCCGGGACGACGAAGAGCGCGGCCACTCCGACCATCATCGGCACGAGCAGCAGCAGCTGATACCAGGGCAGCAGGATCGAGTTCCGACGCAGGGCGTTCGCCGAGGTGCCCGAGAGGTAACCGGCGATCGAGGTCGGGAACACCGTGATCGTGATGCCGTTGAGGACGATCGTCGAAATGAACCAGGCGCCGCCGTAGATCCCCTCGCCGGCGCCGGGGAACGTCAGCCACTCGGACTTCTCGGTCACCAGCCGGTCGAGCAGGGGAGCGAGCCCGTCGAAGTAGTGCAGCGGCACGTAGACCGCGAGGAAGGCGACGGCGAGGATGACGAGGCCGTCCTTGAATACGCTCACCCATGCCGAACCGCGCAGGCCCGAGACCAGGATGAAAGCCTCGGCGACGATGAAGGAGATGATCGCGGCGAGCTTGAGATCGATCGCTCCGTAGCTCATCGCGTTGACCACGGCGCCCATGCCCTGGATCTGCAGCTGGATGTAGGGGACGATGAAGATCGTCGCGAGCACGGCGACGAGGATCGCCAGCCCACGGGAGCGGAACCGGTGCTCGACGATGTCGGAGAGGCTGACGAGCTTGTGCCGGGCGGCATAGGTCCAGAACAGGGGACCGACGAGGTAGGCGACGACGAGGCCGATGCTCAGGTAGCCGATGAGGTAGAGGATCGGCACGCCGTAGGAGTAGGACCAGCCGGCGGTGCCGAGGAACGAGAAGGACGTGTACGTCTCACCGGCCATGAGCAGGAGGATGAAGACGAAGCCGAGCCCGCGCCCGGAGACCGACCACTCGTCGAGGGACTTCTCGCGACCGCGACCGGACCAGACGCCGATGGCGATGGTCGCGAGCATGGCGAGGCCGAAGATGATGCAGGCGATGACCGCGGAAGTGCTCACGTGTCGGCCTCCTCTCCCAACGCTGAGGAGGCCCCTCGGCTCTCATCGCCTTCGATCTCATGGTCCTCGCCGAAAGCGATGTCGGCGGGGATGTGCTCGGGCGCATTCCGGCGGTAGAAGCGATCGCCGCGAGCGGCCATCCACACGAAGAACCAGGTGAGGATCGTGACGATGATCGTGTAGGTGATGACGAACGGCAGACCGAAGAGGCGCGGTTCGACCGAGTTCGCCACGACCGGCGTGAGGACGTAGAGAACGACGGGGACGATGAGGAGGAGAAGCGAGAACCGCCGCCGAGGCGGACTCGACGGCGGTGCCGGATCATGAGCGCGCGACATGCACAACCTCTTTCACACCGGCAGAGCGCCGGTCAGTTCACACCGGCACCTGCCGGTCGGTCAGCGGACCGGGCCAGGCTAGCGACGGGCCTCAGCCCCCGTACAGGACGGTCCGGATCGTGGAATGGGAACGGAACCCGCGGACCTCACCCTTGATTCACCACACATGCTGTCGCTCGGCGTGGGCCTTCGTTAGTCTCGACGGCACGAAGCATCCGACATCCGGCCGGATCTCTGCAGGATCGGAGGAGAACAGTGGCAGAGGACAATTCCACTTCGACCGAATCGTCGGGACCATTGGACGAGGTCCCCGCCGCAGGGCTGCGCAGGGTCCGACGCTGGTGCGTGGTCATCGCGGTCGGGGGCTTCCTGTTCGGCTTCGACACGGGAGTCATCTCCGGGGCCCTGCTGTTCATCAAGAAGGACTTCTCCCTCAGCTCCTTCGAACAGGGTTCGGTCGTGAGCATCCTGCTGCTCGGTGCGCTGGTCG
This sequence comes from Brevibacterium renqingii, assembly GCF_017808105.1. GTDB lineage: Bacteria > Actinomycetota > Actinomycetes > Actinomycetales > Brevibacteriaceae > Brevibacterium > Brevibacterium renqingii. The sequence continues at coordinate 18,174 of NZ_JADBHF010000001.1, read as the reverse complement.
GTGCCCTGAGCGCCGGGCGCATCTCCGATCCGCTCGGGCGGCGGAAGGCCCTCGGGATCCAGGGCGTCGTCTTCCTCGTCGGCACCGTGATCGCCGTCCTCGCGACCGGATACTGGATGCTGCTGATCGCGCGGCTGATCCTCGGACTTGCGGTCGGGGCCGCCTCGGCGACCGTGCCGATCTATCTCTCGGAGGTGGCACCGACGGCCATTCGCGGTCGCATGCTCACGCTCAATCAGCTGCTCATCACCATCGGCATACTCATCGCTTACTTCACCAACCTCGCCTTCTCCGGATTCGAAGGCTGGCGGGCGATGATCGGCGTCGGAGCGATTCCGTCCCTGATCCTCCTCGCCGGGGCCCTGTGGTTCCTTCCCGAATCGCCGATATGGCAGCTCGTCCACGGACGCGAGGACGAAGCGCGCAGGTTCTATGTGTCGATCTCCGATGAGGAGACTGCCGACGCCGTGATCGCCGAGCAGCGGAAGCAGCAGGAAGAGGAGAAGGAGGAGAACGAGAAGCGCGACGCGGCCGAGGCGCAGGGATCCGGTGAGGATTCCGGTGAGCGGTCCGAGGAACAGGTGGACAAGGGCTGGAAGGTCCTGCTGCTCTCACGGGTCAGGCCCGCTCTCGTCGTCGGACTCACCTTGGCCGCGATCCAGCAGTTCGGGGGCATCAACACGATCATCTACTACGCCCCGTCCATCATCGAGTCCACCGGGCTCACCGCCTCGAAGGCGATCTTCTACTCCATCGCCATCGGGGCGATCAACTTGATCATGACCATCGTGGCCAATCGGCTCATCGACCGCAGCGGGCGGCGCAAGCTGCTCATCGTGTCGCTGTCGGCGATGGCGGTGACCTTGGGTCTGCTCGGCCTGTCATTCGTTCTCGGCTGGTCCCCGCTGATCTCGCTCGTGTTCATGGTCATCTACATCGCCGCCTTCGCCATCGGCCTCGGTCCGATCTTCTGGACGCTGGTGGGTGAGATCTTCCCCTCCGACGCCCGTGCCCACGGTTCGGGAGTCTCGACCGCCGTCAACTGGGGTTCGAACTTCTTCGTCAGCCTGGTCTTCCTCAGCGTCGCCGATGCCATCGGACAGGGGCAGACGTTCTGGATCTTCGGCATCATCTGCGCCTTCGGCCTGTGGTTCGTCGGACGCTATGTGCCCGAGACCAAGGACCGCGAATTCGAAGAGGTCGATGCGGCTCTGCTCAGACGCTTCCGCCATGACCCCGAGACCGGCGAGAAGACGAAGTCGCGGCAGAAGGCTTCGGGTCAGAAGAAGTCCGGGCAAGAGTAAGGGGCACGCCCGTGTCGACCTGGCAGCAGCTGCGCAGGGCCGGTGCTCAGGCCCTCTCGCGCGTGCGCCGGGCCTTCTGGCCGCTGTTCCAAGGGGCGCTGGCGGCGACCATCGCGTGGTGGATCGCATTGAATCTGGCGGGTCACCCCAATCCCTTCTTCGCCCCCATCGCAGCTTTCATCGCGCTCAACGCGAACCAGGGCAAGCGAGGCACGAATGCAGTGAATCTGGTCTTCGGGGTGCTGCTGGGCATCGTCGTCGGTGAGACCGCCCTGCAGGTCCTCGGCACCGGCTTCGCCGCCATGGGAATCGGCATCTTGGTGGCGACGACGATCGCCCTGGCCGGCGACGGAAGCCGACTCGTCATCGCGCAGGGAGCCGTGGGTGCGATCCTCACGGTCGCCGGAGGCAAACCGGAGTTCGGGCCCGAACGCGTCGTCGATGCGCTCATCGGCGCAGGAATCGCCCTCGTCTTCAGCCAGCTCCTGTTCCCCGCCCAACCCCTCGACCTGCTCAGACGTGCCGAACGCGATGTGCTCGATGCGATGGCAGAAGCCGTCGAACGCGCGTCCCAGGCACTCGAGGACGATGATGACCGTGCCGCCGAGGATGCGATCGGCGGTCTGCGCTCCCTGCGGGACAAACTCACCGAGCTCTCTGACACCCGCAAGTACAGCAGCCGCACCGCGCGCCGCGCCCCGGTCTGGTGGTGGCGTTCGGAACCGATCGTGCAGGAGAGCGAGAACGCCGGACAGCTCGACCTGCTCAACAACAGCGTCCTCCTGCTCGTTCGATCCGCGCTCGCCGTGCCTGCTGAGAAGCGAAGCGACTGCGTCCCGGTCGTCACCCGGATCGCCGAGGTCATCAGGCAGCTTGCCCACGACCCCGGCGATCGGGAGAACCGGCAGCACGCGGCTGAGGGGGCGCTCGCCGCGTTCCGCGATTTCGACCCCGGGGAGGACGAGGCGACGATGTGGAGACAGACTCATCTGGCCGTGCGCATGGCCGCGATCGACCTCATGACCTTCGCCGGAGTCGAATCCGGACAGGCGGTGACCCTGATGGACGAGCACGACGCCGAGGTGGACGTCACCGAGCCGCCTCGCGCATCACGGTTCCCGTTCCGCTTCCGAGGGCTGCGGAAGCGGATCAGAGCTCGGGCAGCAGAGAGATCGGGTTCTCGATGCAGTCGGCGACGAAGGTGAGGAACTCGCTCGGCTCGGCGCCGTCGCAGGCGCGGTGATCGAAGACGAAGCTCAAGTACATGACCCTGCGGACGGTGAGCTCACCGTCGACGACCCACGGGCGCTCCTTGATCCGCCCCAGGCCGAGCATGGCGACCTCGGGCAGGTTGATGATCGGCGCGGATCCGTCGACGCCGAAGACGCCGTAGTTGTTGAGCGTGAACGTGCCGCCGGTCAGCTCGGCCGGATCGAACCTGCCGGTGCCGGCCTTGTCCACGGTCGCGGCCACGGAGTCCCGCAGCTGCCGCAGGCTCATCCCATCGGCTCCGTGGACGACGGGGACCATGAGACCGCGCGGCGTCTGCGCGGCTAAGCCGAGGTTGATGTCGCCGTGGGTGACGATCTCACCGGCTGCGGTGTCGATCGAGGAGTTGAGGATCGGGAACTTCCTGAGGCCGGCGATGACGAAGCGGGCGACGAGGGACAGCAGCGAGTACTTCTCGCCCGTGCGCTCTTCGAGGACGCGGTTCGTGGCCAGCAGTTCGGTGGCGTCGACGTCGAGCCAGATCGTCGCCTCGGGGATCTCCTGCCGCGACTTCGCCAGGCGTTCGGAGACGACCTTCCGCAGCCCCGTGATCGGGGTGCGGGTGTCGCGGTCGCCGGCCACTGCTGCTGCAGGCTCCCCCGCCGGGGCGGTTCCCGATCCGGTGGGCATCTGCGGTTGGGAGGTCCCGGATTCGATGGCGGCGAGGACATCGGCCCTCGTCACGACTCCGCCGGGACCGCTGCCGGGCAGGTGCTTGGCGCTGATCCCGTGGTCCTTCGCGAGCCTGCGCACGAGAGGCGATGACACGGGGGAGACAAGCTCGGGGGCTCTCTTCGCGCCGAACGAGCGGTTCCTCGTCGACCTGGTCTTCGGTTCGGAAGTGCCGTAGCCGATGAGGTTCGCGCCGCCGGACTCTGCCTCCGCCTCGGCGACGGAGAACAGGACCTGACCGGCGGTGACGGTGTCACCGGCCGCGGCGTGGAGGCTGATGATGCGTCCGGCGTAGGGGCAGGGGAGTTCGACGACGGACTTGGCGGATTCGACCTCGACGACCATCTGATCGACGTGGACCTCGTCGCCGACGGCGACCTTCCACGAGATCAGTTCGGCCTCGGTCAGCCCCTCGCCGAGGTCGGGGAGGATGAACTCGCGCGTGCCGGTGCCCAGATCCGCACTCATCACAGCTCCCAGTCCCAGGACTCGAGCGCATCGAGCACGCGTTCGACGGTGGGCAAGAAGTACTCCTCGAGCTTGGGGGACGGGTAGGGCACGTCGAACCCGGTGATCCGCAGGATCGGGGCCGACAGATGGGTGAAGTTGCGTTCGGTGAGGCGGGCGGCCACCTCGGCGCCGTAGCCGCCGAACCGGGCGGCCTCGTGGATGATCGCCGCCCGCGAGGTTTTGCGCACCGAGGCGGACACGGTCTCGTCGTCGAACGGTGAGAGCGTGCGCAGGTCGATGACCTCGACGGACAGGCCGTGCTCGGCGCCTGCTTCCGCGGAGTCCAGCGCGGTGCGCACGGTCGGACCGTAGGCGAGCAGCGTGGCATCGGTGCCTTCGCGGAGCACCTGTGCCCGGTGCATCGGCCCCGTGGCCACGGGCAGGCTCACGGTCTCCTTCATCCAGTACCGCGACTTCGGCTCCATGAACACCACGGGATCGTCGGAGGCGATCGACTCGCGCAGCAGCGCATAGGCATCGGCCGGATTCGATGGGGTGACGACGGTCAGCCCTGGCGTCGAGGTCCAGTAGGCCTCGGAGGAGTCCGAGTGGTGTTCGACGCCGCCGATGTCGCCGGCGTAGGGGATCCGGATCGTGATCGGCAGGGCGACCCTGCCCTTCGTCCGGTTGCGCATCTTCGCCACATGCGACACGATCTGCTCGAACGCGGGGTAGGCGTAGGCGTCGAACTGCATCTCGACGACCGGGCGCATCCCGTTCATGGCCATGCCGATGGCGGTGCCGATGATCCCGGACTCGGCCAGGGGCGAATCCCACACCCGGGTCGAACCGAATTCGGCCCGCAGACCTTCGGTGACGCGGAAGACCCCGCCGAGGCGGCCGACGTCCTCGCCGAAGATGAGCACGGTGTCGTCCTCGGCGAGGCTGTCGCGCAGGGCCCGGTTCAGCGCCTTCGCCATCGTCACCGCTTCCGCGGCGGGGGCCGAAGGGGTCCGAGTGCTCGTGTCGACTTCGACGCTCATGCCCGACCTGCCGCTGCGAGTTCGGCTTCGAGGACCTGCTGCTGTTCGGCGAGATCGGTGCGCGGCTGCGCGTACACGTGGGCGAAGAGCTCGAGCGGGTCGATCTCGGCCTCGCGGTTCATCGCGTCGCGGACGGACTCGGCCAGGGCCTCGGCGGCCGCGGCGATCTCCTCGATGCCGGCGTCGTCGACGGCGCCGGTCGACCGCAGATACTTCTCGAGACGGTCGATGGGATCGAACTGCCTCCAGTGCTCGACCTCCTCGGCCTCGCGGTACTTCGTCGGATCATCGGAGTTCGTATGCGACTCCATCCGGTAGGTCAGGCACTCGATGAGGGTCGGCCCGTCCCCGTTGCGACCGCGCTCGAGGGCGGCGGTGACGGCGGCGAACACGGCCGCGACGTCATTGCCGTCGACCCGCAGGCCCGGCATCCCGTAGCCCGCGGCCCGGTCGGCGAGCATGGTCGCGTTGGTCTGCTCCCGCAGCGGGGTCGAGATAGCGTACTGGTTGTTCTGGAGGACGAACACGGTCGGCGTCTGCCACACGGAGGCGAAGTTGAAGGCCTCGTGGGCGTCGCCCTCACTGCTGGCACCATCGCCGAGGAAGGTCAGAGTCGCCGCATCCGCTCCCTTCAGCTTCGCCGCCATGGCGAAGCCCGTGGCGTGCAGGGTCTGCGTCGCCAGCGGTGTCGCCGCTGGCGAGGTGTGGTATTCGTTCGGGTCGAAGCCGCAGTGCCAGTCGCCGCGGAAGGCTGCGAGGATCTCGCCCACCGGCACACCGCGGGTCAGCAGCGCTGCCGAATCGCGGTAGGTGGGGAAGAGCCAATCGCCGGGGGCCAGCGCGGTCGTGGCCCCCACCTCGGCGGCTTCCTGACCGGCCGCCGAGGGGTAGGTCGCGAGCCGCCCCTGTCGGGTCAGGTGCGTGACCTGCGCTTCGAACCGTCGGACGAAGACCATCTGCCGGTAGAGACCGGTCAGAGTGCGGTCGCCGGGAATCCGCAGCCCTGCCGTCGGAGTGTCGGTGAGCCGGCCATCCGCGTCGATGAAGCTGATCGGCTGCAGCTGGGGCAGTGAGCGGCCTGTGGTGGGAACGTCGATGGTCATGACCCCATGGTGACGTGAGGCACGTCACTGATCCATGGCTGCGCGCCAGTCGAGGACGGGCGGCCATTCGTGCCGTCAACTCGGGACGAAGGGGCAGGTTCAGGCGGGTCGCATGGACGTTTGGCCCGGGTGCGTGAGGGGCGCTGTCGGACGCGGGTGCGTTGTTTCCCGGCTCCTTCAGATCTCGCCCCAGCGATACCCGCGCGAGGTGAAGGCCGCGGCGACCGAGTCCTTCTTGCCCTCGACCTCGCCTCTGAAGGCCTGATGGCCGCCCTCGGTGAGGATGGTCAGCTTGCCGTCGGCGAAGTACGCGGTGGAGAAGGAGGTGCGGGAGATGCGCAGCGGGTGGTCGTTCTCGCGGCCGATGACGATCTCGTCATCGTCGACGAGAACGGGAGTGTTCGAGCCGGCGATGACGGCGGTGGCGATGACTCCGAGGGCCGCCCCGACGATCGGCCTGATGGTCACCACCCAGGGCTGGTCGAAGCTGCTGAGCTTCTCGATCGGATCGCCGAAGGGGATGGGGAACTTCGCGGCCAAGGAGCCCAGTGCGGGCAGGAGGAAGCCGAGGGCGATCCCCAGGCCCACGCAGACGACGCCGATGACGATGACGTCAGTGCGGGTGAGTTTGAAGACGGCGGGCCCGGCAGATGCGCCGGAGTGATGATTGTCCGTGCTCACGTCGATCCTCGCTTCCGAGACTGGGATACAATCGTACCAAACTGGTACATGACTGTTCCATTAGATGCGTATTCGCTGATGAGGGAGATGATTCGCGCGTGTCCGAAGCCGCCGGTATGCGGAGACTCGGTCGGGAGGCTCTGCTCAGGGAGTCGCTGTCGGTCCTCGCCGAGAACTCGCAGGCCTCGATGCTCGAGATCGCCCGGGCGATCGGCGTCGGGCGGACGACTCTCTATCGTCACTTCGGGGATCGGGAGGCCCTCGTCGCCGAGGTGGCCCGCCTCGGTGCGCGCATGTTCGGTGCGGCCGTCATGGACGCCCGCCCCGATGTCGGTTCGGGCCTCGAGGCCGTCGAGCGGGTGTGCGAGCGGCTGTTCACGGTCCCCGAGGTCCTCACCCTGATGTTCGCGGACGAACCGATCATCACCGATGACGTCTTCGCCGAGGTGGGTCGCGAGAGCCGGGCCGAACCCGCGGGGGCCGAGTCTGCGGAGGGCGCACCGGCAGAGGGCGGACCCGCGGAGAGGGGAGGCGACGACGTCCTCGAGAGGATCATCGCCCGAGGGCAGTCCGATGGTTCGATCACGAATGAGGTGCCATTGACGTGGGCGGCGATGTACGTCTTCCTCACCATCGGATCGGGCCACCTCTTCGGCGTCGTCGGAGAGGGCTCCGACTCTGATCCGCGGCGGCACGGACTCGAGCTGACTCTCCGTGCGGTACGGAGGACGCTCGCCGCTGAGGCCGACGACTGACGGCGCGTGCGCGCCTGGCTGATGAGGCGGCTGCCGGCCCGAGGCGGTATCGGGAGAGATCGCGCGGATCTGTTGCGCCGTCTCGAATATCAGGTTAGGCTCACCTATGAGATATAGGGAACATCGGTCTTGCCTAAGGCAGTTGACACACCTGCTTGAAGTGGCTGGTCCGGCTTCTCTGTTTCTCGCTGTTTCATACGTCAAGAGATCCTCGGAGCTGAATCCATGCCGCGAACTTCCAGGCCCATGCAGGTGCTGCCGATCATCCTGCGTGAGGCGGAAGTCACCGGCATCGCGGACATCACCCCGAACATGCGACGCCTGACGCTCTCAGGCGATCAGCTGGCGGCCGGTGAGGTCGACGGGATGCCACGGCCTGCATTCCGCTCCGAGGGTTTCGACGATCATGTGAAACTCGTGATCCCGCCGTCCGACGGCGCCTCCCTCGACATCGGCGAGCAGGAGGAGTTCCGCTTCAAGTGGAACCGCGAAGCGCTCGACCGCGCCCGTGATTACACCGTCCGGAGCGTCGACCCTGCGACGAACTCCTTCGCCGTCGACGTCGTCCGCCACGATTCCGGCCTCGCCTCCGACTGGGCCTGCGACGTCGCGGTCGGCGATCGCATCAGCTTCGCGGGACCGAAGACCTGCGCGGGCCTGGCCGAGGGAATCGACTTCCATCTGCTCATCGCCGACGAGACGGCCCTGCCTGCGGTCGGACGCTGGCTCGAAGAGGTGCCCGCCGGCACCCGGGGCCACATCATCGTCGAGGTCCCAACCGCCGATGACATCCAGGAAATCCCCACGAAGGCCGACGTCGAGATCGACTGGCTCGTCCGCGGCTCTGCGGCTCCGGGCGAGTCGCGCCTCATGCGCGAAGCCGTGAAGAGCCTCAGGCTGCCCGCAGGCCGCACCTTCGCCTGGTGCGCGGGCGAGACCCTGACCATCGCGCCCATCCGCCGCTTCCTGCGACGTGACCTCGGCCTGCCGAAGGAGGACGTCGAGGTCGTCGGCTACTGGCGGAAGATGCCGACGCGCCCCGTCGCTCCTGCCGAGGAGACACCCGCCGAAGCGCGCCCCGCCGAGACGAGTCCGATCGCGGCGACCGCCTCCGATGCCGAGGACTCCGCCGAGCCGACCAGCACCCGCGATGTCGTCCATCAGGTCCACGAAATGACCGAACTGCTCCCCGCGATCATCACCCGGACCGCCGTCACCCTCGGCATCAACGACCTCGTCGCCGGGGGAGCGTCCACCACCGAGGCGATCGCCGCCGAACTCGGCATCGACTCCGAACGCGCACAGGCGGTGCTGACGGCCATGTGCTCCCTCGGGCTCCTCGCCCGCAAGGACGACACCTATCGCAACACCCCGACCGGAGCGGTCCTCACCGGCGACGGCGCCGCCGACGGGCTCGACCTGAGCGATCCGGCGCTGCTCGACCTCTTCTCCCTCGTCGATCTCGTCGACGTACTCCGCGGCGGATTCGCCGCCCGCACCTCCCGGGCCTCGGCGATCGAGGCTTCCACCTGGCATGCCCAGCGTGCTGCCGACCCCGAGCTCGACGCCGCCCATCGCAGACACAGCCTCGACCACCTCCAGTACGTCCTCGACCCCATCCTCGACCTCGAACCCGTGGCCACGGCCGCGGACCTCGCCGTAGCCGGCGACGTCGACGCCGAGACGGCGGCCGCCCTGACACGGAAGGCCCCGGATGCCGGGCGGACGGTTCACACTCCCGGCTCGGAGGCCCTGGCCGGGCGACGAGCCTGGCCGAGCGTCGACTGCACCCTCGTCATCGCCGGTCTGTCCGGACGGTCCCGACCGGAGGTGGACTCACTGCTTCGTCGGATGCTCGCCGCGAGCCGGACGCTGGTCCTCGTCGAAGCGTTCACCGATGACGCCGAGAGCGACGACCATCAGGCGGAGGAGCTCATCACGACCCTGGCCACCACCGGGAACCCGTCCCTGACCACCGGCGGCCTCGCCGCGGCTCTGCGCGGACTCGGTGCCGCACGCGTCGAGATCAGGGACATCGGATGGGGCTTCGGCCGTTTCCGCTCGGCCGTGATCGCCGCACGTTCCTGAACCCGACCCCAGCCCGCCCGGCAGCCGTCCGAAGACCCGCCCAGAACTGAATACGCAGGATGAGAATAAGGAAGACCATGCCATTGACACGCCTGAGCACAGCCGTCATCGCCGCAACCGCCGGCCTCGCCCTCCTCGCCGGCTGCGCAGGCGTCTCCGAGGAAGCGGCCTCGGGAAATGCCTCCGAGACCCGCACCGTAGCCGATGCCACCGGTGCGAAGGTCGAGGTGCCCGAGGACCCGAAGGCCGTCGCGACCCTTCACTACGCCGCCACCGAGACCCTCATGGATCTCGATGCGCCTCCCATCGTCCAGGGGGAGTACCAGGACCCGGCGGTGCCCGAGGAATGGCTCGATGAACTCGAAGACATCCCGGTCGTCAGCCAGCAGGAGCCCGACCTGGAGAAGCTCGCCGAGGCGGAGCCGGATCTCATCCTGTCCCCGAACATCTTCGAGCCCGAGATGGTCGAGCAGCTCGAGGAGATCGCCCCGGTCTACCAATTCACCCTGCGCGGCGGCGACCGCGCCAACTGGCAGCAGCGTGTGAAGGAGGTCGCCGACGCCGTCAACAGAACCGATGAGCTCGATGAGCGCGACAGCGGCTTCCATGCCCGGCAGAAGAAGCTCGCCGAGAAGTATGCGGAGGTCACCGAGGGGACGACGATCGGAGTCGTGTCCTCTTTCGAGGAGAACTCCGCCTACCTGTGGGGCAGCGAGAACATGCTCGGCACCGTCCTGTCGCCGCTCGGCTTCGACTGGTCGGCCGACGAAGACGCCATGGTGAAGAAGTACGGCAAGGCCGATCAGGGCGGGAACAAGTCCGACACCGTCGAACCCGAAGCTCAGATCTCACTCGAGGTGCTCGACAAGAGCCTGTCCGATGCCGACATCATCTTCGTCAATTCGGATCTGCGGGGGGACTACGACAAACTGACGAAGGCGCTCCTCGACTCGGCCGTATTCAAGGAGCTGCCTGCCGTGAAGGAAGGGCACGTGTACCCCATCGGCAAGGCCACGATCGCCGGCTACGCGGACGCGGAATACGGGCTCGACCTCGCCGAGAAGGCGATCACCGAATACCAGGAGGGCTGAGCCGGGCCTCAGCCGGCGCCGGGACGGTGGCCCTCGGCCTCGTCGAGGATGAGCAGCGAACGGGAGGACACGACTCCCGGCACCTCGTGGATCCGCCGGAGGATCACCTGCGACAGGGCTGTATTGTCCGGCGCATTCACCGTCACCAGCGCATCGATGTCGCCGCTGACGGCCTGCACCTTCTCGACGAAGGGCAGCGCGGCCAGATCATCGCGGACCTGAGGCCAGGGGCGTTCACCGATTTTGACGACGACGACCGCGGTCACGCTCATGCCGAGCGCCTCACGGTCGACCTCGGCGGTGAATTTCCTGATCGCCCCGGATTCGATGAGAGCGGTGAAGCGCTTGTGCGCGGCCGACCGGGAGATGTGGACGCGCTCGGCCAGCTGGCGCACGCTCAGCCGGGAATCCTCGACGAGGGCAGCGATGATGCTGCGGTCGATGTCGTCGAGGTCGAATGCCACGGGGCGCTCCTTCATCGTTGATGTCGGCGTCCTGCCTGCCCGGACGCAGTGTGCCGGGAGGGTCGGTCGGTTGGCCTCCATTCTAGGGCCCCGCCTCGGCGCGGGGAGCCATCCGGGACGCGGCGCGGGGAGAGGATCCGGAGCATTGGACAAATTCTGTCGATCGTTCGTAAAGTAGCGAAGATGTCTGTGGTGCATACCACGTACCATTGGTGACTGGATACATGGCCGGATTCAGACGGACCCGGTTAACGGACGACAATCAGCCACCTGTAGATTATGAGACGGAAGTCTCATTGCAGGTGCAGCTGCTTCACGAAACTAAGGAGTCATCCTTGAAGATCGCGGTGTTGGTCAAAGAGGTCCCGGATACCTACGGTGACCGGAAACTGAACTTGGAAACCGGGCTGGCCGATCGCGGCGCCTCGGAAGCCGTCCTCGATGAGATCGGTGAGCGCGCGCTCGAAGTCGCGCTGGCCCACAAGGACAGCGACAGCGGGACCGAGGTGACCGTCATCTCGATGTCGCCCGACACCGCGACAGCCACGATCCGTAAGGGTCTGGCAATGGGGGCCGACGATGCCGTGCACGTGGCCGATGAGTCACTGGCCGGTGCGGACCTCGGACTCACCGCCGAGGTGCTGGCCGCGGCCCTCCGCCGCAGCGGATTCGATCTCATCGTCACCGGCAACGTCTCCACCGACGGCAACGGCGGCATGATGCCGGCGATGCTCGCCGAGCACCTCGACTACCCGCATGTGACCGGACTGTCGACAGTGGAGCTGTCCGACGGCAAGGTCGCCGGCACGCGTCCGATCGAAGGCGGCCAGCAGCAGGTCTCGGCCGAACTGCCCGCCGTCATCTCGATCACCGAAGCCCTGCCCGAGGCTCGCTTCCCGAACTTCAAGGGCATCATGGCCGCGAAGAAGAAGCCCTTCGAAGTTATTTCTCTCAGCGATCTGGGCATCGACGCCGAGGACCAGTCCGTGGCTCGCTCGATCATGGTCACCGTCGCCGAGAAGCCGCCGCGCGAGGCCGGCGAGAAGGTCGTCGACGAAGGCAATGGCGGAGTCGAACTCGCCGAATACCTCACCAAGAACCGTCTGGCCTAAGGAGAATCGTCATGTCAGAATTCCCACAGGACTCCATTCTCGTCGTCCTCACCGCCGATGCCGAAGGTCAGCTGGAGAAGCCGGCCGCCGAGCTGCTCGGCGGCGCCTCGGAGATCGGCTCGCCCGTCGCTCTCGTGCTCGCCGCTTCCGGCGGTGCCGATGTCGCGGGGCAGAAGGCCGCCGAACTCGGCGCCGTCGCGTCGCTGACCGTCGAGTCGGCCGGGGACAACCTCGGCACCTCCGCCGTCGACGCCGTGGCCGCCGCCGCCGAACTCACCGCTCCCGACGCCGTGCTCGTGCCCAACACCCTCGACGGCCGTGACATCGCCGGCCGCTTCGCCGTGCGCAGCGGTTCGGCCGTGTGCGTCGACGCCGTCGGCGTCGAGCGTGACTCCGAAGGCATCGTGGCCGATCATTCCGTCTACGGCGGTGGCTACACAGCCTCCTCGGCCCCGACCTTCGGCGCCCCCGTCGTCACGGTGCGCCTCGGTTCGATCGAGACCCGCGCTCAGGCGCAGACGGCGAACGTCCAGGCCCTCGAGGTCGCTGACTCCGGCAAGCGCGCGGCATCGGTCGATTCGTTCGAGGCCATCGTCGAGACCTCCTCGCGGCCCGAGCTGCGCGGCGCGCAGAAGGTCGTCTCCGGCGGCCGCGGCGTCGGCTCGGAGGAATCCTTCGAGCTCGTGGGCGAGTTCGCCGATGTCCTCGGTGCCGCCCTCGGTGCCTCGCGCGCGGCAGTCGATGCCGGCTACATCGCCCAGTCGCATCAGGTCGGACAGACCGGTGTGTCGGTCTCCCCGCAGCTGTACGTGGCACTCGGCATCTCCGGTGCCATCCAGCACAAGGCCGGCATGCAGACCTCGAAGACCATCGTCGCGGTCAACAAGGACGGCGAGGCCCCGATCTTCGATATCGCCGACTTCGGTGTCGTGGGAGACCTGTTCAAGGTCGTTCCGCAGGCGATCGAGTCCCTGAGAGAGAACAAGTCCTGATATGGCCACCTATTCCAGTTCACTGCGCTCGGGTCTGCCCCGGGTCGCAGGTGGTGATCCCTGGCCGGCAGAGGGCACCATCGGCGAACCCTTGGAAGAGGGTGCCTCGCCGGGCACGGAGGAACTGGATGCAGGTTCCTCCGCCGAGGTCGTCGACGAGGGGCCGACGGAGACCGTCGCCCCTGATGTGACCGAGGACATCGCGGACTCCGCTGAGCCTGTCGAATTCGCTGAGCCCGCCGCTGCCGAGGTGCCTCTGCGCCGTGGTCTGCCGCGTGTGGAGGGCGGAGAGCCGTGGCCGCCGGAGGGCCTCGCGCCCGCCGGAGTGAAAGCCGTCGGCGCGACTGCCGGCGCTCCCGCACCGTCCGAGAGCGGATCGGCGGAGGCACCTGCCGTCGAGGCAGAAGACTCTTCCGAAGCGGAGGGCGCGGTCGAGGACTCGTCGTCCGCTGCACCGGTTGCCGCAGCCGCCGGGGCGGGAGTCGCCGTCGGCGCCGCTGCAGGTGCCGCCGCAGACGAAGACGAGTCGGCTGCCGCAGCCGAACCTGCCGCAGCGGCCGCGCCCTCGGCCGCGAGCGAGGTTCCGCTGCGCCGTGGACTTCCGCGCGTGGCCGGCGGAGAGCCCTGGCCGCCGGAGGGCTTCGCACCCGCCGGAGCCAAGGCGCCGGGCACTTCCGCTGCGGTCTCTGCCGAATCTGCTCCTGTCGAGACGAGCGGAGGGGAGGCCTCCGCTGCATCTGCCGCTGAGGAGCCCGCCGCTCCCTCCGCGGCCGTCGCCGCGAGCGGATCGGGTGAGCTGTCCGATGTCCCGCTGCGCCGTGGTCTTCCGCGTGTGGCCGGCGGTGACCCCTGGCCGCCGGAAGGGTTCGCCCCGGCATCGGCTGTCAAGCCCTCCACGGTTGGGGCAACCGGTGCGCAGGCCTCCGAGCCAGCGGCTGAAACCGCATCATCCGACGCAGGCAAGCCAGCCGATACCGCCGAACCGACTGACGGCACCAAGCCCGCAGCCACGACCTCCGGCAGCTCAGCAGCTGAGAAGAAGCCGCAGGGACGGCGCACCGGAATCGGCGGCGTCGGAGCCGGAGCGGCAGCCGCAGGTGCCGGTGTCGCAGCCGGTGCAGGTGCTGCCGCTGCCGCGAGCTCGGAGAAGAAGCCCGACGACGCGCAGAAGAAGCCCGCGCAGCGCAAGCCCATGGGCAAGCCCGCAGCCAAGGCCACCGACAGGCCCGCTCAGCGCAAGCCGATGGCCAAGCCCGCCGCAAAGGAAGCGGAGAAGCCAGCGGCCCGAACCGCGGACAAGCCGGCTGCGAAATCGGCACCGGCCGCGAAGGCCGCGCCGACGAGCTCGGGCGGAGCCGCCTCGGCGAAGCCCGCAGCGAAGAAGGAACCGGTCATGATCGGTTCGAAGTCGCTGGGCCAGTGGTCCAAGCTCGTCGGTCTGTCCCTGGGCGGCCTCATCGTCGCAGCCGGGATCATCGTGCTCGCCGCACGTGGGGTGACGACGCTGCCGGGCGTTCCGGAGTTCCTCGAACGCTACCCGGGCGAGTATGAGCAGCCCGACTTCGTCGACCCCGGATTCCCGGCCTGGGCGAGGTGGACGCACTTCCTCAACATCTTCTTCATGGTGCTCATCATCCGTTCGGGTCTGCAGGTGAGACACCAGCAGAAGCCGCCGGCGTTCTACACCCCGAAGAAGGGCGGGAAGAAGGTCAGCATCAACCTCTGGCTGCATACCGGGCTCGACCTGCTGTGGCTGGCCAACGGTGTGGTGTTCGTGGTGCTGCTCTTCGTCTCCGGGCACTGGGCGCGCATCGTGCCGACCAGCTGGGAGGTCTTCCCGAACGCGGCCTCGGCGATGCTGCAGTACATGACGCTCGAATGGCCGATGGAAGATGCGTGGGTGAATTACAACTCGCTGCAGCAGCTGATGTACTTCATCATCGTGTTCATCGCCGCCCCTGTGGCTGCGATCACGGGACTGCGGATGAGCGAGTGGTGGCCGAAGGACGCCGCCAAGCTCAACAAGTTCTACCCGGCTCCCTTGGCTCGGGCGCTCCACTTCCCGACGATGCTGTTCTTCGTCATGTTCATCCTCGTCCATGTGTTCCTCGTATTCGCGACCGGGATGCGGCAGAACCTCGGCTATATGTTCGCCGGGACGAATGCGCTGGGATGGGCCGGTCTCATCTGGTTCCTCGTGGCGATGGTCGTGGTGGTGGCCGGCTGGTTCGCCGCCAGGCCGCTGCTGCTGGCACCGATCGCGAACCTGTTCGGACGCGTCTCGAGCAGGTAGGCGAGACCGCGCGGCCGTGAACTTCCGAGCCGCGTCTCCCAGGGGCGGATCCACCTCGAAATCGTCCGCGATATCGAGGTGGATCCGCCCCTGCGTTACATTCAGGTCCCGTTCCGGCAAGAGGACGGTCGTGCTGCGCTGAGTGCCGCGATTGCGAGGCCGGCCCGCGGTGGGCTGATCCCGGTTACGGGGCGGAGCGCACACCGGAGCCAGCGCAGGCGCGAGGCTAGACTGACGGTCATGAGCGAGACCCAGGCGGAGGTCGGCCCGCGCATCGGCGACCAGGTGTTCGAGGCGATGCAGGCGAGCATCCTCAATGGTGAGTACCCCAGCGGACAGCGGCTGCGGATCCGTCAGCTCGCCGCATCCCTGGGCACGAGTGTCATGCCCGTCCGTGAATCGCTCGCCCGGCTCGAGGAGGTCGGACTCGTCGAGACCAGTCCGCACCGCGGCGCCGTCGTCAAGACGTTCACCGCCGCGGAGCTGCTGCAGATCTATTCGGTGCGCCGCATCCTCGAAGTCGAAGCGACCGTGCACGGCGTGCAGAAGCTCGACGCTGCAGGACGGGTCAGGCTGGACGAAGAGTTCGCGGCCATGGAGACTGCCCTCGCGGCGGGAGATGCTGCAGGCTACCTCGATCACGACGAGGAGCTGCTGGCGACGATCTACTCCGCCTCCGGAAATCCCGTCCTCGTCGAGACGATCCGCACCCTGTGGCTGCGCTGCCGCGCTTACAAACTCGTCGGCGCCAGGCAGGAGATCGCCGCCGACGCCCAGGCTCCTCTGCTCAAGCACCAGCGCCGACTCATTGAAGCCGTGGACGCAGAAGACGCGTCAGCGGCCGCCGAAGCCACCGAGGACTCATTCGACGATGCGCTCCGCCGGATCCGCGCCGGTCTGGACGCCTAGGGACATCAGGGGTTCGGGTGTTCGCTCAGCGCCTCGGCGATGGCCTTGGCCTCACGCCGCAGCAGCGCTACGAGGCGCTCGACCCGGGGCCCGGTGACCCGGTCGGCGATCGAGGCGATCGACAGGGCCGCGCGAGGACGGGACCCGCGGATCCGCAGGGGCACGGCCACCGCCCACGAGCCCTGGGCGAACAGGCCGGGATTATGGACGAAGCCGTCGATGCGGGCCTGCTCGATGATGTCGCGCAGCGCTTCGATCGAGACCTTCGGGTACCGTTCGGCCAGGATCTCAGCGTTGGCGGCGAACTGCGCGTCCACCTCGGCGGGGGAGAGTTCGGACAGGATCGCCAGAGAACCTGCTCCGATGCCCAGCGGATGGCGGTCGCCGACGGACAGGGCGTTGTTGAAGATCTCGCCGAAGCCCTCCTCGCGGCGGGCGCAGATCGAATAGCTGCCCGTGCGCAGGGTGAGGAACACGGTGTCCTGGCTGAGCTCGGCCAGACGCAGCAGGCTCGACTCGGACTCGGTGACCAGGGGGTCGACGGACTTCTGTGCGAGCTGACCGAGGATCTGCGACTGCACGCCCAGCCGGTAGCCGCCCTCTTCGAGGCGTTCGACATAGCCCATGGCGATGAGTGCCTGCAGCATCCGGTGGACGCTGGCCTTGGGACGGCCGCTGATCGAGGCGAGCTCGGACAGACTCGCGCCCTCGCGGCGTTCGCCGGCGATGAGGCCGACGAGGTTGAGCAGCGTCAGTGCGCGTTGGATGCTCTGGGCGCCGGTGCCGGGTTCGAGCGAATCGACGGCATGAGCGACGTTGAACGAGGCGGAGCGGCGCAGGATCCTCCCGCGCATCCTGATGCGATGCTCTTCGCGGAGGTCCTCGTCGGGGTCGGCGCCGTTGTGCATGACTCCATTATGGACCGTGGCGAATGACCGCTGATCCACAGTGCTGATCCATGATGTGGAACGACAGTGTCCGGACGAGAGGGAGCAGGACGGCTCCGGCTCCTAGACTCGAAGCGTGATCGACTCGAGAACGGAGACGGGCAAGGTGGGCGAAGCGGTCCTGGAGATCAGCGATGTGACATTCCGGCGCGGGCAGACGCAGATCCTCCATGGCATCGACCTGCATGTGCGAGCCGGCGAGCACTGGGTGCTCATCGGTCCCAACGGTGCGGGGAAGTCGACCCTGCTCAGCTTCGCCTCGGCGCAGGTGTTTCCGACCTCGGGGACCGTCGATGTCCTCGGACAGCGGATGGGACGGGTCGAACTCGCCGCGCTGCGACGACTCATCGGGCATGTGAATCCGCGTCATCCGCTGCGGTCGGATCTGAGCGTGCGCGAGGTCGTCCTCACCGGACTGACCGGCACCATCGAACGTCCGCTGCGCTGGGAACCCGAGCCCGCCGAGATCGCGCAGGCCGACGCTCTCATCGCCGAGGTGGGGCTGAACTCCCGTGCCGAAGCGGGCTGGAAAGTGCTGTCCCAGGGGGAGCGGGGTCGGGCGCTCGTGGCCCGCGCGCTCATCGCCGATCCGCAGCTGCTGCTCTTCGACGAACCGACCACCGGCCTCGACGTGGCCGCCCGCGAACAGCTCCTCGAGACCATCGACTCCCTGTCCGTGCGTTCGCCCCAGCTCGCGACGCTGCTGGTCACCCACCACCTCGAGGAGATTCCGGAGACGACCTCGCACGCCGCGCTCATCTGCCAGGGGCGGCTGACCGCAGCAGGGGCCATCGACGAGGTGCTCACCTCGGAGCAGGTCTCCGCCGCCTTCGACCACCCGATCGAGGTCGGATACGCCGACCGGCGCTGGTCGGCCCGCGCCATCCGGCAGACTGCGGCGGTGGGCTGAGGCGGCGACCGCCACGTAATGCCTCATGTCAATATGCCCGCGAAAAGTAGTCGATGCCTCACATGGTTTTGCCCGCGAAACTCATCCGGTC